>NZ_QNVT01000009.1 GCF_003385515.1 Chryseobacterium pennae | reverse complement strand
TGATAAGCAATAAGTATTGAATATTATCTAGTATCTATGTTTTGGCTAAAGCCCGTTTCTATTGAATGCTGAGCCTGTAGAATCCCTGATGCTTATTTTCTCTTTACATTGTCTTTATTTTATCAAGTTATATTTCTGATATCATTGGACTCGTCTGTATTACCATATTTTGTCAGCCTGAAAGATCCCAACGGTTGAAAGGAGAAAAATAGCTTCTTATTTTTAATGGTAAACTTGAATACAATAATAAGATGGATAATGTTGACTGGATCCCTACGGAATAACAAATAGTGAGTAGTACTGAGAATCTAAAGCATCATACAAATATTCATCATTACTACTCATTACCAATCAATAATCTTACAATCAGCTTCACAGCCATATATTTATTATCTATTGCCCTTCCTAGCCCTGATAGTAACGGTTACCCCACAGCAGGAGTGGGAGAGCAGGGCTTAAGTGTTGGGATAGAAAGGCGCGAGGAGTATGAGTGAATAGCAGGATTAAGCTCCTAGAATAAGGGACATGATAAAATTAATTTCTTTTATAAAGGGATTTTCCTCAAATAAAATCAATAAGTTTGTATCAGTTTTCCAAAAAGAATTATAATGTCCGGAAACATTCTGATCATTGATGACGAGATCAAGCTCCTTAAGCTATTAGGAATGATCCTTTCCCAAGAGAATTTTAATGTAAAAGAAGCTTCTACAGCACGTTCTGCAATGACGATGCTGGAGCAGTATGATTTTGATGTAGTTTTAAGCGATGTCCGGCTCCCTGATGCTTTTGGGGTAGAACTGGTAAGATCTATTAAGACTAAATATCCACAGCTTGAAATTATCCTGATGACTGCATTCGGAAATATTACCGATGCAGTGCAGGCTATGAAAAATGGTGCCTATGATTATCTGGTAAAAGGAGATGATAACGAGAAGATTATTCCTCTGGTATATAAGGCTCTGGAAAAGGTAAAGGACAATCGAATAAAAACGATTCAGCCAACCGGAGTGCCCAAAGGTTTTGGACAAATCATAGGTATTTCTCCTTTGATTTTGCAGGCTAAGAAACTAGCAGAAAAAGTAGCACTAACAGATGCGGCAGTGCTTTTAACAGGCGAAACAGGAACCGGAAAAGAGGTGTTTGCAAATGCAATCCATGAAGGAAGTGAACGAAAGAAAAATAACTTTGTGGCGATTAATTGCTCTGCTTTTAGCAAGGAAATCTTAGAAAGCGAACTGTTCGGTCATAAACAAGGTTCTTTTACAGGTGCCTTGAGAGATAAAAAAGGACTGATTGAAGAAGCCCATGGAGGAACCTTATTTCTGGATGAAATGGGTGAAATGCCAATAGAACTTCAGGCAAAGCTGCTTAGGGTCCTGGAAACCGGAGAGTTTATCAAAATGGGGGAAACCAAAGTCTCTAAATCTGATTTCAGGCTGATTGCCGCTACCAATAGAAATCTTGAAGAGGAAATAAGACATGGAAATTTCAGAGAAGATCTGTATTTCAGACTGAATGTTTTTGAAATTACACTGCCTGCTTTAAGAGAAAGAAAAGAGGATCTGAAAATGCTTGCGAAGAACTTCATCGATATATTTTCACATAAGTTACATTTGTCATCCATTCAGGTAAGCCCGGATTATTACAAAATGCTGGAAAAAAATAACTGGAAAGGAAATATCAGGGAATTAAGGAATGCGGTAGAACGAAGTCTGATTCTGATGAATGATAATATCCTGGACGCAGAAAGTCTTCCACTCTATTCAGAAAAGCCTGCTCAGGAAAGTGATTCTTTGAGCATAAGATCTCTTGAAAAAATTCATATCCAAAAAGTATTGCAATACACAAAAGGTAATAAGGCAGAAGCGGCCAGACTCCTCGAAATTGGAATTGCTACGCTATATCGTAAACTCGAAGAATACGGACTGAAATAAACCTTTTATCATTTTAATAAAGAGCCTATCATTTTGATAGGCTTTTCTGTTTTTATACAGATAATCGTATTGGTTTAATGTGTTGTTTTATAGTATTTTATGTTGTTTGTTTAAGGATTGGACTTTCTTTTGGCATATAGTCTCTGAATAAAATATTTAAAAATGACAATTTCAAGAAAAACGTTGAAAAAACGGGAGCATTCCACTTTTAGTTTGCTGATTGTATCGTATGTATTGTTTACTCTCTTAACCTTAATAATAAAGATATGATGCTTATAAGTTTGATCCTGCTGTTTGCAGTATTGTTTTGGCTTTTGTATAAATCAGTTGAATTTTTTGATAGAATATAAAATTATGTGGAGTTTATTTTTCCTTTCAATACTTGCCTTTGTGTATATCTGTTATGTTTTAATGAAACCTGAAAAATTTTAGAGATCATGAATACAGAAATTTTAGGCATCATAGCCATGTTTGCTATCACATTAGTTATCGGAATATTTTTAGGTAAATATATTGCTAATGTCTATGGACACAAGAAAACCTTTTTAGATCCGGTTTTTCAGCCGGTTGAAAAGTTAATTTATAAAATATCGGGAATTAATCCCAATCGCCAGATGAACTGGAAGCAGAATATGTATGCGATGTTGGCGATTAACCTGGTTTGGTTTATAGTAGGATTTACTCTTCTGATGACTCAGGCCTGGTTACCTTTAAATCCTGACGGAAACCCAAATATGTCACCTGATCTGGCTTTTAATACAACCATTTCATTCTTAGTCAACTGTAATTTACAGCACTATTCGGGAGAAACAGGAGTAAGCTACTTAAGCCAGCTTTATCTGATGTTTTTACAGTTTGTAACGGCTGCAACGGGAATGGCTGCTATGGCTGTTCTTTTCAAAGCTTTTAAAGAAAAAACGGCTACAGAATTGGGTAATTTCTATGATTATTTTACCAAGTCAATGATTAGAATTTTACTTCCGATCAGTGTAGTGGTTGCTTTGATTCTTTCTATCAACGGAAGTCCCATGACTTTTGAAGGAAAAGATCATATTACTACCCTTGAAGGACAAAAAATAGAAGTTTCCAGAGGTCCTGTGGCTGCTTTTGTTGCCATTAAGCATTTGGGAACCAATGGAGGTGGTTTTTTCGGAGCTAATTCTGCCCATCCTCTTGAAAATCCTAATTATACGACGAACATGACAGAGATGGTCACCCAGATGATCATTCCTTTTGCATTGGTCTTTGCCTTAGGGTTCTATTTAAAGAAAAGAAAGCTGTCGTGGGTTATTTTTACTGTAATGACCGTTGGATTTCTGGCGCTTACCATTCCCAATATTGTCAATGAGACAGGAGGCAACCCTCTGATTACAAAAATGGGAGCCGACAGCAGCCTTGGAGCCATGGAAGGAAAGGAAATCCGTTTCGGAAGTGCAGCATCAGGATATTGGAGCATTGCAACTACAGTAATTTCTACTGGTTCGGTAAACTCAATGCATGACAGTACAATGCCTCTTTCAGGGATGAATGAACTTCTTGCGATGATGATCAATTGCTTCTATGGAGGTTGTGGAGTAGGAATTCTGAACTATTTTATTTTCATTATTCTTGCTGTGTTTATCAGCGGCTTGATGGTAGGACGAACTCCTGAATTTATGGGGAAAAAGATTGAGGCTAAAGAAATGAAGATTGCGATGATTGTTGCTCTGTTTCATCCATTTTTAATTCTTGTAGGAACGGCTTTAACGGCTTATCTGCCAGAATTTGGAGCTAAAACATTAAATAATCCTGGATTCCATGGTTTCAGTGAAATGCTGTATGAGTTTACCTCTTCTTCAGCGAATAACGGATCAGGATTTGAAGGGTTGGGAGATAACACCCCATGGTGGAATATTTCAACAGGAATAGTACTGCTTTTATCAAGGTTTATCCCAATCATAGGTCCGGTAGCCATTGCAGGTTTGCTGGCTCAGAAGAAATTTATCCCGGAAAGTTCAGGAACATTGAAAACAGATACGGCAACATTTGGCTTTATGACACTTGCAGTCATTCTGCTTATTGCAGCACTCTCTTTCTTCCCTGCATTAACCCTTGGGCCTATTGCAGAACAGATACAGTATTTCTCTAAATAAATTGTGAACATTAAAAATTAAAATCAATATTCAACCATTAAGAAAGCTGAATTGTTTAAGGAACTAGTCTAAAACTTACCGAAACGTTCACTCATAATATTATCCATTTCTAAACCCTTATAATTTGGTTTCTCTTGATGGTTATTATTGATTTATAATGATATAAACTCTTTCAAAAAAATGAAAAATCAATCACAAACATTGTTTCAAAGAGATTTGGTAAACGAAGCGATAAAACAGTCATTCGTAAAACTGAACCCGAAAATTATGTTTAAAAATCCAGTCATGTTCCTGGTGGAGATCGGAACAGTGGTCATGTTTATCGTAAGCATGTTCAGCTTGGCTGGTGATAAAACCCAGGGAAGCTTCTCTTATAATTTCCTGGTATTCATCATCCTGTTTTTTACAGTATTATTTGCCAATTTTGCTGAAGCTATCGCAGAAGCCAGAGGAAAAGCACAGGCTGATACCTTGAGAAAAACCCGTGAAGAAACTCCTGCTAAACTTGTCATAGATAATAAAGCAGGATTTCAGGTGGAAACGGTCTTAAAAATGTCAGCAGAAATGAAGTTAGGAGATATCTTTCTTTGTGAAGCCGGAGATCAGATTCCGATGGATGGAGAAATTATTGAAGGGTTGGCTACCATTGATGAATCTGCTATTACCGGAGAAAGTGCGCCTGTTATTCGTGAATCAGGAGGGGATAAAAGTTCAGTAACCGGTGGTACAAAAGTATTATCTGATAGAATTAAGGTAAAAGTAACTACTAAACCCGGAGAATCTTTCTTAGATAAAATGATTGCTCTTGTAGAAGGAGCCTCAAGACAAAAAACACCTAACGAAATCGCATTAACCATATTACTAGCAGGGTTTACCCTTACTTTTATTATTGTAACCCTAACCTTAAAGCCTTTTGCAGATTATGCGCAGACTCCAATTACCATTGCGGCATTTATTTCACTTTTCGTTTGTCTCATTCCGACAACAATTGGAGGTCTGCTTTCTGCAATCGGAATTGCGGGAATGGATAGAGCTTTAAGAGCAAATGTTATCACAAAAAGTGGAAAAGCAGTAGAAACAGCAGGTGATATTGATGTTTTGTTACTTGATAAAACCGGAACAATTACCATCGGAAATCGTAAAGCCACTCAATTTCATCCGGCCAACGGAATTAAGGTTGAAGACTTTATTAAAGCCTCTGCTTTGAGTTCTGTTGCGGATGAAACACCGGAAGGAAAATCTATTATTGAATTGAGTGCTCTTAAATCGGAAGATTTGTTAGTTCCCAATCCAGTTTACATTGATTTTACTGCTGAAACCAGAACTTCAGGAATTGATTTTGAAGAAACCAGAATCAGAAAAGGAGCTTATGATACGATAAAAAAACTGACTGAAAAAACCGGGAATCTTTTCCCGCAGGAAACCCAGGATGCGGTAACCAAAATTTCTGAAAACGGAGGAACTCCTTTAGTAGTATCCGTTAACGAAAAAGTATGGGGAGTTATTGAACTTCAGGATATTATTAAAACGGGGATCCAGGAACGTTTCCAGCGGTTGAGAAAAATGGGAGTGAAAACGGTAATGGTAACCGGAGATAATCCTTTAACGGCAAAGTTTATTGCCGAAAAAGCAGGGGTAGATGATTTTATTGCTGAAGCCAAACCGGAAGATAAGATGAACTACATCAAGAAGGAACAGCAGGAAGGAAAGCTGGTAGCGATGATGGGAGACGGAACGAATGATGCTCCGGCACTTGCTCAGGCTGATGTGGGCGTAGCGATGAATAGCGGAACCCAGGCTGCAAAAGAAGCAGGAAATATGGTAGACCTTGATAATGACCCTACCAAACTGATTGAGATCGTAGAGATTGGAAAACAGTTACTGATGACCCGTGGTACTTTGACAACTTTCAGTATTGCCAATGATGTGGCGAAGTATTTTGCCATCATCCCGGCGCTGTTTATCACCTTTATTCCATCGCTTCAGAAATTGAATATCATGAATCTTCATAGTCCGGAAACAGCCATTTTATCAGCGGTTATTTTCAATGCGGTGATTATTCCTTTCCTGATTCCATTAGCATTAAAAGGAGTGGCTTACAAGCCGATCGGTGCCAGTGCATTATTAAGAAGAAATCTTTTGATCTATGGGTTGGGAGGAGTCATTGTACCGTTTATTGGAATCAAGATCATTGACTTACTGATTAGTTTATTCTATTAAAATTAAAAAAATGAAAAATCATATCGTTTCAGCATTCAGATTAACACTTGTAATGCTGGCAGTTGTAGGAATTTATCTGATCGTTGTATATGGCGGATCAAAAGTATTACCTAACCAGGGAAATGCAGAGATCATTAATTACAAAGGACAAAAGTTCTATGCCAATATCGGACAGGAATTTAAATCTGAAAAATATTTCCATGGCCGCCCATCCTCAGTAAACTATAATGCAGCAGGAAGTGGGGGAAGTAATAAAGGGCCAAGCAATGAAGAATATCTGGAAACTGTTCAGAAAAGAATAGACACTCTCAAGCTGCAGAATCCGGAAATGGAAAACACAAAAGTTCCTGTAGAGCTCGTTACAGCGAGTGGAAGTGGATTGGATCCTGATATTTCAGAAGAAGGAGCTTTATATCAGGCAAAGAGAATTGCCAAAATGAGAAGCCTTTCTGTAGAGCAGATCAATACCTTAGTTAAAAATCAAACTGAAAAGCCATTTTTACGACTTTTTGGGCCTTCAAAAATCAATGTTTTAAAGCTTAATATAGCTTTGGACCAATTAAAATAATCTAATAATCTTGAACTAACCATGTCAAGGTTCCAAACCTTGACATGGTTAATAATTTACGACTAACGTGAAAAAATATCTATTTATAGGTGCAATTTTTGGAACATTTCTTTCCAAAGCACAATCGTCAGACTCATTAAAAACAGAATCAAAAGTTACATTTTCTGCCTATGCAGAACTCTTTTATACCTATGATTTTAATGAGCCGGGAGATCATCTCCGTCAAAACTTTTTATACTCATACAACAGGCATAATGAGTTGAACCTTAACTTGGGGCTTATAAAAGCTAATTATCAGAGTGAAAATGTTCGTGCCAATCTTGCATTAATGGGTGGAACTTACGCACAGGATAATATGGCTGCAGAACAGAATGCTTTACGATATATCAACGAAGCAAATGTAGGAATCAAAATATCAAAAAATAAAAACCTATGGATTGATGCGGGAATCGTGCCTTCCCATATCGGCTGGGAAAGTGCCATAGGAAAAGATAATATCAACCTGACCAGAAGTTTTGCTGCTGAAAATTCGCCTTATTTTGAAACCGGAGCCAAGATTTCCTATACTTCAGACAATGGAAAATGGTTTTTAAGTGGGTTGGTACTGAATGGCTGGCAGCGTATTGCAAAAGTAAAAGAGAACCAAAGTATTTCTTTTGGGCATCAGGTGACCTACAAACCCAATGATAAAGTAACTTTGAATAGCAGTTCATTTATAGGAAATGATAAAGCTAAGGATAATAAAAGGATGCGTTATTTCCATGATTTGTATGGAAGCTTTCAGCTTACAGATCAATTTTCAGCTTTACTGGGATTTGATATCGGAGCAGAGCAGAAGACTAAAGGAAGTGAGCAGTATAATATTTGGTACAGCCCTAACGTACAGGCAAAATATCAGGTTAACAATAAATGGGCGCTGGCTGGAAGACTGGAATATTATAACGATAAAAACGGAGTGATCATCAGTACCGGAACTCCTAACGGTTTTCAAACTTTTGGGTATTCACTGAATGTAGATTATGCGGTATTTAAAAATGTTGTTTTCCGTACTGAAGCGAGAGGATTTACTTCCAAGGATGCCGTTTTTGCGAAAAATGATGATTTCAGAAAAGGAAATTTTTTCGTTACAACAAGTTTATCGGTGTGGTTTTAACCTAAGAAAAACGTGTTTAAAATAAAACTAAAAAGAATAAAATCAATGTCATCAGCAAAACATTTTTTAGAACTGATCCAGAAATCCCGGAAAGGAAAATTTAAAATCTATATCGGGATGAGTGCAGGCGTTGGGAAGACTTTCCGGATGCTGCAGGAGGCTCATGCTCTCTTACGAAACGGCATTGATGTAAAGATCGGCTACATAGAAACCCATGACCGTGAGGAAACCGTAGCTCTGGTGGAAGGAATTCCGGCAATTGAAAGAAAATCAGTCTTTTATAAAGGTAAAAATCTGGAGGAAATGGACCTCCAGGCTATTATCAATGAACATCCGGAGGTAGTGCTGGTAGATGAGCTGGCCCACACCAATGTGGAAGGTTCTAAAAATAAAAAAAGATGGCAGGATGTGCTGGAAATTCTGGATAACGGAATCAATGTTATCAGTGCCATGAATATTCAGCATATTGAAAGTCTGAATGAGGAAGTTAAAAAAATTACAGGGGTAGAAGTAGCTGAAAGGGTTCCGGATAAAATCTTAGCCTTAGCTGATGAAGTAGTGAATATTGACCTTACCGCAGATGAGTTGCTCACCCGGTTGAAAGAAGGGAAAATATATAAAAAAGAGAAAATTCAGACGGCTCTCAGTAATTTTTTTCAGAGTGGGCACATTCTTCAGCTTCGTGAACTTTCGCTAAAAGAAGTGGCCACCCATGTAGAAAGAAAAGTAGAGGCAGAAATCAAGACAGAGAATTTTAAACCCATAAAATTCCTTGCCTGTATTAGCAGTAATGAGAAGATTGCTAAAACAATCATTAGAAAAACGGCCAGGCTGGCGAGTTACTACAACAGCCCATGGACGGTTCTCTATATTCAGAAACCTTCTGAAAACCCTGAAAAAATAGCATTGGACAAGCAGCGATATTTGATTAATAATTTTAATTTAGCACAGGAATTGGGAGCCAAAGTTGTCAGAGTCAAGGAAAGCAGTGTTCATAATGGAATCCTTGAGTATGTGATTGCCCATAACATTACCACAGTCTGTATTGGAAAACCTCATGCAAAGCTCTGGCAGCGTCTGTTCGGTTATAGTTGGATCTATACTTTGATGAACAGGCTGAATGAAAGACAGGTAGATATTATTATTTTATCTTAAAAGTAATGAAATCGCAATGATTTGGAAACTCAAACACCGATAAAGATGACGCGATTGCATATGTCTTTTAAAAAACAATAAGTCTTCATATGAAACTTAAAACAAAACTTACCTTAGGCGTTGGCCTTTTATTTTTACTGATTGTTCTGCTTTCAGTCATAGGCTCAGTATATATCAATAAGCTTAAATCTGATACAGAAAAGATTCTTACAGCCAATTACAACAGCCTTGAATTCTCTAAAAATATGCTTCTGGCATTGGATCATATCAGTACAGACAGTGTAGTGGCCATTGCAGATTTTCAAAAAAATAATAAGCTGCAGGAAAAAAACCTTACAGAATTTGGGGAAAAGGAAGCTACTCAAAATCTGAATCTGCATTTTAAGAGTTATTTAAAAGAACCTACAACCAATAAAGAGAAGTTAATCCGTGAAGATCTGGCCAGAATCATGTCTTTAAATATGAAAGGGATTGAACGAAAAAGTGATATCGCCATTATTACAGCTGGAAATGCCACTTTCTGGATTGTCAGCCTGGGAACGGTTTGCTTTCTGATTGCTTTTATTTTACTGTTCAACCTGCCGCAAACCATTGCAGAACCCATCAATCAGCTGACCTTCAGTATCAGACAGATTGCAGATAAAAATTATAATGAAAGAGTACATTTTAAAGGAAGTGAAGAATTTAACAGTCTTGCAGATTCTTTCAACGTGATGGCAGAAAAGCTTCAGGAATACGAAAGCAGTAATCTTTCCAAGCAACTGATGGAGAAGAAAAGGATCGAAACCCTGGTAAATAATATGCATGATGCAGTAATCGGGCTGGATGAAAATCACTTTATCTATATGATTAATGATGAAGCTTTAAAAATTACCAATCTCCGCAAAGAAGATATTATAGGAAAAACTGCCCATGAAGTTGCTGTTAATAATGATTTGATGAGGGAACTGCTTAAAAATATTGATCATCCGGTAAAAGAACCGATTAAGATTGTCCGGGAAAATAAAGAGAATTATTTTGAACAGGATATTGTTCCCATCAATATTGTGAAAACAGGGGAGAAGGAGAAAAAATATATTGGAAAGGTAATTTTACTGCGAAATATTACCCCTTTCAAAGAACTGGATTTTGCCAAAACCAATTTCATTGCAACGATTTCTCATGAGTTGAAAACTCCAATTTCTGCTATAAAAATGGGTGTGCAGCTGCTCGGAAACCAAAAATTCGGAGAGCTGAATGAACAGCAGCAGGAATTATTGAAAAGTATTAACGAAGATGGCCAGCGTTTGCTGGATATTACCGGGGAACTCCTTAATCTTTCGCAAGTGGAATCCGGAAATATCCGGTTAACTGTTGAGAAATGTTCACCTAAGGAAATTGTACAGGCTGCCGTGAAAAATGTTGAAAAACTGGCAGAGCAGAAAAATATTTCAATCCAGACAGAATATCAGTTGGAGGATACAGATTCTGTGACGGCTGATTTTGACAAAACCGTTTGGGTGATAAATAATTTCCTGACCAATGCGGTGAAACATTCCTTTCAGGATGAAGAAATTAAAATCTTTGTGGAAAGAGTAGAAGACTTTATCCAGTTTAATATCATTGATACAGGAAGTGGGATAGATGAAAAATACCACCGTCAGATCTTTGACCGATATTTTCAGGTTCCTGGAGAACATCAGAATGGAACAGGTCTTGGGTTAGCCATTTCTAAAAACTTTATAGAGAAGCAAAATGGAGAAATTGGGGTAAACAGTTCGCCAAATAATGGCAGTACATTTTACTTCAGACTTCCTGTTGCTTAAAGTTTTATATCTTTGAGTCCTATCAAATTGAGACCAAAGAACATATGAAAGAGCGTCATTTTTATTCCAGCAAGATTAAAAGTCTGATACTGCTTATCATTTCATGTGTTTTTACTTTTGGTTTGTCTTATATAGATTTCAAGGATGAAAATATTTTTATAATAGGAATTCTTTCCCTTGGAATTACGCTTTTTTCATTTGGAATACTCTATTCTATACTGCTGCTGGTACGAACAGAGCCACTACTGACAGTAACTGATAAGCAGATCATTGTTTATAACGTATTAAGAAAGCCCACATTCATTCGTTTTGACGAAGTGATTTTGTTTTTTATAGTAGATATGCGGCATTGTGGAATTAAGACTTCATCCTATATCTGTGTGATTATGAATCAGCCCAAAAAAAATCCTAATGTCCTAGACAAGGTGTCTACCACAGTATTTCCCCAGCTAAAAGGCATCCGGTACAGTATTCAGACCGATATTTCAAATGTGAAAGCAAAGGTTTTGCTGGAGCTTTTGAATAGTAGAATCAGACCTTATAGCTTGCTGGATATGGAAAACAAATTTTAAACAAAGATTATTATTTTATATTTGTGAGCAAATTAACAGAATGAAAAAAATTGTAAGTTTATTAGCTATATTATTCTGTATAACCCTTTCTGCTCAAACTTTTACTTTAGAACAATTTGCTGCATTCAACAAATTGGGAATGGCTGATTTTAAAAAAGAAATGAAAAGTCTTAATTATAAATTTTATGACAAAACAGAAGGCCTAGGATTTGTGTTGGCTGAATATGAATCAGCTGATTACCAATCTAAAATTGGAAAGTTTGAA
This sequence comes from Chryseobacterium pennae, assembly GCF_003385515.1. Classification (GTDB taxonomy): domain Bacteria; phylum Bacteroidota; class Bacteroidia; order Flavobacteriales; family Weeksellaceae; genus Chryseobacterium; species Chryseobacterium pennae. Next base: position 195,284 of record NZ_QNVT01000009.1, on the reverse strand, counting down.
TACGAGGACAAATCTGAGGACAGGATTGAGTTTGAATTTAAAAGTAAAAAAGAATACGAACAGTATCTCAAAATTATAAAAGAAGCAGGATATAAAGAAACCGGAAAAGGGAAAATCATTACCAGAGAACCTTATGTTGATTATTATAATAAGAAAGAACATATAAGGTTGATCTTGCCGAAAGCAGGTGAAACAAATCCATACACAATCATTGTTTTCAAATAATATATGAATGCATTAGAATTATCTGTAGAACATCTTTATGAAACTTTCTCCGTTTATCCTCTTGTAGAAAAGATAAACGGATGCCCATGCTGTGTTTCTGAAACAGACAAAGAAAAACTTCATATTATGCCTTTGAGAGATTTAGAAGAAAATGATCTTTCAAGGTATGCGTTTAAAGCTTTGACAACCTGGGGTAATATTGAAGATTTTAAACATTTTCTTCCCAGACTATTTGATATTTGTGCTAGAGGAAGCTCTAAGGTTGATACAGACTTACTTTTACGTAAATTAGAATATGGAAACTTTAAAATGTGGCCGGAAGATGAAAGAGCAGCCGTTGAAGCTTTTATTTGGCAATGGTGGCAGTATCGCATTGCAACCCAATCTTATTTTGATCATGAAACCTTCACCGGTATTTATAAGATAAGCGGAGATCTTGATAAGATACTTGAGTGTTGGAATACAAATATCCGGGAAAACGGGTTTAAAATTCTTGTTGATTGTATTGATAATTATTATTCTGATCTGATTTACGATGGTAAAATTTTTAAGGATTTCAAAAGTGAAGATATTAAAAAAATCAACTCCTGGATTGTGAAAAATAAAACCAATCTAGAAGAAGGCTTTTTTTATTTTGAAAATAAAGATGTAGAATTTGCAGAGACTGTTTCAAATGTATTATTTACTGTCGAAAAGAACTGTGAAAACCTTAAATAGAGATCATAAATAGGAGTTTCCATTCCCTTAATAATTTTTATTTTGTATGAATTATGGATTAGACATTACTAAAATATAAAAGGCTGCAGAAATTATTTGCAGCCTTTTATTATAGAGTAGTTTTTATAAGTTTAATCTTTAATGAATTTCTGAACAGAAACTTTATCTTTTAAGAATAGCTTAATCAGATAATTTCCTTTAGACAGATCCGAAACATTTACAGAATTTCCTTTCGTTCCTATAGAATTAATTATTCTTCCTGCCAGGTCGTAGATTTCCACTTTGCTTACTTCATTTGGAGATCTGATATATAGGATGTCTTTTACTGGGTTAGGATAAATACTCATTCCATTTTTATCATTTTGGATCTCCGAAGTAGCCAGTGTACCTGCAATAGTTGTTGTATAGGTATTGGTAACAATAGGAGCATTGTAATCAAAATAGATTTTAGCTGTATTGCTGAAAGAATCTCCAGTATTCAAGGTGGATTTTGTCTTTATTTTAAAGGCAACATATCCATCATTATGATCATTATCAAATGGAAGTTGAATGTTTTCAAAAATAAATTCCAAAATATTCGGGGATTTGATTTCTGTTATAAAATTATGGCTTCCATTGAGTGCAACTACAGAAGACAGATCAAATTTTGATGCATCAATTTCATCCATTACTACAATATTTCTGGCATTGGCTGTTCCGGTATTTTCAAATCGGATTAAGTAATGAACATAATCTCCAACCTGAGTTTTTGCAATAGAAGTTCCTTCAAGACAGGTTTTATCGTTTGGATCAAAAGAATTTCCAACGGTTTGGTTTAGGGTGAAATTGTTGTCAGTTGGTGTTTCATCTGTTGCTCCGTTGATTTGTGCTGTATAATGAAGAATATCACCACTATTGAGAGGTGGGTTCTGTGTTGGAGTGTTTAATTTTACAGTAACTGTGATTTCCTCTGTTTGAAAAGGAAGAAGATTGGTGAAATTCCAGTTGAGTACTCCCATGGACTGAGATGCAGGCGCTGTTGTAGCAGTCTGGTAAGTCATTCGGCTATGATCAAAATTAAAAGCTATATTTCCGGATTGTGTTCCTGTTCCCTTGTTTTTATAAATGATTTTATATTGAGCATCAAATCCTGAAATGGCTGCCTGTATAGGAATAATCACAACTTCCAGATCATTATGTGTACCATTGGCCGTTAAACAAAAGTTCTGCGTATAAGGACTTGGCTGTGTTGGAAAATTGGTAGTGAATGAAGGTGGCGTAATGTTAAAATAGGAAGGATTTTCCAACATCGGGGTGATCGTGTTAGTTCCGTATATCAGTGGGAAAGAATAAGATCCGAACGCATCTGAAATGGCCATGTTTTGCCCTAAAATATTGAATTTTTGAAAAGGTTTTATCATGTCATTAATGTCGCATCCATTTGTGTTCATGTCATATCTTGTTTTACCCTGAAGGACAAAATAAGAAGAACCTCCTGGTGTGAAAGAACAATAAGAATTTGCAACAGTATTGGGTTGATTATAGTATGCTAATTGCGATATTATATAGTTAGTTTCTATAGGGTCAGTGCATACATATTGCAGTTGTGGTGTATTTGAAAAGCCAATGCCAAGATAATTATGCTTTCCGTTTTTAAGATTTAAAGTCTGTAAATTAAGATTATTATCAAGCTCAGCAATATCCAGAATAGTCTGCTTTGATAAATCAATATTCGTAAGCGAATTATTCAATACGTGAATACCTTTTAAGCCTCTTGCCTGATCAAATGCAATATGAGTTATATGATTATTATTGGCATACAAATAACCTAAAATTGGATTATTATTAAGTGTTAATGTAGTAAGTTGATTATTGTAAATATAAAGCATTCCAATCAGAGGGCTTGAACTAAAGTCTAAACTTGTGATTTGGTTTTCGTGAGCAAGAAACATTCTCAATCCAGTATAAGGAGTTACATCAAAAGTCTGGAAAAGATTGGAGCTTATACTTAAATAGTTTACTAAAGAAGGATTAGGAATCGAAAGACTGCTTAGTTTATTACGAAATAATTCTAGTTTTTGCAAAGCTGTATCTCCGGCAAAATTAATACTTGTTAGAAATTGGTTTTGATTAACATTTACTTCTTCCAGCGCAGGGAGATTACTTAAATTTAAAGAAGTCATCGTTGAATTCTCCAATGATAATTTCTTAAGATTAGGAAGTCCGGAAATATTAAACCCATTAATGTTGGAAACAGAAATTTCTTGTACCGAATTATTCTGAATATTTATAACGTTTCCCCAGCTACCAAGTTGTGCAATATTTAGAGCATTGCAGTTTTCAATCGTTACGTTACCTACTTCTCCGCCTAAAAAAATTAATTTTTGAAGCTTGGTATAATTACTGAAAACCAGATTAGAGGATATATCAGGATTTGTTAGTTTTAGCTCAGTTAAATTTGGAAATTCAGTAAGTACTGATAAACTTGTAATAGCATTTGAAAGATCAGATAGATTTATTTTATAAACCAGCGAAGCTTCCGATAGTTGAATCTGTCCATCATTATTTGTATCCAGAGTAATAAAGTTTCCGTTAGAATCACTTGTTGCTCCGTAAGTAAACAATTTTGTTTTCAAATAGGTATCGACATTCAGCGTCTGAGCCTGAAATGTGGAAACGACCATCATAAAGATAATCAGGTAGAGTTTTTTCATGTATTAGTTTGCTTAAGTTTAGTATGGAGCAAAAATAAACCATTAAGTAAATATCTTAATGGTTTATTTAATAATTATTTGAATTTTATTATTGTTTCTCAATCAGATCGAGAAACTGTTGCTCATCCAGAATTTCAATCGTTCCGATGTCCTGAGCTTTTTTAAGTTTACTTCCTGCTTTTTCTCCAACTACGAGATAATTCAGATTTTTCGAAACCGCAGAAATATTCTTTCCTCCGTGCTTCTCTACCATTTCCTCAGCAGCTTCTCTGGTGAATAGTGATAATTTTCCGGTAAAAAGGAATGTTTTTGCTTCAAGAACGTTAGACAAAACTTCATTGGTACTTTCTCCTTTTTCAAGCTGTACCCCGTAAGATTTTAAACGCTCAATCATTAATAAGTTTTCAGAATTCTGGAAGAAATCTACAATACTTACTGCGATTTTGGCCCCAATATCTTCTACCTGACAAAGTTCTTCAACAGTAGCACTTTTTAATTCTTCAATAGTAGGGAAGTTTTTCACCAGTTTTTTAGCAACTGTTTCTCCTACATGCTTGATCCCGATTCCATATAGTACTTTTTCAAATGGAATTTCCTTAGATTTTTCAACGCCGGTAATGATATTCTGGGCAGATTTTTCGGCCATTCTTTCCAGTGGAAGAAGCTGTTCTTTTGTTAAAACATAGAAATCAGCAGGATTTTCAATCAGTTTTTCTCTGTAAAGCTGTTCAATAGTTTCACTTCCCAGATTGTCAATATTCAAAGCCTTTCTTGAAACATAGTGAATCATTCTTCCCACAACCTGTGGTGGGCAGTGAAGCTCATTCGGGCAGAAATGAATCGCCTGATCTTCGATTTTCACCAGCTCGGTTCCACATTCCGGACAGTGTTTGATGTATTCTATTTCTCTGCTTTCGTCAGTTCTTTTATCTGTATTTACCCCAACGATCTTTGGAATGATCTCACCCCCTTTTTCTACATAGACAAAGTCATTTTCATGAAGATCAAGCTTTTTGATGATATCTTCATTGTGCAGGGATGCTCTTTTTACAATCGTTCCAGCCAATAAAACAGGCTTTAAGTTGGCCACAGGAGTAATGGCTCCGGTTCTTCCTACCTGGTAAGAAACACTTTGAAGTTCAGTTTCCACTTTTTCAGCTTTGAATTTGTAAGCCATAGCCCAACGTGGAGATTTAGCTGTATACCCAAGTTGTCTTTGCTGTTGCAAAGAGTTCACTTTTAAAACAATTCCATCAATTTCAAATGGAAGATTGTGACGCTCTGTATCCCAGAAAGTGATAAACTCCTTTACCTCATCCATCGTTTTGCAAAGCTTTGCCTGCTGGGAAGTCTTGAATCCCCATCCCTGTGCTTTCTGAAGCAGCTCCCAGTGAGTTTCAGCAGGAATCTCATCAGAAATAAACTGATACAATACAGAAGAAAGTGAACGTTTTCTTACTTCGGCACTGTCCTGCATCTTTAAACTTCCACTCGCTGTATTTCTTGGGTTCATGAACGGATCTAATCCTTCCTCTTCACGTAGTTTATTGAGTTTATCAAAGTTCTTTCTCGTTAAATAAATTTCACCACGCATAAAAAACGGTGAGGGAAAATCACCTTTCAGTGTCAATGGAATATCAGAAATCGTTCGTACGTTCGGAGTAATTTCATCCCCTTGAAAACCATCCCCACGGGTTACAGCCTGTGTAAGTTTTCCGTTTTCATAAAGAATGGAAATAGAAGCTCCATCATACTTTAATTCGGCAACAAATTCTACAGGATCATTGATAGTTTTGATAATTCTTTTTTCCCAGTCCTCAAGGTCATCAAAATCATAAGAGTTATCCAGAGAATACATTCTGAATTTATGCTGAATGGTAGGGAATACCTTGGTGATACCACCACCTACACGCATTGAAGGAGAGTTTTGATCGTAAAACTCAGGATGTTTGGCTTCCAGGTCCTGTAACTCTTCCAATAACATATCAAATTCATAATCTGTAATGGTAGGAGTATCCAGTAGGTAATAGTTTTCGTTATGCTGATGCAGCTCTTTGCGAAGCTGTTCTATTTTTTGTTGAATGTTTTCAGACATCGGATTTATATCTTTTGAGCAAAAATAGCTAAAGTAATTTCATTTAAAAAATAAGAGAATTAAATAGTACAGAAAAATTAATAATCTGTAACATGCTTCAATCAACTGACTCTCTAGAAAATAAAGCAAATGTTTAAAGTAATTTAACATTTCGTTTCAATTTAATTAAAAGAATGTTAAAGCTCCCTTAAACAGAAGCCTCTTAAAGTAAAAATACCTTTGCACATCTAATTTAAAGACATGAGAAAAGTAAAGATTGTACTGGGGTTGTTGTTTTTAGGATGGGGAACTATGGCGTATGCACAGACTACGCAGGCTTCCATCGTAGGAAAAGTTACCGGGCCGGGAAGTTCCGCTCAGGAAAAAGTGAAGGTGATCATCATCAATGAATCTACAGGGTTCAGAACGGAAACAGAAACGAACTCAAAAGGAGAGTATATCTTTAAAGAAATTCCTTTGGGAGGACCTTACACGGTGATTGTAAATGATGATAAAAGAGAAGGCTACAATGTGAACTTCGGAGATCAGGTTACCGTAAACATGGATCTTGGTGGAGAGAAGCATATTGAAGAAGTAAAGATTACCGGAAACCTGAAAAACAAGATCGGAAACCTGGGAGCAGCTACCGCAATCTCTGCTAAGAACATTGGTATACTTCCGGTGAACGGAAGAAACTTTAACAATCTTACAGAACTGTCGCCTTTAAGTGGAAAAGGAGGAAACCTTTCCGGGCAGTTAGGATCTTCCACAAACTTTACTATTGATGGGATGACAGCTAAAAACCCAACTTCTGCAGGAGCTACTACCAGCCGAAGTGGTGCCCCTTTCTCAATCTCTATTGAAGCGGTACGTGAATTTAAAATTACGACCAACCAATATGATGTGACTTTAGGAAGAAGCGGTGGTGGAACAGTAAGTGCTGTAACCAAATCCGGTACTAATAAATTTTCAGGAAGTGCCTGGGAGTATCTGAGAGCCAACTGGCTTTCCAGCCCTTATGACATCAGAGGAAACAAAAGACAGAATGATTTCTCTACTTCTCAGTTCGGATTCTCTTTGGGAGGGCCGATCATCAAAAATAAATTACACTTCTTTGCAGCCTGGGATCATCAGCTGGATTCAAGACCTTTGATTATTGCTGATATCAGGTCCAAGGAGGATGAAAAGAGATTCAATACTACCACAGAAACACTTAATAAGTTTTTAGATATTGCAAGATCAAAATATGGAGTAGGAAACACTCCACAGTTCGGAAGCTTTGATAAAGTGAGAAATTCTGATGCCGCATTTTTACGTTTAGACTGGCAGATCAATGAGAAGCATTTGCTGACGTTAAGAAACAATTTTACATATGATCTTAATAAAAACGGACTGGGCGATAATACCAATATCAACTTTTTTGAATCTTATGGAAATGATAAAAACCTTGACAATAGCTTGCTATTGACTTTAAGATCCAATTTAAAACCTAATTTAACTAATGAACTGAAAGCTCAGTACCTGTATACTTTCCAGAATAGCTATCAGAATGATGAATTAGGAAGACCTGTACCAAGAGCGATTGTTGAAGGGGTAGCATCAACTGCCGGGTCTACGAATATCCAGATCGGAGGACATCGTTTCGCTCAGGAAAGCTTTAGAAATAATGTATTCCAGATTGTAGATAATCTATATTACAACACAGACAAAGTAAAATATACTTTCGGTGCAGATTTGATGTATACGACTTCAAAATCTGTTTACGGAAGCGAGGTAAACGGAAGATTTCACTTCAAAGAAGATCCGGATAAAAAAATAAGCAGTCTTGATAATTTTGAGAACCTTAAGCCTTACAGATTTTACAGAGAGGTACCTTTAATGGATGATCCATCAGTAAGATCCAATATCTGGAATATCGGTGTTTATGGACAATTCCAGACTAAGATTGCAAAAGGACTGGATTTGATGGCCGGTCTGAGATTAGATTATGGAGGGTATCCAAAAGCAGAATTCAATCAGAAACTGTATGATGAAATGGGAATCAGAACGGATAATAAGATCAAATCTTTCGTAATCCAGCCTAGATTCCAGTTTGAATGGAATATCAATGAGCAGAATAAAGATTTCTTAAAATTCGGAGCAGGAATATTCTCCTCAGATATCAACAATTATATGATTATCAATAATCTGGTATTTGATGGAAAACATCTTGCTACAGTAGATGTAGATCCCGCAACGGTTGGACTGACACCGGATTTTAACAGCTATAGAAATAACTACGGTACAGTTCCTACGCTGGCTAATGAGCAGGTCCCAACTATTAACTATACTGGTAAAGATGCTAAAATTCCGATTGTTTACAAAGCAAACATCTCCTATACTCACTTCTTTAATGATAGATTCAGAGCAGGACTGGCAGCATATATGGCTTTAGGAAGAAATAATTACTACTATTATGACAGGAATATGATGGCTAACCCATTCTTCACATTGGATAATGAAGGAGGAAGAGGAGTATTCGTTCCTACTACAGCGATAGATGGATCAAAAATTGACTGGAAAAAAGGAAGAATCAATAATAATTTCGGAAGGGTATTGGAATTGGTAAGTGATGGTAAAGTTAACCAGTTTTCGTTTGTAGTGGATACCAGCTACCGTTACTGGAAGGATGGTGAAATCACAGCAAGCTATACCTGGTCTGATATTAAGGATAATACTTCATACAACGGAAACGTAGCAAATTCTGCAACATTGTCCACCATGGTTCAGGGGGATCCGAGAGATTTGAGAATGACATATTCTGATAACCAGTTCCGTAATAAAGTCGTGATTTATGGTAATTCGCCTACGATTGCAGGGTTTACGTTAGGAATCAGATATTCAGGAATTGGAGGTACACGTTTCTCTATGACCGCAGGAGGAAATATAAATGGAGATTTTGTTGATAGTAATGACCTGGCTTATATCTTCCCTAATATTGCCCAGTCGATTCTGGATGATCCTAATGTAGGGAAAGCATTGAAAGATTATGTAGACGCATACAACGGTAAAATTGCAGAGCGTAACGGAGGTAAGAATGGATTCTATGGTGTTTGGGATTTACGTTTAGCCAAGAAAATAAAATTTGATAAAATCGGTGCATTTGAACTTTCTGTAGATATCTTCAACGTAGCCAATCTTCTTAATAAAGAGTGGGGCGTAAATGAATCGTATGGAAATACTTCTATGTACAAGATTAAAAAGTTTGATCCTTTGACCAAGCAGTTTGACTATACCAAGAATGTGAGCGGTAGCGGTCTTGCTCCTCTATCCGGAAATCCGTATCAGATTCAGATTGGAGCAAAATACAGTTTTTAATCAATAGTAATACTAGTAGCCACAAAAGATAGATTTTTAAGAAACAGTATTCTAAAATACGCTGTTAAGGTCTTTCTTTTGTGGTTTTATATTTCTCAATAAGTCCTGTAATACCTACCTTTATCAAAAGTTACAGAACTTTGTTTTAATTATCTAAATTATATTATGAAAAATTTTATCTTAGGGTTAGCAGTTTTAAGTACAGTTTTGATGAAAGCACAAACACAGATTATTGCCCATAGAGGATATTTCCAGGCACAGCCTTCTACAACGGAAAATTCAATTAAATCATTGGAAAACGCTCAGAAATTAAAAGTTTATGGTTCTGAGTTTGATGTAAGGATGACCAAGGATGGCGTTTTGGTAATTAATCATGATGAGCACCATGGTAAAATGGAGATCTCTGAAACTTCATTCAAAGAATTGGAAGCTCTGAAATTGTCGAATGGTGAAAAATTTCCTACTTTGAAAGATTATTTAAAGCAGGGAAAGAAGGATACATCTGTGAAATTAATCGTGGAGATCAAACCGGATAAAACGCCTGAAATCGAAAATGAGATTACCCGGAAGACGATCAAAATGATCAGGGATATGAAACTTGAATCTCAAAGTGAATTTATTTCCTTCAGTCTGAATATCTGTAAAGAAATCAAAAAACTGGCACCATCATTTAAAGTGCAGTATCTGAACGGAGAATTGTCACCGGAGCAGATCAAAAAAGAAGGTCTTGACGGAATGGATTACCACTACAGCGTTTTCCAGAAAAACCCGACATGGATTGCCGAAGCAAAAGCATTGGGACTTATTACCAATTCATGGACGGTAAATGAGGTTGCTGTATACGACGAATTGAAAAAGCAGGGAATCGGTTTTGTAACCACAAACATTCCTGAACAGCTTAAAAATAAATAATATAGACTGAGCTCAGAATCAGATACGTGATAATGTTCCAGTATGTTATTGTAAACACAGAATAGGATATTGCCCTGAATTTTACAAAACTGAGCCCTACAAATAAACCTGTGCTGTAAACTTCACTGTTTATTATATTGTTGGGCTGGGGATTGGCTCTGTTTGGGGCATACTCTCGTATGTATAAAAAGAGCATACGAGATCAAGAGCGGAATTCTTCAGAAAATTAACGGAATTTTAGAAGCCCGGGAAAATCCAATTCATAGCATCCAGCAATTTAAAAAGAATAAACAAAAGCTGTTTTCCGACTATTAAAGTTTTAAATCTCGGTTTTTCCAAAAAAAGCTTAACTCCAAAGTAGATTAAGGGTATTTTACCACATCTGATAACTCAATAGGATTATTATTCCGTTTTATTACTTCTTGCTTGTTTTTTGTTAATTCGTTCCAATTGATATTCTTAACTTCATTACCCTTTTCGTCAACAAAATTCATTTTTATTTTCCCCATTTTAGCTTCTTTGTAGGGATCTAAATAATAATTAATGTAAATTTTGTTAAGTTGGTCCTTATTTATTTTAACGATATTTTCAGAATTGAAATCTATACCGTTATAGGGGTCATAAAAATCTTTAGTAAGTTTTTTTAGGGAAAAATCATAATTGTTTTTATCATCATGAACCCAGATAACCAGCCCTGGTAATCCTTTAAAAAACGAAGGACCTTCAGAAATAGGAATATCTTGAGTAAACCACGCAGTCCATTGTCTGTTTTTATATTTTAATGTCGCACTTTGACATTCATACTCACCGATTTTCTTTTTATCGGAACTGATTTTCCATTCCAGGGAAGGCATTTCTTCTGTAATCTCGTATACATCAGTTAATACCCGGTAATATTTTTTCAAATAAGCCTTATTTCTGATTGTAGCATGATTGAAATCCAAAGAATAATATTGGCCTGAGGTTCCATTTTTGCGGATAGAATCACTTTTATACAATTTCTCGGGATAAAATCTTGAAGCATCAGAACTATAAATATCCAGTAGCATGTCATTTTCTTTATGTGCTGATTGTAGTGAATCTGTTTTATATTTCAGATGATATGTTACTCTTATCTTTTGAGCTGAGAGCAATTGAGTGGCAAAAATTAAAAATGCAATATTAGTTAAGGTTGTCAAGTTCATAATATTTAATAGCTTTCAATTTTAAAGGATTAGTACTCCAGTCTTCCCAGATCCCTTTATAAGGATCATATCCACACTTTAAGGGTTTGGAGAAGATATTTTCTGGATTTTCCCTGTACATTCGGCAATCTGTACAGAAATATCTATACTCACAGTCTTTACAGACCTCGATCTGATCTTTGGTAATAAATCTTTCTTTTTCTTTACTTATTTCCTGAGTTAAAGAAGAAACTGAAGCTTTATCTATATTATTAATGATTCTTTGAGAGGACGGGCAGTTTTTCAAATCTCCGTTTCCAGAAATAAATAACTTCCCATAAAGACAGTTATTTACAGCTTTGCTTTTTGAGATATTATTTATATCATTCAGAAAATAATCTTCCTGAATAATACCACAGTATTTGGGATTTATAATATTTTTTTCATAGTAGATAACAGTGAATAAATTATCATCATCAACAACTGATCTATTTTCCGGAGCATTATAAAAATAAACCGTTTTTACCCTGGGATTTTTTTCTAATATTTCTATAACCGCAATGTTCTCTGACTGATCCGTATAGGGAAGCAGAATTTCAGCTGTTCTTATACTGGAGAACTCAATTAAGGATAAAATTTCATTCAGCCTAACCAAAGAAAACTCCAGAAATCTTATCTGGAGAAAACTTGTAGAAAGTTCTTCTATTATCTTGTATGCTCCGGCTGTATCAAAATCATCTTTAATTTTGTGTTCAATTATAACTTCAGTAATCTTGTTCGGCGTTCTCCACTTAAATTTCTTCCGAAATTTTTCTGAAGTAACATTTTCTGTTAATGTGCCAAATTTTTCTTCAATTAAAAATGTTATAACCTCTGAAAGATCCTCATCTACAGGGAAATAATAATCCTCAAAAAAAATGTCATAAAAATCTGTGATATCAAGAATTTTATTAAAATGAACATCAAATAGGAGAATATTCTTTGCTCCTTTCACGATAGAGCAGTCCTGATACAATTCAAAATACTGTCTCATTTTTCAAAAGATTTTAAATCTATAAATGGGGTACATACTTTATCATATACTTTCACTTTATAGTTTATAGAGTTGTATTTATGAGAAATAACCCTGTACCTTTCCTTTTCCGAAGTGAATTTTTTAAGGGTTTCTGCAAATTGATCGTCCAATAGGGGATGGATGAGGTTTATGTATTTTTTATGCTGCATTCTTTTAATAATTTTTTTAAGGCAAGGGCAATTTCAATTTCTAAATAAGTATTGTTAAATACGGAGTGGTAAGTAAACTGACCCACAGGATTTATTTCTAAAAAATAGTGTTCATTCCGGGTGTTTACAATCAGATCTACGGAAGCGCAGTTTAACTGAAAGGTATCTAACAGATGACGGAGCTTTTCTTCCACATCTTTTGGAAGCTGATAGATTTCAAAACGACAGTCGTCATTCGCAACAGAAATACGGTGATCTACCATCGTATTATCGTTGGTAATTATTTTCGTAGAAAAAAACACTCCCAGTAGATAAAATACCCGGATTTCGAACTGCCTTTCAATTTTTGATTGAATAAGTGCCGGTCTAAAATAATCAGGAATGGCATCCAGCTTATCATTTACCGCAGTAGTCTGCATCGTAATAAACCGGTTTTCTGACCTGAAATTGACACAGTTTTCAAATGGTTTCGTAATAAGTTCTTTCCCTGAGTTTACAAGTGTTTTGACTTTTTTCTTATTATTGACAATGAATGTTTCAGGAACCGAAAGTCCGCAGGCTTTTGCTGTCTGCATTTGAATAAGTTTGTTTTCGGTCATAAAAAAGGGATTCGTCAACCATACCACATCTCTTTTTTTTAATTCAAAGAATAGGTATTCACGCAGGGCTCTGGCTTCAATTAAATTGTATTCTACGAGTGAAAAGTATAAGTTGTTTCTGATATCTTTTTTTTGGCTTTCCTGCAGAGCATAGGGAAATTTTCGAAACCAGACCACTTTAAACATATCAATAGAATACCCCCCAATAAATATTTCTCCGCTGTTGAAATTAATTTCTAAAACATCATAAATATTCTCATTGAGAACAAAAAAAGGTACTTTATATGTATTCAGCCAATTGGCAACCTGCTCGGTTGGGGTATCATCAGATTTTGATATAATTAAAACCATAGTAAAATTACTCTTTCAAGCATTTGAAATTTTTAAAATAAAATTGCATTGTTTCGTCAAATGTAGTTCTGGATATTTTAAATGATAGTGCAGAATTACCACACTGTATAGTTTTAGTAATGAATTGTTTTGATTCTTTCATCTGTTCCGGGAGTTTTTTATTCTCAACCAGCAGAGCGCAATCATATGTTTTATATGTGGAATTTTGAAGATAGAACAATTTATCACCTTTGTATTTATGGGTAGGCTGGTGCAAGACTTTATTAATAGAATCGAATTCTTTTTTATTTTCAGCCATTTCAAACCCTCCAAATATGAGCATGGTTACATCCAGAGAATCGTTTTTAAACCGGTAATAATCCCCTTCTCTTTCAAATGAATTATACTTAGATAATCGGTTGAATTTATTAGTGCCACAGCTGTATAAAAAAAGGATACAGATACCTATTATTAATTTATACATATCGTTCAGAATTAAATTTGAAAAACAAAATAGAGTAAAAATATAACTACCTCAGATTAATCTGAGGTAGCCAATTAAAAAATGTATTTAAATTTCTTAGTAAGGACCATCATTTGTTTGGTCAATTGGAGCATCATCGTCTTCCTGTAAATGATGTACTGTAATTACAATCTCTTTAATTGATCTTGTAGGAGCTCCTTCTCCTCCGAATACTTTTTTACCAAACGTTTTAGTAAAATTACCTAGTCCTTTTGCTTCAAGATTCTTGATTGATTTTTGCTTTTTCATAATTATTTTGTTTAAAGTTTAAATGTATAGAATTTAAATTAAATAACTCTAATAATGTGTGATTAATTTATTATGTTAAATTGCTTTTGCAAAGGGGAATTCAGCCGAAAATAAAATCAGGTGCAGTTTTTTGTAACCAAAAAATAGGACATTATATTAGTATATACTGTAACTTTATTCTGGCCGTTTTAAACATAAACAGTATGGAAACAAAGTTCAAAATAGGAGATAAAGTAAGCTGGAATTCAGAGGCGGGAAGAGTATCCGGAACTATTATTAAAGTTCATACCAAAGATTTTGATTACAAAGGATATACCCATCATGCCACAGAAGAGAGCCCGCAATATGAGATCAAAAGTGATAAATCAGATCATATTGCCTCCCATAAAGGTTCCGCACTTACAAAAATATGATTGAAGAAATCCTTCTTTGGATTTACATTATTATCTCAGGGCAAGACAATAAAGATACACAAATAAACAGAACTTCAAAAGAGTGTTAAAAAATATTAATTTTTTAAGCAATTGTTAATCAGTAAAATAGCTGTTTTTGTTAAGGAATACTTAATGTTGTATTCAGTAAACATTTAATAAACGTTAAAATACTATTAAAACCATACTCATAATGTCGTTTTAATTTTGCGCAAACAAAAAGGATATGCGTAAAGAGGTACAAAAAGTGTTGGTTTTGTCGCTGTTAGGGTTATTCAGTGCCAGTCTGACAGCTCAGCAGAAAGCAAAAAAAGATACTGTTAAAGGACTTGATGAAGTAGTAGTGACTGCTTTGGGAATCAAAAGACATGACAAGTCTTTGGGATATTCTACCCAGACTGTTAAATCTGAAGAAATTTTAAGAACCCAGAACAATAACTGGGCACAGGCTTTGGAAGGTAAAGTAGCCGGATTAAAGATTCAGACTGCCGGAGCTGGGCCATTAGGTACAACCCGTATCACACTTCGCGGCGATATTTCAATGAATATGGGAAACAACGATGCTCTGATTGTTGTAGACGGGGTTCCTTTGAGTGGTAATAAAACCGGAACCGGAACATCCGCGTATGGAGCAGGTTCAGGTGGTGATTTACCTATCGATTACGGAGACAGCTTCAATAGTATCAACCCGGATGATATTGAATCCATCTCTATCCTGAAAGGTCCTAGTGCAGCGGCATTATATGGTTCCAGAGGTTCCAGGGGAGCCATCATGATCACTACAAAATCCGGGAAGAGTAAAAAAGGAAAAGTTCAGATAAGCTTTAACTCCTATACAAATTATGATACCGTTCTGAAATGGCCGGATTATCAGTATGAATATGGGCAGGGAACCCAACAGAAAGATAAAAACGGAAATTATTACTATTCTTACGGAAATTCCGTTGATGGGATCAATACCGGCTCTACCAGCAGCGCATTTGGACCAAAGTTTGCCGGCCAATACTATTTTCAGTATGATCCGGATATAGAAACACAAGGTAAGGAAAGACAGCTTTGGAAACCTTATACCAATAATATCAAAGATTTCTGGCAGGTAGGTTCCAATTATTCCAACAGTTTGGCTGTAGAGCATTCCAACGAAACCACAGCTTTCAGAACCTCACTTACCTATCTTAAAAATGAATGGATGATGCCCAATACAGGCTTCGACAGGTTCAGTGCGGCATTATCTTTAGATCATAAGCTTAGCAGCAGGCTGAAAATAGGAACAAAGATTAACTTCAGCCAGACAAAAAGTGACAATCTCCCAGCAACAGGGTACAACAACCAGTCTATCTCTTACTTCATGATCTTCCAGAATCCGAACGTAGATCTTGCATGGTACAGACCTGTCTGGAAAAAAGGCCAGGAACAGATTGAACAGGTTCATCCTTTCAGTTCCTATATCGATAACCCTTATCTGATTGCTTATGAAAACCTTAACGGAACCAATAAGAAAACAATTACAGGAAATATTAATATCAGTTACCAGCTGGCCAAGAACCTTGATGTGGTTTATAAAACCGGTTTGGAATGGAACAATGAACTGCGTACCCAAAGAAGACCCTGGAGTTCCGCCAATTACCTGAAAGGCTTCTATAGAGAGCAATATATAAGATACATGGACCTGAATAACGATGTCTTGTTCACCTATAAAAATAAATTCGGAAACATTGGAATGACTGCTTCTGCCGGAGGAAACATCAGATATCATGAATATACCATGAACGATTACAGAGCCAACGGACTGAATAAAGTAGGACTTTATCAGCTTTCTAACGGTATACAGGTAGAATATAAACTGCCAAGACCTAATGACAAGCAGGTAAACAGTGTATATGCATTGGCTAACTTTAACTATAAGGATCTGATATTTCTGGATGTGACAGCAAGAAATGACTGGAGCAGTACTTTGCCCAGTCAAAACAGATCTTATTTCTACCCATCCGTATCATCATCTTTTGTATTATCAGATATCTTCAAAATAAAATCAGATAATCTGAACTTCTGGAAGCTGAGGTTGTCATGGTCCAAAGTAGGAAATGATACCTACACTTATATGCTTGATAAGTACTATGAAAACAGTTCATTTGTAGGATCAGTAGAATCTCCTTTATTATTCCAGAATCCAAATCTTAAACCGGAAATGATCACCAATATTGAAGCCGGGATGGATTTTACAGTCCTGAAAAACAGATTGACATTCAATTTTACAGCATACCAGAACAATTCAAAAGATCAGTCTATTATTATTCCGATGCTGTATGAAACTGGATATAATAAAAGGATCATCAACTCCGGTGAGCTGAGAAACAGAGGACTTGAAATGACATTGAATGCCTATCCGGTCAAGAATAAAAATTTCTCATGGAACGTGAGTGCTAACTGGTCTATGAACAGAAATGAAATTCTTTCCCTTCCCGAAGAATTCCAGGGGAAACCTTATACCATGGCAAGCGTAGGAAGTGTAGTGTTTTATAATGCTGTTGTGGGAGGTTCGCTTGGAGATATGTATGGAGCAGGATTAGTGTACTCACCAGATGGGCAGGTCATCTATGATAAAGACGGGCTGACCATGAAATCAACTGACATCAATAAAATCGGAAATGCATATCCAAAATGGAGAGCAGGACTTCAGAATGAATTCAGATATAAGAACATTACTCTAAGTTTCTCTTTTGACGGGCAGTATAAAGGAATGGCCTACTCACATTCTCATCATAAAATGTCTGAGCAGGGAAAACTCACCCATACTCTCGCAGGAAGAGACAATCCAGGTGGCTTGATCGTAGGACAGGGAGTGGTTCAGAATCCTGATGGTACTTTTTCACCTAATACAAAGGGAATTTCTGTTTCCAGTTATTATGGAGACTATTACAGAAGAGCAAATGTGGAAACCAATTCATTTGATACCTCATTCATTAAGCTGAGAGATGCCAGAATCTCTTACTCTTTTCCGAAATCAATCATTGAACCTTTAAAAGTTACAGATATTACGCTAGCATTATACGGGAGAAACCTTTGGATGTGGACCAAGTTCCCGCTATTCGATCCGGAAGCAGCTACATTGGATGATTCTACCATCGTGCCGGGAGTTGAAATGGGACAGTTACCTCAGGCAAGAACTGTAGGGATTCAGTTAAATGTTAAATTTTAAAATTAAAAAAATGAAAAAGTTAATCTATATATCTTCATTTCTTGCTCTGATAAGCAGTACCGTTTCATGTGACAGAAGTCTTGATGAGATCAATAAAGATTCAAGCAGAATTAATGAACCTGTGACCAGTGCTTTGCTGGTTCCTATCCAGTACAATATGGCTGCAGTGGGATACAACAGAGCCAATGACTTTACCTTTGATATTATGCAGGTTTCTCTGGATTTTCCAAACGAAGGAAACTCATTGAGTCGTTATTACGTGACAGAAAATACAGGAAATGGCTTCTGGAATAATTCTTACAGATGGCTGAAACAGATTGATGATCTTAAAAAAGCAGCAACTGCTGAAGGCGATAAAAACTATATGGCAATCTCAATGGTATTAAATGCATGGATCTATTCCAACCTTACCGATACCTACGGCGATGTTCCTTTTTCTGAAGCTTCACGACTGGATGATGCCATCTCAAAACCAAAATTTGATAAACAGAAAGATATTTACATCCAGTTATTGAATGACTTAAAAGCTGCAAACTCTCTCTTCACTAGCAAAACCCTTACCGGAGGAGATTTATTTTTCAAAGCAGATACAGATGTCAACGGAATTGTCAGTTGGAAAAAATTCTGTAATTCACTTTCTCTCAGACTTCTGACAAGAATACTGAACAAAGATGGAGAAATAAACGTTAAAGAAAGGATACAGGAAATTATAAATAATCCTACTGTCTATCCTGTTTTTCAAAGCAATGCTGATGGAGTAAAGGTAGATATTACAGGAATTAATCCTTTGATGCCACCTATTGCAAGATATCAGGATTTTACAACGGGAAGAGCTGTTTCAGAATTCTTTTTAGATGCCCTGAAAGCTAATAATGATCCCCGTGGTCCTATGTTTTTTACTCAGGCAAAAGACTTAAAAGGGAATAATATCGGATACTTTGGAGCCCCTTCAGGATATGCTTTCGGAACAGTGTTTAATGTTCAGCCGTCCAATTTTAACCAGAACCTTGCAAAAGCCCCTCTGAAAATCTTTGTATATCCGTATGCAGAACTTCAGTTTACCCTTGCAGAGCTTGCTTTTAAAGGGATTATCCAGGGGAATGCAAAGACCTATTATGAAAATGGTGTAAAAGCTTCTGTTGAACAGTGGGGAGCTGTAGTTCCTGCAAACTATTTCGATAATCCGGTGGTAGCATATGGAACAGGAGGAATGGAAAAAATAATGCTTCAGAAATATATAGCACTCTTTTTTGTAGACCAGCAGCAATGGTTTGAAAAAAGAAGAACAGGTTTTCCGACACTTCCTGATAATGGTGGGCTTTTGAATGAAGGAAAGCTTCCTCAAAGATTGATGTATCCGCCAAACTCAAGAGTTTTAAATTCAGAAAATTATCAGGCCGCAGTGCAGCAGATGGGTGGTGATAATATCAATGTAAAAGTATGGTGGAGTAAATAATTTAAATAAAGAAAAAATGAATATCAATAAAAAACTTTTAATGCCATGTATGCTGGTTTCAGCAATGGTATTTTCTCAGTCTTCTGTTTCAGGATATGTATTTGAAGACCTTAATAAAAACCAGAAGAAAGAAAACCGCGAAAAAGGAGTAGAAGGAGTAGCCGTTTCCAATGGAGTACAGGTGGTATTAACCGATAAAAACGGACGCTACAGTCTTCCGATCCAGGATGACCATACTATTTTTGTGATCAAACCGTCAGGATATCAGACTGCTTTAAATAGCAATAACCTTCCTCAGTTTTACTACCACCATAAAATGAAAGGATCTCCGGAAGATTTTAAATATAAAGGAGTTGCCCCAACCGGAGAACTTCCCAAAGAATTAAATTTCCCACTTTATAAACAGAATGAAAACAAAAATTTTGATATTCTGGTTTTTGGTGATCCTCAGCCTTATACAGAAAAAGAATTGGATTACTTTAAAAGAGGAATTGTAAACGAAGTGAAAAATACCAAAAAAGATGCAGTTTTAGGAATCAGTTTGGGTGATTTGGTAGGCGATAACCTAAGCCTTCAGAAACTTTATGCTGATGTGATGAAGGAAGTGGGATTACCCTGGTATAATGTAATGGGAAATCATGACATGAACTATGATGCCAAAGAAGATAAACTTTCAGACGAAACCTTTGAATCCAATTTCGGACCTGCAAACTATTCTTTCAATTTCGGAAATGTACACTTCATTATCCTGGATGATATTCTGTATCCGGATCCAAGAGACGGAAAAGGATATTGGGGTGGATTTCGTGAAGATCAGCTTCAATTTATTGAAAATGACCTGAAACTGGTTGACAAAAACAAACTTATTGTAGTTTCTTTTCATATTCCTTTGGAGCATCACAATGAGGACAGTTTCAGAAATGCAGACCGTCAGAAATTATTTGATTTCCTGAGCCCTTTCCAGAATGTATTGCTTTTGTCAGCACATACTCACATCCAGCAGCAGATTTTCTATGGTAAAAAAGCAGGCTGGAACGGAACAAAAGAACTGCATGAGTATAACGTAGGAACCACTTGTGGAGACTGGTATTCCGGAACGGCAGATGATGCCGGACTTCCAACCTCTACTATGAGAGACGGAACTGCAAAAGGATATTCATTTATCAGCTTTACCGATAATCAATACAAAGTAAAATATAAGACCGCCGGAAAACCGGATGATTATCAGATCAAATTATATGTGCCGAAAGTGATTCCATTTCCATCAAAAACCTCTGCAAAGGTATTAGCCAACTTCTTTATGGGAAGCAAAAAAGACAAAGTAGAGTATAGGATAGACAACAGCAAATGGGAAGAAATGGAGTATGATGAAACCATAGACCCAAACTTTGCTCTTTCCGTTTTCAAATGGGATACTACCGAGAAAATTTTGCCAGGAAGAAGACCTTCCAACCCTGAAATGTCAAAACATATCTGGGAAGCAGATTTTCCTAAAAAACTATCCTTAGGAAAACATAAAGTTGAGGTTAGAGCTGTAGATATGTATGGAAATGAGTTCTCCGCTTCAGAAGAATTTGAAGTTCAGAACGCCATCCAGATTCCTTAAGCTTTTCATTTTTTACTATACTTTTTTTAGATTTTAGAACCGGTTCTTCATGAGCCGGTTTTATTTTTTGCTGAAATTGAAGAGTTTAAACCACAAAAGTCACAAAAGATTATTTTGCTGTTTTAGAATAATAAAGATTTATCTAAGTTTGGGTAAAAGTTCAAATAAGATAAAATTTATGATTTTATAAAACTTAAGTATTCTTATCAACAGCATGCACAATAACTTCTATGTGCTTAAGTGGTTAAATCTTTTGTGCCTTTGGTGATTATTTAAAAACCATTAAAAAACTATTAAATATCCTTTCTTTCCATTCCATAAAAATGTTCTTTTGTAACTTTGTGTCATAAAAGTATTACTACTATGAATATAAACGGAAAAAATGCCATCGTAACAGGTGGTGGAAGAGGATTAGGGAAAGCTGTAGCATTAGCTTTGGCAAATGAAGGAGTGAACGTTGCCATTACAGGAAGAAATGAAGAAAATCTTAAAAATACAGTTGATGAAATCCAGAAACTAGGAGTAAATTCCGCTTATGCAGTATTTACTATCGATGATGAATCTGCTGTAAAAGCAGGAATTGAGGCTTTGGCTGAAAAACTGGGGGGAGTAGATATCCTTGTAAACAATGCAGGAATCGGAGACTTCGGAACGATTGAAGATATGCCATCTGAAACTTGGGAGCAGGTGATTAAAACCAATTTATTTGGAGTGTACTATGCAGCTAAAGCAGTTCATCCATTTATGAAAGCTAAAGGAGAAGGAGATATTGTAAACGTTGCTTCTACTGCAGGATTAAAAGGTGGTCCGAACATGTCAGCATATGCCGCTTCAAAAGCAGCAGTAGTTTCTTTATCTCAGTCGATGATGGCAGAATGGAGAAAACAAAATATTCGTGTGATTACTCTTACACCAAGCACTATTGCTTCTGATATGAGCATCCAGGGTGGACTTACAGACGGAAATCCGGACAAAGTATTACAGCCTGAAGATTTCGCAGAATGGGTAAGAGATATCCTGAAAATGAACAGAAGAGCGTTAATCGCTAATGGTTCTATTTTCTCTACAAATCCATAAGAAGTTTAAAGTTCAGGATTTAAAGTTTGAAATTGTCATAGAAGAACTAGATCCAATTAATTTTAAATTTTACACAAAGAAATTCAATAGAAGCGGGTTTTAGCCCGCTTTCTTCATAATATCAAATTCCAACGGCTTTAGCCAAAACTTAAAATACAATATGTTCATTGTGATCTGCATGATCCGTACAATTTAAGAGAGATAAGAATTCAATAGAAGAAAGCTTTATGGCAGCGGATAAAACCCAAAATCTGTCAGCTTTATTTAAAACTTACCCTTTCCATTTTTTTAACCGTAATAACATTAGTATTTTTGCAGCAAATTATTCACATGCAAAATTATTTAGAATTCAACTTCAGGATTTCTCCACTGCAGCCCTGGAATGAGATATTAATGGCAGAGCTTATTGAAATAGGTTTTGACAGCTTTACAGAAGAAATTCACGGAATCTTAGGATATATCCAGACTGATTTGTTTAATGAAGATCAGCTTAAAGCACTTCCGATCTTTGACAATGAAAATGTAAAAATCGAATATTCTTTTGAAGAAATGCCGAACATCAACTGGAATGAAGAGTGGGAAAAGAACTTTTCACCCATCAACATTGATGATAAAGTATTGATCAGAGCAGAATTCCATGAATCTGTACCGGGAATGCATGAAATTATCATTCAGCCTAAGATGTCATTCGGAACAGGCCATCACCCTACCACACACCTGATGATTCAGCAGATGATGGATATAGATTTTAAGGGTAAGAAAGTCCTGGATATGGGATGTGGAACGTCTGTATTAGCAATCTATGCCAAGCAACAGGGAGCAGGAGATACCAAGGCAATTGATATCGATGAATGGTCTGTAGAAAACTCAAAAGAAAATGCAGCAAGAAATAGTGTTGAACTAGACATTGAGCAGGGAACAGCAGATAACTTAGGAAATGAAAATTTCGATATCATTTTAGCCAATATCAACAGAAATATTCTGATCTCAGATATTCCAACCTATGTTTCTGTCCTGAATGAAGGTGGAAAATTATTGCTTTCAGGACTTTGCTTCTTTGATGTAGATGATATTCTGGAAGTATGCAGAGAAAGTGGTCTTACCCTGAAGAAGCAGTTGCAGAGAGAAGAATGGGTTAGCCTACTGCTTGAAAAATAATTAAAAAAACGAAATACAAATATGAAAACCTTATTGACAGCTTTATTTTTACTGCTGCTGCAGTTTTTTACAGCACAGGAAAATGAAGTATATGCAGATGGTGTTTTTAACTTTACAGAAAATAAAAGCCAGAAGGTCTTTACAGACTGGACCAGAGTAAGGAAAGAGCCTGGAACTGCTGCTCAGATAATAGATTCGCTGCAGACTAATCAACAGGTAATGATCCTTAAAAAAGAAGAGGCTGTTCCGGTTTTACAGTTGGGAGAAAGAAGAGCCAATTGGTATAAAGTTTCATATCAGAAAGGAGATACCACTTCCGAGGGGTATGTTTGGGGAGGCAATCTTTGCGTGGGTTATTGTAATAAAAATGGATATGACTTTCTTTTCGGGTTGTCTAAAACAATAGATAAGAAAACCAGGCCATTTAACGAAATTGATAAGCAGAATATAGCAGGAATCAAAATGATGGAAGGAAATACTCTGATTGGTGAAGTATATTTTGATACCGGAAAAGGAGAGGAACTGAGTACGGCATCCTTTAGTATTGAAAGCAATCACAAGTTGCAGGAGGTAGAGTTTACTTTAAAAGCAATGGTTTCTGGTGAAGCATGTGGAATAGCAACTTATGATCAATATGTTCTTTTAAAAGATAAAAAATTAATAGCGCTTCCACAGTTGATGAATGTAGGGGATGCAGGGGCCTATTATCATAGTGAAGAATATGTTTTCCCTAATGATAAAGGAGGAATTCCTAATGCATTTATCCTTAAAGTAGAAGATATGGAGGTAGATGAAAAGGATAGAGAGCATAAAAAACGATCTTCCAAAACTTATCTTTGGAACGGAAGTTCTTACAGGCTTAAATAATCTTTTGTTTAAAATAAATGAAACCGTTGTATTGTACAGCGGTTTTTTTTGTTTAAAAACAGAACTTTCCCATTTGAAAAAAATCAAATACATTTAACCATAGAAAAAACTGAGCAATGAATTTACTTGATGATATCCTACCCATTCTGTTCTCTGTAATTGTAGGAGGTATAATCGGTATTGAAAGAGAATATCAATTGAAGTCAGCAGGGCTTCGGACCATGATATTAGTAAGTCTCGGGTCCTGTATTTTTACTATGCTTTCTCAGAACTTAGGGGGATCAGACAGCCCGGACCGTATTGCGGCTAATATTATCACCGGAATAGGTTTTGTAGGAGCTGGTGTGATCTTTAAAGAAGATAACCGCGTTTCTGGTCTTACCACTGCTGTTACGATATGGATTTGTGCTGCTCTGGGAATGACCATTGGAGCAGGATATTACCAGGAGGCTACCATTGGTTCTCTGGTCGTATTTTTATTACTTATCATGTTTAAATATGTTCAGGATGTTATTGACAGGATCAGCACCCGGTATATTTATCAGATTACACTTACCTACGAAGACGGAATCATGGAGAAATATGAAAATGTTTTTAAGGAAAACGGTTTAAAATCGATCAGAGGAAAGCAGGTAAGGAGTGGAGAAAAGTACACTGCGATATGGAGAGTACAGGGAGCGAAAAGAAATCATGAAGTCTGTACAAAGGCTCTGCTGAATGATCCTGGGATAGATGAATTTAAGTTTTAAAGATAAAGAGCCTTTACGCCCATGTAAAGGCTTTGTTTTGCTGTAGTGGTAAAAAACAAAATAGGGCTGGAAACTACCAGCCCTACCCAAACATGATTAAGTGTATAGTTGAGCCATAAATGGCTACAAGGAATATTTGCACAAAAAAGATTTTTATTGATGCTTAATCAATGTTTCTTTAAATAATAATTGAAACTAACTTTATAACGGCTTCCCGGTAAAAGCTTACCTATGTAAAAATAGTAGGAATTGTGATCTGTCAGTAGAAAAGTTAAACTGATCCTGCGAAATCAGCCGGTGAAACGGTATTTTCATGTTGTGAAGCGTAGCTTTCATTCTTATTAAAGTAGGAGCAGCTAAAGGGGAGGGATCAGATTGGATAATACCCAAAGAATAAGGGTAATGCCTATGTTTATAAAAAGAATAATCCACCAGAGCGGGTTACGTCTTTGAAGAATAATAGCTACTATAGACGAAATATAGGAGAGCAGTAAACAAAATACTCCCACCAGAAAATGAGGGCTTTTAATGATCCCAAAAAAGGTAACAATCAACATTCCCAAGCTGAGAATAGATGTATTACCAAATGCAGAAGCTGTTTTATGCTGGTTTAGTCGTTTCATTTCATGTAAGATGTTTTCTTGAAACTAATAAAAACCCTCACTATGAAAATGGTGAGGATTTTTAAACGTTGATACTATAAATATCTTGTCGATCTATTTATATTCTTATTAAGGATTAGCCTTTACCGCATTATACATCATTGAATCCTTTTTCTGATTGGTATTGTCGTATTTGTAATTATAAAATGAAGACTCCCAGTCTCCATATCCCACGTTAGGAATAATAATAAATTTTTTCCCAAAATCATTAGCTGAATTTTTCACAGCAGCTGATCGCTCTGTTTCAGACTTTTTATCAAATAGACTGGAGAAATCGGCAAGATTATCACCCAGCAGCAAAACAATATTATAATTTTTAGCAATATCCAACCGTCTGTTTTCCTTACTGCTTTCCTTAGACCGGAGAATAAGATTGTTGTCACTTTGAACAGGAAAATTGTATTTCTTAAGGTTTTTTAATGTTCCGGCACGTTCCTGCTCTATACGATTGGTAACATAAAACACCTGTACACCTTTACCGGCAGCATACTGATAGAATTCCTGAGAACCCGTAAGGGGTGTTGCTATCCCTTTGGCAGTCCATTCTTCCCATGTTTTCTGATCATAATCTTTTCCCATTTTTGCACGCTCAACGGCGTAATAGGAATTATCTAAAAAAGTCTCATCAATATCCGAAACAATAGCTAAAGGTTTCCCTGATTTTTGTGCTAAAGCTTCATCCAAACGGAGTTTTGCAATATTGTATGCCTGCAGGCAAAGTGCTTCATATTCTGCAGACCGTTGCTGATAAAACGCAGCATATATTTTTCCGTCACGCCCAAGATTCTGATAAGAAACATTCTGAACAGAAGCCTGTGAAACCGGAGCTGCTGTTTTACACGATAGAGTCAAAGCAAAAATACTGCTTGCGATAATGAACTTGAAATTTTTCATTGAATTTGAATAGAGAGCACAAAATTATAACAATTTGATTTTTATAACAACTATTTTCGATATGGATTGACTTCCATTATATTATTTATTTTTAAAATTAATTTAAAAATAACGTTTAATCTTACACAAAAGTGGTATTTCTTATTGTGATTTATGATGATAATTTTAACAAAAAATTAAAATTATACGCCATGAAAACATTTAGATTAACATTCGCGCTATTTATTTTATTATCAACATTCACATTTTGCTATGGGCAGGTAGCAGGTGGAACGTTAGTTTCTACTTTTATTGATGATACAAAAAAGGCAATTCAGGACATTTTAAATGATACAGACTTTATGGTATCAAAAAATTCCTTTGAAATTAGACAGCATTTACTTCTTGTTGAAGATAATCTTGAAAAAGTAGGTAATGGATTACTGGATAAAACATTTGATCAACTGGATGACAAAGTCAGACTTACCTTTAATCAGATGAATAATACAGTAAATAACTTTGATATTAAAGCTGCAGGTACTTTAAATAAACTAGATGAAACAATTGGGAATTTAAATGATGCCTTATCTACTATTCCCGGGTCTAAGGCTCAGCCGAGAATATTGAAATATACCCCAAATGCTGTTGGTAGCTCATGGAATAGTAACCTCGTATTTAAGGGATCATTTCTGGGCAAGGCAAAAAAACTTTCTTTGGATTTTAATGGGGTTAAATGCAAATTAGTTTCCAACACAGAAAATCAAATGATCTTTGAATACCCTCAGGCGCTGAAAAATTCGAAATCTGTGGATAAATTATATGGAGATTTAAATTTTGAATATAAAGCTGGGTTATTTTCAAAAACCAAAAAAATCAGTTATAAAGTTTTGGTATTTAATATTCCGGATAAATTTGGAAATTATAATCTGGAAGCAAAAGTGGATGGTGAAGAAATGGAATCCTTTATTAGAAATGAAGAATATAATTATAGAAATGAGCATTGCTCAGGAACAAAAAATCAAACTTCTAATGTAAATGCTAGGGAAGGGTGGATGATCGATTTAGAATCAATAGAAGTAGCTGTTGATAAAACTCAAAACTCTCAATTTAATGGGATTTTTGATAAAACTAAGCATGGTTTTCAACTTAGAGGTTCAGTTGCGAATTCAGGTAGCTGCGGGAAAGTATTTGGTCATATCGTAAGCTATGATGCTAGAGGTAGTTTAAAATTAAAGGTTACCTTTAAAGAATACAGAATAGTACCAAAGATTTCTACAAAACAAGTTCAAGCTGGTGATTTACTGTTTGGTAATAAGATAAAGATTGATTTACCAGAGAAAACGAAGCAATTTACAATATTTCTTACTGATATTAATGGCAAGCAGCATGTGATTAGCGACACAAATAATAGTGAAATGTACGATATAGAATATTTTCCAATCGGTAGTTATATCACAATTGGTATTAAAGATATAAAGCAGATATTTTAAAAGAATACCTCTTTTACTTCTGAACTATTTTATTAGTCTTAATATAAACAAAAAACCTCACCATAAAAATGATGAGGTTTTGTGATCCTTAAAGGATTATCTTCGAACTCTTTAATAAATGATCTTAATTGGATTTTGCGTGTATTTTGTTGATATTCAGTATTTTATCGATAGTTATTAATGGATTGATACGGCAGGCTAGCTAATAGTCTGCCATAAATTCGTACAAAACAGAATTGCTACTAAAAATACAGAAGCCAATACTTTCGCTGCTGTTACTATAGCAATCAATGCTTTCTCTGTTTTCATCTCTAGTGTCTGGTTTTATCCGTAATTAGGATTTAACCATAATTGATCAGCTGGGATTACATTTCGAGCCATACTTAAAAGTCCAACCATTTATTCTTTTGATGGACCTCTTGGCGAGTAAATATCATAAACATACGACCCATATCGTTCGGATCTTTAAAATCTACAAAAGCATTCAAATGTTCCAATTGTAAACGGGAATATTTTATGTGATTATATCAGCGTCCTTATTATTAGTAGCTTTGAAATCCACTCATTTATAAATAAGATAAAAGAAATTTTGAAAAAAAGAGCTTTATATATTCTTAATCATAATGTTCATTGTATTTTTATAATTCATTTTTTCACATGAAAGGGAGGGATTCGAACTAATTCGTTCCAACCACTTTAAAACCATATTTTCAAGTATATTTTAATTTACTGCCATGATTTCGCCACAAAAAAAAATGACTAAATCAACACTATAATTATTCTATAACGACTTCAAAGAACATCCATAACTCTTCAATCTCAAAGATACAATTTTATGTATTATTGGAACGAAAAAATTGTCTGTAACACATTGCTAAAATTAGTTGTTTAAGATTCATTAATAAAAATTATAGGTTGAATATAGCCCTAATGTAATTTTAGGCTAGTCCAAAATATTGGGAACGTCTAACGATTTTTATATCAAAACTATATCAAATCACTAACAATTGTTTTTCGGCACATTTCACTAATTAGGTATTACAATTAGCTGGAATATAATTGCTTTAATTAAATTGGTTACATTTTGATCTAAATTAATATATTGCAATATTAAAAACTAAAATTTAATGGGTCATTATTCCACTTTAATGATTGGCAAACATGAATATTCATGGAAATATGATATTCCTAGCTACCTTTCTTTCTTATTTGATAAAAATGATTTGTATAGTCAAAGTTCCAATGACGATGAAGGATCCAGTAAGATTGGTTTCATAACAACGCGCGAGAAGGCATTAGAAAAGCTCGATAAACTAGGTTTTAACTGGGAAATGATCACTGAAATCTATTCTTTTTTTTATGAGGAAATAAAAGAAAAAGTTTATGAAAATATTATTGACGAATTAGCGGAAAATTCTGGTGAACTTAGTGAAAGTGAAGTTCAAAAGGAGGCAGATAAATTCTTTGCTAAACTCCCCAAATTTACCCGTGGAGAGGAATTAAAAGATTTTGTGAATTTTTTATTTCCATTAATCTCGGCTTCTATCGGCGAAGCATCCAAGGAGGTAAGATCAATGGATGGAAATACGTATCGAATAGAGAAAGAGAAACATTCGTCTATGTTTAATAATTTTTTATTTGAGCCGGGAGATTTTTTTTATCAAAAAGCGCTTATGTTGCCGCCTTGGGTCCAAATTATCGGAAATCTGTTTGAATATGAGATAATGATTGAATATGCTGAAATCATCTCGGTTGTAAAGATTAAGCTATTGTTGGAGGCTGCGGCTCCAACAACGGAAGTTGATCTACAATTGGAAGACATGATTGATAATGAGGAAGAAATTTCTGAGTTTCATATTCAGTCTGCTAATAGATTAATTCGAAAAATTCAACTTTATAATAAGTTCTTTAACTCAATTGTAAATCAAGAAGCCATTATTAAAGACACTTATTTTAAGAAAGAATTGTTGTTGCTTTTAGATGAAATACCTCAACTTAAAAATTCCGCGGAAAAAGGTAGAGCTTTAGAGAATCTTATGGAGATAATTTTTTCCTCTGTTCCCGGTTTGGAAGTTATTTCAAAGCGTGTTAATACAAACGATGAAGAAATAGATTTGCAGATTAAAAACGGAGTTTCTGGCACCTTTTGGTCCTCTCTCACAAGTCCAACTTTCTTTGTTGAATGTAAAAATTGGAGTGCGAAGGTAGGGGCTTCGGAGATGCGTGATTTCGAAACTAAAATTATAAATCATAAAAAACTTGTTAAAGTAGGATTTTTCATATCTGTTAAGGGCTTTACTAAAGAAGTAAACAGTCATTTAAAAAGAGCATCTAGAGAAGATCACCATATCGTATTAATTGATAGTTCTGATCTTTTAGAATTGGCGAACGGAAAGAGTACAACTATTCAGTGGCTCGAAAAGTTAATAATAAGACCTCATTAAACTAAATATGAAGTTAAAAATTACAAAAAGTATTTTATTCACTCCGTTCTAACCAACGTGATTTTTTTTTTTGAGCGTTTTAAGATCGTATTAGAATACTAGTTAATAATAGTCTTGCAATCCTACTAATTGATGCCCAACCGTTCACATTCTTGTATGAATGGCTTTTTTAAAAAACCGCAATCAGACATTAAGTCGGTGTCACATTGATTTATTGAATATTCTAGCCATTCTTCTTTAGTTAGATCGGGTGCTTTTAG
Source organism: Chryseobacterium pennae (assembly GCF_003385515.1). GTDB lineage: Bacteria > Bacteroidota > Bacteroidia > Flavobacteriales > Weeksellaceae > Chryseobacterium > Chryseobacterium pennae. The sequence continues at coordinate 164,946 of NZ_QNVT01000009.1, read as the reverse complement.
AATTTTTTTTGCGCTGTCAAAACCATCTACTAAATCTAAATACCATTTTTTTCCTGTATGTCTGCCTAATATTTTTGCCTTGTACCTTTCTTCAATTCCAAAGACCTCTTTCTAGCTTTCTATTTCTTCTAATCTTCCAGCACAGGACGCATCAATACTGATTTCTTCCTTCCTTAAATTCTTAAAATCTACATTATGAAGATTAACAGTTATTTTTATTTTCCATTCTTCCTGTGAATATGGATAAAATGCTTTTCTTTTAGTAGCATTTTTCGATAAGGGATCGATATTTAATACCGGATTTATTTTTAATTTATATGATGAATTGCACTCATGACACATAGGTGCAAGATTTTTGAAATTAATTGAATTAAATGGATATTGTGCTTTGGGAATAAAATGATCGTATGCCTCTAGTTTTGAATGATCATTTCCCTTTATAGGATTTAGTCCACAAAAAGGACATACACCTTCATGACCGTTAAAATTTTTTTCAATAAAGGCTTTATAATGTAATACTCTAATATCTTTTAGATTTCCAAATTCTTTTAATATGAGTGGTGATTCAGAACCATATAGGCGATCATAAAAAGTTTTTAGGAGTGTCGAAATTTTTCGGTGCTTTTTTTGTAAATCGGTATAATTTATTGGAACTAATGTATTATTGCGACATAAGCGGGCTACATTATTATTAATTTGGTAGCATCTGCTTAATTCCTTCTTTTGGGCCTTTCCTAACTTCAAAAATTCTCCGTATATGTCTTTAACCGCTTTGACAAAGAATTGTGCCCATTCACCTGGATTTTGCTCCAGCTTATTGAAGATTGTTTGTAATTCCGGGTATTGGTCAAATTTTGCAATATTGAACGGGTGGCGAGCTTTGCACCATACCTGTAGAAAAATAAAATCTGAATATTTTTGAAATTTTTCAATTTCGTGATTTATATATTTGTATGTAAAGTGCATGTTAATCCTAAATAAATCCTTTAACTCTATTAATCAGTATAGTTTTCTCAACGGATTCCCCTAATGTATTATTAATTTCCTTAATAAGTTCTTTAGGATCCTCACCGTTTTTATGCCTAATTTCAAAATTTTCCACCGATGAATTAGCTAGATCACCAATAGTATTATCACGTTCGAAAATGTCCATTGTAATGCGGTTAACGGATGCTCCAAAAGTATTAAAATCTGGGCGTTCGACGGTGATCATTTTATCCTTATTTCTCTTGAATATTAACACATTATCTTCAATGCTGTCAGAGATAATAAATGGTGAATGTGAAGAAAGTAGAATATCCCTCATGTTCTGGTTAGATGACTGACGTAAGCACTCTTTTAAAGTAGAAATGAATTGTGCACGCCATTCCGGATTAAAGTGAGTCTCTGGCTCATCAAGCAAAAAGAGAGAATTGGAATCTTTAAATAATAAACATATTCCCATTGCATGTAAAAATTGATGTTCACCATCTGATAATGATTTACTTAAAATTTCATTAACAGCTCCTTTCTTCTTTACCGTAAAATCTTTAAATCTCATTATTCTCTTATCCGACGAAAGAATAGGTACAGTTTCATTTACATAAAGACTTTCAGACATGTATACCTCAACCTTTGTTTCAGTCGAAACATCGTAAAGGTTTAAGGTCAGCAGAATTTGTAATGCTCTGAAAAGCGCAAAAGGATCATTATCAAAATGGGCGCGAAAAGCTTTTTTCATTTCGCTTAAACCAACTTGAACTCCTTGCTGATCTTGTAATATTTCTCCGTTATTATCCCTTATGTCTCGATCAATAAGATAGTCCAGATAAAGTGTGTTTGTTTCGGAATCAAAGAACTGTGTTGTTGAACAACATTGAAGCTTATCTATGGCCATTAAATCGCGTGCAGAGATGTCTTTAGTTTTGAGCAACTCAGTAAGTTCGAAACTCTGATTGTAGTCGCTTTCTCCATCTTCTATAACTCCCTTTTCTAAGTACTGAAATTTTGAAATTTTTATGTCTTGATTAATAATAATGCGAAACTGTGTAATTGCTTCAATTCCAATAGTATTATAGATTGGTTTCAATAATTTTTCTTCCTGCATTAAAAAATTAGTAAGAAAAACTGCCTGACTAAGCTGTGTATCAATGTATACGAATCTTCCTTCGGGTTGAGAATAACCTGTCTCCTCCCTCAGTGCGTTTACATATTCATCATAGTTCAAAAACCGCATTTTAAAGAATGGTAGGCTAAGAATTTCATTTTCTCCGGAGGAATAACCAACTACAAAATCGGGTAGTATTTCTTTTACCTCACGTCTGTTAAGTAGAGTAAGTTTGTTTTCCGTGTCAAAGCGTTGTTTATTCAAACATTTGATTATAGGTGCTTTTTTCCTTTTTTTTATGATTTGAATATGCGCCGTTTCCTCTCTTTCAAATATTTTATTGTGATCAGTAGGTTGGTCATCTTTATTAATTTTCCATGGTACAGGTATTAGATACTCAATTTCAAATGCGTCTGGCGTACAGCTTTCAGCAAAGAAACCTCCAGTATGAACTTTCTCCAATTCTCCTTCTCCATCAAAACCATCCGGTTTATTTGTCAGGTAAATGCATTCAATGTGGTAGAAAATGGCAGCAAGCAGTTCTAAAATATTTGATTTTCCACAACCATTTTTTCCAACTAAACAGTATGGCATAAAGTCCCATGCTCTAGATTTATAAAATTCGTTCAGAAAGTCAACTTCAAAACCATTATGCAAGCTTCTAAAGCTGTCATTCAGTTTTAATCTAAGTAGTTTCATTGATAATGATTTCTATTTGTTTTGTCTTGTCGTTAAATTGTTGTCGAACAAAAGGTAGTTCCTCTTTCAACCACTTAAATACTAAATTACATATTTCATCATATGAAGGAATTGTCTCAAACGGAAAAGTGGTTAACTCGTTCCAGAGCTCTCTAAAAGTGAATGAGTCTTTAAACTTACCCCGAACAATCCTGTACTTAACATAGTCTTCTGTAAATGGGATATCACCTTTTAGCCGTAGCTCAGTATCAAGTTGACGGATCATGTTGTCAATTTCAGGTGGAGCACCTGTATGGGGAAGGTTTCTGTGGTAATCTGCAATATTTTCATTAATCTTAGTTATGGCGGGATCTTCTTCGGGCTGAATTTCTTCGGGTATCACATTATCAAAGTCATCTGAGTTGAAATAGAGTTCGCCCATACGAGTTTTATGAATAATCATACTTTCAATTGCTTGTATTGAAACTAAATTCTGTTCAAAGTATGAGCGCAGTTTTTCAATGTTTTGGACTCTTTTGGAAAATTGATCTTGTATTTTTTTACTCGGAAGTTTTACGGTGTAATTATAGATCACAGAGCGATTAAGGGATGCAACTTGTTTACTCCCGAGAAAATTCATGGTAAAATTGAAAAAATCGTGTGATAATAAAATGTATCTTATGTAATGTTTATTTGCAGTTGTTTTTTCGACTAAAAATGGGTAAATATTAGTATTGCAGAAACCTTTGAAATTAGGGGTTGCAATTCTATTTAGATCACTAATTTTTCTGGAGAACAAAATATGTTCTTCTGTGAAGTAAAACTTACTATTTACCGATTTTGAATGATGACTTTGATCAGATTTTATGATATCTCCACTAATAGGCGTTATATTATTTGGTGTTATAAAGGGCAGATCCGCACTATCGATAATATCACTTTTTTTTAAATTAGTTTGAATTTCAATAATTTTATTAAAGGAATAATGTTTTTTAGCCTGCTTCTGTGTTTCAAGAAAAAGACTCTGGCTAAGAAGATCACATAGCTGAATACTTTTTGAACGTCTATGACCAACCTTAAGTGCTCTATCGTAAATGTCAACTATTTTTACCTGATCTTTTATCGAAGGTATTTTGACCGGATAATTTTCAATAAAAACTTTTGTAATTAAGGGGGTAGGACTAGTTCCCGAAAAATGACGTACAATATCCTTCTGAATTCCTTGTAAAAGAATATATAGGTACTCATTTAGCAGCAATTTTGTGTTCCCGAATTTGAAGCAGGCGACATATTGATTAAAAAAACCTTTTTCATCAAAAGAATATACGAATGTTTTTCCAAGGGAAACACCAGACATAGAAATAAGTACATCTCCTTTTTCTACCGTGAACCTTTCAAATCTTTTTAAATCATTAGATTTGAGGGTTTCGTGGGGGTTTTTAATTTTGTCACCTATATCGGCAGGTCTTATTACTGGAATGCCCTCTTTGACGAAATGTTCGCTCTGAAAGGGATATCCGATCTGTAAGGAACATAATTCACCTAATTTATACTCTTTTATTTCCATCACAGTAATAGACCTTTTAACTCACTAATTTCTTTTTGGATCTTTAATTCATTCTTTTCAAGCTCATTAAAAATATCTTTAAAACTCTGGAATTCGAATTCTTCAGCTAAAACATCTTTGTATTTTTGAAAATCTAAGTTATAATTAGCTTCTCGTAAGTCTTTTTTATCAACAAAGAAGCATTGTGACGATCTATCGTTGTCATTATTTTTATCTCTGTTTTTAAAGCGCAATATTACATCGTTTAAATCTCCGTAATCTCTTGAACCGTCAGAAAAATATTTTGGCAGACGTTTATCATCTAGTGTGAATCCATCATCTTTAATATGATAAAACCAGGTTTTTTTTGTTGCGTTACCTTTTTTAAATATCAGTATTGCCGTTTGAACCGATGCGGTTGGTCTAAAAACGCCCTTTGGCAAAGATAATACAGCGATTAGTTGTGCTTCTTCGACAATTTTTTTCCGAATTTCTACAAATGCTTTAGTAGTGTTGAAAAGAGTATTATGTGGGACAATTATAGCGGCTGTACCATTTTTTTTAAGCATATTGTAGATCCTTTCCAAAAATAACAATGGCACTCGGTTCGTTTGCAATTTTAGATTCCTATCTATATTTCCTTTGTCAATTGTACCGCTAAATGGAGGATTCGACATTACCATATCGAATAGCTCATCTTTTAGTAAATTTTGGCTCAGGGAATCTTTATAAGTAACTAGTGGATTGTTAATTCCATGCATCATCAAATTCATCAGCGATATTCTGACCATGTGAATATCTAAATCAAATCCCTTTAAACTGTTACTTAAATTTTCTTGATGTTTTTTTGTTGTTTGAGCGGACAATGAGATGCTATAAAATTTATCAAAATCAACAATAGCATTCTCTTTATCATCGGATATACTTAACTTATGCACTATATGACTATTGGCACCAATGAGAAACCCACCCGTCCCGCAGGCAGGATCAGCTATTTTTTGACCCAAAGAGGGTTCTAATAGTTCTACAATAAGTTTTATAATATGTCGTGGGGTTCTGATTTGACCGCTGTTACCAGAGATGACTATCTGACTTAAAACACTTTCGAAAATATCACCAGTATTAAAATCTTTAGAATTTAGATTATCAACGTCGAGCTCTTCAAATATTAAGTCTATCAATAATGTAACTTCGTTGAGAACTGCGGGATTCTCAATCATAAGTACAGCATTGGATTTATCGGACGATTTTAAATAATTGCTATTTAGTGAGAGAATAAAGGGATAGACATTAAACTTAATATGTTTTAGCATTTCCTCCGGCTCCATTTGCTTGAAGTATGACCAGCGCAATTCATTTTTGGTCCTCGGTTTTTTATCCTCTATTAATTGCTGCTGTAGTGCTTGTGTTTCTTCATATTTGAAGGTTCCTCCTTCTGCGATGTAAAGTTTTTCGTCAATGTACGGAATGTACGTTCCACTAAAAATAGACCCATTCGAATCTTCCGCAAAAAATAAATTTCTACGATCTAAGTCTTCTATTGTTTTAATAAAGAAAAGAAAGGTGATTTGCTCTATTGCCAAAAGTGAGTTGCCGAACCCGGCACGCCACATCGCATTCCATAATGTATTAATATGATCCTTAATTATTTTATTTTCTAACATACATAAGTACTTTAATAATTTCAAAATATCTAAATGAATAACCTGTAATCATAGCTTCGGCCCTCGTAACGTGCAAGTAATTTTCCGATTCGAGCGATCTGGTTGGAAGAGTCGATTGTGGACGGTAGCTTTGAATACAAGTCCAGTGAATTCCAATTCATCTTTGTCAATCCAAGGATTTCGGTGGCTATCAAGTCAATATTTGACTCCCCATAATGTTTTGTAATCTTAATTGGAGCAGGAATACTTCTTCCTCCTAGATAAAACTTATAGTTAGGCTGTTTGACAGATGGGACAATGCCATGCGTCCATAAAAGGGCTGTCTTTTTATTTGTTACAATACAGGTGCCCCTTGAAATTGGAAACTTGTCGACCTGAAGATTGTTCTGGTAAACACTCATTGCAACAAACTTAACATCAATATCGTAGTTTATTTCGATCAGATCGATTTTCTTTATACCCGCTTGATTAAGGCTTGCTCTAATACCGTTTATTTCGTCCGTCGTGAATCTCGTCCTTTTATGAATTACTACTCTTTCGGGTAGTGTATCGAGGGATTGGTAAAAAAGTTCCCGTATGGATACTCCAAATTGGAAGGCATCTTTATAAGAGAGATAGGGGTTATTTTGTTTGTCCAAAACATAATTATCTATTTTTGAAAGTCTGTACTTCAGCCCCTGGCCATTGGAATCGTATATATGGCTGCATCCGATGACGATCTCCTGTTTGTGCTTTATTCTGGAAATGCTATAACCAATTCCTGCATATGCGGTTTTCCTTTCTTGGCTATTTAGAATCCACGGTGTTCTCAGCGATTTGACATAGAAAGATAATGAGAGCCACCAGTAGATTTGGCACTTCAGTTTATCCTCTAATGTATCTTCCCTAATAAGCTGGGTGGACATACCAATGGAAGCAGCAAACGCTTTAATATTGTCATGGAGATCAAAGCTTTCGGTATCATTGATGTAGCTTTCAAAAGGTTGCCATTCCTCAGGAATAAATATTACAACGGAACTTGAACCTTGGATAGCAGATATTTTTTGAATGCGGTCCTTTATAATTTGCGCCAGTGCAACCGCATTTTCATGTGTCTGTTTTGAATTGTCACCAACAAAGTTGATGTCCATCCATGATGAACTGTCTTGGGCAATGGGGATATTTATGGGGATGTTGTAGGCTGCGAAAAATCCGGGATAATCGATGAGATAGTCCGTATTAATTCCTTGGGTTGGATGTTTGGAATTCAAACCCGAAAGAAAGCTAAAAAATCGTTGTGCGTATTTAGAGCCACAAATCACCGATAAATTTATCTCGTTGGAATTTATAATGCCATTAAGATTAACATCATAAGGACGGTTATTGATGAGACCGCGCATAGGGTGGAAGTCCCTGAAATCATTGTTACTTGAGGTATTTTTAAAGATTAGCTGTGGCTCCAGAAACTGGACTCCGCGAAATTGGGTCTGTTTTCCGTTGTAGTTTTGTGGAGTATAAGAACGGTACTTACTGTCGAGTACATCAATTTCACCATACGCTGTGTTGGCACTTATCTGGAACTCAAAACCTGTTCCGGATTTTGTGGGATATTCGAATATAAGCTTTTTATGACCGAACAGAACACCATTCCAAAAATGCAGTTCGTTGTCATATTTATCGTTATAGAGCTTTTCTAGGATGCCCTTGCTTACTTGCTGTTTCATTGTCTTGGAAACTTCTGTGGGAGATTCTAAGTGTATTGTCGGAGCCAAGGCCAAATAGGCATATTTTTTATCAAAATAAAGTGAAAGGTACAGCGCATTATGAACGGATGCATCACCAATCTGGCTTTTGGCATCTTTGAGCCATATTCTGTCCTTGAAATTGGATCGCACCTCTCCGCTAGCACAAAAATACTTTGCAACAGCCATTAACATCAGATTTTTAAAAGCGGTTACATTCGCAATGTCGTGGTTGGAAATCTGCTCACGCACAACCTTGGACTGTAGATAAGGTCTAAAAACAAAACTGATTTCACTTAGGGATCCAAGAGCGAATACTTTACCCTTAAACGGTACGGCCGATATAGTTGTATTTTCAGTGAGCTTACGGAGAAAAGCCCATGGTCTGTTATGTCCGTAATCTACTTGAAACTGGAAGACTTCTTTAGGAAACACGATGGGATGGAGGTTGCTTTTAATATACTTGTCGGTCTTGCTGAAATCCAGCTTAAAATCGGTACTAATCGTTTCTTCCTCATCTGAAGTTTCCAATACCTGTTGAATTTGATCGGATATACTCTTGTTATCCTCAAATATTGTCTTTGAAAGATGTATCAATGTCTTGTCAAAGCCATCTGTCGAAATATAATAGGCTTCTCTGCCCGAGGCTCTCGCGTACCAAATCAGATCCTCTACCTCTTTATTAATGTTGTCACCGTATCCGCACCAGTAGAGGCGTCCAGTTCCCCTTTTCGAGAAAGCAGATTTAAGGGCGTTCATCAACGAGACATCACGTCCGCTATATCCGGCAACTATAAGATTTTTGTCCGTATGGTAGTTTCCTAAATGTTCTTTAAAAATTTCATCCTGAGAATCTAGTTCCTTATCAGTATTTTTTAATGTTGTATATTTATAGTCGCCGTGCAATGCAATACAAAGCAGTTCTTTTGTGCTTTGGTTTCTAAAGATCCGATCCGCATTATCTAGTGTTATTTCAATCGGGGTAAGATTATTTTGATGACCAGCCCTCACCATTAGGCCATCAAAATTGGTTGTCCATACTGATTTCACGATTCCCTGTCCAGCCAAAAAACAAAGTAGTTTGTAGCCAATGTATGGGTTCTTGCCTTCAATCAGACTTAAAAAATACTTTCGCCTGTCCTCAGCTATTGGATATGCCTTTTCTGCATAAAATGAATATTCTTCGTTGGTATCAAAATCTGGAAAGCCACCGTGGTTATCCAGCCATTTTTGAATGCTCTGACGAACACCTTCATTCCTGTGATTCTTATAATATTCAGCAGCATTCAGATTCTTAGAAATGTAAATGTCTCTTTTCCATTCCCAAATACAATCATATGCGGATTGTATGCCAGAACTTATAGAGGCACCCGCACCAAGCAGGAAAGAATGAGGAACATCAATATTTCGTTTTATTGAACGCAAAAATGCATCGTAATCTAAATATAAATTTTCTTCCATTAAATATTATAGGTGTAATAGGATAGAGCAGCACAAAGCTTTTTGTTTTACTCTGCTTAAGTTTTATAAATATACCAAAATTTTTCTTCATCAGAGAGTACGCAACCCTAATAATGGGATTGGTATACTCGGTTTTTTGAATCGATAAAGATATGTCTGAAAATCTAAAAAACTTTACGGTTTTCCGTAGTATACACTTAATAGTTTTATTGAAAGGAGTAAACTTAGTTAGCGTCAACTTTCATTAAATGATTGTTTGCCAAATTTTATTTTTTATAGTATTATATAAAATTTTTATAGAAAATTATGTATGATTCTGATCTCTACGCATATCTGAACCATCCTTTTCAGAATAGCATAAAATCCACTATTTTAGTTATTTTCAAATTACTGCCATGATTCTGCAATAAATATAAATTATGCCATTAGCATCAGTAAAACAAAATCAAAGCGAAGCGTAAAAGCTATTTGTTAAAAAGTGTATATAAACTCGTCAAATAAACTGTTCTGTTTTTCGTTTAAATATATAAGAGTTCTAACTAAAGGACTTTAATTAATACTCATGCTATGCAAGCCGTTTATCTGTACATACGAGTTAGTACTGATGAACAGGCTGTAAAAGGATATTCCCAACGCAGCCAGTTGGACCGACTTGTGCTTTATTGTAAAGATCACAATCTCATTGTTACCAAAACCATTTTCGAAGACTATTCAGCGAAAACATTCAACCGACCGGAATGGAACAAACTATTCGCTGAACTTAAGCTCACTAAAAATCAATCTTCACTTATTCTCTTTACTTATTGGGATCGATTTAGCCGCAATATTATGGACGCTTATAAGATGTTAGAAAGATTGCAGAATATGAAAGTCTCCATTCAGGCAATTGAACAGCAGATAGACTTCTCAATCCCAGAAAGTAAAATTATGTTGGCGATGTATTGGGCTACTTCTGAAGTAGAAAACGATAAAAGAAGCCGTAACGTGCGTTTGGGAATGCAAAAAGCAAGACTGGAAGGAAGATGGATAAATAAAGCTCCTCTAGGATATAGAAATAAAATCACATATGATGGAAAAAAATATATAGCCATCTATGAGCCGGAAGCATATGTTATCCGTGAGGCTTTTACAGCTATAGTAAGACAAAATAAATACTGTTTAAAAGATATATACAAAGAAGTGGTATCAAATGGACTTAATTGCAGTAGAAGTGCTTTTTACCGATTGGTAAGAAATCCTATTTATTGTGGTAAAATAAAAATTCCGGCATTTGAAGATAAACCTGAAAAAATTGTTGAAGGTACTCATGAGCGTCTTATACCTGTAGTCTTATTTGATCAGGTTCAAAGAATAATAAAAGACGCGGATTTGAACCATCCTAAGAAATTAACTTCAAAAAGGATAGCTAATGAAAATTTAATTTTTAGAGGTGTTCTACAATGTCCTAATTGTGGAAAGACACTGACAGGGAGTGGCTCACAAGGCCACATTAAAAAATATTATTATTACCACTGTATGGGACACTGTTCATACCGGGTAAGAGCTGACCTTATCAATTTGAGTTTTCTTTCATTTCTTAAGAAGAATAGAGTAGTAGAACCATTTTTAGAGCTTGCAGATAGTATTTCAAAGGAAATTTACCGTGAAGGGCATCATGACTATACCCAGAAAAAAGAGGAAATAAAGAAAGAGATGGAAAAGTTGATTGATAGAGGATTCAATGCACAAAAGCTATTTTCAAATGGAAATATTGACTATGATGATTATATACTAATAAGAAGTCGTTGCCAGGAATCTTTAAAAGATAATACTGATAAATTAAGACAGCAGGCTTTAAAAATAGTGGCTGAAAAACATACAGAAAAGGGAACTGATTACATAATTAACAACTTAGGGGAGTTTTATGAAAATTCAGATACTATAACCAAACAGAGAATTATCAGGTTGTTTTTTCCGGAGAAAGTAAAAGTAATAGAAGGGAATATTGATAAAATGCTATCAGAAACTGTTAAGGTCATATTTGGATTAACTGCTTTGGCATCGAAAATCAAAGAAACCCATGGTCAGCAGATAGAGCAAAGAATAGTTGAATTTTTTAAAGAATTATATTTTTTAGGGTATGAACAAAACTTGAAAAATATCTAAAAATAAATATATTGAACATAGGTTATAGAATACATTTAAATAAAATTAAATTGTCATAATTACTTTAAAAATGAATTGAAATAATTTTCTTATTAGCATCTAATTTCGTTTTGTTTTTAAAAATTTCGCAACCTTTCTGAATAACTTGACAGGTTTTGAACTTTTGCTTCCGAAGAATATATGATTTGTTTTAAATGCTTGTTTTTCAATGTTTTAATTTTTTGTAGAAAGTTCGAACCCTGCCTGGGTCGTTGTATTTTTAAAGAGTTTTAGCGTCAAAACAAACTGAAAAAGATAAAATATTTGTTTTTATAAGAAGAAATTTTGCTTTAGAAAATAAGGTAAAAGGGTGAAAAATACTCTAAATAGACTGAATAACAAGGATTTATAAATAAAATGACACCATTTGGCCTAAATTGTCCTAATGGTGTCATTAAGTGAACTTGGAAGGATTATCATCGAATCAGTTGCTAGTAGATTTGAACTGGATTTTGCGTATATGTAATTGAAAATTAGTTCTTTATGAAAATTGCGAAAAGGTTCGAATCCTGTTAACTTAAGTTGACTGAAGTTTGTTTTCGAACCTTTTCATTTAATAATTAATTTTTTCATAATTTATCTGTTTGATAATTAGGTGTTTATGTTGAATTTTGCTTGGTTCGAATCCTGTCACCGTAAGCATTAGCCCGTTAATTATTGAATAAAAGTTACAATTTTGAAATTTAGAGTTGGCAATTAGCCAACTCTATTTAGTTTTTAGTAAGGTATATAATTTTACTGTAGAGGTAACGGAAGCTGCATAAAATTTAGAAAATCAATTGTACTTTTATACGCTGGATGGTAGGAGGGAGTATATTTTATATAACCAAAGGTTTGAAGTTGTTTGAAATATTTGTGATAGGTGGGTGTTGTTAAAATATGAGAGTGAAACATTAGCTTACTTCTGCTGACATTTATAGAATCAGTTTCACTTTGGTTTTGTAGGTACGCTAGCTTAAAAATGCCTAATAACAAAGAAACGTGATAGACATTAAGACGTTGATCTTTGCTGATTGAAGCCAAGTACTCCAACATGATATCTCTTCTATGCTTTTCCATTTTCAAATAAGTTTTTTAAATCATGGAGGTTATAATAGTATGATCCCAAAATTTTTTTAAACCGTATTTTTCCTGTGATACGGAGGTTCTGTAAAGTTCCGGCAGATATGTTCATAAACTGGCGAGTTACTTTACTGCGTATCCATTCGACATCTGAGTTATTCGAGTTTGGAATAACAGTCATTTTTTCGTCTAGCAGTTTTTCAATTTCTTTTAGTAATTGCATTTTAAACTGCGCAAGGTCTGCTTTAGTTAGTACTTCTAATGTTTGCATAATTATCTATTACTAGTTATTGATAGTTTTTTATAGAACAATAATCCACATTAGTATTGACTAATTTTTATTATATCAATATTCGTGAAACCTTGATTTATATTTGTCGAGCATTGGAAAATTTATATTAAAAATGTTGAGGCATTGTGCATTATAGTTTCTTTTGGAGGTATTTACATTTTTCACATTTTGTGTTGCCTCAAAGTTCTACGATAAAAATGCTATAGAGGAGAGATTGCTAATAGTTGCTTATTTTGTCCTACTATTTCCGTTGTGTGATCTTGATTTATCTCCTGCTAATTCAAGGATTGCCTGAACTCCAAGGGAGAAGTACTGGTTTTTATTTTAAATAGTTTGCTGAAAGACTGCGGATGTTCAAAACCCAGTTCGTATGCAATTTCACTTATTGTTAGTTCGGTTGTAGTGAGTAGCTCTCTTGCTTTTTCAATGAGCTTTTCGTGGATGTATTGCTGTGCACCTTTACCGATAAGGGAGCGCAGCATGTCACTAAGATAGCCGGGCGAAATATGTAATTGATCCGAAAGATATTGCACTGTAGGAACTCCCAAACTAAGTGTTTTCTGATTAAGATAATCATCCAGAATTTTTTCTGTCTTTTCCAAAATATCATTATTCACCGCTTTTCGGGTAATAAATTGACGCTTGTAGAACCGATTGACATAACTGAGCATCAATTCTATCTGGGCAAGAACGACTTCCTGACTGAATTCATCGACGCGGCTGTTCAGTTCCCGTTCCATAATCTGGTAAACGGAGAGGATGATTTCTTTCTCTGTATCTGATAAATGAAGTGCTTCATTGGACGAATAAGAAAAGTATCCATATTGCTTGATCTTTTTTGCCAAAGGATGGCCCAGTAAAAAATCAGGATGGATAAGCAATATATAACAATAGGTATTGCTATTATAATCTGTACTACCTACCAATTGATTAGGAGCAAAGAACAACATACTGCCCTCATTGAAATCGTAATAATCTTGTCCGTATTTCAACCTGCCGCTGTTTTTGGTAATAAACGTTATTTTATAAAAACTCAGGACGTCGTAGATCGGTGCCATCTCGGTATTGAAAGGATTACTTTCATTAAAATGAACGAGACTGATCAGTGGGTGCTGTGGTGCGGGCAATCCAAAAGCCTGATGACTTTCCGATATTGATAGAAAACGGATCAATTTATCGTCTTTTCTTTTCATGTTATAAATGTATAAAAAAAACCTATGACAGACTGTGATCATAGGCTTTTAAGTTGATTAGATCTTACCAGGGCAGGATGTTATCTGCTTCAGCAAAATTTGCAGGTCCTGTAAAACTGCCAGTCGGGAGATCTTCGGATAATGCTACTCTGATCGGTTCAAGAGACCCTACTTCCACGGTATCTGTTCCCTGAAAATTATTGAGTGCCGTTGCTGTAAAACCGGGACTTACCAGATGGACTTTAATGTTGGTCTTTTCCAGGTCTATCGCAAGAGAAAGAAATATCCCATTGAGTGCTGTTTTAGAAGCACCATAAGCTGCATCGAATGCTGAACGGAAAGGGTTTTCCGGATTTGCATTGATTCCAAGCGAACCTAATGCACTTGAAACGGTTACAATTCGTGCAGCCAGAGCTTTCTGTAACAATGGCAGAAAAGCCTGCGTAATTGCTAAAGTGCCAAATACATTTGTATCCCAAACAGTTTTTAACTCGTCGATAGGGACTATGCTTGCACGTTGCGCTCCCAAAACTTCTTCCATTGTACGTCCGGAAGTGCCGGCGTGCGAGATGGCGGCATTATTGACCAGCAAGGTCAGGAATCCAACCTCACTTTGTACTTTTGTTACTGCCGAATTAACAGAATCGGAATCTGTAATATCCAGTTGAATAGCTTTTGCATTACTACCAATTTCCGCAGCAGCAGTTTCGCCTTTTTGAAGGTTACGGGAACCTAGATAGACTGTATAACCATTATTGGCAAGGGCTTTTGCGATTTGGAAACCTACACCGGTATTAGCACCTGAAACCAATGCTACTTTATGTTCATTTGCTTGCATAATTTGAATTGTTTAATTTAATTATAGCAAAGGTGAATATTACAAGGGTGGGATTTGTAGCCAAATCGAGAATATTTAAAGCCATATTGAGAATATGCATTAGGGCCTAAAATTGAAAAATTTTAAAACATTTAAGAAATCCAGCTGCAAAGCAGGTGCTCATGACTTGCCTTTCATATGCTAGATAAATACCAAAAGGAAGGTGCGTTTACCAACAAAAGGAGGAGATTCACGAAATGAAAAATAAAAGCCTTACAGTGATATAGTTGTAAGGCTCAAGCTTCTTTGAGTAAATCTCAATTTTAAATTTTAGTCAGCACTATTCTGTTGTTATTTGAATGCAATAGAATATGCAGGAGGATCATTTAACCATTAACAATATTTATTTGTTATCCAAAGGCTTATTAAGTATTCTTTTTGTCAGCTCAGGGAAGCGTATTACGGCAGCGATCCAGATTAGAATTTCAAAGAATGAAGGAAATAAGATCCCTTGTCCATGCTGTAAATGTGTTGCAATAGCGCCACCTAAATAGGACGACAATAATAAAAGTCCTAAAATTGCTGTTCTTGGATATAAAAACAGGATGACAGAAGTTACTTCTATCATTCCGAGTACAATATATTGATTCGGTGATATTCCGAAACTTAATGCCATTTCTTTGGCGTGTCCAGTAGAAACTATTTTGTCGATCGCAGATGCGATCAACATTATCCCTGCCATGCCGCTTAGTATCCAGCCGATTATATTTTTTGTTTTTGTGTTCATATTTCAATTGTCCTTAATTATTGTTGATTAAAGAGCCATTCCTCCATCTATAAAAAATTCCGCTCCAGTAATGAACGATGAAGAACTGTTATCCGCCAAATAAACGACCATTTTTGCAACATCTTCAGGTATCCCCATTTTTCCTAATGGTACTTGCGTAATTATTTGAGTTTTAATTGTCTCTAGAGTTGCTTCATCCATTCCGAACTTAGACTGCATTTCCGTTTGGGTAGGTCCAGGGCTAACCATGTTTACCCTGATGTTTTTGGGGGCTAATTCTTTTGCTGCAATTTTGGCTATGTGACGCAACGCGGATTTGCTTGCCGAATAAGCCGAACTGTTAGGCATTGTCATAGCCGTATTGCCTGACGCGAGGATTATTACAGACGCTCCGTCATTCAAGAGCGGAATGAATTTTTGAAGAGTAAAGAAAGTTCCTTTGACATTGGTATTGAAGATGGTATCAAATTCATGTTCAGAGGTGTGTTCAATGGGCGCAAAAAATGCAACTCCAGCATTGAGGAACAAAACATCTACTTTGCCATAATTATTTTTTACTTCTTCAACTAATAGGTCAATGTCCGGCAAAACAGCTTGGTTTGCAAGGAACGATTTTACACCAATTTCTTCTGCTGCTTTCTTTAATGCATCTTCTCTTTTTCCCGTTATTAACACCCGGGCATTTACATCTGAAAACGCTTTGGCTGTTGCATAACCGATTCCGCTATTACCACCAGTGATTATTATTACTTTGTTTTGTAAATTGCTCATACTTTAACTTTTTTAGTTCTGTGCAAAGTTAGATGAGAATGGTGTACATTTGTAACCAATTACATAATTGATAGTAGTTACATAAATGTAAGTATATGAAAAGCAACCATACACAGAAGAATTGCAGTAATGTGCATTTAGCTATTCAAGACACGCTCTATGTCGTAAGCGGTAAATGGAAGCTGGTTATCCTCGCTATTTTAGTGAATGACGGAAAAATGCGTTTTGGTGAATTGTCAAGACACGCAGGGATCAGTCCCCGCATTTTGTCAAAAGAACTCCAAGAGATGGAAATGAATAAACTGGTTTCCCGGACTGTAATGGATACAAAACCTGTTACGGTAGAATATGCAGCAACAGAATATGCGGATAGCCTAAAGGAAGTAATTGATGCAATGATAAAATGGGGACAAAGCCATAGAGAAGCTATAAAAGAAAGTTAAAATCATAGTTTTACTGGAAAGCATTATCAGCGTCATTATCGGCAATCATACCGACTCAAGTGAAGCATAATGGAATGTCACTGGTCACTAAGGCAAATATCTTTTCATTACGGGTTGGTGTATGTATTAACGTTGATAATTCTATAAAATTGAATGTAAAATAAGCTTAAATTTTGCGGATTACCGAGTGTTACTGTCACGAGCAACAATTAGAAGGAATCACTGGAATGTTGATTTTTTTTATTGAGGACATTTAGGGAAAGGCCAATTTATATAGGAAGTAGGATTATATTTTCATTGTTTTAATTTCTGACGTATTTTCAAGGATAATCTTTGTTTTATTGAGAAAGAATAATTTGGTGATGAGCAAACATTTTTCAGGGAAAAGCAGATGTTGAGTTTATTCATACGAATCCCGATTTAGTATCGGCGAATAATAAACATCCTGTGTTACTGATTTTTAGAAAAAAAATATATTGTATATTTAATTTTATATCTCTACGTGGAGAGATGTAATTTAAAGGGAAAACGACTGTGTGGGGGTTATTCACTTTAAAAAATTACCATGAAGCACTTATATAAAAATATTCTATTATCAGTTGAACAAGAGGAGAAGAAGGTAGGACAAAGTACGAAAAGCACCATTGAAGCAGCATATCATATGGTTTCTTTTCTTCGCAAATTTTTGAGCGATCTTAAAACACAAATTGTTAAGAACGGTTTTGCCACTGTCGATGACGAAATAGCCTTTTTTAAGGATGTCAAGCCTGAGATTTTGGGAAAGTTGATGTATTATAATAAGCTTATCCGTTTGGAAGTTATTAGCCCAGATCGGTACGAATTGATCCAAGCTTATTATAACGATCAGATCAAGCTCTTACATAAGGAGTATAAAAAGAATTTGGAGAGTTCGGATTTTTACTGGTATTATCGTTCTGGCCGAAGCGATAAGGATAATTCATATTTTAGACTGGGCAATATCAATTTCTTCGATGGTGTAGATAGCTTTTTCTTTGAAGTTGATATCGAATTTTCAACGTATTACGACTACAAAGCAGCTCAGATTATAGCAATGGATCTTCTTTGTTCCCATTTCTTGTCAATAATTAATCAGAAAGAAAGCACTTATACTACTGTTTCTCCTACAACTGACAGTGGTGCTTTTTCGTGGACAGATTCAAAGAACGCATTGATTGAACTTATTTATGCGCTACATGCGGCAGGTAGTGTGTCTAATGGAAGACCGGGTCTGCGAAAACTCAGCAAACTATTTGAGGAACTTTTTGAAGTTAATCTGGGAGACATCCATCATGCGTTTCATCAGATGAAGTTTCGGGCAGGTGAAAAGACGAGTTATCTTCTTTTTCTAAAAAGTTCATTGGAACAATATATGGATAGAGAACTGTGAGCTACATGCCGACTCTCTTTCGGTAGACAGGTAATCAAATCGATGACCTGTTTTTTTTTGCCTAATATTTATCCTAACTCATCTGATAAGCGAAACTTTATTCACAGGCTTAAGTTTTTTCAAATTACACCCATGCATTCGTTGTGTTCTATCCATTAGTATGTACCAATGTCCTAGTCATCAGATACCAATGTTTATTACTCCACATTTAAATAAAAAAAACTAAGAAAAGTTCAATTCTCTTGGTATAACCTTGCTATAACCTTGTACGATTTGGTGGAAAATCAAGGCCAATTTTGGTATGTAACTCAAATGTAAAAGGCTATGAATATAGATCGAAGTGAATTCCTTGCATGGATGGATCGTATCATGAAGCGATTTGACATCCTCGCAGGGGATCTTGAAATCCGGGACAAAAAAAGGTTAAGTATTGACGGCGAAGAGCTGCTCGACAATCAAGATGTTCTCCAAATGTTAAAGATTACTTACCGCTGCCTACAGCGCTACCGTACGATAGGCAGAATAAAATTTTTTACGATAAGTGGTAAGATCTACTACAAAAGTTCCGATGTGCAGCAATTTATTAGGGACAGTTATCATGGCGGAAGGTATAGGCAAAAATAGGCTCTTAAAGGAAGAAATATAAAACTGAGCCTTTCCCCAATCTACTTTCGGACAATCTTAAAACATTTTATTATGAATGAACAAGCAATAACTGACGAAAAGGTCGCAAAAGCGCTGGAGCCGCTATCCGATATTCTATTGGTTCTTGACAAAGTTAAGAATAGGATAGAAGCGGTAAAAGGAGTTGATAAGGATGGGAAACTGGAGACCGGTGAACCCAAACAGAAAAATTTGCTGGACTTTATGCGCGTTGACAAAAGCGATATTCTCAGCAATTTCTTCTCCAATTTCTGGCGAAAACTAAATGATCCTACAGGCTACAAGTTTTTTAAAATTTCGGATATCGATATGGAAGCCGTGGCGAAAAAACTGCAGTCCGCACTTGACAACCCTACACCGGAAGGCAATAAACTTCTGGACGCATTGGAGATGAAACATGACAACAAACAAAAAAAGCAAGATATGGAAACGAAACCAGAATTACAGCAAGGAAAGGCAAACGAAGATACCAAGCCAGCGTATCGCTATAATGTAGATGACATTGACTGGAACACAGCACATAAATTTGGTTTGAACAGGGAGCTGTTAGAAAAAAATGGGCAATTGGACAAACTGTTAAAAGGGTACAAATCAGATACGATATTTAAAATTGAAGGAAATTTTGAAGGGCTTTCATTAAAAGGTGATGCGCGTCTTTCCTTACGCCAAGTCGAGAATAAAATCGTTATCCGGACACATGGAATACGACATAAAGCTCCTTTGGAATCCCCTTTTTATGGTCACCAATTTACGCGGGAAGATAAGGAGAACCTGATAAAAACAGGAAATATGGGCCGTGTCGCTGAACTGACCAATAAACAAGGTGTAACAGTAAAGTCATTGATCAGTTTGGATAAATACACAAAGGAGCCTGTTTCATACCCGCTTGAATGGATTAAAATCAATGATAAGTTTGGCGGAGTGAAATTAAGTAAGGATCAAAAGCAGGAACTCATGGAGGGAAAACCTGTACTTGTTGAAGGGATGGTGAATACAAAGACAGGCGAACTATTTAGTCAAACGCTGCAGTTTAGTGCGGATGACAGAAAAATAGTATTCGCTGGCAACAAAGAAACCTTGAGTAACGAACAGCAGTTAACACGGATAATTCCTTCTGTATTCAGAGATCGCCAGCTAAGCGAAAAAGAGCAGGAACTATTAAAAGAGGGTAAGGCTATCTATCTGGAAGACCTTGTCAATAAAGATCAGAACAGGCTGTATTCAGGTTATGCTTTCTATAATGAACAAAAAGGAAAGGTTGACTTTTCCTTCCAGAAACCACAACTGGAAAATCAGCTGGAGCAGGTGTTAGGCAATGCGAATGAAAACAGGAAGCAGCGACAGGCTTCGGCGCAAAATGAAACATCGAAGCAGGCAGCACGTAATACTGTAACGACAAATGCCCAGGAGAAGAAGACTCCGTCGAGTCGGCCTAAACTTCATTAAAGGAGATCGTCATGAAAGCAATTATAGCAGAGAAGCCCTCGGTAGCGCATGAGCTAGCCAGAATTGTGGGTGCAACAGAAAGGAAGGACGGCTACTTTATTGGCGATGATTTTATGGTCACTTGGGCTTTTGGCCATCTTGTGGGACTAGCAATGCCAGAAGATTATGGAATAAAGGGATTTAATCGGGAATCCCTTCCCATAATTCCAACAGATTTTATGCTTACCTGTAGAAAGGTTAAGGCTGGTAAGGGATATATTGAGGATGAAGGTTCAAAGCGGCAACTGGAAATTATTGACAGCGTTTTTGAAAAGTGTGACAGCATTATTGTTGCTACCGATGCCGGAAGGGAAGGCGAAGTGATTTTCAGATACATCTACGAATATCTGGGTTGTCGCAAACCATTTGAGAGGCTTTGGATCAGCAGTTTGACGGAGAAAGCAATTATTACTGGATTGAATAATTTAAAGGAGGGGGCGGATTTTGACGGTCTTTATTCTGCCGGACGGGAGAGGTCACAGTCTGACTGGCTGATCGGGATCAATGCAACCCAAGCGTTGACTATCAGTTTAGAAGATGGTTTATATTCTTTAGGACGTGTGCAGACTCCGACTTTATCCTTGATCTGCAAGCGGTTTATTGATCATACATCATTTGAAATTAAAGACTATTACCAGATTGAGTTGGCGCATCAAAAAGAAGGCATTATTTTCAAGAGTTTATCGGTTGATAAATGGGAAGATCGGGCGAAAGCGGAATCAGCAGTAAGATCTATTGAGCGCTCTGGTGCGGTACATGTTGTGGAAGTTGAAAAGAAACCCAGTTCTGTGCAGGCTCCTTTACTTTTTGATCTGACTGGACTACAAAAAGAAGCTAACAAAAAGCTCGGATTTTCTGCGGGAAAGACACTTGAAATAGCCCAAAACTTGTATGAAAAAAAGTTCATAACCTATCCCCGTACTGGATCAAAGTACATTCCGGAAGATGTCTGGAGCGAAATTCCCAATCTTATTATCGCTTTAGGAGCTGCCACCGCTTTTAAGGAAAAAGTTGGAAAGGTTAAATGGGAAAGGTATAACAAGCATATCGTGAACGATTTGAAAGTGACCGATCATCATGGAATTCTAATCACCGAGCATATACCCACCATGTTAAGCGCTCATGAAGGTACATTATATGATATGATCGCTTGCCGGCTTCTGGAAGCCATTTCGCCAGCCTGTCATAGGGAGATTACATCAGCAACCTTAGAGGTCCTTCACTATAATTTTGCCATTAAAGCAATAAGGATTACTGCTGTGGGATGGAAGCAGATCAATGGGAATTTTAATGAAGAGGAGGATGATGTTATTTTTGATCTTCCAGAACTCCAAAAAGGTAGCAATCTAACGATAACTGATGCGAAACTTCTTACCAAAAAGACAAAGGCACCAGCATTGTATACGGAGGCAGAACTTCTCTCAGCAATGGAAAATGCCGGAAATAGCATTGAGGATATTGAAGAGAGAAAGGCACTTAAAAGTATTGGCATAGGAACGCCAGCGACCCGTGCTTCGGTGATTGAAACGCTTTTCGACCGGGACTATATCCTTAGGGATAAGAAATCAATCATTCCGACTGAGAAAGGACTCCATGTTTATCAGATTGTAGCGGATAAGAAGATAGCTGATGTGGCAATGACAGCACAATGGGAGCTTGCATTTGAAAAGATGCAGCATAACGAAATGGATGCGGCAGAATTTCATGCAGAACTTGAAACGCTGACAAAAGAGATTACAATGGAACTGTTGACAGAAAGGAAAGCAGAAGGTGGACAACCTGAACTATGCTGTCCAAAATGTAATAGTAAAGCACATCTGCGTGAAAAGGTAATTAAATGCAGCAAGGATGAATGTGGGTGGATACTATTTCGTAAGGTGTGTGGTGTACAGCTAGCCTATAAACATATAGAAGCTTTGCTGACGAAGAAGCGAACCCCGCTTATCCGCAAGATGATCGGTCGGAGTGGAAAGTCGTTTGATGCCTATCTTGTGTTATCGCAAGATGGTACGACCTCTTTTGAATTTGAACAGAAAAAGAAACGCAAGTTCAGATAGTTTTCATGATGTGATTTGGTGTGAAGCCTGAGATCCGATGTGATTTCAGGCTTCTTTTTTTGCTTCATTTTTCAATTCGGAAAATGGTGGACATTCAAGGCTATAATAGCTTCTAAACCGCTTTGCGCGTGCTTCTATGGCTAGGTTTACCTGACAAGTAAATAAATGGCACCATGAAAAAAGAGCAAAAGGATTATTCCTACTATCAATTAAAATTACAGGAGCATATAGAAGCCAGTTTCCCTGAGAAATTAGATGATTCCAAATTTATCAGCCAACGTGCACGATGGGCAGCCAACGCCTATGAAGGAGCTTTCAGGTCTGGTAACCATGTCAATAAATGCGATGAAATAGCCGATTATATCCTTTATGAGGGGCTACACTTTTCAAAATTCACGACACTATTTGAGGTGTTGACGTATGAGTTCACCGATCTGCTGTTTGATTTTGAATTCAGGGATTTTGCATTAAAAATACTTCCTACATGCGAAGAGGTTTTTGGAAAGTATGAGCTAACAGATGATTTTGCATATACAAATGATTATGACCTGTTATACAGCGAACTGACTGGTTTCATTTCAATATGGATCGAGCAACATGGCATTCAATAAGAGGCTGCATCTACAGCAGAATATTGATGCACTAAAGATTGCTTTCACGGTCGAAACGGAGCAACGCAAACCAACAAGGGACGAACAGCAGCTTTTGTCACTATATGCAGGTTTTGGTGGATTAAAATGTGTACTTAAACCAGCAGAATCAGCTGACGATATCGAAAGATGGAATAACAGTGAAAGGCCACTGTTTGCATTGACAAAAGAACTCTACGATTTATTACGTGAGCATGCCAAGGATGATCAGGAATATAAACACTGGGTCAATGGTGTTAAGGGCTGTGTTCTGGATGCGTTCTATACACCAAAAGAAATAACGACGGTTATTGCATCGGTAATAGGGGATAGTGATTTAGAAATGCGGAATGTGCTAGAGCCTTCCGCAGGTGTTGGAGCCTTTATTGATCCTTTTAAAAATGTGCCTAACGTTCGTGTTACAGCCTATGAACAAGATCCCCTGACCGGAAAAGTATTGGAATTGCTGCATCCGGAAGCTGATATCCGCGTGGCGGGTTTTGAAAGTATCGCCGATCAGGAAGCAGGATTTTATGATCTGATTGTAAGCAACATCCCATTTGGAACCAGTTCTGTATTTGACCTTTCCTTTTCAAGAGGTAAGGATGAAGCACGCAAAATTGCAGCGAAAAATATTCATAACTATTTCTTTTTAAAGGCTACAGATAAACTTCGGAAAGGCGGTATCCTTGCCTTTATTACCTCACAGGGCCTAATGGACAGTCCATCCAACCAACCCATCCGGGAGGCACTGATGCGTGAGCACCTGTTAGTCTCTGCGGTAAGACTTCCCAATAATCTATTTGAGGAAGCTGGTACGTCGGTTGGGAGTGACCTCATCGTCTTGCAGAAGAGAAACAATAAAGGTTCTTTGTCCCATCGGGCCAAGGATTTTATGCACACGGTCTCCGGTGAGGAAGGAACACACTGCAATCTTTTATTTTTTAATCCCAATCATATTGTATCGACCCGATATATCGAAGATACAGATCCATACGGAAAAAAGAAGACAGTCTACCTGCATGATGGGGGAATAGAAGGAATAGCAAGTGATCTTAAAGAAAAGCTTGCAGCTGATTTCAGTGCTTTTTTTAATTTCAATTTATACAACGGTTTTATTCAAAATGCTTCAGATCTAAAAGGTGTTTTGCAGAGACCTGTGGAGAAAGATTTTACTATAACAAGTAAAAATCCACAAAGTGGCCAAAAGCAACCGGTTCAACTGAGCTTATTTTCTGAGCAACAAATTGATCGTTTTTCGCAGCGGTCAATTCCAAAAAAAACAGCTCGTAAGTCGAATCGAGAAAGTAAAGTACAGCAACTCTCATTATTCGATCCTATAACCTTAAGTGGTGTTGCCAAGTCTGAAGGCTCAGACAATGGCTTAGCAGATCGTACTACAATTAGGAGCGCAAAAACTAGTGAATCTACAGGAACACGTACGCCTTCTCTTTTTTCAGACCTTACTGATCAGGCCGAAGTAATGGAGCCCGTTGTGTTTGAAGGAGAGAGCAAAGAATATTACAGGGATAATACCTTGGTGTCTTACAAGGGCTATGTTGGGCCCATCAAATGGAATTTTCGGGAAGGACAGTATATTTTTCACCCGCTTTTACTTGCTGAGAAGCAAAAAAATAGGATCAAAGATTATATAAAGCTTCGGGACTGTTATCATGATCTGTACCGCTATGAGGCAACTCAGCAGCAAGAATATACTTCAGGCCGAAGATTACTCAATATCCAGTATGACGCCTTTGTAAAGACATATGGCCATTTAAAT
The DNA here is from genome assembly GCF_003385515.1 of Chryseobacterium pennae. Lineage (GTDB taxonomy): Bacteria > Bacteroidota > Bacteroidia > Flavobacteriales > Weeksellaceae > Chryseobacterium > Chryseobacterium pennae. The sequence continues at coordinate 140,219 of NZ_QNVT01000009.1, read as the reverse complement.
ACTGCGGAGAATATCAAAGTTATTAAAACGGATGCCTCGGGAAATGAAGTCCCTTATCTGGAACGTGCCATTGGCGGAATAATACACAAAGCGGATATTTTTGACCATCCTGTCAGTTTTTCTACCGATGCTTTAACGGCCAATAGTGCCAGTGAAGCATTATCAGCTTCGCTCAATCTTTCTGCCAATGTTGATCTTGACTTCATGTCCGAAATTTCTGGAATCTCAGTTGAAGAAATGAAAGAGCAGTTAAAAGGAAGGATCTATTATAATCCACTGTTAGGAGCCTATGAAACTTCGCAAACATTTCTATCTGGAAATGTGGTCGAAAAGGCAAAAAAGCTTAGCAACTATTTGACGGCGCATAGCGCTGACCCGGACAGTGAGGATAGTTTAAAAGCCCTCCAAACAGTTAGGCCAGCCTTAATATCCTTTGAAGAACTGGATTTTAATCTCGGTGAACGCTGGATCGATACGGACATTTATAGCCGGTTTGCCAGCCACCTCTTTGAAGAAAGCGTCACTATTCAATATACGGAAAGTTCCGATGACTTTGCCATGCATTGCAAGGGCAGCAATATAATCATCACGGAAAAGTATGCAGTTAAGTCAGAAAGCAGAAATTTTGACGGACTTAATCTTTTACGACATGCATTGGTTAATACCACACCCGATATTACCAAGAAAGCTTACTTAGCGGACGGTACTGAGGTGAAGGTTCGGGATATGGAAGCTATTCAAGCTGCAAATAGCAAAATTGATGATATCCGCAGGGCATTTACGGACTGGTTATTCGAGCAGAGTGATCAATTTAAGGATGAACTGACCGAAAAGTACAATGACTTATTCAATTGTCATGTCCGTCCACAATATGACGGTAGTCATCAGGTTTTTCCGGGACTCAACCGTGGTGCTGTAAATATTGAAGACCTCTACGATAGTCAGAAAGATGCGGTATGGATGATCAAATGTAATGGCGGCGGGATCTGTGATCATGAGGTCGGCGCAGGAAAGACACTTATTATGTGTACTGCTGCTCAGGAAATGAAGCGGTTGGGCTTAGTTCATAAACCGATGATTATTGCTTTAAAAGCTAATGTACATGAAATCGCTGAAACGTATCGTAAAGCTTATCCTCATTCAAAGCTATTATATCCCGGTAAAATGGATTTCACACCACAGAAACGATTAAGAATCTTCGGAGAAATTAAAAATAACGATTGGGATTGCGTTATCCTTACCCATGAGCAATTCAGCATGATCCCCCAGTCGTCAGAGCTTCAAAGAGAAATACTGAATATTGAGCTGGAAGGCATAGCACGTAATCTTGAAGTTCTGAGATCACAGGGTAAGGATGTCTCCGGAGCAATGCTAAAAGGAGTTGAGATCAGGAAGAAGAATCTGAACGCTAAGCTGAAAACCTTAGAAAGTGACATTGCAAATCGAAAGGACGATGTTGTTGATTTTAAAATGATGGGTATTGACCATCTTTTTGTTGACGAAAGCCACCGGTTTAAAAATCTGATGTTCAATACACGACATGAACGTGTTGCAGGACTGGGAAATGCGCAGGGGAGTCAGCGAGCCCTAAATCTGCTGTTTGCCATCCGAACGATTCAGGAACGAACAGGAAAAGACCTGGGAGCCACGTTTTTGTCCGGTACCACCATAAGCAATTCCTTAACTGAACTCTACCTGTTATTCAAATACCTACGGCCAAAAGCACTGGAACGGCAGGGGATAAACTGTTTTGATGCATGGGCCGCTATTTATGCACGAAAATCTGTGGATTATGAATTTTCAGTAGCTAATAATATTGTTCAAAAAGAAAGGTTCAGGCATTTTATAAAGGTTCCTGAGCTGGCGCAATTCTATTCGGAGATAACGGACTATCGGACTGCCAAGGACATCGGGATTGACCGTCCTGAAAAAAACGAAAGTTTAGTTCATATTCCACCCACACCGGACCAGGAAAGGTTTATAAAAAAATTAATGGAGTTTGCAGAAACCGGAAAGGCCGAATTATTGGGAAGAGAGAAACTATCTCCTACCGAAGAAAAGGCGAAAATGTTGATCGCAACGGATTATGCTAGGAAAATGTCACTGGACATGCGCATGATTTCCCCTGAATACGGTGATCATCCCGGTAATAAAGCGTCCGTTTGCGCAACGAAGCTATCTGAATATTATCGAAAATTTAATGCGCAAAAAGGGACACAATTTGTTTTTTCAGATTTGGGAACCTATAAGCCAGATCAGTGGAATATTTACTCGGAAATTAAGCGAAAGCTGATGCATGAATTTGATATTCCTGCTCACGAAATCCGTTTTATCCAAGAGGCAAAAACTGGAGACCAAAGGCAGGAACTTATAAGAGCAACAAATGAGGGCAGAATACGTATACTGTTTGGATCGACGGAAATGCTCGGTACCGGGGTTAATGCGCAAAAGCGAGCCGTGGCTGTTCACCATCTGGATATTCCCTGGCGACCGTCGGATCTGGCCCAGCGTGATGGACGTGCCATCAGGAAGGGCAACGAGATTGCGAAACACTTTGGTAATAATAAGGTAGATGTGTTTATCTATGCGGTGGAAAAGTCTTTAGACAGCTACAAATTTAATACACTGTATAATAAACAAATTTTTATTGACCAATTGAAGAGTAATAATATGGGGGTGAGGACTATAGATGAGGGTGCTATAGACGAAAAAACAGGTATGAGCTATTCGGAGTATCAGGCTATTTTATCGGGTAACACAGACTTGTTGGAGAAAGCTAAGTTGCAGAAGCAGATTGCAGCGCTTGAAGGTGAAAAATTATCATTTATGCGATCTAAGCGAAGTTCGCTCTATAAATTGGAAACTACATCAGAAGATTTGGAGACTGCACAGTCGCTCCTTGAACGCTTAAGAACAGATTGGACTAATTTTAATAAACGTGTCAGAAGAACGGATGCTGGAAATATCATCAATGCAATTAACCTTACGGGCTTAAAGGATCAGGTCTCTGTGAAAGAAATTGGAGAGCGCCTCAATAAAATATCAGCTACTGCGCGGACTGGCGGAGACTATGAGGAAATCGGTTCATTGTATGGCTTTAGGCTCCTGGTAAAAACCGAATTTTCTGAAAAGAATGATTCGTTGGAAAGAGATAACCGTTTTTTCATCAGTGGTGAAGGTAATTTAAAATATACACATAATAATGGAATTATGGCAAGCGACCCGGAGCGTGCTTCCTTGAATTTTTTGAATGCTTTACAGAAAATTCCTGGATTGATAGAAGCAGAGGAAAAGAAAGTTTCGGCATTTAAGAAAGATGAGGTGGTACTTCGCGAAATAGTGTCCGGAGAATGGAAAAAGGACGGAAGTTTAGAGGAGCTGCGAATCGAGTTAGCTGCGTTGGAGCGAAAAATCCTATTGTCCCTGGATGAAGGTAAAGAGAACGTCCAACAAGTAGAGGAGAAGGTTTCAAAAGCTGAAATTACAAAACCAATATCGCAGCTTAAACCGTAGGATTTTATAATTATATGGTATAAAACTTCGTTAAAAGACTGCCTATTGGTAAAATAAAGCCCCTTCACAGCATGTATGAAGGGGCTTGTTTTTAGCCTTTAGAAGCTTCCAAAGATGTTTTTCTAAACTCCTTAAAAAGTTTCTCTAGTTCAAGAGATGATTTACGTGCTCTTGTTCCTGCTGCCTTGTTTCCTTTTTCAGCTTGTAATTCCGCATCCGTTTTGAATGCCTCTATTCCGGCATTGATTTTTTCGATCAGTTCTTTCATGTTATAATAGAATAATTTATCAGGGCAAAAATAAGCTTTTATTGAATTGGAACAAAAATCTCATTTGCTGGTTTTTTGAACAGACAAATTAGTCCTATCGGATCAAATGGGCGAGATTAGGATCATCCTATATCCGCGACATTTCTTTTTCCAATAATGTTGGCCACATCTAGTTTAATCTTCTCAAGATGGAAATGTTGAAGTTGATGTTTAGAAATCAACGAAATCATATCAATTCAAAATTTAAAAATAAGTTTTTTTATAGAGTAATCTGTATAGTATCGTAAAGATCCGGCTACGGTTATTGAAGTAGTGATCATCGCGAAATTCTTATACCTTGCTTTTTGCCTTTATCTGCGGAGAGTTTAAGTACCGGAGATTTTCCATCCAAGGAATCTGGTAGCTCCCTAAACAATTTTCCTTTATTGATAGAATAACAGAGAGAACCAGATGTATAATCTTTTCCCGCAAGTATACGTAGCTTTTTGAGATTATCGATTTCAAAACCATCAATCTTATCAGGGATACTATTGATATTTTTGTGTAATTGTTTGCAAAGTAAATTCAGTTCTCTTTGATCATTTGAGCCTAGGGCTTTAACAATGTTTTCGATCTGCCGGGAATTTGCCGGCAGGACAGAAAGGTATGCGTTTTGAGGAAATAGTGAAATAATATTTTTGTTAGAAATGGTAATGTTAGAAGGGTCAAAAACACAGTATTCAATTTTATCCCTGGAGAGACCTGATATGATATGATCATAACCACGTTCTTTAAATTCACTAAGCGTATCTTCGGAGTTAAAGGCTTCCATAAAATCCATATATTCTCCGAGGCTAATATTTTCATCAATAAATTCCAAAGCTTCATCAGGGTCTGCAATATTTTCTTCAAATATTATATTGACAATATCAGGAGCTTGATCTGCGCGATTGAACACATCATGTATATTCAGAGACTTTTGCAAACTCACTTGACACTCTAAAACCTTAGCACCGAAAAGTTGGGCTATGCCTATCTCTTCGGTGAAATATATACCCCGGTGGCAATTATACCTTTGGGTATTTTGTCCTAGATACGCTAAGGAAAATTCATTAAAATCACTGTTAGTACCATGGTATAAGGTATAAATATTAGGTTGGTTAATTGCTGAATCCATATTTAGTCAATTTTTTTATTCATATTAAAATGGTGTACCCATCGTAAAATTTTATTTCAACTTTGAGACAAGACTTCTGTAGTATCGCACATTAGTTTGCGGATTGTTGTGTTTACCGAGCATGTTTCATTGTTATCAAGTCATTCTCGACGAGTCAAATGTGCTAATTCGGGATCATTTTCGATTCTAGCGAGTTCGTTTGAAATTATAATCGAAACATCCAGTTTTATACGGCGGTAATTTTCATCAATTTCCTTCTCCATAATATCTTCACCAGTTTCAGAAAGAAAGGAGCGAATTTGTGGAATAGGTTTATAATTTTTGCTTTCCTTCGCAACTTTCTCATTATCTACCACGATCTGCGCATGGAATATCTTCTGATCGATTTTTTCTTCAAAATTGTCAGCGACAGCGCCAACGAACATTCCTTGTGACAGGGTTGAAATCTTAGATGCAGGAATCAAGCTATCAAGCTGAGTAGAAATGGAAGAACTTGTGTCATTTCTATTGATACTGATGGACTGTCTTTTTTGTACTATTTTCCCGAATCTTTCAGCAAGATTTTTCGCGGTTTCTCCAACAACCTGTCCGGAGAAAATGTTCCCTACGGTGTTCTGAATTACTTTAGCCTCTTTATCGCCATAATCTCTAATCAGTTGCGAGAAATCTTGAAAACCTAGGCATACGGCTACTTTGTTACTTCGCGCTGTAGCAATAAGGTTGTCTAGTCCTCGAAAGTATATAGTTGGGAGCTCGTCAATAATCACTGAACTCTTCAATTTTCCTTTTTTATTGATCATTTTCACAATTCTTGAATTATATAGGCCCAGAGCAGCCGAATAAATATTTTGTCGGTCAGGATTATTACCAACGCACAAAATCTTAGGTTCTTTCGGATTATTTATGTCAAGGGAGAAGTCGTCTCCGGTCATGACCCAATAAAGCTGTGGTGAAATCATTCGCGAAAGGGGAATCTTAGCGGATGCTATTTGGCCTTGAAGTTGGTCTTGTGCACCGCCCTCCCAAGCGTCCAGAAACGGACTCAAATAATTTTCAAGTTGGGAATAGCTAGTTAGGATGGTGAAGATATCTGCATATTTTTTGTTGAGAAGCTCAATAGCGTGGGGAAATGTACAATATTTCCCGTTTTCGTAAATCTTTAAAAACCAGATTATAGCTGCAAGTAAAATAATAGGGGATTCAACAAAAAAGTCGCCTTGTTTTTGAATCCATGTTTTATTTAGATTTAACATGATCGTGTAAGAAGCTTCGTAAGCATCAGATATATCCGTCATGAATTTTGGACTGAGTGGATTGCAGCGATGGCTTCTACGCGGATCATCAAAGTTGATTACATAGAATTGAGGTTTTACTTTGTACTGGTGGGAGTGTTTTAGAAGGTGATTATAAGCAATTACGGAAAGATCGTCAAACTTGAAATCATAAATGTACATCGCAAAGCCTTTTTCGATGTGCTGTTTTATATAGTTATTTACAATTGCATAGCTTTTACCACTACCAGGGGTGCCGAGCACGATTGAGGCCCTAAAAACGTTGACAACAGAGATCCAGCCGTCGTTCCATTTCCCTTTATAGTAAAATTTTGTAGCTAGGTTAACTGAATATTCGTTCTCAATCAGACGTGTCTCTTGCATGAAGCTTTCGTTTTCAGTATTAAATGGATCATCCATCAACCTGTTCCTTAGGAGCCTACTCATCCACAGTCCAGCAACCATCAGCAGTATGAATCCCGCTGAGGTCGTCAGCATGTAAAGTGAAGTAGAAAAGTGAAGAAGTGGAAAATTTAACAGGTAAAGGATAGTTCCTATAATAAGATACATATTGATATTTTTCCACTTAATTTTTTCATTTTTAACCCCTTTAGTACCCAGGCAGCTCAGCGCTAATAAAATCAGTGCGAAAAGCTTACTGTTAAAAGAATTATTGAATAAACCGGATGTCTTCTGAAAATTTTGAAGAATTTTTTCTATGACTTCGAGCGTCCAACCTTGCCCATGAAAAAATGAATAGCAAAACCAGTAGAAATTCATTAGAACCAGCAGGATGCTGACTGCGCGCATAAATGCCATTATTTTTGCGAGTCCTCTTAAATCGTCTTCTTGCATAAGTGGAAATTTTCACCATAGATATTACCTGTATGCATGAAAATCAGAGAACTTGTTTTTTGCGGTATAGGTTTTCCTGTAATGTCTTATATGAAGGATAAAAGTTTCCACATTAGATAGCTGCATATAACTTTGAAGGCAGTATTTTTTAAACTAGGAATATTCTCGAAGAATTTCTATTTTGAGACAAAATTCAGACTATTAAAAAGATTTCGGAAGTAAACATTTTGGTATGCTAGATACAATCGGGCAAGATGAAGGACATCTTAGTAAACAGATTTTTAGGATTACATTTAAAACACGTGATTTTCAAATTGTATTATTGCAAAAAAAATTAACGAAGGACCAACAAGAATTCTCTGTTTTATTAGATGGGTTGGTGCAGAAGCTTATTAAGAAGAATGGGAAATGGCACTTCGATCATGGCCAAGATCAGGATTTGGCGGAAGACATCTGGCGTCAAATAGCTCTTCGTTATAGGTTATAATATCCACGTGAATTTTATTCACGTTTGCAGACATATATTTTTTTCAATTAAACGATTGTCTGAACTTTAAAGGAGAAGTATTGGTTTTGGCCTTGAAAAATTTACTGAAAGATTGTAGATGTTCAAAGCCCAATTCGTAAGCAATCTCACTCATCGAAAGGTCAGTAGTAGAAATTCTTTCTTTGGCCCTTTCGATCAGTTTGTCGTGGATATGCTGCTGTGTGTTTTGTCCTGTAAGCGTCCGGAGTAAGTTACCCAGATAACTAGGCGAAACGTTCAATTTTTCTGCAACATATTGAACTGTTGGTAAACCTTCTGAAATCAAATCATCGCTCTTAAAGTAGTTTGTCAACAATATTTCCAAACGTTCTAAAAGTTGATGATTAGCTTTCTCTCTGGTAATGAATTGACGGTTGTAAAACCGTTCAGAATAATTGAGCAATGCTTCGACGTGCGAAATGATAATTCGCTTGCTAAACTTGTCAATATTGGCATTATGCTCTTGCCTGATATTTTCTATGATTCCATTTAGCGTTATTTCTTCTTTTTCTGACAATAGCAACGCTTCATTTACTGTATAATCAAAAAAATCATACTGTTTTATGGTCTTTGCAAGTGGAGTGTTCCAGATAAAATCAGGATGTATGAGCAAAAGCCACCCCGAGGAATCTCCGGGATTTTCATTCTCATTAATTTCAATGTTGAGCACCTGATTCGGTGCCATGAAGAAGAGGGCGCCGCCATCTTCAAAATCGTAGTGCAGTTGCCCATATCTATACTTCACGCCTGCTATACGTTTCAATGCGATAAAATAAAAATCAAACACCGCATTCATAGTGCTTGGATTGGGTAATCCGAGAAAATCATCTTTTGTCACAATGCTGATCAACGGATGTTCAGGTTGGGGCAAACCTCTTAATCGATGAAACTCGCTGATAGATTGTATCCGGATTGGTTTTGTATCTGCCATATACAAAGATAGTTATTGTTCATTGTATGCTTTTGCAAATTCAGTAGCAAAAGATTTCAATTTAGTCTTTCCCAGTTCAGGTCTGTGTTTAAGATAATTCTCAAATGTTTTTCCGCTGTGGGTCTCGGCCTGCATTCTTACAAAATCATGTGCAAGCTGTTTTGGAAAACCCGCTTGAATTAAGCCGTTTAATACTTGTTCCTCTGGCAGCGCTATCCATTTGAGGTCAGGCTTGCCAATGGCTTCACCTAAAATTTTTGCCGCTTCATCACAGGTCAATTCTTCGCTTGCCGCAAAGCGGGTTTTTCTTCCCTGAAAAGGTGTGGTTAGTTCTTCATAAACCACCTCGGCAATATCATTCGGCGAAACAAATGCAATTTTATCATTACCTCCAAAACCGGCCATTAGTGCGCCATGCTCTTTTATAGTTGGAATATCATTATAAAAATTGGTATAAAAAGAACCCGGACGTAGCTCGATGACCGTTCTGTCCGAAAGCTGATTAAGTAGAATTGAATCTCCCGTATCAGCTGCCCAACCGGTCAGAAACGCAACTTTTTCAATTTCATTTTTTCTGATTGCTTGTACATAGTTGGTTTCAATTTTTTTGAAATAGGCCGTTTGGTCTTCTTCCATAAAATTAAAAGGGATCATACAATACACGGCATCTGCGGTTGCAAAGGCTGTTGTCAGAAAATTTAGATCTTCCAATGACCCGATTGCTGCTTTTGCGCCAATGGATTCAATTTCCTTTTGCTTGTCGGGTTTGCTGCTGATTACAGTTACCGAATGTTCATTTGCAATCAATGCTGTTGCAAGAGGTTTGCTGATGTTGCCCAATGAGCCTGTTAGAACGATATTCATATGTTGTCAATTTTTGTTTATACAAAATTGCAACACTATCCAAAAACAGATGTAGCCAAAACGACTGTTTTTTAAGTCAGAATGAGAGATCTTTGTTGGGAGTAAATTTTTTTTCTAAATCATTTAGCCATTGGACTCTCTTTTCTTGCGTAACTGATTTTACCATATTATAGCTAATCCAGGTTAGATTTTTATATCCCATTGTTTTGAAGACACTTTTCAACATTACTTTGCGGATCAAATTTCCGATGAGCAGGGAATACATTATTCTTGGCTTGTTCATTGTGGTAATGACGGTTATACTTTTGAGGTTTTTTAAAAGTGGAACAAGGCCGAAACCTCTTGGGTGATGATCATATACAATACCGGGAGATAAAACTCTATCAATAAAGCCTTTGGTGGTTGCTGGCATAATGTCCCACCAGATCGGAAAAATGAAGATCAAATGATCTGCCTTTTTCAGCCTTTCACAATAATCAATTACCTGCGGATCTATCGGCTGGTGGGCTACAAAGGCCTTTAAGTCCTCTGCGGTCATCCTGGGGTTAAATTTATCCTGGTCTAGGTGCATCAGGTCAATTTCGTGGTTGCCTTTTTGAAGCCCCTTAGTTACCGCGTTAAGTATGGCGTTACAGTAGCTTTCTTCATAAGGGTGGTTAAATACGATGACTGTTCTCATTTTTTACTTTACTTGATTGTACACTGCAAAGGTGAGAAGTAGTCCGGGCCCTGACGATAACAATTGTTAATAAATGGCAGCTTAGCGCCTGTTTCGGATTCGGCTTAATGAAACAGAGGTAATGCCCAGATACGAAGCGATATAATGTTGCGGAACACGTAGTACAATATGAGGATATTGTTTTACTAATTCGTGGTAACGTTCTTGAGGACTGTGTTTAAGATAAGAAAAAAAGAGCTGTTGGCTTTTTAAAAGTCTTGCGAATAGATGTTCAATCACAAGGTCTTTCAGTTCAGGTGAATTGTTGAAAGCTTCTTGAAAATCTTTTTGAGTAATGGTTTGTATAATGCAAGGCTCGATACTTTCAATCGTATACAAACTAGGTTTGTTGGTCATAAAGCTTTCGATAGAAGACACGCCATCTCCTTCAAAGAAAAACTGTGTTGTTATGTCTTTCCCGTTATTGTTGACCCAAGTTCTTAAACAACCTTTTTCGATGAAGAACATCGTCCTTGAAACATTACCCTCTTCCAACAATATGGTCTTGGCAGCAACTTCCTTCTGAACAAAAAAGGGCTCAAAAATACGCCAGCGATCGATATTGCTTTCTGTTTTGTCTGACATGACTATTTATTATATTCAATATGGGAATTAAAGGTATGAAATTCACGGTAGATTTGCTGATTGGGACAACTTCAGATTAGCCCTTAATGTGAGTATCATTAATTAAATAGAAATACTACCCTTTATTATTTTTATTTGAGAATCCGTATGATTATCCAATTTATTTGTGTCTCCTCCTTCTTTTTTTCATATTGTATTCAAACGCTTGTTCTTCGGGGTCTTCTGCGAAACCGCCCATAAGAAGTGAATCAAGTAATCCAAAACCATCAAGGTTAGAAAAATGCATCATAAAATCAAAAAATGGATGTAAGTTGTCCGAGTTGTTATTTTTTGATGAATTTGTTGGAATAGGAGGAATTGATTGAATCATTTTACTTTCATTCAGTTTTAAGCCGTTACTCAAAAAAAGTTCTTGAAATATATTCGCTGAGAATTGCTTTCCGAGCTGGGAACCATTAAACACAGTTTTGGTGTTATGGTCAATGAAGGTAATGCCATAAATCCTGTTTTGTTCATTTCTTCTGATAACAGTGTTAATGCCATGCTGGATCAAATAATCCTTAAAATTCTTTTCATCGGGATTCAGCTGCATTGCCTGCAGTATAACTTCTGTTAGTGACGATTTCGCTGCCACGCTGTTCGTTCTGCTTTTATCGAAATGAGTTCTGAGTTCATTTAGCCCAGCCTGTTTACCAAAAAGGGAAGATTTAAATGGATTACTAACTTTATTTCCATTTTCATCCATTGCGAAATAAACCAGTCCCTCTTTGATTTCCCCGCTGTATTCTTTTTTAATATGCTCGGATGTGATGTTAAAAAGTGATAGCAATGCATTATAACTGCCCAGAGTCTGGAATTGATAATATTTGGGAAGATATCGAACAACAGATGCGATCTGAGCTTTAATATTTCCTTTGGAATAATTCACTGGATTTAATGGGATGCTGGAATCAAGAAACTGCTTTTCTGTTGCAGGTGATAGGTTAAACTTTGTTTCGAGTTCTCTACAAATATCCATTGATTTTTTCTTTTCAAAGGAATCGGGAATTTTGATACCCTTGCGATCCACGGTTGTTGAAACAATGTGTATATGCGTACGTTCGATATCTGTATGTTTAAAGATGACATAAGGTTGTTCGCCATATCCCAATTTTTGCATGTATTCCTCTGCAATCTTTATATAGTCTTCATCTGATATACCATCTGCTGGATCTGGATTAAGCGAAATATGAAGAGCTGTTTTCTCGGTATTTTTATTTGCTACTAAATAAGGCGCGAATGCAGATAAGAGTTGCATTACTGTATAATTTCCATGCGGCGTTTCCCGCATATTATGAAGGTGTAAAATCGCACCATTATCAGTGAGGACTTTGCTGTGATTGTACAGTAAAGCACCGTAGATATTTGTTCCTCTTCCAATTTTTGCAATCATTAATTTTCTTTTTTTAGCAGGTACTCTGCTTCAAACTGCTTGCTGAGGATCAGAATTTCCTTGCATAAAGTGGCTAGTTCAAGGGTGTGCTTTTCCAATTTAGCAATATAAAGGATCGTTTTTTTATCACTGAAGTTTGTATGTAGCACCTTTACGACCTGGTTGTAATTCACCCCGATGGCTCTAAATTGTGCGAAGAACTGTGATAATTTTGTTGTGTATTCGTTCGCGCCTGAATCTATTTTGATTGATTTTATTCGCCTCTCAAATAAAAGTGAAACAATAAACTTTGCTTTTGTATCCAATCCGCTCTGCTCGAAGAGTGATAAAAACCTCGTGTTTTCTGTATCTGTTAACCGAAAAACATAGCGATGAACCGCCCTGTTTAATTTTGGATTTCTCCCGCCTTTGTGTTGTGCTTTCATATCTTTTTGACAAAACATAGCTGTTCTCAAGGTAGAAACCTGCTATTTGCTCATCCTTTCCTAATTAGGCTTCTAACAGCCGAAAAAGAATACAAGAGATGAAAAGAAATCTAAATAGTGCATCCGACTTCGGAGGATGCACTAAGCCCTCGGCAGGAGCAAGTCGTTTTGGGGCACAAAACGAGTTTTGAGGCACTCAAAACACAACTTGCTCCGTTCACGGGAACGGAAATAGTAAGAAGTATTAGAATAGATGTTAATCTTAAAGTGTTAAGTCAATTCTGGAAAATATAGGCTAGCATGTTCATGTTAGCCTTATTCGCTATTAAAACTGGTTTCCTTTACAACAAAGCGGGAAGATTAATAAAACTGCAATTTGATCGGTTTGGCAAACTGTCAATTTTCAGGTAATAAAAGTATTAGGTTTTAAAAATATAAAAATATAAAAGCATAAAAGAGTAAAAGCACAAAAGCAGTAAAGTTTGAAAAATGCCTTTTGCAGATATGACTGTATGGTTATATAACTTTTTTGAGAGGCATATTTCCCCTTTGGTAATTATGGAAAAGGCCATACAGAAAAGCATAGAAAAGTTTTTATGTACCGCTTTCCTAGAAATCAAAAGGTAAAATAGGTTCTGGTGCTTGCGATCAAATGGTAATACAAGTAATAATATATAAGCAATGGAAAAAATGAAGAAACCTTTAAAGGTTAGTATTTACACGCAAAAAGGAGGAGTAGGGAAGTCCACAATCACGACTTTGCTAGCCAGCGCGCTACATTATCGGTTAGGTTTTAATGTTTTAGTGATGGACTGTGATTTTCCGCAATATAGCCTGAGTAATATGAGGGAACGGGATAAAAGTGCCATTATGAATAGTGAGTACCATAAAAAAGCTGCCATGAAGCAGTTTCAGTCCATCAATAAGAAGGCTTACCCGATCATTAAGAGTAAAGCAGACAATGCGCTAAAAACAGCTTTGGAAAACGTAGGTCAACTTTTGGTTGAGCCTGACATCATATTCTTTGATCTACCCGGCACGGCTAATACCAAAGGAGTTTTAACAGCGCTTCAAGCAATGGATTTCATATTTTCCCCCATCACGGCTGACAGGCTTGTTGTTGAAAGTACCCTTGCATTCAGCAAGGCTTTTCTTCAGCTTCCACCATCAGAGGGCGAGAATAAAGCGCCGGCCCTTTGGCTTTTTTGGAATCAGGTTGATGGCCGTGAAAAGACCGGTCTTTATAAAGCATACCAGGATGTGATCGAGGAGCTTGATCTACTTATCATGAAAACAGGTATCCGGGATAGCAAGCGCTTTAGAAAAGAAACGGATGATACGATCAATTATGTCTTCAGATCAAGCCTTTTACCAGCTGAATTGCAACTCCTGAAGGTTACCCGTTTTGACCTTTTTATTGTGGAGTTTCTAAGGATCATTCACTTATAAAATATTGGAAAAATGACAAGAGGAAAGGGACGAAAAGATTTTGAAAAACCTGTCGTCGATGAAGATTATCTCATGCAGATTATGAGCGGAGATGAGCCTTCGGAAAAGGTTATCACAAAGCAGGAAGAACATATAGAGAGCAAACCGCGCGAGAAGGCAAAAACGACGTCATCCAAAAAAGTGGATTACGAAGAGACGTTCCTGGTTAACCGTTTTCCCTCGGGCAGAAGTGGAAAGGTTGTATACATTCGATCCGAATACCACGAACGTTTGCTAAGAATTGTACAATTGACAAGGGAGGATAAAGTAACACTTTACTCGTACATCGACAATATTTTGGAATATCATTTCCGAGAATTTGGAGGCGACATTACTGATTACTTTAATGAGAGATTTAAACCTATAATATAATAGACCATGAAAAAGACAAATAACAAAGTTGAAGTTACTATTAAGCTAAATCAAAAAACAAGAATTGTTAAAGGAACGTACGGAAAGCTGTTTCTGGACAGAAAAGATATGCACAAAAGGGGGGAGAAAAGTATCTACCTGAGACAGGAATACCATGACCGTTTATCCCGGATTGCCCACATTATAGGCGGGGACAAGATTCCCCTTTATGCATACCTTGATAATATACTTTCCCATCATTTTGAACTTTATCAGGCGATAATAATAGAAGAATTTGAAGCTAACTGTAAACCACTTTTTTAATAGGTATGGATGCTTTAATACAATTTGGGATACTGGTCTGTCTTCTTATCGTAATCATTTTGCTTGCTATTGATAAAGTTAAAATAGTAAAGTTCGAGAAAAAGGAAGAGCTAAAGCCGTTTGAGGCCCAATTACCTGATATTATGGGAAAAGTCAATAAGGAAATAGGAAAACAGCGATTACAAGGAGAAAAAATAGAAGACGAAGAGTTTTCATCAAGCCAAGGTTATAAAAATGTTGTATCCAAAAAGGATAGTGTGCAGGTTCCTTTTCCTACACAAAAAATGGAATTAAACGATGAAGTTGAGGATGATGATTGGTCTGAAAGTGAGTTTCCACCTCATGATGATAGATTCAGTCAGGGTGTTTCTCTTGAAGAGCTGATGAATGTTGGTACGCTCCTTCAGCACAGCGATCTTGAGGCTCAACAGCAAAATGAAGTAATCGATGTAATGCAAAAAATACAAGGTACCGAATTGTACAGTTATTTGGAAAATTCTATTACAGCTTCTTCCCAAAAAGTAGCTTTATTATTGGATAAAACCTTGGAAAGCGACAGCTACAGTGCATTTAATCCTAAGAATGGCAATTCTGATGATTTTAACATAAATGACTTTATATAGTACTATAGCAGGTTTCTGTTTTAGCGGACCCTTCTAGGGGATTCTTTTTCTATTATATCAAA
Organism: Chryseobacterium pennae; assembly: GCF_003385515.1. Taxonomy (GTDB): domain Bacteria; phylum Bacteroidota; class Bacteroidia; order Flavobacteriales; family Weeksellaceae; genus Chryseobacterium; species Chryseobacterium pennae. The sequence goes on along the minus strand of NZ_QNVT01000009.1, from coordinate 124,827 downwards.
TAAAAAACTTTACAGGAAATGATAGTTTTTTTGTGATCGGATAAGCCCTAATGTTTTCTATTGATTAAGTAATTGTAGGAAAAATTGTACCTCCAAAATTTACACATCATCCAGCATTAAGATTTTCCAAGACATTAGCGAAGTAAATATTTAATTACTAATATTAAAAAGCTGATTTATGGAAAAGGAATTACCGATCTATACAGATCCAGATTATGGGATACAGTTCATTATCGATGTTGATAAACTTGAATTCCGTCAAAAAGGCCAACAAGATAATCGATACACTTTAGAAGATATGATAGATTGTGGAGAAGAGGGATATTGTTTTCAACGTTACGATAAAGAAAGGAATGACTACATGTGGATTACGGTTCCACAATTTGTAAACCTAGCACCTGAAATGATGGCTGAAAAATATAATAAGGCTGTTGAAGAAATTCTGCTGTTGACGGACTTTGAACTTATGGTGGACCAGGATGCATTGACAAGGCGTATTAAATATGGTCAGATCCCAACCGTTGAAATAGGAGGGCATATTTTTTATGCTGAGGCACGGTTGGACTTATTGAGGCCCAAAGATGATTTTTCGACGCTGGGTATTAGCTTTGACGAGCTGGAGGACTGGTATGTTGATCACAGAAACGCCTATGCGTTTCCATATGATCCAAGGACACATCAAATAGCAAGTATTGAATGGGACAAACTTGTCGAATACCCAAAGGATCTTTTGTTTGTTGAAATTCCATTTGTTAAAACACTAGATCCTGTAGGATGGAATCGGAAATGGGGCTGGGGAGAAACCGAAGGATTAAAAGAAACAGGACTTCGACTTGAGTTTAAGGCTGAGACGATACCTTGGAACAAGACCGGAATTGACGAACTGATAGCTGAAAATAGATTGAAGCAGCCTATAAAGAATGCAAATAATGAAAAATTGAGTGCTCCAAAGAAGAATAAAGGAAGGAAGATATAACTCAATATTATTAACCGCCAAGATTTAAAACTTGGCGGTTTTTTTATGCCCAAAGGTTATTTCTATTAGGAAACCTTACGCCAATTTAGTCCTCAATATACCACTCTCCTCAATAGCCCTTCATTCCTGCTACACCTTTGTTTCCAAGCCCGTAGGTGCGGGGTATTACGAACTTAAAATGTAATGAAACATGAAAAATCGAAAATTTAAATTTCTGCTGGGAATTGGGCTATTGTTGTTCCTGAGCAATGAAGTTTTTGCAGAGGGAGATGGTATCGCTGGTATCGCAAAAGCAAGTCAAATGGTGACCTCCTACTTTGATCCGGCAACAAAGCTAATCTACGCTATCGGGGCTGTTGTAGGGCTGATCGGAGGGGTGAAAGTGTATAACAAATTTAGTAGTGGAGATCCTGATACTTCAAAAACTGCCGCTTCATGGTTTGGTGCATGTATTTTCCTGATCGTCGCTGCGACGATCTTAAGATCGTTTTTCCTGGATTAAACAATCAGAATTTTAGTTACAACAAGAAATAAGACTGGACTCAATTCAAGGTCTTCTTAACCTTTAAATCTAAACTAATGACTAAATGGAATATAAATAAAGGAATAGGACGAACAGTCGAGTTCAAAGGATTGAAAGCTCAATACTTATTTGTTTTTGCCGGGGGGCTACTCACAGTTCTGATCCTTGTGATGATTATGTATATGGTTGGAATCCATATGTACCTCTGCCTTGGTTTCGGTATCGGCGCAGTTTCACTAATTATCTGGAAAACTTTTGCATTGAATACAAAGTACGGGGAGCATGGACTGATGAAACTAGGGGCAAAAAGGATGCATCCAAAGTACATCATCGGCCGCAAGTCCATTAAATCATATTTAACCCGCAAAGCAAATGGATAGAATGGCAGAGAGAGAACTACCGGTACTAAAACTACATGGCCTTGCGGATGCAGACTTTTTTGTTGATGCATTAAACGATGTTCTTATAGACACAAAAAATGCTAGCAATCAGATCCATCTGCTTGATATGATGCTTTTTGAAGATCATTATGAATTCATCTATGACAAGAACCTAAGAAATGTAAAAGAGGACAACTGGGGGGGCTATGACAAAGACGATGACCGTTATGCAGCAATTTGGATTAGGCCGTTGGAAGTATATGATATTGTAGGCTCCAAGCTGTACCTAGAGCAACATCCATTACGCGTTGAAGGGCTTCAGGTCATTTCAATCAAAGGTATAGACTACTTCTGGGATGACACAACTGCACAATTCATGGAGTGTGAAAACCCATTCAACCGTATCCATAAAAGCGACACCCTCTATTCATTCAAAACCGGTGAACCGGGGTTTTACATTGATACAGATCGAAAGCTACCACTTTATCCGCACGAGCTAGCGGATACAATAAAAATGATGCGGGAACGAAAAGAAACTGAACTCCCCTCACATATTCATTTTGTCAGTCATCACGACCTTTCTAAACAGATCCATAAGCAGAAGATTGGTAAGTCACAATCAGTGACTAAAAAAAGAAATGGTCGCAAACTTTAAAATTTTTATTATGAGAAATATTTCAAAAACGGCCACACTGGAAAGCAGGTTTCCACTTTTGGCCGTAGAAAATAACTGTATCATCTCAAAGGAAGGAGATATTACGTTATGCTTCCAAATTTTTCTTCCCGAGCTCTTCACCGTAGGTGCTGATGTTTATGAATCTATACACTCTACCTGGAGCAAGGCTATTAAAACACTGCCTGATTTTAGCATCGTGCATAAGCAGGATTGGTACTTAAAAGAAGAATATCGACCCGATTTTGAAAATTCGGAACACAGTTTTTTGTCCCGTTCTTTTCAAATGCATTTTAATGAAAGGCCCTTTTTGAAGCATTATTGCTACCTGTTTTTAACAAAAACTACAAAGGATAAAATGCGTACGCAAAGCAACTTTAGTAGCCTCTGTAAGGGAAACTTAATTCCGAAAGAGGTCAGGGATAAAGAAGGCATGCGTCGTTTTGTAGAGAGTGTTGCCCAATTTCAGCGCATTATCAATGACAGCGGGTATATTAAAATGGATCAGATTGAAGAGTCAGCCATTATAGGTACTAAGGATGAAATCGGATTATTACAGCAGTATTTCACACTGTCCCGCGAAAAAGATGTGCCCTTGCAAGATCTGGCACTGGGAGCCGAAGAGGTACGGATTGGAAGTAAGCGAATGGTCTTACATACGCTTTCCGATACAGATGATCTTCCCGGTGCTGTTTCCGAATCGCAACGGTACGACAGACTATCGACCGATAAAAGTGACTGCATGTTATCGTTTGCTGCGCCGGTGGGATTGACGTTGAGTTGTAATCACATTTATAACCAGTATCTCTTCATCGACAATAGTGCTGATAATTTACGAAAGTTTGAAAAGTCTGCACGTAATATGCATTCCCTTGCTAGGTATAGCCGTGCGAACCAGGTTAACCGGGAATGGATAGAGAAATATTTAAATGAAGCGCATTCCTATGGATCACCATCTATTCGGGCGCATTTTAATGTTTTTGCCTGGTCAGAAGATCGCGAAGAGTTAAGGCGAATAAAGAACGATGTTGGAAGTGCTTTAGCACTGATGGAATGTAAACCGCGTCACAATACAGTCGATGCTGCAACGTTGTTCTGGGCTGGTATTCCGGGTAATGCAGGTGATTTTCCTGCCGAAGAATCGTTTTATACATTTATTGAACCTGCACTATGCTTCTTCACAGAAGAGACCAATTACCAGAATTCGTTAAGCCCATTTGGGATTAAGCTTGCTGATCGGTTAACCGGAAAACCGATCCACTTAGATATCTCTGACCTGCCTATGAAGCGGGGAATAATTACAAATAGAAATAAATTCATTTTAGGGCCTAGCGGGGGTTGGCGGGCTACCCTTAATTGAGTAGCCCGCCAACCCTTCATAAAAATGGAAGTGGAAAATCGTTCTTCACCAATCATATGGTGAGACAGTATTATGAGCAAGGTACTCATGTACTATTAGTAGACACGGGCAATTCGTACCAAGGTCTTTGTGAATTGATAAAAGGAAAAACAAAGGGACATGATGGCGTTTATTTCACGTATACCGAGGAAAACCCGATCTCGTTCAATCCCTTTTTTACGGAAGACAACGTGTTTGATATCGAAAAAAGAGAAAGTATCAAGACTTTGATCCTCACCTTATGGAAGCGTGATGACGAAGCTCCAAAACGAAGTGAGGAAGTTGCGCTGTCTAACGCGGTCTCGGGTTATATCGAGCGGATAAAAAACAGTACCGAGAATCCCTGCTTTAATGGGTTTTATGAATATGTCAAAGGTGATTATAAAAAAGTACTGCAGGATAAAGAAGTGCGTGAAAAGGATTTTGATCTCGCCAACTTTTTGAATGTGCTTGAACCTTACTACCGGGGTGGTGAATATGACTATTTACTGAATTCGGATAAAGAGCTTGATCTACTCAATAAACGTTTTATTGTGTTCGAAATTGATGCCATAAAGGATCATAAGATTCTTTTTCCGGTGGTCACGATAATCATTATGGAGGTGTTTATCAACAAAATGAGAAGGCTTAAAGGTATCCGAAAGATGATCCTCATCGAGGAAGCTTGGAAAGCCATAGCCAAAGAAGGTATGGCAGAATATTTAAAATATTTGTTTAAGACCGTTAGAAAGTTTTTTGGTGAGGCAGTCGTCGTAACGCAGGAGGTGGACGATATTATTCATTCTCCGATTGTACGTGAAAGTATCATCAATAATTCTGACTGTAAGATCTTGTTAGATCAACGGAAATATGCTAACAAATTCGATGATATTCAAAAAATGCTGGGTCTTACCGAACGAGAAAAGTCCCAGATTCTCTCTATCAATCAGGATAACGACCCGACGCGCCTGTACAAAGAAGTGTGGATTGGATTAGGCGGTACTCATTCCGCAGTGTATGCCACAGAAGTAAGCCAGCAGGAATATCTTGCTTATACAACTGAAGAATCCGAAAAGCTAGAAGTGATGACTCTTGCGCATGAAATGGGAGGCGATGTTGAGGGGGCGATCAAGAAAATATCCCTTCGAAAGATCAAGGGTCTATCGAAAGAAGACAATTAAACTATTTAATAACAATCCTAAAAATTTAGAAAATGAAAAATTTCATTATTACAGTGGTAATGGTGTTAACCGTTGCCATTACTCAAAAAGTGCAAGCACAATGGGTCGTAACTGACCCGACCAATCTGGCGTCTGGAATTTTAAATTCAGCAAATGAAATTGTGCAGACCTCCAACACGGTCTCGAACGTGGTGAAGAATTTTAACGAAGTTAAGAAAGTCTATGAGCAGGGAAAAGAATATTACGACAAGTTGAAGGCCGTCAACAATCTCATAAAAGATGCAAGAAAGGTCCAGCAGACTGTTTTGCTTGTGGGCGATGTAAGCTCAATGTACGTGAACAATTTTGGAAAAATGCTGAATGACAAAAATTTCTCTGCAGATGAACTAGTGGCCATCGGTAACGGTTATTCCGCACTATTAAATGAGAGTACCGAACTACTGAAAGATTTAAAGCAGATTGTCACTTCAAGTAGCTTATCATTGAATGACAAAGAACGAATGGAAATCATCGACCGTCTATACAAGGAGGTCAAAGAGTATCACAACCTTGTGCGCTACTATACGAGTAAAAATATTTCAGTCAGTATCCTTCGTGCTAAAAAGCAGAACAATACCAAAAGGGTTATGGAGCTGTATGGGACTGCGGGACAAAAGTATTGGTAATTCAAAAGAGAATCATGGAATTTAACAATCTACATGAGCTCCTCCGTGGGCTCTATGACGAGATGCTACCGATGTCCGCGACAATGGCAACAGTAGCTAAAGGAGTAGCAGGTTTGGGTGCATTATTTTACGTCGCATTAAAAGTATGGCAGGCGTTGAGCAGGGCAGAACCCATTGACGTTTTTCCATTATTAAGACCATTTGCGATCGGTTTGTGCATTATGTTTTTTCCGACCATCGTTTTGGGAACGATAAACGCGGTTTTAAGTCCAATTGTCCAAGGCACGCACAGCATGTTGGATAATCAGGTGCTAGACCTGAATAAATTACAGCAACAGAAAGACTTATTGGAAAAGGAAGCAACGCTTAGGAATCCAGAGACAGCCTATCTGGTTAATAATGAGGAATTCGACAAAAAGCTGGAAGATCTCGGCTGGGCACCAAACGACCTGGTTACCATGGCAGGGATGTACATGGATCGAACAGCGTACAATATGGAACAGGCCACGAAAAAATGGTTGCGGGAACTTCTGGAAATCCTCTTTCAAGCAGCAGCGCTGGTCGTTGATACGATACGTACATTCTTTTTAATCGTGCTGTCTATTTTAGGGCCAATTGCTTTCGCTATCAGTGTGTGGGAAGGTTTTCAGAGTACACTGAGCCAATGGCTGACACGATATATAAGTGTTTATCTCTGGCTTCCTGTTGCCGATATGTTCAGCGCAATGCTCGCGAAAATCCAGTCTTTGATTTTGGAGCGGGATATTGAAATGCTCAATGATCCAACGTTCATTCCCGACACCAGTAACACCGTGTATGTGATATTCATGATTATCGGGATTGTGGGTTACTTCACCATACCTACGGTTACGGGGTGGATTATCCAGGCAGGTGGTGCCGGCAACTTTACCAGAAATGTAAGCCAAATGGCTATGCGAAGTGGAAATGTTGCGGCTGCAGGTGCTGGAGCTGCCATCGGCGAAGTTGGCGGCCAGCTTATGAGTAATAACCAAGGTGGACAAAAATCGAAATAGCAATGGAGTTTAAAACTTTAAGAAATATTGAGAATAGCTTTAGACAGATCAGGCTCTACGCTATTGTTTTTGCGCTGCTTTGTATTGGCGTAACTGGTTTTTCAATCTGGAAGTCGTACGCGTTTGCGAATGAGCAAAGGGAAAAGATCTATGTATTGGATCAGGGTAAATCTTTAATGCTGGCATTATCACAGGATGCTGCCATTAATAGGCCGGTGCAGGCCAGGGAGCATGTGCGCCGATTCCACGAGCTGTTTTTTACACTAGCCCCTGATAAATCAGCTATTGAAAGCAATATGAAGCGCGCATTTGATCTGGCAGATAAAAGTGCGTACGACTACTACCACGATTTAGCGGAAAAGGGATACTATAATCGGATTATTAGCGGTAATGTGCAGCAGCGAATCGAAGTAGATAGTGTCATTTGCAATTTTAATAGCTACCCTTATGCCGTTACAACATTTGCAAAGCAATTTATAATTAGGTCCAGTAATCTGACGAGACGCAGTTTAGTTACTTCTTGTACGCTCTTGAACAGTGTGAAATCAGATAATAACCCACAAGGATTCCAGATTTTAAACTTTGGGGTATTGTCTAACAAGGACGAAGAAGTGATAGAACGTTAATTTTTGAAAATGAAACAAAACCTTGATTGGATGCTATGTTAGATTAACCGAAAGGGGGTCTTTTCTAAAAGTAAAAAATACTATGAAAAATTTTAGAAATACAATAGAAAACGAGTTAGAGAGACTCGACAATAAGTGGCAGGCACTGCCGCTGAAGACACAATGCAAGTATGTCATTATTCTCTTTGCCTTTTACCTCACAATGGGAATTGGTGTACTTGTTAAGGTGTGTTACGATCTGGGCAAAGAAGATCGGCATATTGAAACTGGCCATATAGAATCTCCATCCATCGGTGATGGGCTTTCAAGAGGGGATTCTATCCTGAATCACAATAAAAAATATAGTAATGGAAGAGAAAGAGAATAAACGCGTAAGTATTATCGTCGATGAAGAGACAGCAGCTGATAATTCCAGTTTAACCGATAATAAATCAAAAGCTGATAAGCTCAAGAAGCCGCTTATTTTTGGTCTTATGGGGATAGTTTTCATTGCATGTCTTTATCTGATATTCAAGCCGAAAAGTTCTGGTGATGAGCTGAAAGGTTCTGGATTAAAAAATGCTGTTCCTGAAGCTACGGATAAAGGTTTGCAGGCCGATAAACAAAAGGCGTATGAGAAAGAGATGCTGGAAGAAAAGGAAGCTGAAAAAAGAAGTTCATTGCAATCACTGGCTGATTATTGGAACAATGGTAGCGATAGTAGTGCTACAGCAGAGCTTCCGGGTCCATCTGTGAACGATTCAAGAACTGCAGGGCATTTTGGAAACCCAGCTTACCAAAATAATTCAATGATGAGCTATAGGAATGCGCAAAGTACGCTGAGTTCCTTTTACCAAGATGATGACAGGGAAAAATTAGAATTGCGTCGAAAAATTGATCAATTGGAAGAGAAGCTTTCTGTCAAAGATGTTCCGGCTGCCCCTACGTTGAACGATCAGCTGACGCTAATGGAAAAGTCATATCAGATGGCTTCAAAGTATCTTCCAAGTGGGACGCAGGCACCAAATACAGCTGTACCGACACCTCATAAAGATTCAGCAAATCATACAAATCTGACAGGTCAGCGCGAATCCGAAAAGATTGAAAGTATAAAAGGAGTCAGAAAAAGTATAGTAACTGCATTATATCGGGAACCGGATGATAGCAGTTTTCTTGCAGGTTTAGGAAGCGAAAGGAATCGAGCGTTTTTAACAGTGGGTGGTAGGGAGCAAATGGGCTTAGCAGGGAATAGTATCCGGGCTATCATTTTGGAAACAAAGACAGTTACGGGTGACGGTTCTGTTAAGCTTCGGTTACTGGAGAACGCAACGATTGCTGGATACAGCGTTCCGAAAGGGACGGAAATGGAAGCAGGTACAAAATTCCAAGGAAATAGGTTGCATTTAAAAGTTTCATCAGTTGAGATCCAGGGGAATATCCTGCCTGTTGACATCCTTGCTTATGATCTGAATGGACAACCTGGATTAGCGGTACCGAGATCGGACGAAATTAATGCTGCAGGAGAAATTGCCGCGAACATGAGCCAGAGCTCAGGAATGAATATTTCAATGTCCCGTTCAGCGGGACAGCAAGTTGTAGGAGACTTGACACGCGGTCTTGTACAGGGCGTATCGGGCTACTTTTCAAAAAAAATAAGGACAGTCAAAGTTACGCTCAAAGCTGGGCAGCAAGTCTTGCTGGTTACCAAAAAAAATAACTAATTAAAAATCGGAAAGATGAACATAATAAGGAATACAGTCGTAATAGCCCTTTTGATGGGACTAATTATAAAAACTTTTGGACAACAGCCCGATCTTGAAAAGGGGAGGGTCGAACCGTATAGGCTTGAGGTAACCTACAACAAGACAACTCATTTAATTTTTCCCGTTTCGATAAGATATGCAGACCTCGGATCAGAGCTGCTAAGTGCGGGAATAGCAGAAGATGCACAGAATGTTCTTCGTGTTAAAGCTGCAGTAAAAGATTTTAGTGAAGAAACGAATTTTAGTGTCATTACAGAGGATGGCAAGTTTTATAACTTCAATGTGATTTACAATGCAGATCCGATGACATTGAATTATGATCTCAAAAAAATGCAGCAGGATGGTGAGCGAAATGATGAAAAAAATGTCCAGTTTGAGGAACTGGGTTTCAATCCACCATCATTAACTGAAGCGGTATTGAAGACCATTTATCAGCAAGATAAGAGGTATATCAGACATGTTGGATCTAAATCTTACGGGATTCAATTTATTCTGAAAGGAATCTATGTCCACAATGGTAAATTTTATTTTCACACGGAGGTTAAAAATAAATCGAATGTGCCTTACCTAATTGATTATTGCACTTTCAAGATTGTGGATAAACAGGTTGGAAAGCGGACAGTTTCGCAGGAAAAGCAACTTACACCATTACGTGAGTATCCGATGATGGAGGTGGTTTCAGATGAATCATCAGCAGCAAATGTTGTGCTTGTTGATCAATTTACCATGACTGATGACCAGATTTTAAGGATTGCAGTTTATGAGAAGAACGGCGGTAGAAATCAGGTCTTGGAAATAGAAAACTCGGATCTGGTCAATGCAAAACCTGTTTCGGAAATGAAAATCAAGGTTAATCAGTAAATAATCTCTTATGAAGAAATACAGCATTGTTTTAATACTTATACTGATAAGTATTAAAGGATATTCGCAACGTATGGTGTACAAACAAAAAGCCTTAGAAGTAAGTGCAGGTATGTTGTCAAGTAAAGAGGTTGGATCGAATTACTATGTCAACTTAACATTAAATAGCTACGCCAGACGTGGAAACTACTGGATTTGGAGTGCAGAATTTCAGCGACGAACGACAGATTATAAACAGTGGAAGCTTCCTTTGGAAAATTACCTGGGTGAGGTTGGATATAGTGTGCAGTTGCTTTCAGATAAAAAGAAGTTCATCACACTTAATGGGGGATTGACAGGTATTGCAGGATATGAAGTCGTGAATAGGGGCGATAGCCTGTTGTCAGATGGTGCGCTGTTATTAAATAAAGGCGGTTTCATCTTCGGTACTGGAGGAAGATTATCTCTTGAGACTTATCTGTCGGATACTGTTGTTTTGCTTTTGCAGGGTCGTCTCAGAGTACTTTGGGGAACCGACTTGGAGCAATTCAGGCCGTCTTCAGGGATTGGATTGCGCATTAACTTTTAAAATAAAATGATATGAAAAATATAGTGCACATTAGTCAAATGTCATTTGGTACGATTGTACTGGGTTTAATGGCAATAGTAGGAATCTTGTTTTTATCAGGATGTGAAAAAGAAAGTTTGGATATTCAGGAGAATTTTCCTTTTGAGGTAAAGGTAATGCCAGTACCAAAAGATATAGCAATTGGTGAAACTGCAGAAATTAGAATAGCTATTATCTCTAATGGTGATTATGCTGAGAACACGTATTATTTACGTTATTTTCAGAATGACGGCCAAGGGATATTGCGGTATTTTGATCATAAACCTTATCTTCCAAATGATTTATATCCATTGGCGCAAAAGGAATTCAGACTTTACTATACCTCTGAATCTTTTGTGGCTCAAAATTTTGATGTCTGGATCGCTGACAGTTTTGGAAATGAAAAACAGCTTTCTTTCCAGTTTAACAATAAGAAGCTTGGTCCGATTATTATCGGTCCGGTAAGATAATTGTAAATTTATAATGTTTTATTAGCTTTGGGATTGGAAATCCCTACACTACCTGCAGGAATATATGAAGGACAGCCATGTGGCTGTCCTTTTATGTTAATTAATGATTGAAATAAGATAGAAGGTTTTATCTATAATATATTGATTATTATTTCTTTATTGGATTAAAAAATGTTAGATTTATAACTATAGACCGAAAATTACACTATACAGAAACTATTTATTTGTCAGCCTTCTCCTTTCCGGTCTTATTTTGATAATTAATTGGGCTTGAAATGAACTTTTATATCGTTTCACTATTGGACGCGATGGCAGAGCAAAATATTTCTATTTTTTGCAATTTGAATTTTGTGAAATCAGCAGTTTTCTTTTCTGATTTACAAGAGCTATCTATAAGGTTAAAGGCTGTGGCAGATTACTATTTCTACTTTTTAAAAAAGCTTGAAGTTCTTCCTGAGGAAGTGCTAAAAGAAGAGTATATAGGTCACTATGATAACTTATATATAAAGGGGCACCAGCCAACTGTCGCGCAAATTATGCATAAAATAAATCAAAAAAGACCATTTAACAATGATGTCCTGCCAATTCATCTGCGCTACACAGATCATGTAAATATGCATTTGGTGGTGGGGATAGCCCGCGCCGAAGATAGTAGAAACGGATATTTACATGCAATAGATCTGTGTCTGCCAAAGGACTTACTGAGGAATGTTCCTGCAAATGTGCTGTATATTAAGGATATATTGGATTCTTATTCTACTGACGCTAAGCTGACAGTTAAGGACTTCGTTGAAAGTAAAGGTTACAATTACAGTCATTTCCAGCGAGATTGTAAAATATGCCTTGGCGATGCCTTTTATAGTTTTAGGCTAAAAAAGAACATGATGGCCGCAGTAGGGGATATAGTTTTCACTGATTTGAGCCTTAAAGAAGTCGCATTCAAGAATAATTTTCTTGATTATGCGAATATGTACAAAGCATTTGATCGGCATAAACTTAGTCTTACCAGTATACCCCGATTAGCTAATTTGTAGGTTGATTTTTAATATTTGGTATACTTCTTTCATTTATTGGTATAAACTTGTTTGAAATTGGAATATAGTTCTGGATATTGTCTATATTTTATTTTCCTTTGTTAGCGAAATTTGTCATAATCAATGCTGCTGATTATGATAGTTGTAGAATATATAAGAAAACACTTCGTTCAAATTGTTAGTTATTTGCTAGCATTTCTTTTTATTTATGCGGCTTTCAGTAAGGCCATCGATTTTGAAGCTTTTCAAGTACAGCTTGCGCAGTCACCATTTTTAGGCGCCTTCACTGGGTTTGTTTCTTACGGTGTACTCATCGTCGAAGTGCTGGTAGCTATGCTGCTCCTTATTCCCAAAAGGAACAGGCAGGGTTTATTTGGATCAATAGGTCTAATGACTGCCTTTACCTTTTACATTCATCTCATATTGTTATTCAGTGATTTCATTCCATGTTCCTGTGGCGGTATTTTAGAAAAAATGGGATGGGGAGAGCATTTACTCTTCAATATTGTTTTTTTATTGCTTGCGATTATAGCGCTCTATGTTAGTGCGAAGGAGCATCATGTTGATACTAAGAAGGAGTTTAAATATGTAAGTTGGGTAATGTTGGGTAACATGCTCCTGGTCATTGCTATTTTTGGAACCTCCGAACATATTATGAGGACGCAAAATAGTTTTGTTAGACGTTTCTTGCAGTACCCTATAATAGAGGACGGTTCGTTAAAATTAGATAATGCAGATTATTATTTTGCTGGCGCAGACAGCGATCATATTTACTTGGGCAGCAGGAATCTTCCTCAACTTTTAACGACAGTTGATACGGGATTAGCAAAAACATATAAAATGAAGATTTTACCTGATAATCTTGACCACTCTTTTAAGAAGATTGAAGTGCAAGTAAAAAGTCCATTTTATTACTTCTACGACGGAACAGTACCTGTGATATACAGGGGTAAACTAGGTGATCCTAAAGCGCAAACAGTAAGTTTCGGCGACGCCTATTTTACGCAGTTGGCTGTTTTAGATTCAGGCAAATTTGCAATAAGGACTCAAAGTAGCCAAACCAAGGATCTTGTGCTAGCAAGCTTTGAACTTTTGGGAAAACCGAAAGTCAATTTTTACCCTACTGTTTTACAGAAGCAGGTAGATGGGTTTTTCGATGTAGACGGAAAATTGATCGGGGGAGGAGATGTGGGGAACCTCGTCTATACCTATTCCTATCGGAATCAATTTATTGTTCTAAATAAAAATTTGGAAGTTCTTAATAGGCTGAATACAATAGATACAACGACCATTGCAAAGATTAGCACTGCGAGTTTAAGTGACGGACAACATAAGTTGAGCAGCCCACCTCTACGTGTCAATAGTAAGTCGGCTGCGAATAAGAATTTTGTGTTTATCATTTCTGATTTAATGGGAAGGTATGAATCCAGAAAAGCATGGAAAAATGCTAAGGTGGTTGATATTTATCGAATGGATAGACAGGAGTATGTCGGAAGTTTTTACCTATACAATGATAATGGCAAGAGTGTTTCTGATATGCTTGTCACAGAAAAGTACCTCTACGTGATCATAGGCAATAAATTACAACGATTTTATTTCAGAAAACCGCTATATGACAAGAATATAACAGGGGAAGCCGAAAACCTGATCGTAAAGAGTAGGCAATAACTTTAATAGATGAATTATGAGAAAGATCTTAATTCCAGTTGCCATCTTATTGATGGGTGCGGGAGCAGCCTATGCAGGCAAGGCTGACAAAGCAGCAAAAGCAATCGTTGATGGTTATGTTTTTGATAACAACCAAAATCTATGTGTGAATACACATGAAGATTGTAGTACAGTGGCTAGTGATGAAGCATGTACATGGTCAGAGAATGCGTCCATTACGCTCCGTCAACAGCCTTCTTCAGGAACAATGTGTGGAAATCCACTTTTTAAAGTTCCGCAAAACTAAAAGTTGAAAGGATGCCAATTTTTTGGCATCCTTTTCAGTTTACAAAACTCTCATTTTTGCAGATTGGTTTTATTTGTTTATTTATCCATTCCACATTTGTTTTGCCTTTTAAAAAGTAATCCCACCATTCCTGAATTCGAATTTTTAGATCTTCGGCTTCCGGTGTACCATTGAACATTACATGACCAACATTAGGATAAAAAAGAGCGATAACATCTTTTTTATTTCGTTTAAGGGCTATATAGAATTCCTGTATCTGTTTTGGAGGTATATTTTGATCTTCTAATCCCGACCATAGTAATATTGGTGCGCTCACCTGTTCCGCGAAAAGCACAGGGGTGTTGGCGAGATAAACCTCTTTGTTTTCAGAAAAGGCCGGAAAATTATGCTGATTATTTTCTTTCCTTGCATAATCGGGAAAATGAAAATTATAATTGTAAGAGAAATACGACTCAATTAAATCGCTTATTCCTGCACTCGAAATATAGGTTGCAAATCTCTTTGATTGCGTGGCTATATAGTTGGTTTCATAACCACCAAATGAATGTCCTGTTAATCCGATATTATATTTGTCAATGTATTTTTTTTCTTTTATTGCGTCAAGTGCAAGATTAACGCAGTTTAAAGCCACTTCTCCTGACCCAATTGGTGTTGGGGAAATATCAGGTTCGTAGACAAAGTATCCTTTTTCTATCAAAGCTTTTTTATCATAGATAGGGCTTGACATTCCTGATACTAGGTATTCATTCGCTTGCATGTACTGCATCTGATAGATACGAACAATCATTGGATATGTCTTTGTTTCATCAAAGTCCATCGGGTAAAAGAGTGTTCCTTTTAGTTTGTTTCCAAATGGGTCGGTGAACGATATAATTTCCTGTCTAAGATTCTTTGTAATCTTATCATCTTTATTGGATGTGAAAATTATTCTTCCACTTCCATTGGATAATTTTGTGGCGATGATCTTTGGTGGTGTATTATAATTCTCCTCAATGCTAAAGGCATTTTTTAATTGTGTATCGATCAGGATTTCTTTTATTCTATCTGGGTTTGTTGAAAGAATTTTTCTGAGCGAATTTTTTTGTAATGCAAAAAATGTGGTTTTGTTGTCCTTATCTTTTGTACGGATTATAAGTGACTGAGCATCATCTATAAAGTTTGACTCAATAGGAATGTTAAAAAACGTGTATGCGCCACGGTTAGAAAATTTGCTCGTTTTCTCAAAGGAAGGATTATCAACAGGTAACTTAAATTGCTTTAATAAACTGTTTTTAATCGAATAACGCCAAACCTCAGCATTACCTTCGAAGAATATATACATATTGTCTGCGCTAAAAACAGGATTTTGGAGCAGTGCCCTCGAAATGATGTTATGATGGGTATTCATGTTTATATCTACAAGCGCCCATTGCTTCTCAGTTTTATCCTTTTCTGACAGTGCTAACAAATAATGTCCATCAGGGGAATATATTATCCGTGAAACTTTGCTGAATATTTGTCTGTATTTATTTTCTTGCAGGTCATATAAATAAACATCTATTAACCTTTGTTCGGTCTCATAATTGTGACAGCTTATAGGGTCAAATGCTAATAAGTAACGCTCGTTGTTGAATGAAGTATAAATTCGATTAGCATTTTTACTAGGAAGTTCAGTAACCGACCCGTCAGTTGGTCGCCAATATATAAATTTGAATTTTGTGGAAAAACCATCTTCCATTTGCTGTAGATTTCCATCATTTCCATACCATATCTGAGGCATTTTACGCATTGGTACTTTGGTTTTGAACTGTATCAAATAAGCTTTCTCATTTTTCACTTCTGTAAACTCGATTGATTCTGAATCTTGAAATTCGATATTCTTCAAAGGTTGAATATCGCCAGACCTAGTATTTATGAATATTGGTTTTAGTAAATCGTTGTCACGCTCGGTAATCATCAGCATTTTGGCGGATTTCGAAAGGTCTATCCGAGTTATTTCTTTAGCGGAACTGTATACGATTTTTGGAAATTCAGTACTTAAATCTAAAACTTCATTTTTGTCGTTCTTTGATGTTACAAAAAGCATCGTTTTAGCAGAATCTGTAAGAATATTTCCTTTCACATTTTTAATTTTTGCTAGAATCTTTCCAATGCTATTGTAGACCGTGAGCGTATTTTCTTGGTCAAGAATCAGATAGCGATCAAGTATTGGCAAATAATCTATCGTCTTTATCTTTTGATAATCGATTTGCTTTAAATTGAGTAGATCTATTAAAATAGCCTTTCCGTTTCCTGAAACAAGGAGTTTGTTATTTTTAATGAATAATTGCCTGTCAGTCATTTTCGCAAATTTTGCAATAGGAATTTCAGGCTTATTGGCGTCAAAAACCAATAGGGTATCCGTGTTTTTTGGGTGTTGTTGCTTTACTGTCATCCATCTTCCATCTTTAGATGTCAGTAAATTTCGTATTGTATAATTAACAGAATTATCTGCGTTTTTTTTGGGAGGTTCTGTTAATTGCTGGCATCCATAGAAAGTGGATGCCAGTATTAATAGTATTTTTACAAGCGTTTTCATTTAATAGCCTGAATTTTGTGGTTTTAAATTTGAATTTAGAAGCAGTTCCTTTTGCGGTAAAGGCCATTTTTGGTGGAAATTTTTCCAATTGGGTTTAGTTGGCACTAACGTATCTAATTTTTGGGCTTTTTTTAGATCAAAGAAACGATGTCCCATTTCAGTAAAAAATTCTCTTTTATTTTCCATTAGAATCTCATTCAAGATATTCTGTTGATTGATAGGCTGTGAAATTGGACTTAACGCAGCTCGCAGTCTGGTAGCATTTAAGTAAGGTAGAGCCTCATCAATTTTTCCCTGACTCGCAAGAGTTTCCGCCAACAAGAGAAGCACTTCTTCTAATCTGAATACCACGGAATATTCATCAGGATTATCAGTTTTGTTTTTATACTTTTCTACCCGGTACCAAGTTTGCCCGCTTGCAGAAACTGAGGCAATCCATTGTTGTCTACGTAAGTCAGTTGGTAAAAATGAATTAATTAAAGAGCTAGATAGCGCATAAGAAGGAGGAGCAGTATTTGAAAAGAAATAAAGTACGCTTTCTTTCGTTGCCTGACCTTGATTAAGGGGTTTAAGCTGCCAGAGCACACCACTATTGTTTTTCTTAAAAACCTTCGAGATATCAGGTTGAAATTGATAAAGAGAGCTTGAATTAATCTGTTTCAGAAGAATTTCAGCATCAGCGTATTTTTTCTCTAAAACCAATATTTTAGCTAATACCAACTGTGCAACTTTTCGATTGGGAATAATTCTCTCGGGACTTCTATATTGATCCGTAAGCAAAGAAACCGTAGTTGTCAGATCATTTTCAAGTTTATTAAGCATTTCTAACCCATTAGTTTTGGAAATGTTTTTATTGATCTGATAATCTGTTGATATTACGTAAGGGATATCACCAAATAGCTGATTAAGATAAAAGTATAGGACAGATCGAACAAGCAAAGCTTCTCCTTTTATCCTGTTTTTCTCCATTGTAGGTAATGAAGAAGATTTTTCCGAGCCCTCGATGATTGCATTTGCCTGATAAATTTTTTGGTAGGCATTCGTCCAATAGTTAGCAATGGAGCTGTTACTGTCAATTTGTTGATTTTGGAAAATTTCTGCCATTCCGGGATTGGAGTTTAGTGCAAAAAAGTCCATTTCATCCGTATAAATTGACAGGAGGCTCCCCGATTGGTCACCTGCCAACGGCGAATTATCCCATAAACCTGCGTAAAGTCCGGCTAAAGCAGAGTTCGCTGTACCGACGTCTTCAAAAACCTGCTGAGAACCGATTTGATTTTCGGGTAAATCTACTTCGATTAGTTTCTCACAGGAAACTAATAAATATTGCACGATTGCAAGAATTAGGATAATGATGATATGTTTTATTGTTTTCATTTCTATTGTTTTAAAGGTTACATGTTACGCCGAAGGTGTAAGTTTTTAATGGCGGAAGAAATGACCCTGAACCTGATTCGGGGTCAACACCAAAATATTTAGTCCACGTTATCAGATTTTGTCCCTGAAAGAATATTCTGACTTCGCGGAAGATGCTTTCCCTAAGTGGAATAGTAAAACCAATTTCCACATTTTTCAACCGTATAAAAGAACCATCCGACACAGATGCCGTACTACTCTGGAATTGGGAATGCATAGGATTTGATGAAGATCTATAAGGCATGTAAATGCCAGCTGGATTATTCGGTGACCAGACGTTTAAAGCTTCGACAGGTAAATTATTCATGAGCCCGGGAGAGGGCATATTTGCATTATAATTTCTTTTTGACTGGTTTACATATTGAAAGAGAAATGATAAATTCCAATTTTTGTATTTAAAGGTATTATTCCAGCCACCAAAATACTTCATTGCAATATTTTCGATAGCCTGTTTATCGTCGGCCGTAATTTTTCCATCGCCGTTGTAATCTGTAAAAATATATTGACCTGTTTCGGGGTTTATGCCCTCCAGATTATACAATTTTATTGTTGAAGTAGGTTGCCCTATAACGAACTGGTTAGCGTAAGTAGAACCTTCCAGACCCGGGAAAGAGATCAGTTTATTTTTTGGGAAACTGATATTAAATGATGTATCCCAACGAAATGTGTTGGATGATAATGGTTTTGCGTTGAATTCAATTTCCAGCCCGGTGTTTTGTATTGTTGCATCTAAGTTTGCCAGCACAGAGGAAAACCCGGTTAGATTGGGAAGCTGGTAACCTATGAGTTGGTTTGATGATCTGTTGTTGTACCATGCTGTATTTATGTTAATCCGGTTATTGAAAAAGCCCAGCTCTAAAGCAATTTCCATCTTTCTTGTCTTTTCCCAACTGAAGTCGCCATTATACAGTCGTGATGGTATTAGACCTGTAATGTTATCATATTGTGAATTGGTTACACTGTAGGTATCGTAATATTGGTAATCGCCAATATTGTCGCTTCCAGTTGTACCATAGCTTGCTCTTAGCTTTCCAAAGCTAAGCCACTTGCTATCTTTGAGCATATTCTCTTTAGAAAAAATCCATGCAGCTCCGAGTGCCGCAAAGTTTGCGAATTTATTGTTGGGTCCAAATCTACTGCTACCGTCACGTCTTCCCGTAATATTTAAAATATATTTGTCTGCTAGCTGATAGTTAATTCTACCAAATAATGCAGCGTACTTGTAGTTTGTTGTAATCTGATCATTGATGGTTTTGTATTTCGCGGCTGCAATATTTTTTATAAATACGTTAGATTCAAAGCCAGAGCCTTGCATTGAGCTAGTCCCATTTTTTTCATGTTGATATGATGCTCCAAGAAGTATATCCAACTTGTGAATTCCTTTGTTGTACTTCCAGTTTATTTGCGGTTCAATGATATAGGAAAAACGATTGTTATTACTTTTGGAGGCACTGGAATAAGCACTTGATTGGCCAGAGATATATGCGGGATTGTTAATTGTGTTTGGACTTAATGCCCATTCTTCAAATGCTTGGTAATTAATGCCGGTATTAAGCTTCAGTATTAAATTGGGAATTAGTTCATATTGTGTATTTAGATTCGTAAGGTATTGGAGATTGTCGTAGGAATATGTTCCATTGTATGCTGCAGCAGGATTAGTAAATGTATTCTTCTCCCAATTTAGACTTCCATCAGCAGTATATAATGCGGGGGCATTTGCAGGTAAGATAAAAGCCTGCCTTGTAACATCACCATTGACAAAATTGTTCTTCTGATTTGAAAAGAGATTGCTTAGGTTTAGCTGGAATTTTTTATCCGTCGATCGATTCGATATGTTACCCGAAATAGTATTGGTTTTGTAATTGAACTTATCAGAGAATACTGTCGTTTGTTCATTATGCCCGAAACTCAATAAAAAAGTTGTGGTTTCACTTCCACCAGTAACCGACAAAAGGTTATTTGAAAATGTTGCAGTTTTACCGAAAAGTTCTTTCTGCCAATCCGTATTTCTGTTTTGATCCCACGTTCCATTAATATCATAAGCAGTAGCTGGATAGGCAGTAACACCGTTATTTTTAAATGCTTGACGCCTCATATTCAGGTACTGTTCCGTATCCATTAATTTTAGGTTCGATATTGCTTTACTAATGCCGTAAGATGTCGTGAAATTTAATCGTGGTTTTCCAGATTTTCCTTTTTTTGTAGTTATTAAAATAACGCCATTCGCGCCACGGGAACCATATATTGCGGTTGCGTCGGCGTCTTTAAGGATTTCCAGCGACTCAATATCCTGGGGGTTAATGCTGTTTAAGGGGTTGATTGAAGCGAATGGTAAAGAAGTTGCGCCATAGCGTGACGAAACTTCACCTCCGATCGGTACTCCGTCGACAACATACAGGGGTAGGCTACCATCAATGCCACTATTGGCAACTGTTCTTAAGCTATTTCTTCCACGGATTTGAACTTGATAGCCTCCACCAGGAGTACCACCATTTTGTGTAATACTTACTCCAGCCATTCTTCCTTGTGCAGTGGATAAAACGTTATTCACTGGCTGGTTCTGGATTTCTTTAGAACTGATTGTTGCAATGCTCCCAGTTTGCTCTTTTTTAGAAACTTTATAGTAACCAGCATTCAGCACTACCTCGTCGATGGTATGGATATCAGATGATTCTCGTATGGTGTCAGCTTGTATAATAGCAGGCGTAGGTGCTCCAATATTAGCCGATAGTGCCTTGTTCTTTTTTGGACGGATAATGATGCTATTGTTATATATTAATGGCTCGACCGGTATGTCTTTTAGCAGCTTTTTCAAACAATCCATTACTGCCTCGTTTTTACACTTGAAAGGTTGGACAGTATAATTTTTCAAGTCATCTGACGAGTAATTATACTGTATGCCATTTTCGGTAAGAAACTTTTCAACTGCTTGTGGTGCAGGAGTTTTACCGATTTCAAAATTTACCCGCATTTGCGAGAGATTCTGTTGGGCTTGTAGCCCTTGCCAGCCGAATAAGAGAAATACAGCGGCACTGCATAAAATTTTCATATTTTTGCATGTATTTAAAAATTAATAATTCCGTTAGTTTTATTAGTTGGATACAGGACCGACGGGCGCAACCGTCGGTCTGCTTTTTTCCAACTTATCATACGTTAAATGTCTGGGATCATGTCCGCAGTAATCATAGACCGGAGGTTACTCCTCCAATTCAAAAGTATTATCATTGGCTTTTTTTATAGTTAGGTTTAGTTGTACCGAAATCCTTTCAATGAGTTCATCTGCTGTCGCTTCCTGACTCAAAATTGATATTTTTGATGAAGCTTTATCTATAGGAAATTTGATTTTAATTGCATATTTCTTTTCAACAATCTTTAGAACATCCTGTAAATAAAAGTCAGTAAAGGCGAGGGTTGCAGTAATATTTTTGTTTTTGTTACCCGTATTAATTGTAGGTGCTACTATAGCAACTCGGTTTGAACCCATATTTGAAAATGTTTCCTTGGGATGTATAACATAAGACTCTTTGGGTTTTGCTGAGTTGCTCACCTGTACTTTGCCCTCGTAAAGATCCACATTAAAGGTAGTTCCTGTTTGCGTCACTTTAAAGACAGTGCCTAGCACTTTAGCTTCATAGGAACCTGCGTGTACGATAAATGGGTGTTTCTTTGATTTGCTGACCTCAAAAACTGCATTTCCTTCAAGAAATACATCCCTTGTATCAGAAGGGAAGGATTTGTCAACTGTTAATTTGGCTCCCTTGAGGAGTGTGACCTGCGAACCGTCTTTTAAGACTACCTCAGTGATGTCATCTTTTGCATGATAGACATCCGGTTTAAAGTAGGATTCATAAATGAAGATACCGCCAATGATTAAGATCGCAGCGGTTGTCATGATCATTGAATATAAAGCATGTTTCTTTTTTCTTTTCTTCGCTTCTTGTACTCTAATGCGAGCTATCACATTTTTCCACATCTCCTCAGATTCCTGATTTGATAACGGTTCAATTTGATGATGGTCTTTGTCCATAATTGAGAGCTTTATTACATTTACCATGAAATGTGTGGATTAGCCCCCCCTTAAACTGAAACATTAACTAAATTTAACTTTAATTAATAATTTTTAAGAATTGTTTTGCTGTTTTTTCAGGAAAATCATTGCTTTAGCAATCTGTTTCTTGACCGACTTTTTAGACAAGTTTAATTGATCTGCAATTTGTTCTTGACTGACTCCATTTAGTTTGTGCATAGTAAAAATCTGTCTCCTAGGATTTGGTAGTAATTCAATGTTTTCTTCAACTGTTTTGAGTAGTTCTTCTTTTTCAATTTTATCGTGCAAAAGGTCTAAAGAATCATCTGCTTTATCATAATATGCGACATTGATCGGTTGTTTGGTTTTTGCTGCAAGAAAGTTGAAGATTTCCTGATTGCATGTTTTAAAAATAATATTTTCTGTGTTACTGCCGCCTAGCGATTTTCTGTACTGCCAAAGATGAACAAATACATTTTGAGAAATGTCAAGGATATCATTTCTATCTGTGATTCTTCCAGCGACATAGCTAAATACGCGTTGCTGATATGTATTATAGATAATTTTATACATAGTTTCAGCATCTATTATATGTTTAGGAAGGAAGGACATGTTAGATTGGAGAAAAATCGTAGTACACAAAATTAAGTATATTTTATTAACTTATTAGATAAATATAGTGAAACTGTATTTATTTGTTAAAATTATTACATAGAAATATGTGATTACTGAACTTTAATCGCTATTTAGGTGTTTTTGTGATTTAGTAAATTCTAACAAGCAATATTTGCCGTTTGAAAATATTTGTATCTAACCGACAGTATATACTTACGAATGGTCTAGGCCATCTATTTGCTTGTGGGCTCTCCGCACTGCTTTTTTACAATAGTGTGCCTAGTTTCATGGCTTTTGTATTTCCCAATAGCGTGCTTGTGCAAAATTCAGAAAATATTGAATTATAATACGACAGGTTCTGACGCCATCTCGCTATAAATTCGCTGCACGAAAACAAAACACTTTAAGTACCAATGATAATTCAAAGAGTAAAGAAAACTGATGAATTTTTGATGATAGACTTACAGACCATTTAGACAACCCTGGTGATATTTCGTGGATTTTCATTCATTTGCTTTCAGCATCCGTAAAATCCCCATATGAAAAATAGTGTTTTTACGGACTCTTGATTGCAGGATTAAAATATCAAGAAAAAGTTGATTATCCGTAAAAACACGAAATAAAATATGGGAAAAACCCCAGTGCTGTGAAATATCATTTTGTTTAAATTTAGCCTATAATAATAAAACATAAACACTTATGAGAAAAACTTACGTGTGTGTGCTCGTGTTGTGCTCAATTGCAGGCACTAACGCCCAGGAAACAGTAGTCTGGCAAAAAGATATTAAATCCAATACACAGGATTTTTTAAGCCAGGTCACCACTACTATCGATCAGCAGTACCTGATCACGGGAAGCTCCATTCAGAGCAGTAAGCTACAAGACGGTAAACAGAACAATGGTTATGATTTCCATCTGATAAAACTCAACCAACAGGGCGAACAGGTTTGGGAGAAATATATCGCCGGACAAAACCATGATTATTTATCAGCAACGGTTACTACGCAGGATGGAGGATTTTTGGTTTCAGGCACCACGTATTCAAGCAAAGGGCTTGATAAAAAAGACGATTCCAAAGGCGGATCGGATATCTGGCTGATCAGGCTGAATGAATTTGGCGATGAACTGTGGCAGAAAACCTTGGGGACATCTTCAGATGAAGAAGCCAAAGCAGTCGTTCAAACCACTGACTTAGGATTTTTTGTAGCCGGAAATATGCAAAACTCATCCAAAGGGTATGGTTCCAAAGATGTCTGGGTCACCAGACTGGATAAAGAGGGAAAAGAGCTTTCTCAGCTTATTCTAGGGGGAAGAGGATTAGACGAAGTAGAGAAAATGATCCCAACAAAAGACGGCGGAGCATTATTGGGAATCTATTCGAGGAGTTCCGAGGTTCGGGGTTCGGGTTCCGGAATTGGGAATTCTGAAACTAAACCTTCGACTGAAAGACCTGCTGCCTCAACAGCCATTAGCCAAATGCCAAAAGCCAGCAGCAATTTCGGTGAAGGCGACTACTGGATCGTCAAACTGGATAAAAACGGAAAAGTAGAATGGGAAAAGAACTTTGGAGGAGAAGGAGATGACCATATCAGAACCCTGGCTTTAACTTCAACCGGTTTTATTATCGGAGGAGAATCCAGATCCGAAAGATCCGGAAATAAATCAGTGGGCATAGAAGAAGGTACAGACCTTTGGCTTATTTCTTTGAACGAAAGAGGAGATGAACAATGGCAGAAATCCTACAATTTCAAGAACAGGGATATTTTAATGGGGATGAATGTGATACAGAGTCAAGAGCTGAGAGCCAAGAATCAGGATGCCACCAAAGGAATATTGCTGGGTGGTTATACTCAGGCGGAAGGAAGAATAGAGAAAGATGATGAAACCTTCTGGATGCTCTATCTTGACGGCAACGGAAATGAACAGTGGAGAAAACATGTAAATGGAGACTCCAGAAAAAGAGAGGAGAGACTTTCAGATCTGAAACTTAACAGAGACGGCTCAATTGTTCTGGCCGGAACCAGTGCTGAGGAATTAGGAAAAGAGAACTGGAAGATTGTAAAGCTGGGAGACAAACAGGTGGATCAGCTGATCGAAAAGCATGATATAAAGATCTATCCGAATCCTGTTTCAGACTATGCTTATGTAGAAATAGGCTTTGATTTTAAGGAAGCTGACATTATGCTGTACGACATGAGTGGAAGACAGCTTCAGAATATAAAAACTAAAAATAATGTTACCAAATTGAGTACACAAGCGCTTGTTCAGGGTGCTTATCTGGTGACCATAAAAACGGATACGAATAAAACGGCGAATGCTAAATTGATTAAAAAATAAAAAACTAAAAATCATGAAAAAAATAAATGTGCCCATTTGTATGCTTCTGGCATTTCAATTATACAGTGGGCAGGCGTCATCCGAGCCCAATAACAATTACGGATTACCCAAAATAGTAGCTCCATCCCAGGAAACATTTGCCAGTAGCAGGATCAGCTTTGAACAATCTTCCAACGGTGATTTTACCCATCAGATTCCTATTTATAGCCAACTCCGTACCCCAATATCTTTAAGCTACTCCAGTGGCGTTAGAGCAGATGATATTGGGACTAGCACTGGAATGTCCTGGATACTGACCGCTCCGGGCGTTATTTCAAGAGTGGTAAAAGATGAAACAGACGAAAATAATACCAACTGGAAACCTGAAACGATTAGTGAAACCGCTGATTTACTTGCCATAAAAGAAGCTGCAAGAACAGGAAATGCAATAGATACCGAATATGACTGGTTTAATTTTTCAGTGGCCAATGGATTATCCGGTAGTTTTTATATTAACAGTAATTTACAGGTTTTTACAGAGTCAAAAGATAAGGTGAAAATTGAAATTTTTGATCTGAATGCCCCTGTATTTGGATACGGAAAACTATTCCGTTTTAAATTGACCGATAAAACCGGGACAGAATATTATTTTGGAGGGTCGGTAGAGAATATTGAAAGGTCCACCACTCAAAGCGCCGGACCTGACCGGAGTGCCATTACAGGCTGGTATTTATACAAAATAATCAGCCCCGACAAAAAGGAAACTAATTTTACTTATATCACAGAAAATCTCAATTATTATTCCTCATTGAATGCAGGGTTTAATCTACTTCAAAAATGCCCGAGTGATCCAACGGGGGTTCAATATACTTACAGTGATATTGTTAAAAACAAAGTAAGCCAGCAATCCTACAAACCGAGACTTACTCTTATTTCAGAAGATAATAAGAATGTTTCTTTCATTTATGGAAAAGCGCGAAATGATTTATTTACCAGCAATGCTGAAAATAACCTTCTGACTTCCATTGAAATAAAAAACGGGAATTTACTGGTGGAAAAATATAACCTGGAATATCAGGATGTCCAGGCACTAACTGCCGCTACGTATTATAATCTACCTTCTAACGAAACCACTACCAGAAACAGACATTTTTTAAAATCATTAAAAAACGTTACTAAAAACACCAGTACAGATTTCAGCTATTATAATCTGGAAAAACTTCCGGCAAGATTTAGTCTGAATGTTGATTACTATGGTTATCCCAATAATGCCAGTAATGTTTCCCCTTTCCCTGTTCCCGGACCTACCAATAACTTTGGTATTTTTAAATTGATGGGAGCTTATATGCCTTTAACAATGCTTTCTGCTAACAGGGAAGTGCTGCCATCATGGGCCTCAACAGGGAATTTAAAACAAATCACCCATCCAACCAAAGGAATTTCCGAAATTTTTTATGATCCCAATTCAAGCGCTGGAGCCACCACCAAAGAAATCATGGAGTTAGGTGGTGTGGAAGCCCGATATAATCCCTGTGATGCGTCCCATCATTTTCCCACAGGGACCTTTACTTTTGTTTCCAATGGAAAGGATATTCATTATTTTGCAGTGGCTGGCCCTGATCCGGTACAAGGATGTTACGAGCCGGAGCCTAAGTTGGTCAAGCATACTTTAACTATTACGGATGTAACAACAGGAAATAATGTGCGTACAGTTGCCGGCAATGCTACTAAAGAATTCGATTCTGACGCGCCAGGTTCTTCTCCTATAGGTACGGTAGCCGGGCATACCTATACAGTGGAATACAACGTTAAGGGAGTCGCAGCCTCATCCGGAGCTGCTAGAATTTACTATAATGCCCATAATGTTACCACGTATGAACCAACATATTTCGGAGGAAGTAGGGTTTCCTCCATCAAAGAATCTGATGTAGAAGGCCATAGCTATACCCGGAAATTTTATTATAATCCACTCTCAAAGATTACAGACCCCAAAACGTCAGTTGCAGATTATAACCTGACCTATATAGGAGCTGCTATCCGCCAAACTTCAAGGTCATGTCTGTCCGGTACATTTCCATCCGTAGAGATAGTCAATATTTATACAGCTAGCCAGGATAATCTGCTGCCTAATTTTAACCATAGAAAAAACAAGGTCACCTATACCGATATCACAGAGGTTATAGAAAATAAAAGTGCGGTAGAGAAAAAGTTTAGTTATGTTCCCAATACAGGCTATAATATTGGAAGGCCACCCGAGATTTATAACACGGCGGATACCAATTATGGAGAAGAAAAATCTTATTTATTGCTGGAGGAAAATAGCTATCAATATGAAAATTCGGCTTTTAAGAAGCAGCTTACAAAAGCTTATAAGTATGAGTACAGCCAGCTAAAAAGCCTTAAAAACTATGTCTTTAAAGAAAACTTTGCCTATTTTCCAGATCCTGCACAGGACCAGCTCCTCAATATATCATATGGGTTTTATGACAACTATTATGGGTTTTACAATCCTACAGAAGTAAAAACTACAGAATATCTGCCGGATAATTCTGTGGTGACTACTACCAGCTTCAGCAGCTATGGCAACCCGAACCATTATCAGCTAACCTCTTCAAAAACTGTATTTACGGATGGTTCTACCCAGGAAACAAATTATAGTTATGCTCATGAAAAAGGAAACCCACTGATGATCAGTAAAAATATGATCGGTATTCCTTTGGAAACGAAAACGGTGCAAACAGTAAATAATGTAACAAAAACCCTTTCCAGAACAGAGACCATTTATCCAACGGTTTTACCACACGTTGCCACTGGAAACCTGGTACTTCCTGTTTCTATTTTAAGTTATGATAATCTAAACAATGCAAGTTCTAAAGAGGTCAGCTTTGATAAATATGATGAACAGGGGAATATTCTGCAATACACGAAAAAGGATGGTATTCCAGTTAGTATTGTCTGGGGATATAATAAGACTGAACCAATTGCAGAGATCGTTGGAGCGACCTATAGCCAGGTTGCAAGCCTTATCTCTGATATTGTAGCCAAATCGAATGAAGATGCCACAGATCCTACAAAAGAAGCGGCCTTGCTTATAGCGCTTGAAAATTTTAAGCCGATCGGTTCGGTCACAAAATACACCTATGATCCGTTGGTGGGTGTAACGCATATTATCCCTCCATCCGGAATCAGAGAGCAATATATTTACGATACTACCAATAGGCTCAAAGAAGTAAAGGTCAGGGAAAAAGACGCTTCGGGAAATTACATCATGAGAACCGTTAAGCAATTCACGTTTAACTATAAACCGTAACACCAATGAAAAAGCAATTTATTAGAAAACTATTGGCAATAACAGGTTTATTGTCTATATCAACCCTATCAGTAACCAATGCACAAACGCAAACGGAAAACTATATCCAATCAAAAACCTGTCTCAATGGTGATTGTACACAAAAATCAGAAACGATTACGTACTTTGATGGATTAGGAAGAGCTAAGCAGGTCATCAATGTAAAAGCCACGACAACTGGAAAAGACCTCGTTACACCAATTACTTATGATGTTTTCGGCAGGCAAACCAAAGATATACTTCCTGTTCCAATAGCTACACAAAATTCATCCATCCATTCAGGAGTAACGAATGAAAATACAGCTAATTCTTATTATGGAGTAAGCAATGCCTATGCTGAAAAAGAAATAGAAAGTTCCCCTCTGGACAGGGTTCTACAACAGGGACAGGCAGGTGATGTTTGGAAATTGGGATCAGGACATTCCACAAAATACAAATATGAAAGTAATACCGGGAATGAAGTAAAGCAATTTGTAACAAGTACCTCTATAAGTACGGCAAATGGCATTTCAACTACTGTTAATTCTATACCTGTTGCTGCTGGCAGTGGTTTTCATAATGCAGGCACACTTTATAAAAATACGGTAACTGATGAAGATGGAAATCCTGTCACTCAGTTTGAAAATGCGCGTGGACAGACATTACTTATCAGAAAGAATGATGGAACACAGAATATTGATACTTACTATGTTTATAACGAATATAATCAGAAGGCATTTGTAATTCCGTCATTAGCAATCAAACAAATTGAACAAAATAATAATGTGATCAGCCAGTCAATTTTGGATGACTTATGTTATCAGTATCGTTATGACGGACAGGACAGAGAGGTTGAAAAAAAGCTACCCGGAAAAGGCTGGGAATATACGGTCTATGATAATGCTGATAGGCCTATTCTTTCACAGGATGTTAACTTACGTGCCCAAAGTAAATGGATGCTCACAAAATACGATAAGTTGGGCAGGCTGGCCTACACAGGCTTAATTACGGGGGCAGAAGAAAGGATTGTGTACCAATATCTGATTAATAATGTAATTGTTACTGAAACACCAACTACTTCCGGATTTAATAAGAATGGGATAATGGTGTATTATACGGATAATTATTTTGCAGGTGCAATATCTACGGTATTAACAGTCAATTATTATGATAGCTACCCACGGGATACAAAAGAATTTCCGCCATCTAAAATTCTTGATCAATTTGTAATTAGTGACGATGGTACTGCTAATGGTGGGGTATCCACTCTCAATATGCCCACTGCCTCTTATGTAAAAAACATTGAAGATGACAACTGGACCAAAACTTACTTTTATTACGATACAAAAGGTAGGAAAGTTGGGGAAAAGAGCTGGAACCATCTTGGCGGGTATACCAAAAAAGATTTTAAGGTTGATTTTTCGGGTATGGTGGAAGAGAGCTACACCTGGCATCTTAAAAGTCCTTCTGACACGGAGGTGAAAATCAAGGAAAGATTTGTTTACGATAATCAAAAGAGGATTCTGAAACAATATCACCAGGTGAATACCAATCCGGAAGAATTACTGGCAGAAAATACTTACAATGAGATCGGGCAGCTTGTTAATAAAAAGACAGGAAATACTACAGGAACACCTTTGCAGTCTGTAGATCTTTCTTACAATATCAGGGGATGGCTTACCAAGGTCAATGATCCTGCCAGCTTAAATGGAAAACTCTTCGCCTATGAAATCAAATATCATAATCCTTCTTATGCCAACGTTTCTGCAGGAAAATATAATGGAAATATTTCAGAGATCGACTGGGCAAGCGCGGATGATGGAAAATTCAGAAGATACAATTATCAGTATGACGGATTGGATAGGCTAAAGAATGGAATTTACTCAGAACCTACTGCCACGGTTCCACCGAATAATTATTATAATGAAACCCTGACCTATGATGTCAACGGAAATATCCAAACTTTAAAAAGAAACAGGTTGTTGTCAAATGTAGGAGCTGTAGTGATGGATAACCTCACCTATACCTATACAGGGAACAGGCTTATTACAGTAAATGATACTTCTGGAAATTATGGTGGCTACCCCGAAGTTTCTGGAAATCAAATCCCTTATGATGGTAATGGCAATATGATCAGCCATGTGGATAAAGGGATGTTGCAGATTGACTACAATTACCTTAATCTTCCCAACTACATAAAATTTGATAAGCAGTACATTTCCCACGACTTTCACAATACTTATAATGTCAATACCAGATACCTTTATAGTGCGGCTGGGAGTAAGCTAAGAAAGGTTTATAGGTACGGCTCCGGAAGAACCAATGTAGAAACTCAGAGTAGTACTGATTACCTGGACGGGTTTCAATATACTGATAATGAGCTCAATTTTCTACCTACTTCAGAAGGGTACTATGATTTTATTCAAAATAAGTATATTTACAACTATACAGATCAGGTAGGAAACATCAGATTAGCGTATTATAAAGATGCTTCCGGAAATGTAAAAATAGACAGAACCAACCATTACTATCCTTTCGGATTAGAATTTGGCGGAGAGTTAGGTACAAGTAATTCAATTACACCAAATTACACCTATTCCAGCCAAGGACAAGAAAAACAGATGGAAACAGGGTGGAGTTCTTATAGATGGAGGAATTATGATGCTGCGATGGGCAGGTTTTTTAACATTGACCCGCTTGCAGAAGATTATAACACGTGGTCAACCTTTGCTTTTAGTGGAAACAGGGTGGTTGATGCTAGAGAGCTAGAGGGATTAGAACCTAAGAAAGTAAATGAAGTGAGCCTTCCTGGTAATGACCCAATGGAGTTTGCTGAGTTTATTATGGGAGGGGCTAGTAGTGTAAGAGCTGCGGTTGCAAATAGCGTTGCACGAACCATTAACGTTCTTACCAATGATGCTGTAAAAAGTAAATATGTTGTTGAGGAAGACGGCGGGTTAACTTTGCGCACAGGTGTTCCAAAAGAATCCTTTAAAGAGAAAGCTGTCAATGGTGCTTTTGATTTAGCTACTATAGCACTTGCAGCAGTAGGAGGGCCTGAAGGTGTATTAACATCTCGGGGTACAAAATCCACGGCAATAAAGGCAATTGACGAAGTTAAAGCCGAGGCTAAAGCTATTTCTAAGGCGGCAGTAGAGAAAAATGGAACTTTAAACACAGGGCCTTTTGCTGGAGAAGGTTATCCTGCTGTAAATGGGCACAGCAGAAAGTTCACGGCAACAGAAAGAAAAGCAATTAAGGAACAAGGTTACAGCCTTGGTTGTCATACTTGTGGTCAAAAAAATCCAGGTACTAAATCGGGAAATTTTATTTTAGATCACCAACCTGCAAATGCTTTGGTTCCAAATGGCTGGCCACAAACTTTTTTCCCGCATTGCAAATATTGTAGTGCTAGTCAAGGGGGAATAATTTCAGGAATGAAAAGGCAGGGTATATTACCGAAAATAAGTAAATAGAATAAATATATGATAGCATACAAAGGAATTCAAATCAATATTGTAGATAATCTTTATGTTGAAACCAAAGAATTAGATTCTTATATAACAAAAGAAATTAGAGTCATTATTGGTAATAACGAGCCGGAAAACTATATAGACGTTATTAAATACATGATAGATTATATTGTAGATAATAAACCTATTATTTCTGAAAACCAAAATATTGGCTATTATTCATGGCTTTTACAATTTAGACTAGTTGAAGAAAACTTCTATGATCTATATGAAGTAAACCCTGATGGTAGTGGTTTTAATAAAGGTTGTGATACTGCAATTTCAGTTGTTAGGCAACAAGGGGAAATATGTTGTCAACAAAATCTTACTCCTCTTTTTCCAAATTTCAATCAGTCTGTTATTATATCTGATGGTGTTTACGAAGGAAAAGATATAGAAGGAATTAGATATGACTCATCTCAGGATGAGAGTGGGTGGTACCTTATCACAGATGATTATAATGACGATATTAAGTCATTAAAAATGGTGCATTTTTATCATGTTGCTTTTGCTCGTCCCGATATTTTGAAATATTTAGCTTTGCCTTTTGGATACAGATTTTTAATGAAAGAAGGAAGTATTGAAATACAAAAGAATGAGGAGGAATAATTCTCAATTTAAAAGCAACTTAAAATTAGCATGTCAGAAATAGAGCGAATTGCAATCTTCGTTGTAGACTTAGCAAAATATTTTATATTTATCGAAACTAAATTTCGTATTTGAGAAAATTTCTATGAAAAATGAAAATCTGACTAAGTATATAACAACTATAGTGGGAATTAATGAAAAGGTTGACCGTCATTGGGATGAGGCTACTATAAGTTTTATTGATATTTTTACATGTGATGATCCGATTTATCCCAACATAAAAATTTTCGGCACAATAGGTGTGTCTGACCACCCCAATAGAATTGAAATGAAAGATGGTAATTTTCAAGATATTCCTATTGAGCTTCTTATTGCCGGATATAAAGAGTTTGATATGTTAGCAAATATTTTATCCACAGCAGGATTTTATATTACTAAGAAAAGGTGGGATTGTCAACCAGGATCAGTCTTTATGCGAATTGTTGACATGTATTATGAAGAGTCAGAAATGAAACACATTATGTTTGTATCACCATTTCTGTGGGATAAGTTGCAGCCATTGCACCTTGAAACAAAGACTGTACATTGGCTTTTAGGTACTCCAATTTCTGATAAGGAACTAGAATTCAGAATGAAAAATGGAGCATCTGCATTGGAAAATATATTTCAAGAGAAAGACATTGACATATTTGACATTAATAGAAAGTCAGTAATATAGTTATTATTTTATTCTGTTGTAAAGCTCTTGCTCCTACAAATTTTAGAGAAAATAAGAAAAGATTATTTATCATAACAAATGTTTATGAATTTTATAGCACGGCTTACTATCCGTGCTATTTTTTAGGTAAGATCAGGTTGGAAAATTAGACTGGCGTATTATAAAGATGCCTCCGGAAATGTAATAATAGACAGAACCAACCATTACTATCCCGCAGAGGTGATGTTATATCATTTGATTTTACTATATCTGAAACTAAAATGAATTCATTATATTTTACCTTGCCATTTTATTTTGACGATGATTTACAAGAACTGCGATTAGAAGATAGAACAGTTATTTTTCCATTAATCGTTCGAGTTTATAATGAAGAAGCCCAATTGATAAGACAAGAGGGTTTGGAATAGGTTAGAAGAATTTTTGGTAGAAAATGAAAAATAGGACTATGTATAAGTTTAGATTTTATTTTCCAACCTTTACTAACGAAAAAATAAAAGTTGAATTTGATTATATGACATCAGATGGTACTACAGACCCTATAAAAAAGACAGTTGAATGTAAAAAAGAGAATAATTATTATCCCTGTTTTATCCCTGTTAAAAATAAAGATCAACTAATTGCGGGGATTACAACGATATTATCAGAAAAGAAAGGTGAAGAAGATGTAGTTTTTTCATCTTCAAGCATGTATGTAACTGTTCCACAATAAGCGTAGTAACCTTGCAAGGGAACAAATATTGTAATTTGGAAAATCAGTATATTACCTTAAGGCTTTGTATATTAAGTTTTTAACTATTCTATAGTACTGACTTTTTTACTTTAAAACAATTACATTGCTTGGGGGAATCTAAGGTTTGATTACATTTTTCAGCTCTTTAATCTCGTTCATTAGGCCTAAAAGTAATTCCTTGACATCTTGATCGGCAAAATCAGTAATTTCCTGTTCCTGACTTGAGAAGCTACCAGCATATTGCCAAGCTTCCCATAGGTCGGTAAAAGGAATATAATAACTATCATAAAAAGTATTATCAGATTTGACTGTTATTGAAGTTTCATTGATACTTTCGAGCCGTTTAAATACAAATCCATTACGAGTGATCAATAGGTAAGTTTTTCCAATTTTCATATCGGACAGGCTTTCAATGTATTTACCAATTATATATGTACCATCCGCGTATGGTGGCATTGAATCACCTTCGACAGGAAACGCCCTGTACTTTCCATTATGTAAAAATGGAAGGGACATGGTTTTTAAAGTTTCAATATATTCAGGATCAGTGTATCCTACCAAATAGCCCATTGATGCTTTGTATGGTACTATTTCAATTTGGTTTTCCCCAGTTGAATCTGTTTTGATGGGAAGTAAGATTCTATTATCAGGTAAATTAAGAATTTCCTGTAGCTTGTGTTTCCTTAGGTCAAGGGTAATCAGAAGATCTACACTTATTTTATAGAAACGTGATATCTTGATTAGAATATCAATTGGTGGCTCGGTTTTTCCATCTTCATATTTACTATAACGCCCCCGCGTAATAACGAGCGCATCAGCTACCTTTTGTTGCGAAACTTGTAATTCATTCCTTAGAAAGCGCAGATTTTCAGCGAGTAATAACATTTGCTATGATTTATAGCAACAAATTTAGTGTATTTTGCTAAAAATAGTAGCAATTTTGTAAAAGAAATTTGATCGTTATGGAGCGTGCTATCGTACATATGGATTTGGATACATTTTTTGTATCCTGTGAGAGACTGGTCAACTCAGAGTTGAACGGGCTTCCGCTCATTATTGGAGGTGGAGATAGAGGGGTCGTTTCGTCATGTTCCTATGAAGCGAGGAAATTTGGTGTCCGTTCGGCTATGCCGCTGAAAATGGCATTACGTCTCTGCCCGCAAGCTAAGGTGGTCAAAGGAGATATGGAACTATACAGCAAAATGTCCCATACCGTCACAGAAGTGATTGAAGAAAGTGCTCCTGTAATGGAAAAAGCTTCAATAGATGAATTTTACTTAGACCTTACTGGTATGGATAGATTCTTTGGTGCCTATAAATGGACAAATGAACTCAGTACCAAAATTGAGAAGGAGACAGGTTTGCCAATTAGTTATGCGTTATCCATCAATAAGACTGTAAGTAAAATTGGTACTGGAGAATCGAAACCGCATGGTCACAGGGAAATCCCGTCAGTGGGTGTCCATTCCTTTTTAAATCCATTGTCTATTCGAAAAATGCCAATGGTTGGAAATGCTACTTTCCAGTTATTTTCCAGAGTTGGAATTAGAACCATAGGCACTTTATCAGAAATGCCCGTAGAGGTACTCCAACAGATGATTGGCAAAAATGGAACCGACTTATGGAAAAAAGCAAATGGAATTGATGAAACGCCTGTCATACCGTATTCAGAGAGAAAGTCAATTTCCAAAGAAAGAACTTTTAGCAGTGATACGATGGATGTTTATGAGGTAAAAAGTATTATCTCAGGGATGGCTGAACAGTTGGCCCACCAGCTCCGTCAGGAGAAATGGCTGACATCGACTGTGGTGATCAAGATCAGGTATTCAAACTTTGATACCGAAACTAAACAAAGCCGTGTAAGTTATACCTCATCCGATCACACGCTGGCAAGAGTTGCGCTTGAACTTTTTGATAAAGTTTACACAAGACGGATGCGTCTTCGCTTGGTTGGCCTGCGTTTCACAGACTTGGTCCACGGTAGTTATCAAATGAACTTGTTTGAAGACAACGCCGAACTCATCAGCCTTTACCAGACGATGGATAACATCAAAAATCGTTTCGGAAAAGATGCGGTCGGTAGAGCCGTGGGTTTTAATTTTTCACGGTAATTTTCTTCACTATGTATCTAAACTGCCATTCCTATCACAGCCTACGTTTTGGAACCTTGTCCATTAACGATCTTGTATGCCAAGCATCTGCATTGGGGGTTAAGGAACTTGTTTTAACGGATATTAATACGGTCACGGGTATATATGAATTCAAGAAAAAGTGCGAAGAAAAAGGTATCAAACCAATTGTTGGTGTTGAGGTACGCAAAGGCAGTAAATTGCTCTACATTACCATTGCAAAAGAGTTTGCTGGACTAGGGGAGGTAAACCGCGTTTTAACAAACTATAATTGTGATGGTATTGACCTACCAGAACGACCAGATTTTCAAAACTGTTTTATCATCTATCCTTTCAGTAATATTCCTAAGCAGCTTAATAACAATGAGTATATCGGTGTTCGGGAGGAAGACCTGAATATGTTGATCCGTAAAGAATATCAAAAGCTAATTTCAAAAATGGTCATATTACGTCCGGTTACCTTTAGTACTAAGAAGGAATTTAACCTGCATCGGATTTTGCGGGCCATTGACAATAATATGTTGCTTTCCAAATTACCAGAAAATGAAGTTTGCTACAGGACAGAATATTTTAAGTCTGGACAGGCAATATCAGAAACTTATCAGAATTATCCTCAAATCATCGAGAATACCCAAAAAATTCTTACGGAATGCAGCGTTGAATTTGCATTCGTTACGCCACGTAACAAGAAGTTTTATACGGGCTCCAAGAAAGATGACTTCAGGCTTTTAACACGATTAGCCTTTGCAGGATTAGAAAAACGGTATGGCAAGAACCATGAACAAGCTAAATTACGCGTTGAAAAGGAATTGAAGGTCATTGATGAATTAAATTTCAGCGGCTATTTTTTGATAACCTGGGATATAATCCGATACAGTAATAGTATGGGATTTATGCACGTCGGTCGGGGAAGTGGAGCAAATAGTATTGTTGCATTTTGTCTGGGAATTACCGATATATGTCCGATTGAGCTAGATTTGTATTTTGAAAGATTTCTTAATTTAAACCGGAAAAGCCCACCGGACTTTGATATAGATTGGAGCTGGCAGGACAGAGATATTATACTTGATTATATTTTCAATCGCTATGGCAAAGAATATGTCGCGTTTTGCGGCACCAATGTCGAATTCAAATATCGTTCAATCATTCGCGAAGTAGGAAAAGCTTTCGGACTGCCCAAGGAAGAGCTTGATGAGCTGAGTAAAAATCCGGAAAGAGTATTTCGCGATGAAGTCGTTCAGCAAGTACAGAAATATGGAAAGCTATTGGAAAAATTTCCAAATCAACGGAGCATGCATTCCTGTGGAATTATTATATCTGAAGAACCGTTGACAAATTTTACCGCGCTCGAAATGCCACCTAAGGGCTTTCCCATTGTACAATGGGATATGCATGTTGCTGAAGAGATAGGTTTTGAAAAGTTTGATATTTTGTCCCAAAGGGGACTTGGGACGATCAACGATACGGTTAGGCTGGTCGAAGAGAAAAAGGGAATAAAGATCGACATCAAAAATACCAGTCTATCCAAGGATGAACAAAAGTGCAATGAATTTTTAAGTCAGGGGAAAACCATAGGCTGCTTTTATATCGAGTCCCCTGCAATGAGGGGCCTTTTACGACGATTGAAATGTGATAATTATAAAGTGCTTGTCGCAGCTTCATCAATTATTAGACCTGGTGTTGCTCAATCTGGTATGATGCGGGAGTATATTTTTCGTCATAACAATCCAGACAAGTTTGAATACTTCCATAAAGTTTTTGAAGAGCAGCTTGGAGAAACATACGGAATTATGGTCTATCAAGAGGATGTAATCAAGATCGCGCTTCATTACGGGGGTGTTTCCGCTGCCGATGGCGATATCTTAAGAAGAGCAATGTCAGGAAAAGGAAGGTCTTTAAGTGCACTGCAAAAAGTAAAAGATGATTTTTTTGCATCTTGCAAGCAACAAGGGCATCCAGAGAATTTAAGTGCAGAGATCTACCGACAGATAGAATCTTTTGCAGGTTATTCTTTTTGTAAGGCACACTCAGCGTCATACGCAGTAGAGAGTTACCAAAGTCTATACTTAAAAGTCTATTACCCGCTAGAGTTCATGGTGTCTGTTATTAATAATATGGGAGGTTTTTACCGTACGGAAGTATATGTCCACGAAGCAAGGATGTCTGGGGGGAAGATATTAAATCCATGTGTAAATAGGGGTGAGCACCAAGCAACCATCTATGGCGATGAGATTTATTTGGGCTTTATGCATCTTGAAAAAGTCGAATCGAGACTTGGGCTATTGATTCCAGAAGAAAGGAGGCGGAATGGCGAATACAAATCGTTAGAGGACTTTATCAAACGGATTCTAATTGGCATAGAGACTTTGCAGACCTTGATTTTTATAGGAGCGTTTCGTTTTAGTGGCGTTCCGAAGAACGAATTATTATTAAAGGCAAGAGTATTGCTTGGAGAATTTAAACCGGAGCGAAGGTTTGAAACCTTATTTGAGGAACCTGTGAAAGAATTCAAGTTTCCCGAATTAAAACGAAATGTATTTGAAGATGCGTTCGACGAGATAGAGATATTGAGTTTTCCGGTGTCTTGCACACCCTTTGATCTGTTGCAGACGAAATATAGGGGATCGGTCATGGCAAATGAACTTGTTCAATACCATAAAAAGCAAGTAAAAATGCTTGCCTATTTGATTTCCCGAAAACATGTACCTACGAAGAAAGGTACAATGTATTTCGGCACATGGGTAGATGTTAATGGGGATTACTTTGACACAGCGCATTTTCCCGATTGCCTTGAAAAGTTTCCTTTTCAGGGCGGAGGTTGCTATTTACTTCTGGGCGTAGTGGAGGTCGATTTCCATTTTCCAACAATCACTATCACCAAAATGGCAAAGATGCCCTTCATTGCTGATCCGAGATATGCGCACGATGAAGAAAAACGGTTTGAAACACAGGAGAAAATAAAAGAAGATGTCAGTATGACTTTTCGGGCGCCATATCCCCAGGAACATGAGATCGGACTTCCTCGTTTAAAGTTGAATTGACAACAGCTATTGTAAAAAAAATATTGTCAATTATTGTTTCACGAAACAATTTTATAAAACTTATTTTTTGAATTAGTTAAAAATCGTAAATTGCTATTAATAATTAGTGTCTTACTAACAATAATGAATTATGAAGCTAGATATCAATACAGGGGAAGTGATTTCATTAGATGAAGCCATCAAATTCACAAATTCTTTTCAGGAGCAGAACCCACTTCAACTTAAGTCCTTTTCTGTAGGTGCAGAAAAAATCAAGGCTATTCTACAGCAGGAAAATTGTATAGCAGTACGGATCTACAATGGATACGATAGTGACACAGGTCAAACAAATCTGGTATTGGTGGGGGTCAATAAAGATGGGGAGGATATGACCGACGGACCCATCGTGGAAAGATTGTCACCTTGTCCACCAGATTGTCCAAAAGATAGTCCTTTGATAAAACGGTAATATTGCCGCAGATTTTATTTTTTGTCACCCTCTTCATTGGAGTGATACCGTTACTGATCTTATTTGTTGAAAAAAGACAATTTTCAACCAGGCACGGTATTGTTCCATTTGTATGGCTGACCGCTCTTGCTACCCTTTATGAATTTATAGGAACGGTAGTCTTAAAAATTAATACAAATTATTGGTTTCAGATCTATGCGCTTCTGGAATTTGCAGCCCTTTATTTCTACTTCTTTAAATTATTCGAAGGTAGACAGAAAAAAAATCTCCGGATATCTATGGTTGTTTGGGCTGTAATATATTGCATATCGCTTTTTTATTGGGATAGCACGAACAAGGCTATCGCATTGGCTATAAACAGCTGTACCACTTCGCTTTTCGTTTTTCTTTGCTCCATAGCTTATTTTAAAAGCTTGATGGAAGCTCCGAAAAGGAAATTCTGGCAAAACCCGACATTCTGTTTTGTCCTTGCTTTTTCGATTTATTATGCAAGTACACTGTTCCTGTTTCTGTCAAGTAAATTCGTGTTTGAGTTAGGGCAATACGGCTATTGGTGGGTGAATATCGTTGCTACACTGATTTTGAGAATTCTATTAATTTTAGGGGTATGGAAAATGAAATAGGATTTAAGTTCTTCTTCTGGTTTGGTACGGGGGTCATGTTGCTTTCTGTGCTCACGGTCGTGCTTTTTGTACTGCTTCATCATAACAAGGTGGCAAAGATCAAGAGAAAAGAATCTGATAACCTGCTACGGATCTCCTTAGAGTCGGAGAAAAAGGAACGAAAAAGAATAGCCTCCGACCTACATGACGGTATCAGCGGAGATTTGCACGCCATACACAATTACATCACTATTTTACAAAATAGGGAAGATGATAATGAGCGAATGGCCCTGTTCAAAGAGATAGAAACAATCCTCTGTACTACCATTCAGAATATCCAAGGCATAAGCTACAACTTAATGCCACCGATGCTGGAGTCACAGGGGTTGGTTCCTACTTTGCAAAGTTATTTTGATAGGATCAGGAGATGGAACCGTATTTCTTTTTCTGAGCAGTACGATCATATACCGATAGAAATCCCGGCCGCTGATGCGTATGAATTATATCGGATTGTCCAGGAGCTTGTAGCAAATGTTATCAAGCACGGTGAAGCAAGCCATATACACTTTGCAATCACTAAGAACAAAGGACAAATTGTTTTTGAGCTGGTTGATAACGGGAAAATATTTGAATTTTTCAAAAGCTTACAGCAGCCAAGAGGAATGGGTCTAAAGAATATTAAATCCCGGATTTCGCAGATTAGGGGAACACTGATACAGGCTCCCTCTACATCTGGCAATAGAATTAAAATACACTATTATGTTACGGATAGCGATAGCAGATGATCATACCTTATTCAGAAAAAGCCTGCGTTTATTGATCGGCACCTTTGATCAGATGACGGTCGTCATAGAGGCGGGCAACGGTATTGAACTGTTAAAAAAACTCGAAAGCACTTCGGCCGATATTCTCCTGCTTGATTTACAGATGCCGGAGATGGACGGCTTTGAAATCTGTATTCAAGTGAAGGAATTATATCCTGAAATCAAAATCTTAATACTTACCCAGATGGATGAAATGGAAACGATAAAAAGAGCCATGACGATGGGAGTACAGGGGTATTTTACGAAGAACACGCCACCTAATGAGCTCGAAAATGCAATCCTGAAAATGCGCGACAATGGATTCTATTTTGAGAAAGATCTTACGTCCATCATAAAGGAGATCCAAAAGAATCCAAGCTTTAAATTCGATCCCGGCAAAGAAATTATATTTACTGCCAGAGAACTTGAAATAATTGAGTTGACGGCAATGGGCTTAAAAGCGAAAGAAATTGCTGAAAAGCTATTTATAAGTACCA
Source organism: Chryseobacterium pennae (assembly GCF_003385515.1). GTDB lineage: Bacteria > Bacteroidota > Bacteroidia > Flavobacteriales > Weeksellaceae > Chryseobacterium > Chryseobacterium pennae. The sequence continues at coordinate 83,417 of NZ_QNVT01000009.1, read as the reverse complement.
AGACAATCAATGCCCATAAGCAGAATATCCAGCAGAAATATGGCTTTGAAACGATGATGTCTGCTATTTTATATAGTATACACCACCAAATAATCGACCTCCATGCTCTTGATAAAAATAGGTAATTTACCTATAGGTTATAGTTAACGGTCTCTATAAATTTACAGTACAATTTGTAATTATAGAGATTAATAAAAACGGTAACTAATTCAAAACTTTAAAGACATGGCACAATTTCCACTTACTCCAGAGGGAGTTAATGCTAAGGAGAAAGAGCTTTACAGCTTAGATGACAAGGAACTCATTAATCAGGCCGTAACCCTCTCCAGGGATGCTAGAGCTTGGATTTTTGAGAATTTCAAGCTAACCGAAGAACAAGCTGCCTATTACGAGGCATTGCCCGAAGATTTTAACTATTATCTCGGATGGCAGTTGGCATCAAATGTTATCGGGCGTCAGCCGATTACGATGGACCCAGTTCCAGAAGAAGCTGCTAGAGCAAGTAACAGCAGAAAAAAGACGACAGTTTCCGTGAGCGGTAATACGAATTATAACCCACAGACCGGGGCTGTAACGTACGGTGCAAGCGTATCTGTAGGTTTTACATTCTAAAAACCAAAAAGCTGGGAAAGAATACCAGCTTTTTTATGACCATATACTTTCTTTTAGATTATTGTTTTTTCTTTAAATTTAACTATCCAAAATAAATCATCATGAAATCAAGATTCCTATTGTTCTTAATACTCTTTTTTAATATCCACTACCTATGCGCTCAAAAAACTATACTCTGGAAAGTTGAAAAGGAAGGTACTGGCAAAGTTTCCTATTTACTTGGAACCATGCACCAAGTTGGAAATTCTTTTATCGATGAAAGACCAAAGATCAAGGAATTATTATTGCGATCTAAAATTGCAGTTTTTGAATCGGTAGAAGATAAGAAGAAAACAATTATTGACGTCATGAACCAACGTCCGGATGATTTTTCATATCGGAATAACCTGGATAAAAAAGATGTACAGTTCTTAGAATCTGTTTCTTCGGACTGGACAGTTCCGGTCAGCAAACTGTCGCCTGCCGAACTCGCTGTAAAATTAGAGCAGCTGTATGTTCTGGATGTATGTGAAACAGCAAAGCCAACTGATACTTGGAAGCATTTAGATGATTACCTTCTTTCACTGGCTAAAAATGGCGGTATGAAGACCGAAGGATTGGAAACGAATTCAGACCAGTTCAATGCCATCAATGCGCAACGAGATTTTAATTGGCAGAATGCAAAAGAAGCGGTTAGTGCCCGCATTGAAAACCTAAGAGGAAAGAAAAATAAGAATCGGCTTTGCCGCATTTCCCAGACCTATTTAGGCGATATGAATTTTGATTATCAATTCGGTGTGCAGTGTGCCGGGAACGATGCAATGGTAATCAACAGAAATAAAACCTGGTTACCAAAGATCAGCGCTATACTAGACAATGATAACGCTTTTATCGCCGTTGGACTGATGCATTTATTTGGGGATTGTGGACTCATAAGTGAACTAAGAAAACAAGGGTATACCGTAACACCAGATCCTTTACCCAAAGCATAAAGAGTAGTATATCTGGTTTTCTTCTCTACAGGTTCGGTTATTGATGAATATCGCTTCACAAAAAGAATTCTTTAAAGAATTTAAAATTCCTTAACTTTACTTTTCTATCAATGGCCTTATTATGACATCCAGATTCACGATCGATGAAAAGGCACTGCTAACAAAGTTCCAAAGCGGTGATAGACTTGCATTTGACAAGATTTTCACCTTGTATCATTCCTCATTGGTATTTTTTGCAAATAGGCTTCTTTTAAATATCGGAATGGAGATTTCCAAGGATATTGTACTGGACATTTTTCTAAAACTATATGATAGACGGGAAGGATTTGAGACATTGTCAAATATAAAAGCGTTTCTGTATATATCTGTAAGAAATAGCTGTATCAAGGTCATTGATAAAGAAAAAGTGCATCAGAAGCGCTTTGATCTATATACTAAGAATTTTGACGAGTTTGAAAGGAATGTTTTGGATATTATCATCCAAACAGAGGTGTATACAGAACTGTATCATGCAATTGATCTGCTTCCAGAGCAGTACAGACTTATCATGAGTAAGATCGTGAACGGTGAAACAGCAAAGGAGATTTCCGAAGAACTGGGTATTCCTGTAAGCACGATCAATACGCAGAAATCGAGAGCAATATCCTTATTAAAAAAATCCCTCTCAGGTGCGGGAATCGCACTTTTAATGATTTATTCATAATTTTTTTATTTTTTTGAGACAACGGACATTCCTTTTGGGTTTCTATGTAAAATGGAACCAATGGAAGAGCAAAGAATTCTCGACGAGTTAAAGATTGTACCCCTTTTGGCAAAGATTGTTAGGGGAGAAGACCTTACTGTCCTAGAGGAGAAGACTGTCGAGGTCTGGCTCAACCAGAGCAGTGCAAATAAGTTGTTTTTTGAGCAATTGAAAGATCAGGAACATGTGGCCATGGAGCTGTTGAAGCGTGATGCTGCTAATTCCACAACTACCGAGGAACTTCAAAAGCTGCATACATTGATAGCTAAGAATCGCCCAACATCCTTATGGCGGTACTGGCTTACAGCCGCCGCTGTACTTTTTACCATTTCCATTTCCTTATGGTTGTATAAATATTACCAGTCGGACAAGATATTTCCAACAGAAGTAGCGACAGCTACAATAACAGAAGATGTTCTGCCCGGAACAGATAAGGCAACACTTACGTTTGAGGATGGTCAGGTGATCAATCTGACGGGTAATAAAAAAGCGATAAAGATCGATGAGCAGGGAACATCCTATATGGATGGTACAGCAATATCAAATAAAGTGCAGTTTGCAACACTCACAACGCCACGCAAGGGACAGTATAAAGTAACCCTTCCTGACGGTACCAAAGTATGGTTAAATGCGGAGTCTTCGCTACGATATCCTACGAAGTTCACAGCCAATAACAGATCTGTGGAGCTACAGGGAGAAGGCTATTTTGAGGTCGCGCACGATAAAGCAAAACCATTTATCGTTGCTTCCAACGGTCAACAAGTTAAGGTGCTCGGAACAAAATTCAATATCAACAGTTATTCCAATGAACCTACTGTCAAAACAACATTAATCAGCGGAAAAGTTGAATTGTTAAGCAGTCGGAATAAGGAAACTGTTATACTTAACCCCGGACAGCAGGCCAGGCTTGTACATGACGGTTTCGACGTGAATTCCGTAGATACCGAACCTTTTACAGCTTGGACTGCCAATGAGTTTCAGTTTAAGGGAGCGCCTTTGCAGGAGGTGCTCAGACAGGTTGAGCGGTGGTATGACGTTGAAGTAGATTACAGCAATATGCCGAATATCAAAATCAACGGAACCATTTCACGGGAAAAGAAACTATCGAGTGTGCTATATGCACTCGAAAAGATTAGCGATTTACAAATTAATCTATCGAAAGGAAGGAGGATTGAGATTAAGAAATAACGATTTATAGTTTCATATGTTGGCCTAATAAAGCCGGAGTGCGCGAACACTCCGGCCAACGGGTCTTTATTAAAGTTTTGGACAAACTAACAAAATTCAAACCCTACACAAATCTATGAAAAAACATGATTTTTCCAACAAGGAAAACATTCCGCCGTGGGTGGATGGGTTTTCCCACAGGAGAAAACTTCTGCGCATAGGCATAAAGAGCACCTTGTTCTTTATGTTACTTGCCAGCGGTACTGCGATCAAGGCACAGCAGATCAGCCTTTCCTTGCAGAAAGCACCCCTGTCAAAAGCAATTTCAGAAATTCGGAAAGCGACAAAATATGATTTTGCCTACAAAGAGGAACTACTAAAAAAAGTGGGACCAATTACTGTTAACCTGAAAAATGCCTCAATAGAGGAGACCCTGCGAACCTTGTTTGCGAACCAACCAATCGCATACGAAATTGCAGATGGCATTATCATTCTAAGCGAGCGGAAAACAACAAATACTCCCAATTCAAAAAAAAAGGAGACCATCAAGGGAAAGATCGTCGATGAAAAGGGAAATCCGCTGGCAGGAGCTACCATAACCATCAAAGGCAGCAATTATGTGACGAACTCCGATAACGACGGTACTTTTGAATTGCCTTCGAATTATGCCGAATCAGAGATACAGATCTCCTTTTTAGGCTATTCGACAATGACAGTATCCGCGAAATATATTGATCGTGTTACGTTGACCACCAATAGCAATGTAATCGATGAGGTATCTGTTGTTGCCAGTGGCTATCAATCTATACCGAAGGAAAGAGCAACGGGGTCTTTTTCCAAGGTTGATAATGCGACCTTTAACAGACAAGTGTCAACCGATGTGATCAGCAGATTGAAAGGTATAGCACCTTCTATACTTTTTGATGAGCGTTCAGGAAGTCCAAAGTTAACCATCAGGGGGCAGGCAACGATCTTTGGTAACGATCAGCCATTGATTGTTGTTGACAATTTTCCTTATGAGGGTGATATTAATAATATCAATCCAAACGATATTGAGGATATTGATATTTTGAAAGATGCTGCCGCCGCCTCGATCTGGGGCGTACGTGCCGGTAATGGTGTGATTGTCATTAAGACTAAAAAGGGACGATCAGACCAGCCCATGAACATCGGCTTTACATCAAATGTTACGATAGGGCAGAAGCCAGACCTGAACTATATTCCACAGATCAAACCAACCGATTTCATTGACATCGAAAAAATGCTATTTGAAAAGGGTTTTTACAATACCATCATTAGTAATACAGCAAGCAACAGCCCGTATTCACCTGTTGTAAGTATCCTCAACGATCAAAAAAATGGACTACTCACAGAACAACAAGCAAATGCACAAATTGATGCTCTGCGTAGTGGCGACCTGCGAAGGGATATGAGTAAATACCTATATCAGCAAAATTTAAAGCAACAATATGCATTAAATTTAAACGGCGGTACAAATAAATACTCTTATTATTTTTCAGCAGGTTTTGATAAAAACCAAAATTCAGAAAAAGGAAGTGGTTTTAGCCGTGTGAGTGTTAACAGTAATCAGGTTTTCCGTCCAATGGAAAAATTGGAGATCACAGCAGGATTAAGTTATAATCAAAATAACCAATCTGCTTCCAATGTTCTATCAATGTTAAATAACATGGGAAATGAATTAATGTATCCATATGCTAGACTTGTTGATGATAGTGGTAATCCAACTGTTGTTATTAAAGATCATAGCACGGTATTAAAGCAAAAGGCACTTTCAGAAGGATTGTTAAATTGGGATTTCGTTCCATTAGAGGAATTAGAACTACAAGATAATAAGCTCAAACAATCGGAGATACGTTTAAATACAGCAATAAAGTATACGATTATGCCTACGTTATCAGCTGAGGCCCGCTTTCAATATGAAAACCAACAAGGCAGACGTAGAAATTTCCATAGTCAGGACAGCTATGAAATGCGGGATCAGATAAATAGATTCACTACCATTAATAATGGTGTTATGGCCCGCAATATTCCAATGGGCGGTAGATTGGACATTTCGAATGGTGAACTAAGCGCATTAAATGGGCGTTTTCAATTGAATTTCGACCAAAAGTGGGGGAAACATCAGGTAAATGCTATCGGAGGATTTGAGGTTAGAGAAACAAAAGCTAACAGTATATCTTCCAGACAATATGGTTTTGATCCTCACGTCGGTTCAAGTGTCTTAGTCGACTATCTAACACGATTTAATCAATACGGTAAAGGTAGTTCCTCACTTATTCCAAATTATGATGATTACTCGGGAACTATTGATAGAATGCGGTCATATTATTTGAATGGTGCTTATAATTATGATTTGCGCTACGTGGTTTCTGCAAGCGCAAGGATTGATCAATCCAATCTCTTTGGAGTAAAGACCAACCAAAAATCAGTTCCTTTATGGTCAACCGGTTTTAAATGGAATCTAAATAAAGAAAGCTTTTACAATCTAGACTGGCTTCGGGAATTAAGTTTACGGTCAACTTTTGGTTACAGTGGAAACATAGATAGGAGTACCACAGCTTATACCACAGCTCGTTTAACAAGGAATATCGACAATAGTTTACCTTCTGCGGATCTAGTCAGCCCCCCAAATAATGAACTCCGTTGGGAGAGGAATAGAATGTTCAATATAGGCATTGATTTCGCGACCCAAAATAATAGGCTTTCGGGAAATGTTGAATTTTTTAAACGGAGAGGAAATGATCTGATTGGAAACGGAGACATAGATCCAACAACAGGCTTTTCCTCCTTTAGGGGGAATCTTGCCAATATGGATGGAAGGGGTATTGATGTAGAACTTACTTCAATCAATCTTCAAAATAAAAATTTCAGTTGGAAGACAACTGCTATTTTTTCTTATGCTAAAGATGTTGTCACTAAATATAAAAGACCAACAACGATCACTAACTTTCTAACAGATTATAGTGTTGGCAGAGTTGCCACTGCATATAGTCCTGTCGAGGGACGGTCTTTATTTGGAATTTATAGCTATCCCTGGGCTGGACTTGACCCACAGACAGGACAGGCTAGGGGATATTTAGAAGGGCAGCCATCGGCAGAATATACCAAGATTAGACAGCAGTTAGCCGTTGACCCTGCAAATAATCTAATTTATAATGGTAATGCGTTGGCGCCTTACTTCGGTGCTCTGCGTAATTCTTTCAGCTACAAAGGCATTGATTTGTCTTTCAATATAACCTACCGTTTCGGATATTATTTTAGAAGGAATTCAATAAATTATTCTGCATTGTACAGTAGCTATTATGGGCATGGTGACTACTATAACAGATGGCAGGCGCCCGGGGATGAGCTAAAGACGAATGTTCCCGTGGTAAGCTATCCGGCCGTTCTTGTGGCAGATCAGTATTATCTCAATTCTGAAGTTTTGGTAAGTAAGGGTGATCATATAAGGCTGCAGGATGTAAATCTTTCGTATAATTTACATCCAGACATATTAAGATGTTTGCACATTAAAAACGTACGCATCTTTGGCTATATAAATAACGTTTGTATGATTTGGAAAGCAAATAAAGTCAACCTTGATCCAGATTTTCCTATGGCAAAACCCATTCGGACAATTGCGTTTGGGATAAGTGGTAACCTATAAAAAATGATCCTATGAAAACGATAATAATGTCTTTAATAATATTCACATTAATATTTTTAGCTAGCTGCTCAAAGGAATGGTTAGAAGAGAAACAAGATATAAAATTAATAGTTCCGACGACCCTAAATGACATGGACTTGTTAATGAATTCAGGTATGTTTTCTTATGATCAGCGTGGAAGTATGGAAGCGTCCTGTGATGACTTTGAGGTTACTTTGGCTCAATACAATTCTCTTTTTTCTGATTTTAACCGAAAGCTGTTAACTTGGACAGTAGATGAATTCCCAAAATTAGGTGGAGGGGACTATGGGGAAGAATGGGACTATGCCTACAAACAGATCCAGAATTGCAATGTCACATTAAAAGGTCTGAGCAAAATCACAAGGACCGAAAGTAATACAGGACAGTATGACAGGATAAAAGGTACTGCCTTATATCACAGATCACGTGCTTTTTTTAATCTTACCATGACTTTCTGTAAATATTATGATGCCAATACTGCTGATAAGGACTTGGGAATTCCTTTAAAATTAGACGAAGATATTAATGAACCAATTTTCAGAAGTAATTTAAAGCAGACTTACCAGCAAATTATCGCAGACCTTAGCGCAGCAGCAATTTTATTGCCCAAAAATGCAATTTCTGGCCTTCATATTACAAATGCTGGCGCATTCGCATTACTAGCTAGGACATATCTATATATGGATAATTATCAAAAGGCACTTGAATCAACACGAAATTCATTAGCTGTTAAATCAACATTAGATGACTACAATAACTTCAATCCAGAAGATTCGAGGCCACTGTTTCTAAAAAGTAAGGAGATTCATATAGAGACGAAGTTATCAAATCCTTACGGCACATCAAGTACTTCTGCGTCCATACCAGATCAATTATATAATCAGTATGCTGAAAATGATCTAAGAAAGACACTTTACTTCCAAATTCAGGATGATAAAGTTATCTGGCGTGGTCATTTGGTTTCAAATAATCTAGCAGGTACGGCTATAGATGAAGTCTTGCTAATAGCAGCGGAGTGTGAAGCCAGAATTGGGGATAAAGATCAAGCAATGGAGATTCTCAATAAACTTCTTGCTACAAGATTTAAAACAAATACATTCATACCGTTAACAGCAAGTACCAAAGTAGAGGCGCTTGACATCATTTTGAAGGAACGCAGAAAGGAGCTTTTAAAGAGAGGACTACGCTTTCAAGATCTTAAACGTTTAAATAAAGACCCCCGTTACGCCAAAACCTTAATGCGTACTGTGGGAGACAAGACATACACTTTACCACCGAAAGATCGACGTTATATCTTTCCCATCCCTCAGTATATCATTAATTACAGTGGTATAGAACAGAACTAACTTTTAAAAAGACAGAAAATCATGAAAAAAATATTAGTACTGATTGTAATGTATATCATTACAACGCAAAACTCCTTTGCTCAAACAAAAACCAGAATTAGCGGATTAATTGAAAATGCAAAAGATACAATAATTAACATTGACTTGCTCATTTTTGATGGACAATTTGCTGAAACAAAAATGCAGGAATTTCATATTGAGACAAACAACGGCAAATTTAAATTCGATTTTGATCTAAAGAGGACAGGGAAAGCCACTGTTTACATTAATAACAGAATTATTTTTATCCCCGGCAGTTTCGGGGTTCTGGTAAATCCCGGTGATAATCTTACATTTACCATACCGGATGTAAAGAAACTTGGTCTTGATAATATGAATATTGATGGAAAGGGATCAGATAAGCTCAATTTGTTAAAAGCCATTAATCACAAGCTCCTGGCAACAGGTATACATCTTTTATTCTGGGATAGAACAAGTATAACTGAGAAGTATAAAAACGCGGATATATACTTAAATATTATTGATTCGATGTGCAGCTTGAATAAACTTAAAGATCCTCGGGATATGAAGTTAATAAAGGCGCAATTAGTTGACGGGACCTTAGATCAGGTATTAGCGCATTCTGTCAAATATTATTCTGACTCTGTTGCCATCCTCTTTGAAAAATATATCAAAAGAAAAAACAGGATCGAACCTTTTCTGAATAAGGAAGTGATTAATTATTATGGTGGAAGATTTATACTACCCAGTTATATGCTATTATCTAATCGTGATAAAATTCAGGGAGAATCGCATATTGTTCGTTTTACTAAGCCATTGGATTATAATAAGCTTATTGTAAACGAATTTGATGAGGAACCATATGTACGTGATTTCCTTCTTTCTTATTTTACTAGAGACTTTTTTCGTGCAAAATGGGATTCTCCTGTTTCACAGGATGTGCTTAATTTTTATGTTAAACATGTAAATAAGAATAATCCGCACTTCCAAGAGGTTTTGGATACTTTTGAAGATGTTCAAAAAAACCTTAAAAGGGGTGATGCTTTCTACAATTTCAACCTTCCTGATACAACAGGACGAAGACATCAATTGGCAGATTTTAAAGGTAAAATTATTTTACTCGATTTTTGGTTTAACGGCTGCTTTGCATGCAAAGGGATAGCTCCATCCATCGAAAAAGCTGAAGAGTATTTTAAAGGCAAAGATATCCAGTTTATCTCTATTGGTATTGATAAAAATGAACCTTGGAAAAAGGGAATAGGAATATTCTCAAGTAAAAATTCTTTACAGCTATATACTGAAGAGCAGCGAATGAATCACGATATCATAAAATTTGCAAAGGTTACATTTTATCCGAGACTAATTGTTTTGGATAAGAATGGCAATATTATAGGAGTGCCACCAAATCCGGCGACTGATTTTGAAGGTTTTACAGCTTATCTTAATAAGCTTTTATAGTAATTTAATAAATTGATCCATTAAAAAAGTGCCTAAGAAATACCTATACTTTCTCATATATGGTTCAGCAGCATAAATTTAGAAAGGTATCCCGTAAGGATACCTTTTTAATATTACAATTCTCATTTCCTATGGTCTTCTAACGCCAAAAATTTTGTTCTCTTCAGTTGGCTGTTGTGTTTCAAGAGTGTATTCCTGAGCACAAAGATCTCCTTCACCTTCACATGGATGATTGGAAGGGTCATAAGCATCTCCCATTGATCCATTTGGGTTTACGTAACGAATACCTGTTGTTACTTTTGAGTCAACTTTTGCCGGAGCAAATGAAAAAGCAGTAAACGTACCTAGTGCAATTGCTGCAACTCCTAAGGTAATTCTAAGTGATTTCATGATGTTTTGGTGCTTTTATAAATCAAAAAGCTAAACTTTAGTTTTTTGCCTACTCTGGGTTTCAGGTTTTCGGCTTCCCCTGTTTAGTTATTAGTTTTAAATTTAGTGTGTGGTCTGAATATGACTACTGTGTGGTGGCCTTTTAAACGAAAACATGATCAGACCAATGATATTTAGTACCAGTACTGCGAGATTAATCAACAGTTGATCATCCCAAAGCAACCCCCTATACAGCGAGATACATGAACATGGTATGCTTGGTGCAAACTTTAAAATGTAAATGAGATAACCTGTGTATATCACGAGGACTGATAGTGAGGTAATAAGTCCTATCTTTCTCCAGGACTTCTTTAGCAACAGTACCACAAGTGACAAATGCAGCAGCTGTAAAATGTAAGGCAAAGGTGATCCAAGAGATGATAGGAGATAAGCACCTTTGATCTGCCTATTAAAAGTATCAAAATCAAGAACCTTACTTGCAAATGTATAAGCCCACAAGAGTATTAGTAAGAATATAATAATTTCGGCTATCAAGTTTTTCGTTCGCATGGCATTGTGTATTTTGGTTTTACATTGAAAAGGAGGGTCTACTCGAATATTATTTCGAAGTCCGCCATTGGCCACCATGTCTGATCGGTGGGTCTTTTATCGATTCATCAAGTTCAGGATCAGGGTCAGTGGCAAAAACTCCTACCTGAATTGTATCGCTAACTTTCGACATTTCTGTTTTTGAGTTTACAGTATTCAGTTTTCCTAGTTCTAACGGTTCTATTTCGGATTCTCTACAGGAGTGCAAAAGTGCAGTTCCTGTGATGATTAATATTGTTGAGATAATGATCTTCATTTTATAAAAAATTTTAAGAATTATCCCGGCCGGTTATTTCGAATTCGAGAACGAAGGTAGAGGGCATTAGCGCACGGAAAAACTGTTTAGTGCACTCATTGAACAATTTGAATGCGCAAATTGTTCAATTTGAGCATTGTTACTGCATTGTAAATCAATATTTTAGATTGTTTTTGTGGTATGTTGGAGTTTTCCGTTCTACATAATTCATGATTTGGCGAATTTTAGTAATTTTATATAAACTTGACCTATGAAATTCTCCACTTTTCATATCATAATCCTTTTATGCTTATTACACTGTGAATTGCTCTGTGCCCAGAAAGAAGGGTACAGTAAATATTACTATATCAGGAGAAACTATGAAGTGTTTTCGGAGAATGATGTCAGGGCACTTCCGTTCATACGTCAATATATTGCTGAGGCAAAAAAAGATAAAGATTATGGTAAGTTATATCAGGGTTACGCGGACGGCGTTGAATTCTCCAGTGATCGTAACGTAAAACTCAAGTTTGCAGATAGTACCATAATAGCCGCCAAATTATCACGCAAAGATGCATTAGTAAGTTCAGCCTATCTTGAAAAGGGCGTTGTCTATTATTTTCACTTTAAAAAATACCAATTGGCACTGAATGAGTTCCTTGTCGCAGTTCAGTATGCGGATAAGGATACAGATCCATATTATAAGAACCGGTTGAATTATCTTATCGGCGTTGTAAAAAGCTATATCGGGTACTACGATGAGGCATTAGTACTTTTTATAAAGACACGTAACTATTTTGCATCAGAACTTAACAAAAATCAACATCCGAACATTCTATATGATGCACGAAGAGGATACTTTAATAGTCTCCACCAGATGGCTATCTGTTATCGGAACATGGGGAAATATGCACTGGCCGATTCAATTGTCAGCGTTGGACTTACCGAAATCGGTGCTAACCGGGAGCATCGGCAGGAATCTGGTTATTTTTTGAAAGAAAAAGGAATTTCTGAGTTCCGTAAAAAAGAATTTTCAGCAGCGCTTGCATCTCTTTCAGCATCCTCCGTAGCACTTTCCAAGATTAATGATTTTTCGTGGTTGACTGTAAACTATTCGTTTATAGGGAAATCGTACCTGGGTCTTGGGGGTAAAACGCATGCTGTGAGAAATTTTGAAAAAGTAGATTCTATTTTTCAGAAACATGGTTTTATTGTTCCCGAAGTACGGGATACCTATGAGCTTCTAATTGACCAGTACAAAGCGTCGAATGATGTAGAGAAACAATTGTACTATACAAATCAGCTTTTAAAGGTCGACAATGTTCTATACCGGGATTTCAACTATTTGTTACGAAAGATGAGCAAAGAATATGACACACGTTTATTAAATGAAGATAAGAAGCGGCTTGAAAATAAATCCGCTGAGGACAATCTTGCCAAATGGGGATTGGGCACTGTTGCTGTCAGTTTTGCTGCGACAATGTTATATTATAAGAGGCGGGCAAAAAGAATCCGCCGCAAATACGCCATTTTGGAGCAAAAGATCATCGCCCGGGATACTGCAAATGTGGTTATATCGGTACAAGAAAAGCAGGACGATAGTAAACTTGAAATAGACCCAAAGGTTGTGGAAGAAATTTTGCATAAACTAGAAGATTTTGAGCATAAGGAGGGATTTAAAGAGCATGGCCTGACGCAACATAAGTTGGCGGATAAATTTGATACAAATCATTACTATTTATCTCAGATCGTAAACGAATATAAAGGAATGAATTTTACGAAATACCTCATCGTGCTACGGATCAGATATATAACGGACAAACTCTACAATGATCCGGAATACCGGAAATATAAGATTGAAACGCTTGCTGATGAATGCGGTATGGCTTCACGAAATCACTTTTCTAAACTTTTCAAAGAAATCAATGGAATTGGCCCTGCTGATTTCATCAAGAGACGATTAAAAGATACCAGTAAGGAGCAGAATCTCACCATAGAGACCGTTATTTAAGAACTTAGACAGCAGTCTTTCATCAGCTACCAATTTTCAATTTATAGGGACACTCTTCTTGTGGGTCTGATATTTGTTTTCTGGAAAATAATTGGATAAAATACTGATTAGTAGAATTACTACAATTTTTAAAATAATACCTAATTCATTTTGCTGTGAATTTCTAAGGAGTTATATTGCAAAACTAAAATCACCTATTTCATGAAAAAAAACACTATGAAAAACACCAAAGCTGTGCTCTTCTGCATATGAAAGAAAAATTTCAATTCCACAGAAATTTGACCGACCACACCCAGAAGCAGTCACCAACTTTTTTGGCTTAAGCATATATTGGCTACCATTGACTGTTCTCCTGATAAATTAGTATCACCATTTATTGGTGAATATCCAAGCAATAACATAAATGAAAAAATAATTATGCATGTTTCAAAAAGATATGGATCATTTAGATTCTACAAGCCATGATAGGAAGAGGATAGAAAAAGCTACTTCAATCGAATCTTCTTTTCAGGCAGCTAATACAACAGGCAATATGTTTGATAAACCTGTTGTTTCCAATAATAAATCCGTCACCGAAGATCGGTTATGGAATAACCAGCCAACCTCGAAAATATTTAACGTTGCGGGGATTTCAGAAAATGAAGTCAACGGAATTAATAGACTGGTTAAGCTTGAAATAGTTATTGAGGGTAAACCAATTCGTTTTTTTAAGCATTTTAAGCTTGTACAAAGCGCCGTCAAACATCACACTTTTGAGCTGATCCTTGCACACGATACTTTGGGGGAGGTTGAAAACCATAATTTAGAAAAGGCGCAAAACTTTCTTGGTAAAAGGATTACTGTCGTATTCAAATATAAGGACGTAGAGGAAAGCCCTGAAAGAAATTTTGTAGGGGTAGTGACGGAAGTTGGATTTAGCCAGGAAAACGGAAACCTCGGAAATATTGTTCTTATCGGTTCAAGTCCAACAGTTCTGTTGGATGCTGCTCCACATATACAAAGTTTTGGAGGTTCACAGGACATAAGTCTGAATAGCATAGCTTCACAGGTAATAAGTGAAGGTCTTGATTCAAGCAAGTTTGATTTCAGAGTAGATTCCACCTACGGTAATGTGGCTTATAGCTCGCAATATGAAGAAACCCATTATAATTATTTAGCCCGAATCGCCGAAGCTTACGGCGAACAATTCTACTATGATGGTGAAGTGTTGCATTTTGGAAAACTGCCACCCTCAGAAAATCCCGTGAAACTGGTTTACGGCAGGAATTTAAGCGATGTAAAGATCCGGATGAAGGCACAGCATGTTAAGCCGTCGTTCTACGGTTACAATAGTCGAAAGAATGAGAGATTAACAGGTGGAAATGCGGCTATTAAGCATACATCGGATATTGCCCGGAGAGCTTATGAAATTTCGGAACATACATTTAAAACCCCATCACTACGAATTGCTCCAATAAAGGCAAATTCATTTTTGGATATTGAAGCTTCAGAGAAAGGTACTGCGGGAAGCAAAGCTGCCGAGGTATTTGTGACCACCGGTATTTCGACAGTTCCTTTTTTATACCCGGGATGTACTGCTGATTTGGAGATGCGAACAACAGATAGTAATGAGACCTCCTATTTCACCAGACTTTTATTGACGGAAGTGGTTCATGAAGTTGACGCAAGAGGATATTATAACGGGCGGTTTGAGGCTATTGCAGCCGATTCGGGTTACATTCCGCGACCTGAATTTGTTGTCCCAAAAGCTGAACCGCAGTTTGGAAAGGTAGTTTCAAATACCGATCCATTAAATCAGGGAAGAGTTCAGGTTCAATTTGACTGGCAACAGGGTAAAGATAGGTCCGAGTTTATCCGGGTAATGTCACCAGATGCTGGGAGCAGTGATGATGTGAAAACAAACAGAGGCTTTATGTCGGTTCCCGAAGTAGGAGATCAAGTTATGGTCAATTTTGTATATCAGCATCCTGACCGTCCCTTTGTAATGGGTGGATTGTTTCATGGGGGGATCGGCGCTGGTGGCGGATCAGGCAATAATGTGATGTCCTTTAGTGGGCGCAGTGGAGCGGAATTAAAATATGACAATGGTGCAGGTTCCATGAACCTGAAAGACAAAGGTGGGGCAAAAATGCATTTTGACGGAACTGGAAATGCAACTACAGATGCAAATTTAAATCATGTTATCAACGCCGGAACTAAAAGCTCGATTAATGTAGGGGCTAAGGAAAATAGTCCTGCAACCTCTGTTTTCGATATGGATGAACAAGGAAATATAAGCTTTAAAGGAAAAAAGAGCCTGACCATCACAATTGGCAACAGCTCATTTACCATGAAAGACGATGGTACCATTACACTTTCCGGCAAAGATATATCAGTAACCGGCAGCAATAAACTTGCGATGAATGCCACCCCGTCTGAGAAGGGTGGCGGTGCAGGAACTATCGACATAACTTCCAAAGGAGGGGACATTACAATTAGTAATGATCAGCATATAAATGTAAAAGGTGGAATAGAGGTAAAGCTTACATGACATGGAATACATTAAAGATCAAGCTATACTGGATTGCGACAAAGGACTGTTGAGTTCGACATTGATAGTAACGTCTAATCCAAAAATCAAGCTCCGTGATGGGAAGTTTGCAACCGACAAGGACAATATTGCGGGACTGAATATTCCCAATTTTGGACTATGTGGCCTGAAAGGAATTTGCAGGCTGAACCTTGAACTATCAGGTGTTCCGCTCACGTGGATCAAGACAGTACCAAAGATCAAGGTTTTGGATAAAAAACCATTATCCGATGTGTCAAAATGTATCTGTCCATATGGCGGTGTTATCAGCTGTAAGAATTCAGGACAGTTATAAATTTAAAAAATAGTAATTATGGAACTAGCAATTGCGGGTGGTGCCTCTGGAATTTTTGCGAGTGCAACCACTGCGGGAACTTCGATGTCGTGGAATCCTATTGGATGGATAATTTTGGCTGTTGTTGCTATTGCTGCAATATGGTATTTCTGGGATGATATATGTGACTTTTTCTCAACGGTAGGCAATGCCATTGCTGATGCTGCCAAGGTAGTTTGGGAATTTGTGACTGCACCTCCCGTTACCGCACCACCACCAACAGTGGATGAAGAGCTGCCCAAACCTGTTCTTCCTCCTGCAGATATACCAATTGAAGCGCCTATTACAGTGCCGATTGCGCCACCGCTTACAGTACCGCAGACCAAACCAAGGACAAGAAGAAGAGAAAAAGATATTTACAATGTTTATGATCTCCATGTCGGAACTCCCGGTCTTATGCGAAATTACACCTTTGGAGCGGGATTTGTGAATCAATTTATGTTGAGTGGTGCAATCTGGAAATATGGATTAACATCTTTTAAATCTGTATATGCACGATATTTAGTAATTTTCCAATTATATCATGGAGATAAAGATGAATATATCTTAAACAGTCTATCTTCTGGGAAATTATTACCTTTTGAGTGGTATTTGCAAAATGTGAACTATGCCACGGCCAATGCCGAAGAAGTGTCGTTGATTGATACCTATATGGCTACGCATGGCAAACTGCCGCCGGGTAATACTTTTAGAGGTTAGTATTGTTTACAATTATAAATTTAGAATAATGAATGAACAGGAAGTAGAGAAATTATTGCAGAAAATAAGCAATCAAAAGATGTTTGGCGAAACAGAGAAAGCTATCGCCAATTTACATATTTTAAATAATGAGTTTCCAAAGGAGAAGAAATACCTTGCCCTTTTAGCCAGTGCATATTTTGATGCCGATTCAATTGATGTGGCGGAGGAATTTTGTGCGAAGGCTTTAGAAATCGATCATGATTATCCAGAAGCTTTTGAGCTGAAAGGTCTTATCGCCGAAAAGAAGGGTGACAATGAACTGGCTGAAAAATATTATAAGGAATCTATTTCAAAAGAGACGCCATTTAAGATGGGGTATCTGAGACTTGTCTTATTATATTATAAGCTGGAACGATATGAAGATGTTATAAAGGAAGCAGAATACCTCCTTGCTAATTTTGATACGAATCGAAATGAATATACAGCAGAAGATCAAAGAAAAATATTTGCTCAGTGGCTATCATTTGCATACAACAGACTTTATTCAGCGCTGATACGGACTAACAAGTACGAACAAGCCGCTGAGAAAGTCAATGAATATGTTGCATTTAGAAGTAATTACGTTAAAGACCCGTATCAGTTCCTTTCTGAAGATGAGATATTGTTCAAGTTATATTATGCTTTAAATGACAATGAAAAAATGAAGGAGATAGAGGAAAAAATGCTTACTTTTTATATGGTTCCCGAAGGTATTGTTGCATCCATGAAAAAGGATGCTGAGCAAGGATATTTGGAAAGCGCCAACCCAGATAACTATACAGTATAAACTATAATAAATTGGGTGGTTGCCATCCATTGATAATATCATGTCTGAACTATTGCGTCCTGTTGAATATAGGTTTTCATTTCAAAAAAGGAGTTCTTACAAAGGGAAATCACTTTTTAATATAGATTCAAGCGGCGTGTTCATTTTGGAGAAAGATGAAGTGAATACTGAAGAACCGAGCTTTAAGTTTACCAATATAAAGTATCAAAGTAGCAACACGAACGATCCGTTGCTGTTTAGTCCTGTTGTCTGGAAGTATGGTCGGCGTTTGGGTGTTGCAGCGATCACAAATAAAAATATTTTTAAACCTAAATGGAACCGTTTTCGGGATAAACACCGAAATCCATCTAATAGAGTCTTGTTGCTACTGGTCGAAAAATTGTACTTCAATACACCTTTAGGTATGGAGTATGATACCTTTTCCAATGGTGTTTATTTGCCCTTTTTCATAGACTCAGATGGTCGTTGTCGTGTCGGCGAGCAGTATAAGGGGCTAGATTATTTGGCAATGCCGTTGGACCTTCCATTGGAAACAGTGTTTGAGTGTAAAGCGAGTGACGAAAAGGAGATACACCTTGAAGGCTGGGTAACATTGAATGAGAAAAATCTGGATGCCTTGCTCATGGATCAGGGATTTAGGGCTAAGGCCAAAGATTACCATGTATCCCGAGATTTCTCAATAGATTCAAAAATTACGGTTATTAAAGATACCGTAGCTGATGTTGTGAAACGAATCAGTTTCAATTTGAACATAAAAGGCGAGCAAGATCTATTTGAGGAAATTACCTACGAGGTCAATACAGATTTTGACAGTTTTCAAGGCAATGTATACAAGATCGTGGATGGGAAAAAATATTCTCAGGAAGAATGGGAAGACTATGAGCGGGATCGGAAAAGGCCAGGAAGGAACTTTTCTTTGTTGGATGAAGATTGATTTTTGGTAAGAAGAATAATACATCATTGAAATTCTTCTATTTTGTTGATGTAAAAATTTGCTGTGAAGATACTTTTAAAAAAAATTAAGGGTCAAAAAAATCTATCTGCGAAGCTTCTTGGGATACTGTGTATCCCACAAACAACCCGCAACGGCTGTCGAAGCAGGGAATAGCTGCATGGGGACAGCCGTTGTAGCCGATTTAGCGCCAAAAGCCGTAAGCTTTTGGCCGCCGGCAGATTTTAACTGCCGACAGATATAGGTTGAGTTCTAAAATTTTCAAGATTTAGGAACAGCCCCCGATGTTCAGTCATACCGGACTTTAAAAGGTTCCATAGGAGGGAAGCGCCCATTTGCGCTAATGTTGCATTGATGAAAAGATCTTGTTTTTCGAGTGATTCCGCAAGCGAGCAACTCGGTGTATCATCTGTTTTTTCGGATTCTTTGAGCAAGTCAGTAAATTCATCGGTAACAAAAGGAAGTTCAGCTACTGTTGTAAATATTTTCGATCTTGGCTGTTCTATTTTTCCAATTGTTGATAACAGCACCTGCCCTGAAAATTTGCTGTTCCCAAAATCCAGCCAATACTTTGGGGCGTCCCTATGATAAGAATATTGTTTTTTTAGTGTACGTATGATATGTGCTATTTCAAATCTTGAACTGACGTTATCTGTACAGGATATGTAAATTGACGCCCCTGCATTTTCAGGAATATTACCCAGCTTGTCACGTTCAAATTTTTGACTTTCTGCTTTCCAGTTAAAGCCTGCCCAACGATTAATACGGTTGATAATCGCTACGGATTTGTACAGACCTTTTTCAGATTCTGCAAAGCGTTGGCGACCAATGTTAGCAGGTGTTATGAGATCATCGTCCCACAGATGTACGTCCAATCCACTGTGTCCGAGCTCTAGTAGGCTATGATTAATCTCCATTAAGGAAGTCATCAATTTAGAGCCAGTTCCACCTGCGCCAATGACATTGACAAGGATCGAGTTTGTTGGACGTAATAATTCATTATGAAGAAAATGAACATTTGTTTTTACCGTTTTCATAGCAATATATCTTTAAGTTTTTGACTGTTTTTAAGAAGAATCTCATTAGGGAACAATTTATTTGTATTGACCAGACTTTCCCACAGCATGACGCAGTTGCCGTTGATTGGGTTGTGTTCAGACATTAAGTGTGAAAAGTAACTGTTGAAAAAATAGGCTTCCCATAATTTTGTCAGTTCCTTAATGGAAGATGTTTCACTCACTTCGATATCGACTGAACCCATACAAACGTTCCCCTTTTGGTAAACATTAAAGAAAGGCGCATGATAAAGCTCTGTATTGGGTGTTGGTCTTCTGCTTGATGCTAATGCAAAAATTGACAGTGATTCCCTGTCAGCCATCCAGAGTAGGGCGGGTGTATGAGCATTGCCCGATGGTATCCCTAGTCCTTTACTGAAATGGAGCTGACGGTATTGCGCTTTTGTGAACCAAATGATCTTACCAAGTTTGGCATCAAAGGACAGAATTGTGCTATCCAAGATTCCGTCCGATTTTAATAATCTGTCCTTTTCATCATCAGTATGAAGTGATTCAGCCAGTCTTTTTGCTTCTCTGACCGTTAGGGGATGCGCATTAATCGGATTCCCCTCTTTATTTATGTCGTAATGCTCAACATAAGATTTACTTGAATCCCCATCAGCCTTATAAAATATCAGTGCAGATTTTGGATAATAGTAGGTCGCGAAATTGCTTGTAATATCTTTCATGATGTTTTTTTAGAAGTTAGAATTTTGCCATAGAGCTATGAGATCATCAAGACTATCAAAGACCTGTTTCTCAAAATCAAAATTGTTTCCCTTTATCACCTGTTCATCAAATGGCAAAAAACGTGTAGGTTCGTCTATGTCGCCATATTCCTGTAAATCTTCATTAATGAACTGACACATGCATTCAAACAGATTTCCCTTGATGGATGCACAGAAAGAGACATAATTATCCATTGTTACATAATAACTGTCTTGTGCTTCCTCTTCCCTGAACCGTAAAGGGTAATATTTACGATCAAGGCGTTCTGTCGGGTATTTTGTATAAATCTTGTAAACCTCTTTCGCAATCTTTAGTGTCTTTTTATCGAAGTCGCTTTTTGCTTTAAAGGTTTTTAACCGAGTTTCAAAAGCAGTGAGATTCTCAGCATCAAAGATTTTAGTTTTCATTATATCGCCAACTGTTTTTGCATTTTTAAGTTCAGCGGAGATATCCTCGTCTTGGTCTTCGTCTTCCGATATCATTTCCTCGTACGATTCATAGGTCGAATTGAGGTAGCAATCATCGTTTCTGTAGTAAGGAATACCTAAAACCTTATAGAGATAGGAATAAATAGACAATAATAGTATGCCAGTTTGTGAGCTTTGATTTTCTTCCAATATGGTATGAAGCGGAATCACTGGTATATAGTATAAGGTCATACCAGTATTGAAGCGATCTTCATGGGCGAAGAATGTCCTATTGCGATGATGAATCAATCTGATTTCCTTCCAATCTAAGATGGTCTTTTTTAGCTTCGCTCTTAGATCAGCTAGCGCAGCAGAAATATTATAGGGGAAAGGCATTGCTTTGCTGTCCTGTACAGTAATACCATATTTCTCGGTGACTATGGAAAGGGAATCATAAAATTCCCTTTCTAATTTAGTTTTGTCACAGCCTTGTACGACTTCTGTTTCCTGCAATCTTGATAAGAACTTCATTCTTAAAAAGGCATTGGCAACATGGCAGGGGGGAGTGACTGACGTTTGTCCTTGCGGATCTCGCCTGCATCCTTTCTGCGTTTTAGCCAGTGGTCGTATTCCCCCAACGCTCGATGTAGCTGACGTTGTTGTTCTTTTCTCGGTAGTTTTACCGTGTCGGCATATTGTTTTTGCATGACTCATTGTATTAAAATTTTTAGTTAGCCTTTTGTCCCTATCACTGTTTCAAACCTGTAAACCACTTCGTCATCCTGAATAACAGGAGCAGAAATTTTTGCAGTGGTCAGAATGGGGTACATATTGGAATAGAAGAATAAAACATCCTGCTCTGCCCATTTTGGTTCAGGGTCAGAAAGTGGGATTTCATTTCCCTTATCAACGAGTATAAAAACCCTTTTTAGTTGTGTTGCTAGTACCATTGTTATCAAATTTTAGTTAAACATTTTCTACATCTGAATTTTCGTCCTGTTCATCAGCTTCATTGTTGCTGTGTGCGTTATTATTTCCGAACAAATCAGGCCAGATCTGCTGTTCATAATAGGACTGTCTATTTTTGATGAATTCAGCATGTTCAGGGTATTCGGATGCTTTGGGAAGTGCTGACCATGCATCGCTATATTTTCCCTGTTTTTCGAGATCACCCGCCTTTTTCATTGCCTCTTCATATTTTTGAACCCGTTTGTCCGTTCCACCCTGTGGCTTTCCCGTTTTGGCTTTCTCCCTTTGAGATTTGGCAGTGATATTTTCCAGTGATTTCATGTATTCATCCATATTGTCAATAATTTCCCCTGCTTTTGTGAGTGGTGTTGTTATTCGCTCGAAATAGCAGTTATCAAGATCCTCCGCTGTTGCTGACAGATTATAGGGAATGATGAGATTTTTATTTGCATCAACAGGAGATAGGGGACGAACCAATGTCGAAACAATCAGGTTATTTTCTGCCCCTTTAGCTATTGTAAGCACAATCTGTCCGTTGATGTCCAGTTGTGCAAGTTGTGTGAAAAAATTAGTTGGTTCCATAATTCATTTTTTTATCGATAACACGTTCAGTTATATATTCTTCCGAAAGACCGATTTTTCTTAAGTGGTCTTCAAATTCCTTCATTTCCCTGTTAAATTCAGCTATTCCCTCATCACCTGCAAGTAAAAGCTTCTGTGCAGTTCCTGCCTTTAGTGCTTTTGTAATTTTTGAATGCAGTTCTTTGATATGTCTGCGTTGGTCTGAAAGTTTTCGTATTTCCAGTGTGAAATTTTTGTACTGTGTCAAAACATCGAGATACATAAAAGCTTCTGCGATTTCTGATTTTCTGTAGTGTTCTACAAATCGGTTATACAACCAATCTGCAAACTTGTATTTTGCTAGAATGTCCATTGCTTATAATTTAATGATGGTGTTCTTTATATTTTTGTCATAATTCATTCGGTAGCCATTAGCCTGAATGATTTTTTCGAGATCGTCCCTTACGGTTTGCAGGGTGATCGTGTCCTTTTCTGAAATGTTCAGAACATGAAGTAAACCGAATTTTTTTATCATTTCTGAAATGATGCACAAAGCCTGATATTCTGTATCAATGTTATTTTTCATGATCCTGTACATTAAGTATTTCTAAGTAGCTTGTATAGCGTGCAGTTAAATCTTTACCTTTTCTAAATCGCTCTGTACGGTAGTTAAAATTTTCCTCGAACATTGTAACTGTTTTAGTGATAAGGTTGATGTAGTATCTATACGATGCATTTGCCCGTCTTTCGTCCATTGTGCAGTGCTTTTTGATTAATGAAAGCTCCCTTTTGCTATTGCTGAGTGCTAGTAATTGCGAAAAAATTTCCTCTACGATATAGCCTTGTTCTGGTGCGCTCGAGCTGTCGGCAACGCAAACTATTTCTTCGCCGTTGCTTAAAGTGATATGAAGATTTGAACGTGTCATAATAATTAATTTTGAAAGGTTAATATTTCCTGAATCAGTTTCAGGTCGAACTCGGATGTCCTGAAATGCATATCCTCAAACGCTTGATAGCGAGCCATTCCATTGGAATGGACGAGTAATACATCGCTTTTTGTACAGCCTTTTTCATCGCATAATTGTTCGATTTCCTGTGGATCAGCTTCGACAAAAGTCAGTTCGTTTTCACCGAACCACTTTTCATAAAATGGAGCGCTAGTGGTTTTATGAATCAGAAATTGGACGGTATGTTCTTTTCGTGCGATATACCCCGCAATGGGGTTTATCCCTAGCATTTCTACCAGTTCCATTGTTTCTTTGGTCTTGGCAATCCAGTCGGCAGACAGGTTGATGATGGCAATTTCAAAATTGTACCGTCCAACCTCACTGTAGACCTTTAGAAACAGAAAGTCTGTTATTTTTGCTGTTTGTTTCATGACTCAGAATTTAAGTCGATCATGACAAGCCTACTATCTCCAAACAGAGAGTAAATTGCATATTTCAGCTTTTTACTGCATGCGGTCTCCTCTGTAAAATGAATCAGGGCGTTTATGCTAAACAGGGCATCATAACTGTCAAATAACTGATCCCTGAACGTCCGTGGATTTCTGTACAGTCTTGTACCATTGTTGGCAAATGTACGTTTACAGTTATCTACCAATCTGTACCAAAATTCTGCGGTTATCAGTCCCTCTGTCCATTGTGAATAGACGCATTCTTTCTTTTCGGTAAATCGCTCTACTTCCGTTTTGATGAATTCAGTTAATTGCTTGAGATCATCAGGAAATAGCTGTGCGAGCAGGTAGGCTCTATCGAGGTTTGACATTTTATCTAATGGTTTCATCTTGAATTATTTTTTCGTTTACAATTTGTCAGTGTTAAAATCTATTGTGACAATTTCTTCTTCTCCGAAATAGAGCGCTATGGCAGTTCTCAGGAGGTATGGGGCTTTACCCGAACTTGCATATCTGACAAAGCAGTGTATTGAAAATACGGCATTGTGCGCATAGAAAAACTGGTCGGCAAAGACCCTTGGATTACGGAACAGTGTTACGCTGAATTTTGCGATAATGTCCTCGGCACTTTGGATCAGATCAAACCAATAATCTGCTGTTGCGCTACATTGCTCCGGCCATGCTTGGCGTGTTGCTTCCTCTTTTTCCTTGAAATGTGCTATTTCAGACTTTATGAATAGGGTCAGTGCTTTAAGATCCTGCGGAAACAGTCTAGCGATTTCGTAGGCTCTTTGGGTATTGTTCATTTCGTGGAGTGCTTTCATGGTTTTGTGTTTAAAGGGTGGCAGTCCTGTACAGGCTGCCACCTTTGGTTAATGGATTACTTCAATTCAAATACATCTGCACCGATTTTCTCAAAGGAGGTGCATAGGTCGAATGCTTTCTGCGCTTTTGCCTGTGCAGTACCGCCCAGAACAATACTCTGTAATTTGGCTTCTGAATCCTTGTAGTTACGCACGTTTTGAAAATAGCCAGTAACAGCATTGTATGCCCCGAACAATGTCCCTTTTGTTGTCTCCATCTGTTGGGTATCGTTGATCATGGCGTATGCGAATGCATCGTCAACAGTGTTTTTGAACATGGTTGACAGTTCATCATCCGCACCTTTTTTCAACAGGTCAAAAGTTTCCTTATTTGGGCAAAGGGCAAGCTGTATGAGTTTACGGATTTCGCTGTCTTTTACTCTGATCTTCGTCCAATTGTTGAAAATGCCGTCCAGTTGCATGGTCATGGTGTTTGCCAGTCCCATAACTTTATGTGCATCGTTCAGGCGTTGTTTAGCTCCTGCTGTGTGCTTAATTCTAACTACATTGCTCATATTTCGGAGTGATGCATTGAGCGTATTTTGGCAAACAATGCGGATAGGGGTAAAGGCAGCGGTAATGCTTCCGCTTCCGTCATGCGAGGTAGTCAGGAAGATATATTTTTCGATCACATCATCCGAGTTGCCGATACGGATATAGTTCGGGAGCTTTGCAGTAATAAAAATACGTTCACCTTGACCGAGCGCACCTGCTGTTTCGTACAGGATGCCACTTCCACCACCTACAATGGAATCGAAAAATGTAAAAGCATCTTTATTCTGTACGATATGGTAGTCCTTGCCCACAACGCCCAGTACGGTATTGTTATCTGTACGGATATTGGCGAAATAGTTGGGCACTTCAATTTCTGTGTCCTGTATCACAATGCCGTCTGAAATCTGCACGATGCCTGAACCTTTTGTAAAAAGAGGGCTTTTTTCGACCTCGTAATCGAGCCCTGCGTGTTTGATCGCTCCTGCACTTGTGGGGTAGTCCTGAACAATCTGTCCTAGTCCGTGCCATGCTTTTTCCTTTACACTGAAAAATGAATATTTGCCCGTCCTGTTGTTGAAATTAAGATTATGTCCCATGATTTCTATTTTTAGTGGGTTAAAATGAATGTGAATTTTTGTCAATTGCATTGATTAGAAGGGGAGGTCGTCATCGTCCTTCCCTGTGGCAGTACTTTCGTTGTTGCTTTCAGTACTGTCCTGCACAGAATCATCATTCTTTGCGCTTCTCGCCAATGGCTTGATGGTGACAGTATGGAAATTCAGACCTGCCTTCGCTGTACCGTCTTTTGATTTCCACGCCCTTACGCTGATCTGTCCGGTTAGTTCGACTAGTAGCCCCTTTTGAAGCCACGTTACTGCTTTTGCTGTGCGCCAGTAGGCGCAGTCAAAATATGCGGTATGTTCTACCCGCTGTCCGTCCTTTTTGAAGCTGTCATTGACAGCGATGGAGAAGTTCACGACCTCTTTACCTTTTGGTGTTGTACTGACTTTTGCATCTGCTGTCAGCCTTCCTGTGATGTTCATAATTTTTTGTTTTAGTTGTTGTACAATCCTGTTGCGTTTGTCCGTCTTTCAGTCCTGCCGAGGCTCGGCCCCGAATCATTTTTTTCAAAAGAAAAAACAGGAAAAAAAAGAAAGTCAATCAGGACATCGGGCAATTGCTGTAGGCAAAAGGAAGCGGAATAAATGATGGGTTTAGCGGGGGGATGTGTTTATGCCGAACACTTTTGCGGCAAGTGGGCGGGATGCCCTATGTACCTTTGAATGTCTTTTTCGACTGTTCTTTTGACAAAAAGTGATTTCCCAAATTTTATAGATCAAAAAACAGCAACGGCTAAGAAGATCTATTATCATAGGGAATTGAAAGGTGGTTTAGCGAAGGAGAAAGCAGGGGACAGCTTTGAATTTTCTATACTGAGGGTACAGAAAGCTCTTTTACAGCAAGGCTTTAGACAAGGCAGTAAATGTGCTTTGCCGGTTGTGGGGAAAAGAATTTGGCAGTTTAGAAAAAAGGAACTTTAAGAGATATCTGCGTGAGTAATAGAAACGGCATCCTTTTGTAGGCAAAAGATACAGTGAATAGCACGACGTAGCTGTTCAGGCGGGGCTAGATAGGCGAACAGATTGGGCATGCCCATCGTGAAGAACTGCCTGCCACATCAGATGATGTAAGGGTTGCAGTTCTATACTTGATCTGTCAAATGATTATCTTTTAGTGGTATTTTTTTAAAGTAAAACATAGGTTCTTTCGATCACAGAAGCAATGACGGAACAATTGAATTCTTGTAATAATATCTTGGGGCATAGTTCATATCTAATAGGCATGGACAGATAGGCTGCGTTATTTCAGGGAACTGTTCATCGCTAAAAAACAAAACCTTAGTTTCGTTTTTATCCTTTAAAAACGGTGCGCAATTATAATTTTCCTTATCTCGTGAAAATATTTCAATAATCAAGGGACAATTTGATTTTTCAACCGTCATATATATAGATGTAAATAATTCAATAAAGAAAAACTATTTAAAGACGATGAAAAAAAACTATTGCCTTGTGGCTTTGTTTATCCTCATGTGTGGGTTCCAGAGCTGTAAAAAAGACCAAGTCAATACTTTTGGCGAAGGTGAAAGTACAAAACTGTCCCTAAAGGCGGCTTTTGACAAACAGTTTAGCAAGAGCGGCTATACATCAGAAGAAAAAAGTTTTAATGAAAATTTCAGAACGAAGATATTATGGGACAACATCGTGTACAGAACGGCAGATACTGCAATTATGAAGGTAAAGTTATTGGATGATGTAAGAATTTACACCAATGATTCAATCCCCATAAATTTGTCAGAAAATCTGATCGTTAAGGCAACAAAAAGACCTACGGGAGAATGGGAATTTGTGAAGGTCATTTTTCTGCCGGAATATGGAAAAGATCTTCCAGGAGGTTTTACAGGAAGAATTATTTCAGAGGGTTACTTTGACAAAAATTATATGGTCGCAAGGTATCTGGGGGGACAAGGTTACTTTGCTACCTTTAATGCAGGTAATACTTGGTCAGGCCAAAACCGTAATGTTAAATTGAAAGCAGAGGGACTGCCGGGAAATGATCCTTTATGTCAGCCAGAAGAAGATGGTGGTACCGTAACTGGATATGTTGAGGGCGAGGTGAATGTTGTTTGGCAAAGACCAACATCGACACCACCGGTATGTACTGATGATCCTCTTCCCACTGGCGGTGGAACTGGAGGTGGTGGAATTCCTAAGGATATAAATGCACTTACAACTGCAGAAGCTGAACTGCTAGCAAAATTGGAAGCTAGTTACAAAGGCCGTATGACCCCTGAGGAAATTGCTATATATGATAAAATGCCGATGCACGATCGATTATCTTATTTAATGAATGCAAAGGATGCCGAAGTTAAGGCGGCACAGTATTTTCCAAATGATTTGAAAAACGGAAAAGGAGATGCATTTAGGCATGCATTTTTCTCCGCATTAAATAGGACGAAACCGGCTATTATTTATAAGAAGTGGCTCACCCTTGGGAAGTGTTGCACAACGCAGGTTACGAAATAGATTTTGTAAGTCCGCAAGGTGGAAAAGCGCCAGTGGATGGTTTTAATTTGGAAGATACGGTAAACAAAAAGTTTTGGGAAGACAAAAAATACCGCACCAAAATTGAAAACACAATGAAACCAAACGAAGTAAAACCAAAGGAATACGCTGCCATTTTTTATGCAGGCGGACACGGTGCAATGTGGGATTTGGCAGACAACAAAGACCTTGCAAAAATCGCCCAAGAAATTTATGAAAACAATGGCATTGTAAGTGCGGTTTGCCACGGCCCGGCTGGCTTAGTAAATATAAAATTGAACAATGGTAAATATTTGGTAGATGGTAAAAAAATTAACGCATTTACCAACGAAGAAGAAACGGCCGTAAAATTAGAAAGCGTAGTTCCTTTTATGTTAGAAACAAAACTGATAGAACATGGTGCAATCTTTGAAAAATCGGGGCTTTGGCAAGAACACGTAACGGTTGACCAACGAGTAGTTACGGGGCAAAATCCACAATCGGCACACGCTGTTGGCGAAGCGATTTTAAAATTATTGAAAAAATAATTTGTTATTTATTGCCCAATGTTATTCGCAGCCCGACCTGAGTGGAGCTCTTTTTGCGAGGAGGAACGACAAGCAAAAAAGCGGGAACGGAGGACGGAAATAGCTGCCCAAATAAAAATAAATGATTTTGAAAAATAATACACAGCTTGGTTTTCTAATAATCGTTTTACTATTCATAAGTAATTCAGTTTTTGCACAAACTCAAAACAAAATAGAAATTGTAGCATCGTTTGCAACCGAACGTCCAGGCAATATTGCCGTGTCCGAAAAAGGCAGAGTTTTTATTACAATGAGTGACCCAACTGTTTCAAAGTTTGTTGTAAAAGAAATTTTATCTAACGGAAATCTGCAAAACTTTCCGGATAGTGTTTGGATTACAAAACCGCAACAATATTCCATAAGAGGGATTAGCAGAACTATCGGTATACAGGTTTCAAAAGAAATTTTGTGGGTATTGGATATTGGCGATAACAACAGCAATCCAAAACAAGCACCTAAACTAATTGGCTGGAATATCAATACAAAACAACTGCATAAGGTTTTTACTTTGCCAGATCCCGTTTTGCATCCATCATCTTTTTTGCAGGATTTTGTAATAGACGAAAAGCATCAGACCGCCATCATTGCAGATATGAGTTTGGGCGGATTGATTTACCCTTCTGTTCCTGCTTTTGTGATCATAGATTTGAAAACAGGGTATAGTCGCAGGGTTTTGGAAAATGACCAATCTTTTCAACCTACTGATGAAGACCTATTGATAAATGGACGTCCATTGAGCCATTCTTATCCCGATGGGAAAATTGTAAATCCACGTTATCCACTCAATCCCATTGCCATTGATGCGGAAATGAAATGGGTGTATTTTGGAGCTTTGGGTGGCGAAAAAATTTATCGAATTTCTACGGAAAGTTTAGCCGAAGAAAATTTGAATGACAGCCAATTATCCCAACAAATAGAATTTTATGCAACAAAGCCAAAATCGGATGGATTTAAAATAGACAACAAGGGACAGATTTATGTAACCGATGTAGAAAACAATGCCATCGGTATTTCTACGCCAAAAGGTTATTCCATTTTAGTACAAGACGATTTTTTAATTTCGTGGCCAGATGGTATTGCAATACACCCAAAGGGTTATCTGTACTTCACATCAAACCAATTACAAAACAAACCTTGGTGGAATAATGGGAAGGATGACAGCAAGCCACCGTACTATGTTTTAAGGTTTAAAATTGAGTAACCCAATCTATTATGTTTTTTATCAAAAGAAAAGATAAATATATTCAATCTCCAATTCCTTAACTCCGCTTCCAGATTGTATATTAGATTTGTAATATAAAGCAGAATTGATGTTAATAATCAATTCTGCTTTACTATTGTTGCGTTAATACAACTTTTCCCATAGGATTCCCTGATTCTGCATATTGGTGGGCTTTGGCAATCTGTTCAAATGAGAATTTATACTCATCAATCAACGGTCTTACTTTTCCCTGTTCCACCAGTTCGGTAATGTGTTTTAAGATTTGACCGTGTTCCTACTTTCCCGCTTCATCATTGTAAAGAATGGGAATAATCATATACACCGTATGAAATGCCAATGCCTTTTCATGAATTGACGGTACATCAATCATGTCCAGTGACAAGGTTGTTACAACCGTTCCCTTTATCTGTTTTACCTGATTTCTTGTGTAAGGAAGCTATGGACAATCATAATATCCTGAAAATTTGGGACGGCTATATACCCGTTGAAAATACACTATATTTTGGTAAACGAAAACAGTCCTTGTTTATGAAAGAAATAGAACTCATAGAAAAAATGTTGGTAGATGAGTTCCAGTAGTTTGCTTTTAAGCAGGGGTTACCCTTGTTGTACTAGATGCTGTAAGTTCGGGTCATTCTTTATGAGCTCTATATCGCTTTAAGGATATACAATAATCAATTTATCTGAATATAATTGCTTTAAATTTCTCATTTTATCTTACATTTCATCCTCCTCATCCATCTTTCTAATCAAAGCATCACGCAAACTATCCAGGAATTTAGTTCGGTTTACTTTTCGGGCTTTAAGTTCCATAAATGTATGGTAAAAGTCGCCTAAATCAATATCAAAAGAGTTTTCAAATGTCTTTGCAATATGCTTGATGTCTGCATTTCCGTTATCAATTAATCCGTGTGAGTATAAGGCGTAAATCAACTCTATCATAGCCGTTTTGCTACCTGTCCATTTTAAAAATGAGTTGTTGATTGACTTTTTTATTTGAGGGGTTTTAAATAGCTGTTCCTCTAGGTATAATTGAAGTAAGTCGTTAGCTAAAATCTTGGCTACTTTGTAATCATGAGATGTAGTAAAATTATGATCCGACTCAAAATAGTAGGTGTCTAAACTCAACTTAATGTCATATTTCCCCCGGACAAAATATTTATGGTCAAGATAAGTACTGTTAGTTCTGTAATACTTATAGAATTCAAGATTGTTGTCAAAATATTTTTTGAGCTTAGATAACTCTGTTTTAAGATATTTCTTTACAATTTTATCCCCTCCATAAGGCTTCTTTGCTTCTATTTTGTAAATAGCATTGTAATATATAAGTTTAGAAAGAAGTAAAGGCTTCAACTTTTTAAAAAAGTGAATTTCCTCTTCTAAATTGTTAAAACCTTTTTTTAATACTATATCTTTTACTTCTGATAGCTCTTTTAAGATTAATTCAATTATTACCTCAAAAAATAAAATTGAGCCATTATGCTCAACTGTGCAGTCTTGTATCTTACTATCAAGCTTTTCTATTATTTCATTGTATAGTTTTCTCATGATAATGCTTTTGTTTCGTATCAATATTTAAAATTGAGTGGTAATACTCAATTTTAATTGATCCTATCATACTTAACAATAAGCAAGTCTTTATAACTTGCTTATTGTTTAAATAGCAAATCATTGCCGTGGTATAAATAATGTCAGATAACTTATTTATTATACTATAAATTCGCCATTGAATTGAATCGCCACCATTTCACTTAGCAGTAAATTAGGTATTTCTGGTCCAATGCTAAAATCTTTACGGTTAACGCTTCCTGAAAGACTAAATCCTGCCGTTGTCTTTTGAGACATAGGATTTTCAGCTTTACCGTGGTAAAAAAGATCCATCGATATCGTTTTGGTGATATTTTTAATCGTCACATCAGCTTCAAGCGAATAATTACCGTGACCAATATTGATGATTTTCTTACTTATTATGGTTGCTTTAGGAAATTGCTCGACATTGAAAAAATCTGCTCCTTTTAAATGATGGTCCCTATCGTGTATTCGGGTATCCAAAGAATCTGTCAAAATTGTAGCTTCAATAGTCGCATCACTAAAATCTTCTGTTTTTGTTTCGATCTTGATTTCAAAATCCTTGAAGAATCCGCTCATCTCCGCAATGCCTAAATGTGAAATTGTAAATCCGGCTTCGGAATGTGCCTTATCGGCTTCCCATGTTTGATTGCTCATAATTTTCTTTCAATAAAATTAATCTTGATGAAGAGGAGATATATCCAAGTAAATTCTCATCGATTTGATTTCCTTGTCTAAATTCTTTTCAATGATTGTAACAGCTGGGATATGTACAATTTTGCTATCGATACGGGTGTAAGTCACGACACTTTCAACAGCGAAAGAATCATCGTTACCATAGACAGCTAACAATGAGTGCTCATAAGTATTTATCGTAGACCAGAAATGCTTGAACATATTGATGACATTTTCTCTGCCCACAACTGCCGGACGGTTACCAAATACCACCTCGCTATCTTCTGCATACAAAACTCTGTTAGGTGCTTCCTGCAGTCCATCAATTACCTGATATGCATTTTTCAACCAGTTGAAACCTTCTTCAGTTAATTGATTTGTTTTTAAATTGTCTGTTTTCATTTTTTTTGTTTTAAGATTGTTGTTAATTTATTTATTAGAAGAGCATTATTTTTGTGAAGACTCCTATGTTGTTCTCATTATGTTTTAATGGTCCATAATATTCTATGTTGGCTCCAACGCCAAAGGCAATTTCCTTGTAGCTTAAACCTGCCCGAGCTCTTATATAGCTCCGCCCGTGATCAGATATTTCCGTCATATGCGAGTACAATCCCTGAACACGGGTGTAAATGCTCCAGTTTTCATTGATTTTTGGTTTAAATTCTGTGAGAACTATTCCTTCAATATTGGGGTTTTGTTGCAGGTCTATCCTTGGTGATGCTATAATCAGCCACTTGTCATTTACGAAAGAATAGATCAGTCCAGCTGATGGACGTATACCCGTTACCGGTGTATAGTGGAAACCGGCATTCAATCTTAGCCCTTTAACCAGGTCCAATGTCAGGTTCGCCTGTGTCATAACATCATTCAGGTTTCTTTCACCCCAATCTGTGTTTAAATCTGTTACGCTGAAAAAACCAACTTGTGGCAGACTTTTTATTTTTTTGTCAATGATCATCTGAAAGGAGAGTCCCCTGCTTCCCACCATTGGCTCTACGTTGATGGGGGGATTATGAAACGAAGGGACTTCAGCATTTTGTCCGTATGAACGGATACTGACCGATATAAGAACCATGAAAATGAGATTGGTAATTATTGTGTTTTTTGCAATATTCATGTATGTATATTTTTATCTACCTATAAGCAATAGGTTTCCTGTCCGCTGTGTATACAGCAGTTTAGCTATGTTAAAATTTTAATTGATTTCCTAGTTAAAGGATGCCCTGAATTCCAATGGAGATAATTTGGTCTTTATCTTAAAAAGCTTATTGAACGACTGGGGATGTTCGAACCCAAGTTCATAGGCGATTTCGGCAACCGATAGTTCAGTGGTGGACAATCTTTCTTTTGCCTTCTCGATGACCTTCTCCTGAATGTGCTGTTGTGTGCTTTTCCCCGTAAGATGCTTCAACAAACCGCTGAGGTAACTTGGAGATACATTTACCTGCTCGGCAACGAATTTCACGGATGGCAGTCCTTTTTCAGCGAGATAGCCATTATTGAAATAAATTGTCAATACATCTTCGAGTTTTTCCAAAATTTTGTGGTTGCTGATTTTGCGGGTAATAAATTGCCGTTGGTAAAATCTTTCCGAATAATTCAAAAGCGTCTCCAATTGGGAAATGATAATGTTCTGGCTAAATCCATCAATATTGGAATGGTATTCCTGCTGAACATTTTTGATAACATTTGCTACGATATCTTCTTCCTTTTCCGAAAGAAATAAAGCTTCGTGCATAGCATATTGAAAAAAATCATATTTCTTGATGCCTTTTGCAAGAGAGGTATTCCATAGGAAATCCGGATGCACAAGAAGTATCCAGCCCGAATGATCGGTAACATTTCTCTCTTCTTTTTCAATTCTGAAAACCTGATTTGGGGCCATAAAAAACATGATGCCTTCGTCAAAATCAAAAGACTGCTGTCCATAAATTATCTTCACGCCTAGATCACGTTTGACGGTGATAGAGTAAAAATCCAATATCACCGGCTGTTCGGGCTTTGAAAGAGAATGGTTGATATGTCTGTAGTCTATTACACTAAGTAATGGGTTTTCCGGTTTTGGCAGACCCCAGAATTTATGAAATTCAGATATTGTTTTCAACCGTATTGGGTGCTTTATTTCCATAACCTAATCATTAATTTATAGTACAAATTTAGAAATAAACTAAGCTTTGAGAGTAGCCCAATCAACTTTTATTGTAGTCGAATATGAGCTAGACATGATATTTAAAATACTGAAAATTATCTGTTTAACAAAATAGTCCAACTTTTATTGAAAGCTGGACTATTTTACTTATCGGAAGATCTATCTGTATATTACTTTGTACTGTCTGTAACAACAACGAATTTTTCAAATTTCTCGTGTACAGTCCAAGTAGAGTTACGTCCTCCCTTTATGGAGATAACATCACCAGCTTTCATTTCTACCTGCTGTCCATCCTCCAATAGAATGGTTACGGAGCCTTTTATAACATACCAGGACTCATCACCCTCAAACCTGTACTTAAAAGTAGAAGGCTCTATACTCAGGAGCATTGCCTTATGCACGGGTGTTTTTGCACCAACAGCTCTGATAAGGTTGATCTTTACCTGCGGTTCTCCACTGATCTTATCTTCCGGATTTTCCGGATAGTCATACCAGTTTTCGGTAGCAGACACAGTTGTCTTTGTAATTATTGCGTTTAAATCCATTGTTTTTTATTATTTGAAAAATATGATACAAACTTCTTTCAGAATATGTGTTACCACTTAAACAAACCGTTTTCGGCTAAATTCATTGCTGGCATATAATCGCTTTTTGCATTTTCTTTAGGGATTATTTTTTCAATACGCTCCAAATCTTCCTTAATTAAGGTAAGATCAACTGCTTTCAAGGCATTCTGTACCTGTTCTGGTGTTCTGGAACCAACAAGCGCCATAATATCTTTTCCTTGTGACATTACCCAGGCGATAGCAAGTTGCGATAATGTAGCCCCTTTTTCTTTCGCAATTTCTTCCAGCGCATCTGATAGGGAAAGATTTTGGTTAAAATTCTCCAATGTGCTACCCGAAACCATATGCTTGATGTGATCTAATTTTGAGTTTGGATTTGAACCACCAATCATTCCGGATAATAAAACGCCAAAACCTACGACACCGATCCCTAATTCTCTTGCCGTTGGCAGAAGCTCATCCTCAATTTTTCTACCCATTAAAGAATAGGTAACTTCTACCAGACTGATCGGATGCGTTGCATTTGCGCTTCTCAACGTAGTTGCATCCACTTCTGAAATTCCTATGGTACGCACAAATCCTTTTTCCACCAACCTGGAAATCGCTCCGATGGTATCTTCAACAGGAACGTGCGGATTGATGCGACAAGGCTGATAAAGATCAATGTAATCCAAACCTAATCTTTTAAGCGAATAAGTAAGGTAGGTTTCGATTAATTCCGGACGTGAATCTATTCCGTACATTCCGCCGTCTGCTTTCAGCATCCCGCCAAATTTTACCGAAACAAAAGCATCATCTCTTTTACGGCCTTGTAAGGCTTCTCCAACAAGTATTTCACTTAGCCCCGCATCATAGAAATCGCCTGTATTGATAAAGTTGATACCGGCATCCAGTGCCGTATGTATAGCTCTGATTCCTTCATCTTTGTTAGCAGGCATGCGCATTGTACCTAATCCCAATTGGGAAATCCCCGTTTTGGTAATGCTGTTTTCCGGTATATTCAAATATTCCATATTTTATTGTTTTAAGAGTTTTGATATGCTTTTGCAAAATCCTTTGCAAAGTCTTCAATTTTTACTTTACCAAAAGTAATTTCCTGTTTATGTTTTACAAGGTCTTCATACAAAATTCCGCTATTCTTGGCTTCGTTCAATCTTGCAAAGCCATTCGCCGCTTGCGGGCTCATGCCAAATCCTTTATAGGATTCTTCCAAAGCTTCATGCGGAACAGTAATCCATTGGATTTCCTCTCCAATTGCCTCGCCGAGCATTTTTATCAGCTTTTCACTGCTTACTTCATCACTTACGATGTATCTTACTTTTCGCCCGCCAGATACTGACACTAATTCTTCCGCCGCCGCATCAGCAATATCCAAAGGTGAAGCCCAAGGCTCAGGTTCAATTGCGTGGTAGCTGGTAATTATAGCTTTTTGAGCTTTGATCGTTGGGATGAATGCCATAATGTTTGAGTAAAACGAAACCGGCCGTAATGTAGTGATTGCCACCTCCTGTGGTAGTTTTTTCAGTACCTGTTCTGCATAATAGTGGAAGGCCAACATGCCGTTTCCTGTGCTGGAATGTCCCCCGATACTGCTTAAATGAACAATTCTCTTTAAATCTGAATGTAAAACAGCTTGTGCATATTTCTCACAGATTTTCTCGTAGTGTTTAAGCATATCAACTGTTGGGTCAAACATATTGACTGTAGGCTCCATAAGGTATGCTACATCAACTCCTCTAAAAGTTTCGGTCAAAAAACCAACATCATCTATGCTTCCGATAGCAGATTTTGCACCCAAAGTTTCTATTTCATTTTGCTTATCTCTGTTACTGCTGATTACAGTCACATGGTGGCCATCGGCAATTAATTTTGTTGCAAGTGGCTTGCTTATCGGTCCCAATGAACCAGTTATAATTATTTTCATTTTTTCATTGTTTATTGTACAAAGTGCCGGAATATCCGGAAGGTGATTTTACACCTTCAGCTATTGATATATTCTGTTACCGTTTATTTTATCAGTTAATATTTTGATTACTAATTTTCGAATAGATAATCTAAATATGCGGTCGGATTTTTAATTATCCTGGCTTACCATTGGCGCATATTTATGCTTGTTTTCTACTATTGTCCAGATAATTATTGAAAAAAGGATGTATCCAATTATCCCTCCGGACACATCATAAGCCAAGTGGTGTACAGTGATGCCGAGCATTACCGGCAACAATAGAATTGCTCCCAACGCCCTTGTTTTAGGTAGAATAAGAAGAAGCCCGCCTACAATTTCCGTTATAGCAACCAAAGGCATAATCCATTTAACATTCATCAATGAACCAAATACTGACATCAATTCTTTTGACATCTGGGGCATGGGCATATAATGAAAGAAAATGTTGAGACCAGAATTGATCATCATTATACCACATAGGATGCATAATATTTTTAAAATCTTACTTGCCATTTTTATTTTTTTTAATTGTTATTAATTAAGTCGTTGTGCAATTTGTAGTTGCAAAGTTCCCTCATTATCAAGTAACAGGTGTAGCCCAATCAACTTTTGTTGTATCCATTTATATGGATTGTTCACGTATAGAAAAAGCAGATCGCGCATGTGCATAATCTGCTTTGTTTTCTTGTATTAGATAAGATTAAACCTCCACGATGACTTTCATGGCATTCTCTGTAGAGGCATTAAGAAATACTTCATAAGCTCTCTCAATTTCGTTTAACCCAAAACGATGGGTGATTAACTTATTAAGGGGAAGTTTATTGGTCGAGACAGTCTTGATGAGCATAGATGTCGTATTTGTGTTCACCAGTCCAGTTGTGATGGTAAGGTTTTTAATCCAGAGATCCTGGATTTGAAAATCAACTTTCTTTCCATGCACGCCCACATTTGCGATATTGCCTCCGGGTTTCACGATTTGCTGGCAAATATCCCAAGTCTGTGGAATACCCACAGCCTCTATAGCTACATCTACACCTTCATCCCCTACAATTTTTTTTATTTCTTCTAAAACATTCTGAGTAGCGGAATTGATGGTATGCGTTGCACCAATCTGTTTGGCAAGTTCCAGCCTGTTTTCATCGAGATCTATCATGATAATGGTTGCTGGAGAATAAAACTGAGAAGTTAGCAAAACAGACATCCCTACAGGACCTGCACCCACAATAGCAATAGCATCTCCCGGTTTGACATTTCCATATTGCACGCCAATTTCATGGCCTGTTGGAAGAATATCACTAAGCATCACGGCTATTTCATCATCTATTGAAGCAGGGATTTTATAAAGGCTATTGTCTGCATACGGAATTCTGGCATACTCTGCCTGTACTCCGTCGATCATATGTCCCAAAATCCAACCCCCATCCTTACAGTGGGAATACAGCTGTTTCTTGCAATACTCACAGGATCCGCAGGAAGTAATGCACGATATGATTACCTTATCTCCAACTTTAAACTGAGAAACGCCTTCACCAATTTCTTCAATGATACCAACCCCTTCGTGCCCAAGGATTATTCCTTCTTTCATGTATAGGTTTTTCCCTTTGTAAATCCCCAGATCAGTACCACAAATAGTCGTTTTCAGAATTTTTACAATAGCATCTGTTGATTTAATAATAGTGGGTTTCGGCTTTTCTTCCAATGAAATATTGTGGTCTCCATGATATACGAGTGCTTTCATAATATTGAATTTATGTATGTTTTACTGATTGATAAACCCCGAGCAGATATGTTTCAAGTAATGAGAGATGACCTCCCGGTAAATGGTATCCCTTCAGATAGGGATACTATAGTAAATTTCTGCAATCCATAAGAAAATAATGTATCTCAATCTACTTTTGTTGTATCTCAATCTGAGGTTATTCTAATTTTTGAAGCAATAAAAAAATCTCATAGTCTAATGTCCTGAAAGCAATCTATTTTTTCTCCAGCACTTTACTTTCCTTGATCACCACCTGACTTCCTTTTTCCCAAAAAGCACGTACCTTTCCCTGTATAAGCAGTTCTTCTCCTTTCGAATATTTTCGCAGTTTTAAATAGTCGAGCGTAGGAAGTACACAGAGTGCAAGGGTTTTTCCTGCTTTTTTATCAGAGAGTTCGATGGAAGGAAGTCCATAGATATCCGGACCGACATAGGTCACATATCCTTGAATTTCCACTATCTTTTCCCCATATTTTTTTAATGCTGTGCTCTCATCTTTTACAAAAGCGTTGTGAAGTTCTTTAAGGCTCATTGTTTTATCATTTTTGTTCGTAATGTCATTTTTTGGAGCCATACTAAAGGCTAGCCCCAGACAGCTTATTGCCAACAAAGCAATTTGGAGGGTGAAGTTTTTTATTTTGATACTCATCGTTTTTAAAATGGGTTTTTTGGAAGATTTTGTTGGTATGCTTCTTATACAGACAATAGGTTTACACATTTTCCGGCAAACGAAATTTCTCTTCAAGACTTTCAACAACCCTGTCAAAAACTGTTTCTTTTATACCTGGAATAGCTAATCCTTCTACACGGAACTCTTCCACATCTGTAATTCCAAAAAATGCAAGCTGGGCCCGCATAAGGTTCCCGGTAAAATCATTGTGAAGCTGATTTTCTACAGTATAGATATCGCCTGTAGCAATAGCGAGATATACTTTCTTATTTTCGATAAGGCCTACTGAGCCTTCGGGACTGTAGCGGAATGTTTTTCCAATGCGTGCAATAAAATCGATCCATGATTTGAGCATCGTTGGAATGGTAAGGTTGTACATCGAAATACCGATAACAATTACATTTGCATCCAGAATTTCCTGAATGAGTTCATCGGATAATTGAATTATTTTTTCCTTTTCTACCGTATCGGTTTCCTGATGGTTTGCAAATGCTTTTAAGTGAATTTCAGAGAAATGTGGTAATGCAGTTTCACGAAGATTTCTGGTAATCACAGTTGCTTTTGTGTTTCCCTTTAATTTGTCGATAATCAAACCTGCCAATCGCGTGCTGTGCGAGTTTTTTTCTTTTATACTGGAGGTAATCTGCAATATGTTCATCTTTATACTAATTTGATATTGCAAAATTCAAAAAAGGTCAACAGATGAATGTATCTAAATCTACTTTTGTTGTAGGTAGATTTATGAAGTGGCACTATTTGATCAGCTTGTTCAATCGGGTTACTACATCATACCAAAGCTTGTCTTTCATTATTTTTCTAAAGAAGCCGAAATGATCAATCTTTTTTAGTCCAAATTCCTTGGGTGTAAGCCTTGTATATGAAATCTCCTTTTCGCTTCGGATATTATTCCAGAATAGCTTTGTATTTTTTTCATTGGAGATTGTATCATCAGTCGTCCAATAGGTATGGATTGGAAATTTGAAGTTTTTGAAATGTCCGATGGGAACTGTCTTTCCATAAAAATTTTTGTCGAAGAAGTAGTTTTCTTTTTCCAGCCAGTCCCGCCATTCATAAACTACTTTTTTAGGAAGGTTTTCCATAAGCCCAAACTGCTTTGCTTTTACATAACCTGCAATCAGCACACTGAGTGGGGTAAAAATATAAAAATACAGATATGCCTTGATTCGATATTTAAAGGGCATATTGGGATAGTAGCCTGAAGATACCGCAAAATTGATCACTCCCTTAATGTCATCGAGATCGTCCATAAAGCCAACCTGCTGTCCTCCGGCACTATGGGCGACAATTAGAAATGGAAGATCGGGAAATTTTTCGTTTAGATACTTTTTGATTGCAGGCATATCCTTTGTGCCGTAATCGGAAAAGGTAAAGTCACATTCGCCCAAATTTTCCGTTGACGAATTTCCACTTCCCCTGTAATCCCACAAACAGCACAAATAACCACTTTCTGCCAGATAGTTGAGAAATGCCAGATACACCTCTTTTTTTGTTCCCGTACCACAGTTAAATTGTATTACAGCTTTAGGTGTTTCAGGAATGA
Organism: Chryseobacterium pennae; assembly: GCF_003385515.1. Classification (GTDB taxonomy): domain Bacteria; phylum Bacteroidota; class Bacteroidia; order Flavobacteriales; family Weeksellaceae; genus Chryseobacterium; species Chryseobacterium pennae. The sequence goes on along the minus strand of NZ_QNVT01000009.1, from coordinate 42,589 downwards.
TTAGGATGCCATTCAGCTTTACTCCATCTTCACAAACTGTTTCAAAATTTTCTTTACTGATCATTATCGGACGTTTTTAGGAATTTGACGATCTTGTCCATTACAAAGACTTCTGTTAAAATCTTATAGTGGCCTGTGTTTTCAATTATTTCCAGTTGTGAACTCTTGCAGTTTTCATTCACTAATTCTGCTTGCTTAAGAGGGATTATCTTGTCGTTCCTGTCATGCAGGATCAGGACATTTTTTATAGATATATTTTTGACAAACTCACTCACTGCAATTGTTTGAATTTTTGTTTTTAACTCACGTTCCAGTTTGCGGATCAATGCCTTTTGTGCCTTTTCAGCGATGCCTACTTGAAATGAAATGTATTTTATCCTTTCCAGAAAAGAGTCGGGAGTAGTGATCATCACATATTTGTCGATGTCTAAATGCTGTCTTCTGCTCAGTGCATACGTTGTTACTACGGCCCCGAATGAATGGCTGATGATTTTTTTTGGGCTATATGTTTCTATAATTTGGATAATCAGGTCACTGAACTCCAGCAGATTGGTCTGTCCTTTTGTACTATAGCCGTGAGATGGCCCGTCAAAAGCCAGAACATAATACCCCTCATGCACCAACCTTGTAATAATATCTGCGAAATTTCCTGAATGCCCTTCCCATCCGTGGACTAACAAAATAAGCTCATTTGCCGGATTGCCCCATTTGTATAACTGTATGTCGAATCTCCCAAACCTGATATGTTGCTTCTCGGCTTTATCCAGTACATGCGATTCATGCAACCGTATTTTTTTTAGCTGTGGATTGGTGAGGATCTTATAAGCGTAAAATGCCATTGTCTCCGGAAAAACACGAGATCCATATGCTATGATTTTCTTTTTCATCTTGGACTTTTTAATTGATAGTAAGCTCTGCCAGTATCAAGCCTGTCATCTGATCGAACGACTCTTTACTTTTTTCGATTCTGGTTATTTGTATCAATGCCATTAGATTTGCAATGATCATCTTTGCCTTTAAAGGAACATCGGTCATTACCTTAATAGTATTTTGCGAATGTCCCTCTTCCAGAATAGAAGCCGTCCAGGCTATAACTTCATTGGAAAATTTTATAAGCTCTATTCTCAATGGTTCTTCTAACGTATTGATATCGGAAGTTAAGGCGCTGACGATACAAACCTTGTCGTCCTGCACCAGCCTTTTATAATAGAGAAAAAGTTTATTGAGCTTCTCAAGGGCATTTTTGTCTTTGGTTTTCTCAATTGTATCCGCCAGGGCTTTTGAGTGGCTCTGGACGATCGATATCCCCAGATCCGTCTTTGTAGGAAAATAATAATGTATAGAAGAGGTCTTGATCCCGATTTCCTCCGAAATGGCTTTGTAGCTAAAAGCATTATAACCCCGTTCAATAAGTTGCTTGTTGGCCGTGCCTACAATTAATTCTTTAGTATTCATATTGATACGGTTATTTTATCATTAATACTGTAACTCTATATATAGGATTTAAACTGTTATCAGAATAAAGAGTATCAATTTAAACCTATCTATCTATAGATAGGTAAATGTACAAAATAAATTTTACTAGATCAGTTGAACATGTTTAAAAAGATATCGATGTTTTATAATAGTTAGAATTTAAAGGATTGAAGCGGAAGTGTCTTGTCAGAAAGTCTGTCTCAATATTTATTGGATAAATCAAGTTGATAGTTGTTAATCTAAAATACTTGCAATTGATTGCCAAAATATTACACTCCTTTTGATATAAACGACTATTCTTTTTGAACAAATGTTGTAAACCAAGGTCGTTTTTCATACGCTTCAATTTCTGCCTAATGTCTAGCAATAAATAGCTGTTAAGATAGAAGACTACTAAATTTCGTCCTCTTCATCCATTTTTTTAAGCAGCCTTTCTCTAAGGCTGTCAAGGAATTTGGTACGGTTTATTTTTCGGGATTTAATTTCCATAAATGTGTGATAAAAGTCGCCTAAATCAACATTAAAAGCACGTTCAATTGTTTTTGCAATAATTTTAATATCTGCATTTCCATTGTCAAGCACACCTTGCGAATGTAGGGCGTAAATCAATTCTATTAATGCTGTTTTGCTCCCTGTCCAATTTAGTTTTGGCTGCTCTGTTGATTTATTTCGGTATACCGTGTTGTGAAGCTGGTCTTCAAGATAGACTTGTATCAGGTCGTTCGCCATAATCTTTGCTACTTTGTAATCGTGCGAAGTGGAAAAACTATGATCTGCCTCAAAATAAAACGTGTCTAAGCTTAGCTTAATATCGTATTTGCTCCTTACAAAGAGTTTTTCGTCAATAAAAGAATTATTGGTTCGGTAGTATTTATAAAATTCAAGGTTGTTGTCAAAATACTTTTTGAGCTTTCTCAGTTCATCATTCAGATATTTCTTAATAGGTTTTGCGCCATAAGGTTTTTTTGCCTCAATTTTATAAATAGCATTATAGTAGATGAGCTTGGAAACAATGGATGGTTTCTGATATTTAAAAAAATGAATTTCCTCACTAATATTCTTAAACCCTTTTTTTAAAACATGTTCTTTAATTTCAGATAGACGTTTTAGAATGATTTCTATTACGGCTTCAATCCGTTCTATGGAGTAATCCGCTTCAATTTCCAATTCCTTAGTTTCTGCTTCCAGCTTATATAGTGTTTCATTGTAAAAATTTTCCATTTCAATTATTTTGAAGTATTGGCGTTTGGGCTACTAACAGGAAAACCTAAATCCGTATGACTTAGACATCATCCGGTGTGTTGAATGGAAGAATAGCCAAGTATTTTCGAACTATTTTTTAGAAATGTCGTTTGTTCAGGGAATTAACCAGTATGCTTTATTTTATAAGTTGCGGAACAGCTTGCTCGGTATTTCTCAATTCATTTCACTTCTTTCATCGCTCTCCAGGTAAATGTAGCTAACAAAGCTCCTATTGTCGGAGCCGTTAAATAAACCCAAAGTGATGACATATTGCCTGAAAAAAATGCTGGAGAAAGGCTCCGCACCGGATTCATAGACGCACCAGAAATCTGTCCGGCAAACAACGCCCCCAACAAAACTACTCCACCGATAGCCCACCCCGCCAACTGTTGTACTTCCTTGGAACCTTGTGTTGTGAATAAAATCGTGAGCATCAGCATGAACATCAACACGACTTCCAATACAAATGATTGTCCATTAGAACCAGAGGGATAGGTTCCTCCCAATCCCTCATTTTCAGGAAACATCAACATCAACAAAGCTGAAGCTGTAAAAGCACCGATAACCTGACTGATGATGTATGGCAATATTTCTTTGGCAGGAAACAGCCCTGCTACCCAGAAACAGATTGTAACTGCGGGATTGATATGAGTTCCTGATACGGAGCCAAACGTATAAATCATAGCCGTAACAATTAAGCCGAAAACAATACAGATGCCTATATGACCTAAAGTGCCTCCTGTGTGTTGATTAATGATGATGGCTCCTGTTCCGGAAAATATCAAACAAAAAGTACCGAGAGTTTCAGCGATATACCTTTTCATTCTTATTTCAAAAGTTTTTTTCATGTAGAACATCTACATTAATTATTATCCGAACTATTTATCATAACAATCTTACCAATTAAACCTCCATTTTCAGCACGTTGGTGGGCTTCGGCAATCTGCTCAAATGTGAATTTAACACCATAAATCAATGGCTTAACTTCTCCCTGCTCCACCAGTTCAGTAATGTGCCTTAAGATTTGTCCGTGTTCCCGTTTTCCTGCTTCATCGTTATAAAGAATAGGGATAATCATATATACCGTATGGAATGTCAGCGCCTTTTCGTGAATAAGTGATATATCAATGGTATCCAGTGATACGGTTGTTACTATTGTTCCTTTTCTTTTGGCAGCTTCAAAGCTGTTCTTCAAATGCTGATTTCCAATGGTGTCAAAGACAACATCAAACCCTTTGCCATCTGTGTGTTTATTTACAAAATCCTCAACGGTTTCTTTCTTGTAATCAATCGTATAATTCGCTCCTAATTCCTTAGCAATTGCTGCTTCCTGTTCGTTGGAAACAGTAGCATAAACTTCCGCTTTCAACGCTTTGGCAAATTGAAGGCCCAAATGTCCTACTCCGCCTACACCTCCATAAATCAGGACTTTTTGACCAGGCTGTATGTTAGCTCTCTGAAAAATGGCTTCATAGGCTGTAATACCTACCAAAGGGATAGCTGCCGCTGCTGCAAAGTCCAGGTTTTTTGGAATTTTGGACAGCAATCTGTAATCAGCTTTTGTATATTCAGCCAAAGCCCCGTCAATGCCGATTACTCCGCCGATGCAGCCGTAAACATAATCCCCAACCTGAAACGCCGTAACGTTGGCCCCTGTTTTTTCCACTATTCCCGATACGTCCCCATGGAGAATTGCCGGAAAGGAAGGAGCCAAATGCGGTAAATGTCCGCCTCTTATTTTATAGTCAATGGGATTTATGGATGTGGCTTTCACTTTTATAAGGACTTCCTCATCATTGATTTTCGGTGTAGGCAATTCTATTGTTTTAAATGCCTTATCCGCTTCTCCAAAACTGTTCAACACTATTGCTTTCATAATTGATTTATCTTTTGAATATTATTTGTTTAGTTGTTAAATCCGATTGCTTTTACTTTCTCTTTTCTTTTATGTCTTTTTATGTACCAAACATTTAGTGCCACTCCAATTAAAGTCATCAATACGCCTACCAAGGATGAGTAATTAAAATCATATCCTGCATCTATAGGAAAGCCACCCAAAAAAGCTCCTAGGGCATTTCCAAGATTGAATGCCGCATGTGTCATGGCTCCGGCAATCATTTCCGTTCCTTTGGTAGCGGCTCCCATCATTACCATCTGAAACGGTGCTACGGTATCTCCATTTCAGAAAATGCGGCTTCCATTCCTGCAAATTTATGCGATACCAGATCCATATCCTTGCTGATTTTCTGACTGGTAATCTTGGCATAGATTTGAGTGGTAGAAATATTTTTATGTCCCATCATTTTGCTGAGGCTTTCAAGTGGTACACCCTCTGTTAAAAACATTGTTCCAAATGTGTGCCTTGCTGTGTGAAAGGTTACTTTTTGTTCTGTAACAATCTCTAATTCTTGAATTAGTTTATCTATATGGCTGTTACAAATTTTGTTTGTAGGAACAGGAAAAATAAAATCATTTCGGGTAGTACCTTTATATTTTTCAATAATACGTTTGGGTATTTCCATAAGCCTAACATTAGAGGCAACATCGGATTTTTGTCTTCGGCTTATAATCCAATCGTGACCATCAAAAAAGGATTGTATGTTAGTACTTTTAAGTTGTTTAATATCTATATAAGATAGTCCTGTAAAACAGCTGAATACAAAAAGATCCTTAACAATTTCATAATTTTGTTTTGAAGGATTGTGTAATAACAGGGATTCAACGTTTTCCTTAAGTAAATAGCTACGGTCATTTTCCTTCATCGATATTTCATAATCTTCAAAAGGATTTTTCCTGATAAGACCGTTTTTGACAGCTATTTCCGCAACACGATAGAGTGGCATAGTATATACCCAAACAGTATTGTGTGTGCACTTTTTGTCTATTCTAAGGAAGAAATCAAACTCTCTGATAAAATCACACGTCAATTCCCTGAACGCCATGTCATCACGATGATACCTGCTTTTGATAAATTCAGCAACGTGGTTATAGACAATTTTGTACTTGTAGTAGGTACTTTCGGAGCGTTCTCCTTGTACTACCATTTTCCCAAAATCATCATTGTTCTTTTTAAATACTTTCAGCAAGGAATCTTCCATGACACCAACACCGAGAAATGCAAGCTTCAGCTTTTGTGCCGTTACAAAACCCTCGTGTTTCAGCATATCTTCATAAAGGGTATCGATACGTGCCCGTATATTATCCAATTTTTGATTAATACCTAGTGCTTTTGCACTCTTGCCTTCAACTCTTCCGTACTTTAAATCCCAATTATTGAGGTTGATTTCTAACTTAGTTCCCAAAGTCTTAGGTGTCCCATCAATGGTAATGCGTGCCATAATAGGAGCATTACCATTCTTTTTCGGCTCGTTCTTTTTCAGGTAGAAAAGTAATTTGAACGTAGATTTTTTTGTCTGCTCCATAACTCAAATGTTTAATGTTTAAAATTAAATTGTATTGAGTTACAAGGGAATATGAAAAATAGGGCAAAACACTGAAATATAATCAGTTATACCGAAAGGTTACTTTATAAATCGGTAATGAATTAGTAACCTAACTTTGTATTTTCATGACCAAAACCTATCAGACACCGAGTTCCGAACTAAGACTACTGTTTTATAAAACCCTGCATAGCAACGGTTTTAACCGTTTTGCTTATTTTTGCTTTTTACTAATCTTTTTTACATACAAATATCCGATCATTTGACATTTTAAAAAAAGTATTTAATTTTAGGTATCAATGTTTTTTGCTCGGTCGAGCATACTTTTCATAAAATAGGTTAATAATATGGCTAAACACCCGATGACCCCCAATCATCGGGTGTTTTACTGTGGGCTAGAAGTAATAGCTCTTTCAAAATAGATTATTATCAGGTAACAGCAATTTTTACTATTATTGTCAAACCAATTATCAGGTTGAACACTTCACAATAACAAAAGTATGACGCACCAAAAAGTAACATTCAATTCCATTTTGACGCTGATGATGGTTTGCGGGGCCATGCTTTTCTGCCGGGCGCAAGTAAGTTCCTTTTTCAATGTGGCACCATTTGAAGACGATGATTATTTCACAAAAACGGTTTTTCCATTTAACCCCACTTTTATCAAAAGCCATCGCATAAAAAATATTCTTCTTCAAACTGGCGATACTATCGGGGTGAAATATAGCTACAGTTTTACGCCTGATGGATCTATCGAGAGCATGACAAGCATACGTTATGACCGCAAAGAAACCGACACTGCATTTTATACAAGATATTACTACAGAGCAGAGGGATTAATTGATAAAAAAGCAAGAATAGATTACCGGGACGGGATTGTGCAAGTCAGCAGCTATCGATACGACCAGAAAAACAGGGTTGACAGCATCCAGATCTTTACATTAAATTCCAAAATGCCAAACAGGTTGCAGAATAGCGACTGGCAGGGGGAGCCAATTCCCGGAGTAGACAAGTTGATTCTAAAGGGAGCTTTGCCCGAGGCGAGCCTCTGGAAAAGGATGACAGCTGAAAATGAATATTCGTCCTGGCAATATCGTTATTATACCGAAAATAAGTATGAGGCCGAGGAGCGTACAGAATATTTCAATTTTCGAAAAAAAAGCGGCAATTCAGATACCTGTTATCAAAAGAAGACCTATTACACGTTGGATGGATTTCCGGCAGTGCTGTTTTTACATAATGGCTGTGATGCAAACAAATTCCCAGATGAGCTATACCAGTACAAGGATGGCCTATTGCTACAGCTCAGGCATGCACCTTCGAGCTCTGAAGCCAAAACCGAGAAGTATACTTATGACAAGAACAGGAACCTGGTACTGATGGAAGATATCTGGAGCGGGGAAAAAGTAAGCGAACTGGTCATGAGCTATGATAACAAAGGCTTTCTGACTTCCATACAGCGAAAGTCCAATGAAGCAGATAGGATTTATTATTTTCAAGACCGCACGCTTAAGGCAACCTATAGATTTTTCTAGGGTATGATAGTATTGAAACGGTGAAAAGACAGCAATGACATATAGATACTTTGTAAGTAACGATGTCGGCTGGCTTTATGCAACTTGGAATGTATATACGATTTTATTGCAAAATGTTTCTTTTTTGTTGTTCATTACTATTTTGTTTTTTTTCTCGGGACAATTCTTGTTCTTAACCGTATTACTCTTTAAACAGGGTCAAATTTTTTGTGATGTGCCAATACCGTCTTTACTGTTTTCTGATATTGACTTAACAACATTGGTAGTTTTTACTTTGTAACATAATATCCCAGACTAAATCTGAGCTATTAGCCAACATGAATTTGGTCGTTTCACGAACACCGACTGCCTTATTAAAGAAGATCTTTGTAGAAGAAATGAGTATTCATCCAAAAACTAAAAACAATAAAAATGGATCAAGCACAAATAAAGAACTTATTGGATAACCAGAGGGCCTTTTTCTTATCTGGAAAAACACTGGAAATAGATTTTAGATTAGAGCAACTTGAAAAGCTGAGGGATAGTTTTATAAAATACGAACCAAAGATCCTCGAAGCCGTAAAGAAAGATATGGGCCGAAATGATATGGAAACCTATTTGATCGAGTTGAACTGGGTGTTAGATGAACTCAATAACACTATTAAGAACCTGAAAGACTGGGCAAAAGATGAGCATGTCAATACACCGGCGGTCTTTACAGGAAATGACAGTATCATCAAACCTGAACCATTGGGAACAGTTTTTATTTTAAGCGCCTGGAATTTTGCAAACTGGCAAATTTTCGGCCCATTGCTTGGAGCTATTGCAGCCGGAAATACAGCTGTAGTTAAACCTTCTTCCGATTCTCCGGCCTGCGGCGAAGTAATTAATGAAATTGTGGAAACTACATTTTCTCCAGATTATGTCAAATGTATTTTGGGAGATGTGGAGCTGGTTAACCGTGTATTGGAGGAACGGTTCGACCTTATATTTTTTACAGGAAGCCCAAGGGTCGGTAAAATTATTCAAGCAGCAGCTTCAAAGAATTTAACGCCAACCATATTGGAATTAGGCGGGAAAAGTCCAGCTATTATAGACGAAACAGCCGATCTGGAACATGCTGCTAAGAGTGTGGTTAGGACAAAGTTGTTCAATACAGGGCAAATCTGTGTTACGGTTGATCATGTATATGTTCATTCCAGCATCAAAGACAAGTTTATCGAACTGAGCAAAAAATACATGGTAGAATTTTATGGTGAAGATGCTTCGCAAAGCGAAGATTATGGTTTTATCATCAATCAGAGAAACTACGAAAGGCTGCTCGGATTGATGAACACCAGTGGAACACTGATTTTTGGTGGACAGTCAGATGCTTCTACCCGGTACATTTCACCAACCATTTTGGACCAAGTGACAGAAGAAACTCCTATTATGCAGGAAGAAATTTTCGGGCCTATTATGCCTGTTCTAACCTTCGAATCTATTGACGAATTAGTGGCGCTCCAGAAAACAAAGGAAAAACCACTGGCATTGTATCTATTCAGTAATGATAAGAAGCGTCAAGACCTCGTGCTTGCACATACCAGCGCTGGGGGAGTTACGATCAATGATTGTATGATACATGCAGCGTCAAGATATCTACCATTTGGAGGTGTGGGAAACAGTGGAATGGGTAATTATGTTGGCCATGCAAGTTTTAAGGCTTTTACGCATTTCAAACCTATCATGATCGCCAATAGAAACAAGCTAGTAGATGATTCATTGAATTATCCCCCATACGCAGGTAAGCTTGAGAAGCTAAAACGCATCGCTGAAAATGTGGGCTAATTTTAAGTGACTTCAACAGAATACGGTTTATTCAAGCAGGTGGTAGATCGATGCCGTTTGCCATATTAGGCTGATCTTCAAGGGTATTTATTTGGGCCGAGAATTTAGCACTCATTAACATTTGAATATTTATTGATAAATTGAAACTTCATTCCTCGTATGATCAAAACTTCTCCAGTAATATTTGTAAGTTAAATTCCTCACATTTACAATTATATTAATTGGTACGCGGTAAGTAAAACGGGTTTGCTTGACAAGAATTTAAATAGCCCGCAAAAAGTAGAGGAATGATTAGTTTTCATGAATAAATAAGTAGAAATATGGAGGGTACAAAAGAGACAATATTTGACAGATTGGTTTATTCCTGTCAGTTCAGCAAACATAGGGGTTCAGAGGAATTTATGCCGGAACATCTTTTAGGGCTTCAACTATCTGGAGAAACACATGCTGTTTATCCCGGAGGAACTGTTGTCATTCCTGAAAATTCAATTGTTCTGATCAAAAGGAACCAGCTGATCCGATGGACAAAGTATCCTGCCAAGGATGGACAGTATAAATTTGTTTCCATTACCTTGGACCAGGAGGTCTTACAGAAATACGCACTTGAAAATAAAATTGAAGTAGCGGGTAAGTATGCTGGCGGCCAGCGGTTATTTTTTGAGGCTGATGATTTTCTCAAAAGTTATTTCAGTTCGCTCGCGCCGTATGTTAACAAGAAAAAAGAAGCGACGCCAAGACTCGCGGATTTAAAAATAAGAGAAGCAATCGAATTGTTATTGCAATGTAATACGGACTTTAAAGAGATTCTGTTTGACTTTTCGGCCCCGCACAAAATTGATCTGGAGGAGTATATGAAGCAAAATTTTATGTTCAATGTTCCCCTGGAATCATTTGCCACGCTTACCGGAAGAAGTTTGTCCGGTTTTAAGCGGGATTTCTCAAAAATATTCAACGCTTCACCTAAACAATGGCTTTTACAGCGGAGATTGGAAGAAGCATATTATTTAATTAAATATCTAAAACAGAAACCGACTGATTTTTACTTGGACCTGGGCTTTGAAAACCGTTCCCATTTTTACGATGCATTCAAAAAGAAATATGGTGTAACGACCACAGAAGTAAGACAAATTGAGGAATAATGAAATTATCGATTTGATACAGGCAATTATCTGTTTTTTAAAAAAAAATCATATGGAAATTAAAAATGCAAGAATTTTAATAACCGGTGGAGCCACTGGAATGGGCTATGAAATGGCCAGGCTGTTTAAGGAATTGGGAGCAGAGGTCCTTATATGCGGCCGCACGGAGAAAACAGTCATAGAGGCTGCTAAAGAGCTAGATATTTTAGGATTTATAGCAGACGTTTCGAAGGAAAAAGATGTCGAAAATCTTTTCAAGTTTATAGAGGAAAAATGGAACGGATTGGATGTGTTAATCAACAACGCAGGAATTGGTTATTTCAGCGAATTGGTTTCTACTACGATAGAAGATTTTACCAGGGTCTGGGACATCAACGTAAAAGGAGCATTTTTGGTAGGAAGGGAGGCTGCTAAGATTTTCACCCGCCAGGATAAAGGAAACATTATCAATATTGGTTCGACGGCAAGTCAATATGGCTTTGCCAATGGTTCGGCGTATGTAGCCAGTAAATTTGCGTTAAAAGGAATGACCGAGTGTTGGAGAGCAGAACTTAGAAAGCATAACGTGCGAGTGATGCAGATCAACCCGAGCGAGGTTGTTACAGATTTCGGCGAAAAGTCAGGATATGGTTCAGATAAAAACGGTAAAAAACTGTCAGCATCCGAAATTGCACACGTTGCCCTATCCATGCTGACCATGCATGATGTAGGGTTTATTACTGATGCCACTGTTTGGGCGACAAATCCTTGATAGTACCATGCTTAATGGAGCTTGCAACCTTCGTAGCTCTAATTAAATATGTTTTCTTCATCTAAACGCCAAAATAAACCAATTAGCAAAAAAATATGATGTTAAAAAAAGAAAAATTGGAATTGATAAGACAATTCTACCCAAATGCCCTGACAACAATAGATGTTCTCAACAAAACAATAGATTTTATCGAGGATGAACTGAATATGCCTCCATCAAAGGTCATGCTGGCCGACAGTATCTGTAGCGACGATGTCAATAGCATCCAGTATCCGGCTCGGGCCACACAAGAATTTTTAGGCCCTTTTAAAATGGGTGGCTTGGATGGATTTCCTTTTACCGGGCTCACAGGCATGGGCGCTTTTGCCAGCCATGTTCCCGATGATGGAGCGGTACTTATTTATTATGGGCCGCATATCGGAATTTCCAAAGAAAGCAAAATAGGAGAAATTCTCCGTTACGGTCAGCACAATACCTCCGGATGTTGTGGTGCTGCGAAAGGAGCCTTAAAAAAGTTGTCTGAAGGAACCCTTGTAGAAGGAAACGTAACTGATCTTGACTATCAGATGAATACGATTGAACAGATACTTTTAAAGCAGAAACATAGAATATTAGATGCAGAAAAGCCAATACATGAAGCGACAGAAGTTATTTATGAAGCGATTGACGCAAGAATCCAGGAACTGGTGAAAGCTACAACTTATAACTGTAAATATGTGCTGTTAATGGGCGGTGTGATGATCAACAGCGATTCGGATGTAGGTTCTTTCTCATCCACCAAGCGCTTTGATGTGATAAATCTTGAAGATAAGAGCAGAAAAAGTTTCTTGTCGCTATTGTCGTAATCGAATAAATGAATGATACTGCAAACAGAATTTAAATTGCAGTGCCGTTTCCGGGATAAATAATATAATAAACTATGTATACAGGTAGAAGATACACCGCTTTAGTTTTTTTTAAATGGACATTGCGCAAAACATTGTGGATGTTTTTCATTGCGGCAGTGCCGACAGTACTCTATGCATTGGGATGGCACTTCCTTTCGCTGCCCTGGCAACCAGTGGCCTTATTGGGTACGGCATTGGCGTTTAGTGTCGGCTTCAAGAATAATGCGAGTTATGGGCGGTTATGGGAAGCCCGCCAGATTTACGGGGCGATCATCAACGATAGCCGAAGCTTTGCTTTTACCTTACGCGATACCCTTGGCGGAAAGGAAGACAGGATGGTGAAACTGATGTTTTATCGGCACTTTGCCTGGCTCACTACTTTGCGTTTTCAGCTGCGTGAATTCCGTCCCTGGGAGAACACCAAAAATAGGAGCAACCAGGATTTTTCTGAGGGAAATTTTATTATCCCTGAATGGGAAGGTAATGTTGAAGAAGAACTGAAGCAATATTTGAATGACGAGGAACTTAAGTACATTTTGTCAAAGAAAAATAAGTCAACACAATTAATTGCATTGCAATCAGAAAGTCTTGGAAAGCTTAAAAAAGAAGGTCTTTTGAGCCATATTGAGTGGCTGGAACTTCAAAATGGCATTAGCCGTTTAGTAGACGATCAGGGCAAAGCAGAAAGAATAAAGAACTTTCCATATCCCAGAAACTTCGAAACAGTCATGACCTTTCTGATGTACATATTTATTTTGCTTCTTCCATTTGGGTTGCTCAAGGAATATGAGGGTTTAGGAAAAGGTACCTTTCTGGAGGGCTGCACCATTTGGTTTAATATCCCATTTACAGCACTGATTGCGTGGGCATTTCACATATTGGATACCATCGGTGAGAGTTCTGTAAACCCATTCGAGGGGAATCCGAATGATGTACCCATCACGCAGATCAGCCGTATGCTTGAAATTGATCTAAAAGATATGCTGGATGACAAAGATCTACCACAACCATTAGCTGCACAGAATAATATTTTAATGTAATAAATACGTTTATGATAGAGAGCTTTGTATTTTATTTAGGGCTAGTTATGGTCATTATTTTTGCCATTATGCTTGCAAAGATGATGAAGATTGCATACCCGATCCTGTTGGTTGTTGCGGGACTTCTGATCAGCCTTATACCAGGAATACCTCCGATTAAAATTGAACCCGAACTGATTTTTATTATTTTTCTTCCACCACTTTTATATGAAGGTGCTTTCCAGATATCCTGGAAAGAGTTGTGGAAAATGCGAGGTGTCACTGCAAGCTTTGCTTTCATCGTTGTTTTTCTTACTGCAATTATTGTCGCCTTTGTAGCCAATTCCTATATTCCCGGCTTTTCATTGGCCTTAGGATTTGTATTGGGCGGTATTGTTTCGCCACCGGATGCGGTTAGTGCAGGAGCCATCCTTAAGTATGTGAAGATACCCAAAAACTATACTACAGTGCTGGAAGGTGAAAGCCTTTTAAATGATGCCTCATCCTTGATTATCTTTCGTTTTGCATTAGTAGCCGTAGCCACCGGACAGTTTATATGGCAGGATGCAGCAATAAGCTTTGGCTGGATGGTATTTGGTGGTGTTGGTATCGGATTGGTTTTAGGTTTTATCTTTTTGAAGGTTCATAAAATTTTCCCTACAGATGTCAACATGGATGTCATCTTAAGTCTGGCAGCGCCTTACATGATGTATATTGCAGCGGAGGAAGTCCATTCCTCAGGTGTATTATCGGTGGTGAGCGGAGGTCTATTTTTATCGGTAAGGAGGCACCAATGGCTGAAAACACCGGAATCACGCTTAAAAGGATTTAATGTCTGGGAAAGCTTCACTTTCCTGATAAATGGTATCGTATTTCTGATTATCGGGCTTGACTTACCGGAAATTACAGCTGGATTGAAAAATGAGGGGGTGAAAATTTCAGAGGCAATCGGATACGGATTGATCGTTACAGCCATCTTAATCGTTGTTCGTTTTATAGCTTCTTACCTCATAGTCTTAACCCTTTTAATTGTTCGAAACTTTATTAACGTTGCAGACCCTAATCCAGAACGAAAATCCCCGATCCTTTTCGGCTGGACGGGGATGCGTGGCGTGGTTTCATTGGCCGCAGCATTGTCCATTCCTGTAGCGCTCGAAAACGGGCAACCATTTCCACATCGGGATCTCGTCCTTTTTATCACCTTCGTGGTCATTTTGGCAACCTTAATAGTTCAGGGCCTTACGCTTCCGGCGTTGATCAAATGGTTAAAAATACCGGTAGAGACGCCTTATCATATGTCAGAAAAAGAAGCCAGCATCGTCTTGCAAAAAGGAATGAAAGATGTAGCCTTGTCCTATTTAAGGAAAAATTTCAAAGGCGGGCACGATGAAAATCTGTACATCAAAAATATGATAATCCGATGGGAGAGAGAAGAGGGAGAAGATGAAGAATCCATCTTTACACTTTCTCCAGAAGGAAAGGAGATCTATTTTGCCACAATGGAAAAACAGCGTGAATGGCTCAGAAAAGAAAATAGGGAAAATCCGCTGATTGACGAAGAAGTTACCAGGCTTTATCTTCTTAAATTAGATTTGGAAGAAGAGCGTTTACGGATAGAATAATGGTTGTAAAATCGAAATTAATAGTGTCCTTTTTTTTCAAATAGCTCAAAAGTACTGAAAATGATGTTATGGCTACAACACCCGATGCTCTTAGGCTTCGGGTGTTTTTTATAGGGATACAAAGAACCGTTATTTGGGACGCCGATATCTCTGTACTACTGCGCTTTATATTTGAATAGAATTCTTGGTACACCGCTCTTATTATAAAGTAATAACTGAAACAAAAAATAGCACAATAAGAGTGACCCTTAGGATAGGTAAATTTGAAAGAATAGTTTACTTTAGTAAAATATATTTGAATAGATTAGATAGGAACAAGGGATTATGGATATAGTAAAACAGATTGACCAGCACACCAATCGGTTAATTGATGGACTACTCAGTTCATCCGCTGAGCAAAGGAAAAGTCTAACAATCGCCATTTTAGGATTTTACTTCCAGTTGCCAAACTTTGAGGCTGTTCTATACCAGTATATTCAGATGAGAATAAAGAAAAAGCAATTAATTGCTGATATCAAAAACGGAAACGTACAAAACTACCGGCAAGCTATTGAAAAGAGTATTGCTAATGTAGACGTCTATGCTGACAGTTACGAAGAGCCGAAACCAATTGCACTATTTATTTTGGATGCATTTGCTGGTGCCACTTCTGATATGAAGTTCTCCACAAATCTCGTTAAACTATTTGTTGGAATAATTGACACGTTAGACTATTGTGAGAATTTTTCGGAGCGACCTGCGTATTGGAATAAGTTATTGGAAGAGGAAGTGGAATTTCAAAACGAGGTTTTAAGACAGGTCAAAATAGGTTCATCTTTCAACAGCCTGATCTATCAGCAAAGATATGCCGGAGTTGCTTTCCAAGAGGTCTAAAATCTTTATATGGTTATAGTTTTTGCATTACGAAGTTTCGTGTCCTGCCTTTAAGAGCAGTCCTGCAATTTTGGCAGAAATCCTGAAAAAATTTCACATTATGTCCATTGGTATTTTTTTTGTAGATTTTTAAGCACAGCTGGCCAGCTGAAGTGTTATAATTGATTGTTAAACTTTTTTTAAAGAAGATTATTATGAATACTCTAATGCGAAGAAACGGAAACAATAATTTAGGCTTTTCAAGCATCTTTGATGATTTATTTGGCCGTGAACTTTTTAACTGGGGTAATAACAACTACTCATCAACCAGCACAACGGTACCTTCGGTGAACATAAAAGAAAACGGTGATGCTTACGAAGTGCAGGTCGCTGCACCCGGAATGAACAAGGATGATTTTCAGATCAAGCTGGACGGTAACTTGCTCACCATTTCATCCATGAAAGAAGACAGCAATGAAACAAAAGAAGATAACTTTACACGAAGGGAATTCAGTTATCAGTCCTTCCAACGAAGCTTCGAGCTGCCGAAGGATGTAGTGGACCAGGACAATATCAATGCGAGATATGAAAATGGTCTGCTTATGTTAACCATTCCTAAGCGGGAAGATGCAAAGCAGAAACCACCAAGGATGATTGAAATATCTTAAGACGCAAAATGGATACCATTGGTATCCATTTTTGTTATTAATTGACTAGATTTTTACGATCTGAACGACCAGAATGCATCCGTAATATTTTTCGATAATTGGGCTAATTATTTTTTGAGTTTGAAAAGGTCAAAAGAGTTATGCTTTGGATCATAATTTAAAAGTTTTATAGTCTTCTGTATATCAAGTCTCTTATATGTATTGTTTGAAATAGCATTTACAATTTCAAATTTTATGTCTTTTGATTCAATGCAAAGATGCAGCAGTTGATTGAGATCATCAGGATGTAGATATGCGCTCATGTCCCGTGCATTCATTTCTGTAAAGTCCCCGGGGAATTCGTACGCAGCAATTCGAAGGCAGATTGCACTTAAATCGCTGCTATAGCAATAGTAGGAGAGAAGTGCTTCACCAAAACATTTGGAAACACCATAAAGGTTACCGGGCTTTACAGCCATGTCACTATTGATTTGAACATCTTTTGGGTAGCCTTCTATTGTTTGTGCGCTGCTTGCATAAATGATTTTTGTACAGCCCCCCAAAATAGCTGCATCTATAACATTTTTTGTGCCGATAATATTGGCATCCAGTAAATCGTTAAAAGGTGCATCTGGATTGGCTATTCCACCGAGGTGAATAACAATGTCTACATCCTTACAAACCTCAATGAGGTATTCTTTATCAGTAAGATTTCCCTGAAAAAATTCGACCGACTCATTTTGAATTCTGGGCGGATGAAGATCAAAAATGCGCAATTGATATTGATCGAAAAAAGCTTGAATAAAGTGACTGCCGATTTTACCGGAACCACCTGTAATTAATATTTTTTTTTGCATGAGTATATTTGTTTGTACGGCAGTAAGAGGCTTATAGATAGTTAAATAATTTGTGAAGTAGGATTGCCTACCAGATGTAATTCCATATTAGGATCAATATTATAGGCTTTTTTTGCTCACCCCCACGTAGGAAGAAGTGCTATTTTAAGAGAAACAAAGATAACAATAACATATGGCATCGCTACTATTATTTTGGTCATTGTATTATAGTATTGCGCCGGTGTTGCGGCGCAACGTGGGAAATATTTGAATAAATAGTAGCAAAATGTGATTATCCCTATCAAGAAAACTTTTTTAATTTACTCTTGTTCTTTGCTATATTACACATGTTGATCTACTCATGAGGCCGGGTGGTTTTACCGTTCGGCCTCTCTGCCTGGCACTAAACAAGCGATGGCGACGATTGCGAGAAAATGTTTTCGATCCCATAATCCTTGGTAATTGTGCCGGCTTGAAAAGTTCGCAAAGCATATAGGAAAATAAGTTTAATTTAACAGTTTGAGCATGAATTTAATAGTATGGCGCGGTTTGTTTTATAAATCGTGGGAACATTGCAAGATTGAGAAACAGGCGGACATGCTTGCTGTTGAGTCAATCATCGTTGGAAATCATCAGGGCAAGATTTACAACGTGAGTTATGTCTTAAAAATAAATGCGGAGTGGTGTGTACAGGAGTTTGAGATAACATCCGAAATTGATGGCGTCACAGCTGTAGTTCTTGGAAAAGAACAGGGGGAAGAGTGGTTGATTAACGACCAGCTCAGATCTGAATTTCGTGGTTTGCACTATATAGATATTTCTGTAACTCCCTTGACAAATAGCCTTCCTATTAATAATCTGCATATGGCTATTGGTGAACAACATGTTATTGATGTGCTTTATATTGACATTTTAGCGAATGACCTAAAAGCAGTTAAGCAGCGGTATTCACGTATATCCAAAGATCAATATCTGTACGAAAACTGTGATTCAGATTTTTCTTCGATTATTCAAGTTGATGCAAAAGGCATTGTAAAGAGTTACCCAGGTCTATTTGAAGTTGTTGCCGAAAATGTGGCAAAGTAAGTGCGTCTTGCTATTGGGAAAGAACTTTTTAAAAGAGCAGTTTAACAACAGGTAAATAGCATTGGAATTTTAAGGCATATTAAACTTCATAGGTAAGTTCTGGTACTTCTGCATAAACAAATGCTTTAGTAGGAGTTCCAGTTGTTTTAAATTCTTTTTCTATTGTATAAGCTTCCATATCAGAGGCGCTGATCTGATAAGTTGCAAGCTCCGTAATTCGTTCCTCACTGAGATCCTGCATCGTCCATTCCCACGCAAGTTCATCTGGCAGCATAGTAGGCATACGATTTTTAGAATTATGAATCTGTCTCATTAGAGGATTCGCTTCTGTGGTTACCAAAGCTACCGTATCCACTGTTTCTCCTGTGTCCTTGTCAGTCCAATTTTGCCAGATAGCTGCAATAAAAAAGTATTCTTTTCCCTTAAGCCCGATATGGTATGGATATTTATCTGCTGTTTTGAGGGGTTGATTGGTTTTCTTGTTAAGACGGTAAAGGTGCCTCCACTCGTAAAATTCACTTGATAAAATTAAGCATCTTCTTTCCAATGCTGCTTTCCGAAACATTTTTTCTCGACCTGTAGTTTCATCTGTCAGTAAAAGTTCTTCACTTTTTGCATTTAAAGTTGTATAAGGTTGATGCCATTTACCCTTATCATCCTTGTAACCAAAGCGCATCTTTTTTACATTTTCTCTATTTTTTACATACGAAGGAATAAAACCCCATTCCATCTGGACGATGTCAAAGTTGCATTTGTCTTCCGTGGGACGCAAAACCGCAATGTTTCCATAATTAAATCCCTCGTGAATTTCTTGATCTAGAAAATCGTAGTTCATAACAGCTTTTTCTAGATCCATGAGTCGAATAAATTCGTCTCTTGATACACGTTGTCTATTATAATAACACATACTATTTATTTTTTAAATGTTTACTAATTTCCTTACCGAAAAGTTCCGCTTCTGTTTGTCTTCCTTGTGGGATACTTGTCCATACTTCGCCATTCCATGTTTTCGCTGAGGTAATTACTAATGGCGCTCTATTATCGTCAAAAACAAGATGATAAACCTGCTGCTCCTTTACTGTATGTTCAATTACAGCAATTTTCAGACCTCCGACTTGGATCTCAAACTTATTGTTTTCAAACAAATTACCCATCGCATTATACTACACTTAGTTGTTATATAAATTTACTGATTTTATAATAAAAATTAATTTTTATCTATCCATATTGGCAAGTTACTACAAGCATTTAAGTAATTACACCTTATCTTTTTATGATTGCTCTCAATTTTTTCTGCGGAGAAAGCACTGATGTGGAGTTGCATTGATTTGCACTTTTTAATATTCATTTTCTGATTTTGAAAATTATACTAGAACCCATATATTCTAAAAAAATAATATTATGCAATTAGATCTTATGGAACTCCTTTTGGAAGGAAAAGGAGGCGCGCAATTTCAAGAGTATATGGAGAGATATTTGGATGCCAAATACGGATCACGATTTGAGCGGACAACTGAAAATGGAAGAAAAGGTGATGGTGGTAAAGATGGTTATATTTATGACTCCAAGCATTATTTTGCAATTTCTTCACGAAGTGATTTTAAAAGAAAGATAACTTTTGATTTTTTTAACTGCGTCACTAAAAACCACGATGTTAGAAAATTTACCTATGTTACTAATAGGGCCTTGCCTACAGCCTATGCTGAGGTTGTTAACAGACTAAGAGGTATTTATCCTACTATTTCCGTGGAGGTTTTAACACATTATACAATTGCAAGAGAAATTTTTGATTTCCCTAAGAAGCAGATTGAAAAAATACTAAATAGGGATGTAGATATTTCGCGAGATAATTCGATCTATTTTGCGGAAAATGAAGACGAAAGCGAATCTTTCACCTTTCGGGAAGCGATAAAAGATTCTATTCATTGGTACACTCTGCTGATAATTATCTGCGTTGTCGTTGGAGTGCTCTTTTACTTTTTGCATTTCAATGAACAGGTTTGGGGAATAGCAATGATGGGACTTTTTGTCTTTTTAGTCCTATATCTTATTTTATTTGGAAAAGGGATAAAGAAAACGAAATTCCCCCACAAAATTTTGTACTTAATCTGTAGTGGAAAATTGCCGGTAGGAGGGGAGATAATCTTTAATGAAGCAATACATAGATCGATCCATCGAAATTCGATGTGGAATTTTACTTTTTATAAAAGGTCGGTTAGTTGCGTCAAAAGGGGCTGTACAGGCAAGGTCTACCTATATGACCATGAGGAAGAGACGTATATTGGAAAGTGCGAAAGAGATCCGGTTAACCATACTTATACAGTTGATCGTAATTTTTATGGGAATTTAAACTGCTGAATCAACGAACTGTGCATACGGGAACCCGTAAAGAAATATCAACTGACCTTTGTAAATTTAAGCTATGTAATATATTTAGTGTAAATGCTAGTAAGAATAAAATAAAGGAAGCGACATGTTTTGTCGCTTTGTTGAACTAAGTTTGAATGACGAAAAAATTTAGTTGTAACCTTTTTTAAAAAAACGTAGATTGCAATAGCCATGAGATAAATGAAACCTGAAATGCAGGTTAGCTCTATTAAATAATTCAGGTACTTCTTCAGAATTTTTTTTTTGCTAACTTCCTTAGATATGGTGGTTATGGTCATAGAAATGTTTAGCAAATAAATAAAATTCTTTTAAATTGGAACAATGAGTACGGATGCTACACCAAGTTGGTCAGGATATATTTTTCAAGGAGAAGTTGCTTTATGCAAAGCAATTGAAATAATCAATACTTGCGGGGCAGACATTCCTGAACATTACTGTTTAAGATTAGAGCAAGATGAAGATTTTTCCATCAAAACCGATGTGTTAGAGGTTTTTCAAGTTAAGGCATACCTAAGTAAAGGTGCTGATAAATTAGGTAAATATAAAGATGTTATCGCGGAGCTATTAAATAAGTACCACTATTCGAAAACCGTACTAAAAGGTACTAAAGGGCAGGGAAAGATTGAATACTACAGCTTAAGTAAAAGGAAAAGACCGATACATTGCTCTTTAATTACAGACAAGGAAATTACTGATTACACGCAAGACCATTCTTCTTTCAATAAACGTTATCAAGCTATTGAATTTGATAAATTTTCCGTAATTCACGGAGTTTATAAGTTAGAGAATATCTCAGATAAGATTGACGCAGAAATAAACAAACTTTTTCCAGCAGATACTGTTTCTCATGAAGATATTGCTTTAAAAAGGAATTTCTGTCTCCATAATATTGTTAATCTCATAAAGGAACGTCATCGTACAAAGCAGGTGAAGTCCATTCCGCTTAGCGAAATCAAGAAGTGGATTGAAAAATCAGATATTGCGTTCAATAGTGATCTTTTTTGGATTACCATTGTAAAGGCATTTTTAAAAACACTATCGGAACCTGTCGCAATTTATGATCTTGCTAACCCGAATGAGGCTCTGTGGCATGATAAGTTACAAGAGTGCTGTGAAAGTTTAGACCTTTTAGGATTTGATAGGGTAAAAAAACTAATTAAAGAGCGAATTAATGCTCATAAAGCTATTAGCGATCGTAATTTGCGAGAGGATTTCGCATTATATATGGATGCTGGCATTATACATAGTATAATTACAAAAGCTATTGAAGGTATTGATTTCCCGCCCAGTTATAAAGATCTTGTGTTTGATCATAATGATGAGAAATACCAATTATCACTGATAAGCTCCAATATCAGTGATCCACCGACAAGTTTTGATAAAATTCAACTTCAGGGCTATTTTAAAAACATACAGGAGAACAACCTAAGTGATGTTGACTATATTATTACGGAACAAATAACCTATGATCAAAGTAAAGTAAAGGATCTTATTAGGAATATAACTGATGTTCCCGATAACTTTTCAGATTCTACAATCGATATTACAAATCCCATCAAGAATTACGGATTAAAAAAACTTTCTGAGACTATAAATGACCTAAAATCATGAAAGATCTAATCAAACAAATAGCAATCGCAAGTGGGCTGCGAACATTAGAAATAACGGACAATAAATTAAATCCTACTTTATTTTATTTTGAGAACAGAGATGATTTCTATATTTTAATATGTGGTGCGTATGCTGCGCTATTGCATCACCTTGATGTAGAGCAAGATATACATAATTTGGATTATGGAATTAATGCGTATTTAGACACTGTTAAAGAGTACGAGCAAGTAAAAACGTTCGGAAGCATCATAGATTTTAATCTATCAAGTATTATTGTAGTAGAACTGAATACGCTCGAAGATGAAAACATATTAAAGAATATCCACAAAATTGAGGAGAATTACAAGATCGCAAAAAAATATATTTTGCCTTACCTAAATTCTGATTTTGAGAAGTTAACTTCTGAAACTGCTCGAACAGTTTATGATAACTTGCCAGAGAGATTAAATAATATGGCATTGGAGAATAGTACTTTTATCAATGATAAGCAGGAAAGCTGGTATCAGCTTCTTATGAATCTTTTTATCAAACTTCCATTCCTAAATTATCAAAGCGGAAGTTTTGGACTGACAACAATTTCAAACTTGTTCGAAGAAGGATTATCAGATCAGGACAAAAGTCTACTGGCGATCGTTTCCGATAATTATGAGGTAAACATGGATATCGAATCTTTTGTAGCACAATTTCAAATAGACAACGATGAATAAATTTAAAATATCCAATCTTTACATTAAGAATTTTAAGTGTATTACAGAGGCCGATTTTAACTTTGATGGGAAGCATCTAGTAGTCTATGATGGTCCCAACGGTTATGGAAAAACAACCTGTTTTGAAGCTATTGAAATTCTATTTGCCGGTAACCCTAGAAAATCAAAAACTTCCTTTGTAGATAAAAGGTATAAATTCAGGGATAGCCCAATCCACAAATACAATGAACAAGAAATAATCATTTCAGCTGTCTTAAGTGATGATGATGGAAACCATATAAAAATAAAGCGCATATTTCCAGCGGCGAGCAGCAGCTCCTCTGCAGACAATAATTTTGGAAAAATTTTTACTCTTTCAAAATTATATATTAATGATAATCAAAGAGATTCGGGGATACAAGAAGTTGAGGAGCTGCTTCAATTTGATAATGTTGAATCATTGTTCAACTTGCTGAATTACGTGGAGCAAGATGAGAACACATATTTTTTGAAGAAAGATCCAAAGAACAGATATAGTACATTGGAGTCTTTATTAGGTGGGGAAGAGGAGCGTTTACTTTTAGCAAAAGTCAATGATTCAAAAGATCAGATAAGGAAGAAAACTAAGGTATATGCAGACGAAATCATCCTGTTGGAAAAAAATAACTTATCAGCAGTTACCAATACCGTGTCAAATGTTTTTTATAGCAGGCTACTACAAAATAAAGAGTTAGAGTGGGATCGGGAAGACATCAAAAATACCGACCCAGACGTTCAACAACAATATCTTTTGGAGTTAAATAAACTAGAGTACCTTATTATTAACCGAGAAGAAGTTAAGAAAGTTCTTGTAAATCATAGTATTAACTCTTTCATTAATACCAATGCCAGTGATATATTTTTGCGTTATTACTGGTCAGTGAAAAATTTCAATCTATTGAAAGAGGAGCATGAAAGAAGGATAGAAATTGATAAAATTATTAAAAGTAATACAGCCATACTAGCTTTTATAGAGAAGTTTGATTTTAAAAATCTAAGTGTAGAGACGGTAACCGCTTTTCTTTCTAGTAAGATTGGTTTAAGCGAATATTTTCCAAGTTATAGTAGCTCACTAAAAACTATTCTATCAATGGAAGAAAATCTTAGTACTGACAATAGAATTCTATCCGATCTGAAGGAAAAGCGCGAACAGCTCCTGCAAATAAATATTCAGTATAGAGAAGTGATTCCTATTAAAGACAGCGAATGCCCTACCTGCGGTTTCGACTGGCAAACTTCCTTGGAATTGATAAAACATATAGAGGAGACTGAATCAAAAATATTCGCCGGTTATTTAGAAAATAATGCCAGATTTGAGGGTACAAAGAAAGATTTTAACGAATCGATATTAAGTAAGGTAACACTATATCTAATCGCAGAGGTCCAAAGATTAGCACAGGAAAAAAATGGCCTTGTTGATGATGATTTTTTTGCACAGCTTCTAGATTATGTTGGAAAACGGGATGAATTCGAAACTTTTGTTGGCTTGTTTGAAAATCAAGTTAAAGAGCAGATTTTAGGTATAATTAATCACAGAACTATTGAAAATATTGTATTGTCTAAAGAGACTCTTCTTCAATTGATCAATAACAGCAGGCCAATTATTGACGAGACATTGGATCAAGTTGCAATAAGAAATGATTTTTCATATTACCTAGATGGTAGCTTTAAAGAATTGGATGAGATGTCTGAGGAAAGTATTGCGGATAAACGAAATTATGTGCAATGGCGTTTTTATAATGCTATAAGCCATAATATTACCGTTAGAAAAAATAAAATAGAGAAGTTGGATGTTGCGTGGTCAAGACTGAATAAATTGTCGCAAAATATGGACGCTCAAATCAATAAATATACAAATAGCATCGTAGAAAAGATAAAAATTCCATTTCATATTTATACAGGTAAGATTCTGCAGAATCACAGTCTTGGTTCTGGGTTAAATATAGATTTTGAAATGGAAAAGAAAGATAAGCAGCTATATATCACGCCATGTTATAAAGATCAGGAGGTGGCTTTCACACTAAGTTCAGGACAACTCTCGGCAACCGTAATCTCTCTTATGCTGGTCTTAAACAAAGTATTTAATCAATCACAATTGGGAATGATTTTTATTGATGATCCGTTACAAACCTTAGATGAGATCAATGCACATTCACTTGTTGAATTATTAAAATACAATTTCGCTGACCAACAGATTGTATTGTCTACCCATGAAGACAAGTATTCAAGATTTATCAGATATAAATTTGATAAATTTGGATTAAGCAATAAAAATATTAACATGAGAGATTGGCAGTAATTGTCGGGTTTCCCCATTTTATAAGAGCATTCCAGTTCTTTTGTTCAGAATAAAAAGATTGTGCGATTCATAGAATTCATCTTATTGATATGGAATAAATGCTTTACTTTAGCTTTATGAAATCTTAAAACAAAGAAAATTGAAGGTAATTTTAGACGCTAACATAATAATTGCTGATTACGCAATGGCTAGTCCAAGCTTCATTATTTTATTGTCGAGCTCCAAAAATGGAGAAATTGAATTGTTTATACCAGATTTGGTAATTGATGAAGTATTGAATAAGTACAAACAGCGATTGGAAAAAGCAGGTAGCGATGTAAGTTCGGAAATCGATAAATTTAATAAACTTGGAAAAACAAAAATCGCAAGTCCTTTAACTAAAGAAATAGTGCTGGCAACATGTGAAGCTTATGAAGCGCGGTTAAGGAGAATAATTGAGGAAAACAATATTGTTATACTGGACTATCCAGAAACTTCTCATAGATTTCTGGCCCGTAAAGCTATGCAAACTAAAAAGCCATTTAATGCCAACGAAAAGGGATACCGTGATTGCCTTATATGGGAAAATGTCAAGTCCTTAGTTCCAAAGGAAAACGCAGACATTGTTTTATCTCCAGAAGTTGGATTCATTACTGCTAACCATAAAGACTTTCTGTTTGACAATATTAAACTTCATGATGATTTAGCTTATGAATTGGAAAACGAAAGTTTACCAGCAGATTCAATTGGTGTGTACGAGAATCTTCACGTTTTTAATGAAGTATTTACCAAAATTTACTTGGAGCATGCTAGCCAAGTTGAGGCGAGGCTTAGAGATAAGGAATTTTGGGAGTTAAAAATGGGAACTAAAATTGACGAATTTTTGGAGGAGATCCTAATCGGCGCCCAGTTGGGAAATTGGACTTTTGATACTTCAAACTTTGAGGATGCGCCAACTATTGAAGAAATTACAGAAGTTTTCTATGATTATGAGAATTTATCGGTTAAAAAGCTTGCAGGTACGGAATATATATTAGATGTTAAAGCAGATATGCATTTGGGTATTGAAGTCTTTATTGATAAGCACGACTATTACAGTTCAAATAATAAAGATTTCCGTATCTTAGATTTCGATTGGAATGATCATGTGTTAAGAGCATGGCAGGTAGTTCAAATGCCTGTAACATTAACTATTATGATTGACAATAACTTTGATTGTTTAGCAATGGAAATAAA
Organism: Chryseobacterium pennae; assembly: GCF_003385515.1. Classification (GTDB taxonomy): domain Bacteria; phylum Bacteroidota; class Bacteroidia; order Flavobacteriales; family Weeksellaceae; genus Chryseobacterium; species Chryseobacterium pennae. The sequence goes on along the minus strand of NZ_QNVT01000009.1, from coordinate 16,013 downwards.
TGATTTTGCAGGAGAAAACGAGTGATCGTAGTTAGTTGTGGTATATAAATTTCCAGATCTGTGGATTGATGATTTCAGTTTAAAATTACCTTATTATAGGAAACTTTAGGACTTTCGTTACACCTCCGTACCTTCTTCCAACGTAGATCCGCACCATATGCTACCTTAGAGCTCCATCTACGCAACTTTGTGCGAGATGAGGCAATTGTTGTTATATGGCAAAGTTAACATCTTCAAAAAAGCTAAAAACGATCAATTCTGAAATGTTGAAATTATCCACTTTTATAGAGCTGGATGAAATTCCTATTGAGGATTTCCTGGAGACGATTCGTTTGACAGGAAAAGAAGTTAGCGAAAAGGAGGCGAGGGAAATGCTAGAGATTTTATATGCCCTAACCCGGATCACAATCAAAGAATACTTCTCGCCGGAATAACCTTTTTTTTGTAACTTTGTTATATTGTTTTTGCTGGTAATCTATTAACATTCAGTTAATTGTTGCAGCTTGTTAACCACATAAAATTATTCATAAAAATTTTTCCAATGAAAAAAGGTGTCACCATGAGGACAGCTGATATGTTTGTCAGAGATCCTCTTTATGAAGAGAAGACCCCTGTTAGTTTTCAGCAAATTTATTTGCAAAAACATGGCGTTATAGAGCGCCTTAACGAATTATTATTTACAGAAGTAATGATTCATGTTGGCTCAGTAGTTTATAACCTTAAAACTGTTTGTACATGAAAAAAACCTTAAACAGTAAAATTGCTGATTTATATATCCGTGTATCGACAGACGAGCAGGCAGATAAGGGATATTCCCAGAGAGACCAAGCCGAAAGACTAAAAATATATTGCGCAAAGTATGGAATTGTTGTTGACAACATCATTTTTGAAGATCATTCGGCAAAAAATTTCGAACGCCCTGAATGGTCTAAATATTTAAAAAACCTTAAAAAGAGACGGACAAAGGATAGGGAACCTCGCTTGGTGTTATTTACAAAATGGGATAGATTTAGTCGCAATGCAGGTGATGCTTATAGTATGATAAGTATTCTCGAAGGGCTGAATGTTGAGCCGCAAGCAATTGAACAGCCTCTTGAACTTAAAATACCCGAAAATAAAATCGTACTGGCAATTTATTTGTCTACTCCAGAAGTGGAAAACGATAGAAGAGCATTAAATGTTTTTTACGGTATGCGGCGTGCCAGAAAAGAGGGACGTATTATGGGCATTCCGCCATATGGTTATGTGAATAGGTGTACCGAGGATGGTACAAAATATATTGGGGTAAAACACCCCGAAGCTGAAAATATCATCTGGGCGTTCGAGGAGATTGCAAAAGGAGAACTGCCATCAGAGCATATTCGAGTTCTAATGAATAAAAGAGAGGGGAAAGACCTAACCAGAAACGCTTTTATGGTTGCTTTGCGTAATCCTGTTTATACAGGTAAGGTTTATATCTCCGAATTCGAAAATGAAGCAGCGCACTATGTAAAGGGCAGGCACGTGGCATTGATAACCGATGAATTATTTGAGAGAGTGCAACGCGTGCTAGAGGGGAAAAGTTGGAAAGCCAAACCTGATATTGGAGAGAATAGGGTATTACGGACCGATCATTTTCCATTAAGAGGAATTCTCATTTGTCCACGTTGTGGGAATACACTCACTGCAAGCCGCTCCAAGGGAAGAAAAAAACATTACAGTTATTACCATTGCAACTCTAAATGTGGATTTAGGCATAACTCTGAGGAGATAAATGACAAGTTTATTGATGAACTTCGTGAGTATGAAATTTTGCCTGAGTACAGGAATGTGCTAAAAGTACTTCTTTTAAAAAATTATAAGAAGTACTGTGCTAATGTGGATGAAGAAAAAAAGTATTTAGTTGATGAAATTGAGGCTCACAACAAAAAGCTTAGCAAAGCACGGGATCTCTTTTTAACAGAGAAACTTGATGAGGATGATTATGCTGCTGTGAAAACTGAGTGTAAGACTAAAATTGATGAGCTGGAAGAAACTTTAAGAGGGCTCACAAAAGCAGGTAAGGATCATGACATTCCGGGTAAATTAGCTTTGGCATTAGAAGGGATCTCAAATATAGCCCACCGATACAGAGAAGCGGCTGTAGAAGATAAAAGGAAGATTGCCGGTTCAATTTACTACAATAAATTGGAGTTTGACGGCAGGAACTTTCGAACACCAATTTCAAATGCATTTCTAAATCTTATCAAGCTCAGTAAGAGGGGATTAGAGGGGCAAAAAAAAAGTCATCAGAACTTTAAAAGTCCTGATGACCATGAAGTGAGCGCGAAAGGATTCGAACCTTTGACCGTCTGCTTAGAAGGCAGATGCTCTATCCAGCTGAGCTACGCACCCTTAAAATCTTGAAAAAAGTCGGGGCGGCAGGATTCGAACCTGCGACCTCCTGGTCCCAAACCAGGCGCGATGACCGGACTACGCTACGCCCCGATGAAAGGTCATCAATAACGAATTTTACTTCGTTTTTGCGGTTGCAAAGGTACAATACTTTTTGAAATAAAAAAATAAATTAAAGGATAATTTTTAATTAAATTTTGGAGAAACTTTTTTGTTAACTTTACTTGATTAATAACCATGGATTTAGAATAACTGGACTTTTTTTTATTTTTTTATTTTTTCCATAGCTCATGACCGAATTTTGTCATCCCCATCTTTAAAAATTAAAAATATGAGATCCCATGATTTTTATAAAATATATCTTCCCGCTCTTGAAAAAGCACTTCAAAATGATGAAGTCAATGAAGGCTTTTATGTTAAAGGTCCGGAAGACTATATAAACCAGGAATCGATAGAAGAGGCTACCCGGTACTTAGAAGAAAATGAAGATGAATTTCTGGAAAAAGTAGCCTATTATTTTGATGCCAAATCGCATAATTTTCCATCCATTCAGGGAGTTGATATAGAAGTTTATAAAGAACAGATTAAAAGTTGTATTTCAAAATTAAAATATTGATAATAAGTGATATGATGACTGTAAGTGTGAAATATAATGATTTGATGATCTGTAAAGCTTTACAGATTAAAATGGAATCTTTTAATCATAGTTTTGAAAAGATATTTGTTTTAAATGATATTTCGTATGTAAGCAAAGATATAGATTGGGACGATTTTTATATGGATATTGTTTACTTTTCTATTGAAGTCACTGATCAATATGGAAATGAGGAGCTTTTATATGATTTTCATTTTAGAATAGAGGATGCAACTGCAACGGAAAATCATATTACAGCTAGAGGAATACCTATTATGCGGTATGATGGAAATGATTACAACCAACATGTTATAGATATTCTTTCAGCCTGGTCAAAAAATCAGGAAATAGATTTTTTAAGCTTAGATCAGGATAAAAAAGATGCATATTGTTCTTCTTGCAGAATCTGGAATTCGGGAACTGACAAGCTTAATAATACGTTTTATGAAGTGGATTTGGATCTGGTAAAATCAGATATAGACTTATTTAATTTAATGGGAGACGTATTATTAGGATCTAAAGGCTATCTCGGGCATGATTCCTATACTTTTGAAGATCGATTGGGGACAATCGTCAATAGGGTTGAAGCAGATACAATTATCAGACTTAAAAATTATCAAAATCTTAAACGATCAATCAATTCCAGAGAGTGGGAATATCTTGATAAAGCTTTTAGGAAAGAATATAAAAATCTTGCTTTTGTATTGGCTTAGATATTTATGAAGTTGTCCCATGTTTTGTTTAAACCATTATGTTTTTAAATGGTATCTTGTTCGCAAAATAACACTATGAATTACTTTGTATATGCACTGGAGCATATTTAGACAGATGAAACTCACACGGCTTCTAAATTTCTAGGGTATTTTGATGATATAGGATTGCTTGAAAAAGCAAAAGAAAATGCGTTGACTTTACCTGGATTTAGCACTTATCCTGAGGGAGTTATTGTCCGGAAATATCAATTAAATACGATTCATTGGCAAAATGGATTCAATAGTGTTGTGGGAGAAATTGGGCGGGATTATTTAACGAAAGAAGATGTGATTAGTAAGGGCAGCAAATCAATAAAAGAGTTGAACTTACAATATGTTTTTCAGGTTAGTCATATTTATACTATTCATACTTTTTTAGATGATGAGAGAGTTATTGGTGTATTTTTAGATGAAGACAAAGCTGATGAAATTATTGACGAGTTAAAACAGAAACGAGGATTTGAAAATTATCCTGATGATTTTATATTGGGTCGATTTACTTTAAATAATCAATTGTGGACATCCGGTTTTTAAAAAAACATCTCTTCTATGAATTGATTGATATTGATGAACCACAGATAGGTATTTAAGAAAGTTTACGAAATAAATAAAAAATAAATGACAATAGAGCTAAATAGTAAATATTGTGGAATCAATTATATCAATTTAAAAAGGAATGAAAATATAATTCAAGATAAATTACTTTTAAAGATTGATAAAGCTTATAGACAAGACATTTTAGACCAAATTGAAGATGATGGGAAATTAAGTATTTATGTTGAAAGTAGAAATAACATTACCTTTTGTTTGTACGAAATAACATTCACTACAGATTATATTTATTTACTTGAAGAACGTGATAATATTGAAGAGATATTTTTGGAAGTTATTATGTCAAATCATAAAAGTGCTTTAAGCGATAGTTATAATCAATTTATTGTTGATATTTTCTATAATTGGAATAATAGTATTGAGATTGATTGGATTAAGATTAAAAATTTAGAAATAAAAGGAGCTTATCTTACAGCTTGTTATCTTTGGAACCATAATATTTTTGAAGTTAAAAATATCAATGAAGTATACATTGACGGTAGATTAATTGAAAGTGATGAAGATTTGTATTATTATTTAGGAGAGCAATTAATTGGTAAGAGAGGTTATTTCGGGAGTAATTTAGATTCTTTAGGTGATTTTTTAATTGATATAGTTAAAAACAATGAGATCAATACAGCAATAATTTTTGATAATACTGATATTATCATTCAAAATACAAGTAAATATTATTTTGAAACACTTGTTTATTTATTAGAAAAAGCTCAATTCAAAATTGAAATAAGAGAGTAGTTTTCACTGGTATGTGCTTTGAACTTCATTGCTTCCATCCTCCAGCTTCCTTTATTTTATTTCTCCTTAATCCCTATATTTGCCGCATGAAACGATTAATGTTGATGAGCTTGCTTTTCCCTGCAATCCTGTTTTCACAGACAAGCGGAAAAGTAATTAAAATCTCAGATGGAGATACCATTACCGTCCTTTTAAAAGGGAATAAACAAAAAAAACTCAGATTGGCAGATGTTGATTGTCCGGAAAATGGACAGGCTTTCGGGAAAAATGCCAAGCAATTCACATCCAGCCAGGTGTTTGGGAAAACAATTAAGTTTACTGAAACCAGTACAGACCGTTATGGGCGCTCTATTGCCAAGGTATATTACGATCAGGATAAATACCTTTCAAAAGAGTTGATAAAAGCAGGAATGGGGTGGTGGTACTTCTCTTATTCTAAAGATGATTCTTTAGGGAGACTACAGGAAAAGGCTCAACAGAAAAAGATGGGTCTTTGGCAGGATGTTCATGCTATTGCTCCCTGGGAATACAGAAAGACGAAACGGGAGCAATCAAAAAAGAAGAAAATGGAAGCATCTAAAATCCAAGTGAAAATGAAAAAAGATGTTTAAAAATAATGAAGAGCCTTAGATTGATTTCTAAGGCTTTTTTATATTCTTAAAATCATCAGATTAAAATAAGAATTGTAATTTATTATATTTGTGGTACAGACACTTACAATAACTGTAATAGGTGGTAGTCTGTGAAACTGAAAAACTTAACCATGAAGCAGACTTTTACTTTCATCATACTGTTTTCTCTATTGGGACAATATCTAACGGGGCAAAAAAATATGATTTCTTTAGATAGTATTTCAAACTTTTATAATGAACTTAAAACCGAGTCTAAAAAGAATATAGAACTTTGGAATAAAGATCTCTATGGCCCAATACTTTTAATTAACCCAAAGACAAGAGCAATTTTTGCCAATGAGGCTGATGAAAATGGTATTTTAAAAGCAGCTGGAAATGTTTATACGGGAGTTTTACCAGATAAAATTAATATTGCGAATACTGCAGTAGACTGGAATGGAAAACGATGGGCAATGATTATGCTTCCTCTCCCTCAAAATAAATATAACAGAGTTGGTTTGCTTGCCCATGAGTCTTTTCATCGTATACAGCCATCATTGGGTTTTGAATTAAGCAATGCTGAAAACAATCACCTGGATCAGAAAGAAGGTAGAGTTTATCTCCGGTTAGAACTTGAAGCCTTGAAAAAAGCCTTGAAATCTGTTTCAGAAAAAGAATTACAGGGACATCTTACGAATGCACTTACTTTCAGGAAATACAGACATAACCTTTATAATGGTTCTAACGTCAGTGAAAATCTCTTGGAACTCAATGAAGGAATGGCAGAATTTACAGGAGTAATCATAGGTGGAAGAAATAAAACACAGTCCGAAGCTTTTTTAGTTGATGGAATTAATGATTTTTTTAAGAATGCAACATTTGTGCGATCATTTGCTTACTACACAGTGCCTGTTTATGGATACTTACTCTATAATAAAGATAAAAACTGGAATAAAAAGATGACGGGAAAAACGGATTTGACAGATTATTTTATTAAGGCATTCAATATTACTATTCCGGATCGTTCAAATAATACGGTGACAAAAATATCCGATCATTACAACGGAAGAATAATTACCGAAGAAGAGACAAAGAGGGAAGAAAAAAAGAAAAAGCTTATTGCTGAATATAAATCCAAATTGATAGAAAGTCCTCATTTTGAAATAAAATTCGAAAAGATGAACGTTTCTTTCGATCCAAAAAATATAATTCCTATTGAAGATAAAGGAACCGTATATCCTACTATCAGAGTTACAGATAAATGGGGGATTCTGACTGTTGAAAATGGTGCATTAATGAGCCCAAACTGGGATAAGATTTCAATATCTAATCCTGTCAGGATAGAGGGTGAAAAGATATCAGGCGACGGCTGGGTTCTCGAATTAACTGAGGGGTATAACATTGAAAAAAATGAAGCAAACGATAACTTTATGCTGGTAAAAAAGAAAGATCTTCAGAAGAATTAAAATAAACTGCAATCCATAAACGAAAAGCTCATCATTTCTATGGTGAGCTTTTTCAGGCTAAAACATAAAACAGACTAAAAATCCGTTGATTCCGAGAGATTTTTCCATTGCTCTATTTCCTCTGATAGTTGGGCGATTTTATCATTGGCTCTTTGATAAGCATCACTTCCTAAGAAAAGATGTACAGGGGCATTTGGTATATTTGTTAGGGTGATGAAAGCATCAGCAATCTTATCAGGATTACCTTGCTGTTTGCCATCTAATGCACTAAATTTTTGATGAGCTTCTCTTATGAATTGATAATCATCAATCTGCTTGCTGCAAAACTCAATAGACTCAGGATGAGCAAAACTCGTGCGAAACCAACCTGGTAAAACAGATGTGACATGGATACCCAGAGGCTTTAAATCATTGGCAAGAGCTTCCGATAAGCCATTTACTGCAAATTTAGAAGCGGCATAAATACTCCATCCGGTTCCTGGTGCAAACCCTGCTATTGATGAAATATTGATAATATGCCCCGAACACTGATTTCGTAAATAAGGAAGAGCTTGCTGAATAACTTTAGTAACAGCAAAGAAATTGACATTGAAGTTGTCCTGAATCTCCTGCTCAGACAGTTCTTCCAATGCTCCGCCAATTCCATATCCAGCGTTATTTACAATGACATCAATCCTTCCAAATTTGTTTTGTGTTTGTTGGAGTGAATCTGCAATTGATTTTTCATCCGTAAGATCTACCTGCAACGGAAGAAAATTTTCATTTTTTCTGATGATTTCTGAGAACGCTGAAGCCTGCCTAGATGTAGCGGCAACTTTTTGCCCCTGAAGTAGCAGTTGCTCCGTCAATGCCTGACCCATACCCTTTGACGCACCGGTGATATACCATATCTTAGAATTTTCCATTTTTGTACTATTTTTATCAATGCAAAATTAGAATGTACAAATGATGAGATGATGGTAGAAATAATACTGATATTTGTAAAAATCAAACCAATCGAAATGACGTAGGATTGGTTCCGGTTTGTTTTTTGAAGAATTTATTAAAATGAGCAGGATCATCAAAACCAAGCACTTCGCTTATTTCCGAAATGGTCCAGTCTGTATCTCGGAGTAGAATTTTTGCTTCTGTAGCTATTCTTTCAAAAATATGTTCTCCGGTCGTTTTGCCTGTTGTTTTTTTAATACATCGATTCAGGTAATTAACATGAACAGACAATTTTTCTGCATAATTTTTAGGATGGCGCAGCGCTAAAGTATCTGTTTTATACTGAATGGGAAACTGTTGTTCCAATAGTTCGGAGAAAATAGTAGTAATTCGTTTTCCGGCATTTCCGAATTGGGAAATAGTATTTCCGGGAAGTGTCCATTTCATAGCCAGATAATACAATTCACTGACATAATTACGGATCAGATCATATTTGTAAATATAATCACCCTGTGCTTCCTTAAATATTTTAATGAAAATATATTTTGCCTCCTCGTATTGAATGTTAGATAATGTAAAAACAGGAGGGAGAGAAGTATTAAAAAGAGGGAGCTGATCCAGTTGTAATTTATGAGTGCTCTGGAAAAATTCATTTCTGAAAATACAAAAATACCCTTTTGTGTCAGAAGATAAAGGCAAGTAGGAATAAGGGATATCCGGGTGAAAAAATAATAGCGTGTTACCACTTACTTTGATTGTTTGATGGCCATATTTGAATATGTTCTCCCCTGAAAAAAGCATAATTTTAAAGAAATTTCTACGAATATGTGGAGGAAGCTCTTCATTATTTTTCATTCGTTCTTCAATACGGAATGCATTGAACTGACCTATCGTTTCGTATATATTTTCTGGATATGTATTAAATTTATGATGATAAAATTCCTCTATGGTTTCCATTGATTATTTTCTGGATAAGTAAAACAATACCAAAGTACGAAAAAGAAAATATAAACAAAACCAAAATCTATTTATGCTTGATTCTAAATAAAGAAGAGATGCATAGAAATGTTATTGGATTAATAGATAAAGTTATTTAATTGCCCATGAACCTTTCAGTAATATAAAATAAAACCTTACGGCAATATTGGTTTTGTGTATTTGAAGCAAATTTGTCAACAAAACAATTGTAATCATGGGAGGAATGTCTGCATTCAAACACGCATTATATTCTTCATAACATCAATAAAAATATACCATCAATAATTATTGATTCTATGCAATAGTAGGGGATGATTCCAATTTTAGGAATGTTCATCTTAAGTAAAAAGATGACTTTGATAGTAAACTAAAAACAAATTTTATGCAAAGAAAAAGTGGTTTATGAATCGAATACAGGCTTTTTATTGAATAAAATTCCGAATAAAATTAAGTTCAAACGATTGATAAAAACATAATAAAAAATACAAGTGATGAAAAAAAATAACCGTAAAATGAGCCTAATCTATGAATGTTGATCTAAAAAATATACATATTGGCTCTTTGATAAATGTACGTATCGAAGAATGTAAAATGGAGGTATTTAGAATCTGTAATTTTTTTAAAATGTACCGAAGCTGAATTGAATTCAATGCTTTTGCAGAAGAATTTAAATACTGAAATAATCTTGAAGTTTAGCATATTGCTGGAGTATGATTTCTTTCGACTCTATTCTCAATATTTAATCCTTTATGCCCCACCAGCCAATGCTGATTATACCCGCAATGAAAATACAAAAAGCAGGCTTCCCCGATACAGAAAAAACATTTATACCCGTGAATTGGTAGATTTTATTCTGGAACAGATAGAAAATGGGAGTAAAACAAAAGTACAAATTATAGAAGAGTACAGAATTCCCAAATCTACACTGTATAAATGGCAAAACAAATATCAACAGACAAAAAATATCACTAAATAGCTTTTGTACAGAGCATATATCCAGTTTATCGAATTATATCTATAACCATAAGTCGCTTTATATCTTGTAAATACAGTATTTTTGACGGCGGAATTATGTGAAAAAAATTATGAAAAACACTCCTGATTATAAAAAAATATACAGTGATATTATCAATATACAGTATCCTGAAAAAGAAGAGATGTGTAGAATTTTTTTATCTAAAGAAAATTTATCAGTACTGGACGTTATACAGATCAACAAAGTTCTTTTTAATACTAATTCCAGTGATAATACCCAATTCAATCAAAGACACCGTTCTTATGATGTCTCAGCAATATCTCATATATTGGATTACCAGAAAAAATATCAATTAAATAATTCTCAACTTGCCAAACATTTTAAGTTAAGCAGGAATACTATAACCAAATGGAAAAGTAAAGTGCTGGGGTAAAAAACTCCTGGATTACTTCAGTTAGCCATCTGCATTTCTAAAAAATTCAATTCATAAAAAACATACAAATGAAAAAGAAAATACGCTTTCTAGTGTTTGTCTTAGGAATAATTTATCCATGTACTGATCTTGTGTATGCACAAATTGGGATAGGTACATCTAATCCTCAAGGAGCTTTACATGTAGATGGAGCTAAAGACAATTCAACCAGTGAAACATTATCTGCAGTACAGATATCCAATGATGTTGTAGTAAGCAAAACAACAGGTTTTATAGGAGTCGGCGTTTTAACTCCTCTGGTAAAACTTGATATGAGGTCTCAGGGAGCGGAAAATTCTCTAGGCTTAAATACTACTACCATGACTGCAGCTGATGCCGGAGCCGGAGCCGTAAGATATGATATAGCGAATGTTCCTGTAGGAGCAAAAATTGAAGTATCAGACGGTTCTGTATGGCACAAAGCATATATAGCCCCTCAAAAAGTGGTGATTGTTGCCCGTAAAGTGAGCAGCCAGTCAATAACACAAAATACAGCTACCAATATCAGTAATTGGAATGTGGTACGTGATATGAGCAGCAGTTTTGATGGAACATCGGGTGTTTTCACAGCTCCCCGTAATGGAACCTATACCTTTTTGCTAACCTTTAATTTCAATGGAGCTGTAATTAATGACGGGACCAGAGTAGAATCCCAATTTTATAATACGACAACCAACACAGTGCTGGCGAGTGTTTACAAAACCTTCGGACAATCCATGACAGGGACTTCGGATGACGCCAATTCTACCCGATCTACACAGGCGGGAGGCTCAAGTACAGTTACACTTACATTAACTGCCGGAACAAAGGTTGTAACAAGACTCTGGCACAATCTGATCTCAAGTGGATCCATAGGGTTGCGAGTGACCACAAATCCTTCTGATCCAACTAATCCGGATGACGGATTCAATAACTTAACCATTATAGAACATTAAAAGATAGATTACTATGAAGAATAAAATCAATATTATATGTCAGGTATTTGCCTGTATTCTATTTTTTTACTCGTCTAAGACAGCTGCACAGGTAGGTTTTTTTACCTCTAGTCCTTCACAGCCTTTACAAATAGATGCGGCAAAAGACAACGGAACAACTCCTGATGCTGCAAAGATTTCCAATGATGTGGTTGTAGATGCCAATGGTAATCTGGGCATTGGTGTTTTAAATCCCATAACCAAAGTGGATCTCCGTTCAACAGACAATAAGGGGCTTATTGGTCTCGGAACCGGCACACAAACACCCGCAGAAGCTGGTGCAGGGGCTATACGCTATAATACAGGTGGTTTTTTGGAATATTCTGATGGTGAACAATGGATTGCCCTACCTCTTGCCCCGCCAACCAAAGCACTTGTTAATGCCAATAAAAGTTCTGCCCAAAGTATAGGAGGTAATAGTACAACCTATATATCCGGCTGGAGCGAGACAGTAGATCTGGGAACCACTCCGAATGGCGATTTTGATCCTTCTACGGGTACTTTTACAGCCCCTCGTGATGGGTTCTATCTGGTGTCTTTCAATATTACTTTAGCTAGTGGTAACATTCCAAAAAACACTTACATAGAAACAGCAATAGAAAGTAATCGGAATGTGGAAAATATTCAAATATTCAAAACGGTCAATTCTTATCCTGCATTTCAGGCCGGAGCTGTAAGTAATTATATAAGTGGAAACTGTAATGCAATTTTTAATCTTAAAACTGGTAATACCATTAAATTCAGTGTAAAGCATAATATAAGTTCCGGAAGAAATACCTTAAACGATGGGAAGCTAAATAACCTAAGTATTAGCGAACTATAAAAACAAATAATGATGCAACAAAATAATATAAAGAATTTAATCAGAGTATCGGCACTGCTGCTTTTCTGGGCAGGGCATAGCAATGCACAAATAGGGATGGGTATAGAAAATCCCACCAATCCTGTTGAAATTAAAACCGATGCAGGGAAGGTTATTGTTGACAATACCGGTAAACTTGGTGTATTGGTTGCCAGTCCAAAAGTTGCCATAGATTTGCGTAGTGGAAATAATGGTGCTGTAGCAGTGGGAAATACCAACAAAACGGCTGTGCAGGCTGGTGCTGGTGCATTGAGATATGTTGGAAGTCCAGCTATTGGAGTGAAAGGATATTTAGAGTTTTCAGATGGAACGAATTGGGTTAGTTTTTTTCCAAAAGGTAAACCACGAATTATTGTAATGGCCAGTAAAACTACTCAGGATACGTATGTGTTTGAGAGTGGTACACCTGCAGAGATTGGACCTAAATCCGGTATTGTGCAAAGGAGATCATCATATTTAACCAATTGGACAGAAAAATTAGATTCTGACTCTGGTGTTCCCACCAGTAACTTTAGTCCATCTACCGGTGAGTTTATCGCTCCTCGAACTGGAATATACTTTGCCACTTTTACTTTTGCATTACAATCGAGCCAGGTCAATACAGGAGGGAATAATCAGACAGAAGCAATTTGGGAGGTCAGAAATCCGGCAGGGACCATCACTCAAAGAGTCAAAACAAATAATGGGTATGCTTCCGATACCGGAGCTGCTCCAAATGCAGTACCAGTGGGATCAGCGTGCACGGTAAGTGTTTATTTGAATAAAGGAGATAAATTAAGACCATTTACATGGATTACCGTAGCATTTGATGGTACAATCAGCCAATTCGATATTTCAGATAGTGGGGCCTATAACTCACTTACCATTGTGGAGCAATAATATCTTTTAACCCAACTTTATACTTTTTAAATAGTAAATACCTCCATAAAATAATATTGAACTTTTGAGCAATATAAAATAGAGCTGTGAGGCAATATTGGCTTTGCGTAATTTAAGCAACTTTGTTATAGAATTTAAACAAACATTAAATGAGCAAAACAATTTTAATTACAGGAGCTGCAAGTGGTTTTGGAAAAATCGCTGCATTTGATCTAGCCCGAAAAGGGTATAAAGTAATTGCCACGGCACAGGTATATCCCCAGATGAGTGATCTGATTCGTGAAGCAAAGGAACTGGGTGTTGAATTGATCGCTGATAAGTTGGATGTCTCCAATTCGCGTGATATCAATTACATTGTAGATAAGTACGATGTTGATATTCTGATCAGTAATGCAGGAATTATGGAAGGAGGACCAATTGCTGAACAGCCTTTGGAACTTATCCGTTCTATGTTTGATGTGAATGTTTTTGGGGGGCTGGAGCTTGCTCAGGGGTTCATTAAGAAATGGGTAGGGCAGAAGAAGGCTGCAAAGATTGTATTTACAACTTCTATGGGAGAATTATGGACGGTTCCATATGTTGCAGCTTATTGCTCATCAAAACATGCTATGGGTGCTATTGCTGAGGGGCTGAGAACAGAACTGGCAGATTTTAATATCAAAATTGCAACCTGCAACCCTGGGGTTTTCGGTACAGGTTTTAATGATCGTGGCGTAGATTCGATCTTCAGATGGTATAACCCCGAAACTAACTTTACCCCATCATCTGCATTTGACGGAGCTGCTGAATCTTTAAAGCAACAGCTAGATCCACAATCAATGGCTGACTGCATTGTAAATGTAGCTTTGGACGATAATTCCAATTTCAGAAATGTACATCCTAAGGAAACTGAGGATTTTGTTAAGCAGCTGCAGGCAGAAGCCTGGACTGCAAAAAGCTAATTGATTTTAGGAAAGCATGAACATATTCTTGTTCATGCTTCTTTCATTTAAACTTTAAAAATATATAAAATGAACATTACATATAATGAGGCAACTCAAATTTTGAATGCCTCTATAGAAAAAGCTAAACATTTAGGAATAGCAGTTAGTATAGCAGTTATAGATACAGGTGGACACCTGGTTGCTTTCGCAAGATTGGATAGTTTATATGGAGTTATCGACTTTGCTCTAAAAAAAGCCAGAACTGCAGCTATGTTTGGCGTTGATAGCGAGGTCATGGGGGCTATTATCTCTGGTGCTGAGATGCACGCCTATGGGATGATTAATTCCAATGGAGGACTCCTTACCATTCCAGGAGGGGTAGTTTTAAAGAATAAGGACGGTAATATTATAGGTGCTGTTGGTTGCTCAGGCGGAACAGCAGAGCAGGACAAAGAAATTGCTGCTGCAGGAGTTGATAAATGAAGTATTTAATTTTTTACAATTCAAATGATGGAACCTGTGTACGAAATAATATTTGATAAGCTGGTGTACTCTTGTATGTTTGAAATGCAAAGAGGAACTGAAGAATATTATCCTGATCATTTTTTAGGATTTCAACTGGCTGGCGAGACTCATGCTTTTTACGATAATGATACTACAATTATTAAGGAAAATACGGTAATACTGGTAAAGCGAAACCAGCTGATCCGAACGATTAAATATCCTTCAAAATCTGGGAACTATAAGTTTATTGCTATTACATTAGATAGTAAGACACTCCAGCATTATGCTTTTGAGAATAAAATTAAGATTAAAGAATGTTATGAGGGAAAGCAGAAGTTTTTTTTTGAACCCAATGAGTTCTTACACAGCTATTTTATTTCGTTGGCTCCCTATATCAACAAAACCAAAGAGGCAACACCTAGACTGGCAGAATTAAAGATCAGGGAAGCGATTGAACTTTTGCTGGATAGTAATCCTGACCTTAAATATGTTTTGTTCGATTTTGCAAAACCACATCTTGTTGACCTCGAGAAATTTATGAATAATAATTTTATGTTCAATATTAGTGTAGGATCATTTGCCAAGCTAACGGGACGTAGTATTTCAGGGTTTAAACGTGATTTTGCCAAAGTTTTTAACCGCCCTCCACAACAATGGCTGAAGGAAAAACGCTTGGAAGAAGCTTATTATTTAATCAAATATAAACAGAAAAAGCCTATAGATTTTTACTTAGACCTCGGTTTCGAAAACCTGTCACATTTCTACTATTCTTTCAAACAAAAATTTGGTGAAACAACCACAGAAGTACAATATTCTAAAACCTAAATCATGGATTTTATTCAACTGCAATCCTGGGCAAACGGAGATGCTGAGCAGGGAAAATGGATGCTTTCATTTTCAGTATTACTCGTTCTGTTATTTATTTTGGTACTCAGGAGTGAAAATACACTTTTGCGTGGAATGATGATCCCAATTTTCTTATTATTAGTATTGAATACCTGCTATGGTACATACCTTGTAATGAACAGAATCAGATATGCAGAAGAAATAAACCAAAAGTTTAAAAAAGATGCTCAGAAAACAGTTGCAGCAGAATATAGGAAAACAAAAAATGATGAAAAGTCCTATACTGTATTTAGAATTGTATGGGCTATGCTCACTATTATTTCACTAATTCTCTGTTTCATTTTTACAGCGGATTATTATAGGGGATTGTCATTAGGGTTTACGGGTTTATTCGGATCAGTGCTAAAAGTTGTGGAGGAACAAATAAGAGATTAACTTTGAGGATGCATATTCCCGACGAGCTATTAAAATTATTGTTACCTGATTTTTTGG
>NZ_QNVT01000088.1 GCF_003385515.1 Chryseobacterium pennae | reverse complement strand
TAACGCGGGAGAGTAGGCCGCCGCCAGTTTTTATTTTATTTTTAAAAATCCTTTATCGAAAGATAAAGGATTTTTTTTTGCTCTATACTCAAGGATCAAGATACTCAGAGACCCCAATACTCCAATACAATGGGAATAAGTATTGAATATTATCTAGTATCTATGTTTTGGCTAAAGCCTGTTTCTATTGAATGCTGAGCCTGTAGAATCCCTGATGCTTATTTTCTGGGATCAGTACCAAAAGTTGTGGATTACGCAAAAAGTTTGGTTAATCTAAAAAGAAAAAAAGATTTATCTTTTACTCCTCTGAGCTGTAATCTAAAGTTTTTGATTTT
>NZ_QNVT01000087.1 GCF_003385515.1 Chryseobacterium pennae | reverse complement strand
CAGCCATCGATATTGTTTTGAAAATACGGGAAACTATGGACTTCTTTTAGCTAGTTTGTTGGAAGAAAGACAACTTCTCTATTATCAGGTTCCAGCTTTGGAAATAAAGCTGAGCCAAGGTATTCAAAGAGGAAAGAATGACAAGGTTGATGCCTGGAGAATAGCCCGATATGCAAAAATGCATGAGTAGGAACTTATCCCTTCTGCACTTTCTGAAGAAGTACTTTTTACAATAAAAAATTTTCTTACTTACAGAAATTTTCTAATAAAAGTAAGGACTCAGTTTAAGAATGAAAAAAAGGCTTTTTATCAAGTGAGTAAAATAGCTGATGTAAGTTATGAAATGGAG
>NZ_QNVT01000086.1 GCF_003385515.1 Chryseobacterium pennae | reverse complement strand
TCCCTACTCCTGCGCTCCCGTTTTATTGGGACTGCAAAGATACAAACTTTATTTTAACCCGCAACTTTTTAAAGTAAAAAGTGAAAGTTTTTTTTCGTCCTTATCTTTCGGAGTATATAATGTTTCTGCTTATCTAAAAGCTCTTCTGCGCTTACTGAATCTCTCTCGTTTTTCAGTGGGGCAAAGATAGAAACTTCTCCTTTACCACGCAACTTTATTTAACATAAAGTTTACATTAAAGTAACATATCACTCTTAAGGTTCTGATTAGTTGAGAGAAAAATTTTAAACATTTGTTTGGGGATTTGCGTGGAGAGATGCCGGATGGCAGGAAAAGGGGAAAATGCAGATGT
>NZ_QNVT01000085.1 GCF_003385515.1 Chryseobacterium pennae | reverse complement strand
TCTGTTGTTTTATTTTCTCTTCTACCGAGGCAATTTTATCATCCAAAGCTTTTATTTGCTGGATTATTTCCTCCATTTCATAGATTACATCAGCTATTTTACTCACTTGATAAAAAGCCTTTTTTTCGTTCTTAAACTGAGTCCTTACTTTTATTAGAAAATTTCTGTAAGTAAGAAAATTTTTTATTGTAAAAAGTACTTCTTCAGAAAGTGCAGAAGGGATAAGTTCCTGCTCATGCATTTTTGCATATCGGGCTATTCTCCAGGCATCAACCTTGTCATTCTTTCCTCTTTGAATACCCTGACTCAGCTTTATTTCCAAAGCCGGAACCTGATAATAGAGAAGTTGCCTTTCTTCCAACAAACTAGCTAAAAGAAGTCCATAGTTTCCCGTATTTTCAAAACAATATCGATGGCTG
>NZ_QNVT01000084.1 GCF_003385515.1 Chryseobacterium pennae | reverse complement strand
AAACTGAAAAATTTAGATAGAATTATTGATTTTGAAAGAATTGATAATGCTGTTTTAATTCATGCTAGTTTTGATCCTCTATCTAAAAAAATAGAAGAAGAATATCCTAATGTGAATTTGACGGTTTGTGATATTTATGGAAATAGGCATGAACATGAAAGTGGAATTAAAATATCAAAAAAGGTATTTCCACCAAATCCAAAAGAAATAAAAATACGATCAAATAAATTACCTTTTGAAGACAATTCACAAGATATTATCCTTGCAATTACGGCTATTCATGAAATACTAAATCATCAAGACAGAATTCTGTTTTTTAAAGAAGCCAAAAGGGTACTGAAGCATAATGGTACAATAATTATATCAGAACAATTTAGAGATTTTACCAATTTTATTTTCTTTAATATTGGGGCATTCCACTTTATAAGTCAAAAG
>NZ_QNVT01000083.1 GCF_003385515.1 Chryseobacterium pennae | reverse complement strand
AAACTGAAAAATTTAGATAGAATTATTGATTTTGAAAGAATTGATAATGCTGTTTTAATTCATGCTAGTTTTGATCCTCTATCTAAAAAAATAGAAGAAAAATATCCTAATGTGAATTTGACGGTTTGTGATATTTATGGAAATAGGCATGAACATGAAAGTGGAATTAAAATATCAAAAAAAGTTTTTCCACCAAATCCAAAAGAAATAAAAATACGATCAAATAAATTGCCTTTTGAAGACAATTCACAAGATATTATCCTTGCAATTACGGCTATTCATGAAATACTAAATCATCAAGATAGAATTTTGTTTTTTAAAGAAGCCAAAAGGGTGCTGAAGCATAATGGTACAATAATTATATCAGAACAATTTAGAGATTTTACCAATTTTATTTTCTTTAATATTGGGGCATTCCACTTTATAAGTCAAAAG
>NZ_QNVT01000082.1 GCF_003385515.1 Chryseobacterium pennae | reverse complement strand
GACTACCGGGGTATCTAATCCTGTTTGCTCCCCACGCTTTCGCACCTCAGTGTCAGTATTAGCCCAGGTGGTCGCCTTCGCCACTGGTGTTCCTTCCTATATCTACGCATTTCACCGCTACACAGGAAATTCCACCACCCTCTGCCATACTCTAGCTTGCCAGTTTTGGATGCAGTTCCCAGGTTGAGCCCGGGGCTTTCACATTCAACTTAACAAACCACCTACGCGCGCTTTACGCCCAGTAATTCCGATTAACGCTTGCACCCTTCGTATTACCGCGGCTGCTGGCACGAAGTTAGCCGGTGCTTATTCTGTCGGTAACGTCAAAACACTAACGTATTAGGTTAATGCCCTTCCTCCCAACTTAAAGTGCTTTACAATCCGAAGACCTTCTTCACACACGCGGCATGGCTGGATCAGGCTTTCGCCCATTGTCCAATATTCCCCACTGCTGCCTCCCGTAGG
>NZ_QNVT01000081.1 GCF_003385515.1 Chryseobacterium pennae | reverse complement strand
AGGAAGAAGTACCAAAGGGCTTCCTGTGATGAGTCTGGTAAAGAATATAGAAAATGACAACTGGACCAAAAACTACACCTATTATGACACCAAAGCAAGAGCTATTGGAACTCATTCTATCAATCATTTAGGGGGTTATACCCAAACAGAATCCAAGCTGGATTTTGCCGGAGTAGCTCAAAATGTTGTTACCAGACATAAAAGATTAGCAACTGATACAGAAACAGTGATCATAGAAAACTTTGAGTATGATCACCAGAACAGACTGCTTGTCCACAAACATCAGGTGAATTCCAATCCTGTGGAAATCCTCACCCAGAATACATACAATGAACTTTCCCAGCTTGAATCTAAAAAAGTGGGTGGAATTTCTGTAGGAACTCCGCTTCAGCAGATTGATTATAAATACAATATCAGAGGCTGGATGACTAAAATTAATGATCCTGCTAACCTGAATGGGAAACTGTTTGGGTATGAAATAAAATAC
>NZ_QNVT01000080.1 GCF_003385515.1 Chryseobacterium pennae | reverse complement strand
ATTTAAAGTTAGTAATACAGTTGAAGGTATAGAAGAAATGATAGCCTTAGCTTGCTGTTCTGGACAGGATTTCAGCCATCAATATTGTTTTGAAAATACAGGAAACTATGGACTTCTTTTAGCTAGTTTGTTGGAAGAAAGGCAACTTCTCTATTATCAGGTTCCGGCTTTGGAAATAAAGCTGAGTCAGGGTATTCAAAGAGGAAAGAATGACAAGGTTGATGCCTGGAGAATAGCCCGATATGCAAAAATGCATGAGCAGGAACTTATCCCTTCTGCACTTTCTGAAGAAGTGCTTTTTACAATAAAAAATTTTCTTACTTACAGAAATTTTCTAATAAAAGTAAGGACTCAGTTTAAGAACGAAAAAAAGGCTTTTTATCAGGTGAGTAAATAGCTGATGTAAGCTATGAAATGGAGGAAATAATCCAGCAAATAAAAGCTTTGGATGATAAAATTGCCTCGGTAGAAGAGAAAATAAAACAACAGA
>NZ_QNVT01000008.1 GCF_003385515.1 Chryseobacterium pennae | reverse complement strand
AAGGTTAATACATTCTAATTTGAAAGCAACGCTAAATTTTTCTTTTCTATACATAAAAAAATGCCCCTAAAAAGTGTCTAACTTTTTGGGGGCAGTCCATAATCCGGGATTTTAATCTTTTATACTGAGATCTATTTTATCTCTACGGGAACTGATATTTTATCCCAATCCATTGTGAATCCATTACTGTTTACTTTATACACTAAAGTTTCCTGTGTTGCCGGTAAAGCTTTTGTCTTTACATCCACACGTAAAGCATCTTTAGATTCTTCGTATTTATAGGCTCCCCATTGTTTTGGTTCCTTGTTAAAAATCGCAGTCCAGGTTCCGCTTTCCTTAGGGATTAAGAAAAAGCTATATTTACCTGCAGGAAGCGTTTTACCCTGAACGGTAATATTTTTATCCGTTTCAAAAGTAGTGGCTTCATTGGCACCTGCACGCCAAACTTTATTATAGGATTCTAAACCGCCCCAGATGGTACGTCCTTTAACAGAAGGACTGCTATAGGCTATTGTAATGGTTGCATCTTTAATTTTTCCCGTAGCTGTAGCAGGAGGGCTGGCAGGTTTTTTAGCTTCCTGTGCAAAGGCATTTACTGAAATTGTCATTGCAGCAAAAATCATGGTAGCAGATTTGATCATTGTTTTCATACTATTTTTATTTGTTTGTTCTTGTTATTGTCCGTTTACGAAATTACATCTTTCGGCTTATAAAACAATAAACCGATTGCTGAAAATATAATTACTGCCGCTGCCCCAATTACGTTAAGCCAAAGGAACGAAACGATATCAAACTGATAAACGGCAATAACCGTAATTTCTGATAATATGGCAGCAATAAATACATTGGAGCCGGTGATTTTTTTATAATAAAATGCAACAAGAAAAATCCCCAATATCGGGCCGTAGAAAAGAGATCCCAATACATTAACCGCTTCAATAAGGGAACCCATCTGCGTGGCAAACATAGCAACACCGATTGAGAAAATACCCCAGGCTAAAGTATGCAGACGGCTATACTTCAATTCGGTGGCATCATCAGGAATTTCTTTTTTAAATATCAAATGAACATCTTTTAATGAGCAGGCGGCAAGGGAATTCAGCGCTGCAGAAATGGAACCCCAGCTGGCCAGAAAAATGACGGCAAACAGTAAACCGATCATCCCTACAGGCAAAGTATTTTTTACGAAATACAGGAAAATGTAATTGGTATCCGTTTTCTCAGCATTATAGTTTGAATGATTGATCGCTTCCTCTACCCTTCCATGAAGTGCTTTTACCTCGGTCTGTGTATTTTTAAAATCCTGAATTGTTTTATTGAGTTGGGGAGAATGACTTTCCTTCAACTTTAGAATTTCTTTCGATTCTGCATTAAATTTTATTTGTAAATCCTGATGCTCCTTTTCAAAAACGGCAGCCTGTTCAGGTTTTGTTTCCTTTAAATATTGATAAGAGCGTTCATTAAAATAAATCGGAGCCGGTTTTAGAGAAAAGAAAGCAAAAAGCAAAGCCCCGATCAGGAGAATCGCAAACTGCATCGGAATTTTAACCAATCCGTTCAGCAGCAACCCCATTTTTGCATTGGTATTGTCTTTTGCTGTAATATACCTCCCCACCTGACTCTGGTCCGTACCGAAGTAAGACAATGCCAGAAAAAAACCGCCAATCAGCCCGCTCCAGATATTGTATTTATCTTTCCAATCGAATTCTGTGGTGATGACATTGAGCTTTCCGGATTTCCCAGCCAGGTAAAGCGCATCATTAAAACCAATTCCATTCGGCATATTCTGAATAAGCAGATACCCTGCAAAAGCCATGGTTCCCAGAATAATGAGAAACTGTAATTTTTGGGTGTGAGCAATCGCTTTTGCACCGCCAACATAAGTGTAAATCAACAGAATACCACCTGTCAAGACATTGGTTAAGTAAATATTCCAGTTTAAAACGCTTGATAAGATGATACTCGGAGCGTAAATACTGATTCCTGTTGATAAGCCTCTGGAAAAAAGAAAAAGCAGTGAAGTAAGCACCCTTGTTTTTTTATCAAAACGGTTTTCCAAATATTCGTAAGCGGTGTAAACATTTAGGCGCTGAAAAATCGGGATGAAAGTGATGCAGATCACAATCATTGCCAAAGGCAAACCAAAGTAATACTGCACGAAACGCATGCCGTCTGTATACGCCTGGCCCGGTGCTGAAAGAAACGTAATGGCACTTGCCTGTGTAGCCATAATACCAATAAGCACAATATACCAGGGCATTTTATTATCTGCTTTCAGATAGGATTCGTTACTTTTTTGACCCCGACCGATGAATACACCGTAAACCACCACTGCAACAAGTGTAAAAATGAGAACTGTCCAATCTATATTACTCATGCCCAGAATTTAGTAAACCAATAATAAAATGCGATCTGAGATACTAATGCAAGGGCTAATAGTATGTACCAGATATTCCAATTTTTAAGTTGCTTGTTCATCAGTTTTTTTGTGCAGATAAAAAGTTTAAAAATAAACGGGCCGCCCCAACATTTCCTGCAGGCAGCTGTCTGAAAAATGCCAACGGGGTATAAATAAAATTACCCTTTCCGTATTTGGCATATAAAGTTGATCCCTGCAGAGGTTCTTCATCCGTATCGTGCATTTCAAAAAGAGGTTCATACACTGCATCCCATTGAGCAGGGAAATAAGCACCACGTTCCTGTACCCAGCCTTTAAAATCATCTGCAGTAATTTTGTTCGGAAAGTTCAGTAATTTATGATTTGGATTTAACAGCTTAACTGCAGCATTTTCTTCGGTAACGCGCTTATTGGCAATGCTGAAATTGTACATTCCCAATTGGTCAACAGTTGTATCCTGATTGGTGTTGTACTGCATCACCAAATTACCGCCAGCTTTTGCATAAGACCATAAAAAAGGCATCCAGCGACCCAGCTTTTTCTCTGTATTATTGGCACGAACACCAAGTACGATGGCATCATATTGCGATAGTTTGTTTTGGCTACCGTTTTCTATGTTACCATAAAAATCTTCGTCTTTCAGGACCTCTACCTGAATACCTGCAATGCGTAGGAACTCAGGAATGAAATCACCAGCACCTTCTATATATCCCACTTTTTTAACCTTCGCCTGAATATCACCTTTCATTACGGTTACCGTGGCAGGTGTAAAATATTGTAAGGAAGGTAAATGCGGGTACTGAATTAATAGTTGTTTCTTATTATAAGTGACTCCATCTGCAACAAAATTAGCATCCAATTGCAAACGAGATGAATGAATTGCAGCAAGCTTAGCTTTTGGAATAACGTAATCAATCGTGGTATCTTTTCCATTGAGCGAACTTACATCAACGCCTCCTAATCGCTCTCCGCTATACATCAGGTTTAGAATACCCTTACTGTACGGTTTGTTAGAATTAACCTTAACATTTAAACTCAAATGTAAATCTTCATTTTCTTTGACCAGATAAAGGGGTTGTGTAAATTTCAGTTCCAATGCAGGAACAATTCGCAAAGCTTCGACTACATCACCACGTACCGGGTCTAATTTCTTGAAAGATAAAGGAAGGTTAACCTGAAAATTTTCTGTACCTATTTTTAAACCAAGCAAAACATTCAGTGGTGATTCTGCCTCAGGCAAACCGACTAAAGTATCATTCTGAACAGAGAAAGTTGCAGCGTTTGTAGCTGGTTTTGCTAACCAGTAAGGTTCTGTAAGTGCTGCATCAGCAGGAATCTGAATGTCATGCTGAATAGTAATTAAAGAATCTTTTGACAGTTTTTTATTGAAGCTTTCTGACTGTCCTAACCATTTTACATTTTCTAAAACAACAGGATTTGCAGCTCTTGAAACCAAATTTAATCTGAAATTATAATGATCTCCGGCAACAGCTTCAGCCTGATTGGTAACCACTTCCCCCATAAATCCGGCGCAACTTAAAATGATTTGGTCAAGAGATTTAAGTTTATCCTTTTTTAGGTCTGCATCTTTTAGTACCATGACCTTTTTTCGCAATGCAAGCAAAGCAGGCAAGCTAAGGTCCGGATTATTGAAATTGAAAGTAGAAATAATTGTATCTAAGGATTCGTCAATATCAGCATTTCCCTGTGAAGTCCAGGTTTTCGTTACTCCGTCAAAAAGTGTTGTTTTTGCTGGTTCGCCAATAACATGGGAAAAATATTCAGTTCTGATGCCGGCTACAGACTGTGTTCCTGCTCCCTGGCTTTTATGTAAACTTCTGCTTAATCCTGCCAGTTCACCATAGCCCATTCCCAATTGTGCATCATACTGCCCAACCGTAATTTTCAGTTGATTTTCAGCTGTTGTATTGACCGTACCAAAGCGGAAAGTATTCCACAATACGCGTTTTGGCTGCCATACATTCACATATTTTAATTGATCCGGGAATGCATTTTTATCGCCTGCCAGCTTAAAAGCTTTTTCTGCCACCACTGCCGAAGCCGCATGCTGTCCGTGGCCTGCCGCCGCATTAGGAGGAAAACGACAAATGATAACATCAGGACGGAATGTACGGATTACCCAAACTACATCCGCTGTAATACTGTCTGCATCCCATTGTTTAAAAGTATCAGTAGTATTTTTAGAAAATCCGAAATCAATGGCCCGGGTAAAAAACTGTTGGGCACCGTCTAACTTTCTTGCCTCTAAAAGCTCATGCGTTCTGATTAAACCCAATGCAGCACCTTGCTCTGTACCTAATAAATTCTGACCACCATCTCCTCTTGTTAAAGACAGATAACCCGTTTCTACATTTTGATCGTTGATTAACCAGGAGAGTAATCCTGTATTTTCATCATCAGGATGAGCTGCAAGGTATAAAACCTTAGGCAGGTGTTTAAGTGTTTTGAGTTCACGGTAAATTTCAGATGATTTGGAAGGCCGCACCTGCTGGGCCGAACAAAAAACCGTATAAAAGCCAAGGATAAATACAGTGCTTACTTTTTTGAACATTTAATTTTACTTTGCAGGGCAAATATAAGTAAATCATCTTTCTTTCAATAGTAAAAGAATTAAACTGGAAATTTCATAAAAAAACTGTTTAATTTTTATTAACCACAAAAGGCACAAAAGTTTTAGACACTTTAGTTTATTTTAAGTAACATACTTAATGCATAGTAAGTACACATAAGTCTTGAAAATCTTTGATTTTCTTCTAAAAAAAACTTAGGCGTTTAAAATAAAAACATGTATAATTTCCCCAAACTACGGAGCATAAAATTACACATAAACATCTGTGCTAATCTGTATCATCTGTGGTAAAAATTCAACCACAAAGGAGGCACATTTTGTTAGACACTTAAGTTTATTTTAGTGATTAGCTAAATGTTTGAGAAGAGCACTTAAGTTTTAAAAATCAAAGATTTTTTTTAAAATGTACATACTTATTCTCAATCATCTGTGGTAATCTGCGGAAAAATATTAGATACAGGCTTCGTGTACGAATTACAGTTTCAAAGAAAATAAAAACTACTTATTTTTTCTAGTTATATTCCGTGTAAGATAAATATAATTAAACATGCAAAATGTGGCTATCGCTCCAAAGGTATGCCACAAAAAGTGTGTTCCAAAACTCAACCATTCCCATTTGTCAATGATGCGGGAAGTGAGTGCGAAAACAAACGACAATAAAGCAAAGCCTACCCATTTACCAGAATTCCATTCGGTATAAATCAGATAACTCAATACCGAGAAAAGTACAAATGAAGCCATGATTGCATAATTTACGTTGATAAAGAGAGAAGGATTATCTGCCAAAATCCAATTTCTCAACCCCAACATAAGGACCAGATATACAAGAATCATTACAATAGCATAGTACCATTTGAGGCTCTTCGCCAAAAAATAAAATCCGGCAGAAAAGCACAATATCATAATGGGCATCCAATCCATCATAATAAATACCGGCCATTGTCTGAATGCATGATAAATGGTTCCCCCTATGGCACCAATATATAACAAAACCAGACAGTAGGTTAAAAAAGGATATTCTTTAAAATTGCCTTTCATTTTAAGGGTCCAAAAAATGGCTATGGCTAAAAATAATACAGCAGTGATTGCATTTAGCGGCTCAGGAAAAAAATGAGCCATCTCTGTTTCTTTATAGAGCATACCTCCGTCCGGAGGTAATTGATTTATTGGCATTGTCCTTTTTATATGGGTTCATAGAAAGGCTGTAGAACGCAAAATGCAGACACAAACCATTTTTTTCTAAATATAGAAAAAATTATGACATTATATAGCTGAATATGTTCCATCATATTTTATAAAATTGTTAATTCAAAGCACATTAAATTATACAAAGCTGCGTCTGCAAGAAAATAATCTGATACTCTTTCTTATCACAAAACCTTCTTTCATGCAAGATTAGGTATAACTACTGATAGACAAGATTTTTTTAAATAATAATTTTACAGTGAGAATGAAATCGAAAAAAATATTTGATTTCAATCTCATAACTATAATCATAAATCTATTAGTACATGAAAAAATTCTTGCGAAAAAACGCGTGGGATCAGGAAGGAACGTTTAATAATCCCGATTTATACTGGTACGCAAAAGCAGTTGCTGAAATGCAGTCCAGGAAATTGGATGACCCAACGAGCTGGTGGTTTTTTGCTGCCATTCACGGTGAAAATTTTGCCGGGGATCCTGATGGTATTGACTGGAATACTATTAAAGCTCCGCCAAAGGTACCTACAAGCCCTTTTCCGTCTAAAGATATAAAAGATAAGTATTGGAATCAATGTCAGCACCAAACCTGGTATTTTTCCCCATGGCATCGTGGCTATCTTATGGCTTTGGAAATTCAGATCAGAGCAATAG
The DNA here is from genome assembly GCF_003385515.1 of Chryseobacterium pennae. Lineage (GTDB taxonomy): Bacteria > Bacteroidota > Bacteroidia > Flavobacteriales > Weeksellaceae > Chryseobacterium > Chryseobacterium pennae. The sequence continues at coordinate 200,271 of NZ_QNVT01000008.1, read as the reverse complement.
TGATAGAACTTAATGGGCCTGATGACTGGGCTTTACCGTATTGGAACTATTTTGGTGGAGAAAAAGAAAATAAAATACCTCCGGCATTTACTCGGCCGTTTTTAGACCGCGATACTCCTAACCCTCTTTTTGTTACAGAAAGACACGGTCCTGATAATGACGGAAATATTTACATCAAATTATTTAAGGACGGCAAGCCAAGAGTTACACAAAATTGTGAACTTAAGACAGTATACACCGGTAATCAAAATTGTTTCGGCGGGCCTGAAACTGATTTTTCACATTATGGAACGATATTTCCTGAAGAAAGTTTAGAAACCAATCCTCACAATTTTGTTCATAATGACGTAGGAGGAGTTGTTAAAGGAAATGAAGGTCTTATGTCTGATCCTAACGCTGCAGCACTGGATCCTATCTTTTATCTTCATCACTGTAATATTGACAGAATGTGGGCATCGTGGAATGCCAAGGGAAACAAGAATCCATCAGAGAAAAAATGGCTGGGAGGCCCGAAGGAAATTGGAGAACGTGAGTTTGTAATGCCTTTACCTGATGGAAAAGAATGGACGTATACCCCCAATGATGTAACCAATCTTGATCTTTTGGATTACAGCTATGATGATCTTAAAACAAAAGTAGAACCTGCCGCTGCCGATACTACTTCTGAAAGATTGAGAAAACTAGGAATTCCGGTTTCGGATGATGCTCAACTAACTGAATCTACTATGGATAATAATGAAAAACCAACAGAATTAGTCGCTGCCAACCAAGGTTCTTTTGAAATTAAGAATGCAGTAACCAAAACTACCGTTAATTTTTCTGATAAAGGGTTAAAGAAAGTGTCTACAAGCCTTTTAAGAGCTTCTGCAGATGAAATTCCTGACCGTATTTATTTGGTTCTTGAGAATGTGAAGGGAAATATCAATGCCAATACGCTTGAAGTTTCCGTAAACAATCAGCATATAGGATTTATCTCGCTTTTTGGACTTCGCAATGCATCACTGGACGATTCTCACGGAGGAGGTAACGGACTTAGCTTTTCTTTAGATATTACCAATATCATTGATGAACTGCATCTTGAGAATGATCTTGAGAATCTAAAATCCTTAGATGTTGCCATTACTCCTGATAACGAAATCTTATCTGATGTGAAAATTACAGTAGGAAGAATAAGTGTTTACAGAGAAAAACAATAGCAATGAAAAGATCAAATGCTAATCGGAACCTTATAAGTTACAGTGTATGGAGTTTCAGCATTATCTGTTGGTTTATCCTGCTTTTCAATCCCGGCAATTTGCTTACAGCAGCACATTGTCAGATGAATTTATGTAACAGAAGCAGCGCTTCATTAAAAATGATCCTCAAAATAAATCCTTTCTCTGAAATGATGACGGGATGGATATTGATGGTATTGGCCATGATGCTTCCCAAGCTGATTATTCCTATACAGATCATCATTAATCAAAGTTTTAAAAGTATGAGTTTTTTATTGGTCATTCTTTTTATAACAGGATATGTTTTGATGTGGGCTGTAACTGGGTTTTTATTAAACATTTTCATCATTTTTGTGAGTATTCAGATGCCTGGATCTTTTATTCTTGCAGTTATTTTTGGGATCATCACCTTAATCTGGCAATTTTCTCCCATTAAGCAAAAATGTCTAAACAGGGGACATTATCATCCTGTTTTGGCAGCCTGGGGTTCTAAAGCTTATAAGGATGCTTTTTCATTTGGGATTACTCACGGTTTCTGGTGCGTTGGCGCAGGCTGGGCATTAATGCTTCTCCCGATGTTATTACCGCAGGGACATCATTTGGCGATGCTGATCGCCACTTTTATTATGCTGAGCGAACATATGGAACATCCGCAAGCTCCACGTTGGCGCATAGATTTGAGGTTGAAATTACTGAGAATCATAATCCCTGAAAATCCTATCGGACGTTGATCTGCTGTTAAAAAAAGATTAGATTACCATATCCAAATAGCGCCATTTTTTATAGAGAGGCGCTATTTTTTGTATTCATATAATTTTCAATCAGGTGATCTTTAATTCAATTTACTTATTAAATTTGCTTAACTAATGATTAATTTGCATTAATGGATCTACAACAGCTCAAATATTTTCTGGCATTGGCCAAAGAACTTCATTTCTGGAATACGTCTGCGAAAATGAATATTACACAGTCTGCTTTGAGCCGGAACATTCAGTCTTTAGAAAGTGAACTGGGTGTTCAGCTGTTTTACCGTGATAAGCGAAATGTGAAACTTACCCCGGCAGGCCAATTTTTACAGGAAAAATGGAGCGAAGAACTTAGTCAAATGGAGGCTTTTCATCAGCTGGCCCGGCAAATTCATTTAGGCGAACATGGAACAATAAGAATTGCACATCCTGATTCTATTTCTTCTTCAGTTTTACCCGATTTTGTGAAAAAGGTTTCGGCGGCTTTTCCCCATCTTAATCTGGAATTGTTTCAGCTGACCAATGAAATTCAGGAGGATTATCTTAAAAATTATAAGATAGATCTCGCATTTTCCCGTGATATCAATACCTATTCAGGAATTAATGAAAAGAAATTATACCAGGAAAATCTTTCTTTAGTGGTTCGTGAAAATCATCATTTTAAAACCTTATCTGATATTTCTGAAGAAACACTGAAAGATCAGAAATTCCTTTTAACTACAGGAGATGACGGCAGCAGTTACAATTTGTTAATTCAGCAGGTTCTCAATTTTTACAACATCAATCTCGATTCTTATATTCGTTGTGAGTTTGGATCTACCATTATTTCATTAATTAAAAACGGATTAGGCATTTCGATTCTGCCGCATTCTTATCATCTTCACCAAAATACCGGAATCCGTTTTATCCCTCTTCCCTTTGTTACCGATTTGTACATCCAATGGCGGAAAGACGACCCTAACCCGATTCTTAAAAATATTCTGGAATTAGTTTAAAACCATTTCTATATGCGGAATACCGTCTTCATCGTAAGGACTTCCTACCTCTTTAAAGCCTAGAGCATTGTAAAATTTCAGCAGGTACAATTGGGCACTGATCCGGATTTTGGATTCCTTAAGAATATCCTGACAGCCTTTGATGGAATGTTCCATCAGCCGTTTTCCCAATCCCAATCCTCTATAATCTAACCCAATCACAACACGGCCAATTGAAGCGTCTTCATAGGTAAGACCATGTGGAACAATTCGGGTATATCCCGCCAGATTTCCATCTACTAAACACATCAGGTGGTGGCATTTTAAATCTTTATCATCAATATCCTGGTATACACAATTCTGTTCTATAATAAATATTTCGCTTCTTAATTTTAATATGTTGTAAAGTTCGAGGGTGGATAATTCTTCGAATGATTTTATAAAAAATTCAATTTTCATTGTGTTGCTTTTTAAATCCAGTTTCATCATAATATCGGTCTGCTCTTCATTTCCGAGTCTGAAAATATGTTTATCAAACTCTTTAAATCCATTTTTTCTGTAAAAGTTAATAGCCCTCAAATTGTTTTCCCAAACGCCCAGCCAAACGTAATCTGCATTTTTTTCTGTGGCAATGGCAATCGCTTTGTCATAAAGGGCCTGTCCTACTTTCTTTCCGTGAAAGTCTTTAGAAACATAGATCCTTTCAATTTCAAGCGCATGACCTCCTTTCATTTCAGTCTGTGATGAGCCGGTGTTGAGTTTTAAATATCCAATGACTTTATGATCCAGTTTGGCAAAGTAGAATTCGGAGTTTCTGTCGTTGAGTTCAGTAAGAAGCTTTTCTGTTGCAAAACTTGTTTCAAGATATTGCGCCATGCTTTCTTCTGTATTATCCGCAGAGAATGTTTCGGAGAACGTTTTTTTACTGATCTCCTGTAGTTCTGCTATATCGTTTTCTGTAATTTTTGTTATCATCATTTCCATATTCTATACTGTCCATTGGACGTTTAACCAATCTCTTTATTGCCGCAAAATTAACCAGTAGAATAATGCAGAAAAATGCTATTTTTTAATTATTTGATCTGATTTTTGCATTAAAAGAATGAACGCAAAGTTCATTAATCATTCCGCTTTATTGTAAGGAGGCAAAGAACAGAATCAACAAAGTTGATTCGATGAAGCAGACGTTTTAGCTGTATTCTTCATCGGCGGCGAAGTTGCAATGCTTTGCTCACTTATCATCAACAGTTTCAAAAATGAAAACTTTGCGTCAGAGAAACACATCATTTGTACAATCTCAGACCCTATTTAAATTGGATACTTAAAAAAGTGTTTACAACTGAGAATTCTATCAAGAAAATTCAACTGGAATATTTTAAGTCCCGGACAATTTACCAAATTCATTGGTAACCATTTATGTTTAACAATAATACATTTGGTGATAATTTTCAGGACATTAGAACCGATTTAAATAAAATAATAAATACAAATATCTGTACATATATAAAAATAATCTTATTTCAGAGAAAAATAGAATTTTACAAAATTTGACATAAACAGCTTTAATCAAACATAAAATACTGAAATTAAAACCATTACAAAACCATTTAAAATCTACACATTCTAATATAATATTACGTATTAATTAATTTTATTCAACTATAAAGGTTTTTTTTTATTTTTTCATTAAAAAAAAGTTATATTTGACTTACCCAAAATAACACCCAACATGAAAACAAAATTTACACAATTCAGTGCTATTCTTATCTCTGGATTCGCATTTGCCCAAGTAGGTTTCAATACTAATGTACCCAAAACAACAGTGGATGTATCTGCTAAAAGAGATGGTTCAGGAGTGATTACGGATAACACACAAACATTCGGATTGCAGGCTCCGAGGCTTACAAGAGCTGAGCTTACTGTAAATACAGCTACCTATAACAGCAATCAGCAAGGAGCATTAATTTACATTACAGATGTAACTGGTGGTGATGCTACAGGACAACGTATCAATGTTACTGCTATGGGCTATTATTATTTTGACGGAACAGTATGGCAAAGACTTACACAGGCTACAAATACCAGCACTCCAGTGATTTCAGCATTACAATGTAATACAGCCTACTTAAATCCTTCTACCTATACTGCCGGTACTCCTTTCAACGGAAACCTGAGAGTTACCTATACCCAGGGAAACGGAGGTTCATATAATTCAGGTGCTCCTTTTACAGTGAATGGATTAACCTTCCAGCTAAGACCCGGAACTTTAGAGTTTGGTGACGGCGAATTGGTATTCTCAGTGACCGGAACTCCTACCACTGGTAATAATATGACTCTTCCTCTAAACAGCACTGCAATTCCTTTCTTAACAGCAGGACAAAACTGTACTGCTACCGTGGGAAATACCAGCCGTGCAGACATTTCAGATCTTGCTGCGATGGGATATTCAACCCTCACAACCGATTCCAACGGGAAACAAGCCTATACTTTTCCTTTAACTACCCCAGATGGTAAGTATTCGATCAGGGTAATATTTGATACCACAAGTGGTACAACCGCTGCAATTCCTAATGTACAATTGTATAATAATACAGGTTCTACCGTTAATCTATATTGGAATTATAATACCGAATATGGTGGTTATATTGGCGCAGCGGTAACAACCAACAATATTACTTCAGGAGTATGGGGTGGTATGGGAGATGCAACAGCTACGTGGTTTCCTCAAGGCACTGGGGCAGTAGGAAGCGCTTATTGGGGGAATGTAGGGATTATAGATGGAGCCAGTGGCGGACCTGAACATAGAAGATATACCTGGATAGACAGTAATGCTTCTTCAAAAACCGCTTATACCGCAACCATTATGGCAGGAGCCCCTACTTCAGGCAGTGCCCAGCCCAACCTTTCTAAAATATACATCAAGATTGAGCAAGTAAGAGCGCAATAATATAATACCTCTAAAATAGAATGCCCCTGAAAAAAGGGGCTTTTTTTATGTATCTACGATGTTTACGATAGATGTAAATCATATTTGAAATTATTTGATAAACGCAAAGTATATGAGTAATTCTGCTTTATTGTAAGGAGCGACTTTTTCCCTAATGAAGCAATATGCTTATCCACACGCTTCAACGAATCAACAAAGTTGATTCTATCCTTGGCTCCCTGAAAATAGGCATAATGAAGCTAAAACTTTGCGTCTAAAAAAATACTTCATCAATACATTAATCATCTGAACCAATAATGTATACACAACCCTCTTATCCTTCATTGATGTTAGTTATTTTCTTTTCTCTCCTTCTTTGAATGATAAGGTGTGCGGCATCCAGCATTTTAACCGTATGAATGTAGGGCATCACGATATTCCTTTCCGGTAGATTTTCATAGACGCCCATGGAAAAATAGACGATTCCGGACATAAAATAATCAAATTCTCTGAGGGTGTATGCTCTGAATGCTTTTTTGAAAACCAGCAGCGGATTTCTGTATTCCTTCTCCGAAAGCAGACCAAGAACCCACGGGGAAATCTTCTCCGGTTGGGTATCTACAGTCCATTTTCTTTCCTTCAGCATCATGAGATACCCTGCCCGGATCAACGACCTCATCGATTGATGAAACTGGAAGATCACTTCCGGATCTTCATGAATCCAGCTATTTCTCTTTACCGCATAGTTCACTAAGTTGCTGAGCATTTCTTTGGAATCATCCAGCTCATTGAAATGGAAGAAAGTTTCCATCAGCTGTAACCCGGAGTGCTTGTTATCTGCCCGAAACCGGGTATCGAAATGTGTTTTTATCTTTTTCATGAGTTTGTATTTTTTTATAAAAGTAATAAAACAAATCCAATTACGGTCGATCGACCGTAATTTTTTATTATTTAATTATTTCATTTGTTCTATGACAGATATAAACGAAAAAATTTGTTTATACATTACAAAAAAATGGTTGATACCTTGGCTTCAAGAAGGCAAGTCACAAAATTCTTTTGCCAAAAATCATGGTGTAGAAGAAAGTACCATTAGAAAAATTAAAAGTGAAGAAACATACAGAATACCCGTTGAAACACTTTTTAAAATATGTGAAGCAAGAAAAATTAGTTTATCTGATTTCTTTAAACTTATAAATGAATAATCCTGACGAAAGTTGGGATTTTTTTTGTGACGAAATTTTGAAGATTATTTTTTTTAATACTTAAATAAAAATTCCGGTAAAATACTGAGTAGAAAATTTAAGCTATTTTTTATATTTATCGTTTACGGGAATCCATAACATGCATTGCAACAAATATATTATTTTTAATAAAATTTAAACAATTATTAAATTAACAGCATAATGACTGAAAATCAACTTTTAAAAGAATTAATTAGTCTAGAAGAACAATTAGTGACCTTGAAAATTCAAAGAGATTTAAATTATACAGATAATTTACTTCAAACTGAACAAGAAATTTCAAATGTAGAAAATGAAATATTAGAAACTAAAGAACATTTAATTCGATGCAGCAATAAAAAAGACAGTGAGCAAGCAAAGTTTTTAATAATTGAACAATTTCAAAAATATATTGATGAAATAAATAAAAAACCTGATTATCTAAACCTAAGCAGAAGCCAAGGCATGACAAAGAATATTGTATTTGGGCTAATATGTAAAGATATTTATTATCTTGTACAGGACAGAGCCTACGGAATACATATTCCAGCATATCTGATATATACTAGTGACACTGCTGACAGTGTTAACAAACGGGATCTTGTTGATTTTTTATTGTCAGAAATTAGAGTTGTAAGGTCTATTAATGATCCTGATTATGTAAAACTTCGTCAGTACTTTCAGGAATTCAAAGAAAGGATTTTGAACAAATTTAATTAATATGATAACTATTCATGAACAAGGGAAAGGTAAGGGAATTGGACATTCTCTTGACTCCTTCTATACGAGGTTTATACAAATTTGTGAAGAATCAAAAAAAAATAACATCCGTAAAATTTTTGCTTTTTTGCTGTATGATTATAATGATAAGAATATTAAAAAATTATTAAGAGATAAAGGAGCTTTTGTCAGACTTGACAGACTGACTGGAAAAAACTTAGATGTTTTCTATCTAGAACACAGCGACAAAAATATCTTTAAAAGTTTTAATGAAATATTTCTAGAACCATTTGATATACAAGAGAAGATAAAATTTCCTGTAATAATATTTTTCGATGTCTTTAGCACTGAAATAGAAAATATAAATTTTGTAGAATTTGACCAATCTAACTTCACTACAGTTTTTAATGATATTTATAAAATTTTTGAAGAAAAAATTAATAGTGAAGCAGAACTTTATAACCAGAAACCAAAACTCACTAAAGGGATAAAAATTTTATCTGGTATAGGAGAAAAAATACTTTTAAGTTTTGTTACTGATAAAATAAAAAAATATCTATTTGAATAAAACATTTCTAAAATGACAACTTCAGAAAAATATGTTTCAGAATTATGTGAAAAATCATTTTTACCATTTTGGAGTTATCCAAATCCTATTGGAAAAAATAATAAAGAATTGTGTGATATCTTAATTGTATGTGGAGATATAATTATTATCATATCAGTTAAAGATATTAAAATGTCTAATCATTTTGATGATGATGTAAATTATGAAAGATGGGTGAGAAAAGCTATTGATGATTCCGTTAAACAAATATATGGAGCAGAAAAATATATTCAGAGTTCAGACGAAATTACTTTGAAAGATTACTCTACTAAAATTCCTCTGTCTCCAAAAGATAATAGAAAAATTTATAGAGTTGCAATAGCGTTTCGGGGAAATCCAAACTTTCCTTTACCAATGGGTGATTTTGGAAAAGGATTTGTTTCTGTTTTTGATGAAAAATCAACAACTATAATTTTAAATGAATTAGATACAATTATAGATTTTACAAAATATCTTGAATCAAAAGAATCTTTACATAAAAAAGCAACAATTATTACGTCTCATGAGTCTGACTTTTTAGCATTCTATTTAAAAACAGGACTAAACCTTAATAATTTTTCTGATTTAATCATTCTTGATGATGATTTATGGGAGTCGTATGAAGCAAGTGATGAGTATAATTCCTGGAAAGATGAAAGAGCAGTAAGTTATATTTGGGATATTTTTATTCAACTTTTGTTTAAAGATAATTTTAAAGATAGAATAAATCATAAAAAATTCTTAGAATTTGAAGAGGCCGTAAGAATTATCAATTTAGAAGATCGGATTTCAAGAATTCTTTTAGGAATTAGTTTAGAAAACGCAGCTAAAGAAAAAGTTCAGGCTCGTATGCTCCAGCCACGTTTAGATAAAGATTATACATATGTCTTTATGCCACTATCCGATAAAAACTGGGAATTCAAAAAAGAAGAATTACTTTTACGATGTGATGTTGCAAGATACTTAAATCCACAAATTCAAAAAGTTATAGGAGTTGCTGTTGGAAAAATATTAATCGATAATAGAGAAGCTCCTATATTTGACATTTGCTACATTGATATTCCAGAAATAACAAAAGACTTTGAAGCTCATGTAAAAAAAGTGCAAAAAGAATTTGGATATTTTGTAAATCCAAAAGTCTCAGAAATGTAAAAAAACTTAGCTGCCGAAGTCACCTGATTTTGGAGATAGTTTAGAAGAGATAATCTTATTTACTAACTCAAAATCGGAAAGCTTTGCACAACAGTAATATTCTTCCAAGCGAAATCATTTTCTGAATCATTTTATTTATAAATTTGTAATAATAGCCAATTATCAATGTTCAAAATATGAAGCTTTTCAATGTTATAAATTCTCAACAAAATTACAGGAAGATTAAGATTCAAAGGGATATTTTAAAAACAAATCCAAATTGGGAAAAACATTTCAACGAGATAGAGCTAATAGATTATCAAGGTGTGAAAATCAATATTTACTTTCATACTTTAATAGATTTTTTTAAAATTTTCAAAAATCTAGAATTTAATTATTACCTAATAGAAAAAGAAAAAAATCAACTTTTAACACCAGAGAAATATATTGAAAGGCATTATTTTGATGACATTAAAATTTTAGAGACCATTCTTTTTTCAAAGAATAGTCAAGAAGAGCATAACGGGCAACTTAGCCGAGATGTAGAAATATCCAATTTCCCAAAATATTTTGAAACTATAGCAGGTGATTTAATTTATACTTTTGATAAAATACAAGAAAAAGTTATTGATTATGTTTTCATAATAAACGAAAGAGATTTCTATCATTACAATAAAAAAGATTATTTTAATAGTTTATACAAATTTTTGAAAAAGGATGTTTATCTATTGTTTAATCAATTAGAAAAAAACCATCTCGCAGTTGTAGAACGACAATTAAATGAAGATAATCTTATATCTCAAAATAAATTTTCAGATTTTATAAATGAAGTAGAAGTTTTTAAAGCTGATACATTTTCAGGTTTCGAAATAAACATAGGAAAAAATGGAAATCACGATTACAATTATTTCTTGGATTATATAAACTCTACTGGAAATAAATTTGACAACAATAATTTAATCAAATATGTAATAGTTTCTTATTTTACTGAAGATGACGTAATTAAATATCTCCAAAATAGTTTTAAAAATTTTAAGGAAAAATATATTTATGCAACCATACATAATTATTTTGAAAAAAATGACCACTTCAAATTTTTAGCCAGTAGAATAAAAGAAATTGATTATTATATACTGGGAAATAATCTACACCAAGATCTTAATTTTTTTAGGTCTAAAGATAAATTTGATAATTATGGTACCTATAAAAATCATTTAGTATACTATTACAATAAAATTTTTTATTTTTTTGATTTAAAATATTTTGATTCAGATAATATTGATATGCACTTTAAACACATGAACAGAATATTTGATAGAGACAGGGAAAAACTTTTACGACACCACACTACTGGTTATAAAGGAGATGGTTTAGAAAAGAGAATTACCTCAGAAATAGAGTCTCAATCATCAAAATCTACTAACAATGATAAAATTGCAGATCCACAAAAAATAAAAATCAAAGGAAGTTTACAATCAATTGGTTTTCTGTTTTCAGAATTAATCGAAAAAGGATTCATTGAAGCTCCGAAAAGAAATGGTAAAGATAACACCAGCGCCATATCTCGGATGATTTTAGACCATTTTGAATTTATAGATAAAGAAGAGCAACCAAAGCCAGAAGATATACGCAAAACTCTTTTTACAGAAAATAAACTTTCAATCGAAAAACAAAATCAATTCAGAATTCCTCAAAGTAAAATCATCAATACAGATTAAACAATTAACAATCTAGCTTACAACTAATTATTCCATTTTTTGGATAAACTGGATAATAGATTGGATAACATTTATACTCGACAATAATTAATCTTTGCACTATTAATCTAACAAATATTGCAAATGAGTACAATTAAAACTATTGAAAAAAGTCAGACAAAATTTAATGTAAAAGTCTTAATAAATTCTCATCAAGAATACCAAAGCAACACTATTTTAAAAGCAACTTCTGAAATACAAATCATAGCAGCTTTTTACTTAGTTTTCAAAATGTTTCGAAGAATCAAAATGAATTTTGATATCAATTTGAGAATTTCTGGAAGGAAGAAAAACTAAAGTCGTAATAAAATTGAAGAAGCTGGATTGGGAAAATATTTGATCTTACTTAATATTAATGTTTAATTGTGTTTCAAACAATACGGTTTTCCGTAATGTATAGATTTTAAATTACTCTAAATTTAGTGTGTTAAATAAATTTATAATGGAAACAGTTAAAGCAATTAAGCCCGGTCCAAAACCTGACAAATCTGATGGAACTCCAGACAGAAGAAGAAGAGTAACCCCTGAAACAAAACCAAAACATCCGGATCTAAAACCTCACAAACACAAACCTGGAGATTCTAAATAATCTTTGGCTTGTTACAATGTCTTTAAAAATCTCAGCAGTGCTGAGATTTTTAAATTACAAAGAACCATAGGCTTAGCAATAATTTCATGATAGCTATCAGAGAAATATTGAAATCAAGTAACAAAGTCAAAAAATTACCCCCGCTCTCCGAAGTCTCCCGCTCTCCGAAGTCTCCTGACTTTGGAGCAAGCTTAAAGAAAATGGCCTTATTTCATCAGCTAAAATCAGGAGACTTTTCATAGCAGAAAACAAAAATAAACCAGCTTTCGTTGGGATTTTTTAAGTAAAGAATATCTAATCCTATATTCTTTTAGATTTTACATTATTTTTTCACCAGCTCTACTCTACGGTTTTGCACCTTTCTTTATTCAGAACTCAAATAAGGTCTGCAGGCTTCGCTTTTAACAATAAACTTTTGCATTCGGTGGTTTGGAAGAGCTCCAGTCCTTCCTGCCACCATTTCGTCATCTCCTCTTTATCAAATATAAATGAATGGGTGGTGAGTATCCTGTTGATAAAAAAGAAATTGATGTGTACATTGGTGGTTGCCGCTTCCAACTGTGAAATAATAAGATCGTCACTGGCAATCTGATTCAGCATGAAATCTGTGGTACGGGCAAAAACATCCAATACATTCTGGAGAGGTGGATTATTGTATGACGTTTTTTCCAGCCGCAATACAATGGTATCTATGGATGATGCTCCTTTTTCTAGGGCGTACTGTAAAGGGATAAGGTTTCCAAAGCCTCCGTCAGCATATTCATTTCCGTTCTTCCGGCATAAGCTCATCAAAGGAACCATATTGGATGAAGCCCAGATCCAGTCGCAGAAATCCTCATAACTGTGTTCATTAGAAGACTTATACTCTATTTGCTGCGTTGTAAGGTTGGCTACTGTCACTACAATTTCTTTTTTCAGCTCTTTTATTTTTTCAAAATCCCGCTTTGTAAAGCTATTGCGGATAAGATTTCTGAGGTTGGTACTGTCTCCTAATGTCTTTTGTTTTTTTATAAACTGCCTGATAATCCCCAGATGGTTGATCCCTATTTTTACTTTACCGTTCTTCTTCGTTATTTTAAACGGACAAACCGTAAAAATATCGGACTGCTCGATGGTGGTATACAACTTTTTAATTCTTTGGATATCTCCAAGAGCCAGAAAGGGAATCAGAAGACTTCCGGTTGAAGTCCCTACAAAGAGTTCATAGTCGTTTTTATTATGTTCTATAAGATGTTCAGCTACCCCGCCTGCAAAAGCCCCTTTGCTCCCTCCTCCTGAAATGACCAATGCTTTCATAATTGATTAAAAATTAACGTAGTACTAATGTAATAATAAATCAAATATGTGAGTCATAATACATTCAAACCACTACAGGATTGAACACGCCAAAGCATACATTCGCCTGACTATTCCATGGATGGAAATTAAATCTTCTGTCATATTGCCAATACTGAAAAAATTATGATTATCGCTTTCAATATCTAAATTATCAAAAAAGCATTCATAATCTCTTTTTTATAACAATTCTAAATACCACATGAATCAAATTTTTACGTAGAAATACGTAATCGAAATCACTGTCAAATGAATAATTTTGGATTAATAAAACTCATAACCATGGATATCACTAAAAACAAATTATGGCTTCTTACAATTGCATGAGTAAGAACAAAACATGCTACTATTTTATTTTTTCCAATTGTATTGAGTCTTCTTTAATCAATAAAAAACTGACTTTTTAACACCAAATTTTATTCAATGATTATCAACACCAAAATCCTCAACGTCGATGATTACTACTACGGTGTATTCATGACAATTTCAGCCCCGCTAACGGGATTTACCGAAAATGAATTACAATCTACAGGTTTAGCCGAAATTTATTACAAGCATATTCTTGGTAAGATTGAAAAAGCCACTTTCATCGAGTTTTTGAATATTTCTAAAAACGCTATTGAAAGTTCCCAAACTCCGGATCAACTGTCTGCTGCAATTTCTACTCAAATTCTATCTAACCCCTCCACTAAAAAAATTGCACAAGACGTGATCACCCTCTGGTACCTGGGAACCTGGGAAGGTGCTTATGTAAACGATCTCTCTTACAAAGAAGGATTGGTATGGAACATCATGCAGGCTCACCCGCCAGGAGCGAAACAGCCGGGCTTTAAATCTTGGAGTATTAAACCTGTAAACAGCAACTCATGAATCAGACAGAAAAACCACAGCCAAAAAAAGACGTAATCATTGTAGGAACGGGAATCGCCGGATCTTTAATTGCCAAACTTTTAACAGATCACGTTTTTGATACGGATGCAAAAAAAATGATCCACCGTTCCGAAATGAACGACTCAAAAGCCTATAAAGAGTTATCTATTTTAATGTATGAGGCAGGATTGGAAGCCGGACTTGAATTAGACTCCGCATCTTCAATGGTCAATTACAACGATTACATCCGTAAATATTATATGGAAGGTGCAAAAGTTCCCAATTCACCGTATCCGGATCTTAAGCAGGCTCCTTCTCCCAATGTTTTGGATATGCAGAAGATCATTCCCCCATTCCCTGAAAAAAAAGGATATTTGGTACAGTTTGGTCCGATGCCTTTTGCAAGTGATGCCATCCGGGTTGGAGGCGGAACTACCCTTCACTGGCTGGGAACAACACCAAGAATGCTTCCCAATGATTTTAAATTAAAGGAAAAATACAACAAAGCAATGGATTGGCCAATCGACTATAAGACCCTGAAGCCCTATTATGAGATGGCAGAATTTGAAATTGGGGTTTCAGGAAGCGTTGCTGCCCAAAAATATCCTATTGAAGAAAGTAGAGAAGAATATTATGGTAAAGATTATGTTTTTCCAATGGATGAAATCCCTCAAAGTTATATGGATCAGCAAATTATCAAAGGACTGGAAGGAACTTCTGTTCAGTTAGATTCCGGAAGCATTCCACTGACGCTGGTTCCTTCACCACAAGGAAGAAATTCTACACCCAACGCGGCTTATGGAACAGCAAAATTAATTAAAGCAAATCATTCAGAATCAGGGTATAAATTATCCTTAAACAACATAGAAAATGAAGAATATAAGGCTCTGGGCGCAGTCTGGAATCCTTATCAGGGAGAACGTTGTGAAGGAAATGCTTCATGTGTTCCAATTTGTCCGGTTCAGGCAAAATACAACGCTTTAAAAACATTGAAAAAAGCACTGTATAAAGTCAATAAAAACAAAAATCTCCAAAGAAATCCTTACATTCAGGTTCAGGCACAGAGTGTGGTTTACAAAGTAAGTGTAGATCAGCACAATCAGGATAGAATCTCAAAAGTTCATTTAAGAAGATATATTTCTAAGGAAAAAACAGATTTTGTTGAAGAGGTTATTGACACCGGCAATTCTATTGTAATTCTTGCTGCCAATGCCTTTGAAAATCCTAAAATCCTTTTAAATTCAAAATATACCGCTATGAAGGACGGACAGCCCATTGAAAAAACGGTTGCCAACAATAGCGATCAGGTGGGAAGAAATCTGATGGACCACATGGTAATGCTCACTTGGGGACTATTTCCTAAACCCGTATATCCTTACAGAGGTCCAGGTTCTACCACCAATATTTCGTCTTTCCGTGACGGGAAATTTAGAAGCGAATTTTCCGCGTGGATTTCTCCTCTTGACAATTGGGGATGGAGCTGGCCTACTTTCTCTCCCGGATCTGATCTTTCAAAATGTCTGAAAGGAGGACTTTTTGGTAAAGAACTAAAAGAAGCTTTGGCTAAAGATCTTTCGAGGCAGGTTTTATTCCATTTTGAAATTGAACAGTTACCTAATCCAGACAACAGAGTAACCATTAACAATGAATATTTAGATGTCCTGGGAATTCCACGCCCTGTTATTCACTATGAATTAACAGATTACGAAAAAAGAGCGATGGAACAGGCAAAACTGGCTTCAAACCAAATGTTTAAAAAACTTGGAATTGAAGATCGTACGGAATACAGTGCAAAAGATAACAATACTTTCATGTATAAAGATGTCAGATATTCCTATAACGGAGCAGGTCACATCGTGGGAACTCACAGAATGGGTCACAATGCCTCAGATTCTGTAACGGATAGCTACTGCAAAGCCTGGGATCATCCAAACTTATACATTGTAGGGGCAGGAAATATGACCACTCTGGGAACTTCGAACCCAACTTTAACTTTATCAGCATTCACGATTCGCTCAGTAGAATCCATTTTGAAAGATTTGGAAACAATTTTAAAATAAAAAGAAATGAGACAACAACTTATCAATAAAACAGAACCTCAGGAAAATATTGAAAATAGTACCTTTTCAAGAAATTCTTTCGCCCAAAATACCATCACTGAAGAAGCAATCTCTTTACAATCATTATTATTTGATTCTAAAATAGGCAAACATGACTGGACTGAAGGATTGAAGCACCACAGCAAAACGCTGACAAACTTCCTTTTAAATAATCAGATTAAGGAATTTAATACTTATCTGCAGTCTCAATTTGGTGGACACACTGAAGAGATTTCTAAACAAGGATTGGCTGGCTTAGATTACCGTCCGATTTTACAGGACCTTTTGCAAACAGCCATTCTGATTGAACATTCTACAATTCCGCCCTATCTTACCGCTTTGTACTCCATTAAAGACGGAACCAATGTTTTAGCTTCACAAATCATCAGAAGTGTTGCGGTAGAAGAGATGCTTCACATGATTATGGTTTGTAATGTGATGAATGCTGTCAATATTCAGCCATCAGTCAACCAGTCTCAGAATTACCCTACCTATCCGATGAAACTTCCGATGAATGTTGATTTCTACGTAGGGCTGGAAACATTCTCACCCAACAGTATTTCGACTTTTATTGCGATTGAAAGCCCAACTAATCCTACGGTAAAAGCTCCGAAATATATTCCTCAAATTGAAACCTCAAGTTCATTTTCAAGAAGTGTGGCTCAGGAAAATAACTTCTGGACATTGGAAAACATGAAAGATTTTATGATGAAAAATGTTCATACCATTGGAGAATATTATGACGTTTTATTCTTTTATATCGTGGTTTTCCAAATCATTGCTTATTATGAAAAAAATAAAAAACTGCCACAGAATTTTGAAGAACTCAATAAAGGGGGAATCTTCACTGGAAACCCAGCCAAACAGATCCGTCCGGAACAGTATTACGGAAGTGGCGGAAAATTACATCCTGTTGATGCTTTGGAAGGAGTGATTCTTGTTTTCCAGGAAATTAAAGGACAAGGTGAAGGAGCTGATGATTCTATTTTTGATGTAGATGCCTCACAGTTTGAAGAAGGAGCAGAATTGGCACATTATTTCAGATTTAAAGAAGTTTTCCATGAACATTTTTATGTTGGCGGTGATTATAGACCTTTCATTGATGAAAAAGGGATGATGCCTGTAGCCACTCCACCTGTCGGAAAACCGCTTCCTGTAGACTGGAGCGCCGCTTATCCGATGAAACCGAATCCTAAAATATCCGACTATCAATCAAATCCGGTACTATTTGAGCAAGGAAAAGCATTTAATGCTACTTATAAAAAATTATTAGATGCTATTCAGGCTGCGGTGGAAGGACATGCTGAAGAACTGCCAAAATCTATCATGTATATGTATGCACTGAAAGAACAGGCCATCGGATTGATGAGCCAACCGTTAGATTCCCAATATAATGCAGGACCTACTTTCGAATATCCTTCAAACTAATACACCAATATACCATGTTAAAAAGAAAACAAGAGATCATTCAAGATCTTAATGCGCGAGTATTAACAACTTCGCCGGAAGAACAGAAAGGGTATTTAGAACAATTGATGAAGGGTTATTCAAAATTATTAATTGATGATCCTGTACGACCTTTCAGAGAAGATCAACTAAACGATATTGCAAATAATGTTGATTACGGTATTCTGGCTGCCCTAAACGGAACCTGGGTAAGCTACAACGCCAATTACAATGATCATATTAAAAGACCATCTTTAGGAAGCGGAATTCACACCACAATTATGCCTTCTCCAGGGACGAATCCCGGTACAATTCCTGGAAAATTCAGTTTTGATACAGAAGAATATATTGAAAAACTAACATTCGAAATTGTTCCGGGTGGCGTACGTAACCGAGGTGGGGCCACTGAATTGTTTTGTGGTGCTGTAAAGTATGATCAAACGATTAAAAGTGTCAATAAGGTAGAAGGTCAGTCAGAATTGCAATATGCAGGAATTCATGAAGAAAACGGGATGTATCTTTGGCTAAGTGACGTTTATAATTACGCAGCAACTGAGGAAACCATTAAAAAAGATCGAGGAATTCATGCCCGTTCTGAAAGCGATGCTCAAAAATACGGATACACAGGCGAATACAGAAATGAACCGCTGGTTGAGGTAAGAGATGAAAACGGTAACTCTTCCTATATTCTTTTAAGCCAGTTAAAAGAAGGACAAAAATATTATGAAATTATTCCTGCTCAGGAAATCAAACCTCTGGATGGAATTACAGGACCTTATTTTATTCCGGATTATTCGATCTCAAGAAGCGGAGTTATCCCTCACGGAAGTACAATTACTTTATTGGGAGATATCGCTCCGAGCGGTTTAGATTATTTAATTAATGGGGCTCCACAATTCCCTTACGGAGATGCAGCATGGCAGCCGGAACATCTTTCCATTTCACCTACAATGGGAGGTGCAGGTGCCAGTGTAACAGACCCTATTAACTTAGATAAACCGGCTCCTGGTTGGGTTCATGAAACGCTAACTGATGATAATGACCGCGGCTCCAACAAAATCTATACCCAGAGAATCCTTGCAGATCAATTGTATCCTTATTGTGTAAGACCTGATATGCGATTAAGAGATACATTGAGTGGACAAAAAGTGGCTAATTATGTTCTTATTCAATTATCTTCAAAAATGAAAACCGGAGCACAGGGTGGAATTTTAAATGTTCCTTTTGTCAACCGTTTTGTTCCGACTGTAGAAGTCGATTTTCGTTTATGGATCGAAACGGTGATTGAAGATGGAAAAGAAATTCTTCAGCTGCAGTATGAACAGATCATATTCTTTGAATTCGATTTCGGAAATGATGGCGGGACAACAAGCTGGCCTCATATTCAAGTCAATACACTTCGTAAAATGGAGGATATTCCTGATGATCAGAGAAAAATCATTGAAGAACAGTTCTTCGATGCTCCTTCAGGAATGAGTATGACCATGCCTGCTTCCGTTACTGAAAATGGCATCGCTCCTCCTCCAGGATGTCCTTATCACAACAAAGGTTAAACCCCAAAGTCAACAAAGATTCTACGGGGTCATAAAACGCCTCGTAGAATTATATTAAAAAAAACTAAAACCTAAAACCATGAATAATCAATTACCTCCAATCCCTGAAGGATTTGGCTTACCTTTCTATTATGCAACATTATTCAATATTGAAGTTGCGTTTCTCGTTGAAAGAGAAAAAGTTATAAAATATCTGGAAAATACCGGATTAATTGCTGCCGATTTTAACGGAAAAGCTTTGGTAAGTTTTAACTTCCAAAACTATACCGGTCAATTTCCCAACGGAGCGAGTACCACACAGGAAATCGAATTAAATATCGTTTCTTATCCTAAATCTCAAAAAAACAATGTTGCTTTTGTAACTGCCAAACAATACCTGCGTGGTGAAGAACAGACCAAATTAATGGGCCATAAAAGAGTGCACGTTCCCTGTGATGCAGACATGGCAATAAAAGCAGGTATCGAGCTGTTTGGAGAACCGAAATTTAAAACCACCTTTACGACCAACCTTCCCTCATTAAATGTTCCCGGACAAAATACCTGGACGATAACCTGTAATGATCCGGACAACAGCAGCGAATTCATTTTCACTTGTCATGCTCATGTTACAAATCTAATTCCGGAAATATCCGCCTTCTCTCCTATCACAGAGTATGGACAATACGACAAAAAGCTTATCGGCTGCCGTTGGAATATTCTACAACCTACCAACCTTTATTTTTTAGATCTGAAAAAAAGTAAAGACTTTGTAAAAATGTCTTACGGAAGTTCAAAAAATAAAATGAGAGAAGATATGGAAATCCTTATTGGTGATACTCCGGCTTTTGCAGTTCGTACAAGTATGTCGGCTCCGGCAGCGATTCAGACAAGGTCTTATTATATTTAATTAAACCAAAAAACCACTGAAGACCTATGAAAATCACAAAAACAAGAGCAATCTGTAGCTCTATGCTGCTATTGCTTACCGCAATAGCTTGTAAAGAGAATAAAAAACTCTCTGACAGCCAGTTACTATCTGCTACCCAACAGCTTTTTTCGAATGATAACGAACGTTTCCCGGATTACAATACTTTTTATAAAGTACCTGATAGCTTTTCCGGAAAAACTTTTGAACTCAGCCAGGATTATCCGCAGACTTATGACAGTACTAAAGTAAAATATCCTTGGCGGGATATAGACTTTACAGATAAAAATAAGTATCAGAATTATATGGATACTGTTCTGAAATATTGTTTTGAAGGAAATACAGACCATGACTTTAAAGTTCAAAAAAATACCATCCGAAAATGGTATCACGCTCCATGGATGCATAATGACGATCAATATATTGTCAATACAAGCCATGATTCTATCTACGTGGGTGCAGGAAGAGAAGCATTAAGAGGGCTTACTCAGGAAATCACTTCTAAGCCTGGCCAAATACATGATTTACAAAAAAAACCTTCACAAACCTGGGCTATTTCTTTCTACAACGAACCTGGCGGGTACACGTTTGGAAAAGTATGGAAAGGACAATCTCCTGATATTAATAAGTCTGATTTTCCAGAAGGAACAGTTTGTTTTAAACTTATTTTCACAGATGCTCCTGTTGAAGAAGTTCCTTTCCTGAAAGGAAGTTTGGAATGGGATGCACACATTTATGATAATACGGTAAAAAAAGATATCAAAGGGAAAGTCGTTAAAAAAGTAAGATTGCTTCAGGTGGATATTGCTGTAAAAGATTCCAGAGCCCCACATACACAATGGGCTTTTGGTACTTTTATCTATAATAATGCCAAGAAAGGAAAAGACTGGTACGAAAAACTTGATCCTGTTGGAATAGGCTGGGATAACGACGTGGATCAAATGAATGACATCAACATATTCCCAAACAATTTTATCAATACAAAACTCAGAGAAAATATAATCAATGCTTCATTGCTAAAAAACAGCAATTCTGGAAACAATCCGGATCAGGCCTACGTTACCCACCTTGGAATAGGAGGCAGAATGAATGGCCCGGTTGACAATCAAAGATCGTCCTGTATCTCCTGTCACAGCCGTGCCGCTTTAAATTCTGATTATGATGCGCTGGATCTTGCAGATTTTTCTAACAAGGCCTATGATACAGTGATGTTTAAAGAGTTCTTTCAAAAAGTGAAAGGTGGAGTACAAACCATCAATTACAAAGGTAAAGCTTACAAAACGTCTGACTTCTCATTTCAGGTTTCCATGGGGATAAGGAATTATCAGAATCACCTGAAAATTTTACAACAAATTCCAAGTTCAAAAATTCAGTCCAAAAGAGTTCAGTTTGATGATGTTATCTCTGCTTCTGAAAATACAAAACAACTTCCGGTTATCACAAGAGACGGAGTGATAGATCCTGAATAAACATTGAAAACAGCTAGCAAAAATCAGGTATAAAAGTGTTTGAAGAAATAATCATCTTCTCACTTGAAGAGACAACTATTAAATAGTTGTCTCTTTTTTACACTTATTGCTATGATGGATATTTCCCCACTCTCCGAAGTCTCCTGACTTCGGAGCAAGTATAACGGGAATCATCTTATTTACCAGCTCAAAGTCAGGAGACGTTGCGCAGCAGACTCTGGACAGTATCGATATTGATGAAGCAGCGGTTTAAATTAGTTTTTACTCAAGCAATATCCCTGTAATTTCCTCATACAATGTCCGTAACTGTTTCTCTTTTATAGCATCGGTAAGCGTTCCCGCGTTTGTACACAGGACGACGCTGGTATTTTTGGAAGGAAAATAAAAAGCATAGGCACCGGCTCCGATCCCACTACCCTCGTGGCCGATGGCTTGCAGGCCACTATTGGTTTTATAAAAATACAGCCCTAAGCCATATATCGGAGTACCCTGATTACTCACCGCAACCTTCATTTCTTCCAATGATGCTGGTGACAATACCGTTTTGTCATGGAGCAACCTGTAGTAAAATCCCGCGATATCCTGAACAGAAGCTACAATACCGTCATCACCAATGAACGTAAGGACTGTACCCAACTGCAGGTGGCTCATATCGGTAAAAGCGCCATCTATTTCCAGATAGCTGGCCGTCGTCCCCTGAGGAGCCATAGTGCTTGCCGAGCCCGCTATATAATAGGTGTTGGAAAGTCCAATGGTGTTAATTATTTTGTCCGTAATATACTTTCGATGCCCGTTTGGAGTAACCCTATCTATAATAAGAGCCAGCAAGTGATAATTTATATTGCAATATCCAAATGAAGTACCGGGTGCAAATTTTGCGGGTTGATTGTATATATAGCTCAATACCTGTTCGCTCGTCATAGGCAATGGCCCTGTAACAGCGTCGTTTAAAAACTGATCGTTATCTAAATAATCAGGAAGACCTGATGTCATCGTAAGCAGTTGCCTTACCGTAATGATATTTCCATTTGGCAGATGATTACAAATATCAGGAAGATAGGTGTTTACCCTGGCATCGAGATTAATTTTGCCCTCCTCTTTCAGTTTTAAGACAGCCACTGCGGTAAAGGTTTTTGAAATACTCTGCATATAGTGAAGGGCAGAAGCAGCCATCGGCTTTTCATTAATTACCGCGTCTCCTGCAACCAGGGTATAATTCCCTGAAGCTGTATTTACACTAAGGCTTAAGCCCGGGAAGTTGGACAAAGCTTTATCAAGTTTTTGCTGTACCAGTGCTTTTCTATCGGCTGAGGAGTTTGAATCATCATTGCTGCATGAGGTGATAAAAATAACAACAACTAGTAATATGAACTTTTTCATAACATGTAATTTGAATTATTTACATGCAAAATTCATATAAGAAAAATGAGAAGAGGTTTCAAAAGCTTAAAAGTGCATAAATTGGTACTTATTTCCTGGTATTTTTATATTCGTTTGGGGTCTGGTCGCTCATGACTTTGGAGCAAGTGTAAAGGAAATAATCCTATTTTCATTAGCTCAAAGTCGGGAGACTTTGCAGAAGCAGAAGGAAATGATCTAATTTATTTTCGACTACTGACACACTGCTGTCACATCACTGGTGTAAGTTTGCATCATTAATTAATCTTTAAAAGAATAAAAATGACAAACGAAATTAGCTCAGTATTTAAGTCAACCCATTTTCCTAACCCTACTCTTATTTCAGTTAACGGTGTAGAGCTGGAAGTCTTTGAAGCGGGTAAACAGAATGCTGGAAAACCTATTGTACTCTGCCACGGCTTTCCGGAACATGCTTTTTCCTGGCGTCATCAGGTTTCAGCATTGGTTGCAGCTGGGTATCATGTGATCATTCCCAATCAGAGAGGTTATGGGAACTCATCCTGTCCGTCCGAAGTAACTGAATATGATATTGCACACCTGACAGGTGACCTGGTTGCCCTACTCGATCACTTTGGATATGAAGATGCCACTTTTGTTGGTCACGATTGGGGAGCCAATGTTGTTTGGAATCTGGCACTATTGCATCCTGGTCGGGTAAATAAAATAATAAATCTGGCTTTGCCTTATCAGGAGCGCGGAGAACAGCCATGGCTTGAATTTATGGAAGCTATATTTGGAGGTGACTTCTATTTTGTTCACTTCAATCGACAGCCGGGAGTAGCAGATGCTATAATGAATGAAAACACCTCTCAGTTCTTCCGTAACATATTCCGCAAAAATATACCTCCAGCACCACCAGAACCCGGAATGCTAATGATCAATCTTGCAAGAGCAGAAAATCCACAGGGAGAACCTTTAATGCGAGACAACGAACTGTCTGTATTTGTTTCTGCTTTCGAATCATCAGGGTTTACAGGAAGTATAAACTGGTACAGAAACCTTGACAGAAACTGGCACTTAATGGCGGACGTAACCCCAATCATTCATCAGCCGACTCTTATGATATATGGTGAACAGGACACGATTCCCAAATCTGAAAACCTAAAAAACATTGTCCCTAATCTGGATATTGTGAGTCTGGATTGTGGCCATTGGATTCAACAGGAAAAGCCAGAAGAAACCACCCAAGCAATTTTAAAATGGTTAGAAAAACAGAATGCCTAACAAGGAAGTAGAAACCTATTTTCCTTAAAGCCAAACAAGTCTAACCTTCTTTCAATAAATTGATGTGTAGCCGTTGATGATCTTGTGCATCAGAAATCAAAACAAAAAAAACAGCTATGGACTGCCCCCAAAAAGTTAGACACTTTTTTGGGGCATTTTTTACGCAAAAGAATATCTAATTCTATATTCTTATAGGTAACATTATTTTTTCACCAGTTCTACCCGCTCTCCGAAGTCTCCTGACTTTGGAGCATATTTTACAAAACATTTTTAATTGCATGGCTCAAAGTCAGGAGACTTTGCGCAGCGGAATACCTGTGAAACGTTCAATCAGCTGTGATAACTTTATGCCCTCATATGTTTTAATATCCAGTTTAAACACTCTTTAGAATCCATGATACTCCAGGAATGAGGATGTCTTGTACCATCCGGACGAATTCCACGATCATTGGTGATGACAAGATCAGCGTTTTTGTGACCTTTTATTCGCAACAGATTAATCATCGCTGTAATATCTGCCACATTAAGGTCGTAAATATCCCTTCCCCTGTTTTCCATCTGCCATATAATTCCCGGTTCTGTATAAATCAGAATAGGGATATTCAGAAGAAATTTTGCATTGCCACCATCTTTTTCACGATAAGAAAACATTGATTCTCTTACATAATTGGCTCTGTTTTTATCCGGTGTACCGATGGCATCAACCATTTCGGCAGTTAAAAACTTAGCTTCATTAGTTCCAATATCAGAGTAGTTTCTTTCGATCTCTCTCTGCAATCTGTAATACATATTCTCGTAATCTAACGGCAGATCAAGAGCGAATACAGAATTGGGTATAAAATAGGTGTTTTTATCCCGGATTGCCCTTTCAGCATAGGTAACAGCCAGCATTCCGCCGCCGGAAAGTCCACCAATTGATATTTTATCTTTGGAAATTTTATGCTTTTCCACTGTATCTTTTACAATCCTGTCCAAAAATTTTTGTTCTGTATGAAATCCAAAATCCCCCTCTTCCCAGGTCGGGAATAATACGATAAGATTCTTCTCCAACGCCAGATCATCCAGATTAATCTGATTCATTACTTTTTCGCCATTTTCACCTCCACCGGGTAAGATAACAAGTATTCCTTCAGCTTTATCCTTCGGAACTAATTTTAAATAATGGTTCTGGGTATCTTTAAAAGTGATTTTTTCAGAAGTCTGTCCAAAAAGGTGAGTACAAAACATTCCCAATAGAAGGGTAAAGTATCTGATGTTCATAATTAAATAGTTTATTACTGATTATAACGCTGATCCCAAAAAAATATTTGATTCATATGAAGGGCACTCTGACTTTCTGCAATCTCTTGATTTTGACGTAAGTTCAAAGGCAAAGATCTTATTTATCAGCTCAAAGTCTGGAGACTTTGTGCAGCAGAAAAATAAAAATCACTTATGTCTTTCTAATTGTATTCCGCGTAAGAT
The DNA here is from genome assembly GCF_003385515.1 of Chryseobacterium pennae. Taxonomy (GTDB): domain Bacteria; phylum Bacteroidota; class Bacteroidia; order Flavobacteriales; family Weeksellaceae; genus Chryseobacterium; species Chryseobacterium pennae. The sequence goes on along the minus strand of NZ_QNVT01000008.1, from coordinate 174,622 downwards.
TGATATAATTAAACATGCAAAATGTTGCTGCCGCCCCGAAAGTATGCCATAAAAAGTGGGTTCCGAAACTCAACCATCCCCATTTATCCGCTATACGGAAAGTCAATGCAAAAACAAATGACAATACCGCAAAGCCTACCAATTTGCCAGCTTTCCATTGGGTGTAGATTAAATAACGCAATACCGAGAAAACTACAAATGAAGCCATAATTGCATAATTCAGGTTGATAAAAAGAGAAGGGTTAGCTATCAGGATCCAGTTTCTCAATGCAAACATGAGCAGTACATATACAAGAACCATTACAACAGCATAATACCATTTGGTGCACTTCGCTATAAAATAAAATCCGGCAGACAAACAGAGCAACATAATGGGCAGCCAATCCATCATAATAAATACCGGCCATTGCCTGAATGAATGATAAACAGTTCCCCCTATGGCACCAATATATAGTAAAACCAAGCAATAGGTTAAAAAAGGATATTGTTTAAAATTACCTTTCATTTTAAGGGTCCAAAAAATGGCTATGGCTAAAAAAAATACAGCAGTTATGGCATTTAACGGCTCAGGAAAAAACTGAGCCATATCTGTTTCTTTATATAACATGCCTCCATCCGGAGGTATTGGGCTTATCGGCATTGTCTTTAATATACTTCTTCTAAATATAGAGAAATTATGACATTATATATCTGGATGTGCCTGATTATATATTATAAAAATGTTAATTTTATTTCTTATACCAATAAACCAGATTGATTATAAAACGAATATTATTTTTGATGCAGTATATTTAAATATATAGTTTGTTATTTTAATTTCATAAGAATTACATTTGTATCTCTTCTTAAAAACCATGGACAAATACAGCTTTTTGGAAATAACAGCATTTGTAGGAATATTTTTAGTGCTTCTTCTTGCCTTATTTTTACTTACTGTTAAAACAAAATATAAACTAAGAAACTACCTTCTTGCTTTTTTTCTCTTTACAAATGCTGTAGATGCATTAAAGTTTTTGCAGCGGGAATTTCCAGTTAATTATATCAACCTCGAGGCGTTTCGTTGGAGTATTGTTTATTTGGTTCCGGCATCGTTTTATCTCTATGTACTGTCTGTTTGTTACTCCAACTTTCGATTAAAACCTAAGCATTTACTCCATACAATTCCTTTTGTTGCTTACAGTTTGTATCTGATGTGGGGAATTTTTTTTGTAGACAGAGCCTCGAAAATAGATTTTATAAATGGCATGAACGATATGCCTCTCATGCAATTTTTTTACTTTCTTTTCGAATTGATGATTCAAGTTTATTTTATTGCTTCATTTCTGGTGATCAGAAAGTCTAAAACGGTATATCTCGAGAATTATACAAACCCCAATATTTCTGAACTTAACGCCCTTTACAAAATAACAATTCTATATTACGTCTTACACTTTATAGTCCTTATAAGATGGCTGGTTACTTTTATCTTTGGGCTGGGTGAGATCCGGGCCTGGATTGTAATGCTTGATGGGTTTGCATTTTTATTTTGTACGTGCTGGTATCTATTTGTTGCGTTAAACAATCCTGAGTTTTTCCGAGGAGTAAATTCTGATCTGAAACCTATTACAGAAGTTGTTCCAAAACAAAAAAACAGCCCTTTAATAGTTGAGGAAAAAAATGAACAAATTGAATTCTTAAAAAACTTTATGACTGAAAGAGAACCCTATCTGGATTCCTCATTAACTATTCAGGACTTATCGGAGCAAGTAAAAATGTCCGTTAAAGATTTATCTACTTTGATTAATTTGTATATGGATAAACACTTTTTCGATTTCGTTAATGAATATCGAATTGAAAAGGCAATGCAAATCCTAAAAGATCCGTCTCAAAAAGAACTGACTGTTTTGGAAATCTTATACCAGGTTGGTTTTAATTCTAAATCTTCGTTTAATACTTCTTTCAAAAAATATACAGGAAAAACTCCAACAGATTTTAGAAAACAGCCTTTGTAAAATCAAATTATTTTCAAAAAATGAGTTCGATTTTTTTTAATCGGTCGCGTCCTGAGGTTCTTTAAGGCATATTTGCAGAAAATAATTAAATCTAAAATAAAACGATAACCCAACAGTTTTCAAAATGAAAAAAACATGCCTTATCTTTTTCCTGATTTTTTCACGCCCCACTTTTGCACAAAATGTAAACGAAAAAATCAAATCATTCGAAAATAGTCTAAATTCCCGGAACAAGACCAAAAGCAAAAAACCGACCTTAAAAGAGCGAATGGATTTTCACGAAATAAATGCGGTAAGTATTGCTGTCGTGAAAGATTGCAAATTAGAACCGGAACCTACCAATCAGAACGCAAAAGAAATGCTTCACAAAATCAAAAATATTAAAAAAACAAACAAAACTAAACATACATGAAAACACTTAATCCAGAAAGAAGTATCAGTTATTTTTTAGTTTTGCTAATCATATTTAGCTGTAATTCCAGAAATATTAAAACGGAAAAAAATTCTGTCTACGCCAGTAAAATTGATTCCTTAATGGCAAAATCCTATGAAAGAGGATTGTTCAATGGAAATGTCCTGGTCGCTAAAAATCATAAAATCATCTATCAGAAATCATTTGGTTTTACTGATGAAACAAGACAAACCAATCTAAATGATAAGTCAATATTTAATATTGGTTCCATTGCAAAGGAATTTAATGCTGTTGCCATCATGATTTTAGTTGAACGTGGTCTTCTTAATCTTGATGATAAGGTCTCCAAATTTAATTTGGGCTTACCGAAATGGTCTGAAAAAGTGACCATCAGACATCTGATTAATTATGCCAGTGGTATCCCTCCAATCGAACGATTAAAACCCGAAAATGATGCGGAGGCATGGAATATTTTGAGAAGTAATGACAGTCTGCTCTTTGAACCGGGAACCAGTTACAGATATGATAATGGTAATGTATTTTTGCAAAGAAGAATCATTGAAAAAGTAACCGGAATATCATTTGAGGAATTTGTCATTCAAAATATAGTTAAACCACTGAAAATGACCAATTCTGTATTTGAACCAAAATTGGGTTATAAAAACCGAACATCCTGTTATGATATGGACCGTGTCCGATGCCCGGAACTGAAATTTATCAGCGGATGGCTTTGGGTAGATACCAATGATCTCTACAAATGGATTGAAGCACTGAATTCCAATCGATTAATCTCCAAAACATCCCTTCAAACTTTGTTGAATAACCCGTATGCACCTGAAGAAGGTGGATCACTTGGCAGATACTTAGAAAAAGATGAATTGCAAAGACATAACGGAGTTTCTTATAAATTTGAATCCATTTTTTTAAACGATTTTAAAAATAATATTACGATAATTCTGGTGTCCAATAATCTAAATAGAGTTTGGGATCTGGGATATATTATTCATAACTTAATGTTGGGAAAAGAGTACGAAATTCCTAAAAAATCTATTTATCAGGAGATCAGAAAGGAATCTCTCGGCAATGTAAATAAAGCTATAGAAACATACTATGTACTCAAAAAAAATTCTAAAAATGAATATAGCTTTGAGAATCCAGGTGAGCTTAATAAACTAGGCTATGAATTGTTAAGGAGTGGAAATGTAGATTCTGCCATTAAAATTTTCAGTCTTAATGTTTCTGAGTTTCCCGGATCAGCCAACACTTACGACAGCCGCGGCGAAGCCTATTTCAATAAAAAAGAATATCAATTATCAAAAGACGATTATCAGAAATCATTAGAGCTGGACTCAACCAATAAGAATGCGAAGGAAATGATTTTGAAAATCACCCCCTTTTTGTCCAATAAAAAATAATTATACTTTCAGTATTTGGGATGGTAATTCTTACAGGATTATTTATTTCTAATCATTCCCAGGTAGTAGCCGTAAAAACCTTCCGGATCTTCAGTTTGACAGTTCAGCTCTTCATCAATTGATGGTAAAAGGTAAAGGTTTTACTCACCCTGGTCACAAACAACAATATGCGCAAATTGTCCTAATTTGCGCATATTTATTTTACACCAATGATAATCACCAGGTTAACACTTATTGATTCATAATTTTTATGACCAGAATCACTACAACAAAATATCACGGTCTCTGAATCTCTACCATATGGGGACTAGAAATTCTCTGATAAAAAATGTTTGTTTTATATGACTGATGGATTTAAGTATGCCGTTACCATAAATACTAGTTGTAGTCTATTAAATCTCAACCATTATGAGACTATTTACTCCTCTTTATTACTTCTTTTATACCGCCTTTTGTTAGAATTACAGAATTGTAAAGGCCCTTACTGTCCGGAATAAATTCAATGGTTCTGTCATTATTATCCGCTCTAAAAAATTTGGTTTTAGACTCTGGAATGAGTTCCATTTCTGTACTGTTAAAATAAAGTTTACCGTCAGTTTTCAATATGGTAATTGTATCATATGTACCGACATATTGATCATATAGGCTTGTGTTTATCTCAATTCGATGGTGCTTGTAAGGAAGTTCAACCTCTTTTCCCAATGCAATGGCAGAAAGTCCATAACTTATGATATAGGAAAATGATTCATTATTGGAAAGTACAGTCACAAAAATTTTATCATCCGTAAATCGGTTAAAGGAAGTCATGGTACCAAAAAAACCTCCGTCATGAGCAATTAACTGGTGCCCGTGATTGTAAAACGGATTGATAATGAAGCCATATCCCCAGTTTTCATCACCATAGGGCGTAAACATTAGTTTTTTCATCTGTGCGGAAAGAATACCAGTTCCATATAGAGCTTTATCCCATAACGCCAGGTCTTCAACAGTAGAATAAACGCCATCATGCCCTACATTAATTTCCCAGTTGATATAAGGATTGTGAACAAGTCCATTTTCTGTGTGATAGTAAGCCTTTGCTTTCTTTTCAACTATAGACTCATTATTGCTGACGCCCGTATTATTCATCCCTGCTTTGTCAAATATATTCTTCTTTAAGAAAACAGCATACTTCTCACCTGACACTTTTTCAATGATCCTAGCCAATAGATAATAGCCGATATTACTGTATCCGCTTTTAGTTCCGGGAGAGAACTCATAAGGCATTTTCTTTATTTCGGCATAAGCAGAATCCTTATTCATCGAGCTTAAGGCTATTTCTTTAAAACCCATAGCCAAGCCAGAGGTATGCGATAACAGCATATGGATGGTAACACTATCAGCCTTGGGGTAATCCGGCAGAAATTTACTCAGTTTATCATCAAGAGACAGCTTCTTTTTCTCAATCAATAGAAGTATCGCTGTGGCGGTAAATTGTTTGGTAACTGAGGCCAACTGAAATTTAGTATCTATGGTGTTTTTAATATTCCACTCGTAGTCTGCCAAACCGTAAGCTTTTTTGAGTAAAACTTTACCCTCTTTCGTCACAAGAACGGTTCCACTAAAATTATTTATTTCAACCTGGGCCTGCATATATTCCGCAAGACTAGCTGACCCATTTTTCTGTCCGAAAATAAAAAATGGAAATAACAGTATGATTAGGATTAGCTTCATAAACTATTGAATGATATTATTAGACCACAATGTTACTACTTAATAAACCGGCATCATTGTATTTTTGTAAACCTCACTAAATAAACATCCATTTTATGAGATCTTTTTCAAGGGTTGTTGTTTTTGAAAAAAAAACTTTTGGGGTAAAACCTGTCAATTTTTTAAAATCCCTGATCATGTGTGACTGATCAAAATAATCTATACTATAAGGCAGCCCAATTCTATTTTTCTCGTCAAGCTGACTTTGAATAGCTGCCCTGAATCTGATAATCTTTTTAAACTGGGAGGGCGTTTTACAAATATGCTTCTCAAAATGCTTGTTTATTGTTGTTCGGGACCGGCCCGTTGTATAAGACAGTTTCGTCATAGACTGACTGATGTTCTTGGTATCGAACATTTCATCCAACACCTCTTTCAACAGGCTATCCTCAAACGGACGAAATTTTGAAATCCAATACAATTCTACTGCCCTGATTTTTTCATCCGGGTTTTTTATCGAAAGAATGGTCGCCATGGTTTCTTTATAATCCTCATATGGACTAAAATCGGGAAAGCTTCCTTCTGCATAATCTCTTAAATCATTGGGTATAAAAGCGTTAATCCCCAATGGTTTGAAATAAGTAGTAACTTCATTGATTTTGCCTTCATAGCTCACCAATACCGGTTCATTAAAATTGCTTACCAGATTTGTTTCAATTGGATTGGACAGGCAGTATCTGGTTATTATTTTGTCTTTGGTAGCCAGAGTTTCTGTTTTCTCACTAGCAGTAACAATAGTATAGATGTTTGGAAAGGTGAAATAAGTAGCTGAGGATTCTTCAGAGGTCTGCTCGAGAATATAAAAGCATTCAATATACTTTTTCAGTATGGGGTTTTCGGGTCTGTAGACTTTTATGGTCATTCTTTTTAGCCTTTAAATGTATGTAAATCCAGCTCAATCAACCAATATCTTTTTTCCTAATCAGAGGTATATTTTATTTTTGAGTGGGCTTCTGTTGTTGTTCAATAAATCATCTGCAATCTGTACCATTCCATTATTGTTACCACCACCCCAAATTGCCCTTCCAAAAATATAACTTATTGTATATTCTTTCCAGGTACTGCAATATTTTTTCAATTCTCTGTGGGATTTTGCCAAATATTCTATAATTTCTTTTTCAGAAATATACCCCAGTTCATAACAGCAGCGCGCTAAAAACACACTTCTTCCATAATTCCAACCACTATCTTTTATTTTTTTTAACTGAGAAAAGTCTGTAATAATTTTCTGCTCAATCAACTCTGGAACTGCTTTTCTCAGTTTTCTGAAATGGTCCAGATAATACTCAAAAGCTTCGTCTTCATTTGATAGATTCGATCTTAAAATGTCAACATAGTTTTCCGGATTTTCAAATGCTTTGTATACAATATCAAGGTTTTCATCCTGATTTCTGTCGTGCAGACTCTGAAGAGTTTCTATCGCCTGATTTTGATCTGATATTCCCCAATATGTTTCAATTAACTTTATAATATCAGATCTGTTCACTCCTGTTTCATAAGAATTCAGGTATGCCGATTGTTGTTCGGCATACATTGAACCTATGAGCAAATGGTCTAACAAATAACCATTTACTGTATTTTTATCATTTAACCGTATGCTTTTAAATGAGCTTAAAAATTTTGATAAAATTCCCATATTATATTAAGCCATTTTGAGGTTAGGGAATTTAGTCTGTGAAATTTTTACAAATTTTTCGCCAACTACCTGGTATTTTACTCTTGTCTCCAATTGCTTTTTCAGATTAAGCATATCTTCCGGGTCAACTCTGTAATTAAGTCTATCGTGAATTTCAAGAGATAATGAACTTCCGTCAATATCAAAGGTGATAATATGTGTTTTTGGTAAATATTCTTCTGATGATTTTGAATAAACCCCCAGTTGTGATTTCAATAGACCTCCATATTGAAGGCTTGCTTTTTCAACTCTAAAATTATCAAATACAATGTGTTCATCTAATTCGCCAACGGTATTGGTGCTGAAAAAATGCATATCGTTTCCGCTCAACACCCAAAAACAATCGGTTTCAATTCGTCTAAGCTTTACACCAATCGTGGATAATGCTACATTTTTTATCCCGTCGGTTACGAGATCCTGCACTTTATTGGCTGTTGACTGGGGAACAGAGGCAGAAGTAAAAGCATCAATGGGCTTACCTTCCATCCACTGTTTTAATTTTGAAAAATCCTGAGAGAGAAGCTCTTCTTTGTACTGGTCATATTTAGTTCTTTCAGAATCTAAATCAATTTCTGATTTTGCAGCTTTGTGTTTATTATTCATGATGATCATGAAAGCTACACCTGCAATTATTACTACGACTGGAATTAAAAATAATGGGTTCATACTTTTTAGGTTTAAGTTTTTGTTTTTTAAATATTTGTTCAATTTATTTTTTAATCATCTTAACTTCTGTTTTCAGGGAATCTCTTGTTAAGATGACAGCGTTTACCTTTCCATTACTGAAATCGAATTTTAACAGGTTCGGATAATCTACAATTCTGAAGGTTCCATTTTTCAGATAGAGTAACTCATACTCATTTTTCCCTTTAAAATGTTCCAAAATTGGAGACTCTACATACAGGCGGTTATTCTTTTCAAGAATTTTCGTTTCCATTCCCTGTCCATACAGAAAATCGTCATAGGTTCCGATGAGTTGTTTTTTAAGACTTAATGGAAGTTCCTGAATATCTTCATGGGTTGCTTTATTCCAATCCATTACTGTGAGAATCTTTGTTCTGGTATTATTCATGACAGGAAAACGATTCGGCTTTTCGCCATTGGCAAGATATACCATCCCGTTACCATCTGTCATAGAAGCCAAAACATTGCCCCCAACTCCAGTATTGGAACCATTACACGAGAACCAGTCATAATTACTATATCCAAAAGATTTTTGCCAGCCATAGCTCCATCCTCCAACCGCATTTTTCAAAGCAGTCACTTTTGTTACTTCTTTTGCTACCTGATGAGAAATCACCTTATTGTTTTTATTGCGTAACGCATTTTGGATCTCAATGGAAAGCTTCGCTAAATCTGTAGGAGTAGACCATAACCCTGATGGGGCAACCTGAGGCGTGATGGGTAGACCTGTTTTTATCACTTTTCCTTCTTTATCATGTACAAAAGCTACATTCTTTAGAAATCCTTTTTCGTTAGGCTGAATCATTGTGGTATTTTTCATTCCAAGAGGGGAAAAGATATATTCTTGTGCCAATTCTGCAATAGGTTTATTCAAAGTGTCTTCTAATGCCATCTGGATGATTACATAGCCACCACCGCTATATTCAAAGCTGGTTCCCGGTGTGAACAAAAATTCAATTTCCTTATCGTATCTGGGAATCTGCCCCAAAAGGCTTTGCGTGATCGTTGGAATGGTTTCTCCTTCGTAATGATCTTCAAATCCACCCTGACTTGTACCGGCCGTATGATTTAAAAACTGTTTCCAGGTTGGGCTGTTATTTTCAGTAAACTTACTTTTTGGCAAATGCCAGCGCTTTAAGTATTTATCTATTGGATCATTCAGATTAATTAAACCTTTTTCTTCAAGTATATGGCAAAGAAGTGCGGTGATTGGTTTTGCAATAGATGCTGTAGAAAAAGCCGTGTTTTCATCTAACTTTTCTTTAGAATCCATTGATTTTACTCCCACCTGGCTTGAGTATACAATCTTATAATTTTCAAAAACAACAAGGCTAAATCCCGGAAGCTTATACTTTTCTAATTGGGGTTCAATATTTAAACTATCAGTAAGAAAGCTGTAATCTCTTTTTTCCGAAAAAACTTTTTTACTTGTTTGGCAGCTTGAAAGCAACGCTATAAGAATTAGTAAATAAAAGGAGCTTTTCATGGTATCGATTTTTTTATGTTAAAAATTATTTCGATACAAAGATGTGGAAGACATTAAAGCTGTGCGACCGAGTAAATGTAATCGGTCGGATTTGTATAAAAAATAAGTATGAATCTTTATAAAAAAGAGTACGAATAATTACAAAACACTGTCTTGCAGGTTTTTGCGATAGGAAGTCGGCGTATTGCCCGTGTGTTTTTTAAAAGCAGTATTAAAGGAAGATTTTGAATTAAAACCAACTTCGTATAGAATTTCTAAAACAGTTACCTTACTTTTTGAAGTATCTTTTAAAATATCCTTAGCACTTTCTATCCGATAGGCGTTTACGAAATCATAAAAATGCTGTCCTAATTGATGATTGATTAAAAGAGATAAATCCCGGACAGGAATTTCAATATCACTGGAAACATCCTGAATGGTTAGCGAGGAGTTTAGATAAGGTCTTTTCTCAACCATATATTTTTTTAGCTTCAAAAGCTCTTCATTATATTCTCTTTCATCTTCTATTGATTCCTTACTGCTTTTTTCTTCTGAAACGAGCTCAGAAACAAGTTTTAGTTTTGAATCAATATTCCTAAAAAGATCAGGGTTATTTAACGCTTTGAACAGATACCAACAGAAAATAAAAAGAGATGATACGAAAAGTCCGATCTTGATAAATTCAGAAACCTGCTGATAGTCAGAAAATTTAAAAATGTTTTTTAAAAGAGCTACCGCATATAAAATGCTCAGTACAACGGTAAACTGGAACAGCCAGTTATAGGAACTGATGTTTTTTCCTGCGTAGTTTTCAAGATATAGTTTCTTTGTTTTTCTTAGTATTCTAAAAACTGCAATGATATAAAGAACGATCTGCAGATGTATTAAAATATGAATGAACTGAAACTCTATCATATTCTGACGATTCTGAATAAAACTCATTTTTGATGCTGCATCCACAGTATAAAAACGGGGCAGTAAAACCAGATTAACAATTAAAAACGGGAGCAGATGCAGCAAATATTTTGGTTTTATCTTAAAATCAGAGTAACAGACTGATATTACATAAAGATAAAAAACAGGAATTTGCAGGAAAGCGAAAGTGGTCCTAAACATTCCCAGGTTGGACGGACCATCGGTTACCATGCTAAACAAAGGCTCACTAATATCTATTGCATTTAATATTAGAAAAAAAGCAAATAAAGAATTACTTATTTTGTACTTTGTTTTAAGGGTAATCAGGAAAAATGCCAGAAACAACGAGATGAATAAAGAGATTATATTTACAACAATTAATAGACTAATATTATCCATTCTTTACTCTTATTTGTTTATTGCTATTTTATTTTCAAATTTTCACTGGAATTCCGAAAGCCTATTAAGGTTAAGAATCCAACAGGTGCAAATATAAAAATTAGATTGACTTTTGTTTGAGTTTTTTTCATCAAAAGTATATTAAATGATTACCTAACAGGCGAACAAGCTACAAATTAATGATTTTCAACAATATAAATTTAAAACACTTTTAAAATCGAGATTATCCGTTTTACACTTTACGTTTAAAACAGTCTCACTCATCCGATTCTCCTTCACAAAAGTCAGAAAAACATCATAACTATTACTGATTGGTTTTGAAGCAGTATAATCTCCAAAATCTGATACAAAACAATTCTTTCTACTTGTTTTTTAAGGAAGTGTGACACTTTTTGTATGTATCAATTAAAGCTTCTGCTACAATTTTGGGATCTTGCTGGTGGATTCCATGACTGTAACTCGGCAACAAGATAAGCCGGCTATTACTGTTATTTTTTATCATCTCTGCGTAATGGTTTATTCTTAATTCATCCAACTCCTTCCACCACGGAATTAAATTGATCCCTAATTTCAGTTTTTCGTTCATTTCAGTTTCATAATGCTCAATATGCTTGTTGTATGAAATCATTACGGTTACAGGGATGTCTTTAAGAGGTTGTAAGGATTTATATTTTTTAAAGAATTCCGGTGAACTTTCATTCAGCTCTCTCTTTGCCTCATTTCGAAAACCTTCCGATGTTAAGGGATCATTTATAATATTTTTAAGGTTTATCATAAATAATTCCTGATAGCCAGTGGAGCTTGATGTATTTATTTTCACCTTACTGTCTTCGTCTTTAGTAAGCATAAAATCTGTGGGATCTATGAAAAACAGGCCGCACGTTTCATTGGGATACATTGAAGCATACAAACGTATAAACGGCCCACCTATAGAGTGTCCTGCCAATAGATAAGGCGGACTTATTTTTAAAGCTGCCAGCAAATCGTGAAGTCTTTTGATCACATCTTCATCTGTTTTTATAGATGTATCAATTTCTGACTCTCCAATTCCATTTCTGTCATACACTATCCCTGCAAAACTTTTTTGAATGAAAGGAAACAAACTTCCATAGCCTCCACCTCCTGAACCGAGACCACTTTCAAAGATGACTACGGGTTCATTAGCTTTTCTTTCATCAAGTCCAAAAGTTTTATATGCTATTTGTTTATTGTTAACGGATACAAATTTTCTTTCAGAAGTCTGAGAAAAAACTAACGTTATTGAAAAAAAGGTAATACATACAGATATTATTATAGATTTCATCTTTTTTTGATTTGGTATAAGGGTCAGGCTTTAAAATTACTGTTAACTAAGAAATACACACGATGTGCATTCTGAATACTTTAAACAATATTAATGAATTTTCAGGTGCCAATATACTTTAATGTACAATTAAAAAAAACATACAGAAAATGCACTATCTTAAAAACATAACACATTACAAAACAAAACGTTGTAATTACCCGTACTCCTGTATTAATCTATTCGAACCCATTTTCCCGGAACAAATGAGTCCGAATACTTTCATTCGGTCGCACAGCTTTAATGTCTTCCACATTTTTGTATCGAAATAATTTTTAACCTTAAAACAACGATACAATGAAAACTTCATTCACCTTCTTTGCAGTACTGTTATTCATCAGCAGTTTTTCTTTTGGACAAGATATTTCCAAAAAGATAGATTCAATCATTGGGGACAATTATCAAAAAAATCCGGATGTAGCCATCAGTGTTGGTTTCATTCATAATGATGATGAATTTTATACGGCTTACGGAAAACTGAGCAAAGAAAGCCCTGTTGACATCAATAAAAATTCTGTATTTGAAATTGCTTCTATTACTAAAATCCTGACCTCGAATTTAATTGCACAGGCAGCTATCGAGAAAAAGCTAAAACTGGATGATTATATCGACAGCTATCTGCCTAAAGGATATGTACTGCAAAAAAACCTTAAGAACAAAATAAAGATTTCAGATCTGGCCTCTCATCAATCGGGGTTACCTGACATAGATTTTGGTAAGCTGATAGAACTGAACCCACAACAGCCTGTGAGCAATGTCACTGAAAAAACATTAACGGAAATCATCAACAATTGCGGAGAGCTTCTTGACTATGGAAAATATCGTTATTCTACGGTTGGGTATACTTTGCTGGGACAGATTTTGGAAAAGGTATATGGTAAAACTTATGATGCCATCATTCATGAAAGAATAATTGATCCTTTGCAAATGACCAATACCTTTACAACAGAGTTCAATGTAAAAAATAGAACGACAGGTTATAATCCTAATGGCGGAACTCAGGAATTCTTCAAATGGAATATTACGGCATCTGCAGGATTGGTAAAATCAAATGCTGCTGATATGATCTCCTATCTGAAAGCAGTGCTAACCAAAGGAAACCCAATATATGAAGCAGCATTGCTGACCGAAAAGATCTGCTATAAAGATGAAAAAAGAGAAATGGGACTGGGTACCAACATCAGTACTGATGATCAGAATACGATTTACCTGAAATCTGGCGATTCTATGGGACAATCTTCCATCATATGTTACAACAGAGCAAAAAATTGGGGAATCATCATTCTTTTAAATCAAAGAAATTCAAAAATGAGACAGGATTTACTGAATAAAATTTATGAAAAGGTGCTGAAATAAGGCAACAAAAGAAACGATGAAGATTATTAATCTCAAAAATAATTTTCACATCAGATAAATTCAATGGAATTCTAAAAGAAATCAGTCTAGGAATCAGTAATCTCCCCAAACAATAGCATGAACAGCAATAAGCGCCAATTCAGAAAATAGGCGCTTATTGTTATATTTAATAATCAATGAACTGATCTCTATCGTGTATTAAAGAAGATTTTCTACCCCTTTTTACGAACGTCTGTCTAAATATAGATGTAAGATTTACAATAAGGTAGGGCAGATTTTTATAAAAACATGGACTGCTATTTTGGAAAAGACATCACTGTAGAAACGTTTCAGTCTGCTGCTTTTTTGTGGATAAAGCTAATATTTCTATAAACTTTTGTATTTTTATGAAATAGATGATCTATATACCTGTAAGAAATACTTTGAACAAATTTTCGGATCGAAATTAAAACCAATGATGGTATTGTTTTTATTTCCTGGATAAAAAAAAGAACTGAAAAGGCAAATCACCAGCCTTGAAAACATTGAATAGTCATCCCTCTTCTCTTTAAAAACAAAAGAAAAAAGTGAATTGTCAGATGGGTTTTCTGCGTTTAAAAAGCAGAAGCAATCATAAAAAACCAACGTCAAACAAAAATTATTTTTATCATACTTTATTACAAACCTAAATTTTCTCAATCATGAAGTTAGAATTATATCAGATAGATGCATTTACAGAAGAGATTTTCCAGGGAAACCCTGCGTGTGTTGTCCCATTGAAAAACTGGTTACCAGATGAAATACTTTTAAAAATAGCCCGTGAAAATGCTGTTGCAGAAACAGCCTTCTTTATTGATAATGGCAATACCGTTCACCTGAGATGGTTTACTCCTGAGATTGAGATGGACTTATGTGGTCATGCTACCCTTGCTACGGCTCATTGCCTGGTTTCTATCTTAAACTACCAGCATAGCAGAATTATTTTTGAAACTAAAAGCGGTGAATTAACTGTTGATGTAAAAGATGGTGTTTATTATATGGATTTCCCGTCAAGAATACCTGAACCATCCATTCTTCCGGATAATATCATCCGGTCTCTCAATATACAGCCTAAGGAGGTCTTCAAATCAAGAGACTATGTGTTGGTATATAATTCTGAGGAAGATATCAAAAAGATTACCGTTGAAAGATCCGTTTTTGACCTTATCAATCTGGATCCGGGAGGTGTTGTGGTGACTGCAGCTGGTACTGACAGTGATTTTGTTTCAAGATATTTTACACCACAGTCATCAATTCTTGAAGATCCTGTAACCGGCTCTGCACACTGCTCGCTCATTCCGTTCTGGGCATCAAGATTAGGAAAAGATAACCTTTTCGCCCGCCAGTTATCAGAAAGAGGAGGCGAACTCTATTGTGAAAACAAAAATGAAAGAGTGATCGTCGCAGGTAAAGCCAGAACTTATTCTGTGGGACATCTATCAATAGGATGATCAGTCTGTATAAGCTGAAATTTACAATTTCAGCTTATTTTCTTCAGAAGAAAAATTAGATATCAATTTTTAAAGCTTTTAAATGATTAAATTAACACTGAATTAAAATGATGTAAAATTTTTATGAAAAATATATTCTGTGTATTGCTTATTGCAATGGTACCCTCCGTACTGGCACAAACTAAATTGGAAAAAGCAATAACCAATCTTGAGAATAATTATGTTCAGGAAAAAGTGTACTTACTGACAGACAAGTCTCAATATGCAGCCGGTGATCCAATATGGTTTAAAAGCTTTGTATTTGAAGGCTATAGCCGTTCTACACTATCTACTACCCTATTTGTAGAATTGTACGATGCTGATAAAAAACTAATAGACTGGAAAACAATTCTTCTAACCAATGGTGAGGGTAACGGTGATTTTCTGCTGAAAGAAGATCTTCCCGAGCAGGTTTATTTTATAAGAGCTTACACCCCTTACATGACCAACTTTAATGAGGACTTTCAGATCGTTAAAACTCTTCCGGTTTACAATCCAAATTCCCCTAAATCATTAGAGATTTCCAAAAACTCAGAATGGTCTGCAAAAGCTTTTCCGGAAGGCGGAACTTTCATTAACGGTACTCCTACAAAATTTGCAGTAAGAATATCCGGAAGTTCTTCTTTCCCGGAAAGCTGGACTGGAAAAGTTATAGATACTCAAAATCCCAATATTCCCATCACTACATTTAAATCTTTTGATAAAAATGTAGCCTCTTTTACCTTAACTCCGGCTTCAGGTAAAAAATATCAGGTTATCGTTCAAGACAATACCGGAAAAAGCAATACAATAGATCTTCCACAAGTTGCAGACAGCGGACTTCATGTAGAAATTAACAGTGCTAAAGAAGGGATTAAATATACCTTAAAAGGGATTAACTTACCCAAACCGCTTCAAAATTATAAGATTGTAGGAACCATCAATAACCAGCTTGCCTACAAAGCTGATATCAACCCGCTGACTAATGTGGTTTCAAGCCTTATCCCTAATAAAATAAGCAATGGCACGAACGGCGTTTTACAATTAGCCATTTTTGACGATCAGGACAAACTGATTGCCCAAAGGCTCTGCTTTATAAAATCCGACAATTTAAGTATTGAGAAAGCGGAAATCACAGACCAGAACATCAGGCAAACCTCCAGATCTCTCAACAGTATTGATCTTTCTCCGAACCCTTACTTTAAAAATTATATGGTTTTAGTAAGTGATGATGACAGCAATAAACCCGAAGAAGAAAATATTCTAAGCAGACTTTGGCTAACAGGAGATTTCACTTCGAAAATAGACTGTCCTGCACAATATTTTTCTAACAACGCGAATAATGAAGCTTTAGATGCTCTGTTAATTTCTGAAACCTGGAAAAGATTTGACTGGAATTCAATACTCAGCGGGCCTGTTCCCACTCTTAGAACCAACGCACAGCAATTCCTCTCCTATAAGCTAAAACCTCTTAAGAATAATGCTCTGTTAAAAAACACTGAGGTAACTTTAGCGTTAAAATCAGGTAAAAATCCACCCATTATAAATGCATCAAAAACAGATCAGAACGGGTATATTTATTTGGATAATATTAATTTCAATCAACCCTTTAATGTTTCATTATTTTTAAATCCTGAAAAAGATCAAAGACCCAATGCTGATCAATTATCCTTCACCGTAGAACCACAGATTAAACCCACAAAGTTTAATGGTGCCCTTCCCAACACGGCTTATCAATTGGTGACTCAGACTGAAAATAAGGAACTTCCGGTTTCTATTTCCAGAGCCATCAACACTCAGAAAAATAACAAAAAAAAACAGGATAATAATCTTCAGATTGATGAAGTAAAACTAACCGGAAAAAAGAAATATCCTACAAAGGAGCTAAACAATCAACTGTCCAGTGGAATGTTCAACACCATGAATGCTAATATATTTGACTTTGTCAACGAAGAGCAGCATATCTTAGGATCATTTGATATATTAGACTGGCTGCAAGGGAGAGTAGCCGGTGTTGTGTTTAAAAGAAATGAAGTGGGAGAAAATGTTCCCTATATCCGTGGCGGTAGGGCTAAGCTATATTTAGATGAAATAGAGGTTGAGCCTGGTATGATTACGTCCGTTCCTGTAAGCGAAATCGCTATGGTAAAAGTCATAAAACAATCAGGATTGATTAATAACTCTATACTGATCTACACCCTGAGAGGCAGTATGGCTTCTAAGAGTACTCAACAGGATCAGAAGAACCAAAAGATCAGTTCTACTATCGTAAAAGGCTATGACAAACCTTCAGAATTCCCTGTTGAAATGATTAATGACAATGTGAAAATTGAAAAAGACACCCGTGAAACCCTGTACTGGAATCCTAATTTATTGGGCAGCAATGATACTCCGCCAAGAATCAAATTTTTCAATAATGACACGGCAAAACAATTTAAAGTAACGATCATAAGCTTTGATGAAGATGACCGCCTACTTTATCAGAACAATATTTTTAAATAATATATTTTCTGTACAACTCACTTTAAGAGACCACTATTTAACATTCAAAATTTACGTTTTCATATCTCAATTTAAACAATATCTTTGCAGGAATTAATACCCTTTACTGCCGTATGAAAGAATGATCAGCATTATCTGCTTTCTTTTACAGCATTTCAAATGATAACTAAAACCATAGAAACTTATGAGCATCAAACCCAAAGAATGGGCTGAAAGCTATTTCAGCAGACTGAAAAACACGATTGAAGCATTACAGAACCATGATCTTGTAAAGAGTGTCGAATTCCTTCAGTCCCCCGGCGCAACTGAACAACAGATCGCTGAAGCTGAGGCAAAAATTTACGCAGAACAAATAGAGGTCACCGAAAATCATGATACCGAAGCTCCACAAGAACCATTTATCTTCAATGAATACCTGAGGGAGTTCTACAAGATCAGCAATGGCCTGCATATATCCTGGCATTCCGTTATTTTTCAGGAGGAAGAAAAAGAAGAAAGCTATAAAAGCAACTTCCCGATAGCAAAAGATGAAGATGATTTTAAAGAGGGCTGGATATCCATCCTCCCAATAGAAGGCTTAGCAAACCCAATCAATTTCGACCTGTCTGGAGATCCCCGATACACCACATGGGCAGAGGATCTGGATAAAAGCGGAGTATTATTTAATTATTTTGACGGCTTCAACTTTTACTATGACGCCTGCATAACTTTGTCCAACGGTAATCCATCAATAGCTTTTGGTGATGATTACAGCGCTTCATATGATGCACCTCATGCCTGCGATTTTGTTATTTATATGGAATATGCACTTTCTACATTTTTCTCGGTAGAATGCCGCTCTAAGGGGTTGTATTTTTCCAGTCAACATGAAGTATATCCTGAACTGGAAAACATGGTAGAAACACAAGATTACAGCAAGCTTGAATCCCTGCTGAAAGATAATCAACATACAGATATTGATTCGGTAATCGCTTTGGGATATGAGGAAAAGGGCTGCGAATATGCGGATGAGGACTATATGGAAAAACTTCCGGAAGCGATACGGAAGCGTTTAAATACGTTAATAGAAGTATAAGAATTCATACCATCCAGCATCTGAGAAGAAGCATAGTGAATAAATGGTTAGAAGGAGTCTGTACTTGATCATGTTATAAAAGAAAGATAAGCCGATAAGGTTTGTATTGAAAAATTTGATACATTCATACTAGAAAATAAATTATGAAAAACCTATCCCTGTATATTGGCTTATTTCTTCTTTTAGCAAAGGTGAACGTATATTCCCAAAACACGGCTGATAAAGGTAGTTTCACTTTCCTGGTACAAAAAGAACTGGGAGATATGAATCATGATAAACGCACAGACAAAGTGATGGTAGAAATGGATCTAAAGGATAATACCAGACCATTGAGAGTACAGATATTCCTTTCTCAGCCAGATAAAAAGCTTCAACTTATAGTTTCTTCTACAAAACTCATTGAAAGCCAATACCCGACCTATAAAAAAGGAGAACATAATGGTAATCCGATCCCGGACTTCTTCATTGAGGAAGGTAATTTAAAAATGCTTACAGATATTAATGACCGGAAAAGCAGCTATGAATTCAAATGTAAACAGAATGACTGTGAACTGAATAAAATTTCACGGGTCATCTGGGATGGCAAAAACACCACTACTGAAACGGAAATCGACTTAGTAGCCCAAACGAAAGTAGAGTTTGACCAGGAATTAGGTTCAGATAAAATCTTAAACAAAAAGGAAAAGAAATTAAAAATCAAATCTTTGCCCAAAATACAGGATTTAAGTTTTTCTGACCTGGAACAGTATTAGAATCTTACGTTTTCTCTTTTTTTAAACTCAATTTGAAGTTTTATGTTCTTTTCTTCTGAAATAAGAGATCAATATCAATTTTTGAAGTCTTTAAATGATTAAATTAGCACTGAATTAAAATGCGCTAAGACTTTTATGAAAAATATATTCTGCGTATTGCTTATTTCAATGGTGCAACCTATACTGGCACAAACTAAATTAGAAAAAGCAATAACCAATCTTGAGGATAATTACGAACACGAAAAAGTATATTTACTTACCGATAAATTACAATATGCAGCTGGCGACAAAATGTGGTTCAAAAGTTTTGTCTTTGATGGGTATAACCGTTCCGAATTATCCACTACTCTATTTGTTGAACTCTACAATGCTGATAAAAAATTAATAGACTGGAAAACTGTACTTCTTACCAATGGTGAAGGCAGCGGGGATTTTCAACTGAAAGAAGACCTTCCTGAACAGGTGTACTTTGTAAGAGCTTATACGCCTTATATGACCGGTTTTAATGAGGATTACCAGATTATTAAAACGATTCCGGTTTACAATCCAAATTCCACAGAATCACTGGTGGTTTCTAAAAGTTCTGACTGGTCTGCAAAAGCTTTTCCGGAAGGTGGAACTTTCATTAATGGGATGCCTACGAAATTTGCCGTAAGATTATCAAGCGATACTTCTCTGCCGGAAACCTGGACCGGAAAAATAATAGATTCACAAAGTCCTAATGTATCTTTAGCAACCTTTAAATCTTTTGACAAAAACGTTGCATCCTTTACCATAACTCCGGCTGCAGGAAAAAAATACCAGGCTATTATTCAGGATAATGCAGGAAAAAGTAAAACAATAGACCTTCCGTCAGTTTCAGACAATGGTCTCCATTTAGAAATCAACAGTTCTAAAGAAGGAATTAAATATGCTTTAAAAGGGGTAAACCTAAAACAAAAGCTTCAGGATTATAAAATTGTAGGAACAATTAATAACCATCTTGCATATAAAGCACAGATTAAACAATCAACGAATGAAGTATCAAGCCTTATTCCTACCAAAATAAGTAACGGAGCTAACGGAGTTTTACAATTAGCCATTTTTGATGAGCAGGACAACCTGGTAGCCCAAAGACTTTGTTTTATAAAACCCAATGATTTAAAGATTGAGAAGGCTGAAATTATAGGCCAGAGCATAAAACAAACCCCAAGATCTTTCAACAGTATTGACCTTTCTCCGGAATCTTATTTTAAAAACTATACTGTCTTAGTAAGTGAGGATGACGGCAGCAATAAACCTGAAGAGGAAAATATCCTGAGCGGACTTTGGTTAACAGGAGATTTTACAACCAGGATAGACAGCCCGGCACAATATTTCTCTAAAAATGCCAATAGTGAAGCGTTGGATGCCCTGCTTATATCTGAAAACTGGAAAAGATTTGACTGGAATTCTGTACTTAGCGGAAATGTACCGGTTCATAATACCAATTCTCAGAAATTTCTTTCTTACAGAGTAAAGCCTATTAAAGACAATGCTCTTATGATCAACAGCACTGTGATTTTAGTATTGAGGCTAGGTAAAAACCAACCCACTGTCACTCCCGTTAAAACGGATCAAAACGGATATATCTATTTGAATAATATCAACAACGATGAACCTTTGGAGGTTTCAGTATTTGCAAATGCTGATAAGAGTAAAGAATCCAATGCTGATAATATATTCGTTACAATAGAACCACTGGTAAACCCTGTACAGTTTAATGGAAATTTCCCGGGTACAAAATATAAACTGGTAAAAAGCGGAGACAAGAAGACTCTTCCAGCAACAATTTCCAAAGCCATCAATACCCAGAAAAACAATAAAAAAATAGAGAATTCCGAAGTAGAAATTGAACAGGTAAAATTAGTAGGAAAAAAGAAAGACCCAAAACAAGAATTGGACAAACAACTCTCCAGCGGGATGTTCAGTTCTATAAATGCTACCATATTTGACTTCGTCAATGAAAACCAATATGTTGCAGGATTCACTAATATATTTGACTGGCTTCAGGGAAAAGCTGCCGGTTTAACATTTCAAAAAGACAGTTCCGGGAATAATGTCCCTTACATTCGTAACCAGCCGGCTAAAATATATTTGGATGAAGTTCCTACTGATGCTTCAATGATTTCCTCCCTTCCCGTAAACAATATTGCTATGGTAAAGATTATTAAAGGAGCAGGGTTAGTAGGTGAAGCAGTAGCCATTTATACGATGAGAGGTAATATGCAATCTAAAAGTAATGAAAAGCCAGCTCTTCAAAAGAACAATTCATCTATGATAAAAGGCTATGATAAACCTTCAGAATTCCTTATTGAAATGATAGATGACAATGCAAAAATTGAAAAGGATACCCGTGAAACCTTATACTGGAATCCTAATTTATTTGACAGCGATTATGTTCCGCCAAGAATCAAATTTTTCAATAATGACAGTGCAAAACAATATAAAGTATTGATCATAAGCTTTGATGAAGACGACCATCTACTGTATGATCAGCAAATCTTTAAATAATATTTCTACATATTAAAAAGCCTTTCAGTTTTCTTGAAAGGCTTTTTTAGTATTTTAAATTAAGCCTCGTTAATTTGTAATGATATCGAATCATATAATATTGCCACATAATTGTATCTTCTTTTTTTTTCATAAAACCGGACACCCACCCTATTTCACTGTTCAACAGTGAAATAGACACGAATATAGCAAAATATTGCAATTGTATAATGAAATCATCTAGAGATAAATAAAGAGACTGGAAGATAGAAGATGGAATCTATAAAGGGATAAAGAATAACTATTTATTTTTTATGATAGTTTAGTTGTACGCTAATTTTACTAATCATAACTAACAGTGGTTTCTGGGTTATTATCTTCAAACTCCCTATCCTTACCTTCAATTCAAGTGAGCCACAAACCAGTGATAGATTGAATTCAATCATAACAGACCGAAAGAAGTAATATAAGCTCTAAAAAATATAAACAAAGGATTACCCTTCTCCAAAAAAACAGGATCTTTCAAAAGAAAATACCAAATATTCCGTTTAATTCTTAAATTTGGCTAATGCGAAAGAATCTTTATCTCATCATTATATTATTTTCTCTTACAAGCTGCTATACTTATCAGGTAAAAAAACCTGCAGCCCCTGTTACCGACAATAAGCAAGAATCTAAAAAGAGTTCGGCTCCTGCTAATAATGCTTTAATGCAAACGAAAAGTGCAATAGCTGAACCTCAAGCCCAAAGCATGCCCTCGCAACAACAGCCAGCTGCGCCGGCCAGTATTCAGGAGAAACTTGCTCCTAATAAAAATGTTAGAATTGATGTTGATGGCAAAAGCTATAAAGTAATTGTTGACCGATGGGAAAGCGACAGTCTGGTGGCCCACCCGGTTCATAACGCTAAAAAAACACTGAAATTCCATAAGAATCAGATCAATGCTGATAAAATTGCAGAAAAACGCTTTTCACAGCCTATAGCTGATATTATTACCGTTACTGCTTATGCCGGAATTGCTGCTGCAATCTGGTATCTTGTGCGCTAATTTTAGTTAACTTTTCCACTAATCACGGAGATTATTTTATGTTTTAATATTTCATGGCTATCATAATTTAAAAAGTATTGGAACTCCGTCATTACTGATAAAGGAATTAGTATGGCTACGTAATCGCTTAGAAAGAATCAATGAAATTGGTTCCTTCCTATTTTCTTATGCTATTACAATGATGTTATAAATCTTTGCTTTATATTTTCACTCACTGAACATGAATACTATTAATTCTTTTTAGCCATCTCTGATAGATAGGAAACCAGACACGGTCTCCGTTTGAGCCATTACAGAGAACTACAATACTGCTCTTGGTGGGCAAATGCATAAAAAGGGCAGCACTCCAGCCCTCATTCTCTCCGGTATGTCCTAATGTTTCAAATCCCTCATAATTCATAAACCGATACCCCAGACCACTCTTTCCCTGATCAGAAAATGGTACAACAGGCTTCTCCATCATCTGTACAGTTGCCGGTCTCAAAACTTTATGCAGCTGGTTTTGTTTGTAACTTAATGACAGTTCTGCGAAACGGGCCAGGTCCAAAACTGTTGTTTGTAATCCCGCTGCTGCCTGTTCTGTAAATATTCTATTCTTTATAGGCTTACCCGAAGCATCATAAGCTGTGGCAGAGTTTTTCATCATATCTTCTGTCCATTCATAGGTAGTATGGTCCAATCCCAGAGGTTTGAAAACATTCTTTTTCATATAGTCTGCAAACTTCTCCTTAGTTCTTTCTTCGAGCATTAACTGTGCGAGGGTGTAACCACCCCCTGAATACTCCCACTTGGTTCCTGGCTCACTTATTAAACGTACACTTTCTCCATTTCTTTTTGTCTTTCCGAAAAGGGATTCTTCTAAACTCAACAGTTTTGTTCCTTGTTCGGAACCGCCGTAACCATGTACCGAAAGACCAGCTGTATGGCTGAGAATGCGTCTAAGGGTAACTTTTGATATATCATATTGGGAAACAGGCAATTTCCAACGGGTCAGATATTGGTCAACAGGATTATCCAGTTTTACAAGCCCTTTTTCTGTCAATTGCATAAATCCCCACGCAGAAACCATTTTTGAAATGGAACCCACGTTAAAGATTGTTTCTGTTGTTACTGGTTTCTGGTTTTCCTTATCAGCAAATCCTATGCTTTGAGTCCAAACTATTTTCCCATTTTGAATAACAGCTATTGCTACCCCAGGAACATTGTTACTTCTGGTTGCTTCTAAGCCAATTCGCTGAATTTCTGTATAGAGTGAATCTTCTTTCACCTTTTCAGTCCCAACAATAGACTTTGTTCCTGAACAGGAAATCAGAAATAAGACAAAAGAAAAACTGACGATGTATTTTATGATATTATTTCTCATTTTATTTAATAGGACCTTTTAATAGGGACAACTTCAGGAATAATTGTCTGAAATTTGCTTCTCTTCCTATGGAAACTCCATTTTCAGATTAAAAAGCCAATATTTTTTCAATACAAATTCTGACTATTCCTTCCTATTTGTTAGTGTACTAAAAATACAAAGAATATTGTCAATAATAAAAACTTTACACTTTTAGTACTTTTCCTGCTTTCTCAGTGAGCTACAGCCTCTACTTTCCATAATGATATACCGCGTTAGCGCACGATTTTATCCTGTAACAGCAAGAGGCCAGAATATTGTGGAAAAGCGTTAGTGAAAAATAAGCAATATCCTTGATCCTTGTCAAGGTTTAAAACCTTGACAAGGATATCCAACAAATCCTCTTCACGCAAAGGCAACAGTATTTTATTTACTCAAAGCTTATCTGTTTGTTTCGGAAAAAATGTCTTTCGCTGCTACTGCACGATTGCATCGTGTGGTTTCTGCATTACAAGTCAAACATTCTGAAAACAACAATATCATCTAAAAGTCCTTTTTCGTCAGAATAATCTACAGCACTGCTGTATCCATAATCTTCCGCGCGAAAAACTAGACCTGCTTCCACAGGATTTTGATGTATATAGTTAATCTTCTGGTTAATCACCCTATTACTCCACAACTCAATAGGCTTATTATCATGTCTCCAAAATTGATATTGAGTTACATTTGAAGTTTTTGAAGCTTCTTTAAGGAAGAAATCTAATAAAAACTCTTTTCTGCTTTCTGTAGGATTTTCCTTAATTGCTGTCACAATTGCTCTGCTTGTAAATCTATCACCAATCAGAGTTTCTGGTTTCTGTCCATTTATATTTCTGAAAATTAAGTGTACATGGCTTGACATGATGCACCATGAATGTATTTCCATTCCTAATCTTTTGCCAAAATCTTAAACTGTCTAAAAGAATTTCCTTGTATTCATTTCTAATAAAAACATCCAGCCAGCCTACGACAGCAAAACTTATGAAATATAATCCTTCAGGATTGTGAAATTTGTAATTACGACTCATCAATTATGTTTTTATAAAGATAAAAACTTTGTGAGAAAATGGTTGAGATAAAACCACACGATGCAATCGTGCGGCAGCGAGAGGGATATAAGCCTACATTAAATAGATATAAAATTATTTCTCAAATTATCAGAATTATTATATAAATTAAAACATAATTACATAAATTCGATTTCAAAACTATAAATCATAAAAATTATACATGAAAAATTTTTTTGCCTCGAAATGGGCTCTAATAATTACATTTCTAATATTCTTATCTATAGGTTATTTTATAACGGTTTTATCAAATTGGATGCTTTTTCAATATTATAAATATATAAACCATCCAACAACTTTTGATGTCTCTACAACAGGTCAAATTGGAGATACTATTGGAGGTACTACAGGGCCTTTTATAGCATTAATTGCAGGATTTCTAACATTTATTGCCTTTTGGGCACAATTAAGAGCGAACAATCAGGTACAAGAACAGTTTAAAATACAGCAATTCGAATCTCAGTACTTCGAAATGATAAAATTACATAAAGAGAATATTAGTGAAATGAAAATAACAGGTTATAGTTATTTAACGTCAACCACTCGAGACACTTGTGACAATCTAAATGAAACCATAACGAAGACACAAATTGAGCGTATTGTTGATGGAAGAAAAACTTTTGTCTCAATGGTTAAAGAGCTTAATGCATGTTTATCTTTTTGTAAAATTATTGGAAGTACTTTACAAGTGCCTGAAGATAAAGTCTTACAAATTGGATATAAATTGTTCTTTTTTGGTTCATTTTCAAAATTAGTGAAAGAAGATAAATATGAAATATTTATACAAAAATGTAAAGACCAATTAAAAGAAATACGCAGAGAACATAAGGAAAGCTTTGGTGAAAAAAATGAGTTTACTACAGGGCC
Organism: Chryseobacterium pennae; assembly: GCF_003385515.1. GTDB lineage: Bacteria > Bacteroidota > Bacteroidia > Flavobacteriales > Weeksellaceae > Chryseobacterium > Chryseobacterium pennae. The sequence goes on along the minus strand of NZ_QNVT01000008.1, from coordinate 148,526 downwards.
TGATAAATCCAATAAAATTGAACTGCATATTAAGTACGCTCCATTTACAGGTCATGAATCAAGACTGGCTCATTATTACAGACATTTATTTAGTACCGTAAAATTTGTAGTTAAAAAAGAAAAAGAAGGATTATTTAATTATAAGCAATCAAGAGAATATCTTAAAATTCTTCGGGCACAAATGTCAAATGATGAACAACTTCTATTATACCACAATTACATTTCTGGTATAGGGGAGGATTGGGAAAAAAAGGAAAACCTATTTTTATCCAAATATCGTATGTTGCATAATTTACCAATTGATAGAGTAAGACATATCCAAAATCCTAGATTACATTTTGCAAAAGAAATAATAAATATAAAGTTACAATCTGTTAAAAATGATCCTATGTTCGAATGGGGAGATAGTTAGTCAAAAAATAAAACATAAGTCAGCTCCCTCTAAAATCCCATGCTCTCCAAAGTCGGGAGACTTTGCCAACGGAGATTTTTTTTTAAATAGTCAATAATTTATAAGTTTCATAAAATAAAAGTTTATGAGCATACCAAGAAATCATCATTATATTTCACAAGTCCATATAAAGAAATTTTTCAATAGACAAAATGAAATATATCTATACAATAAGTCTTCAAGATTATTTCAAACAAAAAAATCTTCTAAAAGAATTTTTAGCGAGAAAGACTTAAATACAAAATATGAGAATGGAGTAAATGACTATACAACTATCGAACAGCAACTTAATCAATATTATGAAAATGATTTTGAATCCTATTATGGTCATATATTAAGATTAATTACTGATAAAAAAGTAAATACTGAAGTACAAAAAGCAATTATATATTTTGCTAGATATGGAGCAATTGCAAATTTTAGAAACCCTACTTATAAAATAAACTTAGAAAACATTTTCTTTAATGCATTGAGCCCAGTAATGAATAATGCAGTAGATGGTTTAAAGAATAGCTTTTATGATTATTTTAATAAGAGAGGAGATTCTAAATATCTTGGTGGAGATGACTATTTACTACTTGGTAATGAAATTATTTCAAAAATGGGATTAATTTATTTTATAATAGAAGTGCCAGAAGATAAAGATGATTATTTTATTTTGCCAGATTTTGGAGCAGCAACTCATCGAAAAAAAATTAATACATATTTTAACCCAGACATAGAAGAAATTGCATACATAAGTTTACCATTAAGTAGTAATATATATATCCACTTTTATTCTGAAAAACATCCTGAAGGTATTAATACATCTGGAATTAAAAAATTAAATTCAGAACAAATGTATTATATCAACAAACACAACTTATTACTTGCAAATGACACTGTAGCCTGCGAGAATAAACAATATTTAGAAGATCTCACTGTTCGAATATATTCAAATAAAGATTTGTAAAATATATTTACAGACCCGCTCTCCGAAGTCTCCCGACTTCGGAGATTCTATTTCAATCCAACAAAAACAATACTCCAAAACCTACTTTCAAGACCAGAACTCCTCAATTCCTAAGACTTTCTACAAACGTCTAATTTAAAGTCATTTAAATAAATCAATCGTAGTTTTACTACAATTTTTCAGATTTAACGAAAATTTACATTTCATACTATTTTTTTTATCTAACTTCGGTGACATAAGACCGCTAAAAAAATGCACTAAATATTATGAAAAACACCTCAAATTCTGAGAAAGTTTCAGAAAACCACATTTCGGGGATCAACCGGGTGGTAAAGCTGGAAATTGTGGTTGAGGGCAAGACTATCAATCACTTTAAACACTTTCGTTTGCAGCAGAGTGCAAGAAAGCACCATGATTTTGAACTGGTATTGGCTCATGACTCTTTAGGGGAGGTACAAAACCACAACCTTCAGCAGGCCCAAAAGTTTTTAGGAAAAAGAATCACCATTGTTTTTAGATATAAAGATTACGAAAATGAAACCCCTGAAAGAACATTTGTGGGCATCATTACCAAAGTAGCCTTCAGTCAGGAAAAAATGAGTCTGGGAAATATTATCCTAAAAGGAATGAGCCCTACGATTCTGATGGATGCAGCTCCTCATACCCAAAGCTTCGGCGGCAACCAGTCTGTGAATACCAATATTATTGCAGACCGGATTATCAAAGAGACTTTAGGAACAAGTAAATTTGACTTTAGGGTAGATACCCAGAACAAAAGCTATATCAGTTACAGCGCACAATATAACGAAACGCATTACAATTACCTGACAAGGATTGCAGAAGCCTATGGCGAGCAGTTTTATTATGATGGTGAAGTTCTTCATTTCGGAAAGCTTCCTCCTTCTGAGAAACCTATCCTACTGGTATATGGTAGTAACGTTATTGATGTAAACGTTGAGTTGAGAGCAGTTCATACCAAACCTGAATACTTCGGTTATAACAGCAGCAGACATACCAAAATGGTAGGTGCTGATGACAGAATAAACCATTTGGGAGAATTATCTTCCAAAGCGTATGAGCTGAATGATACTATTTTTACCACCCGTTCATTAACTCCGACTCCTATCAACCCCAACGTATTCCTTGATGTGGATGATTCCCAGAAAAGTGCACGAGGAAGTAAGGCGGTAGAGGTTTTTACCGTTTCGGGAAAGACCACTGTGCCGTTCCTTTATATTGGTTGTGTAGCGGATTTGGCGATGAGAAAGACCGACAGCAATGAAACTTCCCATTTTACAACACTGATGGTTACAGAGGTAAGCCATGAAGTGGATGCAAGAGGATATTATAAAGGAAGCTTTGAAGCCATTGCTGAAGGAACCGGTTTTATGCCAAAATCTGATTTTGAAATGCCGAAAGCAGAACCACAGGTAGCCACTGTGATCTCCAATGTAGATCCATTGAATCAGGGAAGAATACAGGTAAGGTTTGACTGGCAGCTAAATGATACCACTCATTTTATCAGAATGATGAGCCCGGATGCAGGAGGAACCGATGCAATTACCCAAAACAGAGGGTTTGTAGCCGTTCCTGAAATTGGCGATCAGGTCATGGTAGGATTTGAATACCATAACCCCGATTTTCCATTTGCTATGGGAGGAATGTTTCATGGGCAGGTAGGTTTGGGCGGAGGCCTTGACAATCACCTGAAATCTATACAGACCAGAAGCGGTATTAAGGTATTAATGAATGATGCTGATAGAAGTGTTACCATTAAAGATCCAAGTGGAAACACTTATTTTATGGATGGCCAGGGCAATATCAATGTTACCGCACCGAAGAATATGACTTTCACGGCAGGAGAAGATATGCATATTTCTGTGGGAAGGAATATGACCACCAAAATTGGACAGGACAGCACTCTCAACATAGGAAATGATCATACCGAATCTATAACAAAAAGATATACTCAGACCTCTGAAAATAAAACTGTTACCGTAAAACAGGATCAGACAGAAAGTACTGGCAGTAAATTTAAAAGCATTTCCGGAGAAGCTGATATACAGACTTCAAAAGGTGATTTAAAACTGAGAGGAACTTCACTGGCTGTATTCCAGGGCGGAAAAGACGTTAAAGTAAGTAAGGGTTAAATCTATATGAGGAATGAAGGTCAATTTTCATTGGCACCCTCAAAAACATGATGACAACCTCAACCATTGAATCCAATCCAAAATAGTAACACATGGAAGATCAGAAAACTTCAGCACACGATCAAAAGCTTTCTGAAAAAAGAGCAGAACAACAGAAAAAATCCAGCGAACCTTCTCCTACCGAAAAAAGAGAAATGGTAATGAACGGAGCTACGCTGAAGTGTCCTTATGCTCAGGGGCCGGGAGAGCTGAAAGTGACCTCCAACGATATCAACCTTCAGGATCAGCCATTTGCGACAGTAGGTGATGGAAACAATATGGTTAACCTTCAGTTTAAAGGAACCTGCGGACATCCCAAATGGCCGGCAAGAAAAATGTCTCCCCCACCCTGTATGAGCGTTATCAAATTAACGCCATGGCAAAATCCGGGAACCACTAATATACAGGAACAGACCGTTTTGGTAAAAGAGTCTTATATTAATTGTGATCCTGAATTTAATTCTGCTTCTCCATCTCCAATTCCGAAAGCGGAAAGTATAAAAAGTGAAATTCAGAATAGTAATGCACCTAAAATCCTTGATGCTTATTTCGTAAAATGGACTACTGAGAAAGGAGCTGCTGTTGAAAAAGAAGAAGAAGTATTCAACAAAAAACTGGGCAAGAAAGTTACAGTTAAAAAGAAAGTGGATACCAATAAAATAACTGCAGAAAAAATATCTGAACGGGGATTGAGTTACCAGGTTGCTTTAGTCGTTGAGACTGAAGGACTCACAGGAAAGAAAATAAAAGTTAAGGTTAAAAGTGGTAAGAATAAAGTCTTATCAGACGTCAATACTGAGGTAGGTTTAATTGACTTAAAAGAGATAGAAAAAATTACAGATGCTTCAAAATATGCAGGCATAAAAGCAAAAACTGAATTTGAAGTAGAGGTTGATAATCTGGCCAATGACTCCACGATAGAAAATGCAAGTCAGTTTAAAAACAAAGCAGTGGTTAAGCTGATGCTCAATCAGCGTGCTGATGATTTGTCATTTAATTTAGCCAAACTCATTGCTGCAAGTCCTGATAAAGAAGCATCAGTCTATATTGAAGTAACTTCTGATGAACCCAAAGTTGAATATCTGGGGAAACAAGGAAGCGGCAGTTTAAAAAACACTTTTTTAAATGAAGGCGGTCAGTATTTTAAAATCAAATACTTTGAACAGCCGTGGATTGTGAAAGCCCGTGAAGAGCAGGAGCTTGGCATATCTGAAGCCACCCACTGTTCCAAGATCGTGGATGAATATCACGCCATCAACCGACAAAATAAACCCAAAGCCTGTGCTGATACGGGTAACAGTTCCTGGTGCGCCTCTTTTGTAGGCTGGTGTCTGAACAAGAGCGGATATTCTGCCCAATTAGATCCGGGAGCTTATTCATACGGTGAAGAAAAGACCAGATACAGACAAGGGTTTAAGAAAAATCCAACCGATAAAAAAGGATTGGAAAAAGAAGAATTTGATGATCCGGTATGGGGAAAACTGATCGCAGGGAATAAACCTTTGCTGGGTTCAATATGTGTTTTATCCAATAAACATCACGTAAGTATGGCTGTTGGAAAGAGCAGTGACGGCAAAACCATATATTATCTCGGAGGAAATCAGGGAAACAAAGTTTGTGTAGGATCTTATTCAGACAGAACCTCATCCATGTATCCTACAGAATATACTCAAAAGACTGAAGATGATGAATTACCTATTTATTATACAAAAAATGAAAAGCTTAGTTACTAGTCTGATATTATTTTTCTTCATTCCTGTGTTCGGGCAAAAGTCTGTGCATGACAGTTTGAAAGTATATTATCAGGATTCATTGATGGTCAGTAAAAATTTTAAAGACGGAACGGTGTCCAATAAACTGACCGTAAAAGTCATAAACCCCTGTAATGCTGAAAAAAACAGGTTTGACGGTGCGGTAACCCTCATCAATGCAACGGTTCAAAATAAACATTATACAGATAATGTAACTTACAATTATCCGTATGCACAATCCGGTTTAATCAATTTAAAAACAGGAAATATCTCCAATTTTACAATAGATAAACATCAGGCTGTCTTAATCCCTTTTACCTATTGCGGAAATATGGATAATGACACACAGGTCTCATACATTACGTTTTATAAGCATAAAAAGTATCTGCATCATATCAAATACTATTGCGGAGAAGACAATATCTGCAAAATCAAAGATGATCTGAATGTCACCTTAAAAGATTTGCCTTCCCAATTAAAGTCGAAAGTGATCAAAGACCTGAAAACAAAGTATAAAAACTCAAAGGATTTTTACTAATCAGCTCAAAATGTAATGATATGAGTGACGAACAAGAAAAAGACAGTTATACAGCAAATCCCCGTCAAATAGCTTATGATAAGCAAAGCCAGAAAGATCATGAGGTACATGTGGTGAAAATATATTTTGCTAAGAAGGTTCCTAAAATGACCTGGGTACCCAAAGAAGAAACGTATCCTGTAAAAAGCGGCGGGCTGGTATCTGATGTCAAAAAGAAGTATGAACAAAAAGGAAGAAGAAACATACAGGCTGATAAAGAAGATTCGGTAAAATTAAAAGCCAAAGAATCGGTAAAAATTACCTGGGAAGAAGAAGTACAGGAAACGAAGGATGGCCAACCTGTTTTTAATTTCGAAAAACTTGATAAAAGCGTTATTAAAAAGAAAGTCTGGGTGGTCGCAGAATGCCAGGGATTCAGTGGAAAGCTCTCTGTGGAAATCCATGAAAATAAATTAACCAATCCGGAAAACGTATATGATAATCCTGTAAAATTTTTGGATGGTGATACGGAAAAAACCACGATTGAATTCCCAATCAACGGAAAGCTGGAGTATTCTACAGAAATAACGCTGCGTCCTAAAAGTGATCAGGATGTAAAGAAATTGGTAGAAAAATTTGCAAAAAGAGCGGATGTAAATGCTTTTTTATATTTTAAAGCTGAAGTAAAAGATACCCAGGATAAGATTATATTTCCTGATGAAACCCATGAGTTTTTAAATAAAGATGGCGAAAGGTTTGAAATTGCCGGAACGCCTTGCTACTGTAACAGAGATATCACGGTGGATGAAATGATCGATTTAATTTACCATTTAAGAGATGAGCAGAATTACAAGTCGAAAAGAGATGCATTTTTTAATGGCGGCAAAGAAAAAATAACGGCTATTGGTATTACCAGCGGAAAGATCTCTGAAAACAGGGATAAGATAAAGCTGTTTACCGATGAAATGAATGCAATGTTTAAGAAATTCAGCATTAAAACCTGCAGAAGAAAAATTCATTTTCTGGGACAGATGTATTTAGAAACCATCAGTTTCACCTATACTTATGAAAGCCGGGACTCTGTTCCTGCCAATTATAAAGGCGGTGTTCCTTTCCAGGGAAGAGGAATGAAACAGATAACCCATGACTATAATTATCTGGCCTATTATGATTATGTGAATGGTACTAAACATTATGACACTTATATAAAGTTCAGATCCGGCTATGAGGGTGTTGGCGAATGCGTAACAAACAGACCAAAAGCACGGGAAAAAGGTCTGGATGAAGCTTTTTATGAAGATTTAAAGACTTATGCCAAAAACATTTCTGAAAATTTATTCCATGCCTTTAATTCTGCCGGCTGGTTTTCCACCATTCATAAAACCGATACTATTACTGCGATGGATAATGGATTGGCGGACTCAGATGTTGAGAAAGTAACACAAGCTATTAATGGAGGTCAAACCAATATAGCGGAAAGAAAAAATTACACCAAGTGGACTAAAGAATTTTTTAAATACGATACAGAATGCGTAAACAAATAATATACCTGTTTTTCCTCCTTTTTTATTCGCTGAACAGCTGCCAGAGTATTTCAGGAAGCAATGACAATATTGCGGTTTTGCAGAACAGGAAAAAAGTAGGATTTATAAATCAGACAAGTGATATAAAGTGTGACAGCTGTTATGCTTTGAGAACGGTGAAAATAGATGGCAGGGAGTTTTCCTTCAGAGTACCTGTTTCTTTAAATAATATTGATAGCAAGAACATCTTTCAGGAAGATTATGAGCTTATATTGGATCAGTCTGCCAAAGACCTATCAATCAAATACAATAGTCTCAATACTTCTGATTCGCACGTTTTTAAGATTAAAAAAATTAAAAATAATGTTGTTATTACCGGGGTAAGCAAAGTGAGTTCCGCTGTTAATCATCATAAAATAGCCAAAGATGACTATGTGGATTATCCTGCTACTTCAATATGTGAAAAAGATACCCATCATGTATTGCTGCAAAGCCAGGAAATTAATCTGAATTCTTATTTTATAAACTCAGATAAGAATTGCTTTCTGTGTCCTTCGAAATACAGTGTACAGGAGTGTTTAGAAAAGAAGAAAACAAATACCAAGTTCAATTGGCAATAGCAAGAGTGAAAAATAATGGAAGCAGTGTTTCCCATACATGTTAAATTAAACCTTCAGGAAGGAAAGAAATTTTACCGCTACACCTATAATGAATATACCACTGCCTATGGGGAAACTCATAGAAGTGAACTCAACAAAGTTTTTCATGTTACGCTGAAGCGTTTAGAAACAGAAGGATTTGAATATCATATTGAAATTTTCGACAGAGTTCACCGGGATAAAGAACTCTCGTCATCAGAAAAGGATTTTTTAGACAGGATAGCAGAGATCAATAATGATGTAAAGCTCATAACAGACGAATATGGCAGATTAAAAAGCATACAGAATCTACCTATTCTCCAGAATAAAGTGGAAAAAATAGTAGAAAAGCTTTCCCGATCTTATGTTGGCAAAAAGGCAGACGATTTTTATCAGTTTTTAAAAACTTTGTACCGGAATGAAGATCTGGTGGCTAAAGATTTTTTAAAGTATAATCATTTCGGAATGATCCTCCATCAGTTTTATGGAAGATACAATGAGAAGGAAGATCAGGTAAGACATAGCGTACGCTACCGTAATTTTATGGATAATACCATAATAGATATAGACGAAAGTGTACAGACTGAAGCTATTCGTTATGATAATGAATTATTACTGTTACAGTATACCGGTAATATTCCTTCGGATAAAAACTGGGAAATGTTTTATGGAGAAATGCAGCGAAAGGAAATTGTTTATCACAGTGAAACAGATTTTCCGAAACTGGACAAATATAAAGGGCAGATCTTATTAGATTTTATTACCAAAGAAGTATTGGAACATAAGCTTACTATAGAATTTTCTCTGGGTGAAAACTACCAAAAGAAAATCATCTATCATATAAAAGAAATAAGCCATGAGGAATTATAAAAAAACAGGATGGGTTGAAGAGATAGAAACCCGGCTGGATGAAAAATTCAGCAAGGGGCTATACTATACCGGTTGCATATTTTTATTATTTGGATGTCTGAGCCTTACCTCTTTTAAAGAACATAAAACTGCGGATAATCCCCGTGAAGAAATATCAAAAACTCCCGTATTAAAAAAAGAAATATTTTAAAATGGCGACACGTATTACAATAACAGATTCCGGGCAGACGCAGGTTTTAAATGGTCCATTGGCTCCGGATACTCCTGATAATTCATTACAGCGTATCACTGATGTTTATTTTGCCAAGAAAGTGGTAACAGACGATGGAACAAGAGTCAGTTTTACAAAAATTGATTCTGCCCATGTACAACAGGACCAACAAAACCAAGCGATTCCTTATGATTCTATCTTAGGGAAAACGGTCTATCTGGTCATAGAGACCAGTAATATGACAGACCTGAGTATTGATGCAGTGATAAGACCTTCTGCCAATACTTTGACAAATAATACAGATACATTACAGCTCATGCGTTTCGTATCTCCTGACCGGTATGAAGCACAGAGACTGTTTACAGTAAAGGTAGGCAATTTTGATGCGCTTAAAAACAATCAGGGCAGCCATACTCATTACGGTAATTTACAAAGTGATCATATCAATAAAGCCATTATTAAGCTGCAACTCAGACCGGATGGAAGAGCTATTTTTGATGAGTGGACTGAAAGGCTGGCGGAGGGTGTCATCAATCTGGAAGTGGCCGTAGAGAGAACAGACAATAATCCCTGTGCCTATAAAGATGGACAGGAAGAAATCAACGGAGCAGGTATTTTCCTGAATGATGATACCGGAAGATTCAGAGTGGTTAATAAAAATATATATACCATTCACCATGGTAGTAATACGTACAATACTTTAACAGTAGTTAATCCAGATCCTGAAAGAAGGAGAAGGATCCAGAAAGTTGTGAATAACCATTCTACTGATATTATTTATTTTTATTACGATCAAAATGATAATGAACACAGAATCTGTTCAAGGCCTAAGGTAAGTGTAACCAGAAAAAGAAGAGTGAATGCTGTTCCACCGTTAGCCCAAAGAGGAGATCTTTCGCAGACCATAGATTTCACGGCAAACAGAGCTGCCGGTGAACAGATTGATGCCCATCAGTTATTGGTGTATACTAATGGAACTCTTGGTGATGGAGCCACCGATAAATGGTACGCCAATCAACCTGGAAATGTAGATTTGGTGGATATGGATATTTTAGCAAATGATGGCGTAGGTCCACAGATTTTTGAAGCATTTAATTATAATCAGAATGGGGTTATCATCCGATATGGATTCCAGCATACCAGAAGGAGGAGTATTCAGCCGGATTCATTTGCAGGTTTCTTAGGGTCATTAGCACAATTCAGACAGGAGGGACACACGCATTACATCGTATCTCAAGGGTTTTCTTACTCAGACGCGTCATGTTATCCCAGTGCAGAACACGTGAACGGAGAAGCAGGAGATCTGAATTTATTAACGACTCAGGAAAATGGAGTGAATACCATCCTTAGTGCTGCCAATTTTGATTATGAAAATCAGGTGATTCTTCGAAATATTCTTTATGATTTTGGATTTGAATCAGGCCGGTCAGAGAATTTCTCCAACACCTCCAATGCCAGTACTGATGATGATATTACTACACGGTTACCACATACCACACATACCGCTACTCCAAGACATAATAACCACTTGCATGTTCACGGTTTCACCCCAATATCAGATATCTATGCCTAAAATTAATATCACTTATTTCACTGTTTTATTTTTCCTTTTTTCCTGTTATTCCAAGGCTCAAACGGAAAATAAGACTATCAGCACAGAAGCCCGTTCAACAGATAAAGGAACTCCTGTCTTTAATACCAATAAAGCGGATTGTATAAGCCTGCCCTTTGGATATTCAGATCTTTCAAAACAAACAACAGCTGATGCCGTTCTGTCTGTCATACAGAATGAGAATAAGCTAAAGGAAATTAAGGCATTACGATTTGAAACAGCAGTCCAAAAAGATTTTGTACAGCTTCCTGAAGAATATGATGTTTTCCTGCCATTCAATAAAAATGTCAATGAAAAGCATGACCGGATTAAGATTGCTTCTGATTTTCTGTGTTATGGAGATTATTCACTGTACTTTATGGCAGTTTATAATACTGTTCGTTACGCAGAACCTTTTATTGAAAAAATATATTTAATTTCAACGAAGAACAACAAGCCGATTGATATGAAGCGGCTCTATCTTCATCATGAAGGAGAAATGGGATTTGCCAGCCATACCTTATTTAATATTGATAAAAATTATATTATTTCTCTACAGGATTATGAATTCAGTGAAAGTCCTTTTACCTTAAAACCTGCGCAAAAATACCAGATCCTGCCTTCCGGAAAATTTGCCCGATACTTTGATAAAGATGGTTTATATAAAAATGAAGATGAACAGGGCATGGTGAAAAACCATACCAAACAAGGAAAATGGACAGAATACAAATCAAACAGCTCTATAGATATACAAAAATATCCCGAGTTTACAGATCCTTACACGTATCTGGAAGCGGAATATAAAAATGGGTTACCTTTCGGAACATGGAAGTTCTATAAATTATTGCAAAAATATAATGAAGAAACAGGAGAGCCCATCATTAATACAAGGAAAAAAGGAAAATTGATTTATACTGAAGTGTATCAAAATGGGGTGCTGAAAAAAAAGGAATTCCAATAGCACTATTGAAAAATCTCCTTATTTTCTGCATTTAAAAGGCTTTTTTATTCACGATAATGACATACCGGAAATGGAAAAGACCTCTTTGATAAGGAGGCCTTTTTTTATAATTCTATACCCATTCAGGCTAATCTCTGTTACCGCTTTTAGCTTGTCGCACCGACTGATTGTCCTTCTGATTAAACCGATACACTAATGTCAGACGATATCGGGCAGCATTAGGAATACTGGTTTGATTAATCTCATAATCTGATCCGATGGTTCTGTTGCTAAACCTTCGGAGACCAAAAAGGTTACTTACATCAAGGGTAAGGGTTGCTTTATCTTTCATAAAAGTCTTGCTGCCTCCAAAATCGATACCATGCACAGCATCTGACCCGGTCTGCGCTGTAGCATTGGCTCCTCTGAAATTATAGACAGCCTGAAAGGAAAGTTTACTCTTTAATTTTACCTGAGAGCTTACACGTGTAGTAAAGGTATTCCCTGAATAGTCGAAGTTTTGATTTTGATAACTTCCCTGTTCTTTATAATGAAATACATTGAGCTCTGCGTTTGCCTGCAGCCATTTGAAAGGATTATAAAGTACAGAGAGTTCAAAACCAGTACGCGTTTCTTTATCAATATTTACCGGCATGGTAATGAATAAACCTTTGACATCTCGGAAAGTATAGTCCTCGATGACGCCATTATTTCGCTGATAATAAAGAGAAGGATTCAAAGTAAGTGTTTTCCAGTTTTTAAGGAAGGCAAGTTCAAAAACATTGGCATAAGAAGGGTTAAGATCCGGATTACCAACATAGCGGGTACTAAGATCCGTAAGTTCATTAAATGGATACAGCATCCCCAGTCTTGGCCTGTTGATACGTTTGCTGTAGCTGGCTTGCAGATTGGCAGAGGTATTAAAACGGTAGCTGATATTTAACGTTGGGAACAACTTGTTATAATTTTTTTGATTAGTGTAACTGCCTGTACGGTCTTCAATACCGATATTCGTCAGCTCGCCACGCAGACCGCCCTGGTAGCCAAAAGCTCCGGTTTTCCCTGAAAACTGTATATAAGCACTTCCAATCATCTCTTTATATAAAAGATGGTTATCAATCTGATCGATGACTTCCCAGCCTGCAGAATTCTCTTGTTGTGCAATAAAATCACTGTTAACCCTTCGGTCTTCCATTTTTAAACCAAATTCCAGTGTAGAGGTACTGTCTATTGGCTGTACCATATCTGTTTTAATCATCAGATCTTTACTTTTCCCGAAAGAACTGGTCCTGATCATGGGTAGATTCATTGTAACCGGTAGTTTTTTTGCGGTTGATAAGTTCCAGACTTTATCACTGTCCCAGAAATCGTACTGCATATCTACCGTTAGTTTTTTACCCGGCTTCCTGAACGTTTTGGTATAATTAAATTCAAGCTGGTTATAGCTTCGTTTTTCCCATGATTCACCAGTTCGGCTTAAACTGCTGTCAATACCTCCATTTTTCCCTGAGTACAGATAGTTGAGTTGTGTTTTGTCATGATCATTAGTTGAGTTTCGCAAAAAAGCTGCAGTAATGGTATTATGATCATTAATCTGGAAATCAGCTCCAAGATAAAGAAGTCTGGCATCATCGTGCCGGTCTTCATCCTGACGTTGGTTCAGATACACTGGTGTACCGGAAAGTCCTGTAGATTGCTGCATCGTATATAGACCAACATAATCTGACAGCCGGATCCCGTAGGTTGCAAACAGGTTAACTTTATTGGATTTATAATTTAAACTGGGACTTATGCGAGTTTCATTGGGAATACCGCCAACCAGACGAATTTGTCCACTGAAACCTGCTTTTTTATTCTTTTTAAGGATGATATTGATAATCCCAGCTGAACCGGCCGCATCGAACCTGGAAGAAGGATTGGTAATCACCTCTACCCGTTCTACCTGATCGGCAGGAAGCTGTTCCAGGGCATTGCTTTGGGTTAACCCCGTACGTCGTCCATCAATAAGTACCAATACACTGCTGTTACCACGCAGACTTATCGTCCCACTGGGACTGACACTTACGGAAGGAACAATATTGAGTAAATCGGTGACAGCTCCCGATTGTGAAAGAACGTCTTTACCCACTTCAAAAACCTTTTTGTCGATTTTTAAGCTGACTGATGACCGTTGCGCCTTTACAGATACTTCTTGCAAAAGTTTTGTATCAGGTTCTAAAATTACGGTTCCAATATTGGTACTCTCATTAGGCTTTACCTGTACAGATTGGGTAACCGTCTGAAATCCGATCAGATGATAACTGATTGTGTAATGCCCTACAGGGATATTTTCCAGCTTAAAATGCCCTTTATTATCCGAAATCCCAACAGCAACAGGGGGTTCTGTATTCCCTTTTAATGTGACAGTTACGTAAGGTAGAGCGGTGGTTTGGTTTTCATGAATAATACCGTTAATCTGGCCATTCTGTGCAAAAGAATAGGGAACGGTGATCAGAATCAGGATGAGGGTTACTAATAATTTCATGAGGTAAAATTAAAGGACAGATAAGCTCCCAGTTGGTGAAAACATCTGAACAGCTCCAAGGGCTTCTGAACGACCATACATTGTTGAAAATTAGCTTGTATATTTACATCATGCACAACCTGTTATTCCTATTGACATTTCTCAGTCTACTGACGACCCCTGTTATCAGTACTGAGGAGCCAATACCTGTTTATAAAACAGGAGATAATATGGCATGGGCAGCTAAAAATTATGATGATAAAGACTGGTCTCAGGCCAGAGAAAATACCTTAGACAGGATATTTTGGTCGAGGACCCATCTTGAGATGTATCAGGAGGAAGAAGAGTTAAAACCTCTGGGGCTTCAGATTCAATCCTTCGGCTCATTTGAAGTGTATTGGGATGGAGTCCTGATTGGTCGGAACGGGCAACTTCCCCAAAATGGAAAACCTGAAGTTCCGGGCACTGAAAGCAGTTATTACAGGATTCCCGATCATCTCATCACCCCCGGTTTTCACACCGTTGCTTTGCGCAGTTCGCAGTCGTTTCTGCCGGATGTACACCGATCTATAGCTTTCAAAATGAATAGCTATACGACCTTGCTAACGAAGCCTTTGGTAACCATGTCGTATATGAATCTGATGGCCGGAGCTTTTCTCATTGCAGCAGTCTATTATTTTTTCCTTTATATGAATAGCCAACGCAGACAATGGGATATCCTGATCTTTGCCTCTATTTGCCTTCTCTTTTTTGCTTTGCTGATTATGGAATATCTGAAGTTTCATGTTTTTATTCCATACCCTGATTTCTATGTACGCCTTGAAATCATTGGCTGGCTCACTTTTGTCAATGCATTGCTGGTTCCTTTATACTTTATCATTCAGTTTAATTTTAAAAAAGGAAAATGGCTGATGGTACTATTGTTTATAGCACTTTTATTGCTTTATATTCTCAATTATAAATCTTATGATCAAACTGCCCTTCTGTACAGTTTGGCAATGCTGATCGCTTCTTTCATTGTGGTTTTTAATGGGATTATTCAAAAAGAAAAAGGAGGTTTTATTGCTTTGACAGCGCTTTTGATCAGTGCTTTGATTAGCAAGCTTGTAGTCTATGATTATGGTTTGTTCATCAGTTTTACAGTCATTGTACTGAGCATGCTTTACCTTCATTCCATTCGTGCAAGTGTCATAGAAGCAGAACACCAGAACGCAGTACTCCTTTCTTCAAGACTACAGTTGGAACTGCTTAAAAAAAACATTCAACCTCATTTTTTAAGAAATACCCTAACCTCTATGATGGATTGGGTGGAAGAATCTCCTAAAGAAGGTTCCCGTTTCATACAGGCATTGGCTGCAGAATTTGATATCATGAACGAGATTTCCGAGCAAACTCTGATTCCCATCACAAAAGAGCTGGAACTTTGCCGGCAGCATGTATCAATAATGGGTTTTCGCAAGGAAATTAATTATCAGTGGGAAGAGATTGGGATAGATGAGAAACAGCTGATTCCCCCAGCTATTATTCATACCTTACTGGAGAATGGAATAACCCACAGTGAACCTTTGCCTGGAAATACCGTAAAATTTATACTTTCTTATTGTTTAAAAGAGAAGACTCATCAGTATACTTTTGAAACATTTGCAAAAAACCGGGAAGTAATGACCAACCGATCCGGAGGAAATGGCTTTAAGTATATAAGAGCAAGACTCACTGAAAGCTACGGACAGAACTGGACGTTCAACTCAGTAGCTACTGAAGATGGATGGATATCTACAATTCATATTTTAAGATAATGAATATACTGATTATAGAAGACGAAGCAAGAATTGCCCGCCGTATTGAACGGATGACAATTGATTTTTTTGCCAGTACATCTATTGAGATTACAATTTGTGATTCTTTGCAGAAAGGTCTTGATCAAATGGCAAATCAGCCTCCTGATCTTCTGTTGCTGGATCTTAATCTCAATGGAGATAACGGGTTTGAAATATTGGAACATATGGTAGCAGCAGCTTTTCATACAATTATTGTTTCAGCCAATATTGATAAAGCAATCACTGCATTTGCATATGGTGTACTGGATTTTGTTCCAAAACCTTTTGATCAGGAAAGATTTTTTAAGGCTTTGACCCGGTTTGTAAGTCCTGCTGTAAAGGCTGAAGAAGAGATTAAATACCTGGCTGTAAAAAAGGCCGGACAGGTACGCCTCATCAATATTGCAGAAGTAATTTATATCAAAGGTGCCGGAATATATACTGAACTGCATCTTTATAATGGGCGGACTGAACTGCATGATAAATCCCTTGAATTATTAGACCAGCTTCTTCCTGATCAATTTGAGCGGATTCATAAGTCCTATTTGGTGAACTTTCTGCAGGTTGAAAAAATGCTCGTGAATACCGGAACTCGTTATAGTGTATTGCTTAAAACAGGTGAAGTATTGCCTGTAGGGAGATCAAAATATAAAGAACTGAAAAATAAAACTATATAATTTCAAAAAACTTAATAATCAACTATTCCATATTGAATCAACAATTATTACTCTGCAAAAACCAGTTCTCAGAAGTTTCTATCCCTGATCCTTGTCAAGGGTGCTATCCAAAGCCTCTTTACGCAGACCTTACATTATTTATTCAATATGAATAATAAACATAAACTTCCTGTTGTATCTGTTCATTGTCTGGGATCAACATTTTGTCTCCTAAATATTCTTCGCAAAGATTTTTCACAATGTACTGCAATATATTCTAAGATGTAATATCTTTAATGGCAAGACTGTTATATAGACACATAATAAAACTATTACTCATGAAAAAACAATTGATATGCTTACTTCTTCTTATTTCCGGTTATTTTTTTTCACAAACCATTCCTACTGAAAAATTGGATAATTACTTTAGTTATATTGAAAATAATAATCTGGGAGTTGGAAGGCTGTCGGTTTTTAAAAACGGGAAGGAAGTCTATGCTAAAAATTTTGGGCAAAAAAACATTCCTGAACTAATTTATGATCAAAACACCAGATATCAGGTGGGTTCTGTAACCAAAATGATGACCGCTGTTTTAATTTTTAAATTGATTGAAGAAAATAAACTCCATTTAAACGATAAGCTTTCAGCATTTTATCCGGAAATCCCCAATTCCAATACAATAGTCATTAAAAATCTATTGGAGCATACCAGCGGATTGGGAAGTTATGTGGTAAAAGAGGGTGAAGTATGGGTGACTGGGAAAGCAAGTGACCGGGAAATTATGGATCTGATCATTCAACAGGGGAAAAGCTTTGAACCGGGTGAAAAGGTAGCATATTCAAATTCTGCATACTATCTTCTGACAAAAATTCTTGAAAAAAAACATCAAAAACCTTTTCACGAAATACTTTATTCTGAAATCATAAAACCTCTGAACCTAAAAAATCTGGCGTCTTTCGTGCCTGATCAAAAAAATGTATTTCTGCCCTACCGGTTTGAAAAGGATTCCTGGAAAGTTCTTAATGAAGAAATAGATTTCCTCAATGTAATTGGGGTAGGCGATATCTCTGCGACTCCCTATGTTCTGAATATTTTCATCAATAGCTTATTTCATAACAAGATTTTAAAAAAAGAAACTCTAAAGCTTATGGAACCTGTATTAGGAAAAGAAGACTGGGGAAGAGGGATGGCTATCTGGGATTTTGATCATCTTATATTTTATGGGCATGGCGGAGATACCTTAGGATCGCACGCTCTTATCATCTATAATAAAGAGTCAGATATATCCATTGCTTATGCAACTAACGGAGAACGGATAAAAAAAGAGGATTTCATAAAAAATGTAGTCTATCTGCTTTACAATAAAGAAATTAAACTTCCGGAGATTAAAGGTAAAGAGTAATAAATCTTTTCCAATTTAAATCATCAAAGATAACCCACAACCAATACTTATGAAAATCATCAATTACACAAAAATTTTCAGAGAAGACTGTATCAAAATTTTCAAAAGTAATTTACCTAAGTTTTTTGCTATTGAAGAATTACCTTTCTTTGAAGACTTTTTAGATCAATATACTGAAGAGAACTATTTCGTAGTTAAAATGGATGGTCAGGTAGTAGCATGTGGTGGATTTTTTTTAGATACAAAGAATAATGTGGCTGGATTATCTTGGGGCATGGTTCATGCCGACTATCATGGAAAAAGAATAGGAAAAGCCCTCACTCAATATCGGATTGATTTGTTAAAAAAGACCTTCCCTTCCCTGCCTTACAAAATTGAAACCTCACAGCATACCGCTGAGTTTTATAAAAAGAACGGATTCAAAACGGTAGAGATTGTTCCGGATGGATTTAGTAAAGGAATTGATAAATACATCATGATCATGGAAGTGCTTGTTCCCTAGCACATTTACTTAATCATTCTGTCATTCCCACACCATAAACTTGATTTTTGACTACAATATTTAATTATATTTGAAAATTAATCAACAAATCACTCAAAATGGATGATCATACCCATAAAATAGAACTCAGACCCACAACAGTTGCTGATTTGGATATTCTTTTCCAGTTTCAGCTTGATCAGGAAGCCAGGCACCTCGCTGCATTTACATCACAGGATTCTACCAATAAAGAAGCATATCTTGCTAAATATACACGGTTACTGAATGATCCCACTGTGAATAACCAAACTATTATGATTGACTCTGTTATCGCCGGAAGTATTGCAAAATTTATCATGGAGGACGATACTGAACTCACCTATTGGATTGATAAAGAGTTCTGGGGAAAGGGCATTGCCACAACAGCATTGAAAAATTTTCTCACCATTGAAACAGCCAGACCAATTTTTGGACGTGTTGCTTTTGACAACCTTGGTTCACAAAAGGTTCTGGAAAACTGCGGATTCACCAGAATTGGTACTGATAAAGGCTTTGCCAATGCCAGACAAGCAGAGATTGAAGAATTTATTTTCAGGCTTGAGCATTAATTCAAAATGGAGATTCTACAATTCTTTCCCCAACTTCCTTCTCTTCGTTTTTTAAAATTTTCTTATACTCTATTGGACCCGATATTTCATGGGTAATCTTTTTTGCTTATTTTTACATAAAATAAATAAAAATAACATATGAAAAGAATCGTATTAGCAGGGCTAATAACTATGGGAGGGCTTCTAACAGTAAAAGCACAGTGTAAAACAGAAACCGCAATCAACGAAAATTTTGATACTTGGAAAGATATTAACAAGTGCTGGACTGCCCAATCAGGACAGGCAATGCTGTATGCCAGTGATAAAAAAATCATCTTTTATTCTATGAACAACCCGGGAGAAAATATGTATTTAGTGACTCCAAAAATTAAAGCTGGAAACTATATTCTTACCCTGGATCTTTCGGATAATGGAGGAGAAACCACACTGGAAATTTTCTCAGTAGACAATACGTCCGACACAAAATCGTATGTTTCAATCGCTAAACCTTCAAAGATAACGGGAGATAAAAAAACATACAATATTTCTATAAAAAAAGATACCCATTTAGGACTGAAGGTTTTACTGAACGGTATTCATCAGGCAGTTTATATGGATAATTTTTCATTGAAACAAAAATAATCAATGACCAAAAATCAGTCTTTACCCAGGTAAGCCTATACAGTAATTCTTTTAGAAGATATTTGATACTCTTACAAGTTCAATTATTCTCCGAAATCCCATAATTTCGGAGATTTCATTGGCACCAGTTCATAAGAAAGGTAGCGTATTTCAATAAAAATGATGATGACAGTTTTATAGATCAGCATTCTATGGTTTTTCCAGGTTATGCTGTCACTAAAAACTATTGTTTGATATTCATTTTTTTCAAGCACAATATCTATGGATTTTAATTTTCATTAAAGTCCATTATAAATTATCTGGGATCTTTTTCCCTTTCATCTTACCTTGTAAGTATAAGTTTATCCAATCGTACTACAGCCAACTGATTATTGATCTGTAATATTTATACCCCCTTTAAACAAGGTTATATTTTTGATTGCAGGCTGTTCAAAATTACGGACGATATTCAATTCTTCTGCTGCATCTTACCAGCTTCTTCCATATTGTATGTAATTCTGTTATCCTCACTTATTAAAGGACCAAAAACATCCACATATTCACTAAATGCATTTTGATTATAATGAACGATGACAGGAAGCAGCTGACTGGCCTGATAGTATTTTTGATTTTGTAAGGCGCTTTTCATTGCCTGTTCTATTTCTTTTAAAAGAGGTCTGCAGTTTTTCTTCAACAGAAAATCCTTTAGATTGGATTCAAAGAACTTATTTCCATAGTTATGCAAGAATTGTTTGATATAAGGATATAATTCCTGTTCGCTTTTTCCATTGAATGTCGCAATGTACAATGCATTGGTAATTACATCGTATACGTTATCTTCATGATAAAGTCTGTGGGGTTCAAAATTTTCTTTTTCATCCCATTTTTCATTGATAAACCGATCAAGTATTTCAAATCCTTCGGGTATAGACCATGCGAGTAAAATAAGCATGGCCTGATACACAATATATTGATTGTCATTATGAAGAAGCAGCTTCAATTTTTCTATCCTGCCAACATCCTTTTTTTCAAGCAGCTGTACTTCACTCAAGTCATATCCTTCGTATCCTTCCTCATTATAGTAATAAAGGAGTTCATGGAGTTCTTTATTCATTTTTATAAATCAACTGATTACGTTTTATGAAGCATTCTTGATAAGTTCCAGGATATATACATCCTCACCATCTTTTCGTTCACCTGTAAATTCGAAGCCTACAGAAGTATAAAGGGATATTGCCCGTTTATTGTCAGGATCTAGCCCAATGTAAATCCGTTCTATACTTCCATTTCTTTTTACCTGTTCTATAAAAGCAGTAAATCCTTTTTTCCCAAATCCATTTCCCTGATATTGATGATCTATCATATATCTCAGAACCCAAAAATTCCCGTTATCCCTAAAATAAGGTCCGGACATCACAAATCCAATCAACGTTTGGTCGCTGTATATAGCCTGCGGGTTCAACAGCGGATAATATTTTGATTCAGCAATAGATACCGAATTGCTGCACAAAAATTCCTCATCAAACGTGGGCACTCCACTTTTATTAGTGGTCAGCAGACATACTTCATAATAATTGTCTGCAGTAATTTCTCTTAAAGTTATTGACATTACTTTTATTTTTCATTTCCGGTTTATACGGATAAAAATCTATATAAAATATGCAAGTCTGCTATATTGATCAAAGTGTATTGCTCAGCTCGCTGGCAAATGTAAAAACAGCGGGCAGCCCACCTGTATGCCAGAATAAAACATTAGACTGCGCCGGCAGTTTTTTATTTTTCAAAAAATCCAGCATTCCGTAGAATGCTCTTCCAGTGTAAACGGGATCTAAAAGAATTCCTTCATTTTTGGCAAGTTCATCAATAGCATATCTTTCATTAGCTGTTAACACACCATACCCCGCACTGTCATAATCCCTGTTGAGAACGATTTCTGATGACTCAGTCTTTTTGCTGATATTAAGTTTTGATGTTAATTCCTGAACGATTCCAAAAACAACCTCTTCCAGAGAAACTCCATTGGTTTCGTCTTTATCTATACTGATTGGAATCAGTTCTGCATTCATATCATAAAGAGCTTTTCCGGCAGTAAGCCCAGCCTGCATTCCGCCAGAACTTGAAGCAAAAAAGATATAGTCTATTGTCATAGCTTTTTCGGCAAGCTGCTGTTTCAGTTCCTCCACGGCATGTACAAATCCTAATGCACCTGTGGAATTTGAGCCACCATAGGGAATGATAAAGCATTTATTTCCCTGGCGTTCCAGTTTTTCTTTTAAAAGCTTTATGTCTTCTCCTTTCCTGTTTTTACCTGTAAAATGTATGGCTGCTCCAAGCAATGAAGATAGCAGCAGATTTCCATCATAGGTATCAGGCTGGTCACCGCCCAGAAGCAGATGACATTGCAGTCCCATTTTAGCACAGGCTGCCGCTGTCTGCCTGCAATGGTTGGATTGCTGTGCTCCCGCAGTGATTACGGTATCACAGCCTTCCTCCAATGCCTGTTGTATTAAGAACTCTAATTTTCTGGTTTTATTTCCACCTGAAGCCAATCCGGTGTTATCATCTCTTTTTATATAAATACTGTAATCAGGATACAACTTTGACAGGTTTTCCAGCTTTTGAAATGGTGTTGGAAAAAAGCCTAAATCTATCTTATTTTTGTTCATATTTTTATTTTTCGGTGTTTTTAATATATGATTTCTTTTTATCCTTTACTTTATCTGTAAATGTAACCAATCCGATACTTCTTTCAAAACAGTTGGTGAATAAGTCTGCTCAATACGTTGGTATTCCTGAGGTGCTCCCGTATCAGATTCCTGAAACAAATGGTTGAGTCCCGGTAATTCTTTTATCGTTACATGTTTGTTTTTAGCCTTTCCTAATGCTTTTTTTATGGCCTTTAAATTCTCCTTTGGAGTGATCTGCAGATCTTTTTCACCGTTAAGGGCTAAAACCGGAATTTTCACTTTCTTCAATGTGGACACAGGATTATATTTGATAAAATACTGCATCCATGGAGTCGCATAGGTATCAATCTGTAAGTTGATGAATTCATCATCCGTCGTATCACCAGCTCTTTTAAGATCCGGATTTTCAGTTAAGATTTTTTTTAAGCTGCTTCTGAGGTCTTTTTTTAACTGCCCTATATCAGAGGATTTCTTAACAAGATTAAATATTTTTCTATTGATCATCTCTGCCCCCTTTATTTCTTCTTCGTTGGTTCCGGATGCTTCTGCAATCAGTCTTTGCTGGATTAAAAGTATTTCGTCTCCCGGAATTCCTGGGCCTCCAAGCATTACAATAAACGCAACATCTCTTGATTTTACAGCCACCTGAGGAGCAAGCAGCCCTCCTTCACTATGTCCTATCAACCCGATTTTTGCAGGATTGATTTCCTTTCTTGTTTTTAAATAAGCAACTGCACTTTCCACATCAGTTGCTAAATCTACAGAGGTTGCCCTTTTGAAATCCCCTTGAGACAGAGCTGTTCCCCTGTCATCATACCGAAGAACAGCAAATCCGTTTTTGGTAAGATAATCTGACAATACAAGAAAAGGTTTATGTCCTGCCAGCTCCTCATTCCTGTTCTGAGGTCCACTCCCACTTATTAAAATAACAGCGGGGAAAACCCCTTCCCTGCTGGGAAGCGTTAAAGTTCCGGCCAGATATATATTGGCCTGTTTATTTTTAAAAGTAATATCTTCTGAATAATAAGAATAGGGTTTCAGAGGCTCCTGGGGTCTGTTGAGTTGAATATCCTGTGCAAAAGCTGAAGTTGAAACTAGCAAAATTGCTATCAGCGATAGAATGATTTTCTTCATTTTGTTAAATTGTTTGATTAAAAAGTACTCAATGAAATGAATAACTATTTGTAGGAAATCAAGTATAATATCTTTTATTCCCTACAAATATGACTGGATTTATGAAACTTACAGGCTGTATCCGATTTCCAATCCGAAAGACTGGCGCTTTAAGGCAGAAATACTACTCATAGATCCTATTCCGTATTGTGATATATAGGAAGCACTGATCTGAAAGTGTCCGAAATCATAGCCAAACATAGCGGCAGCACCATAATTAAGCTGTTTCAATGATGATTTACCTTCTGCATCCTTGCTGTACATATCCATATCATCCATTTTAGCGTTTATTCCATATCCCAGATAAGGTCCAATCCCGAAAAACAATTTACCTGTTCCCAGCTTATACTGAAAAATACCATAAACAGGAAGTTCCAGATCATAGGATTCTAATTTGGATGTCTCGGCAGTGAACTTATTTTCCATTTCAGAATTTCTGTAATGCAGCATCAGATCAGACTGAAGGGCAAACCAGCTGCCAAAATCGTACTTGAGAAATCCTCCCACAGAACCTCCGAGTTCCGGCGAGCTTTTTGAATACTGACTCTCTGAATCATATTTATAAAAGGTTGAATTGACTCCACCTTTAAGTCCTAAAGACATTTTTTTCTGGGCCTTTACTGAAACTGTACCCATAAGAAGTGTTCCCGTAGCAAAAATTGATAAAATTGCCTGCTTTTTCATTGTGAAAAAAAATTTTGATGAATAAACTGAAATTATTGTGATGCAAAATTGCAGGTTGGAAACACTTATATGAAGCTTTTTCCGATCAACTTCAGAATCAATATGATGAAATGTGTTATTCAGTGAATCAAAATTTCACAAAAGAATATGTATTGCATAAGCTTTATGCTTATGAATAAAAAGCAGTCAACCCACTGTTAATCCAAAAACGTAAGTTTTACGATAAATTCCGTATCTGTTTTTATGACTTCAATGGTTTTATTGTACAGGGCATATTGTTTTTGCAGGTTTTTCAGTCCTACTCCACCACGGTCAGCAGTAGTTCTCAGCTGAAGGTTATTGGAAACTGTAATTCTGTCCTCAGTTATTTCAATGTGGATCGTCAAAGGACTACCAGCCGTCGTAATATTATGTTTTACAGCATTTTCTACCAACAACTGCAAACTTACAGGGATTACTTTACGGTTCAATACAGCTTTATTGACCACTTCCACACGTAAATTGTTTCCAAACCGAATCTGTTCTAAAAATATATATGAATCCAGAAAGGCCAACTCTTCCTGAAGGGTAACCAATGGTCTTTCATTGGTCAGTAATAAATAACGGTACACCCCTGACATTTTTTTTGCAAATAGATTCGCTTTTTCTGCATCTTCGTAAGCCAAAGACGACAAAACATTCAGACTGTTAAATAAAAAATGAGGATTGATCTGGGCTTTCAAAGTATCATACTGATATTGTATTTTTTCTTTTTCCATGATGGCAATTTTGTTTTCAGCATCCACTTGTTGCTGATTGTAAAAAAAGATTTCAATTAACAATACCACAATACTGTTCCAGAGAAGAATAAAAATCCCGGATTTAATAATGTCCGGGCTGTTCTTAAATGCAGATATCCCTAAAAGTGAAAGATTGACCAGAAAAATTACAAATACAGAAAACAATGAGGAAATAAACAGGTCCAGCGCAACATGCAGATATATATTTCTTATTTTTAAATACTTATAAATAATATTAATAATAAGAAAATCCATCAATGCAATCCCTACAAAAGGAAGTAAATTGATGACAAAGAAATCCCAAAAGTTTCTTTCCTTCCCGGTCAGTATCTGAAACATATAGTAGAAGCAAACCAGCAGGATTGTCACGATCAGCACAAAGGCAATACTATGCTTTTTATCTATTTTTTTCATCATTTTCAATGCTCTCCGTCTACCCATTTAAGAAAATCCGGCACCCGCTCACGACTGACTAAAACTTCATGCGGGCAATCCGGCTGGAATATAAGTTTCAACCGGCTGTTGAAATATTTGGAGATTTTTTTAATAGACGTAATATTGGCAACACAATTTCGTGAAACCCGGAAAAATGTTTTTTTGTCTAACTGGGTTTCAAGTTGGTTTAAGGTATAATCAATAACCAATTTCCGGTTGGAAAATGTATGTAGGAAGACTACTTTTTCCTCACTGTAAAAAAAGGCAATATCATTGCTCTCTATATGGCTATAGCTATCACCGATCTGAATAAGAAAACGACTTTTTTTGTATTGTCCCAATAATGCCGCTTCTATTTTTTTATAATCAAAAGTCTGTTCTTTTTCAATGTTCCGGCGTTGCAGTTTTTTCAATGCGGCCAATAAATCGGCTTCTTCAACCGGCTTCAAAAGGTAATCTATGCTGTTTAATTTGAAAGCCCTGATAGCATACTCATCATAAGCGGTAGTAAAAATAATCGGTACTGAAACCTCCAGCTGTTCGAAGATTTCAAAACAGTTTCCATCCGCCAGACGAATATCCATCAGAATAAAATCCACCTGATTATCTTTGAGAAAATGAACGGTATCTACTACGGATTCTGTCCTGGCAGTCAGCGTATAATCGGGGCACAGCCTTACCATCATACGTTGTAATTCCAGGTATGCAAAATGTTCATCTTCTACGATCAGATATTTCATATTCTACATCATTTATTGTAAAAATACGGATTGTTGGCTTCAGAAAATCAAAATACAGATTAAGTTTAGAATTAAGGGGATGAAATGTAGAATAAGCACAATCAAGCACATCAAAGCAGGCAAGTACCACTGCAATATTCTCTGAAGTCTCTTAGACTTTGGAGGTTTTATTTTAAACCCATCATAACAGAACTGTATTTCAGGAGTACTATGTCTATTATACTCTTAAAGATAATAGACGTAGCAAGAATTACGTTCTAAAAGGGGCTCAGTACATTTTTTTTGCTTTTTAATTGTATTTTTTTAAAAAGGTTTTCAGTGTATTATAATATACCTCAGGTGCTTCAAATGGTGTATTATGCGAAGCGTTTTTTAGGTATACTAATTCTTTATCTTTCTTGGGTACATTTTTAAGCGCCTTATAAATCGTTCTGCCCTGCTCAACTCCAATAGCATAATCATATTCTCCCTGAATAACAAGTACTGGTTTTTTGATGACTTCCATTTCATCTACAATATTCAAATTGTTGTAAGATTCTGTATTCATAAAAACTTCGTTGACATATTCAAGCTTTTCCATGGCTTTTTGAAGGAGTTCAGGAGTATATTTTACCCTGGCAAAAAAAGCAGGATCACTTAGTAATTTTGCTTTTTTTTCTTTCAACTCCGGTTTAGCCCAATATACATCAAAGCCCAAATCTTTTGGAAATTCGTATCTTACCTTATTCATATTCTGAAAAAAATCTTTGAATCCACTCGTTTCAATCTCATCCAATTCTGTCAGAATTTCTAAATATCTTTTTTTCTTTATAGAATCGGTCGTAGTTTTTAGAAGTTCATTGGCCAATTGACGTTCATGTGAAATCAAGGCAAAGTTTCTTTGTGGACTATCTACAAATCCAGAACTGCTAATAAATGAATTAATTTTTTCCTGATGTTTTAGTAAATACAAAAAACCATAGGTTCCCCCCCAGGATGTGCCCAAAAGATTTATTTTTTTGTTGGGGTATTTATCTTTTATATAATCTACTACATCATCTAAATCTTTTACAAATTGATCTGTTGTAAGCATTGATTTGTCTTTGAATTCATCAGATTTTCCTCCTCCTCTCTGATCAAAGTAAACCACTAAATAATCTTTTTCAAAGACATCTCTATAAAACTCATGGTCTACAGAAAAAGCACCAGGACCGCCATGTAATGCTATAATTATGGGCTTTTCTGAATTACCCAGAACACGTGTATAAAGCTTCGATTGGTCAACCGGTATAAAAAACTCAGTATCTATTTGGGTTTCTGTTCCTTTTTTTTGTCCCTTGCAATAATTCACCGTTGTAAAAAAAATCACTGTGAAACAAAGTAAAATATTTTTCATTTTTATCTAATTTTGGATATGTTATGGGAATTTATAATTAATCAACTCCATAAACAACCAAATATAACCTATTCAGACTAAAATTAATTTATTTTTTTTAACCACCTATCTCATTTAAAGTTTAAGAGTAAAATCTAGAATAACCATAAGCGAGCGTGAAACTGTTTTCCAGCATCACTTCATCTACTATATTGACAATATCTTTGGTAGGTATTTTTTCTATGACAAGAATGGTATCTGTTGTAAAGTGTGACATGGTTTTCGTTAATTATTATTGATTTTCTTTATAAAAAAGCTTTCGAAGGACGAAGGAGTTTGAAAAGGTCGATGGCTTCGTATTTTTATTTACCAGGTTCTGCTGTCAATGGTAAAAGAATTACTCATTATATGTTCTTTTATTTTTTCTAAACTTTCTTCCATACTGATATAATTTCTAGAAGCATGACCAACATCTCCTACAATGTATTCATAGTCTATCAATTGGGATATTTTCAATATAAGTTCTTTCTGTCTGTCAGTACCATCAAATGCCAGATCTTTATCACTAAAAGAAATCTCAAACCCATGAAGAGATTGATCATCCCATGTCAAATAATTGATCCCTATTTGAAGTCTAAAATCAGGATGTCTATACAAAAGCAGTCCCAGAGCCTTCCAAGAACAGATCAGATCTATTACCTGCTCTTCTGTCATTGATTCATCCAGTTCTACATAATCCTTTTCTTCTTCGTGTCGGGTATCGTTAAACACTATTATTTCATCTTCATCTTTTTCCAACAAAACATCTACAGACCTTAATTTTTCATTAAAGTCTATTATAAATGATTTAGGATCTTTTTTTTCTTTTAACAGGACTAATGTTTCATCAAAATTGCTCATTTTTCACTCTCTTTTATTTCTTTTCTATCCTATCATCAAAACAGGATAACCAATATAAATCCAGCCGATCATATTATTTCCTGATCGATAATCTTCATGATTTCCTTTGCTCTGACTTCATCAATAAATTCTCCCGGTGTTGGATCCGGATAATAACTTAATGCGCCTTTAAAAGGATGCCATTCCCCATTATAGTATGCTTCTCCTTCATAGTATTCTTCTCCGGGCTTTGCTTTATCTTTATACATTACCGCTCTTAACAAGGAATAATCTTTTTCATTATCGAAGGTATCTATATCAAGGAAATAAAATAAAACTCTTTCTATTGTATCTTTCCCGTTCATTTTTCAAATAAATTTATCTGTTTTATACTGTCTGGTATTGACCGTCATTAATGGCTTTACTGTTTTTTCTGCAGGCATTGGTCATTCATTCAGTTTAAAAAAGAAATACACTACCGCCGCCCATTCTTTTTTAATGCCTTTAGCATAGCCAATAGTACTGCGGCTACTGTTTTCTACTGTTCCATCATCTTTAATATAACCAAGCGTGGAACGGCTGCTGTTTTCTACTGTCCCGTCTTTTCTAACATAGCCTATAGTGGAACGGCTGCTGTTTTCTATAGTTCCGTCACTTTTGATATAACCGATTGTTGAACGGTTTTTATTCTCAATAGTACCGTCACTTTTAATATATCCAACTGTGGAACGGCTGCTGTTTTCAATGGTACCATCACTTTTGATATAACCTGTTGTACTGCGGCTTCCTGATTCAATGGTTTGTGCACTTGCCATGGAAAGGCTAAACAGAAGAGAGCAGATGAATATTATTTTTTTCATGGTTTAAAATTTTATTTGGTTATTAATTATAGATCATTTGACCGATCAGAAGTTTATCTTATTAACCTGATTCTATAAAGTAAAGGTACGAAAGATCAAAAACAAATATCAAGCAGTTTGCTATTTCTTGTTTAAAATCCCCTATTCTCCCGAGTCAGAAGCTTCGGATTAGAAAACGTAAATTTCATTACCAAAAAATACAGTATTTGAAATTTGTTTTTTTGATTACAATATTTAATTATATTTGAAACAAATCATTCTCCATCAGAAGCCTCGTTTGGTAGAAAATGAGAAAACTAATGTATCTGATTTTTAACCTTATCCATGAATAAAAGAAAACTATTAGAGAAAAAAGAATGGGAATATTATGTTTTTGAGGAAAACAACACCATTGAATTATCTGTCCCAATCCCCAATCCAATCCCCGGATTTGATATTACCTATACCTTGAGTGAGCCTGAAAGGGAAAAATATCTACATACCGGTATCAAAGCCCTTGAAGAAAGAATACAGGATATGAAAGTCAATTTTTCAAATTATAAGATGAATTCATGGAGATAATACGGTATCATTCACAGAAAAGCCATTCTCAAAAATTATGGGACTTTGAAAAATGAAGGAAATGTTCACTTTCTAAAAAAATAAACTGATGTATAAGCTCACAGACCATGTTGATATAGAAATTATTGCCGGCCAGCAATTATCTGCCATTCCCAGAATGCTAATCTATGATGTGGAAATTGTACTGACAACCGCTAACAGTATTAAGGAAATGGATCATGAAATATTAACTACTTATGGAAGCGATAAAGGCTGGCTGTTTACAGAAAACAATGATACATTCAGATTTGATACCAGTGATCATTTGCTAACCTCTATTTACTTCGATTACAGCGAACAGGAAAAAGAACCTGATCATAAGCTGGATCTGATAATGAATGCAAAAAAGATAGTGGGCATTCCTAAACTGGTACAACCATCATCATTCGATCTGGAACCTTTTGAGTATAGGTATTGTGTACCCTCGAGCAATATCCTGTTAGGATATGGAGATATTTTTTTAAAGAGTCAAAATCAATGTACTGAGCTACAAATAACGGAAAATATTTCTCTACTGTTTAATGAGAATCATTTGTATTGTGCGTGGCTTATGAAGCATCCGGAACAATTTTTAGTGAATAAGATAGCACCTATTGAAAAATACCCGGTTACCCCTCTTTTAAAGAAAAGTTTTTGGGATGTTTTTCAATTTATAAATCAGGAAAAAATAAGTCTCATGGAAGAAGAAGACATTCCTACATTTCATGAATTATTATCTCTATACAAAAACATTCACAGTACCTCTGAAAATAATAACGGAATGAAAACCTTAGCAGAAAAACTATTCAATGTTGCTGATAATTTCTACTCTCAGGAGCAAATGAAGTTCTTTCACTGACATTTCAAGAGTAATTTGAACCAGCAAAAAATAACATAAATAAATGGAAGATATATACGCATACAAAGATGAATATGATAATGACTGTCAGTTTCTCAGAGGGAAGTACTATAAATACGTATCTGACTTAATTACAGACTTTTTTGAGGAACCATTACCCGATAATGATTTTCATACTCGTTTTCTGGATGTATTAAATACCCTTGAAAGTCACGAAGATGTCTATTATATAACAAGCGAAATGCCTTTTTACTGGGCAATCTGCATCATCGAAAACAGAGGGACTCATCATCATTTAATAAAAAATAAAACCAATGAGGATTATAGTAAGTGGCATACTCAATATCGTATAGCAAATGATCTTGTTACATTTATTATAGAAGGAATACATGAGGAAACTTATATTTTCAATGATAATAAAGGTGGTAAAAGTCTGTTTTTAAGAGCAAAATATTATGAATTTGTCTGCAGTCTGGTCACCGGTTTTTTAGGAAAACCCTTTGAAAATAACTGGATTAACAGTATGCTTATCACCCGTCTAAATGCTTTACCAGCCAGTGGACAGTATAAAAACATTCGTCAGTTTATCAATAAACAACCTTATTGGGCCATATCGATTGCAGAAAATAAAGAAACAACAAATGTTTTAAGTACTGAACAATTAAAAGTATATACAAAGTTTCTTGAAGAGTTTTATAAAAATAATGGAATC
Source organism: Chryseobacterium pennae (assembly GCF_003385515.1). Classification (GTDB taxonomy): domain Bacteria; phylum Bacteroidota; class Bacteroidia; order Flavobacteriales; family Weeksellaceae; genus Chryseobacterium; species Chryseobacterium pennae. The sequence continues at coordinate 117,084 of NZ_QNVT01000008.1, read as the reverse complement.
AGTTCTTTTGTTATTCCACAGCATTCATAAAAGAATTTTAACATAGAAATACAGCATATGATTGATTTTGAAATAGAAAATAAGCTCATTACCTCAGATGAATTACATGAATTTGAGGTAAAAACCGGGATATCTTTACCTCAGGATTATAAAGAACATATGTTGAAATATAATGGTGGATCTCCACTGAGCTATGATCTTTATTTTGGAGAGCCTGATGAGGGTATACTCCTGTCCGGTTTTAAATCTATTAAATATGGGACTTCTCTTGTTGAGCAAAAAGACTATTTACCTCCGAAATATCTTAGCATCGGTTATACAGAAACGGGTTATTTAGCAATGTCGCTGGATGAAAAAGAATATGGGAATATCTTTATTTATTACTCAGAAGCAGAATTAACATTATTGGCTCCTTCTTTTACAGAATTTTTAGAAGGCCTGGTTGATTATCCTGATCTATTTCCATAAGTAATACCAAATGCTTCCGGATGTAAAAATAAATGCAGGCAGGTAAAAATATTTAAAATGAAAGCAAAAAAAATAATGTATGCCCCATCGGCAGTTGAACAGTTTACATACAAATTCAATACAGAAAATAATACCAATATTGAACATACTCATGAAATACTGGATGGTTCTCCTTTCGTAACCATAAACTTTAAAGAGACTCCGTTTCAATTAATCTTTGAATTTACTTTTGAACTGGGGAGAATCCAGAATCAATTAGCCAAAGCAAGAGAATTTTTTTTACCATTAGACTCATATCCTTTTCCTCCTGATGATGGCAAACAGATCGCCAACTTTCATCATACCAAACAAGAATTATTTGACGGAGAGGAAGAAAAAGCTTTACAGAAAGTTTTTGATATTGATTATAAAAAAACCAGCATAAAAGATTTTTATAACAACCCATTAAGAGCATTAAAAAAAGAAATAGATGAGGAGAGTTTTGACAAGGTAATTGAAGAAAGCAAATTTACGTTCATTAACAACTATAATGAAAAGTATATATCTGAAGAAGGATTAGAAGTTTATTATCTCATAAGAAATGAATTGATCTACCTGTTTTCCTATGGGGAATATTAGCCGGGAAGATATATGCTTTTTTTAGAAGGACTTTGGCATTACGAACCATGGGATAAAGAGGAATAAAAAAATCGTTACAAAAAATTAAATTTCAAACTATAAAAATTATGTATGAAGGAGAGAAAAGTTATCCGGATTTTGATCTGTTTATGAACCTGGAAAGTGATAAAAAAATACAGATTATAAGCGGATATTTTATATTTATCATATTAGACGAATTTATAGAAGACTACAATCCCGGTAATAAAGAAATATATTTACTTAAAAATATAGAAAACATCAGCATCAATCATGATACTGTTATATTTGAAGGTCAGTCGATGTTGATTGCAGAATAATTATTATAATACAGAAAATGGAAAACAGGTTCAATTTGTACAGTACGATGAAAAATAAAAATGATTACCCATCTGGTAATTTACCTGATTTTAATGAGACTGAAATCAAAGATCTGATCATGAATGACCTTAATCTGAATAATCTGATCTCTGTAAAGTCTAAATACAGCTTTGTTGAATTTAATAATATACTGCTTTATGCAGCCTATTTTGTTCAAACCTCATTTCAGGATTGCATCTTTCAAAAAGTTGATTTTACAAAATCTAACTTAAATGAAACTTCCTTTACATCCTGTGTCTTTATATCCTGCTCTTTTGCCCGTGCAGAAATCATTGGTGCACACGTCATCAACTGTACATTTAAGGAATGTAATTTTAATAGTATCATTTTTAGTGAAAATACCATCAGTAATACTCAGTTTGAAATCACAGACCAATCATATGCTGTAATTAATGATAATACTGAGACAGATGTAACCTGGGTATTTGAATAAAATGCGGAATACTGCACTCAACGAAACATTTCAAACTTTTAAATACGATAGTTTTAAATAGTAAACCATGAAAAACTACAGAAAAGAATTCAACTATATAATATACTATTCAGATAGTACCAACGAACAGGATGATCTGTATTTTTATACTGAAAGTTTTGGGCAGTATAAAATGAATGGTATCTTCAAATTAACTTTAGGCCTTCATTTTCCAGAAATTCTGTTCTTACCTAAAATAGAAAACATACATGAATCATGGCCTCCTTATGTAGATTATCGTATAATGCAATCAGCCCAAGACGTATATTTAGGTCTGCTTTATGAACAATCTTATATTGTTCTGCCAGATAAACAATGGGCAGGAACGGTGAAAATAATAGAAAAGGAAGTTAAAAACGTTAGAACTCAATCTGATTCAGATGCTCAATTTACTTATAAAAGCACCCTCTTTTTTATTACTGAAGAAGAATATGAAATCTACCGACAAGAAGCCGAAAAAATACATGAATTAAATGATTTAGAAGAATATAGAGAGTATGAAACGATCAGTAAAACCCGTACTGAAGATTTGGAAAAATACATGAAGGTGCCTGGGTTTATAAAAGAAAAAATACTCCCTTATTTTGATGATCGTGACTTATATGAGATTAGTAGAAAAAGAGACGAAGAAGGGAATATTATTTTTACTCAGACTATAGGCAATAAATAATATCATTATTCGTGAAAACATTGGCAAGAGAATCTGCTCATCTGCTCTCCGAAGTCTCCTGACTTCGGAGTCATTTAAAAAATTATTTTATGTATTGGCTCAAAGTCAAGAGACTTTGCCCAGCAGTTATTAAAAGAAACAACCTTGTAAAGAAAATTAGAAAGTTGAACAGTTATCAATTTAATGATATGAAAAGTATAGAACAAAGACTGGATGAAAATTATATTCCAGGCTGCATCAAACACAAAGATGAATATCAATTCTATCTCATGCCTATTGCATGGTGGATATTAAATTATGCAGAATACAGCCCCTCCATATTACAGGATATTTCCCGTCAAAATTTCAGAAATGGAGCATTCAATATAACCGATGATAAGATAGATCCGTTTTTTATATCTATTTCTGAAGATCAGATTTCAATACCAGAAGTAAAAAGCATGATTGAAAATTTCACAGAAGAATATTCTGCAATTACATTTTTTATAGATTTTGATAAAAAAATATTCATCAGTGCATTTGACTACATCGAAACAGAAACATATTTACCTGATGAAACATGGAATGGAAGATATGGAAATCCAACTGATTATATTCCTAAGAGTATCGTAGATCAAATCAGCTGATTTCAGACTCATATCAGTAAAACCTCTCTGCTTTCTAAAGTCGGGAGACTTTGCAGTGAATGATCTTGATCCATCAATGACATTTATATTCTTCTGTAAGATCAAAAATCTCCTTTTTCAGATTTCCATCATGGTTCGTCATGGTCTTTGTCTTAATAATGCACCACCCAATCAGCCTAAGCTCTATAGGTATTTTTATTCCTGATCAAAATCGGCAGGTTTTAAAACAACCTGTTTTATTTCGCGTTTATGATGGAAAAGTTAAATATAGAAATATATTTTTTACTTTATACAAGCTCTTTCTATAAAACTTTTATCCTTATTTCCTTTTTATATCATAAATTTATCTAACATTGCAAAAAAGACCCATGAAAAACTCAAAATCAATTATAGCAGCAGCTTTGATGCTGTTCTCTACAATGAGTGTTACTGCACAAAAAAAGATACAGAAACAGCTGCTTCCAGCCTGATAAAAATAGCAAGTATACCATTGATCCTAGAACAGGAGCCCCTATTCCAGGGAGAAATAATCAATAACTCCTTAATTTGAAAATATGATTTGCGCAATACACTATTTTAGCCATAATAAATATGAATTACCTAAATTCAAATTAAAATTATTATTCAATATTGAGGATTTAAATAATTCTATTTTTGATGAAGTTTTTAATATCCTTACTCCACAGCAGCAGGAACAGTATATCGCTTTTAAAGCCTCTGAACAAGCCATAACGTATAGAAAAGAACGGGATTTGAAACTCCCTTATGTAGACTTCAACAATTTACCGGAAGTCTTTGATGACAAATTATTAAAAAAGATTATTCTCTATCAAGAAGAGGGTGAAGTAGACGGAGCCATATATGATCTACTCTTAGAAGACCATAAAGGACAGATTGCACAATATAATGCAGATCCAAAACCCCATTTTATGGGTAATGTGGGAGAACCGGATACTGTCACAAGCTACATCATAAAATATGGGGTAAATCCCTATACCAGAAAACCGGAAACCATTGAAAGCTTTCATCAGAAGTATACCATTGATCCTAAAACAGGAGATCCTATTCCAAAAGAAAACAATCAATAATCCCACTCGTAAACTGATAAAAGATGATTAAAAAAGCTGAAATACCCCGACAAAAATTATTTGATGGTGATGAAGAAAAATGTTTAAAAGAAGTTTTTCAAATTAAAAATCAAATCATCACTTTAACTGATTTCTACAATAATCCACTAAGGGCATTACAAAAATCAATAGATGACGAAACCTTTTTTGCCGTTATTAAAGAAGGTAACTTTAACCTGATCAACAGTTTTAATGAAAAGTACCTATCTGAAGAGGGACTGGAAATTAGTTTTTTTTACAACAATGGGGCGATATTCCTGTTCTCCTATGGAGAATATCAGCCAGGAAGATACATCCTGTATTTAGAAGGAGTCTGGTATCATCAGACATTAGAATACAAATGAATAAAGAAGGATTACCTAAAAAATGATGAAATCCTGCATAAAAATATGTCACATGCAGATATATATCAATAGTCAGAAAACGAATTCCCATCAGATCGTTTACGATGAGTTTTATTAGAAGACACCTTCTTACAGGTGAAAATTTTGCATTGGAATTATTTGAAACTCTCACCGTATATCCTTCCTATGAAGATATTTTGGATGATATTACAATCAGTATGAAAGAAAAAATGGGCTTTCTTAATACTTTTTTTATATCACAAATCTTTAATGAATATTTGGGGAAGGTAAATAATACTGAAAGCAAACGATGGGTCATAAGAGAGGTACTATATTTCAATAAAAATGATGATCACCTTATCATAAAAGGTAATGTACGGAAAGTTTATTGACTATAATCTTCCCGCCTGCAAAACATCTATTCTGTAAACTTATACTCATACTTTCCAGGAATATTTCCGGAAAGGATTTCTTCTATGATGTCAATTTCATGATAATCTGCCTGGTAATAATCTGTGGTTTGTGTAGCTGCAATTACTTTAGTCCGTTTGTTTATTTCTGCAAACACTTTTTTTAACTCTTTCTCATAAGCCTTTTCAAAAACATTTTCCCTCACATAAAAAATAACGGCTTCTATATTTTTGTTATCAAAAGATCGAAAATCTACCGATATAAGATAACCAAGTTCTTGCTTATCTTCATCATATCCCCAATGCATTTCGTATTCATAACTTCCACCTGTAGGATTTCCTTTAAATTCCGTTAATATTTTTAAGGCATCTTCCAATGTTTCTGCTTCCACAGTTTTTGAGTCATCAAAATCACTCTCAGGATCTGTATCTTCAAAGTAAAATCTGGAATAGCCATAAGCGAGCGTGAAATTGTTTTCCCGCATCACTTCATCTACTATATTGACAATATCTTTAGTAAGTGTTTTTTCTATAACAAGAATGGTATTTGTTGTAAAGTGTGACATGGTTGTCGTGATTTATTATTAATTTACTTTATTCTAAAAGCTTTCGAAGAACAGACTTCCTATCCGCAAAATATTTATTCTGTAAACTTATACTCATACTTTGCAGGAATATTTCCGGAAAGGATTTCTTCTATGATGTCAATTTCATGATAATCTGCCTGGTAATAATCTGTGGTTTGTGTAGCTGCAATCACTTTAGTCCGTTTGTTTATTTCTGCAAACACTTTTTTTAACTCTTTCTCATAAGCCTTTTCAAAAATATCATCGCTCACATACAAAATAACCGCTTCAATATTTTTATTATCAAACGATAGAAAAGCCACAAGTATTTCATAGCCTAATTTTTGTCCATGCTCATTGTATCCCCAATGCATATTGTAACTATAACTTCCTCCTGTAGGATGTCCTTTAAATTCTTCAAACATTTTTAGAGCTTCTTCCAATGTTTCTATTAGTATTGTTTTGGAGTCGTCAACATCGCTCTCAGGGTCTGTATCTTCAAAATGAAAGAAAGAAGAACTATGAGCGAGCGTGAAATTATTTTCCAGCATCACTTCATCTACTATATTGACAATATCTTTGGTAAGTATTTTTTCTATGACAAGAATGGTATCTTTTGTAAAGTGTGACATGGTTGTAGTTATTTATTATTGACTTACTTTATTCAATAAGCTTTCGCAGGGCAATGGAATTTAAAAGTTCTGTGACTGCTTGTTTTATCTTCCAATTATTCAACATCTGAAATTGGTATCACTTCCAGTTCAAGCTGGGTTAACTTTTTCAGTTTCTCCAATCCTTTTATCTTCTTGATTTTATTATTGGCTTAATAAAGACTGGTCAATTGCTTTAGTTTCTTTACTCCTTTTATTTCCCTAATATAATTTTTAGATAAATAAAGTCTTTTTAATTTTTTTAGTTTTTTCAGCCCTTTTATCTCTGTAATTCCATTATTGGATACATTCAGAACTTCAAGTTTTGGAAAGTCATTCATATCTGGAATTGATCCTAGATAATGATTAGCGATGTTCAAACCAATCACTTCCCGATCTTCATTCAAAAGATATACATCTGAGTATCTTCTATTGCTAATGACTTCAATCAGATATTCTGTTTCTTTCAATTTAATCCCGTGTAATTTTTCAAATTTTATAATGCTTTTAGGCTTCTTCATAGTTTCAAATTCTTTAATGACACCCTGTAATACAAATGAGTGTGATAAAAAAATAGTATCCCTGAATTACCAGATTCTGCTGTCAATGGTAAAAGAATTATTCATTATATGTTCTTTTATTTTTTTAAAATTTTCTTCCATACTGATATAATTTCTAGAAGCATGACCTACATCTCCTACAATGTATTCATATTCTATCAATTGAGATATTTTCAATATAAGTTCTGTCTTCTTATCGGTACCATCAAATGCCAGATCTTTATCACTAAAAGAAATCACAAAACCATGAAGATATTGATCATCCCATGTCAAATAATTGATTCCTATTTGAAGTCTAAAATCAGGATGTCTATACGAAAGCAGTCCCAGCCCCTTCCACGAACAGATCAGATCCACTACCTGCTCATCCGTTGTTGATTCATCCAATTCTACATAATCCTTTTCTTCCTCGTTTCGGGTATCGTTAAACACTATTATTTCATCTTCATCTTTTTCCAACAAAACATCTATGGATTTTAATTTTTCATTAAAGTCCATTATAAATGATTTAGGATCTTTTTTTTCTTTTAACAGGATTAATGTTTCATCAAAATTGCTCATTTTTCCATCTCTTTTTTATACTCTATGATCACTACACAAAAAAATAACTTTTGCTGTTATTATTGTACAGGTCAAATTATTTCCTGATCGATAATCTTCATGATTTCCTTTGCTCTGGCTTCATCTATAAACTCACCCGGCGTTGGATCCGGATAGTAGCTATATGCACCCTTGTAAGAATGCCATTCTCCGTTATAGTATTCTTCGCCTTGTTGGCCTTTATTTTTATAGGTTACCACTCTTATTAAGGAGTAATCTTCCTTATTGTCTATAATATCTCTTTCAAAGTGATAAAATAAAACCGATTCTATGGTATCTTTCTCATTCATCTTTTAAGTAAATTTATTTTTTTGAAGGTTGGTATTTTAAGTGATTTTAATCCTTTTTTCCTATTTTTCCTGCTTCTTCCATATTGTATGTAATCCGGTTATCAAGGCTTATTAAAGAGATAAAAACATCCTTATATTCATTGAAAGTATTCCTGTCATAATGAACGAGTACCGGAAATAACTGACTGGCCTGATAATACCTTTCATTTTGTAAAGCGTTTTGTATAGCCTCTTCTATTTCTTTTAAAAGGGGTCTGCAGTTTTTCTTTAACAAAAAGTTTTTCAGATCAGATTCAAAGAATTGATCTCCATAACTATTTAAAAATTTTCTGATGTAAGGGTATAATTCCTGCTCGCTTTTACCATTTAAGGTTGCAATATGCAATGCATCAGCAATTACGTCGTACACATTATCTTCTCCATGAAGTCTATGAGGCTCAAACTCTTCTTTATCAGCCCATTTTTCATTGATGAACCGGTCAAGCGTTTCAAATCCTTCCGGTATAGGCCACGCAAGTAAAATAAGCATAGCCTGGTAGGCAATATATTGATAATCATGATGAAGAAGCCATTTTAATTCTTCTACCCTTTCAGGATCTTTTTTCTCAAGGAGCTGTACTTCTCTTAAGTCATATCCTTCTTCTCCTTCTGCATTATAGTAATACAGCAGCTTCTGGATTTCTTTATTCATTTAATTAAAATTTCATTGATTATTTCAATGTTTTTTTCTACGCTTTCAGCTTATTGAAGGTTATCCTCTCAATTTAAAATTTTTCACCTCCAGGTATCTTGAATGAGGTTCCTACGAAGGATAAAACCAACTCACAGTCTTCTTCATAAAGCCTGGTAGGGAATTCAGACCGTTGAAAGGCAGTATACTGTATGAAAGTATTGGTAATTCAATCAAGGTTGTTCAGGACTATTCATTCAAGTAAAAAAATCAGTCTGATTGAATGATGATAGTCTGCTCTCCCTATGGGTAACTTCCACATTTAAATTCTGAAGATTGATTTTCAGCAGTAAAAATACTGACGTCCTCCCAGACATCATATGAAATATAATAATTTTAATCGGTTATTAATTTTGATTTATTCAAAAGTATTGATTATTTTTTTCATGGTATATAATTTAAAATAAAAGAGTAACCTATTTTTGAAATGATAAGTTTTTTGAAAGAAAAAGCAAAAACTCTAATTTAAGTTTCGCTTTTTTATTATTCAAAATTTTTCAAATATTCAAAATTTTCTAAATCTTCAGTATACCCAACTTTTAATAAATCTTCTTTTATATTTTTTAGAAATTTATGCCACTCAGATATAAAGACATCAGTAGTAACGGTTATCGGAAAATTAACCTCTCTCACATGTTCTACGAATAAATCTGTTTCTCTATGTTTCAGTCCGGCAGAAAACCATGTAGGAGTAATCGTAATTGAATTTTCTTCTTTTTTGAAATTCCAATATACGGTAAAACCACTGCTTAAAAAACTCGTTAGAAATTCACTATTATTTTCATTCAAACATTTAAGCATACGTATAATGTCATTGTACATACCTGCTATATCTCCTCTTTTATCTAAATGAATAAGGTAATTCCCAAAAGTTATAATTACATTTTCGTCATCATTAGGGTATATGGACCAAATTGCTTCACTTACTGAAATATCTTCTATGTCTATTTTACCTAATTTTTTTGTTACTTTAAATTCTATTTTGAACATCGTATTATAATTTTATAATATTTCCTCCGTTGTAGGTCATTTCAGCATTCAGAACGCCTGTATTAAGGCACTTTTCGCAGTATTTCACAATGGCATCATCTTCTTCACGCCAATCTACCCAAAAGATCTGTTGATTATTAAGTGCATTCAGGTCTTCAAAGTTTTCTGTTTTCGATGTATTTCTTTAGTGTATCTATTTTGTTCATTCTATGATTTTTAATAATTAAATATACAATTTATAAAAATGTCAGGATGTATAAAAATAGCGCCACTTACAAATAAGTGACGCTATGTTAAAAGATTTCAAACGTAAAGAAATCTTAGCTGTTACATTAAAGCTTAATGCCTATCGCTTGATAACTTTTACTGTTTTTACAAAGTCATTTACGGCATTTATCTTAACTAAATAAACTCCTGATACGAATCCGGAAGCATCAATTGTTCCTTTCGTATCATTAATTGCTTTTGTAAGTATCAACTGTCCTGCAGCATTGTAAACCGTTACAAAAAGAATCTTCTGATCATAAGAGACCGTCAGGATATCCTGTACCGGGTTAGGATAGACTTTCAGCTGATCTGCTTTTGTTGGAGCTTCCTGAACGGCTAAAGTACTTGTAGGACAACCAATAGGCACAAAAATTGGTTTTTGAATATTAGTACCATCTCCTAGCTGACCATGGTTATTAAGGCCACAGCCTGATAAAAATCCATTGGTATCTATTACAAGCCTATTATACATGTTGGCTGAAACATTTTTTCTATTGGTAGCTGTTCCTATCTGAGTTGGAGCCCATCTATCCTCTTTAGTTCCATCACCTAATTGGCCATTCTGGTTATTACCCCAAGCCCATAGTGTTCCGTTTGTTTTGATTCCTACTGAAGAATGGTAACGGTTAGCTTTAATACTCTTCCAATCTGTTGCAGTACCAATTTGTATTGGAGTAATTTTCGAAGCTGCAGTACCATCTCCTAATTGTCCAAAAATATTATTACCCCAGGCCCAAAAAGTACCATCTGTTTTTACCGCTACCGTATGGCTAAGACCACCCTCAACATTTTTCCAATTCGTATCGGTGCCTATCTGAATTGGTGCCTTTTTATTGATTTTAGTTCCATCTCCCAGTTCTCCTTCATTATTTTTCCCCCAGCTCCATAATGTTCCATTTGTTTTAATAGCAAGAGAATGAGATGAACCGGTAGCAACAATTTGCCAATCATTTTCTGTTCCGATTTGGATAGGTATGTCTTTCTTTATAAGGGTACCATCACCTAATTGGCCATAATAGTTATACCCCCATGCCCATAGTGTTCCATTTGATTTTATGGCAAGTACATAATCATCTCCTGCAGCAATATTTACCCAATCTGTAGCTGTTCCTACTTGTGTTGGAATATTTTTATTAACATTCGTTCCATCACCTAATTGGCCATAGTAGTTGTCTCCCCATGTCCATAGTGTTCCGTCTGCTTTAATTGCTACTGAATAATAGTTTCCTGTCCATATTTTCGCCCAATCATTTGAAACTCCGATTTGGATTGGAGTATTTTTATTAGTGGTCGTTCCATCTCCGAGCTGTCCATAATTATTATTACCCCATGCCCATAGCGTTCCGTCTGTTTTGATCCCTACTGAATGATAACCACCAGTAACTACATTTTCCCAACAGCCTGTTGCAGAAGTAGGAAGTGTAGTAAAAGAACCACCCTGGATCCAATTAACCTGGCTGTATCCACAACTAGATGCCACCCACCAATAGTAAGTGGTATTAGGTAGTAAATTGGTTAGATTGGCTGTCGTATTAGAAGTATTTCCCTCTATTCCCCCAACAACTGGGTTTGTACTATAAAGATATGAATAGCCACCACTAGGAATAGGACCTTCTCCCATCCAGCTAAGGGTAGCTGTTGTAGAAGTGATATTAGAAGACTGCAATTGGCCTGGAGGGTTGCAAGTTATAGGACAAGCAACAGGAATAAAAATCTTCCTGTCAATCAATGTACCATCTCCTAGCTGACCAAAGAAATTGGCTCCACAGGCTGATAAAAGTCCATCATTACTTAGAATAAGTCGATTCAGTCTCTTTGCTGAAATGATCTTTCTGTCAGTACCTGTTCCTATTTGAGTTGGGCTCCATTTATCAACTTTAGTTCCATCACCTAATTGTCCATAATAATTACCGCCCCATGCCCAGAAGGTACCATTTGTTTTAATTCCCGCTGAGGATTCGGATTTGTCTGCAGTAACAGTCTTCCAATCAGTAGCCGTTCCTATTTGGATTGGAGTATTTCTACTGGTAGTAGTTCCATCTCCCAATTGGCCACTATCATTCAGTCCCCATGCCCATAGTGTTCCATTTGTTTTTAATGCAACAGTATGACGCCATCCTCCGCCAGCACTTTTCCAATCAGTTGCAGTACCTATTTGTACCGGAGTATTTCTATTGGTAGTAGTTCCATCTCCCAGCTGGCTTTTATCATTAAGTCCCCAAGTCCACAATGTTCCATCTGTTTTGATTGCAATATTATGATACTGTCCACTAACAACACTCTGCCAGTTATTGTCTGTTCCAATTTGTGTTGGGATTATTTTTTGAACGGTAGTTCCATCTCCCAGCTGACCATCACTATTATTCCCCCAGGCCCAAAGGGTACCGTTAGACTTTAAAGCTACTGTATGAACAAAACCACCTGTGACACTTACCCAGTCTGTTTCAGTTCCTATTTGCGTTGGAACAATTTTACTAATTTTAGTGCCATCACCAAATTCACCTTGTGAATTTGTTCCCCAAGCCCAAAGAGTTCCGTTTGATTTTATGGCGAATGTTGTGTTTTCTCCAGTACCAATAATTGCCCAGTCTTTGTCTGCGCCAATTTGGTTTGGAGTAGCTCTATCGGTTCTGGTTCCATCTCCTAGCTGTCCAGAATTGTTACCTCCCCAAGTCCACAATGTTCCATCCGTCTTGATGCCTATTGAATGAATATCTCCTGCTACCACTGTTTTCCAGCATCCTGTAGAGGTTGCAGGAAGTGTGGTAAAGGATCCTCCGGATATCCAACTCCCTTTATTGGATCCGCAATGAGATGCCACCCACCAATAATAAGTGGTATTAGGTAATAAATTAGATAAATTAACCGTCGAAGAAGAAGTAGTGGATCCATCTATACCTCCAACAATTGGATTCGTACTATAAAAATACAAATACCCTCCATTGGGAGCTGGCGTTGATCCTACCCAGTTAATAGTAGCCGCTGAAGAAGTAATGTTGGTTGTTGAAAATTGTGTTGGAGGAGCACAGTTTGAAGGACACTCAATAGAAGTAAAGGTACTTTTATGAGCAATTGTTCCGTCTCCTAATTCTCCCGAAGCATTTCGCCCACAAACTCTTAAAGCACCACTTGTATTTGTCTCAAGAATATGGAAAGATCCTGCAGAAATCAATTTACTAGCAGACAAAGAACCTACCTGTGCAGGTGATTTAGATCCTGAACTTTGTCCTAATACGCCATATGCAGTTGATCCCCAACTCCAAAGAGTACCATCTGTTTTATTTGCAAAAGTAAAATTACCTCCAGCAGATATATTATGCCAGTTGGACGCCGTTCCGATTTGTGTAGGAGTATCTTTATAAACATTGGTCCCATCACCTACCTGTCCAGAATCATTCTGGCCCCATGCCCAAAGGGTACCGTCTGTTTTAAGTGCTACAGAATGCAGACTCCCAACATCTATACTTTGCCAATTCGTATCTGCCCCAATTTGTGTGGGTATATATTTGCCAGTTGTAGTTCCATCACCTAGTTGGCCAGTAGTATTATATCCCCATGCCCAAAGCGTGCCATTTGTTTTAATGGCAAGAGTATGTGATAAACCTGTTTGTATGCTTTGCCAATTCGTTGCTGTTCCTATTTGTGTAGGTACAGTTTTATTTGAGATTGTTCCATCTCCCAACTGCCCGTAATAATTCTGTCCCCAGCCCCAAAGGGTACCATCTGTTTTGATCGCAATTGAGGAATAAACTCCAGCACTAACACTTTGCCAGTTTGTTCCTGTTCCTATTTGAGTTGGAGTAAATCTATTCATTTTAGTTCCATCCCCTAATTGGCCATACTCATTTTTACCCCATACCCATAAAGTTCCATCTGCTTTGATCGCTAAGGTATAAGAACCTCCAGCAGCTACTTTCAGCCAATTATTGGCAGTTCCTATTTGAACAGGAACGTTTGTTGAAATTGTAGTTCCATCTCCCAATTGTCCATACTGATTACTACCCCAAGCCCATAGTGTTCCATCACTTTTTATTCCTACAGAATGCTCACCTCCTGCACTCAGACTTTGCCAGCAACCTGTAGGTATTGGAGTTTCTACATTAATAACATTTTTAAAGGCAGGCCCCCAAACACCTGCATTGTCTTTAATACGGATATTAAACACATGCAGGCCACTAGATGGCAAAGTAATTCCTGTTTTGATCAGTTGCTCATAAGTACTGTCAAAATTCCCATCAGCAGCTAATACTGGTGTACCGTTTCCTGCTCCAGGATCATTGTCCCAAAAATATTCAGCCTGAGAAAGAGCTATGATATTTGATGTTACAGGTTGCTGAACATTAATAACATTGGTAAAAACAGGTCCCCAAACCCCAGCATTGTCTTTGATACGGACAGAGAACTTGTGTAATCCGTTGCCTGGTGTAACGATGTCTGTCTTGATTAGTTGTTCGAAAACACTATTGAAGTTCCCATCTGCAGCTAATACCAGTGTACCGTTTCCTGCTCCAGGATCATTGTCCCAAAAATACTCAGCCTGAGAAATCGCTATGATATTTGATATTACAGGTTGCTGAACATTAATAACATTGGTAAAAACGGGTCCCCAAGTACCTGTATTGTCTTTTATACGGACAGAGAATTTATGCAAGCCGTTACCTGGCGTAACAATATCTGTCTTGATCAGTTGTTCGAAAACACTGTTGAAGCTCCCGTCAGCAGCCAATACCTGAGTACCGTTTCCTGTTCCCGGATCGGTATCCCAAAAATATTCGGCCTGGCTTACGTATACTTGTGCCGGGCACAGTATGACCATAAGCAAAGCGATTATACTATAGATATAATTCTTCATATTTTGTTATATCATTAGTAATTATTTAGAAAAACCTGATCCGTTGATATTCAAAGTACCTCCTGAAATAGTTCTTGGAGTGGCCAAATAATTTACCTGAGGTTTATTACCAACATTTGCAGGCCAATAATTAGCCCAGCTGTTAGAACCTCCATAATGTCCTGCATCATTCCTGGTTAGGTCTAAATCTGTATATTTTACATCAGGATTTCCTGCATTTACATTCATACCTGTTACAGTATAGGTTGTATTGTTAAAATTCATATTAACAGATCCTGAATTGTTATTTTGAGTAATATTACCCTGAGTTACAAATGGATTGGTAAATACATTGTAACTGGCTGTTACATTAATATTATTACTGTTGTTTTGAATACAGGCATTGGTTTGGCCTACCACAAAAGAAACAGCATTATTCATAATAGCAATATCTCCTGTGATTGTATTATTATTATAACTGATATAAAAAGGAGCCAAATCACCAGCACTTGTATCATAGATTGTATTATTAATGATTTCATTAGAACCTCCTGTTTTAATAGCATGAACAGCTATACGTGCGCAAAAATTATTGTGAAATTTAAAATTATAAGTAGATTGTGTATGGGTTAACACATTCTCGACGATATTTCCGTAGACCTCAACATCCGATGAAGCTATAGAAGTGTCTTGGGTGTTAGAGCGGACACTAATAAATTGAGCTTTGTTAGCTGTAGCTATTCCATGGGAAAAGGTAAGAATTCCCCCAACAATACAACCTGAAATGTTTGTGGTAACATTGGATTGATGAGCATATACATTATTCAAATCACAGTTTAAAAGATTGAGGGTAGTTCTTCCTCCAGATGATGGTCCGTTAACCGTTACATCATTGATTGTATAGTTCCCTGAAGTCAAATTGCTGATTGTTATCACTCTTCCTGCAGCCGGATTGATGGTAATGGTTCCCTGAATAAAATATTTGTTATAATTCGTCTCGGAAACAAAGGTTAACGATTTGTTGATGGTCAGGTTTTCTACGTAAGCCGTTCCATTTGTTTTGGGCTGAATGATGATTCTGTCTCCATCTGAAGCTGCAGTGATCGCTGCACCTACCGTAGAATAAGCTCCACCAGTTCCGCCATTTCTAACATATAAATCGGCTGCAAAAGCCATAGTGCTTGATAAGCCTGCGAAGGCAATGATTAGTAGTTTTTTTGTCATAATAGTATAAAAATTAGTTGGTTTAATATTAAATTATAGTCTTTGTTTTTTTAACATTTCTTTAGAGCAAAGCACCAGCAATTTTCAGTTTGTCATTTGCTAAGCATAAAGATTAATGCATAAGAGTTTTAATCAATGAATAAGCATTGATTTTGATAGTTTTTTCGTTGAGTAAATAGTAATACATCATAAATGACATAAGGTTCCTCCAATCATTGATATGACTTGTTGCTTTTGGGGAAACTCTGAGGATTCAATATTGCTTTAGATCACTGGAAAACAATTAGTTTGATGTATTGATAAAAATAAATACAGTGTAGTATAGTTCATTCATGGTATAATTAGTTTTCAGGTTTAGTTTTTAGTTTTTTCAGAAAACAACATTATCATTTACAATAATTTTATGTTGTTGACTGCAAAAGTATATTTTTATTATGGATCATGAAATAGATAATGAAAAAATTAATAATAATTCACTATGAATATAACATAACCGCTATTTATCAAGATTTCCTATGTCCTGTTTGTTTCTGTTTTTGTAGTGATCTGTTTTTGGTTGTAGCAGATATACATAAAAAAAGAGCAGACATCTGAGATGCCTGCCCTTTTTTATGTTTAGATTGTATTGATTCAGAGCTAATTTATGTACTCCTTAATTCACCTATTTCTTTTACCAGTTTCGGGTACATCTTTTGGAGATCAACACCATTCTTCGGTTCACGGTTCATATTGCGATTCATGCTGTCATAATGATTTTCCGGATAAAGCTCGTCAACGGTGTCTCTTATTTCTGATTCATCTTCATTGTCATGGTTTTCTGAATATGCCTCATCAGATACATATAATAACCCTTCTGCCCAACAATCCCCAATATTAAAGCTATATTTCCCGCTGACAAATGCCTGTATATCTTGCTTAATATCTTGAAAAAACTCTTTTCCTTTTAGTAGTAGCCAACAACGGAAATAAATGAATCCGTCATCAGAAAGATATCCGTCAAAAATATAGTTTCCATTTTCAGTTTTGAAATCAGATTCAAGGATGATGGAAAGTTCAGCAATTTCAGCAGTATAAAGTTCACTCAGTTTTTCCTGAAGGGTCTTTTCAAAAAGGATCAGTCTTTCTTTTCCGAATCTGGAAAGATAGACTGTTAAATTCTCCAGATGTTCATCTATATCATATTCGCTCCAGTGGGCTTTTTTGTATTTATTGGATTTTTCGATGGCTTCCCAGAAATAAATATCTGCTTTTTCAGTTTCGGAAAGTTCTGTTTTCTGCGGGATTTTATCATTTTCAAGGATTTCGGTGTATCCTTTTTTGATTTTCTGTCCAATCAGTTTTTCAGACTCTTTGGTACACTCTACTTCATCTTCAAATTCTTTAATGGTTTCTCGGCCCTGGGTTCCCGTTTTTCCAAACACTATTTTCTGTGTTTTCCCCCAATATTCGATATTCCAAAACTTATCAGAGACTCCATTTTGATTGATAAAATTCCTTTTCATAAAGCATATACAATGTGATTGATCTATTTAAAAGGTTAAACTACGAAAAAAACAAAGAATCTGGCTATTTTAGGCCGCTTTAGTTTCCTCATGATATTGTGGTCTTCCTGATTTAGGCAGAGTGATTTATTTTGTTTCTTTTTTATCTTCCAGATATCTCTTGTAATGAGTTTCATCCAAAACAACCTGTATTTCCTCAAATGCTTTATACTTATGCTCTTCTGGTAACAGATCATAGATATCTTCATAATAAACTACTTCATTTCCGAATAGGATTCCCTGTTCGGAAAAATTTTCATATCCCAGCTTTTCAAAATCAAAATCGGTGGCACCATACTCAAAACACAGTATGATAAAATCTCTCAAAAAACTATTGAATCTTGGGGTATTTAAATACGCTGTTTCTGAATTATCTACACCGAAATTTGCGTTTCTATTTGATAATACTTCAAAAAAAGTATCTGCCTCAAATGTGATATAAAAATAATTTTTAAAGAATAATAAGGTAACCGGCTCTGCATAAGTACTATCGTCATTGTTACATACAACATCATGATAGGTTATTAACAGATCTGCATTTACAATTTCTTCTAATTGGATGATTGAATCTCTTTGAGTGTATATATGGGAATGATATAATAGTTTTTTGTTATGCGCATAAAGCTTATTAATTCTGAAAACGGCCCAATCCTCAGTATATATAGTTTGGTCTGTTCTGATAAGCTTTAATACATCTTCCCTAAGACAATCGCTCACTTTAATATTATGGGGCAATAAAATACCATATTTATTAGCCAACAGAACATATTGACATATAAAATCTGCCTCATTTTCTTCCAAATATCGTTTGGCTTTTTCGGTGTCCCAATTTATAGTATAAGTAGAAACATCAAAATCCATTTCTTTCCAATACTCGCTTGTATTATTTATTTTATGATCACTCATCGTAAATAGTATCTGCGGTTATCCTTTCGTCTATCTTTAGTTAGTTTGAAAATTCCAATATTTTCACTTTGCTTTATATTTCTCAATAAGATCAAAAATCTGTTTTTTAAGGTCCTCATCTATATCTTTCGGAATATTTTCAATGGTTAAATAACCTTCTCCATCATTTACAAAAGGGTCAGCTTTGTATTGCAACAGTAGTTCTATCATTTCTAAATTTCCATAATGAAAGGCCAATCCCAAAGGTGTTTTTGCATGAAAGGTTCCCGATCGATTAATAAAATCATTATTTGAATAAGGCAATATTAATTTTATGAGCTCCAGATTGTTATCTAAAGCAGCCCTTGTTAAAGGTGTATCTCTCTCTTCCCCAACAAGATGTACATTTGCTCCATTTTCCAAAAGCAACTTCAGTACTTTTAGACTTTTTAAAGAAATTGCCTGAAAAACAGGAGCGTTGTATGCTTCATAACAGTAATTTACGTCAGCTCCATTTTCAATTAAAAATTCTAACATCTGCAGATATGTATTCTCTCCATCCTCGACTCCTTCGTATTCCTCGTCTTCAATTTCATCTATGATATAATTGATAAGGCTCTCATTAGAAACTGGGTGTTCAATGATGGTTTTCGCATCACCTCCATTATGTATCCATTTTTTTAAAGCTTCAATATCTTTATTTAATATTATGTTTATGATTTCATCATGATTTGCCATAGCTTTTGTTTTTTTAATTCTTATTAAATTAACCTCTTTTAAATATCATGTTTTAATATTCCCATCTTTATCCACATCATAATAGTTTTCCCAGATATGTTCCCTGGAATTGATAATTTGGGTCTTACATTCTTTTTCCAGTTTCCTTATAAAGTCTGTCATGATTCTGGTTTCTGTTTTTAATATGAAAATTTCGCAGAGTTACCTGCTTCAGATCCATACTTAAAGTTGCGGGCTAATTTATCATTAAAAAAATAAAAGCCATTTGATTACTTTATAAAAGATTTCCATCCTAAAATATTTTAATTCTCTTTTAATTTCAATATTATATTTTGATCTTTAAAATCTAATAATTCCTTATTAAAAATGCCATTATAAGAAAAAGATCTGTTTTTGGTTTCAATATCACCAGATTTAATGAGTGGTTGATTTTCATTCTCAAATTCAATCGTATCAAAATAAACATCATTAATAAAAATATCCCATTTTGATTTACCAATAATAAAATGATTAATATCTTCCGACTCACCAGTGAAAAATGTTTTATCAAAAGACATATTAAAAATGCCATTTAATTTTAAAATTTCTGTCCTCATTTATTTATATTTTTTAACCTATTTGAAAGGCATGACCATCATCCGGATACCATTTAAAAATATAATAAGTAATCATCGTAGTCTAAGATAATTTTATTAAACAGGGAATAGATTCTGCTTCACGCATATCCTGCCTGGTTTCCGGGTCTACACATTTACCTATCATTGTTTTTCTATTTTACATCATGAGAGTTCAAAGAGTATGAAAAATAAGCATCGCCATCTTCATCAAGAATAAAAAATGTAACGATGTTATTTTGGAAATAAACCATACCAGGCATATTTGAATGTAAATAATTCTGTTCTCCCTCCGGATGTATGAATTCATTATTTTCATATTTAAAATTTACATACATAGCCGAAGAATAGTTCAGCATAGAAGGTAATATTTTATTATGTTGCAGTTTATTAAAAGTAACTTCAGAGATAACAGTATAATCGCATCTGGTTAATTCTGTATAAGGAAATTCCTCTTCTGCAAAAAATGGAAGTTCGTCGTCTATAAGTTCTTTTATTAATGCGCTAACTGTCTCTAAAGAATGATTTCCCAACAAATATTGATCAATCAATGCCTGTGTATTATTGTAATAAAATCCTGATTTAGATTTATTTAAATCTATTTGTGTTATCCCTATGGCCATTTTAGTTTTATTCCGGCAATTTAGGAATTCCCCATGTAAATTTGGCTAAATTCGGAACTTAACGTGCTGACTCAAGCATCATCTATACAAATTTTCAGGCTTTACTGTCGTCTGCCTCACCGGAGAACTGTATAAATGACCGATAGTCTCTATTGCTTTATCTTTAATCACCTTATGAATTATATTATTGAATTCTCTCAACATATTTAAACGTTTTGAAAAATGATTGAGATTACCTTTGCTTCATTAATTTAAACCTTACCAATCATGATTCATTCTAAAAACATCATCTATAAAGGGAAGCTTCTTCTGGCTTCATTTATTTTTATATTGTTATTTTCAAGCTGTTTACAAACTAACAATGATACAACCAACAAACAAAAAAATATGACAAACATCGAGTCTAAAAATCCGGAAACTCTATTTGACCCTACTCCTTTTGCTTTTTCACACGCAACAAGCGGCGTAGGGAACGGAAAATATGTATTTATATCAGGACAAAGCGGTGGTGAAGGCCTACATCACCATCTCTCGGAAGATTTTAGGAAACAAGTTCAATTCGCTTTGAAAAACCTGGAAACAGTGCTTAAAGAATATAATCTGAAGCCTGACGATGTCCTTAAAGTCACCATACTCATTGTTGATCACGATCAGGAGAAACTTAAAATCTGGACTGAAGAAATGCATAAAGTATGGAAAAACAATAAGTTTCCTGCCAGCACTTTAATTCCTGTTCCCAAATTAGCATTGGATGGTATGATGATAGAAGTGGATGCAATAGCTTTTATGCCTTTATAAATAATAGTCTTACCAGGCCTAGGAGTTGTTTGAATTTAAAACCATGTAGTCAATTTTTTTCATTGAGAAAACGGCAGTCCCTGCCTCCTTAGTTTGGAGAGCAGGGATTGATTTATAAACTTATCTTCAGCCCGCTTATATATTTTATACTTTAAAAGTGTAACTCAAAGCAAAATACAGCATAAAAAGACAGATCAATGTATAAATGCCATTAGTGATCATCAATACAGCTCCCAATTTCGTTTTTCTTGATGCAATGGCTAGTATCAAAGCTAAAATTACAACTCCAACAATCAGGAACATGACAGGGTTTTCCCAATCATGAGTAAACAATACCTCATCATACTTCATGAGTATCACTAATAAAATAATATGAGTAAGGGTAGCAAACAGGCTTAATTTTGATGTAGACATATGTATATTTTGTAAGCAAAGAAAGTGACATTTCAGTTTTTCATTGTCAGAATATCAAATATAATATATTCTGTTTCATCAACTGTATTTTTCAGGAACATTACCTATATAATTCGTTATAATGGTCTATAATATCACGAATGCTTTTCCATGCAGGATCATCATAGGCATTCATTTTAGAAATATCGCCTGCACTCGTTGTGACGATAATTTTCGTGTCAATTCCGTCTACAGGCTGTACACTTTTTCCTTCTTTTACTGCCCCGAATAGCTTCTGATCAATGGTAGCAACCAGTTTCTTCCAGTCCTCAGCTTTAACTTTTCGGCTGTATATCAGATTTTCGGCTTCATTAGCTGCTACCGTACGACGGTAATGAATGGAATCTTTATCAATTAAAGTGCTGGAAGAAAACCCCAGTCCTCCACCGGCAGAGATCATTTTTACAGATTGAATGGTTTCAGTATGTACCATAGGATTGTCATCTGTTTTGCTCTTATTTTTTTTACAGGAAACAAACACCAACAATATAATAATCAACAGCTTGCCTAAAATACAATACTTCGTTTTAATCACTGACGGTATCTTCTTTTTCATGTTATATTGATTTGGTAATCTCACGATTAATACATATTAAAATAAACTAAACAATGAGACCATTCTTTAAAAGTATCATTAAAAATACAGAACGACAAGAAATAAAGGCATATACATAAAAATTGAGCCCTAAAAAGTGTCCAATTCGTGGTGTAGTATATATAGATAGCTATTAGTTCTGTAGTTCTCTATTAAGTTTCTTTCTGAAAAGGATCAATAATGAGCCGAAGAATACCAGATAGGCAATATTGAATATCGCTCCCCCAACCCAGCCTGAATAAGGCAGTGGCAGCATTCCCTTTATTGGAATAATAAATAAGGTCAGCACAAATGGGGTCAATAAAGCCATCCATCTTGGAAGCAAAGTTTTCTTCAAAAGGATACATACCGCAAATGAAATCCATCCGATAGCTAATACTCCAATGGCTGCTCCCCAGGCTATGTTAAGCATTTTCATAAATTCTCGCCCCGTTTCTAAAAGGTATGGATGAGCCACCGGATCGGTATGATAGATTGCCTTATAGATTTCCCCCACATAAAAGAATCCGGCGTGGCCTAAAGGAGACAAAACAGCCCCTGCTAATAAAATCCAGTAAACAGCCACCGAATACCAGGTTTTGGTATCTTTAAAAAACTGGAAAACCAGCCAGCTTGCAGGAAGCAGTAGAGGTCCAGTGAGCGCTCCGATCAAAGCCCCAAACATCAGTCCCGGGGTGGTACCTTCCAACATCAAAGTTGCAAATCCTACATTTACCTGATCGGCATAAATCTTTGAAAACAATGGATAATCTTCAGGATTAGGATCAAATCCTGCGACAAAAATATCTCCGATAATCCAACATATGGATACCATTATTGCAGCAACAAAAGACCAGTTTATTTTATTTGAGTAGTTCATATTTCGTTCTTTAAATAATTTTTAATAATTTTTGATTCTAAGAAATCAGGGGTTATAATATATTTTCAATTTTCAAATCAGAATTGATGAATTCTACAGTCTGTAACCCTTTCCCTTGTATAAGTTCTAACCCTTCCTGATTGGTGAGCAACCGGTTTAATACCTGAGTATTCAGACGATCAGTGCCTACCTTAATATTTTTCACTACTACAATCCCGTTGGGATGATTAATTTCTTTGGGCCTGGGATTAGGAACATAGGCAGACATTACAAAAGGAAAATCAATATCATCAGGCATCAGAAGTTCCCATTTAAGTTTATTTCCATCTCCATCTTTTCTTTTAGCCTTATGAAACCTGAACTCTGTATTTTCACTTTCGAAAAACTGTTTCTCTGAATTCAGGTTTTCCAATGCAGACTCCAGAGACCATTCACACCAGCCTTCCTCTATATCTTCCCATTGCCTCATCCGTTCTAAAACCGATTGATACCCAAAGACCTTCATCATCCATTTTATATAAACAGGAAGTCCGGAATTATGGTAAATTTCGATAAAGATGCCTTTCTCAAACCATATCAAAGCATTATAAGCCTTATCAGGGTATGCTCCATATTCAACAATAAAGCCTGCATCCTGTAGCTTTTTTACCGCAATATGTAAATCCTGCACCCGATACAATACATGACTTAGTTGTACATTATTCTTCATTTCTATTATTTTTTATTTGATTTTAATAGATAAAACTAAGTTTATTATTAAGAATCATTCTAAATAATTATTTATCTTTGTGCAAAACTAAGATGAAAATTGGGGCACACAGGTACGCAAAAGGGAGTAAAAAGTCCGCAAAAAGGAGAATTCTAATCATAATAAAATAATAATGGCATTACGGGTCTACGATGATAAAATTGGAGGAACATTGGTGGAAAAAAAATATCCCAATGCCTATTACCAGAACGATGGCGAAATCAGAGAGTGTATTACCCATCTGAAACCTCCTTATGGAAATGGTTTTTATCATGAGATCTGCTTTGAGAATGTTCATATTGGCTTTGGAAATGTTTCTCTTCAAAATAAAGTATTGCTATACTTTGAGGCCGATTTTGATAGCGTTGAAATGCATTTTTCGTTAAAAGGAAAAAGCGCTGCTCTTTCAGAGAATTTCAACAATAAAGTTTGTTTTGAAAGTTATCAGCATAATATAATTTATGCCCATCAGATGAGTGGCCAGATGGAATTCGACGGTCATGAAATGCAGATCCTGGAAGTTAATTTAGCCCCGGATTTTTTTAAGAAATTCCTTCCTGAAGACTCTGAACTATTCAATACTTTCAGAAATGCTATTGAGAAACAGCATTCATGTCTTATCAATCCGGACCATTGCCGGATCAGCCTGGAAATGTACCAGGTTCTGAACGACATCATTCACTGCGACAGAAAAGGTATTTTTAAAAGAATCTACCTTGAAGCCAAGGTGGCTGAACTTCTTCTTTTACAACTGGAACAGCTTTTTAATACTACTTCTTCACCCTCATCACTTCTGAAAAAAGATGAAGATAAGATCTATGCGGTGAGAGATTTTATTGTCAATAATCTCAATGAAAACTGTTCATTAATAGACCTTGCCCATCAGGTAGGAACCAATGAATTTACTTTAAAAAAAGGATTTAAGGAACTATTTGGAACCACAGTATTCAGCTTCTGGAATGACATAAAGATGGAACAGGCAAAAAAAATGCTTATTGAAGGTGATTTAAGTATTAATGAAATTTCTGAGGTGATTGGATATAAAAATTCCAGACATTTTTCAGCAGCATTTAAGAGAAAATATAACGTCATTCCAAGCCAGTTTAAGTACGGAAACGGAATCAGCCGCTAAATTTTTTCTTATATTTTAAATGCAGTATTTTAGAAATTAACTCCAATTTTGAAGCTTTGAACTTATTCAGTATTTTCTTTCTGTTTTTAAATATGAAAAGTTACTACAAAAACACACCTTTTATTTAAATCAATTTAAAATTCTATCTTATTTGTTAACAATTTGGCAATGAAAAAACCGGACAAATTCCAGATATTATTTTAAAAAAACCAAAAGACACATTTCGTAATCAAAACGCTATCAACAAATTACATTCAATTAATTATTGTTTGCATAAAATATTTTGTCGTTTTCATAAAATGTCTATATTTACCATCAAGGAGTTCTTAACACCTTCTTTATCAACCGAAATTGGTAACACTTAGCTGTGTATTAAAAGGGAATCGTGTGCAAATCACGAACTGTCGCGCAACTGTAAGTAACAACAAAAAGGTTTTTATCAAATTCATATCCACTGTATGCTCCGGTATATGGGAAGGATGATAAAAACTGTTACAAGTCAGGAGACCTGCCTATTTCGAATTGACGATGCTTTCGCGGTTTGAAGCTTATAGTCAGGTATGATACGGTATGGATAATGATATGATAAAATAGTTTATCAACTCGTATTATTTTTTGAGATAGATAATAGCAGAACAACAGGTTCTTCTATGAATCTACCGCTCATCCGTGTCCCCTTTCCGTAATTTTCCTTCCTCACAAAGCATTGTGAAGTCTGCAGGAACTTTTTATAGCGTTTAATGCATGTAAAAAGTAAAAAATGTACCTAACCCATTTCGATAATGCCTACACACCCAACAGATCTGTCAAGATCCTGAAAGACTGTTTCCTAAAAAACACACAGACTTTCTGTCTGTTGGCAGCACATCGAAGTGCTGCCCAAGATTCTCTTTTTATTTCCCTGCAATTAAAGCATTATTGCTATTCTTCTACAAACAAAATTCAACTAAACCATAAATATTACAATGACTAAAAATGAAAACTGGAAGTCTCCCGGGGCTCAATTCCGGGAGGCTATGCAAAAAGAAAGTCCTCTTCAGATTGTCGGGGCCATCAATGCCAACCACGCATTATTGGCCAAACAAGCCGGATTCAATGCCATTTATCTTTCAGGCGGCGGCGTTGCTGCCGGATCTTTAGGAATTCCTGATTTGGGAATCACCACACTGGAAGATGTACTGATTGATATTCAAAGAATTACCAATGTCTGTGATTTGCCTTTATTGGTAGATGTGGATACAGGATTTGGTCCATCAGCATTCAATGTTGCACGAACTGTAAAGTCATTGATTAAAGCAGGTGCAGCAGCTTTACATATCGAAGATCAGGTAGGAGCAAAACGTTGTGGCCATCGTCCGGGAAAAGAACTCGTAAGCAAAGATGAAATGGTAGACCGCCTGAAAGCTGCCGCGGATGCCCGTACAGATGAAAGTTTTGTAATCGGAGCCAGAACGGATGCTTTTGCCAATGAAGGGCTGGAAAAAACTCTTGAAAGAGCCATTGCCTATAAGGAAGCCGGTGCTGATTTTATTTTTGCCGAAGCAGTTCCTGATCTAAGTTTTTATCAAAAATTCTTTGATGCAGCGGGAATCCCTGTATTGGCCAACATCACAGAATTTGGAATGATTGATATGTATACGGTTGATGAACTAAAAGATGCAGGCGTAGGATTGATACTTTACCCTCTTTCAGCTTTCCGTGCAGCCAATAAAGCGGCCCTGAATGTGTATGAACACATCCGCAAAGACGGAACCCAGGCCCATGTATTAGACACTATGCAGACCAGAGAAGAACTCTATCAAAGCATTGGATACCATGATTATGAGCAAAAATTAGATAACCTTTTTAAACAAAATAGTAATGTCAACGAATAGCGAACCAACATTCAAGCCTAAGAAAAGCGTTGCCCTTTCTGGAGTAGCAGCAGGCAATACAGCGCTTTGCAGCGTAGGAAAAAGTGGAAATGACCTCCACTACAGAGGATATGACATCCTGGATCTGGCTGAAAAAGCGGAGTTTGAAGAAGTAGCTTACCTTTTGATCTATGGTCAGCTGCCTACCGGAGCTCAATTGAAAAATTACAAAGCTAAATTAAAGTCTTTAAGAGGGTTACCCCATTCTGTAAGAAATATTTTAAAGAGTATTCCGGCAGCGGCACATCCGATGGATGTAATGAGATCCATGGTATCCGCTATTGGCAGTATTCAACCGGAAAAAGATGATCATAATATTGCCGGAGCGAGGGATATTGCAGATAAATTACTGGCATCATTCAGTTCGGGTTTATTATACTGGTATCACTATACCCATAATGGAAAAGAGATTCATGTAGAAACAGATGACGATACGATTGGAGGCCATTTTCTTCATTTATTACATGGAAAAAAACCTTCTGATTCATGGGTAAGAGCCATGCAGATCTCGTTAAATCTTTACGCCGAACATGAATTTAACGCTTCTACATTCACTAGCCGTGTGATCGCAGGAACAGGTTCAGATATTTATTCAGCTATTACAGGAGCCATTGGTGCTTTAAGAGGTCCTAAACATGGTGGTGCCAATGAAGTGGCATTTGAAATCCAAAGCCGATACAATTCGCCAGATGAAGCAGAAGCAGATATCCGTCAGCGCATTGTCAACAAAGAAGTGATCATCGGATTCGGACATCCGGTTTACACGATTTCAGATCCTAGAAACGTAGTGATTAAAAAAGTAGCTAAGGAACTATCTGAGGAAGCCGGAGATATGCTGCTTTACAATATCGCTGAAAGACTGGAAACCATCATGTGGGAAGAAAAGAAAATGTTTCCGAATCTGGATTGGTTCTCAGCCGTATCCTATCATTTAATGGGAGTACCTACCCTGATGTTTACGCCACTCTTCGTCATCTCGAGAGTTACAGGATGGAGCGCTCACATCATTGAACAGAGACAGGATGGAAAAATCATTCGTCCAAGTGCTAACTACACAGGTCCTGAAAATAAGGAATTCATCTCTCTACAAGACAGAAAATAAACATATCACAATTAATAACTAAATTATAAAATAAAGATGTCATCACACATTTCAAATGAAAGACCCCAACCGGATAAAGTATTAACAGATATTGCAGATTATGTATTGAACTATGAAATCAAAAATGATCTGGCCTGGAAAACAGCCCATTACTGTCTTCTGGACACCATCGGATGTGGACTGGAAGCATTAACTTACCCTGTATGTACAAAACTTTTAGGTCCTGTAGTAAAAGGAACTGTGGTTCCAAACGGGGCAAAAGTTCCGGGGACACAGTTTCAGCTGGATCCTGTTCAGGCAGCGTTCAATATTGGAGCCATTATCCGTTGGTTGGATTTCAATGATACATGGCTGGCTGCAGAATGGGGACATCCATCAGACAACCTCGGCGGAATTTTAGCCACAGCAGACTGGTTATCAAGAACCCATATTGCAGAAGGAAAAGCACCTTTAAAAATGAAGCAGGTTTTGGAAGCCATGATTATGGCCCATGAAATTCAGGGAGTAATGGCATTGGAAAATTCTTTTAATAAAGTAGGTTTAGATCACGTATTATTGGTAAAACTGGCTTCTACCGCTGTTGTCGGAAAGCTTATCGGTTTAACCCGTGATGAGATCATCAATGCTGTATCATTGGCTTTTGTAGATGGGCAGTCTTTAAGAACATACCGTCATGCACCCAATACAGGTTCCCATAAGTCCTGGGCTGCAGGAGATGCAACATCCAGAGCAGTACGTTTAGCACTGATTGCTAAAACAGGAGAAATGGGCTATCCATCGGTATTAACTGCAAAAACTTGGGGATTTTATGATGTTT
This sequence comes from Chryseobacterium pennae, assembly GCF_003385515.1. Taxonomy (GTDB): domain Bacteria; phylum Bacteroidota; class Bacteroidia; order Flavobacteriales; family Weeksellaceae; genus Chryseobacterium; species Chryseobacterium pennae. The sequence goes on along the minus strand of NZ_QNVT01000008.1, from coordinate 88,424 downwards.
CTTTCAAAGGAAATGAATTCAAATTCCAGAGAGACTACGGTTCTTATGTCATGGAAAATGTACTGTTTAAAATCTCATTTCCGGCAGAATTCCACTCTCAAACAGCTGTAGAAGCGGCAATGACTCTGCATACCACTCTGAAAGACCTTGGAAAAACTACAGATGATATCAAAAAAGTTACCATACGTACGCATGAAGCAGCCATCCGTATCATTGATAAAAAAGGACCTTTAAATAATCCGGCAGACCGCGATCACTGTATTCAGTACATGGTGGCTGTACCATTCATTTACGGCAGATTAACTGCGGCAGATTATGAAGATAATATCGCTTCAGATCCAAGAATTGATGTTCTTCGTGATAAAATCGAATGCATTGAAGACATACAGTTTACTGCAGATTACCATGATCCGGAAAAACGTTCTATCGCAAATGCCATGACTGTAGAACTGAATGACGGAACTATTCTTGACGAAGTTGTAGTAGAATACCCTATCGGACACCAACGAAGAAGAGACGAAGGAATTCCGGAACTGATTAAGAAATACAAAATTAATTTAGCCCGTATCTTCCCTGAAAAACAACAAAAAACAGTGTTGGAAAATTCATTGGATTATGAAACGCTGATCAACCTTAATGTCAATGAATTTGTTGATTTACTGATTATATAACCTTATACAGGCTGAAAGTAATTCATAAAATTGCTTTCAGCTTTTCCTCTCAACTTTCAACCCCAAAACTATGTCACAAAAAGTAAAAATATTAATCAATGGAGCATTTATTGAAAGTAAAGCGCATGAACATCTTCCTGTAGAAAATCCTGCTTCCCAGGAAATTCTCGCCGAAGTCCCTTTAACTCTATTGTCTGAAATAGATCAGGCTATTGAAGCAGCCACAGAAGCATTCAAAACATGGAAAGAGGTAGCCACTCCGGAAAGAGCAAGATTATTTCTGAAATACCAGCACCTCTTAAAAGAACATCAAAAAGAAATCGCCGAAATCCTATCCAAAGAAAACGGAAAGACCTTCGCTGATGCTATGGGCGATGTATGGCGTGGTATTGAAGTGGTAGAACATGCCTGCAATATTCCAACCCTGATGATGGGAGAAACTGTAGAAAATGTAGCCCGTGGAGTAGATACCTACAGCTATATTCAGCCTCTTGGAGTTTGTGCGGGAATTACACCCTTCAACTTTCCTGCGATGATTCCTTTATGGATGTTTCCAATGGCGATTGCCTGTGGGAATACCTTTATCTTAAAACCATCTGAGCAGACCCCGATGACCTCTGTGAAAATGGCCGAACTATTCTTAGAAGCAGGCTTTCCAAAAGGAGTTCTGAATATTATTCATGGTTCCAAAGATCAGGTGAATCATATCCTGAATCATCCTGAGATCAAAGCTATTTCATTTGTAGGTTCTGTACCGGTTGCTGAACATGTTTACCGTACAGGAACAGATAACCTGAAAAGAGTTCAGGCATTCGGAGGAGCAAAGAACCACATGGTTGTTATGCCGGATGCCAACAAGGGACAAGTGATCAATAATTTGGTAGGTGCATCTTGTGGAGCAGCCGGCCAGCGTTGTATGGCCATCAGTGTTGCCGTTTTAGTGGGCGAAGCTCAAAACTGGGTGGAAGATATCAAAACTGCTTTAAGTACCATCAAACCTGGAGTATGGTCTGATGAATCTGCCGCATTTGGCCCTTTAATCAATAAACAGTCTAAAGAGAAAGTTTTAAGATTAATCAAAAGTGCCTATGATCAGGGAGCTGAAGTGCTGCTAGACGGAAGTAATTGTAAAGTAGACGGGTATGAAAACGGATATTTTGTAGGGCCTACTCTATTCAATAATGTATCTGTAGAGATGGATATTTACAAGGAAGAAATCTTTGGCCCCGCTTTACTTTTATTAAAAGCAGAAACACTGGATGAGGCAATTCAGATTATCAATAACAATCCTTACGGAAACGGAACTTCTATTTTCACCAACTCGGGTGCTGCAGCCAGAAAATTCCAGCATGAAATTGAAGTGGGACAAATTGGGGTCAATCTTCCTATTCCGGTTCCATTACCATTCTTCTCTTTTACAGGATGGAGAAAATCTTTCTTTGGCGATCTGCATTCTTACGGAAAACAAGGCGTAAAGTTTTATACCGAAACAAAAACAATTACAGCCCGTTGGTTTGAAGAAGATGTTCCCGGAGGAAATGTAAATATGACTATCAGTTTAAAATAATTGAATGAAAGGCTGAAAAAAGTGAATATATTCATATTTACAGGGATCAGGCTTTCCATTCTTAATGCTCAACTTTCAATTTAAAAACTATGGAATTTAACCTAAGTGAAGAACAATTGGCATTTCAGGATGCTGCAAGAAAGTTTGCTGAAAAAGAACTCGCTCCCTACGCTTCAGAATGGGATGCTCAAAAAATATTCCCACGAGAAGCCATAGCTAAAGCCGGTGAATTGGGATTTTGTGGCGTATATACAAGTGAAGCTGCCGGAGGGTTAGGTTTATCCAGATTGGATGCTGCCATCATATTTGAAGAACTGGCAGCAGCCTGCCCTTCCACTACTGCTTATATTACCATACACAATATGGTTTCCTGGATGATTGATGAATTTGGAAACGATGAAATCAGAAAAGAACTATGCCCTCAGTTAGCATCAGGAATGTTATTAGGATCCTATTGCCTTACTGAGCCAGGTTCCGGGTCAGATGCTGCAGGGCTGAAGACCACCGCTGTCAGGAAGGAAAATAAGTATATTATTAATGGCACAAAAGCTTTTATTTCAGGAGCTGGTGAAAGTGATATTCTTATTGTAATGGCACGTACAGAAAACTCCGGAGCCAAAGGAATCAGTGCTTTTGTAGTGCCGGCTCAAACTCCGGGAATCAGCTTTGGGGAGAAGGAAAAAAAACTGGGCTGGAATACCCAGCCTACCCGCTTTGTCTTTCTGGATCACGTAGAAGTAGATAAAAAATGCCTTTTAGGAACCTTAGGAGAAGGATTTAAAATTGCTCTGAAAGGTTTGGATGGCGGCCGTATCAATATTGCAACCTGCTCAGTAGGAGCGGCACAGGGATCTATCAATCAGGCTCAGCATTATATGCACGAAAGACAGCAGTTTGGAAAATCACTGGCACAGTTTCAGTCTCTTCAGTTTAAAATTGCAGATATGGCAACAGAATTGGTAGCAGCCCGTCAAATGGTACATCTTGCCGCTTTCAAACTGGACTCCAAGGATCAGAATGCTACCACTTACTGTGCAATGGCTAAACGACTGGCCACCGATTTGTGTTTCAATATCTGTAATGAAGCGTTACAGATACTGGGGGGCTATGGCTGCACTCAGGACTTTCCTGTAGAACGTTTAATGCGTGACGCAAGAGTACATCAGGTAGTAGAAGGAACCAATGAAATTATGAAACTTGTAATTTCAAGAAAAATTCTCGAAGAAGGTGCTACCTTACAGATCCGTTAATTCAAAACAATCAACATCATGAGTTTAATACTTACAGAAATAAAAAACAAAACCGGAATTATTACTCTGAATTCAGAGAAAACACTGAATGCTCTGTCATTACCTATGATCAGAGAATTAGCAGCTGTTTTGGAAGAATGGAAAACATCCGAAAACATAGCCTGTATATTTCTTCAGGGAGCAGGGGAAAAAGCCTTATGTGCCGGGGGTGATGTGAGACAATTACACGATGCTATTATTGCACAAAAAGCAATAGACCCTACTCAAATCCCGCAGGACTGTTTTGATTTTTTTTCTTTGGAATATCAGGTAGATTATACCATTCATACTTATCCTAAACCTATTATCGTTTGGGGACACGGCATTGTGATGGGTGGTGGTATTGGTATTATGGCCGGAGCATCACACCGTATCGTTACGGAAAAAAGCAAACTGGCAATGCCTGAAATTACCATTGGTTTATACCCTGATGTAGGCGGAACCTGGTTTCTGAATAAAACACCTTCTGCCTATGGGATTTATCTGGGATTAACCGGAGCAAGATTAGATGGAGCAGACTGTCAGTTTCTGGGATTAGCAGATTATTATATACCGTCTTCTTCAAAAGAAATGATTCTGAATGCATTGGAACAGGCTAACTGGAAAGAAAACCCTCATAAAACCGTTACTCGCATTTTAGAAAGTATATCTAAAGACATGTGCATTCCGGAATCTCAGGCAGCCACTCATCAGACATTTATACAGCAATTTGAAAAAGCAGATACTCTGGAACAGTTCAGGGAAATATTAATCAGTTATCCTGAAAAAGATGACTGGATCAATACAGGAATTAAAAGTTTTGAGGTTGGTTCACCAAGTTCTGCCCATATTATTTTCAGGCAGCTGCAGCAGGGTAAAAATTTGAATCTGGAAGAAGTTTTTCAGTCTGAACTTAATCTATCCTGCCAATGCTGTGTTCATCCTGATTTTGCTGAAGGAGTAAGGGCTTTATTGGTAGATAAGGATCACTCTCCAAAGTGGCATCCGGCAACCCTTGATGATATTACCGGAGAATGGATAGACTCTTATTTTAAATGGATCATTGGAGAATGGAAAGTAAATTTTTAACCTCCAGTTACAATTAATCAATTTTTATAACCTTTTAAAAAACAATCATGCCAAATATAGCATTTATAGGATTAGGAAATATGGGCGGGCCTATGGCGGCCAATTTAATAAAAAAAGGTCATAACGTTACTGGATTTGACCTTTCAGATACAGCTTTGGGAGCTTTGGTTTCCGCAGGTGGGCAGACTTCCGTTTCCGCTTCAGAAGCTTCTAAAAATGCAGATGTAGTCATCTCAATGCTGCCTTCAGGTAAGCATGTTGCTGAATTATATTCTGAAGAGTTTATCAGTAATTTAAAACCCAATACATTACTGATTGACAGCAGTACCATTGATGCAGTTACCGCCCGTGCCGTGGCTCAGCTAGCGGCTTCAAAAGGCTGTAAAATGATAGATGCACCTGTTTCCGGAGGAACAAGCGGGGCCCAGGCCGGAACTTTAACCTTTATCGTAGGCGGCAAAACCGAAGATTATGAAAAGGCAAGACCGATATTAAAATGTATGGGCCAAAACATATTCCATGCAGGGGATTCCGGTGCCGGCCAGGTTGCCAAGATCTGTAATAATATGTTGCTGGCCATTCACATGATCGGAACTTCTGAAGCTATTAATCTGGGAACCCGCCATGGATTGGACCCAAAAACGTTAAGTGAAATCATGCAGAAAAGCTCCGGCAGAAACTGGTCACTGGAAGTATATAATCCTTATCCGGGAGTCCTGGAAAATGCGCCGGCATCAAGAGAATATTCTGGAGGTTTTGCTGTAGATCTGATGACCAAAGATTTAGGATTGGCAGCAGAAGCAGGATTGGAAACAAAAACCTCTACTCCACTGGGAAACGCCGCTTTAAATTTATACAGAATGTGGAGTGAATCCGGGAATGGAGCCATAGATTTTTCCAGCATTATCCAATTATTAAATGGGAAATTAAAAGCTGAGAATGGAAACTAATTCCACTTCAAGCAAATTTCTCCTATCAACTAAAACCAGATACAATGAATTTCGAAACATTATTATTCCAGCAACATGGACATATAGGAACACTGACAGTTAACCGTCCGAAAGCATTAAATTCCCTGAACACGACAGTCTTACAGGAACTGAAATCATTTGCAGATCAAATCAGATTGAATAAAGACATCCGGGTTTTAATCATCACAGGTTCCGGTGAAAAGGCTTTTGTAGCCGGTGCAGATATTAAAGCCATGCAGGGAATGACCCCAAGAGAAGCAGAAGAATTTTCAGGAATGGCACAATCTGCATTTAACGCTATTGAGACATTACCGTTTGCTGTGATAGCAGCTGTGAATGGTTTTGCATTAGGTGGTGGTTGTGAGCTGGCACTTTCATGTGACATTATCCTGGCTAGTGAGAAAGCAAAACTCGGATTACCGGAGGTTACATTGGGATTATTACCTTGCTTTGGCGGAACACAAAGACTTCCAAGAGCTATTGGGTTATACAAAGCCAGAGAAATGGTATTTTCAGGAGAATTTTATTCTGCAGAAGCCTGTAAAGAATTTGGTTTTGTAAACCGTGTCACTGCTCCGGAAGAATTATGGAATGAAGCTCAGAAATTAGCCGAAACCATTGCCTTAAGAGGTCCTGTAGCAGTAGCCAAAGCAAAACAATCATTGAATACAGGTTTTGAGCTGCATATCACAGATGGTCTGAAGCAGGAAGCTGTTTTATTTGGTGAATTATTTGACACTCAGGATCATCATGAAGGAATCGGAGCATTTATAGAAAAAAGAAATCCTGATTTTACAGGGAAGTAATAATTAACCACAGAAGACACAAAAGTGTTAAATGTTAAAATTATTTAAAACTAAAATCTTCACCTATATAAAGTACACTTAAGCTTTTGAAAATCATCTTTTTTCTTCTAAAGTGTACTTTTATGCGACATTACTATAACTCTCTTAAATGAACTAAAGTGTTTAAAATTAAAGCTTTTGTAACTTTTGCAGTTCAAATAATTTAATTAAAAGAAGCCCTAAACTCCAATGGTGAAAAAGAAGTTCGGTTTTTAAACAGGCGATGGAAGGACTGCGGATGCTCAAATCCCAATTGGTAAGCAATTTCCGAAACAGACATTTCTGTTGTAGAAAGCAGCTCTTTAGCCTTCTCGATCAATCGGTTTTGAATATGCTGCTGGGTAGTCTGCCCTGTCTGTGCCCGAAGCATATCGCTCAGATAATTCGCGCTCAGATTTAGCTTTTCAGCCACAAAATGAACAGAGGGAATACCATTTACCACCAGCTGATCATTCTTAAAATACTCATCCAATAACGTTTCCAGCTTCGAAAGCAGGTCATTATTTATCTTTTTACGGGTTAAAAATTGACGGTTATAAAAACGGTCACAATATTTCAAAAGTAGATCCAGGTTTGACACCAGCAGATCCTGTGTGAAAGAATCCATATTGGCATCGATCTCCTGGCTCATATTCTCTATAATATCCATAATAGATTTTTCTTCTTTCTCAGAAAGAAACAGGGCTTCATTGGCTGTATAGGAAAAAAATCCATAGTCTTTAATTTTTGATGCCAGAGAATAACTTTGAAGAAAATCAGGATGTACCACCAATACAAAACCCTCCACTTCGTTCAAAAGAACATCTTCAAATTGTAACACCTGCTGTGGAGCGGTAAAATACATGACCCCTTCTTCAAAGTCATAATACTGCTGGCCATATTTAAATTTTCCTCCTGCACAGTCTTTCTTAAGGGCTATAGCATAAAAATCAGTTATTACCGCACTGAGAATAGTCTCTGACTTCAGCTTTACATCATTAAAACTGAATACACTGATCAGTGGGTTTGATGGCTTTTTCAATCCCAGAGCCTGATGCATGGCATTGATTGATGAAACTTTTATGGGTGTTTTCATTACTGATTTCTGATTTATATTTTTTTAAACCAAATAGATATATTAGGCTTTACAGGACGCTAAAAATCTCATAAAAATACTTTTGATCTACTAATATTTCAGCATTTTCTATGCGCTTATGTGGTTTAAAAAGATAACTCATACTAAGTTACAATTTTATTATTTTCCTAAAAGCTGCCCACTTTTAATCTGATTGATTCCTTCTTTATAAGTGGTTACCTGAAATTGAGGAAATCGTATTCTGAACTTTGAATCATCAAAGATATTATCATGTTCATACCTTGGCAATAATTCCAATAATTCCTTTATTTTTTTATTGAATAAAGCCCCGATTTTAAAAACGAATTTAGATATTGCTGAATACTCCAGGTCTTTACCATAAATTCCGGAAGCAATCCGTATAAATTCTTTATAGGTTGGATGACTTTTATCTACCGGCAGATGCCAGGTTTGCCCGAATGCATCAGGCGTATTTCCAATTAAAGCAGTTGCCCGGCTTGCATCCGGAGTCCAGATAAGGCTCCTTTTCTTATTTGTGCTCAATGGAACTTTAAGTTTTTTACCTTCTTTGATATTATTAAAAACCAATGTATTCGTAATACTCTGTGTTTTTCCCGGGCCATAAAATTCCGGAGCACGGCAGATGACGGCTTCCAGCTCACCGGATTCTATTTCTTTCAATATCATTTCTGCCATTTTCCGTCTTACTCTACCTTTTCTTCCCACCGGAGCAAATATTGTATTTTCATTCAAAACGCGACCATCCTGCGGATACATATACGTATTATCAAAGAATACCAGCTTAGTCCCGTTGATCTTACAGGCATCTATCACATTTTGAAGAATTAAAGGAAATTGTTTTTCCCAAAGGTCTGAGCTTATTGGAAGACCTAATGTGAAATAAGCAATCTCACTTCCTTTTACCGCTTCAATAGCCTTCTCACGGATAGATAAGTCCGCAGAGAACACCTCATCAGTATCATTTACTTTTTGGGCGCTTCTGCTTACAATCCGAATATCTGAAGTAAAGTTTCTTTTTAATTCTCTTGCCAGCTCTTCGCCAATCTGTCCATTGGCTCCTAATATTGTTTGCATATTGTTTTACTTTTCTGGTTAATATTATATTCTGTTGTTTTGGTAGGACAAAGTTCCGAAAAGCATAAAAGATCAGAGTATCTCAATGAAGGGAAGTTGTAACAGAATCTCTGTTACAGAAATTTGAATAAGATTTCTGACTTAAAAATAATACAAGTCCGGAGAATGTAAAATCCGGCAGGCATCGTAGATGCCTGCCGGATTCAATATCTTCAAAGCCAAAAAAACTAATAATTCAGAATTGCAGAACCAAAGGGATTATCAACGAGCCAAAGCCAATCACCCTTTTCGCTCTTCTTCATAATACAGGAAGTATGACCTGTCATTTTTATGGGTTGCCCATCAGGAGTATGACCTGTCATCTCCCATCGATCGAGCCACATCGCAAGGTCATTAATCACTGTAATATGTGGAGTTTCTCCCTGTATATTCAGTTTTAGCCCGCATATATTTTCCATAGCCACTTGTATATCTTCAAGGCCTCTTAATTCTTTCCCATCACGGTCAATATAAACTCCTTCAGAGTGAAAGCAACTCAAAGCACCGGCTGTATCTCCATTTTTTATACAGTGACGAAAATAAGCAACCGCTCCGGCTTGAGTTTTTCTGTTAAAATCTTCCATTTTCAATAATTATAAGTTTTCTTCAAAAGTATATTTAATATTTGGAAAAAGAAATACTTCATCTATCCACTTTTATCTCTCTTTTCTCATTTAGCTTACATGTACAATTTAAAGTTGGTTTTATATTTTGCCATTAACCTATTAATCAATAGATTTGGTCCTGCTAATATTCACCTGCCTCAAATCGTGAGGTTTAGTGGTCAATAAAACCATGATATAAAATAATCAATTATGACAAAAATAAAATTGTCTCTATTCATCATTACTATACTATTTACAAGCAGCAGTTTATCCGCTCAAATAACCTCCAAAGAAGTAGATGTTCTTGTTGATAATGCAATGGAAAAGTTCCATGTTGCAGGAGCGGCTGTAGCCATTGTAAAGGATGGAAAGATAATTCACAAAAAAGGTTATGGTGTAAAATCAATAGATACAAAATCACCTATTGATGAACATACGAACTTTGAAATTGCTTCCAATAGCAAGGCTTTTACAACTGCCGCATTATCTATTTTAGTAGATGAGGGAAAACTTTCCTGGGATGATAATGTCAAAAAATACATCCCTGAATTTAAGATGTATAATGACTATGTGACAGAAAATTTTACTATAGAAGATTTATTGTGTCACCGTAGTGGACTTGGTTTAGGAGTCGGAGACTTAATGATGTTTCCTGATGGTACAGACTTCACTATTAAAGATGTAATAAAGTCTTTCCAGTATTTTACTCCTGTTTCAGGTTTCCGAACCCAATTTAATTATGATAATCAACTGTATTTGATAGCAGGCGAAGTTATTGCAAGAGTAAGCGGGATGAATTGGGAAACCTTTGTTCAAAAGCGCATTATGGAACCACTGCAAATGCAAAATTCTTTCAGTTCCATCAGTCAGGTAAAAGATATAAGTTTAATGGCTTCTCCCCATTCCTCAGAATCCGGGGCTATAAAAAAAATATCTTTATATGGGGCGATGGTTAATGGAGCTGCCGGAGGGATAATCTCCAACGTTGATGATATGTCTAAATGGATGCTTGTTCAGCTCAACAAAGGTAAGTATGGTTCTGGTTTAGACCAACAGCTTTTCACTAAGGAAAGGCAAAATGAAATGTGGACCATTCATACTGTTGATCAAATTAATCCTAACCCAAGGTATAACCAACATTTTAATGGATATGGTTTAGGCTGGAATTTATCTGATATAAAAGGAAACCTCAGTGTTTCTCACACCGGCGGGCTACCCGGAATGCTTTCTATTGTTACCATGATTCCAGACTTAAATTTGGGTATTGTTATTCTCACCAATACAGAAAATGGCGGCTCCGGTGTTTTCTCTTCAGTGAGTCAAACCATTATTGACAGCTATTTAGGCCTCAACAATTACGGATGGGTAGATAAGTATACTGCCTACTTTCAATCTCAAAAAGAATCTGGAGATGAGGTCACTAAAAAGGTTTGGGAAACAGTAAGCAAAGCAAAAAATACAACAATAAAAAATGAGGATTTAATTGGACTGTATGAAGATAAATGGTTTGGAAAAATAGAAATATTCTTAAAGGGAAATCAATTATGGTTTAAATCTTATCGATCACCAAAGCTAAACGGGCCCATGAGTTTTTATAAAGCAAATACCTTTGCAATTAAATGGGATTATAAAGATATGAACTGTGATGCCTTTGCTATGTTTAATTTAGATGAAGAAGGAAAAGCTCAAAGCATAAAAATGAAGGGAATCTCCCCTAATATAGACTTTAGTTTCGACTTTCAGGATTTGAATTTACAAAGGGTTAAGAATTAACTATAGTTCATAATAAAGAAAATCTGCATTCTAAAAAGCAATATCCGAAAACATTGCAGTACAAAATAAGGTGAGTTTAGAAACTCACCTTTAGTTTTTATATAAATCTATTGTAAAGACTGACAACAGTACTATTCACCTCATTATAAAAGTGCTTAGCCCTATAAGTTGCACTCATAATGACTATTAATTTAATTCTCCATTGGCTTTTTGAACAAAATCATTCCATTGAGCATTCAGATATTCTACTGCCTGTTTTTTCTCATTTTTATTTAAAGAAGAATAATTAATTGAATTGAAAACCAATTTCTTCAAAGCTTTCATATCCAATTCCCAATATACATAGGCCACCCAAAAATCATAGCTTAATCCTTCATAACCATATACAGCCGGATCATCGCTATTAATAGAACATTGTACACCATTGCTCAGTAAAACTCTTGCCGGGTGATTTCTCATATCACTCACATATCCAAGGACCTGGTTACTGATCGGGCTTACTTCTACCAGTTTATTCTGTTTTTTAATCAGATCCATTGATTTTGGAAAGTAAATCAGGTTCAGACCATGACCAATTCTTTGGTTATTCAGCAAGGTGATATCCAGTACATTTTTATTGAAAACAGAATTGCTTTCCCCCGCATGAAGAAACAATGGCATTTCCACTCCTGACTTTTTAGTGATCTCATTTATTTTTGTCCAGTTTTTCTGGAAAGAATTGATGCTGTTTCCGGCAGCTTCATCGGCCACAAGATCAAAACCGGAAATCATATCCGGGAATTGCTTCTTTAATTTAAAAGCAATTTCCAGCTGTTTTTCTATGCTGTCAGAATCTAAAAACTTAAAGCTAGAATAAATCAGTTTCAGACTGAACTGAGGATCTGACTGACGCATTTGCTTTACAATATCCTGCAGATCTGTAATAGATTTTTCCAATGGATATTTTCCATGCTCAAAATCATAAAGTTCATCAAAAACATACCTGATCTCCACATGCTGCACATGATCTTTGGCCAAATCCTGAAACCCTTTCAGATAATATTCCTTAAAGAAAGGGCGATAAGGTAATAGCAGATTGATCCGTTGGAAACGCTTTTCAAATTCAATCCAATAATTGTTATAGGAACAAAGATTATCACGTTTCAAAAGGAGAAGTTCATGCAGTTTCTTTTCAAAACCGGCATCTGAATTCAGCTTTTGATCAAGACTGACAAATCCTGCCGGAACTTTTCCGTTTTCAAAAAAGCCCAGTTGCCCAAAAATAAATTTATCACTGTCTTTTTGATCATATACATAGCATTCTTTATATTTTCTAGCCGTTGCTATCAGCCATTCGGCATTAGCCAGACCGCCACTGTGTGTATGCAGCAGGCCACCTTTGGGCATTGTCTGAATAATTTTAAACAGCTTACTGGATTCTATTAATGGCTTTATTTCATTAAAAGAACGGTTATATAAAGGAATCTGCTGTTTTTCAGTTTCACTCAGAAACTGTTTTCTTATCTGGAATAATTTTTTGTCTAAAGCAATCTCGGCATCAGATAATTTTACATCGGCATCAAAGGCCATGGCTGTATTTTCTCTCTCCAGCGATGTCCAGTTCTCCTGATAAGTGGATTTTTCAGCCACTTTAGTTTGGGCTCCCAACAGAGGAAACCCCAACATTAATATATAGGTAAGGTATTTTCTCATAATAATAGTAACCTGCATTATGACAAAAAAGACTTTGCCAATACAGTATTCAAAAATATAATTATTTTTTTTTGTAAAAGAGTTTCGATCTGAAAAAAAACAAATGATCAATCTTTTAACGACATATTTTTCATCTTCATCATCCTTCTCTGCTCCGGCGTGAGGTGTATGAGTGGATAGTGGGATAAAGCTCCCTGAAAAGAAATCGGGCGTAAAATACACAAAAAGTCTACAAAAACAATAGACTTTTTGTGTTAAATATTATTCATCAGCTAAAATGATTTTTTTTTTGATTTGACATTCATATTTTTAAATAAAAATAACAACCTGTTTTTCAATACATTAAGATCAAATCAAGATCATTTATTCAATTACCCTACTTAATTAGTAGACTAATATGATTTTTCTCATACTTTCTTTTAACAAAGTTTTATGAATTATTAGATAATTTTGACCCAGTTAAAAAAAATAAAACTCTATTCTCATGAATAAGAATGACTTTAATTCTTACCTATACACTATCATGGCTGTAATTTCTGTTCAACATAAGGGTTGTACAGGAAAAGGCCTTTCACAGCACAATATTACTTCTAAGAGCATGTGCTTTGAATCTATGATGTGTAAAATGATGATGCTATAAATTCCTGAAGAAATATGCACATTATTGTAGGAATTAAAGCCCGATAAGCTCAAAGCCGATTTAATCCGGGTACACCTCCTCTATTTTAACATTTTCTTTCTGACACCTCCTTACAAAAGGGAGGCAGGGATCTCTTTTTTTCCTAAACGGAAGATAAAGCGTACTACACACATTCAATTTTTTTAAACCTAAGATTAATATAATGAGAAAAAAACAATGCAAACTTGGTGTATTGGCCGTACTCTTATTCGCTGAATATGGCTTTGCACAGAAAAAAGACAGTCTTTCGCAGGAGACTTCCATCAAAGAGGTGGTGGTAGTTGCCTTCGGAAAGCAAAAAAAGGAAGAAATTACAGGATCGGTACAGTCATTAAAGGCAAAAGATCTGGGGAATCTTCAAAACGGAAACGTTCTTCAGGGAATTGGTGGTAAAGTTCCCGGTGTACAGGTAATTTCTTCAGGCCAGCCGGGTTCCCAGCCTACAATAAGAATGAGAGGAATTGGTTCTATCAATGCATCCAGTGATCCTTTAATTGTATTGGACGGGATTCCCTACAGCGGTGACCTGAACAGTATTTCTTCAGCAGATATTGAGAGTATTTCCTTTCTGGAAGATGCTTCTTCCAATGCTTTATATGGCTCAAGAGGAGCCAATGGAGTCATCATAGTGAATACCAAAAGAGGAAAAAACAAGAAACTGAGTGTTGATATTGATGTAAAAACCGGGGTTAACTTCAGGTCTATTGAGGATTACTCAGTATATACTTCACCACAGGAATATTATACTGCCTACTATAACAGAGGAAGAATCGGGGAAGTTGCAAAATCACTGCAACCGGGTGCTATTCCTTCCGGGAATACTCCTCATGCAGCAGGAATCACTGCTCTGAACGGACTGGGATATAATGTTTACAATGTTCCCTTTAATGAACTCATAGCACAGGACGGCTCTTTTAATTCTAAAGCTAAACTACTTTATCAGGATAATTGGAAAAAACTACTTTTTAAACCTGCTCTCAGAAGAGAAGCTACTGTGGGGATTAACGCCAGTGGGGATCAGGTAAAATCATATACTTCTTTAAATTATCTGGATGATAAGGGATATCTTATTTCATCCGGTTTTGAAAGATTCGGAGTCAGATCCAATGTGGACTACTCTATCACTCCAAAGTTGAAATTAACAACGGCGCTTTCTTATACGTACAGCAAGCAGAACTTCGGAGAAACGGGAGGTTTTTCCAATCCATTTCAGTTTGCCAGAAATATAGCTCCTTTTTATCCGGTTTTTCTTAGAAACGATAACTACCAACAGCTCTATGATAACCACGGAAATGCTTTATATGATTATGGTGACGGGCAGGGCCCTAATGGCTCTACAAGATCCTACGCTGTTTTTGAGAATCCAGTGGGAAATCTTCAACAGGATAAATCTCAAAGGGTCAGTAATATCACCAATGCCAATCTGGGGTTAAATTATGAAATCATCAAAGGATTGGATTTCACTTACAATTTCGGGGCTTATCTTGAAAATTTAAAAAACCTTCAGTTCGGGAATACACTGGGGGGAACGTCTTCATCTGTGGGTGGAACAATTTCTCATGAATCTATATTTAATTATACGCTGAATCATCAGCAATTGCTTACCTACCAGAAGAAATTTGATAAACACAACTTCAATATTCTTGTTGGTCATGAACTGAATAAAACGAAGAACGAAGGATTTTCAGGAACCAAACAACAGCTTTTATTACCGGATTCATCGTCTTTTGATAATGCCGTAAAGATCACAGAACTGTCAGGAAACGGATATGAATATGCTGTAGAAGGTTATTTCTCAAGATTACTGTACAACTATGACAATAAGTATTTCTTTAACGCGAATGTTCGTAGAGATGGTTCTTCAGTCTTCGCTCCGGAAAGCAGATGGGGTACATTTTACGGATTAGGAGCTGCATGGAATGTTGCCAAGGAAGATTTCCTTAAAGACAACAGCATCATTAATGCTTTGAAGTTAAAAGCTTCTTACGGACAACAGGGCAATGACAACATCCTTCTGAATAACACTACAAGAGATTACTACGCTTATCAGGACATCTACGGAATCAATGATTTTGGTGATGGAAAACCTGTACTTTCTCTGAAGAAACAAGGAAACAGAGACTTAAAATGGGAAACATCCAAAAACCTGAATGCCGGTTTTGAAATTGCTTTGTTCAGTAACAGAGTGAATCTGAATGCGGATTATTTTGAACGAAAGGTATCGGATATGATCTATACTCTTCCACTGCCTATATCCAATTCTGGTTCCTATGTGAAATATGGAAATATCGGAGATATGTACAACAAAGGAGTTCAGGCTAACATTAGTGTAGATATTCTCCGTACAGATGACGTTCAGTGGAATTTCTATGCCAATGCTACCCATTATAAAAACAAGATTACAAAACTGCCTGCCGAACAAAGAGCTACAGGACTGGTTTCAGGATTGTTTATCTTAACTGAAGGTGGCGACCGATATAATTATTACCTGAAAGAATTTGCAGGAGTAAATCCTGTAAACGGTGATGCATTATGGTATAAAAATTCTATTGACCCAGCCACTCAGCAAGTTGTAAAAACAGTTACCAATAATTTTAAGGAAGCCAGTGATTACAACACAGGAAAATCTGCTATCCCTAAAGTATATGGTGGATTTGGAACAGATATTACCTATAAAAGGCTCAATCTTTCTGTTAATTTCGCTTATCAGTTTGGCGGATACGGGTATGATAACATCTACAGAAGTTTATTCCACTCTGATGCTTATGCTTCCAATTATTAAACGGATCTTGATAAGACATGGACTCCGGAAAATCCCAATGCTGCTTTACCGCGTGTAGATCTTACTTCGACCAGTCAGAATGAAAATTCTACACTTTATCTGATCAAATCCGATTATATCAGTCTTCAGGATGTGACTTTATCCTATCAGCTATCTGAAACTTTCACAAAACAGATTGGTTTATCAGCATTAAAGATTTATGCTACAGGAAACAACCTGTACTTATGGTCCAAAAGAAAGGGATATGATCCGAGAGCTGCATTAACAGGGGTATCTGATGCCTATAAATACTCTTTACTATCCAGTGTTTCACTTGGTTTTAAACTAACATTTTAAAAGAAATTATGAAAGCAATAAAATACTTTATATCAGCTTTAGCCGTAGGTCTTATCACAACCAGCTGTGCTAATGATCTCAATACATTACCGGAGGGTGATATTTCCGGTGAGCAGCTGAATGATGATCAGTCGAAGCCGGAAAAGATTCTTGGCGGAATTTACCTTGATCTTCGCAGTAATGGTGCCGGTGGAAACATCTCGTCTCATTCAGATTTCGGTATTATGGGAATAAAGGCAGGTGCCGATTTAATGTCTAATGATGTGATCCAGGCAAAAAATCAGCATTTGGGAATGTTTTATAATTATGAAGCTACCAATGCGAGTAATTTGGCTTCAGAAATCGTATGGACCACTTTTTATGCAAGAATATTCATTATCAATAAACTTCTTAATGACTTGAAAGATGATACAAACCCTAAGAACAAAGCTATTAAAGGACAGCTGCTTGCCCTAAGAGCTTATTCTTATTTTCATCTGATTCGCTTTTATGCTAAAGATTTTAAAAGCCATCCATCTGACCTTGGTCTTCCATTAGTTCTTACTACTAATAATCCCAGCCAGGGACTTTCAAGATCAACGATAGCAGAAGTCTATGCTCAGATTGGTCAGGACATTGAAGAATCTATTGTTCTTTTGGAAAGTTTTGCCCGCCCATCCAGAGCTCAGATCGATCAAAGAACCGCTAAAGCCATCGCGGCTGATATATTCCTGCAAACAGGAGATTATACAAAAGCCGGAAAATATGCTGCAGACAGTAAGCAAGGTATTGCCCTGATGACAGAAAACGATTATACCACGACTGGATTTTCCAATCTCAGTAATCCTGAGGTAATCTGGGGATTCCATAATACGATTTCTACGATGAGTACCGGAAACTATTATGCGTCTTTCTTCTCTATGTTTGATAATACCAATGAAGGGTATGCAGGAGCTGCTCAGATCTATAAGCTTATTGATAAGCGTCTGTATGAAGCGATTCCTGATACAGATTACCGTAAAAAAGTATTCAACGGCAGCCAGCCTTCCAAATATAGCTTTAACGGGAAAACAAAAAATTATCCTGCCTATGTAAGCTGGAAGTTTAAAGACCCTAGCATGTTTGAAGGAGATTATATCTACATCAGAGCTTCTTCATTGTATTATATTGAAGCTGAAGCCCTGGCAAGACAAGGCAGAGAAGCTGAAGCAAGACAAGTTTTGTTCGAAATCGCATCCAAAAGAGATAACGCCTATGTCCTTTCCACAAAAACAGGACCTGAATTGATCAATGAAATTATTCTGCAAAAAAAAATTGAACTGTGGGGCGAAGGATATGCATGGTTTGATATGAAGAGATTAAATACTCCGTTGGAAAGAGTATACACCGGAACAAACCACACCTTTGGAAGGTTTAACCTGACAACAGATAAATTCATATTCCAGATTCCGAATAAAGAGATTAATAATAACCCACAAATCAAACAGAACTAGCAGACAGAACACAGCAAAAAACAATTTTAATATATTTCAAGTGAGGCATCGTTTATTTTAGACGGTGCCTTTTTATTGTATATTCAGAATTATTTGAATCATCAAATCTCCTCAAAAGAAAAGACAGATTTGCAGAACATTTTTTATCAAACTTTTTATTGAAATTCATAGTTGCTTTTAATTGTAAACGATATTACCTGCTGATGCGTTGTACAGAGAAACTATTCATTTACTTTTCTGTAATAAATTTATACCTGACGACCAGAATATCAAGAATTCCGACACAGAGATAATAGATTCCCCCTGCCAGCATACTTGCCGGGAGATCGGAATACAACGTATGAAAAGATAATGATACCAGTAAAATGAAAAACCAAAGGATCAGCTTTGCAGAAAAAACCCCGGCAACCCTGGAGATCATCTCATCATCCTTTACCGTTTTGGACTGAACCAGACACTGCACGAGCGTAATCAGGTATCCGTAAAGCAGTTCTTTCTCTTTCATTAAATCAAAGAACCAAAAATAAAGAACAGGCATAGCAGCCACTAACAGCCAAACCAAAAGTTTCAGAAAAAACCCGGCTTTAAACTCTTTTGTAAGAATAAGTGTTGAAATAATGAACAAAGGAAAAACAAAAAACACTGAATACAGCATATATTTATAAGTCAAAAGCAACTCTGTTTTCACTTTATCTGAAATCCAGAACATCCGGAAATATAAAACTGACAGGTAAAATGAATTCAGCCCAAAAGCAATTGGCAATACTCTGTGTTTCATAGAAAATGGTTTATCAGCCTGTTTATAATGATCATTAATTTTTCCTTTTTCAGTGATGGACAATTTATAAAAAAAGTATGAATCTGCTGCAAAATTTACAACAGCTTCTCATCAAAGAAATAGCACCATTTATTTTAAATGATGCTATTCATACAATTTGATGACCAATAGAATTAATCTTTTCTTCTTATTTATCTTTTTTCCAGTTCCTGAAGCTTACGTTTCATCAGCTTATTTCCTCTGTCTGGGTTTCAAGAATATTTTTTTGCAGCTTTATCAATTCCGGATTGGTGAGCTTTGCTCCCCAGAACGGCTGCATGGTGGGGAATCATTCCTTTTACAAACTGCTCGGCTCCAACACTTACCTGTTTTCTGATCCAAATCCACGAAAAAAAGCCAATTGTAAGTGCTATAATAACAATAAACCAGTTGAGCTTGGAATTGGTGTACATTTTTTTCATAATCCATACCTCAATCAACAGCATTACAGACACCAATAATGAAGTCATATATACATTATTGAGATTTGGAATAAGGTTCCGCAGGTTGTCTATCATCGCAAACATCATCAGATACATAGTGATGAACATGGCCAGAGCCATCAATACAAAACGCCCGTACATTGAGTGTTTCTGAACATCCTGTAATTCATTCAAATGTTGATTATAAAAATACAAACATCTGTTTAATTGATCTTATGCTTACAATCATAAAGCTTATGAATGCTAAACGGGTATTATTCCTAAAAATTATGTGTGAAGGAATGAAAGTTTATATTTAATATACCTTTGGTTCAATTTCTTATTACACAGAAATAGTTTGTTTGCCCAAGAAAACAGATCATGAGTCTTATTGATCAAAAATATTGCACAGATCAAAAAACGGATAAATGAAATTCATATATTTGGAGATCAAAAATCTATTTAATAACCATTTGAATAAATGAAATCAAAGAAAATTATTCTTACTCCATTCTTTGTATTTTTAAGCCTAACGCTTTTTTCACAGAATACATCCGATCTGCAATTAAAAAAAACTCTTGAATCTATCATTACCAATAAAAAGGCAGATGTAGGAGTGGCCGTTTTAGCCACAGACTCTCCAAAAAAAGAGATCGTCGAGATCAACGGGAACAAACTGTTCCCTATGTTAAGTACCTTTAAGTTTCATATTGCCTTAGCTATTCTTAATAAGGTAGAAAAAGGTGACCTTTCCTTACAGCAAAAAATTTACATTAAGAAAGAAGAGCTTCTGGATGATACCTATAGTCCTTTTAAAGAAAAATATCCGGAGGGAAACATGGAACTTACTTTAGAAGAGTGTATAAAATGGATGGTTGCACAAAGTGATAATAATTTAACAGATATCCTTCTCAGACTGATTGGAGGGCCTGAGTATGTTGAAAGATTCCTTAATAGTAAGGATGTGATCATTAAAAACGATGAAGAAGGCATGCACAAAGATTGGGATTCTCAATTTATCAATAAAACAACTCCTAATGAGACCATCAGGCTATTAGGCAAGTTCTATAACGGAAAAATATTGAATAAGGAACTTACAAAATGGCTGTATACCACTATGCTGGGTAATGTTTCAGGGGCTAAAAGACTTAAAGGCCATCTTCCAAAAGAGGTTAAAACAGCCCATCGCACTGGAACCTCATTTACCAATAAAGCAGGGATGACAGGGGCTATCAATGATTTTGGAATCATTGAACTTTCAGATAAAAAAAGAATCTATATTACTGTTTTTGTACATGATACTTATGAAACATTTGAAAATTCAGAAGCCATTATTGCAGCTATTGCCAAAGCAGCTTATGACCACTACAACAAAAAATAAACCTATGATCAAAACGAAATTACTTTTCATTTTTGCAGCCTTCACATTACAACCTGTTTCTGTAAAAGCGCAAAAAGTAACTCCGTATTCAAAAAAGATCGACAGTATCATAACGGCTTCTACTCCACTTACATTTAATGGAACAGTTTTGGTTACTCAAAACGGAAAAACAAAATATCTGAAAGCCAATGGATATAAAGATGTTGAAAAAAAAGTGGCTTTAAAAACCGATGATCAGTTTGAAATCATGTCGAATTCAAAACAGGTTACCGCTGTTTTAATTTTACAGGCTGCTGAACAGGGTAAACTTGATCTTCAGACTCCGATAAAAAAATATCTGCCTTCACTTACCCAGCCATGGGCAGATACCATAACAGTTCATCATCTTCTGAATCATACTCATGGGATTACCGATCTTGACAAACCGACAGCTTTTAAAGCGGGCTCACAGTTTAAATACGGAAACCTTTCTTATATTCTTTTGGGTGAAATTCTTCAAAACACAACTGGTAAAACCTTTACAGACCAGGCTGATTCTCTTTTCAAAAAGCTGAATATGAAGAAGACATTTGTATATAACAGTAAAAATAACCAGGCATTGGTTCCAGGCTACAGAAGCGATAATAACCAATTTGAAAAGGTCGAAAATTCCTTTTTAAATGATGATATCGTATCTGCGGCCGGAGTTATTTCCACCGTAGAAGATCTTGCAAAATGGGATCAGGCATTGTTCAAGGGAAAACTGCTTTCCTCAACATTTCAAAAGCTGATGCTGACTCCTTCTACATCATCTCAACATAATGTTTTTGGGAAAGAGAATATGGGATTTGGATATAATATCAGATTCATCAGGGAAGCCGGGCTCGATTACTATGCTGTGACTGGCCTTGGAGATGGATTTACCTGTCTTAATGTATACTTCCCATCTACAGATATGAGCCTGATCATTCTTGAAAATCAGATGCCCAGAAACAGTGAACATTGGAGTTTTCAGGAAGCTGCCATCAAGAATGCTGTACTGAAAAGTATTACTTCAAAATAGTTCTGCTTCACAATAATACTGAATCTATAAAAAGCGGTCTCTCTTATGAAAACCGCTTTTTGTTTTCCTCTCACAGATCCAGCTAACAGAGCAGTTACTGTTGCTCAAAGATCTGTAAAATCTACAGGAAATTATCCGTTGAAGTTCTAAGAACTTTACTTACTCTTCCGATAAAAAATAGGGCCTGTCTCCTGAAAAATTTTTAGCATTTAATAAATCATTCAATTTTTTTGAAATCACCTTAACCTGTATTTCTGCAGTCCCGATCAGGCTTATATAATATTCAAATGCTTTTGCGACCTCTTTTGAACCTGTGGCCTCCTGTTTTATGCCATAAAGCTCTTCAGGAATACTGATTAAAATTCTTATAATTTCGTTACTGTTAGTCATTGTAACTCCGAATGTAGAGGCAATTCCTACAACATCATCTTTTGTTTGTGCTATTTCGGGAGCTCCTATCGCAATAATATCTGCATTAGGATATTTTGATTGTACAGATCTGAATATGGATTGAATTGTTTTCTTATCTGAACGTTCTCTGCCAACCATCCAGGCATCTGTTCTGCTTCCATCCTGATTTGTCACTAATTTAAACGTCGGAAAATCAATCGTCCCGATTCTAGCGGCTATTCGACTCACTTGATCCGCATTCACTAATTCATATTGATGGTAATTATACTTTTCCTGTCCTACTTTAAATGATTCGGAAGAAGATAATGTCTGTATACCTTTTACCTGACACAAATCTTCCGCCAGTTGAATAGGGTTCAGCAGATTAATATTGATATCCGGTTTGAAATATTCAGGAATACTGATGGATACTCCCAATCCGGAAACATCAGCAGGTTTTATCATCTCCAGCATCCTCTTTTTCTCATTCTTCAGGATTTCCGTTTCTTTAATATAGCTTGCTTTATCCGTTCTGACAAGGTTAAGTGAGAAGCGGTTATCTTTGGAAGCCGTTCCGATATAATAAAATTTAATCTTCAGCTCATCTCCTTCTACCCTTACATCATATACGCTGTCTAATAATTTCCCATCGTCTTTCAATCTGCATCCGGTGAGAGATTTTAATTCAGAAACCTTTATTTTTTTCTCATAAGGATAAGTAAAAACCAGAGAATCATTATTTTTAGAAAGATGAATCCGCATTTCTGCAATCATTTCCATATACGCCAATGTTACTCCATGAAACGGCTCTTTGCTTTCCTTCGTGACCTCCTGCCCTTTCCAATAGGATTCTTTTCCCTGCCCGTTGCAGGAAATTATAAACATCAGAATACCCAGCAGTGATATTATTTTTTTCATAGAGTAAGAAGTTAACTTTTAGCGTATTAAATCTATCAATTTATTTCAACTGCAAAAATATTTTCATTTACTTTTTTGTATCTTTTCAAAATATAGCTGGACAAATGGGAATATTATTACTTGTTTTTATATTCATTGTGCTGGGTATTTTCTTTATATCCAGATTAAATGTTTCAAGGCTTCAAAAAACAATCTGGTCTGTTCTGGTCTTTATTATCACCTTCTCTCTAATTGCCTGTTTCTTTATTCAGGGGTTTGAAAGAGGAAGAAATCCCAGACCTGCAACAGAAAGACTTATGCAGCCTGTAAAGTAAATACATCATTTTATTTTCCTGATTTTAAAATCCTTTGCTTAATATCAGCAAAAGGCTTTTCAATAACAATCCTATACAGCAAACTTCCAATAAGACATCCGGACAAACAAACAATCAGGCATACCGTATCCGAAGTTTCAAGGTTGAACCGTTCAAAAACAGCCTGAATCATATGAATAATTCCTTTATGGGAAAGATAGACTGCATACGACAAAGCTGCCAGTTCAGCAGTGATACCGGATCTCCATCCTGAAAGAAATGATGATTCTGAAACAGCAGCCATAACCATCAATCCATAGCTTATCGCTACCAATGTAAACCCCAATACAGAAGCAATTTCTGAAGCCTGTTCATTACAAACCCAAAATGTAAAACCCAATAACAGTACTCCTGCAAGAAAAAGTTTGTTTCCATTGTGGTGAACCATTCTTTTAAAACCGGATGAATACTGCATTAGATAACTGATAAGTATGCCTATACTGAGACCATCCAATCTTGTATAGGTAGGATAATATATTTTCATATACCATGAACGCCAGAATTCCAGAGCACTATGATCCATTCCGGCAATAGAAACATTCCAGATGATAAGCCGGAGGATTAGAGACAATATAATAAAAGATACAATCAAAACAGCAAAATATCTGAATAACTTCGAAGGCATTATCATTAAAAGAAACAGAGGAAGAATAAAGTAAAACTGTTCTTCGATACATAATGACCAGGCATGGGAAAATGTTCCCTGATCAATCACATCCAGTCCGTAATTCTGTGTGAACGTCACAAACTTCCATAAAGGCGGCAAAGCCTCCCGCTCCCTGAAAAAAGGAATGCTAAAATAGAGAAAAAGAGTAAAGAAATAAGCCGGAATAATCCTGAAAAAACGTTTCATATAAAATGTTTTTAAACAAATTACCCCCTTATTTCCCATCTCTTTAAACAGTTGTCCTGAGATCAGGAAACCACTTAATACAAAGAAGAGATCAACTCCGGTCCAGCCAAATTTCCCAATAGTGTCAATCCATTCCGGATGCTTAAATGCCCGGTAATGAAAGAGTAAAACCAGTACAATAGCCAATGCTCTCAGATGATCCAATCCGTAAAGCCTTTCTGAACGCTCTGTTGTCATATTTTTTAATGCAAATCTTGTTAAAATCAGGAATACGTTTAAGCCGTATATTCAGAAACCCGGAATTCCGGTACCAATCACACAATAAGCTGTCTGCCCTTTAAATGATATTGTTTATCCTTATTTTATCAGATTTCACATTAGTTCTGCCAGACGTATCTTAAGTTTTTTTATTTTTGACGATCATGAGGATCGGAACAACCAGCTACAACCGGCAAAATATATACTTCCAGCTATTTTTCTGGATCGCTTTGTTTTTGTTTGGAATAGCAAGAACTTATGACGATTACAACGGTGAAATGTTTAAGCAGTTGGTGATGTATAATTTTTGTCATTGGATCTTTCAGATACTGGGAGCCAATTTTATTTATTATGGACTGATCCGGCGTTTTTATGACCGGAAAAAATATGTTGAATTTTCTTTGTACCTTATTCTAAGCCTTTATATTATTTCTGTAATCAACAGGCTCTTTATTGTTTACCTTGCAGAGCCCTTTTTTACCAACGAAGCTAAAGACAGTTTTATCAGCATTGTTATCGATATCCGGTATCTTTTGTTCCATTATACATTTCCGATTATCAGTGGGGCTTTTATCTTTATTTCAATCATGTTCTTTATGCGGTATAAAGATGAAAAAGCAAATGCCCTTCAACTGAAAAAAGAAAAGACCGAACTAGAACTGAAATCACTCAAATCTCAGCTTAATCCACATTTTCTGTTTAACACCCTGAACAATATCTATTCGCTTTCTATCAGTAATTCAGAAAAAACCTCCCAATCTATCAGCCAGCTCTCTGATATCCTGGATTATATTCTTTACAAAGGACAGAAAAAATGGATTTCGGTTGCAGAAGAACTTAGTATTATTGATGATTATATTGCCCTGGAGAGCCTTCGTTATCATGATGAAAGATTAAAAATCACCAGAAATATTACACTGAATTCTGCCAATGCTATTCCACCATTGTTATACCTTACCCTAGTTGAAAATGCTTTTAAACATGGAGCCAGTGGAAGCTCAGATCAAACAGAAATAAAGATAAATCTGGAAACCAATGAAAAACATTCTGTTTTCAGTGTTGAAAATACCTTTAGAAAGATTTCTGATCCTAATGAAAAAGGAATTGGTCTTAAGAACATTAAAAGACAGCTGGAACATTATTATCATGGAAATTTCACCTTCCGTATCTCACAGGAAAACAATACTTTTACCATTGAAATAACCACTCCATCACACTATGATTAACTGTATTATTGTAGATGACGAACCATTGGCGGCCACATTACTGGAAAATCATATTTCCAAAATCGATCATCTGAAACTGACAGGAAAAGCAGGGAATGCTCTTGAAGCCTATAAACTCCTTCAGAATCAGCCGGTAGACCTTATGTTTCTGGATATTCAGATGCCTCACTTCAATGGAATTGATTTTTTGAAATCACTCTCTCAAAAGCCTAAAACCGTATTTACAACGGCTTACAGAGATTTTGCAATTGAAGGATTTGAACTGGAAGCCGTAGATTACCTTTTGAAACCTATCACTTTTGAGCGATTTTTCAGATCTGTAGAACGGGTACTGAGGCATGTCAATCCTCCAAAAGAGGATTTCATCCTGTTTAAAACCGAAGGAATGTATCGGAAAATTTCCCTTGCAGATATTGCTTATATTGAAAGCCAGGGAAATGATATCAAAGTAACTTTATCTACAACTGAAAATTTTATTTCAAAAAGTAAGATCACAGATCTGGAATCTACTCTTGCATCCAAGGGGTTTATAAGAATTCACAGGTCCTTCATTATCAATACAGAATTCGTTACCGCTTTCAACAATAACGAAGTGCATCTTGGTGACTATAAAGTCCCTGTAGGAAGAAGTTACAAAATTGAATTTGATACTTTTATAACAATTATTTCTAAACGCTCCATTAATAAATAGAAAAACCTATCTTTTCATAACCCACAAAGAATTAATTGATTACCTTTAACTGAAAATAGATATGATATGCTTTTGAAGTATATTCAATTATAAACCTCTCCATATGAAACATAGATTCTTTGTTCCGTTACTTTTAATCATATTATCCTGTTTACCATGTACAAGCTTTCTTTCACAATCAAAGGGCTACACACCGGTCTCTCAGGAATTATATACTACCATAATGAAGAGAGACAGTATCCTTTTTAGTGCAGCCAATTCAGGAAATATTGAAAAACTAAAAACTTTTTTCACTAAAGATCTTGAGTTTTTCCATGATGTCGGCGGTTTGGCAAACTATGAGGAAACTATTGATAACTTCGATAGAGTAGCCAAAAACTATGCATATACCCGAAGAGTTTTAGTTCCAGGATCTATGGAGGTATATCCTATCAAAGACTATGGAGCCATACAAACAGGAACCCATCAGTTCTGCCGTTTGGAAAATGGGTCCTTAATTAATTGTGGAACATTCAAATTCGTTCATATCTGGAAGCAAACTCCTGATGGCTGGAAAATTTCAAGAGTTGTAAGCTATGGGCATTAAATTGATTATTTTTTTCCCACTCTTAATTTACCCACTAAATATCAATGAATTACCACAGTAAAAAAGACTTCCTTGATTAATTTTAACGTTTCATAGATCACCCATTCAAAATCAATCTAAAACACTAAAAATCAACAAATTAAAACAGGATAAAATCAACACAAAATGCATAACATTCTTCTATCATCCCGTATGGATATTAAAAAAAAGTATTACTTTTGTCTCAACGAATAAAATTGTTTTTTAGCCGTTTTATTTGTAAGTTTATGTGCACCAATATCTAAAACATTAAAATTTCATTCTATGAGAAAAATAATTCTACTTATTACATGTATGTTCGGTATTTCAGTTTTCTCTCAGATTAAAGTGTTGAAAAATGAAAGTTTGGTGGAAATCGGCAAAGACAACTCTGTTGGTTTATATAAAAAAGAAGACAAGTTTACAGTCAATTATCAGGATCTGAATACCAGCAACCTGAATACAATCCGCGCTTTTTCATTCCAAAATCTGAACGGAGACGTTTCAGGACTTTATAAACTGATTTTAGATGGCTTTATCTCTCCACCTGAAGAAAATATCGTATTGGAACTTCCCAACGATATCATCGAACTTCATTATGAGAAAAACTATGGCCAGCCCACTGTACAGTTTATCCAATACATCAACAAAAACAGAAAGTATGTGGGTAAATCACAGTTTTTAACTCAGAAGCAGGTTGAAAAAGTATTCGGAAGAACAAACGGTAAATATACCATGTATGATAAGCCTGCCGGTACTAACCAGGATATGGTGAAAAAAGGAGGAGCAAGTACAGCTTCCGGCACAACTCCGGCGTCCGGTGCAAAGAAAAAAGCAAAAAAATAATTATAATTTATAAATATTGCGAAACTCATTCCATCGAATGAGTTTTTTTATTTTATTTTTGCAGAAAGACATTAAAAATTATGCCGCTTCAGATAAATAATTTAACCAAAAAATTTGGTGAACAGACTGCCTTAAACAATATCAACATATCTATTGATAAAAACGAGATCATCGGTCTTCTGGGGCCTAATGGTGCCGGAAAATCAACCCTGATGAAATCTATCGTTGGCGCATTGAAGATTGATGAAGGTCAGATTATTTTTAATGGACTGAGCATTTCTGAACATGAGATCGAAAGCAAGAAAAAAATAGGGTTTCTCCCGGAAAACAATCCGCTTTATCTGGAGATGTATGTAAAAGAATACCTTCAGTTTATTGCCAATATCCATAAAATTCCTGCATCTAAAGTAGATGAAGTCATCGAACTGGTAGGCATTACTCCTGAAAAATCAAAAAGAATCAGCCAACTTTCAAAAGGATACAAACAGCGTGTAGGATTAGCCCAGGCTATTATTCACCAACCTGACCTATTAATTCTTGATGAACCTACCAACGGACTGGATCCTAACCAGATTCTTGAAATAAGAAATGTAATCAAGGAAATCGGGCAACAGAAAACCGTTCTGCTCTCTACACATATCATGCAGGAGGTAGAAGCGCTTTGTTCCAGAGTAATTCTTATCCATAAAGGGAATATTCTGCAGGATTGTCCTATTGATGAGTTTAAAGGGAAATTTGACAGCCTGGAAGAGGCTTTCGCAAGCTATACCGCTGTTACCAAATAAAGATACCGATTCGGAAAAGTACCATAGAAACACTTTTATTAGATATAGATTTCTGCGGAATGATAAAGTATATATTGTACTTGTCATTCCATAGGAATCCAAACTATATTATTCTAAAATATAAGAAAGACGATATATTCACCTGGTCCGGAGAGGTGGATTCAAGAGTTATAAAATTTTGGACACAAGTGGTTTTACAATTCCTAAAAGTACAGTCAACAACTTAAAAATTCTCTCCTCATCAAAAAACAATGGCTTTATATTTGATGGTGTTTGAGAAGTTAACCAATAACCATTACAAAATGATTAAGTACTTCTTATTAGGAGCTTTCTCTTTAGCTCAATTTTCTTTTGTCTATGCTAAAGAAACTCCGGATATTCCAAAAAACAGAATAGTTTCACATACTGCTTTTCAGCAGGTGCCTAAAACCGTTATCATTAAGACTAAAAAATTTAAGATCAGAATTGATAAGCAACCTAATGGTAACTATCTGTATCAATCCTGGAACGCCAATGCAAAGATTACAGCTAAACCCAGTATGATCATCAGTGACGGAGAACTGATTCCTGATGGCAGTGGTGGCAATTATTATTTCAATTTTAATAACCAAGGGCACAGTTATCAGGTCTGGAGAAATTACCTGACCGATTCTGCCAAGAAAGCACCTTATACTCTGGTAGTCTATGATACGAATGATAATGAAATCGTACGTCAGGATGCACAGATAGTTAAGAATTAATATAATTTTTTGGACAGGAAGCTGGAAGGAGAAGGCTGATATTCAGGTGTTTTTTAAGTCTGAAGTTTATTTCTTCCTGCTTCCTTTTTTTATGTAATGCTAAGTTCCGGCCTGTTTCAGCTCTGTCAGAAAACGACTGCCGTCATAGCTTTCTTTAGCGGCTTGATATCCGATATCAAAAATCTGCTCTAACCGATCTTTTCCACGTTCAAAAGTTCCGTAGGCTGCTAGTTTCTGAGAAGAAATAAACCAGTCACAGTAATCAAATTTAACCTTTTCGATCCTGTAGGAAAGGAGATCATAAGAGCGGGAAACAATGGCTTTGATTGAATTCAGGTCTTTAATTTTAGCTTCATTGGGTGGGGAAACAAAAACTCCGATCAGTTTATCACAATCGTCTCTGATGATATCTGCCGGAAAATTGTTCAGGACTCCGCCATCACAATACATTTCATCCCCGATGATATATGGAGTGGTAATTCCAGGAATAGAACAGGAAGCAATGATAGCATCTACAATCTCAAAATCTTTATCAAAGATTTTCTGAGTTCCGCCCACCAGTTCTGTTGCCACAATTTTCACGTCAATATCCAGATCACCCAATTTCATCTCATGAAAAATGGGTTTAAGATAATTTCTGAAAATAACTGAGGAGACCAATCCCGGCTGATTGAATGCAAAATGTTTCCAGTTGAAAAAATATACGGAATTAAAAAATTCCAGAATTTCTTCCGGAGTTTTTCCTATAGCATGAAGACATCCTACGATAGACCCTGCACTACAGCAGGAAAGGATATCTGTTTCTATATTTTTTTCTTTCAAGAATTTCAATACTCCTGCATGCGCAATTCCTTTGGTACCGCCGCCTGACAAAACAAGTCCTACTTTCTCAAAATTCATTGAATAAATGTAAGAAAACAGGTTGATATAATCAGGTTAATTTTTATAAATATGCTTATTTTAAAATTATTTTAACATAAAACTATTAAATAGTGAGTAAGATATTATCTGGATACTCCTAAATATAGGCAATTAAAAACCTAACAAAAAAAATGAAGGCAAAACAAAAAATTGCTAATAAAAATTATTTTCTTCATCGTTAATTATTAAAAAAGCTCAGATTACTCTGAGCTTTCTTTATATAAATTTCTGTATATCAAATTAAATGTGGATCACTTCTCCGTAAGCTGCTGCTGCTGCTTCCATGATCGCTTCAGAAACTGTTGGGTGCGGGTGGATTGATTTGATGATCTCGTGACCTGTAGTTTCCAATTTTCTAGCTACTACAGCTTCAGCAACCATATCAGTTACTCCTTCACCAATCATATGACATCCTAACCACTCACCATATTTAGCATCAAAGATTACTTTGATAAATCCGTCTGTATTTCCATTAGCAGTAGCTTTACCACTTGCAGAAAGAGGGAATTTACCTACTTTGATTTCATATCCTTTTTCTTTAGCCTGCTTTTCAGTAAGACCTACAGAAGCTACTTCAGGGTGACAGTAAGTACATCCAGGGATATTGCCATAGTCGATTTTCTCAACGTGCATTCCTTTGATTTTCTCAACACAAGTGATTCCTTCTGCAGATGCAACGTGAGCAAGAGCCTGAGTTGGGATAATATCACCGATTGCATAGTAACCCGGTACTGAAGTTTCATACCATTCGTTTACTAAAACTCTACCTTTATCTGTCTGGATACCTACTTCTTCTAAACCGATGTTCTCGATGTTAGCAGCGATACCTACAGCAGATAATAATACATCAGCTTCAAGGGTAATGTTTCCGTTAGCAGTCTTAACGTTAGCTTTTACTCCTTCACCAGTTGTATCTACACTTTCTACAGAAGCGTTTGTCATAATTTCGATTCCTGATTTTTTCAGAGATTTCTCTAAGTGTTTAGAGATTTCTTCATCTTCTACAGGAACGATGTTTGGCATAAATTCAACAACAGTTACTTTAGTTCCCATTGTATTATAGAAATCAGCAAATTCTACTCCGATGGCTCCAGAACCTACAACGATCATAGATTTTGGCTGCTCAGGAAGAGATAATGCCTGTCTGTATCCGATTACTTTTTTACCATCCTGCGGTAAGTTTGGCAATTCTCTTGAACGAGCTCCTGTAGCAATGATAATGTTGTTAGCAGTATATTCTACTACTTTACCGTCTTTATCTGTTACAGAAACCTTTTTACCTTTCTGTACTTTTGCAGTACCAAGAATTACGTCAATCTTGTTCTTTTTCATCAAGAACTCGATTCCTTTGCTCATTTTGCTGGCAACGCCACGGCTTCTCTGAATCACATTCGGGAATTCGAAGCTTGCTTCTACTTTATTTAATCCGTAGTCTTCAGCATGGTTGATATAATGAAAAACCTGAGCAGATTTCAATAAAGCTTTTGTTGGAATACATCCCCAGTTAAGGCAAATTCCTCCTAAGTTTTCTTTTTCGATAATTGCGGTTTTGAAACCCAATTGTGCTGCTCTGATTGCAGTAACATATCCACCAGGACCACTTCCAATGACAATAATATCGTAATTCATTACTTTAAAAATTTTTATGCGAATTTAAGGAAAAATATTGGATGTTTCACGTTTCCACCAATTGATCTTAAAATGCACCAATAAGCCATTTTCGTTTAATTTTAAACAAAAAAAGAGAACACTAAAAGCATTCTCTTTCAACAAAAATTATTTCAAACTACAAACTTCGTAAAATTTCCTCTATAGAATTTTACGTATCAAATTTTAATAAGTGCAAGAAATCCGTATTATTTTACTTGTTTAAGCAATCGTTTTTCTGTCTGATATCTTTTATTTAAAGCCTTCATCTGATCCCTTTTCATCTGTTTGGTCGCTAAAGGATGATTCAGTATCAGTTTCTTTTCTGTATTGTATTTTTTATCCAGTTCTTTCATCTTAAGACTGACCAATTCATTTTTTGAAGGGTGTGGTGGTGCCGGCGGATGTTTCTGACCGAAAACATTCATCGATAAACCAAATACTAACAGGGTTGAAATCAATAACTTTTTCATAATGCTTATATTTTTGAATGAATTCAATCACTTACTCAAATTCATCCAGGTTTACATTTTAATCTTACATATATCGTACCAATATTTTCTTCTAAAAAGCAGTATATCTATAGCTTAACAATATTTTCCCTGTTTGAATCTATTCTAAGTAAAATGACAAAATATTATCATTACTCTAAAAATATCGAAATATAAAATTATACAACAACACAAAACAATTTAATCAATAGAAACAAAAATAACATATTATCAATTAGTTATAATTAAAAATAGAACGAATATAAAAATTACAAAATATCACAGTATAGAGATTTACGTTAAAAAACATTAAAATTCATTAACAAAAAAACACAAATGTAATTATTTTCTATATTTTTGTAAAAACATTTAAAAAAATCAACATGAAAAAATACATTTTACTTTTTTTATTTGGAGCTGCAGTATTAAATGCACAGGTTGGCATCAATACCCCAAATGCTAATAGTACTTTAGCTGTTAACGGATCTTTAAGAGCAGGTTATAAAGAAGTGTCGGTAACGAGTTACGCTGTTCTGGCTACAGACCATTATATTACTTACAATGGATCAGCTAATACAACATTTACCCTTCCCGTTATTGGAACCGGAACAGCAAGTTATACAGGAAGAATTTACAAGATCAAAAATATTTCTTCTTCTACGATTACGCTTCAGGCTTCCAGCGGCAATACTCTTAGAATTGACAATACTCCGGTCGCTTCATTTGTTATTCCTGTAGGGGCTTATGCTGAAGTAGTGAACAATGGTAATACTACAGGCGGAACATGGGATTTGTCTTTCACAGTTCTTCCTAAGCCAAGTAATGTGGAGATTTATGGGGCGCAGCTTACCATACCTCCTCATAGTGGGTCAAGTGCACCGATTGCAGACTGGACAAACCACACCAATACATCCTTTGATACAGGAACAGGAGCTGATGCTTGGTGGATTATCAGCAAATCCTCTGTAAGTTCTGCATTTGGTACAACTAATGCTACTACGGGCTATACGA
The DNA here is from genome assembly GCF_003385515.1 of Chryseobacterium pennae. Lineage (GTDB taxonomy): Bacteria > Bacteroidota > Bacteroidia > Flavobacteriales > Weeksellaceae > Chryseobacterium > Chryseobacterium pennae. Next base: position 55,069 of record NZ_QNVT01000008.1, on the reverse strand, counting down.
ACAGTAGCAGAATGACTCTTGTATATGAATATCAGGGCGCATCATTCAACGTAAACAATATGTATCCTATCCTTACAGCAGGGAATAATTCAAGTTATCCTGATGTATTTACAGCATCCTTTGTAAGTCTTGCCAATGTAGGTGGAAAAACCAGGCTTACAGTATCCGTGGCTCGTGTAGATTTTATGGGAACTAACGCAGGGAATAGCAGTAACTGGGCTGGTACATTCCTGTTGAATGTTTTGTTAGCAAGAAAATATTAAAATTATGATACAGGCAATCGTAAAACCAATGGTTTGCCTTCCAAAATTTCTACTCCTTCAATGATATCATTGAAGGAGTTTTTGTTTTTGAGTCATAAATTCTGTCTGGAAATCATTGATATTAAGTCACTGGTTGTGAAGTTTTTTATACCTTTAATGACCATTTAGCCACCATTCAAAAAATATCTATGAAAAAAAATACACTGACCAGAGACAGCCTTTGGATGAAGGAACCTGAAGATCATGATTTTCCTGCAGCTGCAGATTATCTGGAACTTCTTTTTCCCCCTGATAAAGTTCGGAAAATTGTAGAAAAATTAAAAGAAGCAACAACTGTTACCAAAAAATCTAAGGATATTCTCAGAGCCAGCAAACTTGCTCTGCTTCCGGATACCAATATTCATGTTAAGGAGAACCTGAAAAAAGTAGAAAAGAATAAAAAGCTCTCTCCTATTCTGCTGGTAAGAGGAGAACATGAACTGATCATTGCTGACGGTTATCACCGCTTATGCTGCAGCTATTATCTGACAGAGGATCTTGAAGTTCCCTGTAGGCTTGTGTAAACTTACTTTGTCACAAAAATTTATGACTTCAGCAAATTAAGGATTGCTTCGTCAAAGGTTGGATAAGAGAAGTGAAATCCACTTTCCATTAATTTTTGGGGATAAACGTTACGGCTTTTCAATAAGAGTTCGGTTTCTGTATTCAGGAATACAGAGGCAATTTCTAACTGCCAGACAGGTGCATTCAATCCAAATGGTGCTTTGAATTGTTTTCTCAGTTTTTTCATCATGGCTTCATTGGATAATGGGGCGGGTGCTGTTATGTTTACCGCTCCATCCCTATTTTCATTTTGAATGATCCAGTCTACAGCCTTACAAAAATCTTCAATATGAATCCAGCTTACCATTTGATTTCCTCTTCCCTGTTTTCCGCCCAAGCCTAGCCTTGTAATCATTTTCAGTTTTGGAAATGCACCTCCATTATTTCCCAATACAATAGAAGTACGGAGTGCCACTTTTCTTATTCCGCTATTTTTGGTTTTAAAAAATTCTTCTTCCCAGCTTTTGCAGATATTCATTGAAAAATCATCGCCAATAATTCCGTTTTCTTCTGTATTTAAATGTTTTTCTGAATGTACATAGATCGTTGCAGAGCCTGCATTGAGCCAGATTTTAGGTTTTAGGATACAATGATCAATAGCTTCCTGTAATACTCTTGTACTCTCAATTCTTGAATTATAAATTTCTGCTCTGTTCTTTTCATGGTAACGGCAATCAACAGATTTCCCCGTAAGATTGATGAGTACATCAGCCTGCTCAAGAGTCTTTCTCCACTCTCCTATTGTTTTAGCATCCCAATAGATCTCGTTTTTACGTTTAGGATTACGGGTAAAGATATAGACCTGATCTCCTTTTCCTGTAAAATATTTTTCTAAATTTTTCCCGAGGAATCCGGTTCCTGCTGCTATGATTATTTTCATTTCTGTATTTTAAAGGTTCATTAGGTGCGTTGATATAAGTTACAATTTATTGAAAATCATTATTGTCAAATAATGTATCTCTTGGTTTTTACCTGGATTTCAGAACCTTCTGCCAACATCACTGAAATAGGCTCCTTATTATTAAGACATTCAAAATCACTCCCATACATCTTCTTAAAATCAATTTCCAACTGATAGTCTCTCACCTGATAACAATCCCATTTGGGGTGGCAGACTTCATATTCTGAGGTTTTATTTTCTTTCCTAGTAAAACCGTAATAATGTTCTGTAATGAATTCAAATTCTGAATCAGTTTCCATAGGCTGTGCCTTGTTCTCTGCTGTAATCTGAATAGAATGCCAAATTTTGTCTTTCCATGAATATCGGATCAGCAATTCATCTTCCTTATGATGAATCAGATTTTTCATCGGCAGGGTATGATAGTTTTCCTTGTAGAGAGAATTCGCTACAAAACTTAAGGCCGGCTTCGGAACAATCTCCTTAATAAAGACAACTCCTCTTTTCCATTCTCCATTTTCGTATTTCTTTACATAGAATCTGAGATTTACCTCTTCAAAATTTCGGTGAAAAGGAATAGGCAAGCCCAGTAATTTTGTATTTAAAAACATAAAACCGACAACACTTACATAACATTTACCTTTATAAAAATCCAGTTCCGTGCCTTTCGGAAGGTATTTTAATACTATATCCGGATTTATTTCGTAATTGATGATGGCTAACTTTCGCCATTCTGCTTTTAAAAAATTCATGATGTGTTTTCTTGTTTGATTAATTTGTTTGTATTACTGTCTGTGTTTTGATTCTGCAATCGTTTTAATTAATCGGTTTCTTTCCAGCAGAAATTTTTTGAGGTAATTTCTGAGGAAAAGCTTATTGAATATTTTTCCTATTATTCCCAGTGGAGATTCGAAATCAAAGATATCTGTCATCATTGTTTTATCATTTACTGTTTTAAAAATATGCTGATGATGTAGGGATTTGAAAGCACCTTTCTGCATTTCATCGGTAAACTGATTGGGTTTTTCCATACTGATGATCTTTGTGGTAAGGGTTTGGTACACTCCCAAATGTTTTGCTCTCCAGGTTACGGTTTCATTTTCTTCAATCAGACCGGATGTGCGACCTGCTATTGCTTTTTCGTGGGTTCTTGAGGTTGACTGCTGGTGTAAATCTATATTTCTTGCTAAATCAAAAACAGTTTGAATATCAGCTTCAATAAGGGTTTCTAAATAAATTCTTGACATCTCAATAATTTTCAAATGGTGGTCAAAATGATGATGGCCAGTGCCGTTAATCTGAACAACATCCATGAAATGGTAGGAAAGTAATTCAGTTTTAAAATTCTGCATCTTCTCAGATGTTCAATAAACATGATGAATACTACAACTCCGAAATAGATGAGATAGAAAATCGACATAAAACTAACAAGCAAAGCAGGAATTAAGAGCAAGGTTCCCAGTAAGGAAACGGTCATCATATTTCCAAGGTAGTCCCAAATCTTATCTTTTAAATAGCTTTTTAAAAATAAGGTTTGCCAAAGGATCTGACCTAAGCATACGGATAATTCTCTTAAGAAATTCGGCGTTAGATTGACACCAAGCTTTCCTGAATATAAACTTAAAATATACGCTGAAAATATGGCCACAAAAGCGATATAAGACAATCTGTATTTCAGATTAAAAGTCGGAACACATGACTTTTCTGTATAATCATTTTTGGATGGAATGATCTGTTTACGGTTATAGGATACAAAGGAATATAACTTCCTAAAGAACCAATACAGAGGTTGCAATTTTGCAATCTTTACTAATAACGGAAATGAATTTCCAATGATCAGCAACAGGCTATCCAGACCGTAAATCACTTTATTATTTTCATGGTCTACCAGCGCAATCTCATTTTTTGCCCGGTTAAAATCGACCAGGTTTTTATTTCTGACTGATATCTCCGTAAAGGCTTCTCTTCCTTCTGCATCCAGCATCCCAGATTTTGTAAAACCTTTGGAATACATGGCGCACATGGGACATTCATTGTCGTAGATCAGGGTGTGGTTTTTAAGCGTTTTCATGATATTTATTTTAAAGATTTATACAGATTATGGCTTTCAAAAACATATAATAATGCCATAAAAGGGCTATAGAAAAATGCTGCTATTACAATACATATGGGAATAGCTGTAATTTGATAATCAATCCCACTTGTTCTCAGTATTAATATTATTACTATAGAAATCCACACAGGCAGTATTACCATTCCATAGATCAGAAAGAGCGGTGATATTTTGACTTTAAGAAAAATTTTAACTAGAAAACTTACTAACTGAGGGAACCCTACAATAAAGTAAAAGAATATCCATCCGTTCCAACCTTTAATGATCGCAACAAGAACTCCGGTTATCATGAAGAATATCTGTATATAAAGGTCATATTTTATAAACTTTTTCATCGTGTTTTATTTTAAAGGTTAAGAAAATCTCCCCGGGTTCGTTTGTGTTTTGATCTGAAAGTAAGATACATCCAGATCTTAAAGATCAATGTTTTCATTTTTAATCTGGTTTTCTTTATTTAATGCGTGTTTACGGCCTTTCAGGAATAACAATAGGTTTAAAAGCATCATTATTCCAAGATAAATGGAGAAACCGCCAATCTTTTTGCTCAGGGCAACCACTAATCTTTCAATACTCTCAATTTGAAAAAACTCGATAATACATAATGCAAAACCTATATTCAGAAGGTAAAAACCAATCTTAAAAAGGGAATTTGTTGCCATAGCGATGTCTTTTTTCTGATGAAAAATATCAATCATAAATGCTTTTGAATTTTTGAACAGAAACTGTGATACCAGAACTGTAAGGGTTATTACAATAGGTAAATAGATCATGTAAGCGGAAAAATTATACGTGGTAGTTAAAACTGTAAGTGCCATAATAGTATTATTTAAATGTTAGTTTTTTTCTCAAAAAATACAAGGTGAAAATATTCGTATAGTGCAATCCACATAAGATTAAGATAATTCCCCCAATTCGTACAGCAGTTATTTTTATCATCTCTTCTATATTGCCTATTCTTTCCCAGTTTGTAAGGCTTATAGCGATATAACCTAAATTCAACAGATAATAACATCCAAGAAGAATTCTGTTAATAGTCAGGCAGAGATTTTCATCATGAAGCAAATATTTTAAATAACCTTTTCCTGCCTCATAACATCTTCTTCCTACGTCAATCGTAATATAGGAACTGATGCTAAGGAAAATCAGATATGAAATAATATTGAATATTTTAAAAATATTATATTTTCAATAATTTCTGAAAATTTAATTAAAATAAAAAAGGATCTTCATCCCTTTCTATTTTATTTCAACAGGTTGGTAATTTTGCCTACCAGCCAGTGATCGTCACTTTTAATCGCCAGATCCATAATATTGTTGATCTTACCGGTTACAGAGCTGAAATCATCCATTAACTTGATGAATTCCTTTGCTTCCTCCGAATCGTTATCTTCAATATTCCTTAATTCTTCCAGAAAAGAAATGACCGGCTCAATCTCTCTTTTTCTTCTTTCTTTGGTAATTTGTTTGAAAAGATACCATACATCTTTCTCCGCAACGAAGTATTCTTTACGATCTCCTTTTATGAATTCTTTTCTTACAATGCCCCAGTCTATCAAAGCACGAAGGTTCATATTGGCGTTCCCTCTTGAAATTTCCAGTTCTTGCATCACCTCATCGGTAGACAATGGTTTACCACTCGCCAAAAGCAATGCATGCACCTGTGCCATCGTTCTGTTGATTCCCCAGTTGGTTGCAAAAGTTCCCCAGGTCTGAATGTATTTTTCTTTAGCTTCTGAAAGTTGCATTTTGTCTGTACTTTAAATTTCTGATACAAATGTAATTATATTTTTTGAATTTTCAATAATTATTGAAAATAAAATATAAAAAACCGCCTCACATTACTTAACAAACTGTTTTACAGTGTAGTTTTATTTCTAAGCATTAAATTTTCAGAAATGCTTAGAAGTAAAAATCCGCTTCATAATGAATGAAACGGATTTTGAGATCAAAGTAAAGATCATTGAATAAATTAAAAATCTATCCCTTAGTAAATATATTATTGCTTAATTGCTTTATAGCTTTCAACCAATCTTATAAATTCTGCTCTGTACCCTTCTGTATCTGTACTTCTTCCCTCTTTTGCGAGGTTTCCAATCTCTTTCAGATCTTTATTTTTAATGAATTTAGACTCTCTTAAAACCAACCCGAACCATGCCACGGAAGAAGCAAATTTAAAATCCGGACTTACTTTTGATTCAGATAAAGACTCTTTTTCAATAACTTTGGTTATTTCCTGACTTTTATCTTCATTCGGTTTTTTATAACGAAATTTAACAGTTGCCAATTCATTGTCGAAGTTTTTTGCATTAGAAGAAGATGAATATTTCAGTTTTGTATCTTTTGGAATAAACTCAGACTGCGCGCCAATCGGTATAATCTCGTATAAAGCAGTAACGGTATGCCCGCTTCCTAATTCTCCAGCATCTATTTTATCATCTATAAAATCTTCATTCCTTAACTTTCTGTTTTCATATCCAATCAAACGGTAAGACTGTACAAATTCCGGATTAAACTCTATCTGGATCTTTACATCTTTTGCTATAGTGTATATACTTCCTGCAAACTCACGCCCCAAAAATTTATTGGCTTCCTGCATATTATCAATATAGGCGTAATTTCCATTACCCTTGTCTGCCAAGGTCTCCATTTTATTGTCTTTATAATTCCCCATACCATACCCTAAGCAGGTAAGAAAAATTCCAGTCTTTCTTTTTTCTTCAATCAACGTCTCAAGTCCTCCTGTAGAAGATACTCCCACGTTAAAATCACCATCTGTTGCTAATACTACTCTATTATTTCCATCTTTTATAAAGTTTTCCTGGGCTAGTTTGTAAGCAAGTTCAATTCCCTGTCCGCCTGCTGTACTTCCACCTGCCTGAAGATTATCTAAGGCTTTAATGATTTGGGCTTTTTCTCCGGCTGAAGTAGAAGGTAATACTACTCCTGCATTTCCCGCATATACCACAATTCCTACTTTGTCCTGAGGCCTTAACTGATCCAATAAAACTTTAAGAGAGGATTTTAATAATGGTAATTTATTGGCTTCATCCATAGATCCTGAAACATCAATCAGAAAAACAATGTTGGATGCAGGTAAGTTATTCATCGGAATATTTTCTCCCTGTAATCCTATTTTAAGTAATTTATGTTTAGAATTCCATGAAGCGTTTCCATATTCAGTATTAATAGAAAATGGCTGGTTCTTTTGAGGCTGTGGATAATCATATTTAAAATAATTGAGCATTTCTTCTACTCTTACTGCATCCTTATCTACTTTATCTCCATAATTAATCATTCTCCTGATATTGGAATAAGAGGCATTGTCTACATCTATAGAAAAAGTTGATAATGGCTGCTTCTTTGTTAATTCGAATGGATTTTCCACTAATTTGCCATATTCTTCATCATTATAATTAACAGGCTTCAGGGTCTTTATGCCAGGCTTTTTAATTTCTTTTATTACAGCATGAGTATTGTTGGTCTTTTGACGAGCAGTATACGGTCTTCGACCTGTTGAAGATACTACTTCATATGCTATCAAACTTTTAGGTTTTGGGCATCCATTATATTCTGGTGCTCCCGGAACAGTAGGACATGCATCATCTTTATCCAGAACTCCATCTCCATCTGTATCAGGCCATGGGCAGCCCTTATTCTCAGGAGGTCCAGTTACAGTTGGGCAGGCATCATCTTTATCAATGACTCCGTCCCCATCAGCATCAGGCCACGGACAGCCATTATTTTCAATTGGCCCTGCCACATTCGGACAAGCATCCTCTTTATCAGTCATTCCATCTCCATCAGTATCAGGACAGCCCTTAAATTCAGCTAACCCTGCTATTTCAGGACATTGATCTTCCTTATTAGGAATACCATCCTGATCTTTATCTTTTCTGATACTGTATGTTTTGTTTTCTTTTGACGGGTCCGAAGCCTGTTGAGTTTTACAGCTTACCAATAAAGAAAGTCCTAATATGGTTATAATCTTTTTTTTCATGTGTTATCAATTTCTGTGGGAAATTATTAAAATTATTTCAAATGGACAGGAGTAAAGGCTGGAAGATGGGAAGAGGGAGGTTACTTTAAGGTTGGATGAACATTGGAAGTCATAAAAGTCACTTTAAAAAGTGGCAAATAAACATAATAGTCATTCTTTATGATCTCCATAACTTCCAGCCCTCTGTCTCTCCTTCTACGGCAGAACTTCAGCCTTTATTCCCTGGTTCCAGTATTTTGCTTCCGGCATATAATAGAGATATACATTGCTTGATTTTCCTGTATAGGTTCCTGCAAATTCTACTTTCAGATCAAGGTTGATGGTTTTCGTTTCTTCTGCACCGAAATGCTCCCAATACAATACCAGATAATTATCAAAAATCTCATAATAAGAAATCTGTTTTTTATCTATTAAATCCTTCATTAAAGCACTTTGCAGAGTCAGTCCTGCAGGAATACCAATTTTAGCAACGGTCATCGGTAACTGATTATTTATTTTATTTTTAATTGTAATGGTCATCCGACTGGTTTCTCCTACCCTGGAATTTTCAGACTTTAATTTTGTATCCATCATTAAAGGTATATCAACATTTTTCGGAGCCTGTAAGGTATAATATTGATATTCTAAGTTATAGAAGAGTCCTGCTTGTGCCGGGTAACTGATACTGATCTTATTATTTCCGGTTTTATAAGCTGATGAAACGTTTATACCGGATGATACTGATGCATTATTTACTTTAATAACAGGAACATCATTGCTATATAGTTGTTCGTTTTTTATAAAAACCTGAGACAGGGCCTGCAGTGCCAGACTTGTTGCCTGAGTAGAACCAAATCCATAAACTCCATTATAGCTCATCAGCATATCTGCTACTTTTACAATGGCTTTCTGATTATGCTTTTCATCTTTCTGAAGCGCCATTATATACAGGGAAAGTGCTTCTGCATCAGCAGAAATTCCCCCGGAGCCGGTAAAGGTTGTTTCAGCTTTAAATTTCAGATCTTCAAATTGCTTATTTAAAGTAAATACCAAAGTATCATATTCTTTAGATTTTCCGAGATTAGCAGATATATTTGCCAGTAAAGCTAATTGATATGCGTCGTTTTTCAATAAAGCTCTGTTCAGCAATACCTGGTAGGAATCCTCAATTTCTGTCTTAAAACCTAGCTTAGACAATGCATAGAGAACATACATATTTCTGGACCAGTAGTATTCTGAATATGTTGCTGATTTTGATTCGTAAAATTTCCTTACTTCAAAAAGTCCGTTTCCGCTTTTCTTTGATAAAATAAATGATGAAAGTTCCTGGATCAATTTAGGATCTACAGCTATATGCTTTTTCAGGTCTGTAAACTCCAGTAAGGCAAATGCAGAAAGAGATACATCTGATTCAGTAGTGTTAAAATAACCTACTCCACCGTCTTTATTTTTATAGCTCAGCATTTTTTGAAAGCCTTTTTTCAGGTTTCTGATGACCAGACTTTCTGTAGAGCTGTCTATCCTTTGGCTTGATTTTAAATAATCCAGAATAAAAATATTGGGATACACCGTTGAAGACAGCTGTTCAAAACATCCGTGAGGTTCCTTCTTCAGCCTTTCAAGATCATTAAACATCTTCAGTGCTGTATTTTCAAAAAGATTATAAGATGAAAACAGACTGCCATTGATATATTCAGGAATATCCAACTGAATTTCCTGTGCTTTATTATCTATTACGGAAAACTGATGCAGAAACCCTTTTTCTTCAACTTTAAAAGGTAGAATCATTGTTTCCCTGAAATCTCCTGATCTTATAATGAACTGAATATTTGAATTCACAACCTCATCAGTTTGTATTTTAGCATATAATCTCCCCGACTCCAGCGGCTTTAAAGTAATCAGGCTGTCAGAAGAAATGAGTTTTACGTGATTAGGGACAATAACATCCATAGTCATTTTCCTGATCTCCTTAGAATTGTTTTTAATCACCACAGGAATAAGCATCTCATCTGTTCTTGTCAGATACTGTGGAATCTTAGCATCAATAGAGATCAGACTTTGCGCTGCATACGTAGTTTCATCTCTTCCTATAAGTCCGGAGGCTGAAATACCTTCTGTTATTGCTCTGAATGTGGAAGTGGCATCAGAATTATAAAACTCTATTTTTGCTTTTCCGTTTTTATCTGTTTCTACTACAGGATTCCAGTAAAGTGCTTCTCTGTAGTCAAATCTATAAGGAGTATTGGTTGTTTTATATTCGGGATAAGCAAAATGTTTACTTTCAGAATAATGGGTAAGAGCTGTACTGGGAATAGTCATTACCGCAAAATAAGACTGAGGGGTAATATCAAACTTATTCTGGGTAGTACTACCAGTATAAGAATTAATAATAACGACACCATTAGCAGCTCTGCTCCCATAAATAGCAGTTGCTGCGGCATCTTTAAGTACAGTGATACTGTTAGCATCGTTTGGATTAATTGCTGTATTAAAATTTTCTACCGGAACTCCGTCTACCACAAACAAAGGGCTTTTGTTTGGGATGGAAGAGGCTCCTCTGATCACTATATTTCCTTTCTGCTGGTCTCCTGCCGGGATAACGTACAATCCTGCTACTTTTCCCTGCAATACTGATCCATAATTAGAATCTTTAATTTCAGAATTGGCTGTAATGCTTACTGAGGAAGTATTTGTCTTTTTATTCATTGCAGTTCCATATCCTACAAGAATAACTTCTTCAATGTTCTTATTACTTTTACTGCTATCAGATGAAATAAAATCTTCAGGTCTTACGGATTGTGTTACAGGCGTCGTCTTTTTCGGTGTTTCTTTGATTTCAGACTCCTTTATGATCTCTTCTAAGTCTATATTCTTTAATTTTTGCTCAGCCAGCGGATTAATCTCCAGTTTATAGGCCAAAACTCTGATCTTTACTTTATGTCGTGGTTTAAGGGATTTTGCAATGACTCTGTATGAATCGCTGTATTTCATTCCTGAAAAATAAAACTTTCCGTTTTCTGCTGTTGTTTGCTTAAGAATCTGCATATCATTTATTTCGACCAGAAAAACATCGGCTTTTACGGGATTTTTATTCTCATCTTCTACCACACCGTATATGGTACCTTTCTTTTCCGGAAGGTACTTGTATTTACCTGTTTTAATAATCTCCGGAATGGGTTCAAAATACCGGTATCCGTTGGTCAGCATCACAAGATCCAGACTTTTATCTGCTTTTTCTTCTTTTGTGTCGAAATAAAACTGAGGCTTTTCAATCTTTCCTTTCAGTTCAGAATCCATCAGGAGCCATGAAATGATATGGTTCTGTTTATCATCAGCATAAGTCCAAAGTTTATCATCCACAACACTTATTGCCAGGTTCGCCGGTATAGGATTATTGTACCCGTCTGTAGTTTCAATATTCAGAACTACTTTTTCTCTGGGCTGGTAGTAATCTTTCACAGGCTTTACCTTTATATTCAGCTGCTGATCTTTATTGGTAAAAACAATACGTTCTGCAATGGGAACATTATTTTCAAACAGTGTAAACCGACAGATTCCAACCGGGAAGTTTTTTTCCGGCAGTTCAAATAGGCTGATCCCGTTTTTCAAAGAGAGCTCTTTGCTGTATATTTCTTTTTCACGGAAAAAACCTTTCAAAATGATATCCCTTTCCTGGGTAGAAGCTGTTTTAAATGAAAGCTTTTCATTTTCTTTTTTGATATTCAGCACCAACCCTTCATTTTTAGGGACTGGCAGATGATAAATCCGGGTAATTTTTTCCGGATTTACTACTTTTGCATAGTACGTTTCTCCTGTTTTCGGGCTGAAAAGGAAGCTTCCCATTCCGAAATTATACGTGGAAACTTCAGTTATTTTTTCATCTCTCTGATTGTAAATATTCAAAACTGCGTCTACAGGTTTTTCATATTCATCCAGTATTTTAAAAGCAATATTCTGCTCTACTCCACTGATAAAAGTTCCTCCTTCCGGCAAAAATTTCACATCCAGATGATTCAGAACAATAGGAATATTCCGGGAAATAGATTCTGTAAACCCATCAAAATTCACTTTGATATTCAAAAGGGCGTCAGAGGATTTCAAAATCTGCGGTAGCCTGAACTTCAAAAGTTTTTTTCCTTCTTTATCTGTTGCAAGTTTGCCTTCTGTAACAGTCTCTCCGTTATGCGTCACCACATAATCAGCTTCATAAAAAGGAATGGGCAAGTTACCCAGGCTTCTCATCGAAAAATCAGCAGTTACCTCATCGCCTGGACCATATCCTTTCTTAGGAAAATCAAGCTTCATTAAAATTCTCGGAGACACTATTTTCTGCAGGGTAATTTCTTTTTCAAAAGCATTTTTTCCTTCTTCATTCTGCATCCAGTTGGTGTAGGCTCTAATCTTGTAAATTCCCCCCTTCATGTCATTAGCAAAGGAAAAATACCCTTCCGCATAGCCATTGTTGACTTCATATTTTGATTTTGTAAGGACACTTCCTGCGGGATCTATAATTTCCCAATTGACCACTTTACTGTTCTCAGCCGGAAGGTTATTTTTTCCCTGTACTACATATATTTTAAAATACATTTCCTCTCCCGGTTTATAGAAAACATGGTTGGTCTGTATATACGTTTTTTCTTTTCCAAAATCCTGAAATGTGTTCTGTGCCTTCAGAAATACGGAGGAAAACAACAGAGTCAGCAGTATGATATATGATGTAAATTTAAAATTCATGGGGGTTAAAATTTGAATGAAACAATACAGCCAAATGTTTTAAAAGATGGAAGATTAAAGAAATCCAACCCTCTTCCATTATTGGTATCATAGAAATTCTGATTGGGATCTACTCCTTTATTAGCCTGCCAAAGCATTATATTATTTACATAGAAGGTAAGTTTCACAGACCGCTGACTATCATTCAGTGGGAAATAGGTAGATAGTGAAATATTATTGATCCTTATATGATCTGCTTTCTGAACATAATTCTCTGCCACGCCGAGATATCCATATCTCGACCATCTGTTTTCCTGGACATTTTGAGAAGGATTATAAAAATCAACAGGAGTCTGATTGCTGTTCCCATTAGCTAATACTCCTTGAAAAACATAATTTTTAATATTCCGTTCTTCTCCTGAGTCATAGGAACGTCCATAATAATCCAAAACAGCCTGAGTTCCATTCCAGATCTGGCCGCCTTTTTTCCATTCCCAATTGATATCCAGAGTCCATCTCTTATAGGTTAAGTTATGATTGAATTTCATGACAAAATCCGGAGTTGGATCCGCAATGATCTTCATACCATCAGCTTTTTCAGGAAAACCTGAATCATCAATAATCAACTGTCCATCGGCATTCCTTTCAAAATAACTTCCTATTACTGCTCCTAGAACTTGCCCTTCCGTCAAAGTTTTATAAACATCCTGAAATCCAGCGACAGCACTGTTGTTATAACCTGGTATCACACGATCCACAATATCTTTATATTTGAAAAATGAAATTTTATTGGTGGTAAAAAAATTATAGGTCAGGTAGAGTCTTTCGTAGGCAAAATTAACTTCATACCCGCTATAGGTATGATCTGCCATATTTTTTAGCTTTAGCTGGTTGTTCTCAAATACCGGAAAAATATCATTTTCGCTTTTTCTGTTAAAATATTCCCCTTCAAGACTAATGTTATATCCATAATTTATCTTCCCACCTATTTTCCATTCTTTTGTATTGATATTGGATAAACCTTTGAAGCCTTCAACTTCATGTACGGGAAAATATCTATAATAATTTTCTGCCTTCAGTAAAGTAGTAGCATAGGAAGCATAAGATCTGGTAATTTCAGGTTCTGAACTCAGATGGCTGTAGCTTCCTGAAACTTTAAAATCATAATTATCCCAGTTAAAAATATCTCTAAACCGAAGATACCCCGTAGCTTTTGGAAGCCAATAGCTGTTTTTAGCGGATGTATTGGAGATATAAAATGAATTTCCAAGGTTAAAATCACCCTCAAAATCACCAGACTGGATTTCCATATTATAATTAAAAATATAATCCTGAGAGGTTCTTTGATAGGTATACTTTTTATCTACCAGGCTATTGTAAACATCAGATTTTATATCATTCAGAATAAAATTAAGACTAAAAACATTCTTAAATCTATACTCCCCCAATTGATACTTCCCCTGAATATTAGAATGGTACAACCTGTTATTTTGTTCTCTTTCATTCGTTATCCCGTCTTTGAAACCATAAGTAGATGGCAGATATTGATCCTGGTTCCAAAGGAAATTATTCTCGTAAGACTGAACGATATTGAGTTTAAAATCCCCAAATGCTTTATCTGCACTAAAACCCAATTGTCTCTGACGACTCTGGTAACGGTACTTTTCATCCTGTACAAAAAGAAATTCAGGATTATCAGCATACTGGCTGTAGCTTCGTTGACTTCCATTATCCAAAAAGGTCTGCTGAGCATTCGAAAATGAAATGGGAGTTAATAGGGAATTTTGATAGGCTCTATTGAAAAGTCCGATTCTATTGGTATTGGTGGCTTTGTCTTCTTCATAATTAAATGAAAACTTCACCAGATATCCACCCAGATCTGTAGTCAGCTTTGCTTTGATAGCATTGTTAAGATTAAACTGATTGATAAAGTACAATTGATTTTTCTGCTGTTTCAGATCCAGTGAGAGACGAAACCGGTCTTTATATCCCTGTCTTATCACTGTATTGATGTTAAGCTGATTATTGTAGCCAAACATAGTTTTAAACAGACTGTTATTATAAGATTTTGCCTGCTTAAATCCTCCTGCTGACGGAACCAGTCTGCCATTCTCATCATACTGATAAGGCTGACCATCAAAAGCCAATGTAGAAATATCCGGTCCGAAACTGAACATTTCATTGGTTTCAGGACCGTTCCATATCAGATTTCCTCCATTTGATCCTCCCTGTACGTATTTGCTTTGAGTAGTAGGAAGGGCGTTATGGCTTTTCACATCCAAAGAAGTACTAAAGTTACCATTCAACAGCAATGTCCAAGTGCTTTGATCCTTCAGAATATAAGTACTATCTTTTTTCTGTTTCAGCTTTCTTACCCTGCTAAAATATCTGTCAGAAATAATCTTTAGATTGGTTTGTACATTATCTATGCTGAAATTATTTTTCCCAGAAATTAAACTGTCATAAGCCTTACTGTAAATCTCCTGAACATATTTTTTCTCTACCTGCTCCTCCAGAATTTTTTTCAGTTCTTTGAGTTCAAAAGATCTAACTACAGTCCTGTTTTTCCCCTGATTCCACACTAAGGTATCATAAGGTTTAGCTGCAATGACAGCTGTTCCTTCGGCATCTGTCAGTTCGTAGATACCATTATTTTTATTGTATACTTTTAAGAAATTCTGTGGTTTATCTTTATGATTTAAAAATTTTCCTGAATAATATAGGCTTGAATCCTGTGCCTTCAGTACCGTAACAGTAAACGGCAACAGCAGCAGTAAATAGTTTTTTCTCATCTTCATGGTAATAGGTACTAAAATAAAGAAAAAGAAATTTCCGGGGAAATTTCTTTTTTACAAATTATTTTTGAATTGTTTTATAACTCTCTATCAATCTTATAAATTCTGACCGATAGCCTTCTTCATCTTTATTTTTACCCTGTTTGGCCAGATTTTCAATATCAGAAAGATCTTTTTTCGTGATCAGCCCGGAGTTTCTCACCACCAAACCAAACCAGGCCACTGAAGAGGCAAATTTAAAATCCGGACTGGCAGAAGATATTCTGTCATCAACGTTTTTAACAATCTGACTGATTTCACGGCTGGTATCTCCATCCGGTCTTTTATATCTGAATTTTATAGTAGCCAGCTCATCTCCAAATTCTTTTGAAGATCTACTCTTGGTGTACTTCAGATCATTTTCTTTGGGAATAAAGTCTGATTTTACATCTGCAGGAATTATCTCGTACAAAGCTGTAACGGTATGTCCGCTTCCCAATTCTCCAGCATCTATCTTATCGTTGACAAAGTCCTCATTTTTCAGTTTTCTATTCTCATAACCAATAAGACGGTATGATTTTACATATTCCGGGTTAAATTCAATCTGGATTTTCACATCTTTGGCTATGGCATACATACTTCCTGCAAATTCTTTCCCCAGAAACTTATTGGCTTCCTGCATATTATCAATATAGGCGTAATTTCCATTTCCTTTATCTGCAAGAGTTTCCAGGGTATTGTCTTTATAATTCCCCATTCCGAAACCTAAACAGGTCAGGAAAACACCGGATTTTCTTTTATCTTCAATCAATGTTTTAAGATCTGAGGTGGAAGATATTCCTACGTTGAAATCACCATCTGTTGCAATAATAACACGGTTGTTGCCCTCTTTTACAAAATTTTCCTGTGCCAATTTATAAGCCAGTTCAATTCCTGCTCCTCCTGCTGTACTTCCTCCTGCCTGAAGATGATCCAGTGCTTCAATAATTTTATCCTTTTCGAATGCAGATGTAGGAGGTAAAACCATTCCCGCATTACCCGCATACACTACGATTCCTACTTTATCTACAGGCCTCAGCTGATTCAGCAGAACCTTGAAGGAAGACTTCAATAATGGCAATTTATTTTCAGCATCCATTGAACCCGAAACATCAATAAGAAAAACAAGGTTTGAAGCAGGTAACTGATCCATCGGAATATTTTTTCCCTGAAGTCCTATTCTAAGCAACTTGTGCTTCGGATTCCATGGGGAGTCATTGTATTCGGTATTTATTGAAAAAGGTTCCCCATTTTTAGGTTGTGGATAGTCATATTTAAAATAATTGACCATTTCTTCGATTCTTACTGCATTTTTATCAACAACCTGTCCATTATTAACCATCCTTCTTACATTGGAATACGAGGCATTATCAACATCAATTGAAAAAGTAGATAAGGGTTGGCTGTGGGTCAGTTCAAAAGGATTTTCAACAAAGGCATCATAACTTTCATCATAATGAGTAACTGGTGAAATCTGTTTTTGTTTATCAATTTCTTTCTGAAGTTTCTTCAATTTTCTTTTTTCCTTTCCTGAAAGACTTTTGGTAGTCACCACAATCACTCCATTGGCAGCCTTATTTCCATACATTGCTACAGCTGAATTCCCTTTTAAAACATTCATGCTTTCAATTTTGTTTGGATCTAAACTTTTGAACACTTCCTCTTCCGCCACTACTCCATTAATAACATACAATGCTTTATTCTCTGCTGTAACAGATGATATTCCTCTGATCATGATCTTATTCTCATTAAGATACCCCACACTATTGTTATTCATTATATTGTCCCCCTGGTTTCTTACCGATCCACTTCCGGAAGCAGTGATTTGCAACCCTTGGACAGTTCCCTGCAATGAAGAATAAACCATAGACTGTGGTAAACCATTTAAAGTTGTAGTTGTAATTGTATTTGAAGAAGACACCGATTTTTCAATCCTTTTAATCCCTAATGCTGTGACAACAATTTCCTCAATTTCCTTAGTGGACTCACTAGTATCTTTCTTTTTAATAAAATTAATATCCGTTTGATGACCTGCTTTTCTACTACTAAATATAGCATCGTTTTTGTCCTTCTCCGATTGATATTCAGAAATTACCGGTTGATGTACCTGATCAGAAGACTTAGCTGGTTCAGGTGTTGCATTGGCAGCCAGTTTTTCTATTGGTTTAACAGTATTTTTCTCTTTTTTGATATTATTTGTTATTGTACTGTCTATTTTTGCAATATCCGTTTTGCTTACCGGACCTCTTAAATTTGTATCCTCTGCGATTACAGGTTTAAAGGAGTCCACGGATTCTTTTTTATTCATGAAGTAAAAAGCCCCCATGCCAATCACCAGACTTGCAGCGATACCATAAGGCAGCCAAAGAGGAATCATTCTCTTTTTTTCTTTTTTCAGATCCAGTTTTTCTTCAACTTTTGTCCATACTTTTTCAAAACCAGGAAAAACCGTTGGTTCTTCTGAAAGCCTGGAAGCTTCATTGAATTGTTGATCTATATGATTATTTTCCATTGTTGTAAAAGTTTAAATGTTTTGATTCACCAAAAGTTCCTGAAGTTTTTTTCTTGCAAAATTGAGCTGGGATTTTGAGGTTCCTTCACTGATAGAAAGCATGGAAGCTATTTCTTTATGCGGATATCCTTCAATCGCAAAAAGATTAAAAATAGCTCTGCAACCTTCAGGAAGAAAGCTCAGCAGGTTCAGAATGTCTTTTTCGAAGGAAAGATGTTCCTCAGATCCTTTTGAAGGTTCCACCAATGTTTCTTCCAGGGAAATAAACAGAGCTTTATCAGTTCTTAATTTCTGAAGGCATTCATTCACCGCAATTTTTTTAGCCCATGCTTCAAAGGTATCGGGGTTCTGGAGTTGGCTGATCTTCGTAAAAATCTTATAGAAGGTATCAGCCAATACTTCTTCTATATCTTCATCGTTTTTCAAATAGCGTCTGCAAACAGAGTACAGCCTGCCCGCCATTTTCTCGTAAATCTGCCGCTGTGCATTGCGGCTGTTACGCTGGCATTCCAATAATAATTCTCGTTCCATAGTCAGGAGTTATATTAGTATAGATGCAGGAACTTTAGCTGGGGTTGGAAACATGATCAACTTTTTTGGAGGTAAAAAGGTAAATTATCTTATTTACGTTCTATTTCTGTATTATTTTTAATTTCAAATTTAACTTTTCCCTTTGTAACAAATCTCTATTATTAACGACTATTAATGTAAATAATCTTTTTATAGTAATGAAAAAAGCCAAAATTGCATCATTACTTTTTGTTTTGTCTGCAGGAAGTATGATGTTTGCCCAAGATGACTTAATCAATAAGTTAAAAAACAACCACTCACAAAATGCTAATTTTCAGTTTACAACGTTAAAAGACGTTGGAGCTACTTCTGTAAAGAACCAGGGTTCGTCAGGAACCTGCTGGAGCTACTCAGGAAACTCTTTCCTTGAATCTGAAATGCAGAGAATGGGCAAAAAACCTGTAGATCTTGCTGAAATCTTTACAGCCAGAAACTCTTATCATGATAAAGCGAAGTTATATGTTTTAAATAACGGTGCGATCAGCTGGGGTGACGGTGGAGAACTTCACGATGTAATCAATATGTACAAAAAGTACGGAGCTGTTCCACAGGATGTTTATTCAGGATTAAAAGCTGGACAGACAACCAACAATTTCAAGGAAATGCAGGGAAAATTAAAGCCGGTTCTTGACAGCCTTGTTCAGGCTTCTTCTAAAGGAAAGCTTACGGACAACTGGATGGATTCTGTAGATACTATTCTTGATGAATATTTAGGAAAAGTACCTGCGAACTTCACGTATGAAGGGAAGAACTACACCCCTAAAACTTTTGCTTCAGAAGTAGTGGGAATCAATGCTGAGGATTATGTAGAATTATCTTCTTACAAAGATTATCCTTACTACCAGAAATTTGTAGTTCCGATTCCTGATAACTGGAGCCACGATTCTGACTGGAATGTTCCGATGAAAGATCTTACAACAATCATCGATAATGCTGTAACAAAAGGATATTCTGTAGGTTGGGCTACTGATGTTTCCGAGCCTTATTTCTCTTATAAAAATGGAGTGGCTTATGTTCCGGACATGGACTTAGGTCAGATTACTGCAGAGAACAAACAGACTTTGTTTACAGAGCCTAAAAAGGATAAGGCCATCACTGAGGATATGCGTCAGAAAGCACTTAACAATCTTTCTACAACGGATGACCACGGTATGCATATCGTAGGATTGGCAAAAGACCAGACCGGTAAGGAATATTATATGGTGAAGAACTCTTGGGGAGTAACGAATGACTTCGCAGGATATCTTTATGTAACAAGACCTTATGTTGAATATAAATCGACTGCTATTTTGGTTCACAAAAAAGCGATTCCAAAGAATATCTTAAAGCAGTTGAAACCTACTAAAAACATTGGTTTATAAGAAATCACTTCTGTCATTTTGATATGACGGTTTTAGATATTTAAATCTGTTAAAAAACGCGCTCCCATCATGATGGGAGCGCGTTTATCTTTTATCTATCTAAGGATTATTTTTCAGTTATATGACGATAATAATCTACCAATGAATATATTTTAGGTTGAGAACCTGCTTTATAATCAATGACCAGCCATTTATCTTCAGATTTATTTTTATCAAATACATAATTTTCTTTGGGAAAACCGATGATTCTATAACCTGTATAAATGGTTGCAGGCGCAGCTTCAAATATTTCTGCTGAATAATAATTAGCATCATCAGCAATGGTATAGAAATTATCTTCCCCCTGTCTTTTTTTAATTTCGTCTATCTCCTCTTCATCAGGTCCCAGCAGTAATATCGTCGATTTTGTAATAACAGTATCTGCCTTTGTTTTCTGATGCTGATCCGACGTTTGCTCAGCAGGTTTATTTTCTCCTTTTGTACATGAGTATATACTCATTAGCACTGCAAAAGAGAATATTCCTACCCATTTAACGGCTTTCATTTTTAATATCATAATTTCAATTTTTCTTTATCTTTACTTCTCTTTCCTGATCAGGGTTCATAAAATCATACAGGACAATCTTTTTGCCTTCTCTTTTCAATCTGAAAAAATGATCTTCACAGACATTTTCATCTCCGGCATATCTCAGTTCTGCTTCATCTTTATTACCTTTGATGCTATAAGTTCCTATACAAAGAAGAGTATTTCCATCAACGGTAACTTCATTTTTAGATATGGAAATTTCAAAGCAAGTCACTGACTTGAATCCATCAGATCTTTCATCCGGCTTACAATAGCTGTATACTCCTTCCCATTCAGCATAGAGATTGAAAGGAATAGCTTTCTGTTCTGTTACTTCTTTGCGAAGTGAATCCGGGGCTGCTTTTTCCTGTTCAAGAATATGGCTATCCGCAACTTTGGATTCGGATTTTATTGTTTCCTGTTTGCAGGAAAGAAACAGAAACGCTATTGTGGGTAATAAATATTTATATGACACAGTGCTTTTTTAAAGTCCTTATTGTAAGGATAAATAGATTGGCAAAGAAAAGAAAAAATGAAACAACAAATATGAATTTATATTTATCTCACAACTTAAAGAAAAACCTTGCGGTATTCATAAAAAATATTACATTTGTAACCATCAACAAATTATTACCTATGAAAAATTTAAGAAAATTAGCAAAAGTAGAGTTAAAAAAAATTAATGGTGGAAATGCTCCGAACTGTCCTCCGGATACCACTCCTTGTTTATATTTTTCTGACGGACGTGCCCGCTGGAGATGTATTTTAGTGACTGAGGAATGTGATTAATTCATTCTGTATTTCTCACAAAACAAAATCAGTTCAATACTAATCAACACATTACACTATGAAAAATTTAAAAAAATTAGCAAAATCAGAATTAAAGAAAATCAATGGAGGAAATGCTCCTGTCTGCGAGCCTGGGGCAAGACCTTGCCGTTATAAAGCAGAAAATGGACATCCGGCCTACTGGAGCTGTGTAGGAGATGAATACGCATGTTGATTTTATGAAATATAATAAAACCGGCTTTCAGAAGATTCTGAAAGCCGGTTTCTTTAATAAATAGGTGAAATTAAATATAAAATAAAGTGAATTATGATGATTAATATGGATGGTGAACAATCAATTCTCCGCAGGTAAATAAAATATGCTGTTAAAAATTGACAGCGAAGCTTATTAACTATCCACCATACTTATTAAAATAATACGCTCATACTTTCTGCTGTAAAGTCCAGAATTTCTTCTGTATTTCCGTCTTTGATCTTCTTTACCCACTGGTAATCCTGTAAGATAGCACGCCCTACTGCCACAAGGTCAAATTCTTCATTGTCTAACCTTCTTATCAGTTCTGTAAGATCAGTTTTTTCCGTTCCCTGTCCTGCAAATGCATTCAGGAAATCTCCGTTTAGGCCAACAGAACCTACGGTAATCGTTGGTTGCCCTGTAATCTTTTTTGCCCAGCCTGCAAAGTTCAAATCTGATCCATCAAATTCCGGTTCCCAGAAACGGCGTTGTGAGCAATGGAAAATATCTACTCCGGCTTCTTTTAGCGGTAATAGCCAGTCTTCCATTTCGTTGGGAGTAAGGGCTAATTTGGTTTTATAATCCTGCTGCTTCCATTGAGATAGGCGAAGAATTATTGTAAAATCCTCTCCCACTGCCAATCTTATGGCTTTCACCACTTCAATGGCAAATCTGCTTCTTTCCTTTAAGGTCTTACCACCATACTCGTCTGTTCTTGTATTGGTTACTTCCCAGAAAAACTGATCGATAAGATAGCCATGTGCTCCATGAATTTCAAGACAGTCGAAGCCAAGATCTTTCGCTGATTTTGCAGAAGCAGCAAACTGTGCAATAGTATCCTGAATATCTTCAATGGTCATTGTAGATACTTTTTCCATTGGCAATAGCGGATAATCTTCAGACATTCTGGTATCTCCTACATGCCAGATCTGAGGTCCCATTTTACCGCCATTCTGATGTACGGTATCGATTACGTTTTTCCAGCCGTTCAAAGCTTCACTTCCATAAAAATCCGGAATATTCTGCACGTTTTTCGATGCAGGTCTGTTGATAACAGTTCCTTCTGAAAGAATCAGTCCTACTTCTGAAGCGGCTCTTCTTCCATAATAATCAGCTATTTTTTGCGTAGGAACTCCATTGTCAGATTGTGCTCTGGTCATTGGAGCCATTACAATTCTATTTTTAAGCTGTAAATTTTTGTATTGAAACGGTTTAAATAATGATGATGTACTCATATTTAAAATCTTGTTTTATAATTGTTACACAAAGTAACTAATAATAGTTCGTTTTTGTATCTTTCATTAAAAAAATAGTGGTAACTTCGCAGTAACTTACATTAGTAACATTAAAGTAACGTATGAAAAAGAATGAATTAATGCAGTACAGCTGTCCTTTAGGTAAAGCAATGGCTGCTTTGGGAAGCAAATGGAAACCAATTATTGTATTGGTAATTAAAGACCGAAAGTTACGTTTTGGAGAGCTTGCCGTACGTATTAATGTGATCTCGAGAAAAGTATTGACAGACCAGCTTCGTGAAATGGAAACTGATGGTCTGGTGATCCGAGAAGAGTTTAAAGAGCTCCCTCCAAGAGTAGAATATTCACTTACCGAAAAAGGGTTAGCCCTATTGCCTATTCTATATCTGTTGGAAGAATGGGAAGCGAAATATCAGGTGAAAGGACAACATGAAGACAAAGACTGTGCTTTTTTGAATGAAGATATAAAAAATAAAAAGGCTGTCAATGTTTGATATCTTTTTGTTTTAAAATAACTCTGAAAGTCATCTATTAATTTTTAGGCTTACTTTTTATAAATAAAGACAAGATAAAAAATGTAATCAAAAACATAATAAACTGAATAAATAAAACAGGAAATATGTTCGGGTCAGCATATCTGTACGCAAAACTCAAAATTGATACAGGTAATGTTATTAATAAAGCATATAAAGTCCATTCACCATATAAAAGATCACTTCTATAGGCTGAGCAAACCCCTATGGTTCCTATACCAACATATAGTATAGAAATAACCAGAGCTATTTTTCTTGTTTTTAAAAATGATATAATTCCTTCCATTGTTGTTTTGTGAAGATGCTTTCAAAAAGGTTAGTATAGCACGAAAAAGTAAGTATATAGTTTCTCAACTATTTCTGATGCAAATTTGCAGAAAATATTTCATTATGAATTACAAAGAAATAGCAAAAGAAACCATTGGTTACCTGTATAAAGCCCACTCCAGCATCCGAAAGTCTGGTATTGATGAAAAACTGATTGCACTGGCAGAATTACGTGTATCTCAAATCAATGGCTGCGCTTACTGCTGCAGTTATCATGCTAAAGAACTTCTTAATTTTGGCTTTGAACAGGATATCATTAACCGATTACCAGGCTGGAGACATACCAAAGTTTTTGATGTAAAGCAGAAGCTTGTTTTGAGCTGGGCAGAAGCCGTAACTTATAACAATAATGACTGGCAAGAAGCCAGGGAAAAAATATTTCAACATTTTACAGAAAGAGAAATTATTGAACTGACATCGAGTATTACTTTAATGAATACTTTGAATAAGCTGCGCATTACTTTGGCTGAAGGGGATTAAACTGAAAAACAAATTAACAAGAGGTATCAATTATTAATTCAAGGTCAGATTTACAGCATCAAAACAAAAAACCGCTTTCAGATAATGAAAGCGGTTTAATTTATCTTTAATCCTAATTAGAATATCGCAGGATATTTCTGAGGATTGGTTTCATTAAACATAGCGTAGATCTTTTCTACCATATCGTCTGTAGACGGCTTACTGAAATAATCACCATCACTTGCATATGCTGGTCTGTGATCATTTGCAGAGATCGTCAACGGATCTGAATCCAGGTATCTGAAAGCTTTCTGCTTTTCTAAGATCTGCTGTAGGATAAATCCTGTAGTTCCACCTTCAACATCTTCATCGATTACTACTAACCTGTTAGTTTTCTTAACACTTTCAGCAATCTCGTGAGATAAATCGAAAGGAATTAACGACTGGATATCGATCACTTCTGCAGAGATTCCTAATTTTTCTAACTCGTTAGCTGCTTCTGTTACAATTCTCCATGTAGAACCGTAAGTTACCAGAGTAACGTCTTTACCTTCTTTCGTTACTTCAATTTTACCTACAGGAACAGTGAATTCCCCTAAGTTATCTGGTTGCTTTTCTTTTAATCTGTATCCGTTCAGGCATTCTACAATAATCGCAGGTTCGTCCGCCTGAAGCATTGTATTGTAGAATCCGGCAGCTTTAGTAAGGTTTCTTGGTACCAATACTAAAATACCTTTTGAAAGGTTAAGAATTCCCGCCATCGGAGAACCTGAATGCCAGATTCCTTCCAATCTGTGACCTCTAGTTCTGATGATTAGTGGAGCCTTCTGACCACCTTTGGTTCTGTAATGCACTGTTGCCAGATCATCACTCATTCCCTGTAAACAGTAAAGAACATAGTCTAAGTACTGAATTTCAGCAATTGGTCTTAAACCTCTCATTGCCATACCAATTCCCTGTCCAAGAATGGTAGCTTCACGAATTCCTGTATCAGCGATACGTAATGCTCCGTATTTCTCCTGCATCCCTTCCAATCCCTGATTTACGTCACCAATGTTTCCGGTATCTTCACCAAAGATTAGGGTTTCTGGATATTTTTCAAAGATTTTATCAAAATTATTTCTGATCACTACTCTTCCATCAACGTCTTCAGAACTGTCTGAGTAAACAGGCTTAATTTCCTGGATGTTTTCAGCTTTCCATTCAGACTGAGAATATAAGTGAGATGAATAATTGTCTTTTTCAATTTCAGAAACTTCATTGTACTTCTGCATCAATTGATTTCTTTCTGCAGAATTAGTACCTCTTGTAGCCAGTAAAGTTTTTCTTGCTAAATGGAATACATCTTTCTTAGCTTTTGAAACCAATTTATTGAAGTGAGTAAGTGCTGCTTCTACTTCAGCATTCTGACCTTTAATATTTTCTACCAAAGGAACAACAGACTGAATTAATTCTTTGATGGCAGTCTGGTAGCTATCCCAAGCTGTTTTTTGCCCTGCTTTAGCTGTTTTTTTAGCATCTTCATCAATTGCTTCCAATTCTTCAGCAGTTGCAATTACTTCTTCTTTTCCATCAATTTCGATAGAATAGTTCAGAATCCACTCTTTGAATTTCACCAATCCGTCAAACTCAGCTTCCCAGGCTAAACGCTCTTCGTTTTTATATCTTTCGTGAGATCCTGATGTAGAGTGCCCTTGAGGCTGGGTAACATCTACCACATGTACTACTACAGGAACACTTTCTGTTCTCGCAAAATGCTCTGCTTTAGCATAAGCATCCAATAATGCTGCATAATCCCAAGCTTTCACCTGAATGATTTCACAACCTTGATTTTCTCCTTCTTTTCTTTGGAAACCGCTTAGCATTTCACTGATATCAGCTTTTGCTCTCTGGTTTTTGGTAGGAACTGAAATTCCATATCCGTCATCCCAGATTGATACGATCATAGGAACCTGAAGTGCACATGCAGCATTCAGTGTTTCCCAGAAGTGACCTTCAGCGGTAGAAGCATCACCAATTGTTCCGAAAGCAATCTCATTTCCTTCTCTTGAAAACTTCTCAGAACCGTCAAATTTTACGTTTTTATATATAGTAGAAGCTTGAGCCAATCCTAATAGTCTTGGCATTTGTCCTGCTGTAGGTGAAATATCCGAAGAAATATTCTTCTGTGCTGTTAAATCTTTCCAGCTTCCGTCTTCATTTAAACTTCTTGTTGCAAAGTGTCCGTTCATCTGTCTTCCTGCTGAAGCCGGCTCTCTTTCTACGCTTGTATCCGCGTACATCTGCGCAAAGAAACTTTCTGCCGTTAAAGCATTTATTGCCAATGCAAAAGTCTGATCTCTATAATACCCTGAACGGAAGTCTCCATTTCTGAAAACCTTCGCCATTGCAAGCTGAGGAAGTTCCTTACCATCCCCAAAAATTCCGAATTTAGCTTTTCCGGTAAGTACTTCTCTCCTTCCGAGATAAGACATTTCACGAGAAATCCTCCCTAACCTGTAGTCTTCAAGTATCTGATTTTTAAAATCTTGAAAGGATATTTGCTGTGTTTCAATATAGGTTGTTTGCATAGCTAAGTAAAAAAGTTTTTGTTCTTCAAGTATTTCGCTAATATACACTTTTTAAATTAATTTTAATTTTTAATAATCTTTTTTAAAAATTTGATAATAAAAAAAATTGTGCTTTATTTTGAAAAAAATTGTAAAGATGGAAAAAAAATCACCCCATATTCTGAATGCATCGAGCAATCTTCTAGGATTTTCATTGATTATTATTACCTCTCTGAAAATCGCTAAGATCAGTCACAATACATATTTAGACGAATTTGCAGGCTTTGCCTGTATTCTTTTTGCCTGTAGCTGCTTCTTTTCCTTTCTGGCCATCAGAACGGGAAATAAAAAGAGGGAATACACGTTTGAGAGTATTGCGGATTATTTATTTTTAATCGCTTTATTTTGTATAGTTCTAGCTGTTATTATTGTAACTATGAAAATAATTTAATTAATATTATCCTATTAATCGCTTTAAAAACCATTTAAAATTACAGATTAAGCAAGTAAATATTAAAATTAACAAATAAAAAATACTTAAATAAGCAAATAAATCACAAATGAATGAAATATTTGTCTATTTGCCGTCATAGTTGTAATTTTACCCTTGCATATCTCAAAAAAAAAAAACAGATGAAAATTAAATTATTGGCGGTGGTAAATGCTTTGGCATTTCCTATGCTTACAATCGCGCAGGTAGGGATAAACACGAGTAATCCCCAAGCTGCATTCCACGTTGATGCAGCAAAAGATAATCCAACAACCGGAATCCCTTCCGTATTACAGCAGGCCAATGATTTTGTTGTAACAGGAACAGGAAATATGGGCATTGGAACTACTGTACCTACGGACAAACTGGATGTTAGTTCAGGAAATGTCAGAATTCGAAATATTAACTCAAATATTGGGGTAGGAGGAAATGACAGAGTTGTGGTGGCTGATGCAAACGGAGTACTAAAGACCATTAATTTTACAGATTATTCGTTATTTCATGCCCGTCTTACAGCCAGCCAAAATCTTACGACTATTTCTATTACCACATTACTGTTTTCTACTCCATTAGCAACTTCGCCATTTTATTCCTATAATACAAGTACGGGAATTTTAACGTTCAACCAGCCGGGAAACTACCTGATTACCCTGCAAGCCAGTTTCTCAAATGCAGCAGCCGGAACCCAGCTACTTCTGGGAATACGTCCTGTTCCTGATGCCAATTATCTGGGAAGGGGAAGTCATTATAATGCTACAGCAACTTCAGGAACCGTAGGAGAACTCATGAATTATACCACCATGCTGGTCATTCCTGCTGCCGGTTATCAAATCCGTTTTACAGCCGCACCAAATCAAAACTGTACAGTTCTTGCGACAGAAACCGGAAGTACCGGAAGCGGAAATGTAACCAATGTAACAATTCAGAAAATTTAAAAGAAAAAATCGGAATGCTTATAGTATTCCGATTTTTATTATGTTTTATTCTTAAAATTTCCTTTCAATCACATAGCTCAGCATACTATGTAAAGAGCTTCGCACTTCAGAGTCTGGAAATTCATTAAGAATATCTTTGGCTTTTTGCAGGAAGTCTTTCATCACAGTGATCGAGTATTCCAAACCACCGGAATTTTTAACGAACTCAATAAGTTCTTTTACTCTCTTGGGATTGTTATTATAGCGCTTGATGGTATCGAAATAGTATTTTCTGTCCTTTTCATTTGCTATTTTCAGGGTATGAATTAAAGGCAGGGTCATTTTCTGTTCTTTAATATCAATTCCTACCGGCTTACCGATTACATTGGAGCTTAAATAATCAAAAAGGTCATCTTTGATCTGGAAAGCCATTCCTGTATAAGTACCAAAGTCCTGCATTTTCTTGGCCAGCACTTCATCCGTACTGTTAGACAATACTCCAATCTCACAGCAGGCAGCTATTAAAGTGGCTGTTTTCTGACGGATAATTTCGTAATAAACATCTTCTGTAATATCCAGTTTTCTGGCTTTCTCCAATTGAAGAAGCTCACCCTCAGACATTTCTCGGATTGTTCTAGAAATCACTCCTAATAGATCATAATCTTTATGGTCTGTAGATAATAATACTGATTTTGACAGCAGATAATCCCCTACCAAAACAGCAATTTTATTCTTCCATAACGCATTAATAGAAAAGAAATTACGACGCTTAAAACTTTCATCCACCACATCATCATGTACCAAAGTAGCCGTATGAATCAGCTCAATCATGGAGGCTCCACGATAGGTTTTTTCGGTAACATTTCCTACCAGCTTGGCACAAAGAAAGACAAACATAGGACGCATCTGCTTTCCTTTGGTAGTAACAATAAAACGGGTTACTTTATCCAATAAAGCTACTTTACTCTGCATTGATTCATAAAACTTCTGTTCAAAAAGCTTCATTTCATCATTGATCGGTCGTTTAATTTCTTCTACTGTATTTGCCAAAATCTGCGAATGCTGGGTGAATAATCATTAATTCTCACAAAGATAATTTTTTTCGCTCAATTTTAAGCGAAAATTAATCTCTGAGTTGGTCTTTTGGGATAAAATAAAGAGAAGGCTTGGTCTTTCCCAATGGAGATTTAAATTTTTCTCCTGAAATAGAAATCCCTGTTTCGTCTACTGCGATCCCTTCAATCTGCCCCACAGATAAAGCACTTCCTAAATAATAGTGTTTCGGACTTTCCTTAAAAAATATTCCCGGTTCAGTTTCTGTAAAAACATCCAAAAACACTTCTGTTTTCTTACTGTACCCTACCAAATAAAGCTTTTTATCAAAATAGGCAGCATCGGTTACCATAAAATTGGTTTTATAGCTTTCTGTCTTTACAGCATCCTGTTTTTCATTTTTTTCAGGATCAATGACATAATGGACTGTTGATTTTGACACCCATTCTTTGGTAAAGACATGAAGCTTTCCATGAGCATACACCATCGCTTCTGCATCAAAATCTGTCTTAAAATAGCTCGATATATAATCAGTCTGCTCAGGATAATGGAATTTAATTTCCTTTACCTGATTATTTTGCAGACTATCTCCCTGAAAAGGAACTTTATAAATGGTAAGATGCCTTCTGCTCCCGTCATTATTCCCGAAATCACCAATATAAAAATGATCACCATCATTTGTAAGCGCTTCCCAATCTGTATTTCTGGCATTTACCTTTAAGGTTTTCACCACTTCTCCTGAGGTTTTATTGATTTCAAACAATTCCGGAGCATTTCCGCTGTCATTAAAAGTGTACAGCTTTCCATTAAAAAAATTCAGTCCGGAAGTCTCCTGGATCTTATTATCCAAATAATTGATTCTATACTTTTTAATTTTCAGGAAATCTGTCTGTTGAGAAAATGCTGTTTGAAAGGCAAGAAAAGCCAATAGCAGAAGTGTTCTTTTCATAAGGACAAAAATAGGATTTTTAGTTTAAATGACGGACTGCTGAATGGAGAGTTTGAGTATGAAAGAATAAATAAAAAAGAGATGAGACGTGAAAATAGAAGTCAAAGCGGTTTTACAAATTAGCTTTATACACCATTTCTTTGAATTTCCACCGTCTCTCCAGAGAATGGGAATGATAGAGGTTATTTGTTATTAATTAAGTGATTATTTATCTGAACCTCTACTCTGCTACTTAACGAAAAAAGAAAAACGAGCCCAAAAGCCCGTCTTTCTATAGATTTCTATTGATAATTAAGCAGATTTCTGCTGCTCCTGATTCTTTACCTGCTCTTTTTGTGTCTGCTTGGCAAAGTATTCTTTCTGATATTGTCTTACTGTTTTTCCAGTTCCGTCATGTCTCCATCCCGGTGAG
Organism: Chryseobacterium pennae; assembly: GCF_003385515.1. Taxonomy (GTDB): domain Bacteria; phylum Bacteroidota; class Bacteroidia; order Flavobacteriales; family Weeksellaceae; genus Chryseobacterium; species Chryseobacterium pennae. The sequence goes on along the minus strand of NZ_QNVT01000008.1, from coordinate 24,716 downwards.
TTGAAAATATAATTGATCCTGTCGGTAAATTTTAATCCTGGCTGCTTAAGGTCTTTCCAAATTTTTCTCCATTCATAGAAGAGTACTGTATCAGGCCTGTTATCAGGCATTTTTGGATAGATTCCATATTTTACAGGAATATTCGGGTCCTCTTTCTGGAAGGTTCCAAATATTTTATCCCAGATAATGAGACACATTCCCATGTTTTTATCCAGATACTTGATATTACAGGCATGGTGTACACGGTGGTGAGAAGGGGTTACCAGAATATATTCTAAGAATCCCATACTTTTTACCGTCTGTGTGTGCACCCATGTTCCATATACCTGACCAATAGCATAAGCTACCATAATATGCCACGGATTGAACCCTAAGAATGCGAGTGGTGAAAAATATAAATATCTGTAAAGCGGTTGTAAAACCGGGCTTCTGAAACCGGTTGTAAGGTTGAAAAATTCTGAACTATGGTGTGTAATGTGAACTGCCCAGAATGCTCTTGAACGGTGATCCACATAATGCAGGACATAGTAAGCAAAATCTGTGATTATAAAGCAGGCCAGTAAATACCAGATGCTAAGATCCCATGAAAGAAGTTTGTGGTTGTAAAAGAAAAACATTACCCCCATCGCAAACGCCTTCATAATCAGGTCAAGACCAAAGTTCATCAAAGCAAGATAAACATTTGTAGCAAGGTCTTTTCCACTGTATAACTTCGCCTCTGAAACGTGGCTGTAAATCATCTCAGCTAAAATAACAGTGGCGTGCAAAGGAATTGACCACGCATATACATTTTCTAGCCCATTCTCGCTCATAAAATACTCCATCATCACAAAATAATTTTATGCAAAGGTAGGATTTTAGACGATGATTTAAGAAAATTTTAAGATTTTTTCAGGAAAATTTTAATCAGCATTTTTATTGGCTAATTGCCCACAGGCAGCATCAATATCCCCTCCACGGCTTCTTCTTACCATTACAGTTATGCCAGCATTTTCAAGCTGACGGATATAATTTTCTTCAGCCTGCTTGTTACATTGGTCATATTTTCCGTCCCCGATTGGGTTGTATTGAATAAGGTTTACTTTTGAAGGAACCTGCTTACAGTATTTGATTAAAGCTTTGATATCCTCGTCACCGTCATTAATTCCTTTCCATACACAGTATTCGAAAGTGATTACTGAACCCGTTTTCTGATACCAGTACTGAAGTGCCTCCATAATATCCGTTAACGGGAATTTATCAGAGAAAGGCATAATTTCATTACGCTTTGCTTCAATCGCTGAGTGAAGAGAAAGTGCTAATTTCACACGCAATTCATCATCAGCAAGCATTTTGATCATCTTTGGAATTCCTGACGTAGAAACAGTGATTCTTCTTGGAGACATTCCTAATCCTTCCGGCTGGGTAATCTTTCTGATGGCTTCCACTACGTTTTTGTAGTTCATCATTGGTTCTCCCATTCCCATGAATACGATATTGGAAAGCGGTCTGTCAAAATACATTCTGCTTTGGCTGTCAATAAGGGCAACCTGGTCTACAATTTCCGCCACTTCAAGGTTTCTCATCCTTTTCAGTTTTGCAGTAGCACAGAATTCGCAGTTTAATGAGCAGCCTACCTGTGAAGAGACACAGGCTGTTGTTCTTGTTTCTGTTGGAATAAGAACAGATTCTACCAATAATCCATCATGAAGTTTCACTCCGTTTTTGATAGTCCCGTCGGTACTTTTCTGAAGAAGATCTACGGAAACAGGATTAATGGTATATTCTTCTGAAATTTTTTCACGAAGAGATTTCGAAAGATTCGTCATTTCATCAATCGAATGGAGGTTTTTACTCCATAGCCAGTCATAGACCTGTTTCGCACGAAACGGCTTCTCCCCTAAAGATACAAAGTATTCTTTAAGCTGGTCTAGTGATAATATACGGATATCTTTCATAATATTAAAGAGCCAAGTTAAAAGTAAAAAGTTCTAAAGTTTAGTATTGTTAACTATTGTAGCCAAAATGTTTTTCAATTCGTTACTCTCATTCAATAAGTATTTAAATTCTTCAGAATCATAGCCATCTAATTTTTCTAAAACTCGAAGCCAAAAATTACTTTCTCTGGCCTCTCTTAAAGCAATTTTTACTTTATTTTTAAAATCTGCTTTAGAAGATCCGGCTTGTGATTCTTCATAATTAGCACCTATTGAAGTAGCTGATTTTCCAAGTTGAAACCTTATTAATTTACTTTCAGCATCATTTGGAAGTTTTCTTAAAAATTTAAGACAATTAACTCCAAATGTAAAAGTTCTTGTAAGCAAATCATTTTGTCTCATCCCACTTGTATTACTTTTAACTTGGCTCTTTTTACTTTTTATAGAATTAACATTGCGTCACCGTAAGAATAGAACTTGTACTTTTCTTTTACAGCTTCTTCATAAGCCTGCATGATGAAATCTCTTCCAGCAAATGCAGCAATCATCATAATCAATGTAGACTTCGGTGTGTGGAAGTTCGTGATCATTGAATTAGCCACTCCGAAATCGTGAGGTGGATAAATGAATTTATTCGTCCAGCCGTTGAAAGCGGAGATTTTTTTGTTTGAAGAAACAGAAGTTTCCAATGCTCTCATGGTAGTAGTTCCTACTGCACAAACTCTTCTGTGAGATTCTACTGCCTTGTTGATGATATCAGCATTTTTTTCGTCAATGATGATCTCTTCAGATTCCATTTTGTGCTTAGAAAGATCTTCTACCTCAATTGGGTTAAAAGTTCCCAATCCTACGTGAAGTGTAACTTCAGCAAAATCGATTCCTTTAATCTCTAATCTTTTCATTAAATGCTTAGAGAAGTGAAGACCTGCTGTAGGGGCAGCTACTGCTCCTTCTATTTTAGCATAAATCGTCTGATATCTTTCTGCATCTTCCGGTTCTACTGCTCTTTTGATATATTTTGGAAGTGGAGTTTCTCCTAATTCCTTCAATTTCGTTCTGAATTCATCGTAAGAACCATCGAATAAGAATCTTAATGTTCTTCCTCTTGATGTAGTGTTATCAATAACCTCAGCTACCAAAGACTCATCTTCTGTGAAGAATAATTTGTTACCAATTCTGATTTTTCTTGCCGGATCTACCAAAACATCCCAAACTCTTGTTTCCTTATCAAGCTCTCTTAAAAGGAAAACTTCAATTTTAGCACCTGTTTTTTCTTTATTTCCATAAAGACGAGCAGGGAAAACCTTAGTATTGTTGAAGATAAATAAATCTTTCTCATCAAAATAATCCACTACATCTTTGAATAATTTGTGCTCGATAGTTTGTGTTTTTCTATCAAGAACCATTAATCTAGCTTCGTCTCTGTGCTCTGATGGGTGTTCTGCCAATAATTCCGCAGGAAGATCAAAATTAAAATCTGATGTTTTCATTTTTTAAATTACGGTTTAAAAATTATTGAAATTACAAGGTGTAATTTTCGGAGTGCAAATATACGACATTGAATACCCCTTTGTCAAGTATTATTTTCAATCAAATGTAAAACCGTGATTAGATGGGAGTTTTTCTAGTAAAAAAAGTTTATTTTAGTCAAAAATAAAATAGATTAATGGAATCCGTCAACAAAATTCACTTTCTCAACAGTCCTTATCCTAATGGGCATCACCTTACAGCATTTATCTGGAGAGGGAGAATTGACGAAGATGAATCTGTCTGGTTTGATTTTCACTTAAAATCTGAAAATTATTATGCAGAAGAAGAGAATAATGACAACTTCAATGAGAGTGAAAATGAAGATATCTCCAGTTGGGATTCCAAAATAGTATGGGACAATTACCAAGCCTGTACACTGTCATCAATCTATTGGGGTGAAGGAGGCGGAATCAGAATTGATAATCCGGGTGAAAAAATAGATCTGGACAAGGTGATTCAAAATGATCTGTATACCAATGATCTTCCCTCTGAAAATGATTTTGATGAAGATGATCTTGCTTTTGGTATTTATCTGCTTGGCCACGACAGCTGTGCCAATCATAGAATAAAGTTTTCAAAAAAGGAGAACCATTTATATGATATTGAATGGACCGGTAAAATTGCTTTAACTTATTCCGGTGACGATGAGTTTTCCCATGAGTTTACAGCATCTATTAAAAATGCAGAATTTGATGGCTTTCATTATCCTAAAACCTGGTCTGTAGAAAAAGCAACCGAAGTATTTCAATCCAAACTTGCTTATTTTGAAGACTATGAGTTTGTAGATCTTAATCCTAAAAGCAATAAGCGAGAATATAAATTAAATAAAATCAACAAATAACATTAGAACAAATCTAAAAACTATCCAATATGAGCAAATATTCAATTGAAGCATTTATTAATGAAACAAAAGAGAATCCACAGAAAAGGGACTATTTTGAACTGGAAACCAAGCACCTTTTAGAAATTAATCTTAACAATCAGGCAGTATGGACTAAAAAAGGAAGCATGGTGAGCTACGTGGGAAATATTAATTTTGAAAGACAGGGAATGCTGGCCGGCGGTATCGGAAATCTTCTGAAAAAAGCCATCAGTGGAGAAGGAAGCAAACTGATGAAAGCTGAAGGGACCGGAAAATTATATGTTGCAGATTCTGGTAAGAAAGTTCGTATTCTTTACCTGAATAATGAATCGGTTTGTGTGAACGGTAATGATGTTCTGGCTCATGAACAAAGTGTGAAAAGTGATATTACCATGCTGAAAAGTATTGCTGGAATGATGTCCGGAGGTCTTTTCCAGGTAAAACTTTCAGGAACGGGCCATATTGCAATTACCACTCATGGTGATCCTTTAACCCTGCTTGTAACTCCTGACACTCCGGTTTTCACAGATCCGAATGCTACCGTTGCCTGGTCCGGAAACCTGAGCCCGGAACTGAAGACCAACGTTTCATTTAAAAGCCTTATCGGAAGAGGAAGTGGTGAAGAATTCCAGATGAAATTCTCAGGACACGGATGGGTTTTGATTCAGCCTTATGAAGAAGTATATTTTATGGAAAAATAAAAAAACTTAAGCTTGGGCAATTTTTGTAATTTAGTACTAACTAAAATAAAAGCAGATGAATAACCTGATCAAATTAGTTTTTGTACTGTTTATATTTCCAAATACAATTATTGCCCAAGTCTCAAAGAAAACTTATCAATATAACATAGACCTTCTTCATCTGTCCGGTGACGAAGTTAAAGTTTCTTTTACGCCACCCAAAAACAATCTTAAACAAGGAAAATTCATTATTCCCAAGCTAGTTCCCGGCTTTTATCAACCTATGAATTTCGGGCAGTATGTTTCAAATCTTGTTGCCACTGATAAAAACGGAAAAAAAGTTACCATCGAACGTCTGGATCAAAACAGCTGGATGGTACATGACCTTAAGCATGTCAGCTCAATATCATATCAGGTAGCTGATGGCTGGGATTCTTTAGAAAAAGACAGTCATGAGGCCAAATCTGCCGGAAGTATGTTTAATAAAGACAGTGTTTTTGTCATCAACTATAATTCGTTAGTGGGGTATTTTCAAGAAATGCAGGATATTCCTTATCAGATTAAAGTTACAAAAAATAAAGATTTTTATGCTTCTTCTGCCTTAGATTACAAACAGAAGGACCAAAACACAGATGTTGTCTGGGCAAAAGATTACCGTCAATTGGTAGATTCTCCGGTTTTATACTGTATTCCAGATACAACCTCGTTAAAAATCGGACATACTGAGGTTCTCGTATCATTCTACAATAAAAAAGAACGACATTATTCAAAAAAAATAGCACTTGAAATTGAAAATATTTTAAAGAATCAGCAAGCTTATCTGGGTGGAACTTTACCGGTAAACAAATATGCTTTTTTGATTTATTACGAGGATTCAAATGAAAAGGGATTTATGGGAGACGGACTGGAGCACTCACAATCAACAGTCTGCCTGTACTATTCCGGAAGTATGGATTATCTCTCCAATGCCTTAAACAGAGTGGCTTCCCACGAGTTTTTTCATATTGTTACCCCTCTTAATATTCACTCGGAGGAAATTCAGCATTATGATTTTCTGAACCCTTCAATGTCTCAGCATCTGTGGCTCTATGAAGGAATGACGGAGTACGCCACCATTCATATGCCCATAAAACAAAAAATGATAAGCCTGGAAGATTTCGAAAAAAGCCTGGAAGAAAAAATACAAGGGATGCAGGAATTTGACAATAAACTATCCTTTACAGAGATCAGTAAAAATGCGATGGAGAGACAGGATCAGTATATGAACTTTTACCAAAAAGGACCATTACTGGGAATGTGCCTGGATATCAGATTAAGAGAACTTTCCGGAGGAAAAACCGGCACTCAGAACCTGATGCTGGAGCTGATGAAAAAATATGGATCCGGTAAGTATTTTAATGACCTTGATTTATTTGATGAAATTACAAAATTGACTTTCCCGGAAATACGTACATTTTTCAGTGATTATATTGAAGGTACACAGCCCGTTCCTTTGAAAGAATATCTGGCAAAAGTTGGTTTTACTTATGATGAAAATACTGGAAAAATAAGTCTTTTGCCCAATCCTGATTCAAAACAAATAGCTTTAAGGAAAGCCTGGATTGGCCAGTAACTTTGATTAAAATTATCCTTACCTCAATATCCATAATAAAATTATTACTATGAAAATAAAACTTTCAGGATTGTTTATGATCATGATTCATTTTGCTTATCCGCAAGTACAGAAGGTGGAACAAGTGATTCATTCATGCATAAAAAAAGATAATTTCAACGGTGCCGTCTTAGTTGCTCAAAATGGCAAGACCGAATTACTTACTTATACAGGTTTATCCAACAGGCATTATAACATTCCATTTTCAGATGAAACCCGGTTTCATATTTTCTCGCTTACTAAGACCTTTACAGCTGTATTGATCATGCAGCTTTATGAAAAAGGTAAAATTAATCTGGACGCTCCTATTTCCACTTATTATCCGGAATATAAAGGCGAAGCTGCAAAAAAAGCAACTATAAGAAATCTTCTTACTTACAGCAGTGGCCGTGAAAACAAGGATATCAGTTCCCCGGAACTCATTCATGAGGCTTATGACAACACTATCTGGAACCTGGATGATTTCATTACCACTTTTCTTTCTGAAAAACTGATAGATGTACCCGGAACAAAGTTCAGTTATAACAATGGTGATTTTATACTATTGGGAAAGATCATTGAGAAAATATATCATCAACCTTTTGAAGAGGTATTAAAAGAACAGATCTTAGTTCCTCTCAAAATGGAGAACACCGGATTTCTTCATCACAATGATATCATTCAAAACATAGATGAAGGGTATTCAGCTGATCCTTCTGATCCATTTGCTCTTCACACGCCTACCAATACTTATATTGATAATTTCTACTCTGCCGGAGCTATGTATTCTACTCCTAAAGACCTTCTTATTTTTGATCAGGCCGTATTTAATCATAAGCTGTTTAATAAGGCTACATTGGAGACTATGCTTACACCGGATAAAAAACTTGAAGATACTGCACTTGGTTTTTGGGTTTATCCTAAAAAATTCGGAACGGTTAATACGTTATTTGCAGAACGTCAGGGAGAAGGTTACGGACACAGTGCCAATTGGGTACATCTGGTTGATAAAAATCTTAGTATTATCATATTATCCAATACCAAAGACATCAAGTACCTGAATAAAATGAGAGAAAGATTAATTACAGCTTATTATGGGCAATGATTTTTTGTGAAATTTGATCTTAATAATGAAGTAAGACTTGAAGATAATAGATGGATAGATAATAGATGGATAGATGATAGATGGATAGATGATAGACTGAGAAATGTAAGCATTTAACTTCTTACACCTACATCCCGAAACCCACACACTCCAAAACTCTCAAACCCTCAAACCCAACAACTCCCACTCCATCGCCGTTTGCAAAAGTTTTAATATATTTAGAAAAAAAATAAATGGACAATAGCACTTCCCGCAGAAATTTTATCAAAACAGCAGCTTTGGCAAGTTTTGGTGCATTGGTTGTACCCAATTCCTTATTTGCCTATTCAAGTGATTTTAAAACAGATAAGAAAGTCCGTGTAGGATTTATTGGTGTAGGACTTCGTGGTCAGGAACATGTGAAACTATTGGCCAAACGCAGTGATGTAGAAATCGTTGCTTTTGCTGACCCTGATAAAAGAATGCTGGCAGCCTCTCAAAAGATATTAAAAGAAAACAATAAAGCAGCAGCTCAGGAGTTTTCCAACGGCGAATATGATTACCGAAATCTTTTAAAATTGAAAACGATAGATGCTGTAGTCATTGCAACTCCATGGGAATGGCATCTTCCTCAAGGGGTAGAAGCCATGCGTGCTAAAAAGATTGTAGGGATGGAAGTTTCCGGAGCGATAAAGCTTCAGGACTGCTGGGAATTTGTGAAAGTATATGAGGAAACAAAAGTTCCTATTTTCATGATGGAAAATGTATGCTACCGAAGAGATGTGATGGCTATTCTGAATATGGTCCGTAAGGGGATGTTTGGAGAATTGGTTCACGGAAGAGGTGGTTATCAGCATGACCTGAGAGGCGTACTTTTCAATGATGGGGTTACTCCTTACAATTCAGGAGCTGAGTTTGGTGAAAAAGGCTTCAGTGAGGCTAAATGGAGAACAGAACATTATGTAAAACGCAATGGAGAGCTGTATCCTACCCATGGATTAGGCCCAATTGCCATGATGATGGACATCAACCGTGGAAACCGTTTAACGAGACTTTCTTCATTCTCATCCAAATCTGTAGGACTGCATAAATATATTACAGAACATGCAAAAGGTGGAGAAAATCATCCGAATGCTAAAGTAAAGTTCAATCAGGGAGATGTTGTGACCACACAAATTGCCTGCGAAAACGGAGAAACCATTCTTTTAACCCATGATACCAGCTTACAGAGACCTTATGACCTTGGATTCCGTGTACAGGGAACTGAGGGATTATGGCAGGACTTTGGTTGGGGAGATTTCAACCAGGGACACATTTATTTTGAAAAAACAATGAATCACACGCACCGTTGGGATAACACGGAAAAGTGGATGAAAGAATATGATCATCCGATGTGGAAGAAATTTGAAAGCACTGCTGCAGGAGCAGGACATGGCGGAATGGACTTCTTTGTGATGAATACTTTTATTGAATGTATCAAACGAAATATAGAATTCCCAATGGATGTTTATGATCTGGCCTTATGGTATTCGATCACACCATTGAGTGAAGAGTCTATTGCCAAAGGAGGTCAGGCGGTTGATATTCCTGATTTCACCAACGGTAAATGGAAAACCCGTAAACCTGTATTCGGAATGACTGATGAATTCTAAGAAAACATTACTCATCCTGGCAGGTGGATTAGGAAGCCGTTACAAAGGACTTAAGCAAGTGGATGGAATACTTGACAATGGTTCTCCCATTCTGGAGTATTCTGTCTATGATGCTCTGGCAGCCGATTTTTCCAAAGTGGTTATTATCGTTAACCGATTGATTCCTCAAAGTTATATTGAGCGCCTCAATGCAGTTTCTGAAGCCAAAGGTTTTGAACTCCATTGGGTATATCAGGAAATGGATAGTATTTCTATCTCTGATTTTGATTATTCAGAACGTCAGAAACCTTGGGGAACGGGACATGCTGTACTTTGTGCTAAAGATGTTATTCAGGAACCCTTCGTTATGATTAATGCGGATGATTTCTATGGAAAAGAGGTTTATCAACTGACCGCAGAAGGATTCGCTCCCTATATTTCGGAAACACAGTTTGGGCTGGCTGCTTATCCTGTGGATACAACATTAAGCGGTAACGGAACTGTCGCAAGAGGAATCTGTACATTAGACTCAGAAAATTATCTGGTTCATGTGGAAGAGCAAACTTCCATACAAAAGATAAATGACACTATTATTTATACTGAAAATGGGGGAAATATAGAAATAGCACCAGACACCTTGGTTTCCATGAATTTTTTCATTTTTCATCCCAGTATTTTTAATTCGTTAGAGAAATATTTTTATGATTTTATCGCATCAAAACCTGGATCTACTCAGGAATTTTATATTCCTTCTGCTGTTCAGAGAATGATTGATGAAAAAAAGGTGAAAGTAATGGTAAAAGCATCCCCTTCTCAGTGGATGGGTGTAACCTATGCTGATGATAAAAACAATATTAAGGACTTTCTGATGTCAGAAATTCAAAAGAACAGATACCCGGAAGATTTATGGAAATAAACGATATCGTAATGCAATTCATCGGTACAGAGAATTACAATCTTTCCCCTATTACAGATGGACTGATTAATACAACTTATCTTTTGGAAGATAGGGACCGGAATGAAAAGTTTATTCTGCAAAAGATCAATCATCATGTCTTCAGACAGCCGGAAGTTATTGTCAACAATCATTTAATGATTAATGAACTTCTCAGGTCCAATAATTATCAATTTCAAGTTATAGAACCTATTCATTCTCTTACCCATAAACTTCTGGTAAAAGATGCAAATGATGAACCATGGCGGATGTTAAGTTTTGTAGAAAACAGCATTACCTTTCTTACCGCTCCATCTTTACAGACGGCTTTTGAGGCAGCTAAAACCTTCAGTTATTTCCTTAGTATCGTAAATACTGAAAAGCTGCCAGCTATTGAAGACACTCTTCCTAATTTCCTCAATTTCGAAAAAAGAATTGCAGATTATAAAAAGGCATTAGAAAATGCAGCTCCACAGTTAAAGGAAAATGCAAAGGCTGAAATAGAAATCACCAACCAGCTTATTTCCTTACCTGATCAATGGATAGAAATGGAGAAAACCAATCAGATTCCTAAAAGAATCATCCATGCTGATGTAAAAATCAGCAATATCCTCTTTGATCAAAATCATCATCCGTTAGCTGTAATCGATCTGGATACCGTAATGATTTCCACTATTTTATATGATTTCGGAACGATGATTCAGTCCTATACCAATACAACCCATGAAGATGACGGAAGTGCTAAAAACAATTTCAATCCTGAAATGTATAAGGTTGTAAAAGAAGGATTTCTTTTCTATCTAAAGGAAAAACTGACTCAGGAAGAGGCTTCTCACCTTGATTATGCTGCACAAGTCGCCATTTATATTCAGGAGGTTCGTTTTTTAACTGATTACCTCAATGGAAGTGTTTATTATTCTACGAAATATCCTGACCATAATCTGGACAGAACGAGAAATCAACTGGAATTACTGAAAGGCTTGAGAGCTTATTTGGAATGTTAATTTTATTCTTTTCTTACTAAAAAAGTAAAATACAATATTGAGATTCCCTGCGGAATGACAAACAGAACGTTTTAGTTATTCATACACTTTGTCATTCCGTAGAAACCTCTGTTTTATCAGGTAAATATAGTTTTACAAAAAAATTAGAAGCCCTTTTCCCCTCTATAATGCTCAGCCTCTCCCACTCAAAAACTCCAGAACCTTCTTCCATTCTTCAAACTTCTTTTCAAAGGAAATGGTATGAAGCGGACTTGTGGATGGCATTAATAAAATGGGAAGCTTATAGTTTTTTCCTAAAAGCTTTTGCAAGTTTTTATACGATTTCCCACCGTTACAGAAGATGGCTTTCACATTCGGATACTCTTCCAGCAGTTCAGCAATCTGATTGGCTTCTTCGTTTTTAATCTCTGAATCCAGACTCCCTTTTCTTTCACAGGAATCGATGACATCCCAAAGGGCAATGTGATGTTTCTTTAAGATTTCAATTCTTTTGGAATAATCTTCGGTAAATTCTTCATTCAGCAATTCAAGGATGATTTTCCAGAATTTGTTTTGCGGATGGGCATAATACTGCTGCATTTCCAGGGATTTTACTCCGGGAATAGAACCCAGAATTAAAATTTCAGACTGATCATCAATGAGTGGTGGGAAAGAAGAAATACGGTTTTGCATATTCAAATATATACATTTTGGCTAAAGCCGTTGGAATTAACCATTATGAATAAAGCGGGCTTCTATTGAATTTTTCATTATTAAAAAAGCCGGAAAAACCGGCTGTTAAATATTTTGACACCATTACTGAAGGAGATCTGCTTTTGCATTTCGTTTTACCGGTGGAGTCAGAAGACCTATAAATTGAACATCATCTTTCAGTTTATACTGTGGTCCTACAAAATAAGATTTGGCCTCACCATCATTATAGCCCATATATTTTAACCATGCTACAGAAATACCTGCAAATTCATTCTTTGTAATATCCATCGTTGGACTGAAATGAGTGGCTGTAGTGGCTGTAGCCGACCAGGCTGGTACATTTTTAATCAAATTACTTTGCCAAAGATTCGGCCAGGTATCTGCCGGAACTACAAAATCCAGTCTTCCCGTAAGCGTAAAAGTGGGAACTTTCACTGTTGACCCTATAGCCACAGGCCCCGGCTCAATAGGTAAAGCAGCTACAATTTTCAGATCAGGATCAATCAGTTTCACAGCCGTTTCTGAAATACTGGATGTTAAAAGAGTAGCTCCTCCTCCTGCAGAATGACCTGCAATAATCATTTTTGAGAGGTCTGCTTTTCCGAAAAGGGGAGATTGTGGATCTTTGTTTAATTTAGCAACATTAGCCGCTCCCAAAATATGCATATCCGGCATACTATTGATAAAATTGGAAGAGATCACAACAATAAAACCATAGCTAGCCCATAATCTGACCATCTGGTCATAATTCCCCTGACTGGAAAGAATACCGCCTACAAAATTGACAACGGGAAGCTTATTCATATTTGCAATATCTGACGGATAATAAACAGCGGTAGAAATTGGACTTTCGAAACCATACGGAAAATTGTTACTGCATTTAATACTCTGATCCAATATCCCTATCGTCTGTAAGATAGGAATCACAAGACCTGCAAGCTGATTACAGTCTCCTACAACAGCATTCGTACTTACCTGATGAGGCCCAGGCTTTCCATATTGGATATTGGCAGTGCCTTTGGAAGGGAAAAGGACAGATTTATCTGCTGAAACTTCACTGATCTTTCCGGCCGGATCACTTTTAAACACTTCCTCTTCTCTTTGGCAGGAAGCCATAAGTAAAGAGATCAATACTGTAGTTACAATACTTTTCTTCATATTTTTTTGGATTTAAATTCAATGTATTGATTTTAAACACCAACGGAACAATCTTTCCAAATATAAAGAAAAAAGAAACGCATTATGTTTTATTTGTTATGGGTTTCATAATGAGTTCATCATTATAATCATTTGCCAATCAGGCATAAAAAAAACGGAACAAGTCCGTTTTTTTATATCGAGAAATAATTCTGTATTACAAAGTTTCCTTTAACCAGTCAAAGAATTCTCTCTGCCATACCAATCCGTTTTGTGGATGAAGTACCCAGTGATTTTCATTCGGGAAGTAAACCATTTTAGATTTTAGTCCTCTTAATTTCGCTGCCTGGAAGGCTTCCTGCCCCTGCTCATAAGGTACACGGAAATCAATTCCTCCCTGAATGATCATGATTGGCTTGTTCCATTTTTCTACGAAGTTGCTTGGATTGAACTCTGTATATGCTTTTGGCAATGGTTTTTCCCATGGAGAACCAAGATCCCAGTTCGCAAACCAAAGTTCTTCAGTCGTCAGATACCATGATTTCATATCGAATAATCCGTCATGAGCAATGAATGTTTTGAATCTGTTTTCGTGGATTCCAGCCAGCATAAATACACTGTATCCTCCATAACTTGCTCCAACCGCTCCAACTCTTTCCCCATCTACATACGGTAATGTTTTGGCATAATCTGTGGCTGCAAGATAATCTCTCATTGGTTGTCCACCCCAGTCTCTTGAGATGTCTTCATTCCATTTTGTTCCCCAGCCCGGCATACCTCTTCTGTTTGGAGCTACTACGATATAATCGTTGGCTGTCATCAGGGCAAAGTTCCATCTTACGCTGAAATATTGTGTTAATGCAGATTGTGGTCCTCCCTGACAGTATACCAGTGTCGGATATTTTTTATTGGGATCAAAGTTCGGTGGATAGTGGAACCATACGCCCATTTCTTTACCATCCGAAGTTTTCACCATTTTAAGTTCAGATTTTCCTTGTGCTAGCTTAGCATAGGTATCTTTATTTGCTTCAGTAACCTGCTTCATTTCCCCGTTTTTAAGGTTTACAGAGAATAATTCTGTAGCATGGTTTACATCTGTTCTTCCTACTAATACTGAAGTTTTGTTGTCTGTGAAAATTTCATTCACATCAAAATCTCCTTTGGTGATCTGCTGTACTTTTGCAGACTTTGAATCTAAAGAGAACAACTGTTTTGTACCTCTGTAAGCCGCTGTGAAATAGATTGTTTTTGAATCTGCACCCCAAAGTACATCTCCGGAAACGCTGTCATCCCAACCTGCTGTAAGGTTTGTAGTCTTTCCTGATTTCCAGTCCAGGATTTTCACATCATTTTTATCCGCTTCATATCCGTCTCTGGCCATACTCTGCCAGATCAAAGATTTTCCATCCGGGCTGAATTTTGGATTGACATCATATCCTTTGTTTGATTCTGTAAGGTTTTTAGTAGTTCCTGTAGCTAAATCATAAGCAAAGATATCTGTATTGGTACTGGTAGAGTACTCTTTACCGCTTTTCGGTTTGGTAACATATAAAAGCTGTGCAGAATCCGGGCTCCATACAAAGTCTTCGGCACCTCCGAAAGGTCTTTGAGGAGAATCCCATGTTTTTCCTTCCAATAAATCTTTAGCTGCTTCTGCTTTATCTGAAGTATTCACTACAAATACGTGGTTATATTTCCCTTCATTGAAATAATCCCAGTGTCTGTGGTTTAGGTCTGTATATACCTGAGCGGTAGTTTTAGGAGTATCACTGTATTTGTCTTTCCCCATTAATTTTTCTACCAAAACCTGCTTACTGAAAGCAATTCTCTTCCCATCAGGAGAAATAACGATATTGTCAGCCTCTCCAATGGTATAGAATTCTGCCCATGTTTTCCCGGCGTCTTTTGAAAGATAAATTTTATCTCCTTCCTGAGCATAGATCCCGTTTTTATCCCACTGGATTAATGCTTTTTTACCGAAATCGATTTTGGAAGCCTGGTGATTAAGAACATTCAGAAAGTAGTTCTCGTTTTTTGTTTTTTCTGTTTTCAGATCTACCTGTCCTACTTTGTAAATAAGGGATGCCTGATCCGGCGAAACTGCCTGTACTCCTACTTTTTTCAAAGTCCAAAGAATTTCAGGCGTCATTAATTGTTGTGCATTCATTAAAAGCGGAGCTGCCAGAGCCAGCAGACTGTACTTAAGTTTCATATGTTCATTCTTTTTTAGCAGATCTAAGAAACCGTAGTGATTTCATCAAATCCTTTCATTAAATTCAAAGATTGCCAAAGTTAGTATTTAAAATAAAAATTACCGAAAGAATTAACATTAAAATTGAAGCTTTAAAACAAAATATTGAAAAGCAGAGAAGGTTGATCACAAAATAAAGAGCACTTCACTCCAGTCCCTAAAACATTCTTACTTTCAAACCCAATAAAAAAGTCCGCCAGCATAACACCAACGGACTTTTCAATTTTTATTTTTATCGATTAATCTCCATCAGAGAACATTGAGTTCGCCAGAGATGTCACGATTGATAGTAATATACTGAAGATAAATGCCCACCAGAAACCGTCTACCACCATACTGTCTATAAAATAATCAGCAATCAGGATAATACCTGCATTAATCACCAATGCAAAGAACCCTAAGGTAAGAATGGTAAGCGGAAGCCCGAACAGACTTAAAATAGGCTTTACAAATATGTTCAAAACCCCAAGTACAATGGCGAAGATAATTGCTGTAGAAAAACTTTCAAACTGTACTCCTGGTAAAATTTTAGTTAAAAGATACGCCACTATTGCTGTGACGAACAAACGGATAATTAAGTTCATTTCGTTATTTTTTAATAGTTATGGGGTGTAAGGAGCAAAAGCCATTCCATTTTTGGGAAAAAAATTTCATTAAACCCTTTATTCAGGGAAGATTTTACTCAATCACTTCAAAAAATGTGTTATTTAATCTTCATCATGGTTACTAATGAAGTCGCTACGTGGCTTTCTGATCCGGAGCCTTCATTCTGAATATAGATTTCTACCCTGATAACGCTGATCCTGGAACCTCCTTTAATAACATAAGCTTTTGAAACCAACGCATCTCCCATGGCCGGGCGAAGATAGTTCACTTTTAATTCAACCGTCACCACATAACAGTCTTCCGGATAATGGCTCACTGCAGCATACCCTGCGGAAACATCTACCAGGGAAGCAATCATCGCTCCATTGAACATTCCTGCTTTTCTGGTCATCATTTCCATTTTGGGAATTTTAATGGAAACAAAGTCCGTTTCAACTTCCAACAGTTCCGCTTTATAGAATTTCAGGGTTTCCGAACGGCCGAAGCTATCGGTCATGAGTTTCTTTTTCTCTGGGGTCATGAATTTTATTTTAAACAAAGATAAGAGATTGCTGTACTCAGCCATGGATACACGGATAATTTTCACCAGATTAATCTACTGTATTCATTCACATCTTTCAACAGAAAAGAAAACAGCCACTTCAACATTGAAGAAGTGACTGTTTCTGAGTTTCAAACTCTATTTAAACGAACGATAACTTTCCTTCTACTCCTGATTCTTTCATATGATGATCTTCTTTAATCATATCTGCTGCTTTTTCGCCGATCATGATAGTAGGAGCATTGGTATTTCCGGAAACTACATCCGGCATGATGGAAGCATCTGCTACACGAAGACCTTTTATTCCATATACTCTTAATCTTGGATCAACCACAGAAAGGCTGTCTATTCCCATTTTACAGGTTCCCGTCATGTGATGATAAGTGGAGCATGATTTTTTGATATAATCTATCACTTCTTCTTTTGTTTTCCCTTCACCTGGATAGATTTCGCCATCATTCCATTCTTTCATTGCTTCTGTACGACCCATTTCACGGCAAATTTCCACACATTTGTACAGCGCTTCCAAATCAGATTCTTCGGATAAATATCTTGGATTGATTTCCAGCGGTGAAGCCGGATCTGAAGCTGTTAATTTGATATACCCTTTACTCTGAGGTCTGATAAATCCAGCACAGAATGTGAATGCATTTTCGGGACCCGTAAATCCTGGACTGTAATAAGGAAGCCCCATAAACAAAGGTTGTAAATCAGGGAAAACCATTTCTTCTTTACTTTTCCAGAAAAGCTGTGCTTCCAATAAGTTGGCTTGGGGTGCTGGAATTTCTTTTTTCGCTTTAAAAATAACACTTGTCAAAAGATGATCCTGAAGGTTTTTCCCTACTCCTTTCAGGTCTTTTATCACTGAAATCCCAACAGATTCCAATTCTTCTTTATCCCCAATTCCGGAAATCATCAGAAGTTTCGCAGATTCTATAGTTCCACAGGATACAATCACTTCTTTGCCTGCTCTGACTTCTAATAATTCTCCATTCTTTACATACTGAACCCCTACACACTGATCTCCTTCAAAAATTAGCTTCTGAGCTAGCGCATCTGTTTGTATATGCAGATTGGAACGTGATGAGACAGGGTCTAAAAATGCTTTGGCAGTAGAACATCTTTTACCATCCTTACCTACACTAAGGTGATTCAGACCCGCACCCCAAATTTCCTTGCTAAAGTCATCTGTCAATGGATATCCTAATTCTTTACATGCTTCAATAGCACTTGCTGAAATGGCATTCGGACGCTTGATACGGCTTACAAAAAGGGGACCTTCTCCTCCATGCATATCATCCTCTCCATCTTCATGATTCTCGGATTTCTTAAAGTAAGGCAGAACGCTTTCCCAGTCCCAGCCCACACATCCATTATACGCCCAATGATCATAATCCTGCTGATGCCCTCTGATATAGATCATCCCATTAATAGAGCTTGAACCTCCTAATGTTTTTCCACGTGGCCAATATCGTGTATTTCCGCCCGCATTTTCCTGAGCAACGGTATGATAAGCCCAATCCCTTTCAGTATTCCATATGGCTGGCCAGCCGGCTTGGTCCTGTACTTCATTAACTTTATCATTCGGTCCTGCTTCTAACAGGAGAACACTTATATTATTATTTTCACTTAATCTGTTGGCAATAACAGCTCCTGCAGAGCCAGACCCAACTATTATAAAATCGTATTTCATGAGTTTTAATTTAAGATGTTTGCTTTTTGATACTGATTACTTTAGGTGTGGTTACTGCTTTCAACCCTTCGATACCGAATTCTACACCATACCCGGATTGTTTTGCACCGCCAAAAGGAACGAACGGATGAATAGCTCCATGTTGATTGATCCAAACTGTTCCTGCCTCCAACTGTGCAGCTACTTTTTCTGCCTCATCAGAATTATCACTCCATACTGAAGCGCCCAGTCCGTTTTCTGAATCGTTAGCTTTCCAGATGGCTTCTTCCACTGTTTTATATTTAATAATTGGTAAGACAGGTCCAAACTGTTCTTCGTCAACAATTCTATCACCGTTATCAACATTTCCGATAAGGGTTACGGGAATAAAGTATCCTTTCAGATCAGGCTTTTGTCCTTTGAATAGAAATTCTGCTCCAGTATTTTCAGCATCATGAATCAGATCCTGAATTTTATCGTATTGCATTTTATTCTGTATAGGTCCCAGGACAATAGTTTCATCAGCTCCGTTCCCCATTGGAATATTCGAGGAATATCCAGCCAAAGCCTGAACTACTTTTTCGTAATCATCTTCATGTACATATAATCTTTTCAAACAGGCACAGGTTTGTCCCATATTCAGAAAAGCGCCCCAGAAAATGCTTTCTATGTGTTTGGCAACATCTAAGCCAGGTAAAATGATTCCAGCATCATTTCCACCACATTCCAGTGTCAGACGTGCCATATTGTTAGCAGAAGCTTCAATGACTTTTTTTCCTGTTGCAATGGAGCCTGTAAACATAATTTTTCCTATTTCCGGATGGCCTGTAAGATAAGCTCCTACTTCTCCTTTTCCTGTAACTACCTGCAAAATATCCTCAGGAAGTACACTATTGATTACTTTTATCATCTCCAGGCTACAGAAAGTTGTATATTCTGAAGGTTTTATGACAACAGCATTTCCCATTCTCAATGATGGAATAATCTGCCAGATAGCAATCATTAATGGCCAGTTCCAGGGGGCAATTGCAGCAACTACCCCAATCGGATTTCTGTACAGGATATCTTTTCGGGTTTCATCTTCAAAGACTATTTCTTCAGGCAGATCCAGTGATGCCGGCACTTGGGTCCAACCAACACAAGCCTGCATTTCAAAATGAGCACCCGGCCCGTTAAGTGGCTTTCCCTGTTCTTTGGTAATCCATTCTGCAAGATGTTTTGAATGAGTCTGCAAAGCTTCTGCTACTTTCAATAAAATTTCTTTTCTTTCAGCATCGGGTCTTGCTGCCCATAATTTTTGGGCTTTTTTTGCTTTCACAATGATAGCGTCTATTTCTTCACTGGATGTATTTTCTACTTTGCCAATAACCTCTAATGTAGAGGGATTCAGAGATAAAAAATCAGTATTTAATGTATTGTTTTCTTTTTCTAACGATGTTTTTTCCATTATTTTAAATATTTTGTATTTTACACAATTCGAAAATGGCGAAAACATGATGTAATTCATTTACCTATTCTCTATTTTTTTTAACCTAAACTCTATCTTATGGAAAAGATCGAAGAAAGAACCGTTTTCAGCATTCCTTTTGGTGAACTGAATGTATTTGAAACGAATGTAGTGTGCCATGATTTTCCTTTCTTTTTTGAAAAGCCTGTCATCACCCTTATGCTGAGTGGCAATAAAATCATCCGAAGTGAGGAGGAAACTTTTGAGTTTAATGAAAGAAGTGTATTCATCCCACCCTGCAATAAAGAATTGAGTATTGATATCCATCCTGTTTTCCGGGAACCTACCAAATGCCTGGTCTTGAATATAGAACAGGAATATATCGACAGTGTTTTCCATGAAGTTATTGAAAACTGGCACCCTGACTGGGACAGAACAGGAATCATGATGAAGGAAAATACTGTGAAAAAGTTTGTAAGCTCTGATGAATCTTTATGGAGATGCCTCACCAATCTTTACAACAGAAGAGTGGATGAAAGTATTTATAATACGTCAGATTTTCTTTTGAGTTTAAGCCTTAAGGAATTGATTTACGAACTGATGAAAACCAACGCAAAGCATATCCTGCTCCATTCTGATAAGACAGATGATCCACAAAACGGACTTCAGGAAGTGGTTTATTTTATCAAACACAACTACAGAGAACCCATTACCATAAAGAAACTGTCAACCTTAGCAGGAATGAGTGAAGCCAATCTGTTTAAAAAGTTTAAGCATTCTTACCACTGTACTCCGGTCGAATATATTATTCAGTTAAGGATAGAACATGCCAAACAGCTCTTGATCAACAATCCGGAAATAGGAATTAAAAATATATGTTTTGAATCCGGATTTAATACCCTGGAATATTTTTACAGAAAGTTCACCCAGATCACCGGAAAATCGCCGAAGAAGTTTACCATAAATTAATACCTTTGAGAGCTGAATATTACTTTATAAGGAGCGCGTTTGACTGGCAGTCAAAAGGTCACGGGTTCGAATCCCGTACTCTCCACTTTTCAAATAAAAGATAATTTGTAAATTATTGAAAAATAAATAATTACATTTTATCTTTTTTGTTTTTGTACCCAAACTTTTGAAAAATGCTTTTTTGAATCTGTTTGAATCTAATTAAACTTATTTGAACTTTAAGAGTTAAAACTGAGTTCATTATAATGCAAATATACTACGATTTAAAATAATGTCCGTTACTCTCAAAATAATCAAACATAAGATTTCTTGCAGTGGTTTCCCAGTCAATATAAATATAGTTGGGTAGACTTTCAGGAATATCCATTTCTAATAAATATTGAGCAAATGCTTCATTGTCTGAATACTCTCCCATGTAATAATCTACTACACCTTCATAAATACTCTGAAAATCCATTTTCCCAACACAGTCGACATAAGCTTCAAAAACTTCTAAATCGTGTCCAGAATCGTTTATTTGGTGTACTATCTCAAACGTTTCATCTGATATATAACTTTCTCCTATTAACCCTAATTTTTCAAAAAAAGAGCAGTTTTCATAATCCTGCAACATAAATTCGGGATCATCTTCATCATTATGAAGTTTTTTCATTACTTTAATTAGCTCGTCATAGCTTGAATAATCAGCTAAATTAAGCCATTTCCCAAATAATGAGCCTTCATTATACTTTTTGTAAGTTCCTACATAGATACACATAGTATCAGGACAATTTGTTAAATTTGCCATGTTGATAAGTTTTAAGTTGGTTTTAAAATTTATTGACTTGCCTATCGTGTTCGTAGCACTTTAGGCATTTTTATGTTGTATTGTGAAATTCTATGTAGAAAAAAGAACCTAAATCAGTTCTTAGATATATTAATAAAGTCAATATTCATGCCATTTGACAAAGATTTTAACTTTAAAATTAAAGTTTTTAAAATATTTTTAACTACAAACCACACCAACAAAAACTGTCCAACAAAACAATAATAAACATATAGTTTAAAGAGTATAACTATTACAAAAGAATAAGTGGAAAATAAAATTAGATCTACATAAACCACATACAACAAAAACTACTGTATGAGAAAAAACTTTACAGATTGGTGGGGGTAGCAAAAAAAAGTTTCTCGATATCCCCCTTCCTTATCCTTAGTACCTTCTGTCCTTACATTCAAAAATAAGTTTTGGTATTAAATTGACACAAAATCTACTTAAAGCTGATTTGAATTTTTGAGAGAAATTGGTTGGGGAATTTTTATGGGTGAGGATTTACCATTGTCCTTTTACATTGAAAATTCCATAAAATATCTTTTTGAAAGTTGATTTATTAAGACTTATAGGTAGAGCAAGGTTTGTGAGTGCTTATAGGAGTCTTAAACTTTCAAAGTCAATCTTAATTTATAGATTTATATAACTACTTATTCATCATTGTTAAGACAAAGAATGCTTTCTCAAAAAGTTCATCAAATGTTATTATCGTAATACCATTGAGGTTTTTGCGATAAAGCTCAAAGCATTCCTTTTCTTCCTTTCTTAAATTTTCTTGATTTCCAATAATTAAATACGAGTTCGGAGAAATTAGATTAAAACTTAATTCAGATGTTTTATTTAAAGAGTAATAGTTTTTTTGAAAATGTTCTTTATAATTTAATAATTGGTTAATTGAGCCTGTTAAATCATTTGTTAAGCAAAATGTGTTTCGATATCCCTTACCAATTATTTTTGTTTGAGGTGTCTTAATTTCTATAAGCGCTAAATTTTCAGAAAGTCTATTTTGATAAATAAAGTCTATAACATTACCTTTCTTATTTTGAATTGATTTGCCCCCAATGTATGCTTCATCTTCCACTATAATGACAGGCTCATTAATTATTAATGAAAGAAGCCATGAATATTTTTTTAACAATCTATGCCAGAATATTTCACTTTTATTTATTTTTTTGTTATTCCATATTTCTATAACTTCAAAAAAACCTCCCAATCCATTAATTGAGGCTTCAACCTTCATTATCACTTCTTTAATCCTAATTATTGCTTTTTCTACTGCAGATTCAATATTTACAGCTATTAATTTTACACTTAAATCCAGAATCAAGTAATCATCTTTTTCATATAATACCTCCAAGTCATCTTCTTTTTCAAGCATTCTGGAAATATTGTCAAAATAGAACTCATTTGTCCATTTTTTATCCCATTCTTCTTCATAATGATTAATATTCTGTATCATTTCAAAAGTGATAACAAATTCATTATCAGAAACACCAATTTTAATTCCCCAAAAAGGATATGGAATTGACTCAAGTATTTTGGGTTCTGATTTTGCTTTTATATTCTCAATTATTATTTCTATTCTGTGATCTGGAAAATCATTAATTCTATACTTTTTTATTAAATCAAATAAATTATATTGCAGAAAATCATCATCTACATCATTTGAAAATACTATAGCATTTTGATTGGGGTATTTTCTTGGCATAGAATCCCATCCTTCTATTACGTATTGATCGAGTACTAAAATTGGAGTTCTATCTTCATATATAAGTTTCATGTTAAATAAATTTTAGATTATTTCCACATTTAAATAATCAGTTCAATATTTAAATTAAATAGTTATTTTAAATTGATACAAATATCCATTTTAATCATCTTCGATAATTTGGATATCAGAAATAGAGGTTCCAATTTTTTTTGCTAAAATACTATGTCGTTCTTGTACAGGATTAGAAAAAACCTCACTAACAGTTGCTTGATTAACAAAAATCTCTATTATTGGATTTTCTGTTAATATACTATTCCAATATTCTTGTGCTATAAGATCTCCATTTCTACCTTCTAAAATACATTTATAAAGTTCTTCAACTTTATTATAATCACCAATATGAAGAATTTCAGTTTCTAAAATTTCAGTTTTATATAATTTGGAATCGCTTATTTTCCACCATAATTCTTTTGCATCATTAAGCAATTCGAAAACCATCAAGATTGAATTTCTAGCTGGCTTATTTTCTGGTCGAAATTGCTCAAGAATATCTTCTACTAATCTTCTCTTAGCATCTAATCTATTTTGATAGACATTTTGTGGTAATATTTTATCACCAACTGTAAAATCCCTTTTATCAATTCTAAATGTGTACATTTTATATCTTATAAAAAATTAAGATCCTTTGTTCTTCAACAAAATTCTGAGCAAACTGTACAATAACTGTAATAAAGTATCAATTAAATATAACTCTCTAAAAAACCTAGATCAATAATAGATTCATGAGGAGACTCTTCATTATAATATAAAATCGTACTCTTATTCATCTTTAAGATATAAATTGTACTTTGCTTTGAGAAAGGAAAAATAATCTTTTTTTGAAAAGACTTTCTTCCTATTTTGTATTTTAACTGAATCAAGGTAAATGTTTCCTCACCACTTTTACTAACAAGTTCTTTAAATGGAAAAAAATACTGCTGAAGTATTTCAATATCTTCGTTTCTTTGAGAACTTAATTCAGTAATGTCTTTTATTGCTTTTTCAAAATTAATTGTAATAGGAATGCCAGTTTTTAGAAGTTCTTCAACCTGAATTTCATTACATTGAAAATCTTCTTGTGGGCTATTCGTATCTCTGAAATATTCATAAATAACGACAAAAATATAAGGTAGTATAAAAGGAATGGCAATATAAAGAATTTTAAGGCTATCCTCAACTAACCCAAACAAAGTTAATCCTAGTAAAAATAATACTAGGAATAAAATTCTAAGATAATCATGTTTCTGGGGTGGAGTTTTCACAACTTAAATATTTCTTTTATTCATAATAGTAAAGAGTAATATTTTTTTTCATGCAAATAGCTATTAACTCCACTTCCCAACAATATTCTTATGATATATTTCTCCAATGGCATATCGTTATTTTACAACTAACATATTTGCAAATGGAGTAATTTTTATATTTTTTAAAATATTCAAATCAGCATTATTAATTGCTTGTTTCCATTTCTTTTGACTTATAAAGTGGAATGCCCCAATATTAAAGAAAATAAAATTGGTAAAATCTCTAAATTGTTCTGATATAATTATTGTA
The DNA here is from genome assembly GCF_003385515.1 of Chryseobacterium pennae. Taxonomy (GTDB): domain Bacteria; phylum Bacteroidota; class Bacteroidia; order Flavobacteriales; family Weeksellaceae; genus Chryseobacterium; species Chryseobacterium pennae. The sequence goes on along the minus strand of NZ_QNVT01000008.1, from coordinate 14 downwards.
CCATTATGCTTCAG
>NZ_QNVT01000079.1 GCF_003385515.1 Chryseobacterium pennae | reverse complement strand
CTTAAGGTTCTGATTAGTTGAGAGAAAAATTTTAAACATTTGTTTGGGGATTTGCGTGGAGAGATGCCGGATGGCAGGAAAAGGGGAAAATGCAGATGTTTTATTGGGATATGAGGGATATAAATGATGGGTAATGGAAGGTATACATTATATATAGTAAGGAAAAGGAGAATATAAAGCATATATATTATATAGCAGAAAAATTGAAGTTGACTTTGGTGGATGCTTTATTATTATGGAAATAATATTGTCTGGTTCATTACAGGATGATAAAGGCTGGTATTATAAAATATCAGGAATACAGCGGTAAATAATATAATGTACGTTATGTAGTGGGCTTTTAAATGTAACCCTCTATAGAAAAAGCAGGTATAATGGGTGCTGATGTTTTATTGTTTTAACCACAGATGGCGCAGATTTTCACAGAACTTTCATAGAGCAGAAATGACTAGATTACCACCCCGTCAAAAATTCTTTGAATTTTTGACACCCCTCCAAAGGATGGGAATGATA
>NZ_QNVT01000078.1 GCF_003385515.1 Chryseobacterium pennae | reverse complement strand
GTGTCTATATATGCATTGGTAATGATCTTTCTCACCATCAGGGTCTGACCCCTTCCATTTTTGAATTCCACCGTCAGGTTCCCGTCTTCATCAGTGACTACATTTTTATACAAGGTTCCGGGAGCATAGAAGGAAGTAGCTGAAGCCAGAATAAGCTCGCTTTTGGTAGCTCCATTCTCCCAGGTTGTTTTCGTGGTATACTGATATACTTCATTAGCCATATTGGCTTCGTATGAAAATCCTACAGGTTTATTGACCCAGTCGTTACCAGGCTGAATCTGCTGCATGATTCTGTCCAAAGGTGATTTTTCCAACATCTTTTCCGAATAGATCTTTTCTGACCCATAAATCCCGGGTTGGGTTGCATTGGATAAAGGATTGGTAATAATGGCACCATTCTGAGTTCCTGATTGTGGGACAGGAAGATAATCTTTTGTCTGTCTTCCAAACTGATCATATTCGATGTGAGTGACTACATCTCTTCCTAATGGGGAAGCTTTTACATTCACTACCTGCTTGGCTCTT
>NZ_QNVT01000077.1 GCF_003385515.1 Chryseobacterium pennae | reverse complement strand
AGCTCCCTGTACCAAAGCCTGGGTATTAATCTTGGTCACATTGTTCTTTGTTTTCAAATTTTGAAGCTGTCTTCCGCTCATATCATACAGCATAATATCAGCCTCTTTAAAATCAAAACCTATTTCTATATAAGCATAATCAGATACAGGATTGGGATAGATCTTGATATCATATTTTTCAATCAGGTCATTTACCTGTTTATCACCAAGCTTTACAATCTTCCAGTTTTCTTTCCCTAATTCTTTGGCACTGGTTCCTGCCAGAATAATAGAACCGTCTTTGTTAAGTTTCAAATCTGAAAGTCTCTCTTCTTTCTGTCTGGATTCTCCGCTTACATGTTTTCGCCACTGTTCATTTCCGTTTCCATCCAGGTAGATCATCCAGAAGGTCTCATCATCTTTTTCTATTCTTCCTTCTGCCTGGGTATAACCACCTAACAGAATTCCTTTCGAGGATTTTTCGTCTCCTGAATGGATCACACTGGCTCCCATCAGGATATCACGGTTTTTGAAATTGTAGGATTTCTGCCACTGTTCATCACCTTTTTCATTTAAAGAAATCAGCCACAGATCGGTTCCTTCT
>NZ_QNVT01000076.1 GCF_003385515.1 Chryseobacterium pennae | reverse complement strand
CATCAGGATATCACGGTTTTTGAAATTGTAGGATTTCTGCCACTGTTCATCACCTTTTTCATTTAAAGAAATCAGCCACAGATCGGTTCCTTCTTCAATTCCAACCGTCTTGTTTCCTGATCTTTCGGATCTGGATTCCCCACCGATGATATAACCATTTGAGGTTAAAGACAGGGTTCTGATATGATCATCTCCTTTACCACCATAGTTCTTTTCCCATTCTACTTTTCCGTTTTTATCCAGTTTGATGATCCAGTAATCTCCTTCACCGAAATTGCTGCTGGCTTTTGGCGTCTGGCTAATGGCTGTTGAACTGACAGATCTTTCATCTGAAGATTTACTCTCAGGATTTCTTAATCCTGAACCTCGAACTTCGGAGCTTCTTGAATAAATTCCCAATAAGGCTCCACCATCTTTTGTGGGGATCATTTTCTCTACTTCATCCAAACCTTTTCCACCTACTATCAATTGGGATAGTTCTTTTCCGCCTTTGTCGAGTCTGGTGATCCAGACATCTTTGGAGCCATACCCTTGGGAAGAGTTTTGTACATTCCCGGCTACAAAAAAGCCTAAATCTGTACTTTGAA
>NZ_QNVT01000075.1 GCF_003385515.1 Chryseobacterium pennae | reverse complement strand
CCAGGGAGAAGCACCCATCTACATGAGAATTACTATTGACGGAAAAATTTCTGAAATCAGTACAAAACGCACCGTATTGCCTTCAAAATGGAACTGCCAGGCTCAAAGTGTAAAAGGGTCTTCAGAAGAATGCAAATCACTTAATTTTTATCTTAAAACATTTGAGCAGAAAGTTTATGATACCTATCATACACTAATAAGGGAAAGTGAACCGGTAAGCTGTGAAATTCTTAAGAACAGACTATTGGGCAGAGATCAAAAAAATCGAATGCTGATACCAATATTTCAGGATCATAACGACAGAATGGAGAAGTTAGTAGGGAAGGAGTATGCTAGGGGAACCTTAACCCGCTATAAAACCTGCTTAAGCCATACCAAAGAATTTTTGCAGTGGAAATATGATATTTCTGATATTGATATCAGGAAAATTAATTACGCCTTTCTCAATGATTTTGAATTTTTTCTACGAACTGAAAAACATTGTGGTAACAATACAGCCGTAAAGTATATTATGAACTTTGGGAAGATCATCAGAGCTTGCTTGAATCATGGTTGGTTGGAAAAAGATCCATTTATGAATTATGATTCAAAATTTGATGAAGTAACAAGAGTATTTCTTAATGAGCAGGAGTTAGA
>NZ_QNVT01000074.1 GCF_003385515.1 Chryseobacterium pennae | reverse complement strand
CACACCAAAGGAACTTTTGATAATAACAGTGGTGAAAACTCTAAACATCATTAAAAATGGCAGAAGGTAACATTACAAGAATAGTTGGTGGTAAAAATAGTATAGAAACCGAAGAATGGATTGTCTATACAGATAAATTTACGGCTTATGCAGGCAAGGGAAGCCATTTTACTGCTGGTGGTGGAACTAATTTAGGAAACCCTAAAGAAGCTCCATCTGTTGGTCATTATTTTAAAAAAGCATGGTGGAGTTCAGATTATGAAGGGAAAAAGAAAATAACAAAAGCTAAAGTTGGGGATAAAGTTTATTTTCAAGTAGAAATGACGGATAAAGTTCCACAAAACTCCCTTCCTAAAGAGAAACAACAAAAAATTACTTTTGCATTATATGAGTTTACTGGAAATAAGTACAGTATTGGTTATATGTATGTGTATGGGCCAAAAATATATTTAGATAAAGAGCCTCAAAAAGATAAAGAGATTAAGTATGTTACTTGGGAAGACAAAAATAAAAATGATACAATAGACCCAGAAGAAGAATATTCTAAAAAACCTTATAACGAAGAAAAGGTTAATGGCAATAAAGCTGTTATTTCGTTTCAATTGAGTGATGGGTTGTCATCTTATTTCAATGAATTTACTGAGTTAAAGTTATTCATGTCTCTTTCTTATGATTGGGAAACAGTTG
>NZ_QNVT01000073.1 GCF_003385515.1 Chryseobacterium pennae | reverse complement strand
GAAAGATCCAACCGTTTAGCCAACCATTTAATAGCTGCTTATAACCTTCAGCCAGACGAACTTGTTCCATTATGTTTAGATCGTTCCGAGAATATGCTGATTGCTATTTTAGCAGTATTAAAATCCGGAGCAGCCTATGTTCCTATGGATCCTTCTTATCCAGCAGATAGAATAGAACATATTCTTCAGGACACCGGAGCAAGATTGATTTTAGGTCAGGAAAGTACCGTTGAAAAGCTAAAAACTCAAGCAGTAGATATAATTTCATTAGACGAAATTACTTTTAAAGCAGCACTTGAAACAGAATCCATTAATAATCCTGTTACCAGTACTCAACCCAATAATTTAGCTTATGTTATTTTCACCAGTGGAACCACCGGACTTCCAAAAGGAGTAATGGTTGAACACAAGAATGTATCCAACCTGATTCATCAGGAATCCAGAGAATTTGGATTGCTTGAAAACGGAGTTCAGAAGAACTGTTTATGGTATGCAAACTATGTATTTGATGCCCATGTTTGGGAATTGTACCCATCCATTACCCATGGCCATACCATCTATATTTTAGAAAAAGAACTTCAAACTGATCTGTCTGCCTTAAAAGATTATATCGAAGAGAACAGCATCAGAATAGCAACCATTCCACCGGTATTATTAACGCGAGACTCTATTTTACCATTAGAAAAGCTTGTGGTAGCCGGAGATGTTACCAATCCACAGGTCATGGCGATGTACAAAGAACATGGAGTAGATCTGATCAACGCTTACGGGCCAACAGAAACTACGGTATGTGC
>NZ_QNVT01000072.1 GCF_003385515.1 Chryseobacterium pennae | reverse complement strand
CCAAAAAATCAGGTAACAATAATTTTAATAGCTCGTCGGGAATATGCATCCTCAAAGTTAATCTCTTATTTGTTCCTCCACAACTTTTAGCACTGATCCCATAACTTTAATCATCAAACATGAACTATAATCGGATTCAAACAACCTTATTACTTTTGAAAAGGTATATAGCCAGCAATTCTTCCGAGTTTATCTAAATCATATTTTAAAATTTTATCCCTATAAAGTACTGTAGCATGGCAACCTATATAATCATTTCGCTACAGCCTCAAATAAGCCATTTTTTGCCATAATTACAGCTCCGATACAAGTTGTATTGTTAATCTAATTTTAAGGCTAAATAAGCGTAAATAATAAATAGATTAGTAATAAAGCTAATAACATGTTCTTTGTCTAGTATAAATTTAGCTTTCATTCCAATCTTTATTAGCACCTAGTTGAACGGCAGACAGATAATCAATTTTTGTCTAATGAGATTTATTTGCTTTTATAATGAATGAATGAATGAATGATTGACTAACGAATAATCACATTGCAAACCTTAACGGTCACTTATTCATTCGCTTTGTCATCATGGATTTTCTCGACTGAAAGGTTACTTGCTATTTCTTCATAGTTTCAGTTCTCCAGCATTCATTAGAGATACTTTTTATGGCATAACCTGAATCCTTCAGAATGACAAAATATGGTAATACAGACGAGTCCAATGATATCAGAAATATAACTTGATAAAATAATGCCAATGTAAACAGAAAATGGATCAGTGCTAAAAGTTGTGGAGGAACAAATAAGAGATTAACTTTGAGGATGCATATTCCCGACGAGCTATTAAAATTATTGTTACCTGATTTTTTGG
>NZ_QNVT01000071.1 GCF_003385515.1 Chryseobacterium pennae | reverse complement strand
TAAGTGGGAGAATGGATACGTTATCCAGCACGAAGTAGATTTCGATGCAATCGACAGCAACAGTATGTTGATCAGCTTCGTAATCAGTGCTGAAACTATTGACTACGGTACTTCTCAGTACGCTGGACTTTGGCCATCTGCTGGTAAATAAGCCAGAACAACAAAACTTAAAAAAACTAATGGAACAGTATACTTATAAAGTGTACTGTTCTGTTTTTTTATTCAAGACACGACTAAAAACTATATAAAAATGTTCAGACAAATTCTATTAACTCTCACTTTTACAATCTCATTCATTACTTTACAGGCACAGAATACTTCCTCTCTATATAAAGGCACAGTGAACGGAAAAATGCCGGTAACCTTATTTTTACAATCCGTGGAAAACGGATGTGGTGGAGATCCTTATTATAATGCCATGTACCGTTACGAAAAAGTAAGCAATTGGTTGGAACTTAACGTTACAGAAGGCGCTAAGGGACAATTTGCTATGGTAGAAGAAGGATTTACAGGGCTGATGATTCTAAAGAAAGAAGGAGAAATCATGAAAGGGACCTGGATTAGTCCCGATGGGAAAAAACAAATTCCGGTAGAACTGAAAAAAATAAACATAGGCAAAAAAGACATGGAAAGCTATGAGAAAAAAATGGAGCAATTGAACTACGAAAACCATGATTGCTAATAATAGGTAATAAGGATCCCTTGCTCTAATCTTATCATTGTCAATGAGGAATAACTGCCATCATTCCCCTCCTCTGGAGCTCATCTTGTAGTGGTTTTGAAATAAGATTAAATTTGTATTGTGAAAGATTTTGAAAATATCAAGGGCCTACGTCCTCAGAAAATAAATAATTTAGAA
>NZ_QNVT01000070.1 GCF_003385515.1 Chryseobacterium pennae | reverse complement strand
GCTCATCTTGTAGTGGTTTTGAAATAAGATTAAATTTGTATTGTGAAAGATTTTGAAAATATCAAGGGCCTACGTCCTCAGAAAATAAATAATTTAGAAAAGGCAAAAAAAATGCTTAGCTAACCCTGGCGTTTCATTTTCACAATGTATGGGTAATAGTTTTAGACAAGGAATAGCCCATACCTTTTCAAAACAACAACTTAGCCCTTATTTCATGCTTGAAGATCATAGAACCAATACCATTAAACACATTAAAGAGAGATGTGAAGATTATATAGTTATTGCTCAGGATACGTGTATCTATAATTATACAGGTCATAAAAAGATGGAGGGTATAGGTAAGATCCAAGGTAATATTCTGGGTATCTTACAACATAATACATTAGCTTTTTCCAGTACAGGAGTTGCTTTAGGCATTATCCATCAGCAATATTGGAGTCGAAATTCCTCAGTTAACCTTCAGGGGAAAGAAAGCGGTAAATGGCTTGAAAGTATGGAAAAAACCAACGAACTGGCAGGTGAGATAAAGAACAAGACCTTAGTAATGGTTCAAGATAGAGAGGCCGATTTTCTTGAATTTTTTCAAAGGGAAAAAGCTAAAAATGTAGTTCATATTACAAGAATATTTCAACAGCGCAATTTCAGATTAGAATCAGAACAAGGGTTTCTAAAATTATCAGATATTTCTCTCAATGCTCAAAATCATGGATATAAAGAAATAGATATATTTAGGAAGGGAAAGCATGTTCATTTAAAATTATCCTTAAGAACTGCAGCGGTAACTCTATTCCATAAAGGTAAAAAAGCATTGGAAGGACATACCTTGGTTATTGCAGAAGAGGTTACAGAGGACCACAGGAACGAACAGGAAAAGATTTGTTGGTATCTTCTTACGGATCTATCGGTAGACTCTTTGGAGCAGGCCAATCAGGTGGTTGATTTTTATTCATTAAGATGGAAAATTGGACTCTTTCATTTTACAATGAAAAGCGGTGGATATCAGGTAGAAAAGCTACAGTTTGATGATGTACACACGATGATTAACGCCTTAACATTTTATTCTATTGTTTCTCTTGAGGTACTTCGTTTAACTTATTTAGTTAGAGAAAGTCCTTCACTTCCTGCAAAAGATTTTTATACAGAAAAAGAAATTAAACTGGTAGAAAGAATGTCAGGGAAAAAGATTGTAATAATCAAGGATTTTGTCATAGAGCTAAGCAAATCACTGGCTGCTTTTAGTCCAACAAAAAATTACCCTTTTCCAGGGATTAAAAAA
>NZ_QNVT01000007.1 GCF_003385515.1 Chryseobacterium pennae | reverse complement strand
TAACGCGGGAGAGTAGGCCGCCGCCAGTTTTTATTTTATTTTTAAAAATCCTTTATCGAAAGATAAAGGATTTTTTTTTGCTCTATACTCAAGGATCAAAATGCTCAGAGATCCCAATACCCCAATACTCCAATACAATGGGTGATAAGCAATAAGTATTGAATATTATCTAGTATCTATGTTTTGGCTAAAGCCCGTTTCTATTGAATGCTGAGCCTGTAGAATCCCTGATGCTTATTTTCTCTTTACATTGTCTTTATTTTTATCCCTCCATCCTTTATTTTTATCAAGTTATATTTCTGATATCATTGGAATCGTTTGTCTTACTATATTCTGTCATTCTGGAAGGATTATACCCTGTAAATAATATTCATTTTAATGAGTTGCAAGAAAGTTACAATGTAGCAGATCTTCAACGTCTTTGATCTCTACAGGATGCCTAAGGATTACTTGTGAACTAAAGTCTCTACATCTATTCTTCATTGATGATTGTACAGAAATCACCAATTTTTTTTAATACTCATCAAATTCTTTTATTTATTTGCACATTGTTGGTAAGCATTTTTTCATTCAAAAATTTTGTATTTCTATTAAAATTGTAATTCTTTTTTAATTTATAATATCATAACTTTCATTGTTTCAATGATATTTTTGAATTTTATGCTTGTTTTTTATTAGTGTGTTGTTAAATACTGATAAAATATTATATTTGATTGCAAAATATTAAATATAATTATGAATAAAACAATAATTAAGGTGGGGCTCCTTTCAGCTTTATTCTTCTGCTTTACTGAATTGTCTGCACAAAATACAGACTCCACTAAAGTTGGGAAAATTGATGAAGTTGTTGTAACAGCCTACGGAGTTAAAAAGGAAAAAAAGAGCTTGGGATATTCTTTCCAGGATGTAAAAGGTCAAACACTGGTTGATGCCAAAGAAACTAATGTGACCAATGCTTTAGCTGGTAAAGTTGCGGGCCTTCAAGTTGTAAAAGGAGGCTTTGGACCCGCTTCTTCATCAAAGATAAATCTTAGAGGGTTTAATTCGCTTAAAGGAGATAATCAGCCTCTTATTGTTGTTGATGGTGTACCATTGAGTAATAGTGCGGGTTCAAAAGCCAAGCAGAATGATGGTTACTATAATAATGATTTCTGGAATCCGGATTTAGATATGGGAAATGGATTAGCTGATATTAATGCGGATGATATAGAGAGTATCTCTGTTCTTAAAGGAGGAGCTGCTTCTGCATTGTATGGATCCAGAGGGGGGAACGGGGTTATCCTGATCACTACCAAAACCGGGAAGAGAAAAGGAGGACTAGGGATTACTTACTCTACAAGTTTAGGCTTTGAAACTATTTTTATGAAGCCGGATATGCAGCATAGTTTTGGTTTAGGGCTGAATGGGGTAGTAAATTCTGCAACTAGTGATAATTCCAGTTCTTGGGGGCCTGCTTTGGAAGGAGCCAATATGAAAAGTTATGATAATCTGAAAAATTTCTTTAAGACAGGAATAAGCTCACAACACACGTTAAGTTTTCAGGAAAATTTGGGAGAAGGTACCAGCTTATATACTTCAGCTAATTATTTAAATGATAACAGCCAGGTTCCTAACTCTACATTTGAGAGATTCAATTTTATGGCTAAAATGAACTCAAATTTTGGAGTGAATAAAAGATGGACTTCTGAAGTAAAGGTTCAATACATAAGCACAAAAGCCAATAACAGACCTTCAGGAGGTAAAGGAGAAGGTAATTATTATCCTAATATTCTTCTCATGCCCCAAAATATTGATATAAGGGATTATCGGGACGGGCAAACTCAAAATGATATAAAGTCGCGCTGGATTACTCCTAATGGCATCAATCCTTATTGGTCTGCCTATAACAGCCTTAATGCAGATAAGAAGGATCGTTTCCTTTTGAATGGATATCTTAAGTATCAATTTAATGATTGGCTAAGTGGAGATGTAAGAGTAGGTACAGATTTCTATGCTTTAAATGCAGATGCAAGAGTCTGGACTGGCTCTTCAAGAAGAAATTCTTATGCAACCAGTGAAGAAAAGTTTTATGAGAATAATTATATAGCAAGTCTTACAGCCAAAAAAGATAATTTATTTGGGAAATGGGGAGGATCACTTTCAGTCTATGGACAAATGATGGAAAGCAGAACAAAAGCCATGTATTTCAGTACCCAAAATCTAATTGTACCCAATGTGTTTAGCGTAAATAATACAAGTGATATTGCGGGTATTGCTAATAACGAGATCGATTTCTGGAAGAAGATCAACTCTGTATTTGCCTCTGCAGAAATTAATTATGATGGGTATTGGTTTATCAATGCAACAGCAAGGAATGATTGGTCTTCTACACTTATTCTTGAAAACAGATCTTATTTTTATCCTTCTATCAGTACCTCTTTGGTCTTAACTGAAATGTTGAATAAGTTGAATGGAACTACTTCTAAAGTATTAACTTTTGCGAAGCTTCGTGCAGCTTATGCGGTAACCGGAAATTCTCTGAATCCTTACGAGTTGTATAATACCTATAAGCTTGGGGCAGATCCAAGTGGTCATGCTATTCTAGGCCGTAAGAAAATTCTTTATGATCCTAATCTACATGCTGAAAAGCTTAAAACGTTTGAAGTGGGTGCAGATCTTAAATTCTTCAACAGAGTTTCGTTAGACGTAAGTTATTTCAGAAATACTGCCACGGATCAATTAATAGATTTACCTATGAATCCACTTTCCGGATATGAGTACAAGAAAATAAGTTCGGGTGGGCTTAGTAATAGCGGAATTGAAATCGTTGTCAATACAGATATTTTTAAAAAGGAGAATTTTACATGGAATGTAAATGCAAACTTTTCTAAATTAAAGAGTGTGATTGACCGGATTGACGGAGAAGTTGTAAAATATCCTTTGGGAGGTTTTGATAATGTTGGTTTTTTTGCAGAAGTAGGTCAACCTTATGGGTCTATTTATGGAACAAAGTTTTTAAGAGTAGAAGATCCCAATAGCCCTCACTATGGAAAACTTATTGTAGATCTAAATGGTTTACCCAGGGCTACTGCTGAACAATATTATTTAGGTGATCAGACACCGAGAGCTTTGTTTGGAATTACCAATAGTTTTGTATATAAGAATTTCGGAGTTTCGTTCCTTATTGACGGAAGAATCGGAGGAAAATTCTATTCGTCTACCCAATCGGCATTACAGAAAGTTGGGCTTGCTTCTGACACGGCTCCTGGAGGAAGAAGGGATAATTTTGTTCTTGACGCAGTAGTACAGGAAAACGGAGTGTATACAGGTAATACAAAAGAAATTACACAGCAGGATTACTGGACAGCCGTGACGATTGGAAACTTAGGAATTACAGAACAGAATATTTACGATGCCACCAATATCAGGTTAAGAAATATTCAGGTTTCTTATAATTTCCCTAAAAGCATTTTTCAAAAGCTTGCATTGCAAAGTGCTAAAGTTTCCTTTACAGCAAATAATGTATGGATGATCTACAGTAAGGCGAAAGGAATAGATCCTGAATCTGTATTTGCGATCAATTCTAATGCTGTAGGATTTGAAAATCTGGCATTCCCTACTACAAGATCTTACTTATTTTCGATTACATTAGGCTTTTAATATCAATAATAACATTATGAAAAAATATATTTTATCCCTCATTGCATTAGCTGTAATCTGTACATCATGTAATGATTTTGAAGACATCAATAATGATCCGTTTTCCGTAGATATTAATAAGGCAGAACCAGAGTATTTTTTAAACAATTCTATTTTAGGAGCTCAACAGGATCCCAATATTGCAGAACGTACTTTTGTCCTTTATTGGAAAACTGCAGCAAGACAACATCTGACAACAGGAATAGCAGGTGGATCATATGATGATTCCTGGACTGTAGAATACTGGAAGGGAATTTCAGAATGGTTAAATAATGCCAATGCAACTATTGAAATTGCCAATGAAAAGAAAGCAATAGGCCAGGGCAAAGCTCACTATGATAATCTTATTCAGGTGGCCAGAATTTGGAGAGCTTATTTAATGAGTGAGTTTTCTGATAATTTTGGACCACAGCCTATTCAGGCATTTAAAGGAGTAAATCCTGGGTTTAATTCTGAAAAAGAGGTTTACTATTTTATATTAGATGAACTAAAAGATGCAGTAGCTAAACTGGATGTAAACCAACCTGTTCCTTCCAATCCAAATGCTTATGATATGGTATATGGATTTAAATGGGGGCAATGGGTAAAGTATGCCAATTCCATGAGAATGAGAGTTGCCATGAGAATTTCAGAAGTAGATCCGGCAAAAGCAAAAACAGAGTTTGAGGCGGCAGCTAATTCTAATATGTTCATCAGTACCAGTGATGATAATTTTAAAGTTAAAGAAGATACCGGATGGAATCCTTTATCAGGGGTAATGTCCAGGGAATGGAATTCACAGATTTTATCAGCTACTCTTAATAATATGTATATCGGTTTAGGGGGAATTAACTCTACAGATCAATTACCGGCTGCACAGCATACAGCTGTGAAAAATGTTGATTATATTGGTATAAGATATGATGAACAATTCTCCACAATGACCAATGATCCAAGTGCCGGATATTGGCTGGATGGGCTTCCAAACAAAATCGATCCGAGAGCTTATAAAACATTCTATATTCCAGGTGATTTCAACAATCCAATTTATTCCCTTTATCCCACGTATACCAATCAAGCTTCTACTAATAGTGGAGATCTTACATTTGCCAACGGTTCTAAAGTAACAATCAATACGGTAAATACCTGGAATACGACGACAATAGGGAGTTGGGGAGTAAAAGGCCAGAGAAATGGGCTAAGAGGAGTTATTGGATGCATGCCGGCTTTAGGAAAGCAATATAGAGAAGGTAAAAACTTTAGAATTTTCTTTGCAAGCTGGGAAACTTATTTCCTGATGGCTGAAGCGGCACTGAAAGGATGGGCAGTTCCAATGAGTGATGATGCGGCCTATAATAAAGGAATCCAGGATAGCTTTGCCTATAATGGAGTATCCCAGTTTTATACTCAGTATATTACCTCAACGGATTATAATCGTGATGGAACTTCTGTTGCTTATACTCACATTACAGAACCGGGAACCTTCCATACCATGAATTATAAAGATCCTTCCACAGGAAATATGGTTTCTGTTGATATTAAATATCCGGTAAATACTATTTACAAAAACGGGTCGGTGAAAAATGATAAGCTTACGAAAATCATTACCCAAAAGTATATTGCCAATATGCCATGGCTTCCATTGGAATCCTGGAGTGATCAAAGAAGACTGGGATTACCTTTCTTTGAAAATCCTGCGGTAGAAACGCCATTGGTTAATTTACCTAACTTGAATTCAGGAAATTATATGACAAACTCTATTCAGAATTTTCCGCAACGGTTAAGATATCCAAGTACCTTCCGAAATACCGATCAGGACGGGTATACGAAAGCAGTACAGCTATTGGGTGGACAAGATGCTGTACTTACGCCTCTTTGGTGGGCGAAGCACTAATTTGACTATATTAAAAAATAACCCTTTCTGAATATTGGAAAGGGTTATTTTTTTAATATAATGATAAACTCTAAGGTTATTATCCTCAATGATCTGTTGCATCAGTTGGCAACTATCGTGAAAACTACTCGTGCACTATAGGTGCTGGCGGGAATTGTAACAGAAACACCGGATATCTGAGTATTTACTACAATTCCTGAATATGTGATGTGATTACCAATACCTAAAAGCCCGCTGAAAGTTATTGTTGATAAGGTGACATCTGTTGCCGATGATATGGGTATATAGGTAGTACCTCCATTAATACTAACCGTACAACCAAGACAAAGACCAGATATACTGGCAGTTCCACCAACTCTTTTGGCAGACAGCCCCAGGGAACTGTGCCAGGGATTGGAAACATAGCGCATCGTGATTTTTGCTCCTGAACTTGAAAGTAATTTAATAACGGAGTCAGGTATTGAACCGGATAATACTATTTGATTCGGTGCAGTATTGGCACTATTATCATAAATTCCTGAATAGTTATTACCCGCTTCAGTAATAGCAGGTATATTGGCAGTCCAGTTTCCGGTGACATTTACTACCTGTCCCTTTACATAGCAACTGATTATTAAAAGAGAAATATATAAATATCTTTTTAAGATAATTTTTTTAAGAGAGTTATTATTCATGTTCATGGTTCAGGTTTTACTCTGTGATGGTATAGACAATGGTAAGCGCTGTACTGGGCCGTGCAGATAAATCTGTATAGGTACTGGGAACTAGGGAAATGGTAAGCATATGCCCGTTATTGGCTCCATTACCAGTATAAGCCCCTCCAATACCACTAATGATGGTAACAGGTGTATTGGTAAGAGTAACCTGAGCAGAAGGAGTTCCTAAGGTGCCACCACCAGCTCCGGATGCTGCCGCTGCCTGCAGTCTGATATTGACTCCCTGAATGAGGGTGCCACTAATTGCTGCTGTAATTCTCCTGGTAAGTCCTCCCGAAGTAATTGCAGAAGTATAGTTAATCCATTTTGTGGTATTTGGCGTTGGATTACCAATAGGATTTCCGGCTTCAGTAGGTGCTGTAAAGTTTAATGTAATATTTCCTGTTGGCTCTACATCCATTAAGGTCACAACAGGTAAAGTTAAAGTCACATTTGCCTGAGAATACAATAAACCAGAAAAAATAAAAGAGGTTAATAATAAGGAGCGCTTCAAAATCATTTCTTATTTTTTATTTGATTATATCCTACTTTTAAGGATTCCTGCTGATACTTAATTTCTATCTGTTGTTTAACAATCTGGATGCTGAGTTTTTTTGTTTCTGAAGGGTTTAAAGTAAATTGAAATTTATCATTTGAAATTTTATAACGTTTGTCAAGACCATTTCTGTACAGTTTGATAACCCACTCTCCCGGTCGCAGATAAGTGAAATCAAAATCTTCTCCTATAAAACAAATTTTACGATAGGTCTGCTCATTGCTGATTGCTTCTACAATGATGCTTTCTCTTTTGTTTCTGCCTTTCTTAGCTTGGAATGTTTCAATATCCGTTTGTTTTTTTTCTTCTGTTTCAGAAAGTTGAATAGACCCCTGTATACTCGCTGCTGTAGTTAACCCAAAGTTAAAGATGTTTTCTTTGTTATTGAGAGGCAGTGTTGCAGGAAGAATAACCGTCGGGATGTCATTGATCTCTGTGGTAGAACGGTCTATTTCGAGGAAATAATTACCAGGAATAACGTTTTTAAAAATATAATTTCCTTCTTTGTCCGTAACAGATAAATAACTGCCCATCATTAATCTTATCCCTTCCGTTTTTTTGATACCAAGATTACTTACATTTCCGGATAACGAGACATACTCGGCTGTTCTTTGTACGGGGATATTAGGTCGCCATGTATACCGAATTGAGAATATGAAATCCTTGTCTCCTATTTGCCCTCTTTGTAATGCATATCTTCCCGAAAGGTCAAGCTCATTTCCCGGAAATAGCTGCTGGTGAAACAGGAGCTCAAATAAATTCCGGTCTTTAAAGTATTCTTCGGGAATATAATTGTTTTGATAAAATACACTTAAACTGGTTTTGTCAGAGAATTTACTGAAAACCCTTGCACCGTAATAGAATTGTTTTTGATTTAGTAATTGATATCTGGAAGTGATGGCATAGCTCCCAAAAAGGGTGAAAGAGGTTTTGAATTTTTCAAATGATAAATTAGCTGAGTATAAACTTGAATTCCCGCTGAAATCTGTCAGATAATTATCTGTTTTTCCGAATTGTCCTTCAACGTTAATCTGAAATATCCCGATCTGCTGATCTACAGAAACTCTGAAAAAGCGTTCATAATAATCAAACTGTTTAGGTTCTAAACGATCCTGATATTTTTGGTATCCATTATTAAATATTATAAAACCGTTGGACAGATATTTATACTGTATTCCATATTGGAAATATTTTCTGTAGGGAGCGGCCAGAAATAAGGTATCTCTCTGAAAATTTTTGGCATCCTGCATATAGTTGGCAAAAACATTGATCTTCTTCGATAGCCTGTACTGGATACTTCCGCTGAAGGTGTTGGTATTGGTAAAGTAACCGGCAAATTCAGGGCTTGCTTTCATATACATCAAATTCCCGTTGAACTTTGTAAAATTGATTTCAGCCTGTGCCATATAAGCTGTTCCCTCATTTTTCTTGGTTGTACTGTAAGCAAATTCCCCGGAAAGGTTGATATTCTTCGAAATTTTAAATTTTCCTTTAGTATAAGGTAGGTGAGCTTCAGTGTCTAATCTTGTGCTTCCAAAATCAACGTTTTCCGTTATAGGAGTTTTGTAAAGATATCCGACTGAAATTTCAGACTCCTTGCGGATTTTAAATGCTGAGTAGATATTAAATTCATCTTTAATATCTCTGAAAAACCGGGGATGATTATAAAAACCACCCAGACTTACCTTATTAAAATCATACCGGATTTCTGCACCACGGCCATATCTTGCAAATTCAGTTAAGTACGAGGAAGAATATGTTTTATCACCCAAATGAATGAATAAATTATCTCTTTTATAATTCACAAAATACTCCTCATACTGAGTGAAAGTATTTAGCTCTATTGGATTATGTGTGACAGCATGAAATTCAATCTGATTTTTATTTTCCTTATCCAAACTTCCTTTACCATAAATCTCACCCTGAAAGCCATCATGATAGATCCCCATATTCTTCATCCCGATAAAGGATAGGGAAGCAGCAATAGGAAGCCTGTGGTATATATCCATATTGGCAGGCTTCACGGATATAACCTGAGTACTGATATAGGCAGTCTGGTTTTCTTTAGGGTTTTCTTTAGAATATACCGAAAGATTTAGATTTTGAAATTCATTTTGACCCAGTTCCGGACTGGTCTTTTTATAGATGGAAATCACTTTGGATTCATTAGGTCCCAGAGTGATGGAGGAGGCATGATCAATGGTTGCATTTTTACTTTCCAGAATAAGATTTTCCGTTACATTTCCATTATTTTTTACAAGAAAAGAAACATGAATGGTTTCTCCTGACCTTGTAAACTCAGGTGAATCCAGTACGGTAAGGGAAAGATTTCTATTTGCAGAAACTGTAATTTGTGAAACCTTTGTAAGAGATATTCCATTGGAACGATCAGTTATATTTAAAATGACAGAATAGTTACCTTGTGTAGCTTCTGCTGAAATACGTAAAGGAACAAGATATACAGAAGCTTCATGGGGCGGGATCTGAGATTCTCCTTTTACCAGGATGGGAGAGATAAGCGGACTTGAAGTGGTAACTGAAATATCATATACTTTATTTTCAGATGAATTATTTTGAAGACTAAAGGGAATAGAAGTAGACATCCCCGGCATTAAGCTATCTTTTTTACTGGCCAATCGGTGAGATTGATGTTGAGAAAAAGCAAATAGCGGGAATAATATAATAATAAATTGTGTCCAGGTTTTAATCATTTTTTACTTCTAATTCCACATTGAGCGCAAATGCGTTCTCATCTTCATCCGTTGCTATTACAGTAGCCTTGTACTGAGCAGAGGGCACTTTACTGATATCAATATAAAATGTTTTGGAAGTAGAAGGCAGCAATCCCATCGTTAAACTTGAAAAAGTGCCTATCTTTTCTCCTGATTTACGATTATAAATTTCAATAGATGCTGTGGGCTTACAATAAAGATTTCCATGATTGGCTATTGCAATTTTTACAGTTTGCTTTCCTTCTTCTTTTTCTACTTTGATATTTTCGAATGTAAGGTCCGGTTTGGCCTTTTCTGTGTCATAATCTGTAATCACCTGAATAGCATACCGTATAACAGAGGTAATGCTTACTCCAGGCTGTTTATCACTGGGTTTTATATCATCTACAGGTTCTACAATGATCACACTCCAGTAGCTGCCTGGATCTATTACCTGATCGGGAATGGTAATTTCATAAAAAACTTCTGTTTTTTCTTTACCCTTCAGTGTTACTAAATTTGTATTGAGTTTTATCCAGTCGCCATTGGTTCTTTTTTGGGTATGCAATGCCGCGTAATTAATCGTTCCGTCAGCGTGATAAGTAAAATCCTGTAAAAATAATTTTACACTCTGAGGATTGGCCCCTGTATTTTCAATGGCTATTTTTCCTTTGTAAACTTGTCCGTTTTCTACTTTATAGGAATGCGTAAGCCCGTTAAGAACCACAATGCCGGCATGTAAAATACTGAACTGCAAAATCATAGTGATTAAAAAAAGAATACGCTTTATCATTATGTAGGTTGGGAGTTTTATAATTAATCATACAAAAACAGGAAGAAACTGAGATCCAATTTCTTCTTGTCTTTGAAATATAGAATTGAATTTTATTTAAATACTAGTTATCTGATATTGTATAGGTAACAGTAGCTGCAGTAGTTGCTGTTGCCTGAAGATCAGCATAAGCGGCAACACCGCCAGGTCCACTTCCTGCAGCAAGAGCATAAGTCAGGTTATGACCATTATTTGCCCCATTTCCTGTATAGGCACTTCCGATACCGGAAATAATAGTCTGATCGGCAGCGCTTAACGTTAAAAGGCCTGCAGATGTTCCCAAAGTACCACCTCCTGAGCCGGTAGCTGCAGCAGCAGTTACGTGAATATCTACTCCAGGAATGATAGCATTAACCTTTACACTTACGTTACGGGTAGGATCTGCAACAGATTTTATAGAAGAATAGTTAAGCCATAAAGTAGTATTGGCGGCACTTGCTACAACAGGGTTTCCTGCTTCTGTAGGGGCTGCGAATCCTAATGTTATATTTTTCGTAGCAGCAGGTTCAATATCTACCAGGGCAACTTCAGGGATAGAAATAGTAATTGTATGGCCATCCGTATTTGTGTCCTGAGCACTTAAGTTGCCGGATATAGCAGCTGCAATAAAAGGCATTGCAATAGTTAATTTTAATTTAGTCATGATCTTAATATTAGTTAAGTGAAAATAATAAAAATCAACAAATTATGAAATAAATATATAATAATTTTTATATTGTTGATTATTTCTCTTTCGTAATGTAATATAATTGAAAAATATTTCACTTTTCATCTGTAAAAAATCCAGTACAAACGTACAGGATTTATAATGCTTTATAGTAAAAATAATTTATGCCCAGTGTGGATCTGAAACAGAGACCCTTCCTGTTTCTAGTCTTCCTGCAAAATGCCAGATATGTTCGTTTAGGGTCACTTTTAGATCATACCAGCCTTTAAATCGATTAAGATCAATGACTATTTTCTGCTCCTGTTTCAGGATAGATACTGTTTTTTTATTTTTTTCATATAGATCTTCCAGAATAATATTTCTTTTATTACCGTTTTTGATAATCAGTTCAATCTGACCCTTTGAAGGATTATTAATTAAAATAACCTCTGATTCCGAAACTCCATTCCCTTTAAATTTCCGGAAGAAACCGTTTGGACCGAAAACTTCATAATCATAACCTCCTGTTTGTACAGTAGAGTGAGATAATTCCTGACCGGAATATAATGCATAAGAAAAATAATAATGACTGCTATTGAATTGGGTTCTGTCATAAAGATGAAGAGGAACACCATTTTCCTTTAAGTTAGCCATTGTAATCTTGCCATCTTCAATATTTACGTGGAAGTTATAAGGAAGTGGGTTAGAAGGTTTCAACCCTTTTTCCTGGATTTCCAGTAATTCATTCTTCAGTTCATTCTCAGAATACCATTTTAGTTGGGGAACAGGCTTATTTTTGGCTGCATTAATGGTTTTAGCATAATCTTTCTGATCCAGATAATCCATTTGTGGGGCAGCCTTGATATCAGGAGAATTAAAGGCGGAAATAAGATCACCACAAACAGCTCTTCTCCATTCGCTGATATTGTCTACATGAACATTTTTATTGAATTTCTTCATAACGAATTTCTCGAGAAACTGTAGAACAGAAGTATGGTCTGAGACTTCAGAATTTACAAAACCACCTTTCGTCCACGGAGAAGCAATAATCATAGGAACCCTGTAGCCAAGCCCTACTGTTCCTTCTGCTTTTTCATAATTCTTTAAGGTAGGATCAGACATATATTCTTGGGCTTTATCCACATATTCCACACCACTTTTTCCGTTGATATCAACAGGCTGGCTTGGATTCAGCGGAGGAGCAAAAGGAATAACGTGGTCGAAATAACCGTCATTTTCATCATAATTGATAATGAAGATTGTTTTTTTCCACATTTCCGGGTCTTTGGTCAGAATATTCAGAACTTCAGAAATATACCACGCTCCATACCATGGCGAACCGGGATGATCTGAGAAGTGTTCAGGGGCTACCAGCCAGGAAACCAACGGAAGCTTTTTCTCCTCCACATCTTTACGGAACTGAAACATAACATCACCCTTTGGAACAACCAGTCTTTCTCCGTTTTCGTCCTTTCCGATTTCCAGATTATGATAATCCGGATCATTTGAATTGGTGGTAAAAGCCTTTTCATGAAGGTTTTTCTCCATTGGAGAAAGCTTTGAATAATTATCCGGATGATATTTTACCTGATCTTCCTGAAGCTCTGCAATGATTTCTTGCAGCCTTTCTTTCTGAGCAGGCTTTTTCAGAATTTCCTGTTTCAGGGAAGCAATCATGTCAGGAATATGCTGATAATATCCTTTTGAAAATTTGACATTATATTTTGAAAACCATTCAATCGGATTATCTGTAAAGTTACTCAGCCATGCTTCCTGCTCACCGGATAAACCTTTGGGAAGACTTATTTCATTCTGATAAATACGCCACGATACATTTTGTTCCTCTAAAATTTCAGGGAAGCTTTTCCATTTTGCCTGTCTGGCTTTATCATAATCAATATCATCATTTACAACATTTGCTTTAGATTTACCGTTTTGCTGTTCTCTAAGAGTTCCTGACCAATGGAAAAGCCTGTTAGGCGTAGTTCCTGTCATTGAAGAGCAGAAATATTGGTCAAATATGGTAAAAGCATCCGCAAGCTGGTAGTAAAACGGAAGGTCTTCGCGATTGTAGTATCCCAGGGTAAGAGGAATATTTTTATAATTTTCATTACCTGAAGCTTTAGCCTGAAGCCATTGGTCATACTTCCCTTTATTGAATGCCAGTTGCTGATTTTCCCATGAATGGGGCAGTGAACTCATCCAGGTTGATTTGGTATTTCTCAGATCCAGGCGGGCTGGAGCAGCATATTTTCCGGTATTTTCCTTTTGGAAAAAGGCAGAGTGCCCATCCTGTTTGATGAAAGTTCTTTTATCCAGAAATCCCCGAACCCCTTTAAGAGTTCCAAAGGCATGATCAAACGAACGGTTCTCCTGCATCAGAATAACAACATGTTCTGCGTCATAAAAGGTAGACTGTGCAGCCGGTTCTATCGCTAAAGCCTTTATGATAGCAGGGTGTAAGATACCGGAGGTTCCTAATCCTGCTAATAAAATACTTGATTTTTCTAAAAATTCTCTTCTGTCCATGATCAATCGTAATAAGAAAGAAACCGCAAGTTAATAGGATTTTCCTGCGATTTCTTTGTTGGATATAAAAATAAATAAGATTTCTATTGTAGCCACCAGGGTTTGGAGTCGATATTATCATCTCCTCCATACTGAGCTGTAAGGGCAGCCTTTAAATTTGTGCTGTTATAGCTGTATTCAGATTGAGGATACCTGAATCTGAAAGGCGCGGGAACACCAGGTTTTAAAGGGTAATTGGGATATCCTGTTCTCAAATAATCATAATAAGAAGTCCATTGTGACTGATGGAACATGGTCATGTATTTCTGAGTGATGATTTTTTCTACCTGTTCCTGTAATGGTGCAGAATCATTGTATACGACGAGAGGAGTGGCCAGATACTGGTTCACATTAAAACCTGTGAAATATTGTCCTGGATTTTTCACATACGTCTGATAGAAACTGAAACTTGCCTTGATGGCATTATCATAATGATTTTTTGCAGATCCCGAGATCCATCCTCTGGCGGTTGCTTCTGCCAGGATAAACTCCAGCTCAGAATAGCTCAAAATTGAAGATGGTTCGTTAGTAGGATCTTTATAGAAACGGTCATTTACTTTGGAGATATTTTTTGCCGTGATCAATTTTGCATTATCAGAATAAGGAGAAACAGGATCTCCTCCATTGTATCCGGTAAAATCTGTAATTGCTTTTCCTGCTTCTTTGGCACCGGTAGTTTGGGCTGCAAAAGTAAACAAACGAGGATCCTGTCTGTCTTTAAACAAATTAATGAAGTAATCTGCCATATATAAGCTGGATCCATATCCACTGTTGTTGAACATTGTATAGCGGCTGTCTGCAGCATCTGCAAATTTAAGTTCACCATTGTCTGAGATAGAAGTCATCAAAGGCTGGCTCCCTGCAATAGATGCAAATTCTGTTGCAATATTATAACTTCCAACTGTTGTTTTTTTAGATAATGTGATCAGGATTTTCAGACGGAATGAATTGATCAGTTTTTTCCATTTTGAAGCATCACTGTTGAAGACAATATCACCTTCAATTTTATCATTGGTATTGATCAGATCATTAGCTTCTTTTAATTCTGATAAAATTCCGGACATTACAACATCCTGGCTGTCATACTTTGGCTGTGTAATTCCTGATTCTCCTTTTATAGCTTCAGAATAAGGAATACTTCCCACTTTTAAGCTTGTATTAAAGAAATGATAGGCCCTTAAGAATTTACCGATAGCCACATAGTTTTTATTCTTGATTTTCTCCGCTTCTTGCATCATTTTTACAGTGTTCAAAAGCGCTTTAGAGTACACTTCAAAAGAGGTTTCGTTCCATTTCATGTACTGGTATTTATTTTCCCCGTCTGTACCGATCATCATTCTGGAAGCATACATATTGTCACCGTCCACCTGGAAGGTAGCTTTGGCAGCATAGGTTAAAAGATATTTTGGATCAACGCTGGCCTGATCATTCGGGTTGTCATTGATCTTATCAAGATTAGATTCACATGAAGCTAATGTCAGGAGACCTGCGGTGAATACAGATTGTATAAGTCTTCTGACCTTTATATTATTTTTCATTGTATTGACGTACTTTTAATTAAAACTTAAGATTAAATCCGATTCCGAACCATCTGCTGGAAGGATCCTGAATGTCATTCGTAATGTCATCTTTTCTGCCTGTTTTGATTTGGAAATCAGGATCAGAATAAAGATTTTTGGATTTTTTCCACATTGCAAGATTATAAGCAGAAATATTGGCGGTAAATCCTTTGATCATTCCTTTTGGATTCAGCAAAGAAGAGAAATCATATTCCAGAACTACTGATCTCAGCTTGATAAAAGTTCTGTCGAAAACATTTGCAAACTCTTTACTTTCATCTTGCGTAACCCTTGCCTGGTAGGGATAGTTCTGTGCCCAGTCCTGGAAACTGATAGGTTTGGTATGTGAAGTATAAAGACCTGTTTCCGGATTATAGTTTACCCCGTCCGGTACAAAATAATAAGTTCCCGGCTTAGCATATTCAAGATCTCTGTAGGCTATAGAATTCGGATGTTTTCCTCCCCACCACATTTTTTCGACCACCTGAGATCTCATGATACCACCAATACTTCCATCGATTCCGATGTTCAAGGATAATTTTTTATACTTGAAAGTGTTGTTGAAACCAAAAGTCCAGTCCGGATTGAAATGACCTAAGTTACTTGGAGCATTGGCTCTGGTTGGCATTCCTGATTTAGCATCGAGAATTACATGTCCGTCCGGAGATTTTTGCCATGTATAATCATAATAGCTGTCCATTCTTTCTCCTAACTTGATATTGTTATAGTTAGGCATGTTATCATAAATAGAAGTCAGCTTTTGCTCATAAGTACTCCAGTTGATTAATGTCTTCCACGTGAAATCCGAAGTCTTTATAGGAACCATTCCCAGGGAAATTTCGAATCCTTTTGTCGTATATTCGTTACCATTCACATACTGAGAACTGAAACCTGATGATTCAGCACTTGGGAACTCGAGAATATTATTGTAATCCAGAGTTCTGAAGTAAGTAGCATCTAAAGTAATCCTGTTTTTGAATAAACCGGCACTTAATCCCAATTCGTAAGACTTTGTCTGTTCAGGTTTTAAACTGTTTTCAATATTCAGGATGGTAGGATAAAGATAGGTTGGGTTACCGTTAAAACTGATCCCTTTATTATTCGCATAGTAATTTTTGATCGAGTAAGGCTGGAAATCATAGGCTACTTTTGCCCATGAAGCGGAAAGTTTCAGCATATTGACTGCTTCCGGCATTTTAACAAGATTGGAGATTACTGCACTGATGGATGCAGAAGGATAGAAGTAAGATCTGTTAGCCTTAGGCAGAGTAGAAGACCAGTCATTACGTCCGGAAAAGTTGATGAAGAAAGCATTGTATAATCCAATGTCAATCGTAGAATAAACACTGTAGATCAGCTTTTCCTTCAGGTAAGTGTACTTTTTAATTGCTCCGATGGAGTTTTCAAAGTTGTAGAGTTCAGGAACTTTTAAGCCATCAGTAGACGTTTCATTGTTATTGTTTTTATAGTAAAATGTTGAACCTCCGGCATTGACTGTAAAGTCAAAATTCTCAGATATTTTTTTCTTGTAAGTTGCCAATACATCATAGTTCAGATTCCATGTTTTCAGATCTTTTACAATATATCCGCCACTTCTTGGGGCGCTGTAATTGAAATAAGAATAGGGGCTGAATATTTCGGTTTTGCTATGATTTTCAACCAGGGAAATTCTGCCTTTTACAGAGAAATCCTTTGTTGCCTTATATTCCAATCCTGTTTGGGCATTAATGATGCTGGTTCTGTTTTGATTTTTATAATATTCAGCTCCGAACCACGGATTGTTGTACCATGCATAATTCCAGTTAGCCTGTGCTACACCTTCTTTTCCTGGAACCCACATGTGATTCTTTAAAGCTCTGCCGTCTACGTCACCTCCCATCCAGATCAGGATAGTATACATGTGTCCGCTTGGGTTATATTCGTAATTGGGAACGTTAGGAGTGAAAGCCTGATTGTAGTTGAATTTTGTATCAAAGATGAGTTTATCTCCCAGGTGATTTTCAGATGAGAAATTGATTCCATATTTCTGCAGATAAGAATTAGGGACTCTGTCATCATAATTCATGAAGTTCCCCGAAAACCTATATACATCTTTATTATTTCTATAACTGATTGCAAAATTATTGTTATTGATAATAGATGGCTTTAAAAAAGTATCCAGGTTATCATGGAATTTCCAGTCAATTGGGACTCTTTCGTATCTTGCTTTATCATTATACTGAGTGTCGGTTACTGCACCATACCAGGGGATAATCTGGCCGGTTGTTTTATCTCTGATAGGGCTGTTCCATTGAGCAATCTGCAGGCCGGGAACGAATTTTGGTCCCCAGATCATATCTCCGTCATTAACACCACCGTCAGCACCATCCCAGAATTCGTATTTTCCATGAGAACCGTTTCCATATTCGGTCTGAGTTTTTGGAAGATTGGTAAAGCCTCCGGTAATCATTGTATTTTGAGAAAATTCTACTGAGAAACCTTTCTTCTTTGCATTTTTTGTAGTAATCAAAATGGCGCCGTATCTTCCTCTTGAACCATACAGAGCAGATGCTGTTGCCCCTTTCAGTACATTGATATTTTCAATATTATTAGGATCTAAATTCTGAAAAACTTCCTTTTCTACAATTACTCCATCAATTACAAATACCAGATTGGAATTCCCTCTCAATGTAAACTGAGGTGCCTGCTGCATTCCCGTAGGGTTGGAAACATTCAGACCAGCTACCTGTCCTGAAAATAAATTTCCAATGCTTGGAGTTGTAATTGTTTCAAACTGTTTAGTTCCAACCTCCTGTGTAGAATATCCGATCTTTTCTTTTTTCTTAGCGATTCCCAGAGCAGTAATAACTACCCCTTCAATCTGTTTTTCATTGGTTTTCCTTAAAACAACAGAATATTGTTTTTTTGAGGAAACTTCCACAGTATAAACGGGAAAATCGGGTGAAAAGAATTCAAGAATATCTTTAGGATTAGCAGAAATGGTAAAATTCCCATTTTCATCTGTTGTAGCGGTTTTTCCTGTGTTCTTATCGGTAATATTTACCCCTGAAACACTGCTGCCATTTTCAGATTTTACATTTCCGGAGATGCTAATTTCCTGAGCTGTAATATATAAGGGAAGTAAAAAAACAGCAAACGTAGCTAGAGTTTTCTTCATTTTTTTTGAAAGCAAATTTAGCAGTGCACTATTACCTGAATTTTACGGCCATATTAAAATAAAAATACGATTTATATATGTTTAAACAGAAATAATTAATAAAATGGTAAAATAAGAAGAGTCTGTCGTATAGCTGTTTTTGCTTTATTATTGGGGCTGGAAGCTGGGAGTCAGAGGCTGGGGGTTGTTCACGTTTTCAAAATAACTGGAGCTTTTTCTATTAGCTTCTGGTAATGGAGGAATTTTTAAATTATACTGCTATAAGCTGGAAGTAAGAGGGTGCGACTTTCTTGAGCTCAGAAAATAATTGGAACATATTCCATTAGCTTTTTATCACAAGGCTGCTACTCAAAATAGTAACCTTACAGTAACTTCAAGCTTCCCGGATCCTGCTTCCATTCTCTGTTAAAATCTACTCAGAATTCCCCAGTGGATTTTTATATCATTGAATTTGAAAGGATTTCCAAACTCATTACCATTCGACAGCTGAAAGCTCATCAGCCCGATCGGGATGAAGAAATTAAAACCGAGTCCGACACTATAAAGCTTAGGCTTTACATTCAAAGATTTATTATTGAGCTGGCCATACTGTCCAAAGAGGTCAAAGAAAGCCTGATTGCCTATGAGATACCGGTATTCTAAACTTCCGTAATAATAAAAATCGGCGGCGAGGGAATTTTCATTAAACCCCCGCATAGAATTCCATCCTCCGAAGCGGTAAAGTTCATTGGCAGAAAACTCTATCTTAGAATCCATCATGGCCCCTTCCCCTTTGATATTGAGGAAGTGGTTTCCTGAAATATGGTAATTATGCTCACCGGAGAAATAGAACTGATTTTGGGCAGCCTTTATATTTCCTTTGGTATAGGTAGTTGTCAGATAATCATATGCGGCAGTGATCTTTGTTTTGTGAAGAAAAAGATCAATATCGGTAGGTTCAGTCATTTCAAACCAGATCCCGATCCCTTTTTTGTTGTAGTCTTTCCCTATGGCGTACAAAGAATCTATAACGGTAGAAGTTTCCAATGTTGCACGAAGACCAAGTTTATTACGGTTATTGATGTGGTAGTAAAAAGCAGGAAGGAATTTTACGTTGGCAAAGGTAGAATCCTGTCTGTAGATATTCACCTTTGTATTCATTCCGATATTAGATTTAAAAAGATAAGGAATGTCTACCTGAAGATCAAAAGTCTGTCCTTTATCAGGGTTTCTCTGCCAATAGAGATTGATCGCCTCAAATCCATTGAACATATTTCTGAAATTCACATTCATCGTCCCGTTTAAAGTGAATTTTTCAGACTTATCATTTCCAAAACCGATCACCCCATCAAAGGTATTGGTCTTTTTCTTCTGCAAAAACAGATATATATTGGTAGAATCTTTGGTAAATAAGGTCTGAGGCTGCCGGTCAAGCATAACAAAAGGATGACTCTGAAAGCTTTTGTTGATAGCTAAGAGGTTTTTGTCATCATAGTTTTTGCCTTTGAATTCTTTTTCAAGATTTTTAATAAACCTTTGTGGAACCTTATCATACCCTTTTACAACAAATCCGTTGATCGTTCTTTTATCATTTTTATTGATATCAAGTTCTACAACCGGATATCCGTTTTTCTGTCCTTTGTATTTTGATTTGATCCTGCTGAAAGAATATCCCTCATCAATATAATTTTTATTGATGCTCTTCTTGGTGGAATCTAAATTTTTAGTAAAAAAATCTTTCTGAATTTTAAGTTTCTGAACAATAGAGTCGGAAAGATTTACATAGCTTTGATTAAAGTTTTTTCCTTTGTCAAAGAAAATTTCTGTACTGTCGCCTTTTATTTTTACCTCCTTCAGTTGGGTGAAAAAGTAATTGTTTTGAGCCAGAGAGTCCAGAAATTTTACTGCAGACGTGGAATCCTTTACTTTTTTTCTGACCTTGGTTTCCGTATCGATCAGCCAATACTGTTTTTTCTGCGCTTGTATAAAAACGCAGAACAGAACAAAAAATATTTTTAAAAGTAACTTCAAATTGCCATTCTGAATATAAATTGAAGGCTTGTGAACATCGTTCAAAAGCGAATAAAGAACCGCATAAAAATACAAAAAGATTCTTCACCGCATTTCATTCCGTTCAGAATGACAATGCGTTCTATCAATCAACTAATTTTTATCCAGTTTATTATATTTCTTCATTAAATTCTCATAAACACCCTGCGGAAGAATCCATTTTAGCGGAACTCCGATTTTCTGCCCGAATTTACCAAAATAATAATGAGCTTTCCATTTATTCTTTCCTAAAAGTTTCTCAATATATTCTGCTACTTCCAATGGTTCAGTTCCTTCATCCACATGGGAGTTCATCAGAGCATAGACTTTATCAAAAACATTTTTATATGGCTGAGAAACCTGAGCAATCACTCTGTTTTCTGCAATATTCGTTTTAATATCACCCAAATGCAGAGAGCATACCTCAATATTCCAAGGGTAAACTTCGTATCTCATGGCTTCGGTTACTTTATCCAAAGCTGATTTTGAAGCGGAGTAAAATCCACGGAACGGCAGTCCCATTTCACTTCCGATGCTGGATACATTAATAATTTTTCCGAATTGGTGTTCACGCATCTTCGGAAGAACAGCACTCATCATCTGAACAGGGCCGGCAAGATTTAAGCTGAAAAGTTTTAGAATATCTTCTTTGGTACAATCTTCTACAGCCCCTACCATGCCCATTCCTGCATTGTTGATGAGAACGTCTATTCTGGTTTCAGTTTTCAAAACTTCTGCCATGGCATTCTGTACAGCGGAATTATCAGTAACGTCCGTAGGGATAGATTTGAAGTATTGGCTTTCTGTATATTTTCGGCTCAAACCATATACGTTGTGCCCTTTTTTACCAAAGTATTCGGCCAAAGCAAATCCAATTCCTGAAGAGGTTCCTGTGATGATAATGGTCATTTAATTCGTATGATTTTTTATTGTTTCATTTTTCTTACCCATCAATCACTGTTTTTCGATTGTCTGTGAGTACGAAAATCTATTTTCAGCAAATGTAAAAAAAGAAAAGAGAAGTCTGTAATTTATTAACCCCGAATACTTCTGCAGGAAAGAGGAAAACCTGTTCTTTCGTCTGGGTCTGATGGATTCTAAACTTAAGGTAAAGTTAATCTTAGCTATGTATAGAATATCGATAGAATAATTACTTTAATAGTTTATCATATTGTAAATAAACAAGTTAATTTTTGTTATTGAATCCAATATTCATGAGAAACTAAAATTTCTTAATAAAAACATAAGGAAATATTAATCTAACGGGAGGTAGGGCTGTTCTAATTTTGCATCTAATTAAAAAGGATGTCATGAATGTATTTAAAATCCCTGTCTCAGTAACATATTTAACGGGTAGGGTATTACTTATTGGTGCAATTTCAGCTTCACCGATGTTCCTCTCTCAAAAAAAAGACAGTTTAAAAGAAAAATCCATCGACGAGATTGTCGTTGTTGGATACGGAACACAGAAAAAAAGTAAGGTTTCCGGTGCTGTTTCGGAGGCTTCATTGGATAAGCTTACTTCCAGATCTCTGTCTGGAGTAGGTGAAGTTCTTCAGGGAAAAGCTCCCGGAGTAACTGTAGTGAACGAAGGAGGAGATCCTAATGGCTCCCCTAAAGTAAATATCCGTGGTCTGGGCGGGGTGAATGGTGAAACCCCTCTTTATGTTGTGGATGGCGTTGTTTTTAACGGAACTCCTGCTATTAATCCTAACGATATTCAGGATATTTCTGTGCTTAAGGATGCTTCTGCTGCTATTTACGGAGCTAGGTCTTCCGGAGGGGTGATCCTGATTACCACAAAAAGAGGAAAAAAAGGAACACTGACAGTGGATTTTGATGTAAAATACGGAATTAATCAGGCATGGAAATTAAGAGAATCTTTAAATGCTGCAGAGTTCCAGGATGTAATGCGTCAGGCATATGAGAATGCAGGAAAACTGAGCAGTCTTCCACTGGCCTTCGATGCTGAGAAATATGCTGATGGAGGTATTACTAGAACCAACTGGATGAAAGATATCTTCCGTACAGGAACCATCCAGGAATACAATGTAAATCTTAGCGGAGGAAGTGATAAATCCAAATTCTTCGTAGGAATGAACCATAGAAGTCTTGAAGGAATTTTATTGAACACTCAGGCAAAACGATATAACTTCAGGGTAAACTCTGAACACAAAGTAAAAGACTGGCTGACGATTGGAGAGAATATGTATTATAATTACTCTGACGGAAATACAGCCAACACAAAGAATGGATATACAGGAGCTTTGGTTGCTGCCATGTATTACCCACCTAACGTTCCGATTTATACACCATCAGGAGCCTTTTCAGGATTACCCATTGATGTGGCAGGAGGATATGGAGATATGATTAACCCGGTTGCTTATCTTAAAAGAATCAGTATTCAGAATCCTACCCATGAGATATTGATTAATCCTTATATCGAAGTTGCGTTAGCTAAAGATTTGAAATTCCGATCCAACTTTGCTCAAACATTTAAAATAGGAAATGTGAAAGAATTTACTTCCAGAGTGTTGGAGGTAGGGAAGATCTTCGATACCAACAGTTTGGAATATCAGAACAACAATGTATCTACCTCTCTTGCTGAGCAGCTCCTTACTTATAAATTCACAACGGGTAAACATAGTTTTGACTTTCTTGCAGGTTTAACGTTCCAGAAAACAACAGAAGATGGGTTCCGGGCAAAAACTTTTGATTTCAGAAGTGAAGCGGAAGCCTTCCGATATCTTCAGAATGCTGCAGATACTTATAAAGAAGCAGAAAGTTATAAATACAGAAGTGCTTTAACTTCTTATCTGGCAAGGGTAAACTATGACTATGCCGGAAAATATATGATCAGTTTACTGGGAAGGAGAGATGGAACATCTTTAGTCTCTAAAGAAAAACATTTTGCAGATTATTATTCCATTTCAGGAGCATGGATGGTATCCAAAGAAAATTTCATGAAAGATATTGTATGGCTCTCCAACCTGAAATTAAGAGGAAGTCATGGTATTTTAGGAAACCTTGGCGGGGTTTCTTACCAGGCAGTAAATCCGCAGATGATTCGTGATAATAACATTATTTTCGGACAGGATCCGACACAGAATATTGCTTACTACGCGAAGACAAGGCCCAATCCGGATTTAAAATGGGGGAAATCAGAACAAACCAACTTTGGGGTAGATGCTTCCTTCTTCCGTAACAGGCTTTCTATGCAATTTGATTACTTCGTGAAGAATTCAACTGATCAAATCTTCAATGTGAACCTTCCGAGTACAGCAACCTATGTAGATCAGTATGTAAATGCAGGGTTGTTTCAGGATAAAGGATATGAAATAGGAATTAATTTTAATGGTAAAAATACCGGAGATTTTACCTATTCAATCGGAGTAACTCTTAGTCAACTAAAAAATACGGTGAAGCAGTTAGCCGATGTGGATGAGATTTTTGTTAACAGTAATAACGTACGTGGAGTTCTGAAGCCTACCCGTATAAAAGTGGGCGAATCTCTTTATTCTTATTATGGTTATAAGACCGATGGGATTTTCCAGAGCCAGGCAGAAATTAACAATTATAAAGATGCTAACGGTAATCTTATTCAGCCTAATGCGAAACCCGGAGATATTAAATTCCTGAAAAAAGAAGGCAATACAGGAGCATTGAATAATAATGATTTTGTAAACCTTGGAAATCCATATCCAAAATTCTCTTACGGATTCTCTTATAACATGACCTGGAAAAACTTTGACCTTAACTTATTCTTTCAGGGTGTCTATGGAAACAAAATCTTCAACGGATTGAAATTTATTTCATTAAACCCAGGAGGAACAGGACAGAATTATAATATGGACAGAGATATCCTGAATGCATGGACGCCTCAGAATACCAATACCAATATTCCAAGAGTGGTGCAGGGTGATCCAAGCGGTAATTACTCCAAAGTATCAGATTTCTATGTAGAAGACGGTTCTTATTTGAGGCTTAAAAACCTTACAGTTGGATATTCATTACCACGTGAACTTTACAAAAAACTTGATGTGAATAAAATCAGAGTGTATGTTACCAGCAATAACCTGTTTACCATTACCAAATATACAGGTTTTGACCCTGAAGTGGGAATGGAAACGTATGGCGTAGATACCGGGAGATATCCTCAGGCCCGTTCATTTATTTTCGGACTGGAAGTCGGGTTTTAATCTAAAACAAATTTAAAAGTAAAAAAATGAAGATTTTCAATACAATCATTTTAATAACAGGGCTGTCAGCATCAGTATTGTCATGTACCAATGAACTGAACATTGAGCCGGAAGGTACTCCAACAGAAGCTAACTTCTGGAAAAGTGAAAATGACCTTATTACAGGAGCCAATGCCATGTATAAACCGCTTTCTGACAGTGAATTCTATGGAAGAGGTTTTTTCTGGTTTATCAATGCCAGTGACGATATGGTAACAGGAAGATCGAAGAGTGAGGCAGATAATGTGAAGAATTTTAGCAGCAACTATATCGCAGCAGGAGATCTGGAGACTCAATGGAATAAAAGATATACAGTGATAGGGGTTGCTAACCGTGTGATCCGTAATGTGAATAATATTCAGGCTTCACAGGCTGTGAAAAACAAATATTTGGGAGAAGCATTGTTTATGAGCAGTAGAATGTATTTTGAACTTGCCTACAGTTATGGAAATGAAAAAGCAGGTATTCCTATCATAGACCGTACAAAAGAGCCGGATCCTAATCCAATTCCAAGAGCTGCCAATGTAATGGAAAACTACAATTACATTGTAAATGACTTGAAAAAAGCAGCAGAAATATTGCCTAGCCAGGAAGAACTTCCAGCTAAAGATTATGGAAGACCCCATAAAGCAGCAGCTTGGGCATTGTTGGCTAAAGTATATCTGTTTATGAAAGATTGGAAGAATGCAGAATATTGGGCAAATGAAGTAATGACCAAAGGAAACAGAAATTTACTGAATAATTTTGGAGATGTTTTTAAAGCTGAAAATAATTACAGTTCAGAATATATCTGGTCAGTACCAAGTACTACTAAATTTAATGGAGTAGGAAGTATCCTTCCGGGAGTAATGTTAGAAAACAAAGGTTGGGGAAAATATAACGGCTGGGGATACTTCCAGCCCACAAAAGAACTGTATGATGAATATGAAACAGGGGATCTTAGAAGAAGTGTAACCATCCTTAAAGAAGGAGATCAGTTTACTTTTGATGGGGCAGTAAGAACATATGCCAGCTCAAACTCCCTTACAAAATGCCAGTTCAATAAATATATGGATGCTTTCAAATATCCATTTAAAGATGGACACGTAAATGCCAACGGAGATTATCCTTGTACAGATCTTTCTGTTCCCATTATGCGTTATGCTGAGGTAATCCTTATTAAAGCAGAAGCATTACTGATGCAAAATAAACCTGCAGATCAGGAAATCAATATGATCAGAAAACGTGCTGGTCTTATCTCAAAAAGTGGCTGTACTATGGCTGATCTGAAACACGAAAGACGTTGCGAGCTTGCTGGTGAATGGGCAGACAGGCACAGAGACCTTGTGCGTTGGGGAGATGCGCAGGCAACCTATGCTAAACCACTTCATGGTATGGACGGAAAAGAAGCATGGGCAGCCAGAAACTTCAACCCGGCGGTTCATAATGTTTGGGCGGTACCACAGGTTGAGATTGTCAACAGCCATGGTATTATTAAACAAAATGAAGGTTGGTAAAATTTTAATCTTATATATCAGTCACGATATCATTGCAGGAACTCTGTGATGATATCGTGTTTTAAAAGGAAATATAGAATAACGATGTTAATGATATGAGTGATATTCTATTTTAACCTACAAAAACCATAAAAATTTACGAATGAAATTATCAAAAATATTGGGTTTGCTGGCCCTGGCAGTTTTCTCTGAAAATCAGGCACAGAATTATTTGAATTATAATGTTGGGAATGCTCATTCTCACAATGATTATATGCAGGAAATCCCTTTTTGGCAGGCATATTATGCCAATTTCGGTTCTATAGAGGCAGATGTTTTCCTGGTAAAAGGAAAGCTTTGGGTAGCACATATAGAAAAAGAGCTTTCTGCAGACAGAACGCTGGAAAATTTATATCTGGATAATATTTCAAAACAGATCAAACTAAATAAAGGGACCATTTATCCGGATGCGAATAAAAAATTACAATTGCTGATCGATATTAAACAGGATTATAAAACGACTCTGGCTGCATTGGTTAATACATTGAAAAAATATCCGGAAATTACTGGAAATTCCGGAGTGAAAATAGTGATCACAGGGGGGAGACCTCAGCCAGGTGATTTTAAAAATTATCCAAATTATCTTTATTTTGATGGTGATCTGGATAAAGCATATTCTGGTGACCAATTAAATAGAATCGGCATGTTCAGTGCAGATCTACCCGGTCTTGTAAAATGGAATGGAAAAGGAATTCCGAGGGATGAAGAAACGGAAAAGATCAGAAAAGCTGTAGACAAAGCACATACCCAGCAAAAGCCGATGCGGTTCTATGGCGCTCCGGATTTCCCTAATGCCTGGGTGAATCTGATGGATATGGGAGTAGATTATATCAATACCGATCATATTCCGGATCTTAAAAAATTTATGAACAGCATTCCGAAGAATTATTATAAAAACACGAAGGAATATGCAACTTATACACCCACTAATAAAACAGACGGAATCAGTAAAAAGGTGAAAAATGTAATCCTTTTGATTCCGGACGGAACTTCCTTACCACAATATTATGCTGCGTTTACTGCCAATAAAGGAAAACTGAATGTTTTTCATATGAAAGCTACAGGTTTGTCTAAAACCAATTCATCCAATGCCTACGTTACCGATTCTGCACCGGGATCTACAGCATTTGCTACAGGCGTAAAGACTAAAAATACATTTGTTGGGGTTGATACTATGGGAAAAGCGCTGGCTCAGATTCCTGATATTATTGCTTCTAAAGGACTTGTATCCGGATTGATCTCTACAGGGGATGTAACCGATGCAACTCCGGCAGATTTCTATGCCCATTCTGATAACAGAAACAGTTCAGAATCTATTCTGAAAGACTTTGCTACCTCAAAAACCAAAATTCTGATTGGAGGCCCTACGAGCGGATTGACACAGGAAACGGAACAGAAACTTAAAGAGGCAAAAGTAGACCTGTATCATAACCTTAAATCGGTCGAAAAAATAAATAACAAAACCCTTATTATTGATCCTCTTGCTTCACAAAGAATCACCAACGGAAGAGGAAACTGGCTGGCTGAGGCTTTTGATCTTACCTTAAATGATCTGAAGAATAATAAAAAAGGATTCTTTATGATGGTGGAAGCTTCCCAAACTGATGGCGGCGGACACAGCAATAATATAGAACAGCTTGTCACCGAATTGCTGGATTTTGACCATGTGGTAGGAAAAGCTATGAAGTTTGCAGATGAAAATAAAGAAACATTGGTCATTGTGGTAGGAGATCATGAAACCGGTGGCCTAACCCTTCTGGACGGAAGCCTGAAAGAGGGTTGGATATTCGGAAACTTCAGTACCAACGACCATACCTCTATTCCTTCAAGTGTTTTTGCCTATGGTCCGAATTCCAAAGAGTTTACAGGACTGATTGAAAATACAGAAATTTTCAACAAGATCATGGCCGCATACGGAATTGAAAAATAACTGAACTTATTCAATGTATACTTTTAATAGAAATGTAGTCTTTAACAGCTAAAGACTGCATTTTTTTATTTGTTGTAAATGTTGCTTCATTGAATACCCATAAAATAAAAATCCTTGTAATCTTCTCAAGCTGCAAGTATAAAAAAGCTGCCTCTTATTGGAGGCAGCTTCACGACTACAATTTATATTTAATTACACTAAAAATTAGTTTTTACAATCAGTTCAGCCAGTTCAGTGTTTACAAAATCAACAGGCATGATTCCATAAGAACCTTTTGTATTGCTTTGGAAGAATGTGTTAAGTTTAGGATTAATCGCATTGGAAACCGTAGGAATACTTGGGATTCCGAAGATTCCGGGCTTATAACCACTGGTGAAATTGATGAATAGTCTGTTACTGCTGCTGCTTTTGGCTTCATTGAAAAGATTGGAAATTCCGTTCCATTTATCATCATTATTGGACACCTTATAATAATCCTGAACCTTAAGCTGAGCCCCGGGATTATTGATTTCAAAAGTGGTATTATCTGCCCATGAAGTAGCATTGATTCCTTTAGATGTTCCGGATGAAAACCGTCTGAGTAATTTAATCTTTCCTCTTACTTCTCCAAGAGTAGGAATAGTTGTTCCAAGATCCCATTTTGAAGGATTTTTCTGAATGTATGAATCAAAAGTGCTCTCAAAACTTCTTGTGGTATTGGAGGCATCATGTTCTTCTTTTACAGACATGATAATGGTTTCTGATGGATGGCTTGCCAGGAAAGCATAACAAGCATTAAGAACATCATCAAAATTTAAATTCTGGTAAATAGCGCCATGATGGATCGTAAATGAATTATCAATATGTCTGCAACGGATATCCAGGAATCGAACTCCTGCATTCAGCTGTTCAGCAATACTGAGGTTTTGTGTCTTTGCTGTACCTGTTACTACGGGGGCATCTATACGCGCTCCGGAATCATGGGTGCCGGGAATGGAAATTTTTGAAATTGAAATATTATCCTGCAATCCAGCCATCCAGCTGTTCATTTCTACAGGAACCAGAGCCATTTTATAACTCGATTTGTTGAGAGGATTAAGACCTGTTTCATTGGAATCCCTTTCTACTACTCCTTCTGAACAGGAAAAGAAAACTGTTGCAGTGGCAATGCTAAAGGTAAAAATTTTTACATATTTCATGTGGTGCTTGAACATAGTTTACATTTTAATTGGAGTTAAAATTAAGAATATGTCAAGCAGGTAGGAGTTAATTTAACTTTAAAAGATGATTAAATTGTTGTATGGAAGGTAGGAGGCTGGGAGTTGGAAGAGGGAAGTACTTTGAGTCGAGGATGAGGTATTTTCTTTTTTATATACTGAAATAGCAGATCAAAAGTCGGCTATAGCTTTTCCAGGATAGATAACCTCCATCTTCAAGCATGCTGGTTCCATCTTAAAATACAAAATCTTCCTTCAATCCCGGAATTTTGAACTTGTGTTCACCCATTTTGAAATCATCCATTTTAATAAGGGTCTTAAGCTTATAATTAAATTCCTTGTTGAAGCTTTCTGGTACTTTGGTCTCATCATCACATGACGAATACTCTCTGTCCACAATGACTTTTCCTGTAGAAAAATTGATTTCATTGGTAAAATCAAACTCACAGTTATCTGCAAAATTATCATAGGAACCTATGAGATAAAAATCTCCGTTCTGGAATCTGAAAGTATGTTTATTAGTCAGGGTATGTCTTGAATTGCTGGAGAAATGCTGTTCGACAATCAGGCAGTTGTTTTTAATCTGAATGTCAAGAATATTACCATCAGGATAAAAGCCCATCCTACTTGAATAAAGCAGAGTAGAATTTTCTTTCCAGATCTTAAGATTTCCCTGATCATTTTTCAGAATATAGAAAACTCTTTTATAATCTTTTTCTTCGGCAGATATTGGTTTATCAGTATCGAATACAAGAACAGTTTCATTCTTGCCATCCTTATCCAGATCTCCTTTGATCTCCTTCACTTTTTTATAACCTTTTGGGACAGAAAAATTTTTCAGGTTTTGAGCAAAAGACAGAGTTGCAAGTATAATGGCAATACAAGAAAATAACTTTTTCATAGGAAAAATATTCAGGAATTATAATCCTGTATTCTCTTTTACAATCAATGTGGATTCGTCCAAACTGTTTAGATTGCCCTTTATCGATTTGTATATCCCCGGAATATCGGTTTCTTTCCCTTTGTTATCTGTTACAGTAACTCCTGTGGAATGGGATGCATCTTCCGCATAATAAGAATTGTATACCTGATACTGATAGTTATTATTAGTGAATGACAAGTAACTCAGATCCATTCCTGCATTTTGCTTCCCTCCGCCTCTGTGATAAGATCTGTAGCTAAACTGTTTCCAGCTATCTTTAGTTCTTGCTGCAGGAAACTCCATTTCTACTTTAGTCTTATTTCCGAAACGATATTGAATGTATTCATCTTTTTTATCTTTTACCAATGTCATTTTCTTTCCGTTTTTTGTTTCAAAAGAATAGATGATTTCTTCATTGGGAAGAAGGTACTGTGCCCATATTGATAACGGAAGCGTCAGGGCAAATAAGATCAGATATTTTTTCATGATTGGGTGTGGTTTTTAATGGATGCAGTAATTTGAGAATACTCAATGATTCATTCTCAAACTACCACATTTTCAGATTTTCAAATTAATTTGACATAATGCTTGAAAGGTCTTCCCAGAACATCGGGTAAGATTTTTCCACAACATTTTCATCTTCAATAGTAAGTTCCCCGATCAGGCAGTAAGGGGCAAAGCTCATGGCCATTCTGTGATCTTGGTATGTTTTGATTGAAATAGATTTTTCAGGTTCTCCAAAACTTACCGATTCAATGGTTAAATCTGTAATTTCTGTTTCTGTACCCAGCTTCTTCAGTTCATTATATAAAGCCTGAAGCCTGTCTGTTTCTTTTACTCTTAATGTCCCCAATCCTGAAATTTCAAAAGGAATTTTCAATGCAGCAGCCGTTACACAAAGTGTTTGTGCAATATCCGGACAGTTGTTCATGTCGAGGATAATTTTTTCAGGGAAAGAAAAATCAGGCTGAGGTTCCAGCGTAAGTTGATGTTCAGCTTCAGAATAGGTTGTTGTAATCCCGAAGAAATTCTCATAAATTTTTGCAATAGCTGAATCTCCTTGGGTAGATTCTTTGTAGAAACTTTTCAGATGAATGGTTTCTCTTCCCAACGCACAGATCGAGTAGAAGTAGGATGCAGAGCTCCAGTCACTTTCCACTTCGTAGCTTTTGGTGGAAGCGTCATTATTTTGAGTGAAAGGTTCTACTTTAATGGTATTTCCTTCAAAGCTGTTTTTAATTCCAAATCTTGTCAGAATATCAAGGGTCATTTCAATATAAGATCTTGAAGTCACTTCTCCCACAAGACGAATTTCCAGTCCGTTTTCAAGTTTTCCTGCAATAAGAAGCAGAGAAGTAATAAACTGGCTGGAAATATTAGCAGGGACATTTACAGAAGTCTGTGTAATCTTTTTTCCTGTGATTTTTAAAGGGGGAAACCCTTCGTTTTCCATATATTCGATCTCAGCACCAAGATCTTTCAGGGCACTTACCAGATTTTTGATAGGCCTTTCCTTCATTCTTCCGGAGCCGGTAAGTATTGTAGTTTTTCCCTCCTGAATAGAGTAGTAGGATGTAAGGAAACGCATCGCTGTTCCTGCATGGTGAATATCTACTACATCCGTAACTTCAGACAATGCCTTTTTCAGCAATTGAGTATCCTGAGAATTAGATAAATTCCCGATTTTTATATTACTAAACAGACTTTCCAGAATCAATAAACGATTCGAAATACTTTTCGAACCGCTGATCTGTACTGTTTTATTTCCTATTAATGTTGATTTTTCTAGCTTCTTCATTATTTCTTCAGATTTCAGAATCCGAATGCCGTATTTCAAGTGTGATTGTATTTGAAATCTAGCATCTGGAGTCTTATTTTAATTTCTCATTATTCTGATGACGATCTTTATCACGATCGGTTTTTATTTTCATTTTTCTGTCAAAAGCATCCTGCAGATTAACACCGGTTTGGTTAGCCAGACATAATGTTACAAACAGGACATCTGCCAGCTCCTCGCCAAGATCTTTGCTTTTATCACTTTCCTTTTCACTCTGTTCACCATATCTTCTGGCAATGATTCTGGCTACTTCACCTACTTCTTCAGTAAGCATGGCCATATTGGTCAGTTCATTAAAATATCTTACACCGATGGTTTTTATCCATTCGTCAACCTGCTGTTGTAATTGCGTAATTTCCATTATTGATAAGCTCCGAGTGTAGGGTTAGTGGTTCTTGATTCATTTACAATATCAAAAGGTACGTTGCCTGCTACAGTTACATTTCCTTTTCCTTTTGCCGGAGATGTCGTTTTTACTCTTAGATTCATTTTTGCAGCAAAATAATTCATAAACTGAGGATCCTCATTTTTGATTGTCTCTACTACATTTACATTATTATCAAACGTAAACCCAGCTTCTGAAGTACCGGAATATTTCAATAAACAGTTTTGAATTATGTAGTCAAACTGTTGTCCGGGTGTTGCTTCAAACTGTAATGCATTATCCCTGTCAGAATAAACGATGCTGTTTCTGAGGTTAAATTGCTGTAAAGCACCTTGCTCTGACTGTCCTTTTTCATTCTTCCATTCATTCGTTACGAAGATCCCATTTCTGTTAAAAGTTCCCATCGATTTAGAATAGTTGGCAACAGTAGCATGAGTATAATTATGGCTTCCGCCTTTGAAAATCCCGATACATGATGAACCACAGTTATTCATCACTAAGTTGCTTGCTGTAACTTTAGAATTGACGGCATAAATTCCATATTCAAAGAAAGTATGTATAAATGAATTGGTAATATTGGCAGTGGTCTGTTTCATCTCCAGACCTTTTGTTCCTCCGAATAATCTGGCGTGATTCATATTAAGAATAGATGCAGGTTCCATTTTAATAGAATTCCAGTTTTTGGATATCGTATCATAATAAGGATCATTCCTGTCACCACGAAGGATAACCTGCTTGTCTAAAGTACCATTAATATTTAAAACAGCATTCGATGAAACTTTCATTCCACTGTTTTTGTGGAAATATACCTTGGTGCCAGGATCTATATCCAACGTTACGTTCTTATCCAGGGTAAGATCTCCATAGATGATCTTCGCCTTATTATTGGTCCAGGTCGTAGAACTGGTAATTACATTAGGATTCGTAGGAGTCTGAATAAAGAATTCTGCATCCTGAACCACAGAGAACAGGGTTACATGCTGCTGCCCGGCAGGTCCTGTGAAAATTACCTTATCTTCAGCAATGGCTTCCGGCCCTGTTGCCTGTGGAGCAATCTCTACATATATATATAGGCTGTCTTTTTTTCTCAGAGGAACATCTTTAAAATCATATCCCGGTTTTCCATCCACATTGATTCTGTATAATGATGATGCCCCATTCTCAAGATTCACCCTTGGGATCAGAATATCTTTATCCTCATTATTATATACTTTTACTACATAGGTTTCGGAACGTACCTGATTATAAACGGTATCACAGAATACGGTATCTCTTGAAAATCTTAACTGTTGTGAAGGTGCATCAAACGTAATGTCATCCTTATTACATGATACTGCGACAAGGAGCATCCAGAAAGAAAAAGCCAGTAATAATTTGAATTTCATCGAAATTAAAGTTTAAGTAAGTTCCAAATTTAACGAAAATACTTTGAATTTCTTATCAATAAAAAAATATTGAATTCACTATTTGGATATTAGAAAAAAAGTTGTACTTTTGCAACCTAAAATTAGCAGAGAAATATCCATTACTATTTCGAAAGCAAACTTTAATTTTTTAAAAATAGCATTATGAAAAACGGAATCCACCCAGAAAATTATAGACTTGTTGTTTTCAAAGATATGAGTAACGACGAGGTGTTTCTTTGCAAATCTACTGCAGAAACAAAAGATACTATCGAGTTCGAAGGACAAGAGTATCCATTAATCAAAATGGAAATCTCTTCAACTTCTCACCCTTTCTACACAGGTAAAGTTAAGTTAGTTGACACAGCTGGTAGAGTTGATAAGTTCATGAACAAATACAAAAAATTCGCTAAGTAATTTTTGTATACTCAAAATATTAAAGCCTTTCAATCTTTTGGAAGGCTTTTTTGTTGTAAAAAATAAATGACAGAACTTATGAACAAGATAGGATATGTCAAAGGTATCATCCATCTCTCATCTCTTTGTCTCTTATCTATCCATTTATTATCTTCTGTCTTCTCTCCCAACTTCTCCCATCTTTTTGTATTTTTGTTTTTAGACAGTAAAAGTTCGGCCTTAGTCTTTACCTTCTGTCTTGTAACCTTTAACATCTAAAAAATGCAATTAGTATTTTCAGACGCACAATATTGGGAAGATTTTCTTCCGCTTACCTTTACAAGACCGGTTGCAGCGATGCGATGCGGAATCCTTACTTTCTCTGAAAGATGGCAGAGAATTCTGGAGAATACAGAAGTTTCTTTTTTTACAGAAATGTACCTTCAGGATAAATTTAAAGTTCCGGAAGAAAAAGAGAGTCTTTTTATCGTTCCGAACTTTATTCCCACAGAATCTGTTATTCAGCAGATCAAAGACCTTAAGCAGGGAGAGGCATTGGTATATGAAGATGAATTGGTAGCAGCGAAGATTAATATGAAAGGGTTTTCCCTTCATCAGATCGAAAAAATGACGGATATTAAGGAAGAACTGATCTTTTTCAAAAAGCCGGCCGATCTGTTTACTTACAATCATCATGCGATTGATTTTGACTTTGCTCTGCTTACCCATGGAAGAACTTCACAGGAATTGTCTTCTACCAATGGGTTTTTAGGTGACAAAAAAGACCTTTTCATCGAAGAGGGGGCTTCTGTTGAATTTTCAACGATCAATACGAAAACAGGAAAAATCTATATCGGGAAAAATACAGAAGTAATGGAAGGGTGTCATCTTCGTGGGCCTATTGCGCTTTGTGACGATTCTAAATTTAATCTAGGGGCTAAAATCTATGGTGCTACCACGGTAGGGCCACATTGTAAAGTAGGAGGAGAAGTAAACAATATTATTATTTTCGGATATTCAAGCAAAGGCCATGAAGGCTTTGTCGGAAATTCTGTGATTGGCGAATGGTGTAACTTTGGAGCCGATACCAATTCATCCAATATGAAAAATAACTACGGACATGTAAAATTCTGGAGTTACAGAACCAAAGCTTTTGAAGATACAGGTTTACAATTTGCCGGGATGATTATGGGTGACCACTCTAAAACTGCTATCAATACTCAGTTAAATACCGGAACCGTTGTAGGAGTGGCATCCAATATTTTCAAACCGGGTTTTCCACCGAACCTTGTGGAAAATTTCTCATGGGGAGGTTTAAAAGATGATGAAAGATTCAGATTGGATAAAGTGTATGAAGTGGCAGAAAGGGCGATGGCGAGAAGAAAAGTAGCTTTAACGGAAGAAGATAAGGCAATTCTGAAGCATATTTTTGAGACATATTAATCTAATGATAATAAAAACTTCAAATATTTTTGAAGTTTTTTTATTTTTGATGTAATAGATTGTAAAGACCAATTGTCTTACCTATAAGAAACAAAACTCATGACCCAAGAAACTTTCAAGAATACGGTGTTTATTCTCAAAGACGAGATGTATCGTTTTGCGAAGCGATTCGTCATGAGTAGTGATGAGGCAGAAGATGTAGTGCAGGATATTATGATGAAATTCTGGCAGAAACGGGATGAACTGGAGCAGTTTGGGAATTTAAAATCCTATGCGCTGAAGTCTGTCCGGAACGAATGCCTGAACCGTCTGAAGCATCACGATGTGAAGATAGGCTTTGCGGATATGCAGCTTCACCGGTCGGAACTTTACAGTATGGAAGTTGATAATCTTAAAGAATATATTATAGGATTTATCAATCAGCTCCCCGAAAAACAGAAACTGGTGATCCACTTGAAAGATGTAGAAGAGTACGATGTTTCTGAAATTTCCGAAATGCTGGAAATGGAGGAAAATGCAGTAAGGGTAAACCTTATGCGGGCAAGACAAAAAGTAAAAGAACAAATCTCACAACTGATGAGCTATGAAAAAAGATCAATTACAAGATAAATACGATGAAATCTTCCGGGATATAAAGGAAGAAAAAATGGAATGGAGCTTTGATGATTTTCTTCAACAGGCAGAAAATACAAAGCCTGAAGAGAATGCAACTCCTGTTATTCCGTTGGAAGAAAAGAGAAAGCCCTCTTTTCCCAAATGGTTCTGGATGGCCGCCAGTATAATGCTGGTCTTTGGTGTCGGACTT
Source organism: Chryseobacterium pennae (assembly GCF_003385515.1). Classification (GTDB taxonomy): domain Bacteria; phylum Bacteroidota; class Bacteroidia; order Flavobacteriales; family Weeksellaceae; genus Chryseobacterium; species Chryseobacterium pennae. The sequence continues at coordinate 171,438 of NZ_QNVT01000007.1, read as the reverse complement.
CTCCTTAAAAACAATTCCGGAACAGAAGTTCATGATAAGGAAAGTCTGGTGAAAAATGAAGTATTAAGGCAAAAATCCGGCTTCATTGAAGAAAATAATAATCACCAGGAGCAGGTGGCAGTAAATCATACCGATTCTATTTCAGGAACAAAAAAAGATTCTATCTTTCAGGATAATCATGTGGCTGAAAAAGATGTAATGGATGAGATATTGCCGAAAAGAGGAAGACTTAAAAAAGAAAGAAAACCAAGGTATGCAGACAACTCCTCTTTACAAAATAATAAGTCTAAAGATTCTACAGGATATGAAAATTCTTATGTCATTGTAAATGGTAAAAGAATAGACAATGTAGAAGAAGCAATCAATGTAACAAAGTATTCATTCCAGATATTTGCAAATAACGTTAGTGAAAAACTGGCACAGCCTACGGTGGTAGATGATGATTATTAATCGGAAAAAGAATTGCCATCATTAACCTTAAGAAAATAAAAATTGACTCATGAAAAAACTATTCATAATATTCGCTCTCGCTTTTTCCCATTTCTTTAATGTATATGGACAAAAAGATAAATTTGACCAGCTCTTTGACAAATATCAGGAAGTGGAAGGAGTAACCTCTATTAAGATTGCAAAACCAATGTTTGGTATGCTGAGCAGTCTCAATATAGATGATTCCCAGCTGGATCAGATTAAACCGTTATTATCAAAAATCAACGGATTAAAAATTCTTATTACTGAAAATCAGGAAAAAGGAAATACTGTTGATGGCCGCAAGGTTCAGACTAATACGTCTCAGCTGGGTAAAGATATTTCATCTTATTTGAAAAATCTGAACTATAGCGAAATCATGTCGGTGAATAACGCAGGGGCTAAAGTGAAATTTCTTTCCGCAGAAGCTAAGAACGGTATTTTAGAAGACCTGTTGCTGAGTATTGACGGGGGAAACGGTGAAAACATTTTTGTAATGCTTGACGGAAAACTTTCCATGGATGATGTAAGCAAGATCATCAACTCCAGCGAAACGAAAAAGAATCCGGTAACCAGCACAAGAAATAGCCTGACTTCAGAGAATAATTCATCTTACCTGAACGGAGAAGCAAGGAATGTAGGCGATTTTTCAGGAATCCAGGTGAGTACAGGAGTAAACGTAATCTTTAAACAGGAAAAACAAACCAGTGTAAAAGTGATTGCAGATGCAGATAAGCTGCAATATATTATTACAAAAGTGGAGAATGGAGTTTTGAAAGTTTATATCGATAATAAAGGGGTAAGAAATCTGAGATTTAAAAATTTGAGTATCAATGTATCTTCCCCAAGAATGGAAAATATTGATGTATCATCAGGATCTAACTTTACAGTAGTGCAGTCTATTCAGGAGAAAAATATGAAAATTGATGCTTCATCCGGTTCCAACCTAACAGGAGATTTCAAGGTTTCAAATACTACAAACATTTCAGCTTCTTCCGGATCAAATATCAGAGCAGGAATTACATCGGGGAATATCGGTGTCAAAATTTCAAGCGGTTCCAATATCAGCCTGCGCGGAAAAGCAGACTCCGGAACTATTGATATCAGTAGTGGAGCACTGTGTAAAGCAGATGATCTGGAATTTACTTATCTTGAAACAGAAGCTACTTCCGGGGGTAACCTTAGTGTAAATGTATCAGGAAAACTGAAAGTAAGGGCCTCTTCAGGAGGATCGGTAAGATATAAAGGAAGACCTGAAATAGATGCCAACATCAGTAAAACATCAGGAGGATTATTAAAAGCAATAGACTAAAATCATCACCATGAAAACTCTTAAAACTATTTTATTTTCGCTTTTGGTAATAGGTACACTTCAATCCTGTATTGTTTCCAGTAAACCAAAGATGGATTTCTTCTCAGATTCCGGATATGATTTTAAAGGTGCCAGGTTTACAAGTTTTAATGTGCCACTAATGCTGGCCAAACCCTATATCAAGAAAGCTCTGAGAAAAGATGGGGAAAGTGAAGAACTCATCAGCCTTATCAAAAAGATCTCTAAAATAAAGATTCTTACAGTAGAAAACGGCAGTAAAGAAATGCTGAACGACTATGCTAAATTCCTAAATAATAATCATTTTGAAGAGTGGGCGACTATAAAACATAATGGAGAAAATGTAAATCTACGCGTGAAACAGGAAGGAGAGGCCATTAAAAATATGCTTATTACTGTAAATTCACATAAAGAATTGGTTTTTGTGGATGTAAAAGGAAGTTTTACCCCGGATGATATTTCAAAAATGATCAATGCCGTTGCAGATAAATAATCTTATTAAGAATTTTGTTTAAAACAGCAGATTGCTTTTTAATCATGAGAGAAAATTAATTGTTGCAAGTAGTTTCAGACATAATCAATTTATTTTGTAAAGGAAAACCGTTCTTAAAAAGAGCGGTTTTTCGATTTAAGTTATTGATTATTAATTTTTATTTAAACTATTAAAAATGATTTTCATATGTCGTTAAAATAACCTAATTTTGCACAGAAAGTAAAGATGTCTATTCATAACAAAATTGTAGAGACAGCCATCACTTTCGATGACGTTCTTCTAGTCCCTTCTTATTCAGAAGTTTTACCTAATCAGGTTTCATTAAAATCAAGACTTACCGACAAAATCACGCTGAATGTTCCGATAGTTTCCGCTGCAATGGACACTGTTACTGAAGGTGATTTAGCAATTGCCCTGGCAAGAGTTGGAGGTTTAGGCTTTATCCACAAAAACATGACGATTGCCGAGCAGGCAGCACAGGTAAACCGTGTGAAACGTTCCGAAAACGGGATGATTTCAGATCCGGTTACCCTATCAAAAGACTACACTTTAGGACAGGCTAAAGAGATGATGGCTAAGTTCAAAATCTCAGGACTTCCTGTAGTGGATACTGATAATGTTCTTATCGGAATTATTACCAATAGAGATGTAAAGTATCAGGAAAATCTTGATGTGAAAGTAGAGGAGATCATGACAAAAGAAAACCTGATCACTTCAGACAAAGATACCAATCTTGAAAAAGCAAAAGAAATCCTTCTTAGAAGCAGAGTAGAGAAATTACCTATTGTAGATAAGGATAACAAACTTGTAGGTTTAATTACCATTAAAGATATCGATAATCAACTAGAATATCCAAATGCCAATAAAGACCAGAACGGACGCCTTATCGTAGGAGCCGGAGTGGGAGTGGGAGAAGATACTTTAGACAGAATTGAAGCTTTGGTACAGGCTGGAGTGGATATTATTGCTATTGACTCTGCACACGGACATTCTAAGGGAGTTTTAGATAAAATTTCTGAAATCAGAAAAGCTTATCCGAACTTAGATATCGTAGGTGGAAATATTGTAACTGCTGAAGCGGCTGCAGATCTTATCAAAGCAGGGGCTAATGTCCTTAAAGTAGGTGTTGGACCAGGTTCTATCTGTACAACAAGAGTAGTTGCCGGAGTTGGGGTACCTCAGCTATCTGCAATCTATAATGTATACGAATATGCTAAATCTCAGAACGTAACTGTAATTGCAGATGGTGGGATCAAGCTTTCCGGAGATATTGTAAAAGCTATTGCAAGTGGAGCAGGAGCAGTAATGCTGGGTTCTCTTTTAGCAGGTACAGACGAAGCGCCAGGAGAAGAAATTATCTTCCAGGGAAGAAAATTCAAGTCTTACCAGGGAATGGGAAGCCTTTCTGCCATGAAGAGAGGAGGAAAAGAAAGATATTTCCAGAGTGAAGCTAAAAAATTCGTTCCGGAAGGAATTGAAGGAAGAGTACCACACAAAGGAAAATTAGAAGATGTGATCTTCCAGTTAACCGGAGGTTTAAGAGCTGGTATGGGATATTGTGGGGCTAAAGATATTGAAGTTTTACAAAAAGATTCCAAACTGGTAATGATTACAGGAAGTGGATTGAAAGAATCACACCCACATGATGTGATCATCACGCAGGAAGCTCCTAACTATTCTTTATAAAGAATTTTAATAATATAGAAAAGACTGTCTCATCATAAAGACAGTCTTTTTTTATTTCACTTTTTTATATGCAAATCTGGGTTTGATAACCTTGTTTAAATATTTACCTCTGGATGAAGCCTTACCAAAGTTCTCAATAATATGAAGCGGGACTTTAAAATAATCATATACGGCTCCAGACTGATATATAATTCTTAATATTTCAGTTTCCGGAAAATAAATGAAATTATTGACAACACTGGATGGCATATTCAGTTTCCAGCAAAAAATATTCCCTAAAATAAAACAAAGACTTTCGGAGTCTCCAAAAGCCTTCATTAGTTTTATGAAGAAAATTATTTTATTTTTTCACGAATTTAAATTCATGAGACTGTAGATTCCTCATTATAATTTTTAAGATATACATTCCCGGAGTAAGTTTTGACACATCAACCTTTGAATCGAAGACTTCAGACTTAATAAGTCGTCCATCAATATTGTAGATCTGCATAACCTGTGCATCATTAATTCCTGAAACCTGAATGAAATCAGAAACAGGATTGGGGAAGATCTGAATTTTACTTTTGGAAATTTCCTGTATTCCTAATGTCACGCCCTGTACATCGCCCATCATGGTAGAATTGGCAGCTGTAAGATTTCCGTTACAGTCTCCATTGGTTACAGTTGTATTTTCAATCCATGTTCCTATTGCATTACCCGGAGGTATCGAAAGGGAATTATTTCCTGTTGAATTGTAATAAATTAAATAAGGAGTGGTGAAAGTGCCATTTCCTTCGTCACCAAGGAATTCCCATCTGGTAAGCGCATTGTTCCATTGAATTTTAAATTCACAGTTTCCCAACCCTCCACAGGGTTGTTGATCATTAATAGGAGTTGTCATGTAGATGTTTTTATTGAAAGTATCCACTCCTGTTTTATTAAAAGTAAAATTCTGATTTTCAAACAGGTTATGACATCCATTAAAGGTAATCGTCTGGGCTGAAGCTGAGCCTGCAAGTACCAGACATAGTAAGTAAAGGTATTTCATAACAATTAATTATGGGAAGGGAAAATACCATTTAGCGCAATAATACATTTTAATGTAATAAATGGTTGTCTGTTTTCGTGAGGTTGGTTTCCTCCGGTATTGCCTATCATACTACTTTTCATGGTAGTATCTGCTGCTGCGTCTGAATATTCTTTATCCAGAACTTTTGTATTAGCCGGAAGGCTTCCGGTGGGTACATTCTGATTTCCTTCTGCTGTTACAGCACTTACTGAATGGCTGTGGGCTGGCATTTGGGTAACTGTTAATGTTACTCCTTCAGCACCGCCAACTTCTCCTAAAGTGTAAGTGGTTCCACTTGAAGGGCTTGTCCCGTTATGAATAAGTACCCGGCCTCTCATATCCGGTAATGCGAAATTGGTGGTCCCATTTCCACCATAAGTTGTTCCCAACAGTGAAAAAAGAGCTTGGTTTTGAGCAATTGGTAAAATTTGTCCGTTACATTCGGCCCAGCCATTCGGGGCAAAATTATAGGGTACGAATGCAATTTGTCCTAAGAAAGGATCTGACCCTTGAGCTTTTAATGCAGGGGAAAATGCACTGCAGATGAGCAGTGTGCATACGAAAAGTAAATTTTTCATGATAATTGATTTTTACTAGTATAAAGTTAAAAAGAAAAAACCTTTCATATTCAACTAAAAGGCTTGATTTTATTAATGGTTTTGGTGATTTCTATAGATATTTTCTCTAGGAATTTAATAAATCATGATAATTTATTATATGCAAATATCCCTCTTCTTTAATGCTTACTACTAATTGATGTTTAATAGCTATATCATAAATTTCTTTTGGAGACATGCTTCCTTTCTCGCTAAGTGTTTTGCTCATATTTTTAAGCAGATCAAGATGAAGGATCAGATCTTCCCGTGTTTTTTGTACAAGATCCTGCATCAGTTTTTCAACTCTTTCATCTGTAATATGCTGCTGCATTCGGTGAGCATAGTCCTCCAGATTATAAGTGGCCTGATAATCTTTTTCAAAACCGTATTTCCTGATGAAATCAATGGCTAAACCTGTAGCCTGTTCCCGATCATGACTTCTTCCGATACTTGCATGCTGATCACCAAAAATAATTTCTTCAGCGATACCACCTGCCAGATAGATTTTGATCCTGTCCAGAAGGCTTCCTTTGGTATCATGAATCTGATGTGGGAAAGTAAAACCGGCTGCATAGCTGCTTGCCACCTTGCTTTTAAGCTGTAATGGAGCGAAACCTGTATAGAGCATATAAGAAATGGCATGTCCGCATTCATGGACACTGATGTTGGCTACAGCATCTTGTTGGTTGGCTTGCCGTATGCTGTCGATTCTTCCCAGATAAGGAATTTCAATAGTTCTGCTGCCAACCTTTCCGATAATGATCTTTTTATCCTGAAGATAATCGATTTCAATGCTGTTATCTTCATGAATAATGGCTTCAAAAAGAAACTTGCTCAGGTTAGTATCTAAAATATCCACTACACTGCTGAATACAGGACGCACTCCCTGAACCGGAAATACACCGTTTCTGTAGATCAGCTCATTGATTGCCTTGCTTGTTTTTAAAGAAATACCAAATTTGTTTTTTGTTTTATGCTTCAGATTATTGATCTCCCGTTGGATAAGCTTATGAAAATCTTCGGTTTTTAACGAAAAATAGATCAGATGAATATTTCCGAATCTGGCAACCTGCTCAGGGCGGAATTTTCTGGCTAAAGCATTTTTTATATCAACTATAGTTATTTTTTTAGTAAACGCGTGGTAAATATTGGCATCCACATCTGCTTCACTGGTTTCTTTTGACATCTGAAAAGCTTCATCCAGGTTGCCGCTGATGATGATCAGCATTTTGCTGTAATCTACCGGCTCATAGATTTTCTTTTCTTTCTGCTTCTTGCGGATCAGCTTAATCATATCTTCCTCTTTCATTTCAATAATGCTCATGACATCATCATCCATGCTGAGGTATTTTTTTAATTCTTTGGCATCCCAGAGGTTCAGATAAGGGTTTTCATCCAGTTCCGTTTCTCCGTTCAGTTTTCTTCTGTCATTTTCTTTTTTACGGAATAGATAAGAGAATAAATAATGTTCAAGATCTTCCCGTTCTCTTTTGCTGAGACGTCCGTCACTTAAAAGTTCCCAGAAATCTGTGAATTTGGTTTGTGGAACCGGCATCCCATCCGGATCAATCGTATTAAAACGCTGGATTTCGTCGAAGAGAGCAATACTGGGTTTTTCATCGCTTAATCCATTACTTTGTAATATATCAGACACACTTTTGCTCCATGATGTTTCATCCGAATTACTTAGTTCAATTTCTACAAAACGGTTTTGAAAATCAAGAAAACGGACCATTTTTCTCACCAGATCTGTTTTTCCTACGCCGGTCATTCCCCATAGGTTAATTACTACGGGACGGGTCAGGATCTCAGGCATCAGATACCAGATCTGGATGTATTCCATGATATCATCGATGATCTTATCTATACCGATGAATTCTTTTTTAAGGTAAGCTTTACAGTCGTCCAGCTTTTTCTTTTTCTTCCGGATTTCTTCTTTATCAATAATCATGGATGAAAAATACATTATTTTTTTAGATTATCCTTGAAATCATCAACTCTGAAATCGGTTAGCGCATTTCCTTTTTCAATTTTTTCCTTAGAATAAAGCCTGAAGTCGTTTTCGGTTTTTTCTAAAAGATAGTCATAAGGACCTACGTGAGAGATCAGTTTTACCAGCACCGGAGAAATTTCAAGACAGATGAATAATCCCATAATAAAGGTAGCTGCCAATCCTATAATGGCAGAATTTTTACCCAACTCATCCAAAGCCTGAAGTCGTGCTGCAAATCCATTGAATTTATCTTCAAAAGTTTCGGTAGACTTTCTTTCAGTTTCAAGATTCGTATATACTTTTGAAATCTCTTTATCAAGATATTCTAATCTTGGAGCTACCTGTTTCTGATAGTTTTCAAGATCCTGTCTGCGTTGCTCCTTCAATTGCTGTTTACGTTTGGCATTAGACCCGAATCCTTCTTTTCCACTGGTTAGTCCGGATTCTTTTCCCAAAATTTCCTTTTCAAGTTCTACAGAGGCAGAATCATAGGATTGCTGATAGAGGGCTGTTTTTTCTGCGATCTGTTTCTTTTCCGTTTCAAAAGGCCCGCTTTGCTGAAGAATTCTTCCTGTCATTTCACCCTGAAGCTGTTTTTTATTCCTTTGAATAATGGTATTTAATTGTTTATTCACCTCCTTTTCAAAGATTTTCAGTTCTAAAGGTTTTGAAATAATAATCCCTAAAAATGTGGCAAGAATCAAACGGGGAATAGACATCAAGATCTGATTCCACCATGTACCGGTTTTCTTAATGGAAGATACAATATAGCGATCGAGGTTAAAGATCATTAATCCCCATAGAATTCCAAACCCCACTGCTGCCCAGATATTGTCGAATACGGTATACATAGCATAACCTGCAGATAGAGTGGCGAACACCGCCGTAAAAAGTACAATTCCTCCAATTCCGGAAAATTTATTCCATTCACTTGGAGTTTTTCTTAAAATATGGATGTTCCCGCCGGAGCATACCATCAGGAACTTCTGGAACCAATTTATTTTATGATTCGTTTGATTTATAGTTTGTTGGTTTGTTTTCATCATAGAAAATTTATACAAAGGTAGTATTAAAAATCATACCAATGTAAAAGATAGTATTATGTTTTACCAAGTAATTTTATTTTATGTTTTTTTGTTGAAATATAATTTGAGGTATTTTGTATTGCTAATTTTAAAAAGAAAATATAGATTGATATTGTGTTTTTCAGAGTTAAAATGATATTTTTGTTTTTTATATTTTAATAAAATTAAGTAAAATGAAGAAAATTATTATTATTTCGGCAACTTTGTTGTTTTCTAATGTTTTTTCTCAAAGCCTGGAACGTTATTGCGGTTTTGATGAAGAACTCAAAAAAATGGATGAACAATTTCCTGCTCTGAAAAAAAGAAGAGAAGAAACAGAGAAGAAACTCAGAAGTATTGATAAGCAATCCTTTCTGAATAAAGTAGGAGGTGGAACGTCGTGGAACGGATTATACTCAGGTCAGGTTTATGAAATCCCGGTTGTAGTTCATGTTATTGAGTCTCAGGCAACTGCTAATGCAAATTTAGCATTGACTGATAAGGAAATTTCAGACTGGATTGACAGAGCTAATCAGATGTATGCTACTACCTATGGTAATGGTTTTTATCCGGAAGGAGCTGGAATAGATGGAGGGAATGTAATTCCTTTTAAGTTGGTTTTAGCAAAAAGATCACCTACCTGTACGCCTACTAATGGTATTGTAAGATATAATGGAAGTCCGATTCCTTTGTATGATACTAAGGGGGTAAAACAGGGTAACGGAGGTACTGGAGCTAGTGATAGTGCTATTAAAACTTTAGCACCACATTGGCCGGAGTCTTCTTATTTCAATATTTATGTCATCATTGGATTTAACGGGCAGCAATTGAATTCTGGTGGGTTAATGGGATATGCAAGATTCCCCGATACCTATGATTATTTTTATGAGAGCTTTATGAAAGTAGCTACTATTAAAAATCAAAATGATACAACATTAACCCATGAGCTAGGACATGCATTTGGATTGTATCATACTTTCCAGGGTGGAAACTATCAGGTGACAAGTGGAACGGCAGGATATTGTCCTCCGGCTCAGACTGATTGTACAATAGACAATGACAGGGTATGTGATACAGAGGTTTCCGGTGCTGCTTATTTTCAGTTTCCGGCACCTTCCAATACTGCTATTAATCCTTGTACGGGGGTTAATTATCAGGGCGTTCAATATAATATCATGAATTACTCAAATACTGAGCGTAAGTTTACTGAGGGACAACGAGAAAGAGCAGTGATGCAAATGATGGAATACAGAAAAAATCTTCTTAATTCAACTGCTGGTAAAGACCCGGCCATTGTTATTCCGTCTCCGGTTGCAGTTGTTGCAGCGCAGTGTTCTCCTACAGGGACTGTACATCCAACAAACAATAATTTTGCAATAGGCCCTACAAGAGTTCAGTTTGGATCTATCAGCAGTATGACCAATGGATATGATTCGGACGAACCGGCTCCTAAATTTTATGAAGATTACGCTGCTGCTACCTGTATAAGACCTGCCTATTATACAGATATGCCATTAAATTCAAGTACTCAGCTACAGGTATATTATGAAAATGGTTTACCACAGTCTGATAAATTCAAAACAAAAGTATGGATTGATTATAATAATAACGGAGTGTTTGAAGCATCTGAACTTGTGGTGAATGATCTGTCAGGTGTATTACAATCTTCAGGAGCTCAGAATGCAACCAACTATAGCAAGATGGTAACAATGAATATTACTCCACCTGCTGGTGCGGTTACAAATACATATTTAAGAATGAGAGTAGCTGTAGATGCTGCGACCTATAATGGAACTGTACTTCCGGATGTTGATGCCTGTTCTCAATTACAATACGGACAGATGGAAGATTATGCTGTACGTATTATGGGTAGTCTAGGTACTTCAGAAATAAAAAACAATACAGAATCAAAATTGGTATATATGAAGTCTGAAAATAAATTAAGACTGACAGGAGACAGTAACGAAATCTTTGGAGATTATCAGATTTATGATTTAAGTGGTAAGATCATCCAGAAAGGAAAAACTAAAACGAATGAAATTCAGATTGATAAAACCCTTCCTAAGGGAGCATTTATTGTCAACTATTTTGATAAGAATAAGAACAATAACTCTAAGAAATTCATGAATAACTAAATTTAAAAGCCCTTGTAAGAGGGCTTTTAAATTTTAATTCTATACCAGGTTTTTAATTAAGATGTTAAAAATCCTGATAGATCATCGAATATATGTGAAATGAGCGCTCATATTATTCTAATTTTATTTGAAAATGTATTTTTGGTAGATATTCTCTTTGGTAAAGATTAAGTATAATTAAATAATAATATGAAAGAGTAACTCAAGTGAAAATTTAATTAAAAGAGGGAAAGAAAATAACCTCTTTCTAAATTGTTATACTATGAAACTAACTATACTTTCTTTTTTTATTTTGTTGTCCATTACTTGCCGAGGCCAGGAAAAGCAAACTGAATATACCTATAAATTTCATCTTGATAATATGAATAAAGGAGAGGTAATTCTTGAAATCAGAAATGCTGATAAAGAATCATTTAAGATTCCTGATGGTATTGATAACAATGGATTGGTGATAACAGCATTTCAGAAAAGTGATACTGAAGCAGGAGTATATGAAGATATAGATTTTCCAAAGAAACATTTTGACTGCTTTATAGAGCCATGTTTTCCCTATAGATTTTTACTCGAAAAGAATATGGAAAAACAATATAAGTTCAATATATCCGGTAGCTCTTCCTTAGAAAAAAATAAATGGTATCGCTTTAAAGCTTCCTTGGAAACAAAGATCTGTAAAAACTGTAATTATATAAGCAGCAACTGGATTTACTTTAAGAAATAATTCAATTGAATGCTAAGCAAGAAAGAATAAGTATTTCCATCTGTAACGGATAAGGAAAATACTTTACTTCAACCGGTCCGGATTCTGCTTCAAAAAACTATCCCACCCAGAATACGACTTTGTATCTGTAATCGTTCCAGAGTTAAAGTGATGACACACTGCAACAGCAAGACCATCAGAAGCATCTAAATATTTGGTAGGAAATTCCTTTAGCTTAAAAAGATTCTGAAGCATTCCTGCTACCTGTTCTTTGCTGGCATTTCCATTTCCGGTGATGGCCATTTTGATCTTTTTAGGAGAATACTCTGTGATGGGAACATTTCTGTATAAGCTCGCAGCCATGGCTACACCCTGTGCACGTCCCAATTTCAGCATACTTTGTACATTTTTTCCAAAGAAGGGAGCTTCAAGAGCGACTTCGTCCGGATGATACTCGTCAATTAAAGCTAATGTCTTTTCGAAAATATATTTTAGTTTGGTCTCATGGTTGGGATATTTTTTTAGAATCAGTTCATGAACGGCAACCATCTCCATTTTACCTTTTTTAACGGAAATAAGACCAAAGCCCATAACGGCTGTTCCGGGATCAATACCTAAAATTATCTTCTCTGCAATCATTGGGTCAAAGATAGGACTTTATAAAATAATATTGAGATAAGACGAAAAGATAAGAGGCTAATAGATGATAGATAATAGAAAAATAAAAGCTAAGGAAAAAACAGGTGGGGTTTACATTGTTTCTGTAAAGAGTTTCTCGGCAATAGAAACCCATTTTCCGTCATGGCGCAACAATAGAATTTTGTCAACTAAAAATTTCGTTTTGTATTCTTTGTGCTCATATTTTTCCCAGGCTTTAAGATAATTTTCCCAGGTCAGATCTCTGTATCCTACCGTCATATGAGGGGTAAAGGAATATTTAGCAAAGTTAAACTGCTGTTTTACTCTGTTGTGAAGATCTGTTAAATGAACATTGTCTTCAGGATGTACAAAGATCACCGGATTTTTGGGATTGGCAAAACTTCCGAAACCGTTCAGTTCAATTTCAAATGGAGAAAGGGTAGTATTAATCTTTTGAAAAGCAATGTGAATATCTTCTTCCAATTCCAGTTCCCTGGAGAAAGGTGGAAAAAGAGTGATATGTGCTTCATTTTTTAATGCCTTAGAGTTTCCATAAGAAACAGCAAGGTCTTTTTTAAAAGCTCCTATCTCTTTGATGATTTCTTCTGATGGGTAAATGGCAATGAAGTACATTTTTTTCATAAGGCAAATTAATAAATAAACTTGAATGCATAAAAAAAGCCTGCCCAAAATGCAGACTCTTTATATTTGCGATTGATCTTCGGAAAGGAATAGAAAGACTAATTTCCTGATCTAAGCTGATTAAGGGTGTTTTCAAGATGATCGGTAATCTTTTTTACTTCAATATGCGGTTTGAATACTAAGCCTTTTCCTTTTTCTTCATCTGCAATATTAGAAAGGATAATAACAGAAGTTTTCGTTTCAGGATAATAGATGTTCAGGGAAGGAGAACCTTTTACATACCCACTGTGAAAATACGAATTGGGCTTGCCGATATTCAGCATGATTCCATAGGCATAGCCCATTTTTCCAAAGATAGCATGTCGTCTTTCTGAGCTTTTTGCCATAAAGAGCTTGAGGGTTTCCGGTTTCAGGATTTTTCCGCCATAAAGAGCACTGTTCCAGGTGTGAAGATCATCAATGGTAGAAAGGATTCCCCCTGCAGGAGTTCCTATTTCTTTTCCCCCCAATCTTTTGGGCATATTCGGAACTTCTTCAGATTTATTTGCATTTCCAAGGTAAGCGGATGCAAAATGGGTTCCTTTAAAAATATCGCCGGTTGAGGAATGAGCCATACCTGCCTTTTTAAACAGTTCCAGCGCATTGTCATTATATGATTTTCCCGAGACTGTTTCTACGATTTTTCCCAGTGCATTAAACCCATCGTTGGAGTAGTTGAAATCTGTTCCGCTTTTAAACATTAGCTTACTTCCCATCATATTCAGTCCTGAAGTATGATTCAGCAGTTGATGAATGGTAATATTTTCGTATTCCTTAATCTGGAATTCCTTTAAGTATTTGGAAACTTTATCCGTCATATTTAATTTTCCCTGCTCCATCTGAAGCAAAACCATAGCTGCCGTGAACTGCTTACTTATGGATCCAATCGCAAAAATGGTTGCGCTGTCGATTTTAATTTTTCTCTTAAAATCTGAATATCCGTTTTCTTTTCTGTAAAGAGGAAGGGAATCCTTGAAAACTGCAATACTTCCATTGAAATGATATTTTTTGAATACAGAATCAACCTGCTGTTTCAAGAGTGTTTTCTGAAAAGCGGTGATGGTAGAATCAACAATGGCATTTTTATCAACAGAAGGAGCCGAGGGTTCTGTTTTACATGAAAATAAAAAACACAGAGGCAGAAGGAACATTAAATTTTTGATCACGGGTGTTTATTTTTTTAGATTAACATTGATATTCTTAAAGATACTGAAATTTTTAAGAGCAGTGTAGGATGCAAAATGCGTGCTAAGAAGGGAATTTTGAGGGATTTAATGCGTATTTAATGATTCTTTGTCTGGTATTCAATACATTTGAATAGAATATCTCTAACCCCAACATCATGGAAGAACATTTGAAAAATGATTCAGTAAACATAAGCCATCTATTGGATATTATAAAAAAGCAAGGCACCGAATACCTGAATACCCTTGCAGACAGACCTACATCAATAAATAATGCCCTTATACCAGAGTCGGTAGATCTTCCGGAATATGGCTATGGAACGGAAGAAGTCTTAAAGATATTCAATAAAAGATTTGAACCTATTATGGTGGGATCAGCAGGTCCAAGGTATCTGGGATTTGTTACCGGTGGTGCTACTCCAGCTTCTATGGCAGGAGACTGGCTTTCTACCATTTATGACCAGAATCCCCAATCAACAAAAGGACAGGGAGATATTTCAGCGAATGTAGAAATTGAGACTATTAGATTTATGCTGGAACTTCTGGAACTCCCGGACAGTTTTCTGGGTGGTTTTGTAACCGGAGCTACCATTTCTAATTTTACCTGTCTTGCAGTAGCCCGTCAATGGCTGGGAAAAGCAAAAGGCAGAGATATTGCCAAAGAAGGAATTTCTGAACCCATCAAAATTCTGACTGCAACTCCGCATTCATCATCTATTAAGTCATTATCTCTTTTGGGAATCGGAAGTAATAGTATCATCAGGATTAAAACTGAAGGGAGTGATCGTGAATCTATCTGCATTAAGGATCTGGAAGAGCAGATTATACATCTGAATAATGAGCCGTTCATCTTGATTTCCAGTGGTGGAACAGTAAATACCGTTGACTTTGATGATTTTACAGAGATCAGAAAACTGAAGGGAAAATATAATTTCTGGTGGCATATTGATGCTGCATTCGGAGGCTTTGCTGCTTGTTCAGATCATTATAAACATCTTGTCAAAGACTGGGAATATGCAGACAGTATTACCGTAGACTGTCATAAATGGTTGAATGTACCGTATGAAAGTGCTGTATTCCTGGTAAAAGAAGAATACAAAGTTTTACAGGTAGAAACCTTCCAGAACTCAAATGCTCCTTATTTAGGTGATCCTTTGGAAAATTTTGGCTATTTAAATTTTCTTCCTGAGAATTCAAGACGTTTAAAAGCACTTCCTGCCTGGTTTTCTATAATGGCTTATGGTAAGAAAGGGTATCAGTATATTGTAGAAAATAATGTTGCGCTGGCAAGAAACTTCGGAAAACTTATTGAAAACAGTGATGATTTTAAACTCTTGGCGCCAGTACGTCTTAATACAGTCTGTTTCACTTTAAGGGATGATGAAAAACAGGATATAGTAGGGAAATTCCTTGAAATGCTTAATGCTACAGGAAAAGTCTTTATGACTCCTACTGTTTATAATCAGCAAAAAGGAATCAGAGCAGCTTTTGTAAATTGGAAAACTACAGAAACAGACGTACAGCTGATATTTGATACAATGAATGACATTATTACAAAATTAAAGTAAAGTTTTAATGCCACGAATACACGAATATTTTAATTGTGCTTTCATCACTAAGCCACCCTTCTGAGTAATTTAATTATTATTCTCCATTAATAATAATCAAAATATTCTAAGCCTATTTATCCGTGTATCCGTGGCAAAAAATATTGCTGTTTTATTTTGCAATCAGATCACAGAACCAGAAAATATATTCTTCATCCTCATCTTCCGGATTAGATTTCGGTTTGGGATAAGTCTTTTTTACTGTTTCTCCGGTTTCAAACTGAACAGGACTTTTAAAAACGGGTCCATCAAAAGTAAATGTATGAAATTCCCCATTTTCTCCACACGGATCTACATTTTCAGGAAGATCATCAAGAAACTGCTGGTCAATAATTCTTCCTGCAAAACTTTTATCCAGGTAAGTTCCGTTTACACAGGTTACAATCGTTTTGAATCCTGATTTTAAAAACTCCTGAATCAGGTCTGAAGTATTTTGTTTCCAGAGAGGAAATACCGCCTGCATCCCGATGGTGTTTAATTGCTTCTCCCTGTATTGACGAAGATCTTCCAGGAAAATATCCCCGAAAATAGAATGAGTAATTCCCTGAGCCTGTATTTCAGCCATTGTTTTATTCATGATCTTCTGATATTCTTCCATAGATGGTTCTTTGGGAAGTTCCATCTTAATAAGAGGAATACCAAGAAGAGAAGTTTGCTGTTCCAAAAGATTAACATGTACACCGTGCATGGAAATTCTTTGAAACTCTTTATTGATACTGGTTAAAAGAGTTGCAATCTCATACTGATCTTCCTGTAATATTTTATAAAGAGCCAATGCAGAATCTTTTCCGCTGCTCCAGTTGAATAAGGCTTTAGGCTTCATGGATGAACACGTTTATTAATCCTGCAATTTTATGACAAAATTTGTAACATTTGGGTGATTTATACTGTCTAATTATTATAATACATTTGAAAACTTTCTAAATTAAACAGATTTAAAAATAAAACACATGAAAAATCTATTGGTTGGGACAGCTGTCCTGTTTTTTACGGGAATTGCCACACCCTTATTTTCACAGAAAGCGGACACTCCAAAATTTGTAAGTAACACAGAAGGAGTAAAAGAATATACTCTGAATAACGGGATGAAAGTCCTTTTGATTCCGGATCCTTCCCAAAGTAATATGGTGGTGAATATCATTTATAATGTAGGATCCAAACATGAAGGCTATGGAGAAAAAGGAATGGCACATTTACTGGAGCATATGTTGTTTAAAAGCACTAAAAAATTAGGTGATATTAAAAAACAATTGTCAGATAAAGGAGGAGATGCCAATGGAACAACCTGGTATGACAGAACAAATTATTACGAAATCTTTCCTTCAAGTGATGAAAACCTGAAATGGGCCTTAGAAATGGAAGCCGACAGGATGATCAATGCTACGATTCTTCAATCTGACCTGGATAAAGAGTTTTCTGTAGTGAGAAACGAGTTTGAGATCGGTGAAAATAATCCAGGATCCGTTTTAATGGAACGTATTGTATCCACAGCCTATTTATGGCATAATTACGGAAACAGCACCATCGGAAGTAAAGAAGATATTGAAAGGGTAAAAGCTGCAACACTTAGAAAATTCTATGAGAAACATTATCAGCCGGATAATGCAACCCTTGTTGTAGCAGGTAAATTTGATGAAAAACAGGCTTTAAACTATATTTCTCAATATTTCTCTGTTATTCCCAAACCTTCAAGAGTTTTAGACCAGACCTATACCGTTGAACCTGCGCAGGACGGAGAACGCTTTGTAGAGCTGAAACGTTCAGGAGACAGCAAAATTGTAGGAGCATTGTATCACACAGCACCTTATGCGGATAAAGACTATGCGGCTTTGGATGCTTTATCAGAAATTTTAACGGCAGATCCTTCAGGCTATTTATATAAAGCTATGATTGATTCTCATAAAGCAGCTTCTGTCTATTCATACCAGCCAACAGTAAGAGATGCGGCATTTATGTACTTTGGTCTGGAAGTGCCTGCAGATAAGGATGTAAAAGCTGTAGAAAGTGAATTCAGAACAGAACTGGATAAAGTTTCAGGCATTAAGTACACAGAACAGGATGTTGCAAGAGCCAAAGCTAAGATTTTAAAGCAAATTGAGAATACAAAAAACAATACGATTAATTTTGCTATTGAGCTGACAGAAATTGTAGGAGCTGGAAATTATAAATTAGGAATGTTATATCGTGATAATATCGAAAAACTGACCTTGGCTGATGTTCAGAGAGTTTCCGATAAATATTTTAAAACGAATAACAGAACGGTAGGGATATTTGTGCCTTCTAAAGATGAGGTAAGAGTTAAGAATATTGAATATTCTGACAATCAGATTGCTACTTTAACAAATAATTATAAAGGAAAAGCTCTTGAAAAAGAAGTGGCTCCTTTTGAAGCAAGTATTAAAAACCTAAAAGCTAATCTGTCTGAAGGCAAACTAAGCAACGGGATGAAGTATGGGGTGATCAGAAAAGAAATCAAAGGCGGAAAAGTATTGGGAAGTTTCCGTTTTCCTGTAGGTAATGCTAAAGACTTAAGCGGAAAAGCTCAGATTGGAGCTTTAATGGCTCAGGTGATGAAAACAGGAACTAAGACTCATACAAAAGAACAGATTCAGGATATGCTGGATCAGTGGAAATCTTCCATCAGTTTCTCATTCAGAGGACAAACATTATCTGCCAATGTAAGCACATACAAAGAGCATTTGCCAAAAGTAATGGATCTGATGAAAGAAATCCTTACAGAGTCTAACTTCCCTGAAGCAGAATTGGTAAAAACAGTCAATGAATATAATACTTCCCTTGAAGGCTCTTTAAATGATCCGCAGGCATTGGCATTTACTGAGATTGGAAAAATTACGGAAAACTATCCTAAAGAAAGCATCTTCTATACTCCATCTTTCAAAGAGCAGATTGAAGCTAATAAAACCATTAAAAGACAGGAGCTTGTAGACTTTTATAGTAAAATTATAGGAAGTAATAATGGGGTAGGAACCATGATCGGAGACCTGGATTCCAAGACAGCCTCTTCATTAATGGAAGGTGCCTTTGGGAAATGGAACTCAAAATCGAATTACGAACAAATTAAGCCTGAACTTTTTGCCACTAAAAAAGAAGATAAGATCTATTTGACTCCGGATAAAGAAAACGGCGCTGCAGTTGGAAAAATCAGCTTTTCTATGGATAGAAAAAGCTCTGATTATCCGGCACTTCTTATAGCGAACGAAATATTGGGAAGCGGAGGTTTTATGACCGCGAGAATTCCTATGAGACTTCGTGAAAAAGAAGGAATCAGCTATGGAGCAGGTTCGTATATGAATGTTCCGGCAGATAATGCCGTTGCCTCATGGGGTTGGTATGCATTCTTTAATCCAACGAAAAAAGATGCTGTGAATTCGGCATTAAAAGAAGAAGTGAATAAAGCTGTGAAAGAAGGATTTACCGAGGAAGAATTTAAATCCAATCTAACTTCCTGGCTGACCTCAAGAAAAACAAGCCTAGGAAATGAAAGTACCCTGATGGGGCTTGTAAACTCTCAGCTTCAGTATGGTATTCCTTTGGAGGATTATGATACACTGGAAGCAAAAGTTTCTGGCTTAAAAGTAGGACAGGTGAATGATGCCCTTAAAAAGTATATCAGTGAAGATAAACTGACTTCTGTTTTTGCAGGGGATTTCAACAAGAAATAATTGAAAATACATAACAAATAAAACCGCAGGTAATTCTGCGGTTTTTGTTTTTAAAACATTGATGTAACAATCAGTAATTCTATGACGAAAATAACTTCCATCCTCATACTTCCAGCTTCTGTTCTATAACTTATCTTTTGTTCTCAATTTCTCTTATCGGAATAAAATCTCCATTGAAATAATCAATTTTCATTTCAAAGGGAAGAACAGGGCTGCTCATGAAAGAAACCCCAATAGATGCATAGGTGTATGCCGGTGCAACAGTTATACTGGGTGAATTTGTATTTGATTTTATTTTCCCAACGAAATAATAGTCATTGTCTCTCTTTTCAGCCTTTGTAAACAGGTTTTCTATGGAGAGATAGGGATAAAGTTCTCCTTTGTATACTATCGCATAGATATTGTCTTTTTTTATCTCTTTTTCTTTGCCATCAAGAGTTTCATAGATTCTTACTATTTTCGGAGCATTACCATAAAATTTCACATTGGTGATTTCTTTGTTGGGTTGCTGATTTTTTAGAGATTGATAATCATTATATACCCCGTCTTTCAATTCAGAGGAACTGAAAATACTGATAGAACTTTTAGCGGTTCCCTCAAAATCATTAATTTGCTGATAAGTATAATGATGACGGGATACCGGTTTTTTAGAAGCGTTGACAGTGATAAAATCTACCAGGAATTCACTTCCTTTCTGCAGAAGTTCTTTGGTAACATCCGATTTGGCCTTGTGATCAATAACATGATTTACCTGCTCCAGTAAAGAATAGGTGCCGTCTTCATTTTTTGAAAATAAAAAGCCCTGGAAATAGCAATAGCCATGAACTGCCACTTCAGCAAAAAATAACTGTCTAAGATATAAAACTAAAGTTCCGTTTTCTGTATGCTCTCCGTTGAGGCTGTTTAAAACATTTTGAAATTGGTCAGAAAGAGAGGCCGCTGCAAACAAATTGGCTGGATTATTTAAAAGTCCCTTTCGGATCGTTCCTAATGAGGTTGTATCAATCCTACGGTCAATAAGTTTAATAGTCTTATAATAACTCTTATCTAATTTTTTAGTGGGAAGGCTGATGCTGAATTGATCAGGTTGCTTCTGTGCCGATATTATTGCTATGAAACAGAAGATAAGTAATGATGAAAATTTCTCAAGATAACTTTTCATAAGCATTGTTTTTGTGATAGGGGGTAGGCTGGAAGTATTATTTCCTGTAAGATACAATAGCTCCGTTTTCAAGGTAATAGTCGTCTCCAAAAAGTTCTTCCGCATAGATTTCCGGCAGAAAATAGGACTCTATCTTATTTTCTTTCTGATAGTGTTCAAATTCTCTTTTTGTAATTTCTTCACCATCCAGAAAATAGATGAACTCTTTATTTTTTGGATTAAAAGGGACCCTTTTCGCCTGATCCAGATTAAGATTCAGTATGTTATTATCCTTAATGTGCCTTTTATTTACAAAAAGAAAATATTTATTAGCATTAAGCTCTCCGTTTTTGGGATCTACTCCTTCAAGAACGAATACATTGCTCATTTTGATGAGATCAGCGGGAACGTGGATATAGTTTCCGGAGCTGAATCTTTTAAAAGGAGTAAGAAGGGTAATAGACTGATATTGGATGAGGTTTCCGGGATCTCCGGATAGTTTTATTTCCAGTGTCCTGTTAATTACAGGTTGAGGAACATCATAATCGTCATCCTCTGATTTGGGAGCGATCCAGACCATTCCCTGAATTTCAACGGCCTCTAAAGTATCGATTTTCATTTTTTGAGCGTTGAGATTTGAGGTAAATAAAATTGACAGAAAAATTCCACCGGCTATTTTTCTAAAAGGAAACTGGAAAAAATTGTATTGGGTTTCCGGTTTTTCTTTCGGAATGAATAAGCGATCGGCTTGAATTCTTCCACAAACAGAGGAATTGGATTTTAATAATGTTTTAATTTCCTCATCTGTTTTATCTGCAAGGTCATATACATTCTTTGAGCAAAGGTTACAAAAGCTCCCGCCAGATACTTTCCGCATGTCCTCACGGGCAACGGGGCAAGGTTCTTTAATTTGAAATTCCTTTTTCATGATCATCAGTTTTCTTACTTAAAAGTACAAAAAAACCTCAAGAAAATTTCTTGAGATTTTGATTTATTTTTTTTTATAACCGGTTATATTTCTCCTGTACTACCTGCTTCATAAATAAAAAACCTAACAGGATTCTGAATCCTGTTAGGTTTTGTTATATTAAGATGAATATCGTCTTACATATTTCTTCTGTACTTCCCACCCACTTCAAATAAAGCATTGGTGATCTGCCCTAAAGAACAGAATTTAACAGCATCAATCATCACTTCAAATAAGTTTTGCTGGTTGATCGCAGCATGCTGAAGTTTACTTAAAGCTTCTTCAGATTTATCTTCATTGGCTTTCTGGAAGTTATGAAGAGATTCAATCTGTGCTTGTTTTTCCTCTTCAGTAGAACGGATAACCTCTCCCGGAAGTACCGTTGGTGAACCGTCTTTTCCAAGGAATGTATTCACCCCGATGATCGGATACTCTCCAGTGTGTTTCAACCATTCATAATGCATAGATTCTTCCTGGATCTTGGAACGCTGATACATCGTTTCCATTGCACCCAGTACACCACCTCTTTCAGTAATTCTGTCGAATTCTGCATACACAGCTTCTTCCACAAGATCAGTTAGCTCTTCGATAATAAATGATCCCTGAAGCGGGTTCTCATTTTTAGCAAGACCTAATTCTTTGTTAATGATCAGCTGAATGGCCATAGCTCTTCTTACAGACTGTTCTGTAGGAGTTGTAATTGCTTCATCATAAGCATTTGTGTGAAGTGAGTTACAGTTATCGTAGATCGCATAAAGCGCCTGAAGGGTAGTTCTGATATCGTTGAAATCAATTTCCTGAGCGTGAAGCGAACGTCCCGAAGTCTGGATATGGTATTTCAGCATCTGGCTTCTTTCGTCAGCGCCATATTTCAGTTTCATGGCTTTTGCCCAGATTCTTCTTGCTACACGTCCGATCACTGAATACTCAGGGTCAATACCGTTAGAGAAGAAGAAAGATAAGTTTGGAGCAAAATCATTGATGTCCATTCCTCTGGACAGGTAGTATTCCACATAAGTGAAACCGTTTGCCAATGTAAATGCCAGCTGAGAAACAGGGTTGGCTCCTGCTTCAGCAATGTGATATCCTGAAATGGAAACAGAGTAGAAGTTTCTTACTTTCTCCTTGATGAAATATTCCTGAACGTCACCCATTAATCTTAGGGCAAATTCAGTAGAGAAGATACAGGTATTCTGAGCCTGGTCTTCCTTTAAAATATCAGCCTGAACGGTACCACGAACAGTAGCAATCGTTTTAGCTTTAATTTCAGCATATACCTCTGCAGGGATAATTTCGTCACCTGTTAATCCTAAAAGCTGTAATCCCAATCCGTTGTTGGATGGTGGAAGTTCACCTTTATATTTCGGTCTTTCTAACCCTTTATCATCGAATTTTTCTTTAAGCTTAGCCTCAACTTTAGCCTCTAATCCGTTTTCCTTGATGTATTTTTCAACATTCTGGTCGATAGCAGCATTCATGAAGAAAGCCAGCAGCATTGGAGCAGGTCCGTTGATTGTCATAGAAACAGAAGTCAATGCATTGACTAAATCAAATCCTGAATATAGCTTTTTAGCATCATCCAATGTAGCAATAGAAACTCCGGCATTACCGATTTTACCATAAATATCCGGTGGTAAAGCTGGATCCTGTCCATATAAAGTTACCGAGTCAAACGCTGTAGACAGACGTTTTGCAGGCATTTCTGCAGATACATAATGGAATCTTCTGTTGGTTCTTTCCGGACCTCCTTCTCCTGCAAACATTCTTGTAGGATCTTCACCTGTTCTTTTGAACGGATAAATTCCTGCAGTATAAGGGAAGCTTCCCGGAAGGTTTTCCTGGCCTTTCCATTGAATAAGATCTCCCCAGTCGTTATATTTTGGTAAGGCAATTTTTGGAATTCTTAAATGTGATAAAGATTCTGTAGACGTTTCTACTTTGATCTCTTTTCCTCTTACAAAATATGAATAGAATTCTGCCTGAAAAGCTTTCTTTGTATCATCCCAGGTTCTCAGGAAGTCGATGTTTTCCTGTTGAAGTTCTTTTTCAGCCTTTTGATATTCAGTATCTAAAGCTTCATTGGAAATAATATTTTTTACGCCTTCAATATGATACAGTTTTCTTGCAAGTTCAGCCTGTTTTTCAACACTGGCATCATAATGTTTGTTATTTTCAACAATTTCAGAAAGGTAACGGACTCTTTTTGGAGGGATAATCGTTACTTCCTCCGTAATTTCCTGTTCAACGAAAGTTTTAAGTCCTAAATCAGCAAATTTTTCGTTTACTTTTAAAACCAGTCTGTTATAAAGTTCTGTTGTTCCGTGATCATTGAACTGAGATGCTTTTGTAGCATATACAGGCATATCTTCCAATGGGTTTTCCCATAAAAGGTGGTTTCTCTGGAACTGCTTTCTTACGGCCTGAAGAGCATCAAGAGCACCACGTTTGTCAGATTTGTTTAACGCAACCAGATCCGCATAATCTAACATGTCGATTTTTTCCAGCTGAGTAGAGGCACCATATTCAGGAGTCATTACATACATGGAAACATCTGCAAAATCAGAAACCTCCGATCCGGATTGTCCGATTCCTGAAGTTTCAAGAATGATCACATCCGGATGAGCCAATTTTAAGACATTTAATGCAGAATGAATGAACGGAGAAACAGAAACGTTGTTCTCTCTGGTAGCCATTGAACGCATATACACTCTAGGATCATTAATTGCGTTCATACGGATTCTGTCACCAAGAAGTGCACCTCCTGTTTTCTTTTTAGAAGGGTCAATAGAAATGATTGCAATTTTTTTATCTGTATTGGAACGCAGGAAACGTCTTACCAATTCATCCGTTAAAGATGATTTTCCGGCACCTCCTGTTCCTGTAATCCCAATGATCGGAATATTTAAATCTTTTGATTTTTCATCAATAGCCTTTACCAATTCAGGTTTTTCATCTGAAAAGTTCTCCACTGCGGAAATAATTCTGGCAATACTTGTTGAGTTTTCAAAACTGATTGAGTCCAGATCGTTGGCTGTTACATCTTTTCCGGTAGCAAAGTCTGAACGGTGTACCAAATCATCAATCATTCCCTGAAGGCCAAGTTCACGGCCATCATCCGGAGAATAGATTCTGTCGATTCCGTAAGACATCAGATCTTTAATCTCTTCCGGAAGGATAACACCACCACCACCGCCAAAAATTTTGATCTGTGGTGAATTTTTTTCTCTTAAAAGATCATAGATATATTTGAAATATTCATTGTGACCTCCCTGATATGAAGTTAGTGCAATGGCATTGGCATCTTCCTGGATCGCTGTATTTACAACTTCCTCTGCTGATTTGTCATGTCCTAAGTGAATCACTTCACATCCAGTTCCCTGAATGACACGACGCATAATATTGATCGCAGCATCATGGCCGTCAAATAATGAGGCAGCCGTTACGATTCTTACCTTGTTGGTTGGAGTATATTTTTGGGTTTCCATAAAAATTCTAGAAAGTTTCTAAGTTTTCAAATATAATAATAAAAAAACAACCCTGTGTTTGATTTTATTAAATTGATTATCATTTGTTTATATTGCCTTATTTAATAAAATATCTCCAATTTTAGGTTTGAGAATTTGAAAGTCTAAAGGTTCGGTAGTTACAGAATTAAAAATGACTTCCGGATTTTGTTTAGAAATTGACAGATCCTGAATTACTCAAATTAAAATCTTTACTTTTGCACCATATTTTACAGACATGCAGAAAGCCTTAATATATTTTGCGTTGGGAACAGTAGTAAGCTTCCTTATCAATTATTTCTTTTTAAGTTCAGATAATATTGGCCTGGAGCTTTATTATGCCGTTGCTTTTGGGGCAGCATGGGGCATTGCTTATTATTTGGATACTCCGGATTTTACATTGCCTAAAAAATTGGGCCTGTCATTTGTTGTGATGGGAATTTTAGTTTTGATAGGAACTTTAATTTTTAAACTTGAACTGGCCATTCCATCCATACTGAAATTTTCAATGGTGTTTGTAGCCTATTATGTAATTGCAAGTTTTAGGGCAACCAAGTCATTAAGAAAATAAACAAATATAAATAAGGCTGTCACACTGGACAGCCTTATTTATTTTAGTGAATCATCAGGAAGCTTATCAAAGCAAGACCGACAACTAAAAACATAAATGCAATAAAATTAATGGTGAATAATATCATTCCGATGATAAGACTGACCAATCCATGTGAGTGATAAACGCGTCTGTGAGCAATAAAGAAATATCCCATACTGTATAAGGTCAGCAATGACATTATTAAATACAAAAGAGCATTGATCATCTTGAAGCCCGATAATCCTGTCAGTTTGGATATTAAGAATATAAGTAATATTATTAGCAATAGGAATGAGAAATAATGCAGAGTGAAAATTCCATGATCAAAATACCACCATTTTTTCTTATTGTGGAAAATCCATAAAAAGAAAGCAAAGATTGGGAGATAGATAAAAAGCGCTTTGGGTAGATTATGAAATGATTTTTCTACCATGCTGGTTACAATTTCTTCTTTTTTTACCCCATTATCTTTAAGTTCAAAGAATTTATGAGCGATTGGAATTTGAATGAAATCCAAAAATGAAGGGTTTTTGGCCATCGCTGAATCATAAGATTTTCTGGTTTTGTAGTTTCCAAAGCCGCTATTCGAATCTATTTTTTTATCCATCTCCAGAATTTTGGCGAAATCCTCTATTTTGGCTGAATCAGGAAGTACCTGTAGGCTTTTGATGGCAAGGGAATCTTCTTTTGTTAGATTTTTTCTAGCTTTTATACTATCTATTAATTTTTGGGTATCAGCAGGCTTTATATTCTTAATAATGGCTGCTTTGTCCAGGGTTCCTCCTTTATTGCTATCACTATTAAAAAGAACCATAGGAAAAAGGGCAAACATGAAAAATGTAATAAAACTGACAAAAATATAGAGCTTTACGGGAGGAACAAAGGTCTGTCTTTTACCCTCCAAGTAAATATTGGTAAGTTTTCCAGGTTTGAATATCAGATTCTTAACGGTTCCCCAAAATTGTCCGTCATAATGAGTAAAGTCTTCAACGAAGTGAGTGAATAGAAAATAGAAAGGCTGTCTACGTTCAGTATTTTCCTGTCCGCAGTGAGGACAGAATCTTTCTTCTACTTGATGCCCGCAATTCAGGCAGGTTTTATCTTCTCGTATCTTTCCGTGGCTCATAGTACTTATTTGTGCGACAAAGATAATTATTTCAGTAAATAAGCAATGATATCACTAGACTTTTAAAGGAATCTTTAAATAAAATTAAAATTAGAATCAATAATGATGCTTCAAAGAAAAAGGAGTCAATATATAAATGAACTATAATATTAATAGGTTGAGTTGAAATATCTGCTTTATAAAATATAATAGATTCTCTTAAGATTAGAACTTAAAGGTCAGGAAAAGTACTTTACTTGAATTTTAGAAGAAAAGTAATAAAGAAAGAGTTGAGGGAAAGAACTCTTGCTTTATCATAATTTGTGTTTTTAGAACCTTCTAAACGTTTTTTTTCATCGCCACAACATTTAACAAGTTTTGTGCCAAAAGTATAAATAGTGTTAAAATCTATTGCTATAGAGTTGAATAGCAGATATTCTATAGATTAAATGAAATATGTTTTTGGGATATAAAAATAATTTGTACCTTTGCACACCCTTTTAGGGGTAAATTATGTTTAATCTTTAACTAAAACGTGTGAATACATTAAGTTACAAAACTGTTTCAGCGAACAAAGCTACTGCTAATAAAGAATGGGTTGTGGTAGACGCTGAAGGACAGCCGTTAGGAAGACTAGCTTCTACGGTTGCAAAGATTTTGAGAGGTAAGCACAAAACGAATTTTACACCTCACGTAGATTGTGGTGATAACGTAATCGTTTTGAATGCTGGGAAAATTACGCTTTCCGGAAACAAGTGGGCTGATAAGACTTATATCTGGCATACAGGATATCCTGGAGGACAGAAGTCTATGACTGCGGCTGAACTTCAAAAGAAAGATTCTTTAAAGGTATTAGAGAAGTCTGTAAAAGGTATGTTACCTAAAAACAGATTAGGATCTGCTATCCTTAAGAACCTTTATTTATATGAAGGAACTGAGCACAAACATGAAGCTCAACAGCCTAAAACAATTAATGTTAACGAATTTAAATAATTAATTATGTCTATAGTTCACAAAATCGGAAGAAGAAAAACTTCTGTAGCTAGAGTTTATGTAAGACCAGGTTCTGGTGTTATTACAGTAAACGGTAAAGATGCTGCAACTTATTTCTCTACAGACGTGATGGTTTACAAATTAAACCAACCGTTTATCCTTTCTGAGACTGTTGGTCAGTATGACGTTACCGTAAATGTTTTCGGTGGTGGTAATACAGGTCAGGCAGAAGCTATCAGATTAGGTATTTCAAGAGCTTTATGCGAAATCAACGCTGAGTTCAGATTAGCATTAAAGCCAGCTGGTTTACTTACAAGAGACGCAAGAATGGTGGAAAGAAAGAAGCCAGGTCAGAAAAAAGCAAGAAAGAGATTCCAATTCTCAAAACGTTAAGATTTCTTGTTGGCGAATGGCTATTGGCTATTGGCTACAGAAATGTACTACATTTTATTTAAACTTAATCTCGGCGAAAAGCCTGCTGCCAAAAGCAAAAAGCAAAGCGCCCATTGCCCGTTATGTTTAGCATCCAAACGCTTCTCCCATCTAAAGAAGTTGTTGATTGTTTAAAAGACGGAAAGTAAACTAACAAAAACAGAAAACATGGCAAAAGCAAATGTAAAAGACCTTTTAGAGGCTGGCGTACACTTCGGTCACATGACTAGAAAGTGGAATCCAAATATGGCTCCATACATTTTTATGGAGAAGAACGGTATTCACATTGTAGACTTACATAAAACAGCAGTTAAATTAGATGAAGCGTGCAGCGCTTTAGAAAAATTAACTTCTGCAGGTAAAAAAGTTCTTTTCGTAGCTACTAAGAAGCAAGCGAAAGAAGTGGTTGCAAAACACGCTTCTGAACTTAATATGCCTTATATTACAGAAAGATGGCCAGGGGGTATGTTAACGAACTTCGTTACTATCAGAAAGGCGGTAAAGAAGATGAACTCTATCGACAAAATGAAAAAAGACGGTACGTTCGAAACTTTATCTAAAAAAGAAAGATTACAAGTTGACAGACAAAGAGCTAACTTAGAGAAAAACTTAGGTTCTATCTCTGACATGGTTAGACTTCCTTCTGCAATCTTTGTAGTTGATATCTTAAGAGAACACATCGCGGTAACTGAAGCTAAGAAATTAGGTATTCCAGTTTTCGGTATCGTTGATACAAACTCTGATCCTAGAAAAGTAGACTTCGTTATCCCAGGAAACGATGATGCTTCTAAATCTATCGATATGATCTTGAGCATTGTTTCTGATTCTATCAAAGAAGGTCAGTCTCAAAGAAAAGCTGATAAAGAAAAATCTAAAGAAGAAGGAGAAAAAGTATCTGCTGATACAGATGCTGATTTTGATGCAGAATAATTAAAGATTTTCTTTAATATAGGAAAAACGCTGGATTGAAATCCAGCGTTTTTTTGTTTTTATATGTACTCACAGATTTTTTGCAGATAATGCAGACTTATATAAGCGTTTATAATCCTATACAAGCCTCAATAAGAACTTTAAATGATATATTGATTCCTTCCTACGGAATAAATTAGAGGATCTGAAAAAATGGTATAAGAAAGCAGAAATCGACTGCCTTTAGAATATCTGAAAAATATTTATAAAATAGAAACCCCACAGTAATCTGCGGGGTTTATTTAATTTGAAATTTTTATAGCATAAGAAGTGGTGATAAACTTTGTAGACTGATAAGAAGAGTTACAAAGCATTCCGGATAATCTGTAGTTCTGATTCTTCGTCACCATTGTATATCCTATTTTTCCGGCACCTATTGGAATTTTTTTAAAAAAACCGTTTCCGCTTACTGTAAGAACCATATTGCATGGAGATTTGTTTTCTACAGAAATGGAAGTCTTAGGATTACCGGGGTCATCATTATTGAGAAGATCACTCAGAACTTCAGCTGTTTCAGGCTTATAGGTCTTTATCAGTTCATTGTATTCCCTTTCCGCATTAGCAGCACTGCTGCCTCCACCAGTATTGGTAGGGTAGGGGTTTCTTATGGGATAACCACCGTAATTTACACTACAACTGGTAAGGATCATTGAAACCCCGGTAAGAACTAATAACTTTTTCATACCCGTTTATTTTTTTGCTTTTCTTTTTTTTAATGGTTTTTCAGGTGGAGCTTTTGTTGTTGAAACCGGTTGAGCTCCTGGCTGACGTGGATTGTCTATGGTTACAAAGATACTTCTTTTTATATCTTTTTGAGAAAAGTACTTCATGTCACAAACATTGCTGCTTAGTGTATAAGAGCCTTTATTAACTATAATGAAGTTTTCTCCGTGAGCAGGAACTGCAAGATTGTAATAATCTTTTCCTTCTATCCGGAGAACAATATTACAATCCGAATTATTCTTAAATAAAAGAATAGATTCTTTTTTAGTAATGTCCTCATTAAGCATTGTATTTAAAAGCTGTGCGGTTTTCTCCTTACGTTCGGCAGATGTTTCGGCAAGTAACCGCTTGAATTCTTCTGCTTCATTAGAGTTGGGATCTTTCATTGCATTTTTTGGGATATCTGCAATGACGGGCCTGGCTTCCATAGGTTTGGCAGTACGTGATCCCTTCGTCCACTCAGAGTTTTTTAAAGCAATGAGCTTAGGTTTCAGCACACTTTTTTTAGGATCGTCAGGGTGTGCGGTCTTAAGATATTCTTCAATTTCCTTGATATTTGTGCTTTTTAGGATATCTTTACTACCTTTTTGTGAATAGATAAAGACAGGGGTAAGGAAAGAGAAAAATAAAATCGTCAAAAATTTTTTTTTCATCAATAGTGTTTGTTTATTTCATCAGTGTATCCGGAATTTTATATAGGTTATCGTTTTTCCTTTTGCTGAGAACAGTTGCTCATAATACGTCTGGATGTCTCTCAAATGCGGCGTATTAGGATCGTATTCAGGAGCTCCGTAGATATCGTGGTGAGCGGTAATGATTTCATATCCTGCTCCCTGTAAATATCCAAGAGTATATCCGTGAAGAAACTCTGAGTCCGTCTTCAGGTGGATGATCCCTCCTGGCTTCAGGAATTTTTTATAACGGGCTAAAAAGTCCGGATGTGTTAATCTATGTTTTGTTCTTTTGTATTTGATTTGTGGGTCCGGGAAGGTAATCCAGATTTCATCCACTTCATTTTCGGCAAAGAAATAATCTACAAGTTCGATCTGTGTTCTTAAAAAAGCCACATTAGTCATTCCGTTTTCCACTGCTTCTTTGGCACCGAACCAGAACCTAGCCCCTTTAATATCAATCCCGATAAAGTTTTTTTCAGGAAATGTTTTGGCTAATCCTACAGAATATTCTCCTTTTCCACAGCCTAGCTCAAGAACAATAGGGTTGTCATTTTTAAAGAAGTTTTCTCTCCATTTTCCCTTAAGTTCAAAGCCTTCTAAAGCGTTTTCTCTTGTAGGTTGAATTACATTCGGTAATATCTTGTTTTCTGCAAATCTTGCTAATTTATTCTTGCCCATTAAGTCATTTATAAAATGAGTGCAAAAATAGTAAAATTTAGACAGAATTGAGGTCTTTTAATGCTAAAAGACCTATGGGGAAACTATTATATTGTTTTGATTATTTTGATGTTGCGCTGCCTAATGCAACCATGATGGGTCTTTGGATGGTCTTTTGTGATGCGTACTCTGCACCACAGACTAAACTTGTGAAAAGATACTGGCCTTTTTCCACTACAATTGAGTTGTCTTTATGAGCCGGAACAGCAAGTCTATATTTTGTAGTTCCTACCCCTTCCATTCTTACGATAATGTTACAGTCAGATTGATTTTGGATAAGGACAATACATTCCTTGGCATTGGGATCATTATCAAACAGAGAGTTAAGGATCTTCACTGTTTTATTTTGATGTTCGATAGGAGAAATATTCATCAGCATATTAAACTCTTCTGCTTCTGCATTAGGAATGGCTGCATTGGCTGATGTATTAACAACAAAAGCATTCTGAGCGCTGCTTGGAGTATAGGTTTCTGTAGATTTTTTAGCGGCAAGTTCAGCTTTATATTTAGCAATCTGCTTCTGTTTGATGATTGCATTCATTTCATCAAAAGTAATCTTCGTAGAAGGTCGCCTCCGTAACAAAGCCAGCATTTCCTGCATGTCTTTTACTTTTTGATCTTCCGGATGGGCATTTTTAATGTATTCTTTCATCATTTCCATAACCCGGGGTTTCAGTACTGACCTTCGGGGATCATCAGGATGAGCGTCCCTTAAGAAAGCATTGATTTCGTAAATATTATTGCTTTTCAGAATTTCGCTGTAGTCTTTTCCTTTCTTTTGGGCAGACATACTGAAAAACAAGACCGATGCAAGAAGTAAAAGTATTTTTTTCATTAATAAATATTAAGTTAAAAATGGGTTACTTTTTCTTAATTTGGTTTTTGGGCAATTAGTATTTAATAGGATAACGAAATAGTATTGTTTTTATTTTAAACACATTATTGTGACATAAAATTAAACATATTTTTAAATATAAATGAAATATATTCAATGAAAAATAAATGATTAATAATGGGGTGTTCTGCTTGTTATAAAAAAAACCATGTAAAAATTACATGGTTTGTATAGATCTGGATGGCTATTTATCAGCCTGTTGAGGACTGATGACTTCCTGAAGATGCGAGTTCTTTAGTCGTTTCTGATAAATAGGCATGTATTTTTCAATAGGAATTTTTATAGCTTCGTAATTTCCTGCCAGTACATAAGGTTGTATATTTTCAGAAGTATAAACGAATTGCAGGAAGTTATCGATCAGATTTTCAGGAATTTTAAATTTCGCAAAATAATCTTTACCTAAGTAATTTTTGATCTGGGTGATGGAAGTATTCATGCTCTCATAAGCCTTATAACGTTGTTTTTTCTTTCTCTCTCCGGAAAGCATATCATAGATGCTTTCAATGCTGAAGGTCAATCCGCCATCTCTTAATCCGGCAACCGGAAGCTCTGGTGGTGTTCCGTCTCCTTTAGGCTCAGGAAGCCCTATCACTTTTTTGATCGCCAGTGCTTTGTCTTCTTTTCTTAGTGAGTTTACATCATACCTTAAGTTACCTGTAGGTTTAAATCTGCTGAGTACAATTTCCTGGATCTCATAATAGGCAATTTTCAGTTCTACCAGATTTTTTTGTTCCATAAGCTGAGGAGTAAGCTTAATATCCTTCCGTTCAGTAACAATTGAGGTAAAACGGATGACATCTCCAGAATTGGCAGGAACACTGAAGTTACCGTTATAGTCAGCAAGTACAGTCTTTTGAGTATTTAAATTGGTAACATATACCTGATTAAGATAAAGGATCGAGTTATCTCTCAGAAATACCTCTCCGGAATATATTTGGGCATTGATTTTTGCCAGAAAAATCAACAGCAACAGAGTAAACAGTTTCTTCATATAATTGGCAAAATTACATAGAAATCCAGCAATTTCTGCTTAATTAGATAACGAATAGTGGTTAAAGTTATATTAAACTTTAGTATTCAATTGTTAATGAATGTTATAAATATATTTCCAGGCTGAATTGTGTCCTGATATACTTAAG
Source organism: Chryseobacterium pennae (assembly GCF_003385515.1). Lineage (GTDB taxonomy): Bacteria > Bacteroidota > Bacteroidia > Flavobacteriales > Weeksellaceae > Chryseobacterium > Chryseobacterium pennae. The sequence continues at coordinate 138,284 of NZ_QNVT01000007.1, read as the reverse complement.
ATACAAAGGTTGAAGGAGTATTGTTTTCTTTCAACCTTTTATGATTTTATCGATGTTTTACGAGTAACCAGCTTGAGTATTTTATTGAAACTGTGGAACCAAATTCTGTCCAGCTGATGAAATACCAATAGGTAGCTGTAGGGACATATCTGCCTCCAACCCTTCCATCCCAGGTATACCGGTTTTCATGAGTACCTCTGAAGAGCTCTGCACCATACCGGTCAAAGATTCTGAATACAAGATTATCGTGAGACATCAGCGCAGAATAGTCTATGGACTCATTGCGCCCGTCTCCGTTAGGCGTAATGGTGTTGATCAGATTGATGATGGCAAATTCCTTTTTAGCTTCTCCACATGCTTTAGAGTCTCTTACCATAGCATAATGTGCACCTCTGGGTACATTATAGAAAATATTTGAAGTCTGCCAGATCACTCCGTCCAATGAATATTCGTAAGGTGGAGTACCACCACTAGCTCCAATCTTCACTGTTGTTCCTTCAATTTCAATAGACGTAATAATCGGAATCTGATATTCAGTAACGTTGACATTCTGTTTGTACACACATCCTTTAAAGGTAAGCTCTACCCAATAGCTGCCGGCAGATACATTGTTAATTGAAGGGCTGGTTGCTCCGGTGCTCCACAGGTATTTTTCGAATCCCGGACCTGCATCCAATGTAGTTGTTGTTTTTGGGCAGATAATCTGGTCTTTAAGAAGTTCTGAGTTTTTAGGAATTTTGATGGTTATTTTAATAGAAGCAACTTCCGGACATACTCCATTTTTTTCAAAACGGATATAAAATGTTTGAGATGCAGTAATATTTACAGTAGCTGCTAATGGAGATACATTGTTCTGGGCATCAGCTAAACTTGCATGAAAAGTAAAAGTAACATTCGGATCTAGTGTGAATTGTGGAATAAACTGAGCCAGGTTTACGCTCTTTACTCCATCCAGGTCGTCATCACATACGTTTTCTTCTATTGCCTGGCTTGCCAATTGTATTTTTGCTCCGATACTGAACTGTAAAGGCTTAATGACAGATGGGCACCCGTCAGGTGAATCTACTCTGATATAGATGGTGGTAGCTGCGGTATAGCTCCAGTTATTAGGCAGGGTATTTGTATTTCCTGCATTGGCGTCAATTAATTTTTCATAATATCTTACGGTGAAATAAGTAGGATTATTAAGGACTGTAGCAGTAACATTAGAAAGAATGATATTGACGGTTCCATCGAAATTATCATCACAGAATTCTCCTTTGTAATTATCTACTAATGTTATTTTGTTGTAAAAGAACAAAGTGATTTGGGCGATGCTTTTACATCCGAGTGTATTTTTAACTACAACATAGACGATTGTACCGTTTGTTGCCGAATAAGCATTAGGTACTGTGATTCTGGTAGCTGGGTTTTCCGCTTGGGCATCTGCCAGTGTTGGGTAATAAGTTATGGTAACGGGAGAATTTGTGGTTACACTGGCTGTTGTAAGGTTAAATGTTCCTTTTCCATTTATGTCACAGGCAAATAATACTGAATTGGTGACCGTAATTGCTTTAATATTAATGGTTACTGTTACCGTTTCACAATCCGGAAAGTCAGGATCATCTCCACAGAAAGTATAAGTGAATGTATCAGTTCCTGCTGTGCCGGGAGTATTGACAGTATAGGTAATTTTACCGGTAGCCGGATCTACGACTGCCGTGCCCAATGCAGGAGGCGTAGTCACTGCTACTGTAGCCGGTACAGGATTTTGTGAAGAGGTACTGAAGGTGGGAATTATCGTCTGTGTGGTACACACGTCGTAAGCTGTAGTGGTCAGTTTTGTACAGTTGGTAACTTTAAATTTTTCGGTAACCAAAGGAGCACAGCTTCCCATTGTTACAGAGCAAGTATAATACCCGGATTGTGTAGGATTGATGGAAGAACTGTTAGCCCCTGAAATTGCTATTCCGTTTCTGTACCACTGATAGGTATCATAAATAATAGGGTCTACCGTAAGTACAAGTCCTGGAATACAGTTTCCCCCGGATTTTAAAATAACAGGCTGTGTAGGAAAGCCTGCAAAGAAACCTCCGTACCCTACAGCATCACTTCCTGCCGTAATTCCTGCTGTAATGGCTTTACTTGAAACTACGGTGATTGTTCCGGTTACATCAGGAATTCCATAAGTAACCCAGTTAGTGGTACCGGTCATATTATAAGGCCCCGTTGATGCAGGCGGAGTTCCACCATTTACCGTAACCACAGCTCCTCTTTCTGTAACCAGGTTCAGCTTAGTGGGGATATTGAGAACCCCGGACGGGTTTACATTGGAGTGAACAAAATTTTCATCAATAAACCCCAGCTCATTGATCTGCTTGGGAAGATAACAATTTAAAGCCGGAATAAAATTAAATCCTCCGGTAGCCACTTCATTCGATGTTTTTGAATCTCCTGCTAAGATCTGGTAAACATAAGCATTTTTAGAGGTTTTAATGAATAAGTTATAATGGTTGCCTCCCTGAAGACTGTATTTAGTGTCGGGAATTACAAAATATTTTCCGGTATTCAGTGTGGTGATAGGTGTTAATTCATTATTTACATAGATTTGGGTATTGTCTTCCGTGGCAATAATCAAAGCTCCCTCCATATTGGCGCCAATACTTCCATTACCTTTTACGAGAGCAAATTCACTTCCGAGCCTGTCAACAGGTACAGCCTGGTCCATTAAAATGTCAGAGCTGGTAGGGTAGTTTCCGGCATATTGGCCATTGAAGTTTCCATTGGTAACATTGATTGGCCTGTTCGAAGTTATTTTAGCACCGATAAACCCATCGAAATTTCCTGTATTATTTCCGATTCCGTCAATAATATAAGACTGTCCTTTATTTAGAGTAATGTTTATAGTGGGGTTGGTAGCTCCCGTGGTCCCGTTTGAGAATTGTACAAGTGGACTGTAACCGGTAATGGTAACAGTGGTGTTATTTTCTGTTGCCAGAATACTGGTCATAAAGTTCAGAATATCATTATTTACGCTGATGGGAGCTGAAGCAGCAAAGAAACTTTTCCCGGTTGATGGGATTCCTTTAGAAGTGATGATTTCAGCGTGGTTAAATACTGAAAACCTTAAGTTTGCATAAAACGGAAATTCAGCTTTCAGGTATAATCCTTTTGTGGTAGGAGTAAAAAGATCTGTCTGTTGGGTGGTAATGATAAAGTTTCTTAAAACATCAAACTTCTGAGGATTGTTCTTGCTGATATCCACGGTTCCTATCAGAACGTTATTATTATAGATACTTACCGGAAATGATGTGGTGCGGTTGGTAGATAAATAGAGCTTCTGATAGGGAAAGGAAGCGCCTGACCGGTCTATCATAGGAGCAAACCAATGCTCTCTGTCTAATTGTGCAAAGGTAGAATTGAATATATAAAGTATAAATAAAAAAGATAGAATTTTCTTCATTCAGTGATGGTATTTATCACAAATTTAACAATAAAATGTATTAAAGTGTTGAAAATGAAATAAAAAAACCACGATTTTGAAATCGTGGTTTTGAAAGTTATAAAGGTGTATGGTTATTCTCTGTTTTTTACCATAATCCAACCTGTGTATTTAATTTCGGTTTTTTCTTTGTTTGATTCATTCCATGAAACATGATACCAGTATGTACCTGTTATCAGTTTCTTGTCGAAGTGTCTTCCGTCCCACTTGTAATTATTGAATTTATTTCCTGTAAATATCATATTTCCGTATCTGTCATACACTACAAAGTTAAGATTGTCTTTGTATGAAAGATCACTGTAATCGATATAGTCATTGATGTTATCTCCATTAGGAGTAATGGCATTCAATAAATTAGGAACTGTTACTTCTGCTGAGTTAGGAGTACAGTTGTAAGCATCTTTTACATAGAATTTATGCTGTCCTCTGCTTAACCCTGTGAAAGTATTTGAATCCTGCCAGTTCGTAGTTCCGTCAACAGCATATTTGTAAGGGGCTTTACCTCCTACCACAACTACTGTAGCTGTAGTATTGTTGATTTCAATTTGCTGGATAACTGGTTCAACTGCTTTTTTCACTCTTACTACCTGTGTAAGAAGGCATCCGTTTTTCTCAAGAATTACAGAATATTCACCTACACCTACACCTCTGATTCCTGAAGATGTTGCTCCGTTGTTCCATAAGTAAGAATCATATCCAGGTCCAGCATCCAGGTCAGTTGTAGCATCAATACAGATGTATTTATCTACAAGGACTGGAGATTTTTTGATTGGAAGAGGGATCAGTTCAATTTTTGCAGTTGCACTACATCCTTGTTCAGTAGTAATCTTCACATAAACAAAACCTCCTGTAGCAGGATAGTTGTTCGCTGGTTTTATTTCATTCAAACCTGAAGTAAGGTCTTTTAATGTACGGTAATATTTTTTTATTGCTAATCCATAGTCTGTAACGTTTGCTGTTGTCAGATCAAAATAAGCATAGGGTGCTACATCGTACCAACAAGCTTTAATAGAAGCATCTTTCACAATGAAAGGGATAACCGTAAGTTTTAAGGTAACTTCTTCACAATCCATAAAATCCGGGGAGTCTCCACAGAATGTATAAACGATTGTATCAGTTCCTTCATAATTAGGTTTCGGTGTATAGGTAATTGTACCATCTGGATTTATCACTGCCGTTCCGTTAGTAGGAGGGGTAAGGATTTTTAAAGTACTGAATACCGGAGTCTGAGTCGAAGATGAGAAGGCTGGAGTAATGATCTTAGTAGAACATGCTGGTTCTTCTTTAGTAGTCAGCTTCAGACAGTTCGTTACTTTATATGGAGCTGTTGTTATTGATTGGCATGCTCCCATTGTAACTTTTACAGAATAATAGCCAGGTTGTGTAGGAGAATACTTATAAGCATTTGCTCCGGAAATGGCTACATCATTAAGAAACCACTGATACGTATCATAAGTATCAGCCACATCTAAAACAATTCCAGGAACACAGTCACCTGTCTTAGAAATTCCAGGAACAGATGAGAACCCTGCAAAATATCCACCATATCCGGCAGAGCTGTATCCTCCGTTGATACCAGCTGTTACCGCTTTTGTAGAGGTAATGGTAAGGTTAGGAGGGAAGGTTCCCACTGAATAGGTTACCCACTGAGAATTTCCCGTTAAAGGATATGGTCCATCAGCTGCAGAAGGTGATACACCATTGACCAGTACAGTTGCTCCTACCTCAGTTAATATATTAAGTTTTAACTTAATATCACTAGTAGCAATGCCCGGCATTTCATTGATCTTACCAATTTCATCAATTTTTCGGGGTAAGAAACAGTTCAACGGTGGTATATAATTATAGCCGTTGGTTGCACCACTTGATCCAACTCCAACGAATTGATATAGGTATACATTCTTAGAGGTAGAAATGAACATATTAGAATGGGTTCCTCCAGGCTGAGCCACATAGTTGGTCTCGTTGATTCTATACCAGCCTCCTGCATTTCTGGTAGCAACAGGAGTGGTTGAGCCATTAAGATATATTTCAGTATTGTCTTCAGTGGCAATAATAAGACCTCCTTCCATATTTAGAGAAGGATCTGTAGATATGGTTTTCACCATAGCAAATGTATTCCCTAATCTTTCTACAGGGACAGACTGGTCAAGAACGGCATCAGAACCGCCACTTCCGCCGGTTGAAAAGTTACCATTACAGCTACCATTGGTAAGGGTCACTGGTTTGTTGGTAACAATCTTAGCACCAATGAAGCCTTCCTGATTAGCTTTTGTATTTCCTCTTCCTGCAAAAATAAAAGACTGCCCTTTGTTTAAAACAAACGAATGGTTTTTGCCAGGTGGAGTACCATTAACAAATTTTAAGTCGTTAGTAGTCCAGCTTACAGTAACGGTTGTATTGTCCTCAGTAGCCAGGATTCCTGCTGTAAAGCCATCTAGTGTAGAATCACCTGGGTTTCTTTGGTTAGGGCTGGTAGCTACATAAAATAGGTTACCGATTCCAGCTCTTCCCTTACTGGTAATAATTTCACCATGGGCATCCTGTGCTAATCGTAAACTGCAATAGAATGGTTTGTCCGCTTTTAAATAAAGCCCTTTTGAACCTACAACAAATGCATCGGTAGCTCCATTAGCTGTAATAAGAGATTCTTCGACATCAAATGTTTTAGGGTCTCCTTTGGCAATAGTAACGGTACCTATAAGGGTGTTTGCGCTGAATATTTTTACGTCAAAGGGAGTCGTAGAATCAGTGGATAGATATACCTTATTTTCATAGCTGTTAAACGTTGATGGCAACACACTATAATAAGGTGCAATCCAGTGCTCGGTATCCCTTTGCGCGAAGAGGGTATTAATTGTTAAAAAAGTTAATACCAGACTGAGTAGAAATCTTTTCATGTGTATGGAATTAGGATTTCTACAAAATTAAAATAAAAAATCAAATACTTTTAATAAAATGTAAATAAATGTTGAAAATTATTCCCGATTTTTAATTAAAATCCATCCTGAATGTGAAACTGGTAATTGAGTGTCTGGTTCAACCCATTTTATAACATACCAGTAAGTTCCCGTAGGAAGACTTCTGCCATTGGATTTTCCATCCCAGATATAATTTTTGTCAGAAGACTTATATACAGGATTTCCATATCGGTCTGATACCTCTATTGATACATTCTGTTTTATTCTTAATTCGGAATAGTTCAGGACATCATTGATTCCATCTCCATTGGGCGTGATGGTATTGATAAGATTAATAATCAGGAACTCTTTGGTTACATGTCGGCATCCGTCTGAGCCCAATACATACACTGTATGCATTCCTCTTGATAATCCTGTAAATACATTGGAATTCTGATAATCAAAACCATTTAATGAATATCGGTAAGGAGGCGTTCCACCGGTTACCTGTACAGTAGCTGTGGTACCGGAAACATCTATTCTTGAAATAACAGGTGACTGTGCGGTGGTTACCTTTACATATTGACGGTATACACAACCGTTAAACCCAAGATCTACATAATAGTTTCCTGCAGAAGCACTAATGGTTTGGCTGGTTGCTCCATTACTCCATAAATAGGACGAAAATCCTGGGCCTGCATCCAAAAGAATTTTTTCATTAGAACAGATCATCTGGTCATAGAGTGTAGTAGACTTTTTAGGAGTTTTTAAAACAAGTGTTAAGACACCTGTAGTAGGACATGCTGTACTGCTTTGGAATCTTACGTGATAAATACTTCCTGTAGAAGTAATAATCTGTGATGCTGAGACAGTATTAGTTCCCGCCTGCGCATCGGCAGCAGAGGCATAGAATGTTAAGGTCACATTAGGATCAACTGTAAATAACCCTTTGTAATCATTCAGGTTTACAGATTCAGAACCACTGATATCATTATCACAGACATCAGCTTTAGCATTATTTGTAATTAAAGAAACCTTATTTCCGATTGTGAAATTAATCTGTCCGAAGACTGCGGGACAGCTTCCGGTGTTACCTGTCGCTCTTACATATACCGTAGTATTCGCTGTATAAGTCCAGTTATCAGGAAGAGTATTACTGTTTCCTGCAGTGGCATCAGCTTGGTTAAGGTAATATTTTACTGTAAAGATGGCTGAGTTGGCAACAATCTGCGGAGTAACATTGTTAAAGTTGATCACTACACTTCCGTCAAGATCACTTCCACAGCTATTGGCATTGAAATTACTGGTATTAATAATGGGAACAGGGAATGTGTTTAAAGTAATGGTAGCTACTTTAGAGCATCCATAAGAGGTTACATTGGCATACACAACTCCTGCCGGACCTGTATAACTGAGCGGATTAGCAATAGGTCCTGTTAGATTAGCATTGGTGAAGTAAGTTATCGTAGCTCCCGGAGTTGGGCTTACACTGGCTGTTTTCAGATTGTATGTTCCATTTCCATTAGTGTCAGCACAGGAAAACATAACATCATTAGTAACCTGAAGTGTGTGAATATTCACTTCTATCTTAAAATATTCAAAAGCTGCAGGGTCTCCATTTCCCTGAATATAATAGGTGAAGGTATCTGTGAAATCTGTAGGTGTACCTGCATTAGGAGTATAAGTGATTTGTCCTGTGGTCGGATTGATGGTAACCGTTCCGTTGGCAGGCTGTGCCATAATGCTAGTCTTGGAAGGATCTACTGTCTGACTAGAGCTTGTAAATACAGGAATAATTACCTTAGGGTTACATGAACCAATATCATAGGTTGTTGTAGTAATAGGTGGGCATACTGTATAATTGTACTCTGCGGTAAGTCTGGTCTCACAGCTGTTCTTAGTAATCTTGCAGGTGTAGATTCCGGATCCGTATGTGTCCGGATTAATTGAAGGAGTTGTTGCCCCTGTGATTTCAGTGCCATTAAGGTACCATTTGTAGTTGTCATAGCCTGATTCTACCTCTAAAAGAACTCCATTATAACAGTCTCCGGTTTTCTTGATCACCGGAATTGAAGAGAATCCTGCAAAATATCCTCCGTATCCTACAGCTCCGTTTCCGGCAGCAATTCCAGCGGTTACAGGCTTGGTTGAGTTTACTGTAATATTCCCCGTCACTCCCAATATGGAATAAGTTTCCCAATCTGGATTTCCTGTTACGGAATAAGGACCGTTTCCTGCAGCAATCGGATTTCCGCTTACTGTTACAATGGCTCCTTTCTGTGTAATGATATTCAGTCTCGTGGTGAAAGAATCACTTCCGATTTTGTTGATAATTCCTATCTCGTCTATTTTTGTTGGCATGAAGCAGCTCACAGGAGGGATAAAATTCATTCCTCCGGAGGCAAATTCATTTCCACTTACTGCTCCTGATAACAACTGATATACATAAACGTTCTTGGTAGCAGAAATATTCATGTTATAATGACCATTTCCCTGATTGATATATTTATTACTGGGAACAAGATAGTACTTCCCTGTATTAAGGATCACAGGTGACCCGGTTCCGTTGAATGTAATCTGTGTATTGTCTTCTGTAGCAACAATTACTGCACTTTCCATTTGAGAAGTGACCCCTCCGTTACCTTTTACCATTACAAAGCTCTTCCCCAGTCTGTCTACCGGAACAGACTGATCCATCAATACATCATTATTGGTTACATTTACGTAAGCCCCGTTAAAATTTCCATTCGTAACTGTGATGGGTTTTGTAGATGTGATCTTAGCTCCAATCAGACCTGTTTTATTTATATTCTTTTGAGAACTTACTACATCAAGAATATAAGACTGGCCTTTATTGAGAGTAAAAGTTTTCGTTGGGGAAGTCGTTCCATTTGAAAAAAGAAGAGAAGGATCATAACCTGAAATTTCCACTACTGTATTGTTTTCGGTTGCGGTAACACCAATAGAAGAATTCATATAGGTGGCAGAGCCTGCAATAGGAGCCATGCCGGCATAGAAGGTAGTTCCCAAAGCTGCTGCTCCTTTGGAAGTAAGGATTTCAGCCTGATTTTGAAGTGAGAATCTGTAATTAGCAAAGAACTTCTTAGCTCCCTTCACATGAAGTCCCATAGAATTTGGGGTGAATAGCTGAGACTGAGAAGTGGCAATTAAAAAATTATTAGGTACTGATACCGATATAGGGTTGTTTTTGCTTACCTGTACTGTAGTGTAAAGCATATTATTATTGAAAACCTGTACGGAAAATGGAGTGGATTCGTCTGTAGACAGATACAAAAATCCTTGAAGTTGGCTAACATTAGCTTTCGCAGCCATTGGAGCAAACCAGTGTTCTGTATCCAATTGGGCATTCACTAATAGACAAAAAAAAGTGCAAAAAGCTAGTAGATATTTTTTCATGCGTTATTATAAGGGCCGCAAATTTAAGCATTAATAATCAAAATTTTATATAAAAAAATCTTTGAATTCCGGATTATTCCATAATTATTAAATATTTAAAATTTACTTCATTTTACGTTCATGTTTGTTGATTTTATTCCATAAAAAAATCCCGATGAAAAAATCATCGGGATTCACTATTTTAAAAAGTGGGATTATAAGCTTACTCTTACAAATCCTGTTACTTTTAGATCAGCGTTTACAGATTTTACATAATCAGCAACTGACATACTAGAATCTTTAATGAAATCCTGGTGTACCAAAGTGTTGTCTTTGTAGAATCTCTGCATTTTACCTTTCAAGATATTATCGATAATGTTTGCAGGCTTACCTTCTTCAGTAAGTTTGTGTCTTTCAATCTCTAATTCTTTGTCGATAGTTTCCTGAGAAACTTTAGTTTCGTCAAGAGCGATAGGGTTCATCGCAGCAGCTTGCATAGAAACAGATTTAGCAACTTCGTCAGCTCCGTCTACTTTTGCAGAAAGAGAAGTGATTGCAGCAATTTTGTTTCCAGCGTGGATATAAGCTCCTAGGAATGGTCCTTCGATTCTTTCGAATGTACCGATTTCGATTTTTTCACCGATAACACCTGTCTGCTCAATCAATTTATCAGCAACAGTCATTCCGTGGAAATCTGTAGCTAATAATTCTTCTTTAGTAGCAGCAAAGATTGCCATTTCAGCTAATTCATAAGCTAGCTCGATGAAAGCTTCGTTTTTACCAACGAAGTCAGTCTCACAATTTAAAGAGATAATAGCACCTAAAGTGTTATCTTCATTTACTCTTGCGATTACAGCACCTTCAGTAGATTCTCTGTCAGCTCTGTTAGCAGCTACTTTTTGTCCTTTTTTTCTAAGGATATCTACTGCTTTTTCGAAGTCTCCTTCAGCTTCAACTAGAGCTTTTTTGCAGTCCATCATACCTGCACCTGTTTGGTTTCTTAATTTAGCTACGTCTGCAGCAACTGGTGTATAAGACATAATATCTATTATTTTTTATTTAAGATTAGTATTAATTTTTAGCTTAATTTTAAAGCAGTGCAAAGATAATGATTTTAATGATAAACTAAAAAATGACTTTTCACGTTATTAATATATTTAATACTATTTTAAAGATTTGATTAATGAAAAAAATCTTCCTTCTCCTTTTTGTATGCATTTTTGCTCTTGGTTTTTCTCAAAAAAAGAAAAAGACAAAATCCAAAGCCGTAGTGGAAAAAGAAACTCTGATCATTTACACGGAGCAGGAAGCTGAAACTTCAAAAGAGACCAGGGTGATTGCTGGTTTCATCAAGCAAAATCCCGGGCATGCACGAACCGATTACTTTAAAAAAAGATTGATGGAAATTATCATGGCAGATAATTCTCCTGAAGCAAAACCTACTATAAAGCCAATCAGTAAAGAAAAGATTGAAAACATTGTTAAAAATAATGAACTGAACAGCGGTAAAGTAATTGCCGCTAATAAGGCATCTACTACAAATAATACGAAGAATACAGATAAAGTAAATAATGCTATCAATGCATTGAAAGAAGAAAGGTTGGCAACCTATGCTTCAGCAGGTTCTGTAAAAAGTGCAGGTTCTTCGGCTAAATCCGAACCTAGCGAAGCGAATAAGAAAACAGCAGCTATGCTTACCCATCTTTTTAATAATGATATTAATAAAAATGAAGCTTATATCAATATTAAAAACAGGTCAAGCTGTAATCTGATCGTGAAAATAAGTGGTAAAAAATATTATAATTTGAGTGTTCCTGCTAAAGGGGAAAACTTTATTCTGATTGATAAAGGAGAATACGTGCTGACCACGATGGTATGTGATGCAAAGTATTCTTCACTGAAGAAAATTACTCAGGATGTTGAGATCGCTCTCAATGTAGCTGATTAACGAAGAAGAAAACTAAAGTAAAAAGGTTAAGAAATATTTCTTAACCTTTTTTATTTTTTATCCTTTAAACTGACCCATCGCGATAAATTTATCCTGTCTCTGGGTTTCAAGCTCCTGTCCTGTAAATTTGGAAAAAGCTTTGATATTCTGTAAAATTGAATTTTTCAAGTTCAGATAAGTGGTCTCCTGATCGTAGTGAGCACCTCCAAGTGGTTCTTCAATAATTCCGTCAATGAATTTTTCTCTTAGAGCATCGTTTGGAGTAAGGTTTAATGCATTGGCAGCATCTTCTTTATGATCCCAGTTTCTCCATAGGATAGAAGAGCAGCTTTCCGGTGCAATTACAGTATACCAAGTGTTTTCCAACATATATACTTTGTTACCTACACCTATTCCTAATGCTCCACCGCTGGCTCCTTCCCCGATGATGTAAGTGAAGATCGGAGTTTTTAGCTGAACCATTTCAAAAATATTTCTTGCAATTGCTTCTCCTTGTCCTCTTTCTTCAGCTTCCAGTCCCGGGTAAGCTCCCGGTGTGTCCACTAAAGTCACTACAGGGATGTTGAATTTCTCAGCAAGCTTCATTAGTCTTAAAGCTTTTCTGTATCCTTCCGGATTGGGCATTCCAAATCTTCTGTGCTGTCTTTCCTTAGTCGTTCTTCCTTTTTGAGTCCCGATGATCATTACTCTCTGACCATCCAGGGTAATCAATCCTCCAATCATTGCCGGGTCATCAGCGAAATTTCTGTCTCCGTGAAGTTCTAAGAAACTGCCTTTGTCTGCCATTCCGTTAATATAGTCCAAAGTATAAGGACGATCCGGATGACGGGACAGTTGTACTCTTTGCCAAGGTGTAAGATTTGAATAGATTTCTTTTTTCTTTTCTAAAATCTTATCCTCAATCTGGCTGCATGCTAATTTTACATCAACACCACTTTCTTCTCCTACTAAAGAACATGTCTGGTATTGATCCATCAATTCTTTGATAGGAAGTTCGAAACTTAAATATTCCATTTCTTGAAGTAAATTAAATCTTTCAAATGTATGAAAAATTATGGTAATTTTATTTAAAATTATTTATAGCATTGCTTATTCTGGCGATACTTTCCTCTTTTCCAATGATTTCCAGAATATCCGGAACATCTGGCCCTTTCAGTTCTCCTACTAAAGCTAATCGCAATGGCATCATTACTTTACCCATTCCCAATCCTTTGTTTTCTGCGAAATCATGCATCATCTGCTTTAATGTTTCAGCAGCAAAGTCTGTAGACTCAAGGGTTGTCGATAATTCTCCTAAAATAGCAGATGTTTCATCATTCCATGCTTTTTTAGAAGCTTTTTCATCATAAGAAGTAGGGGCTTCAAAGAAGAATTTTCCGTTTTCATAGATGTCTTTCGGGAAAGTAGCTCTTTCTTTCATCAGAGGAATTACTTTCAATAATTTTTCGTCGGTAGCACCTGAAAGATCAAGATCTGAGCTTTTAAGCATCTGAAGAAGTTCCTCATCTGATCTCATCTGAATATACTGGTGGTTGAACCATTCTGATTTTTCTTTGCTGAATCTTGCGCCTGCCTTATGTACTTTATGAAGGTCAAATTCTTTAGCCATGTCATCCAAAGAAAGAATTTCCTTATCATCTGCCGGAGACCAGCCTAATAACGCAACCATATTGATGAACGCATCAGGAAGATATCCGTTTTCTCTGTATCCTTTAGAAACAGCACCTGTTGCAGGATCTTTGAAATCAAGTGGGAATACCGGGAATCCGAATTTATCACCATCTCTTTTGCTTAGTTTTCCTGAAAGTCCTTTCTTTAAAAATTGCTTTACAGCAGCAGTTAACGGATTGTCATTATCATTTTCACCCAGCATTGATTTGAATCTAGGGCTCTTTACTTCTGCAAAGAATGATTTGATGATCGGGGCAGATTCGTCAAAAGAAAACTGACTGTTCTTTGTTATAAATTCATCCGTAAAAGATTTTGTGATCCCGTCAATATTATCTTTACTGATTAATGCTGAAACATCAGGTTTTAGAATCAAAGAAAGGTGAGCAAATTGTGGAGCTTCCCACTCCATTGCTTCATATAATAAAGTGTGTAATCCTAAAGATGGTAGCCATTCTTCACCACGAATTACATGGGAGATTTCCATTTCGTGATCATCGATGATGTTGGCAAAATGGTAAGTTGGCATTCCGTCATTTTTTACCAGCACTTTATCATCTAATGTATTGGTGTTAACCGATGATTTTCCACGGATGATGTCTTCAAGATTCAATACTCTGTCTACAGGCATTTTGAATCTTACCACATATGGAGTTTTTGCATCCAATAATTTCTGAACTTCCTCTTCAGAAAGGGAAAGGTTGTTTTTTAAACGGTTTCTTGTTTTATTATCATAAGAAAAAACCTCTCCGTTTGCTTCAAATTCTGCACGTACAGCATCCAATTCTTCCGGAGTGTCAAAAGCCATATAAGCATAATCCGTTTTTAAGATCTGCTCTGTATATCTGTCATAGATGTCTCTTCTTTCAGATTGTCTGTAAGGGGCAAATTTTCCTCCTTTCTTAGGACTTTCATCAGGGATGATTCCACACCATTCTAAAGCTTCTTCAATGTATTCTTCAGCTCCTTCTACATATCTTGCGGTATCTGTATCTTCAATTCTCAATACAAATTCTCCCCCTTGATTTTTTGCAAAAAGGTAATCATATAATGCAGTTCTTACGCCTCCCAAATGTAAAGGTCCGGTAGGACTTGGAGCAAAACGTACTCTTACTTTCTCCATTTCAATTAAAATTTTTGCAAATTTACTTAAAATTATACGGTTGCGATACAATTATAACTGATTGTTGTTCTTTTGATCCCAAATTCTCCTTCACAGCTATTCTGGTTGAGGGATAAAAAAAGTACATTAAATTTCCTTAGGTAGATTACAGGAAACTTAATGTACTATTATGATATAATGTGCTTAAGCTAGTTTAGAAAATAGATCTTATAGCACGCTCCAGCTTATAAATAGTTTTATAAGTGAAGGTTTTTTTTACCTGTTTCATCGTCTGTCTGGTTTGAAATGCATTTTGTATATCAGCCAGAGACAGATCAGAGTCTAAAACCTGAGCATAAAGATCACGGTGTTTGTTGAAAATATATGCCTCCATTTGGTTTTGCTTTGCTTTACTTTCCTGTAAAGATTTTAACATGGAACTTTGTCTCTGTCTGTAAAAAAACTGTACAGAGTTCAATTGTACAACATCATCATCTTTCTTTAGAAGCTGAATCCAGAATTCCCAGTCCTCATATCCAAATTTCATATGAGTATCATAACCACTGGTCTTCAGGTAATCTTCTTTCCTGAAAATCCCGGAACAGAAGATATGATTGGCAAATAGTAAAGCTTCGTAATCATATTTCGGTAGATCCCAAGGCTCATTTTTAGCATCAAAAAATACGGCTTTACAGTAAACTAATCTGAGCTTTGGATTTTTTTCAAATTCTTTTTTGGCAAGCTCTATATACTGAGTTCCGATTTTATCATCACCATCCAAAGGAAGGATATATTTCCCTTTGGCCATTTTTATTCCATTATTTCTACTGGCGGCAAGCCCCTGATTTTCCTGATTAAGTTTGGTAAATCTTGGATCTTTAGCACAATAGTCATCTATTATAGCTTCAGAATGATCTGTAGAGCCATCATTTACGATGATACATTCCCAAGAATCTGAGGTTTGGGCAATAACAGAATCTAAAGTTTCAGCCAGATATTTTTCCTGATTGTAGCAGGGAACTACAATAGATACAATTTCATTCATAATTTTCCTGTTTTTCCGATTAACCCATGAACTATTCCTTTGAGAATATTTCTGGAAAATAATATATTTTCTTTAAAGTTTCCTTTAGATGAGAAGAATTTTTTACGGGCTACAATCAAACGTTCCCGGATTACAAAAAATAAACTTCCTGAATATTTTTTCGTTAACCAGATCCTGTTTCTGGTCATATAGTATTCATATACTTTTCCTCTGGAGCTGTCAGACTGATATGCTACAAGTTCCGTATCAACTGCAATTTTCCATCGGTTGCTCTTTTTGATTCTGTAACACCATTCAGATTCTTCATAATACATAAACAGATCTGCTTCCATGTATCCCATGTCATCCAGAACTTCCTTTTTAAACATCATAGCACTTCCATTGATATAGGCCATATCATAAGTCATTCCCTGAGATCCTGCATCTTTTACGTTTTTCAGGAAATTGATATGGTTTCCTTCAAATCCCTTTTTAGGAAATAGGAGCCCTCCGTCAGAAAAAATAAAATCAGGATTGTCATGGTACAGTAATCTTGGGCCAATTACGCCCAATGATGCGTCGGATTTTAATTTTAAATACAGCTGTTCGATAGTAGTGGCGTCGATATGAATATCAGGGTTAAGAATGAAAAAATATTTCTTTCCCGATTCAATAGCTTGCCTGATTGCCCAGTTATTGGCATATGCATACCCAAGATTGCTTCCCATCTGATGAAAGAAAAAATGATGAGCTTTGCAATAGGTTTCCAGCTCTTTTCCATCATTAGAGTTATTATCAAGAATAATAAAAGAATCATTGCTTATTTCTCCTTTATCGGTGAGCATTGACAGCTGTCTGATGATCTCTTTAGAGGAGTTATAATTTAATATTATTATAATTAATTCTTTTATATCTCTCATTAAATAGTCATATTTGTAGCCGCAAAAATAAATAAATATAATGAAAAAGAAAGTTCTTTATTTTATGCCTGATAATCCGATGTCTGGAAAGGCCGGAAATACTACCAGGCTTAATTATATGCTTTCTTATTTTAACGAAAACAAGGCGCTTGATGTTACTTTTGTTTCATTGAGAGACTGGGGAATGTGGAAAAAGGAAGAAGAAATCCTGTTTCATGAGAAATTCCCGAATATTCAGTTGCATCTTTTGGATAAGAAATATAAAAAGAGTTTTTTTAAGTATCTTTTTTTATATAAAATACCTTATTTATTTAAAATAAATTCGATAGATACAACAAGTTATATTCTTAGAAAAGAATTTTCGGAAATTATTAAAAAATCTGCTTTTGATGTTGTATTAATAAGCTATGCAACATGGGGAAGACTGGTTAACGAAGTTTCTGCCGGGACCTGTAAAATTATTGATACCCATGATTTTATTACTGCACAGAGCCGTCATAAACGTACTGTCGGAAAGCTATTTCAGGATGAGATATCCATTTTGAAACAGTATGATAATATCTGGACTTATTCGGTAGAGGAGGAGTATATATTTGATCAGTTTACCAATAAGAAGGTCACTTTGATGCCTGTTTCATTTCCTGAGAACTTTATTGAAAAAAAACAGGAGTTTAAATATGATATTATTTACGTTGCCAGTGATAATCCACACAATATAAATGGAATTCAATGGTTTTTAAAAGAAGTATTACCTTTGCTGAATAATGTTAAAATTCATATCATTGGTAAAATTGGTAAGGCAATTGCAGAAGATTATCCAAATGTAGTTAAATATGGTATGGTAGATGACTTACAGGAATTCTACAGCCATGCAAGAGTTGCCATTTGCCCAATGATGAGCGGAACAGGTGTGAAAATTAAAGTACTGGAAGCCTTATCTTATGGATTACCGGTAGTAACAAACAGAAGAGGAGTAGATGGGCTCATTAATAAAAAAAATAACGGATGCTTGGTAAGCCAGGACCCTGTAGAATTTTCAGAATCCATTCATCAGCTTATGAATGATGATGTTTTTTATGAAAAGGTAAAAAAACAGGCAATTTGTTATTTTAAAGAAAACCACAACTCAAAAATAGAAAAAGAAATTCTTGATTCTATTTTTTTATAAAATTTATGAAGAAAAAAATCTTAATTGACCTCGAACGTCTAAGATACCCCAATTCAGGAATAGCTAATGTGTTTAGAAACCTCGCAAAAGGATTACAAGAGGGGAATTCTAAGTTTGAAATATTTTTTTTCGGTAAGAAAGAACAGCTCGAAAAATTTGAGCCTATACCGAATTGTGTGCTCTGGAACAAAACACATCGTTTTTTTGAGCGTTTTAGTGGTGAGTTTGATCTGATTCATGTAAGCCATCAGCTTTCTTCTTATTTTCATAGAAATTACAAAGACACAATTAAAATCATTACCCTTCATGATCTGAATTTTTTGCATGAAAACCTTACCGATTTCAAAAAGAAAAAAATGCTTGGTAAAGTGAGAAGCAATGTAAAAAATGCAGATTATATTGTCTGTATCTCAGAACATGCCAAGCAGGATTTTATTCAGAATAAAAAGCTTTTTACTTTTACTAAACTTAAAGATATTGTTGTTATTCACAATGGAATTCAGCTTCCTGAGCAAAGGGAATATCAATTGGGAAAATACAGTTATTTAAAAAATAAAAAGTATATTTTAAATATCGGGGTTCTTTTTAATAAAAAAAATCAGTTGACTTTAGTTGAAATGCTACCTTATATAAAGGAGGATCTGGTGCTTATTGCATCAGATGAGAAGTCATCTTATGCCGCTGAAGTGAAACAGAGAATCAAAGAGTTACATTTAGAACAAAGAGTTTATTTTCTTAAAAATCTTTCGGAAGAGGAGAAGTATGCTGTCATTCAGCATTCGGAAGCAATGTGCCATCCTTCTATTGCAGAAGGTTTTGGGATACCTCCTATTGAAGCTATGGCTTTTGGTAAACCTGTTTTTCTTTCGAAATATACAAGCCTTCCGGAAATAGGCGGGGATGCGGCTTTTTATTTTGAAAGTTTTGAACCAAAATTAATGGCTCAGTTATTTCAGGACAAAATGAATCTTTATCGCAGTCATGAGGAAGAAATGAGCCAGGAAATAAAAAATTGGACAGAGCAATATAGTTATACCGCAATGTCCAATAATTATCTTAAATTTTATGAATCTGTTCTGAATAAGAACTAAGCTTTATATTCCAGAATAGTTTTTTCAATAATTTTTACACAATCCAATAATTGCTCTTCAGTAATTACCAATGGTGGTGCTAATCTGATGATGTTCCCGTGGGTTGGTTTAGCAAGCAATCCGTTTTCTTTTAATAATAAACAAAGATTCCATGCTGTAGAACTGTCTGGAGTATCGTTGATCAGGATAGCATTTAAAAGTCCTTTTCCTCTTACTTTGGTAATCAGATCTGTCTTTTCAATAAGTTTATCGATCTCAGCTCTGAAAAGCTGTCCAAGCTCTTCTGCTCTTTCAGATAATTTTTCATCAGCTACTACATCTAATGCTGCTACAGCTACCGCACAGGCAATTGGATTTCCACCGAATGTAGAACCATGTTGCCCTGGCTTAATTACATTCATAATCTCATCATTAGCTAATACTGCAGATACAGGATACATTCCTCCTGAAAGTGCTTTTCCAAGGATTAAGATATCCGGCTGTACATTTTCATGATGACAGGCGATCAGTTTTCCTGTTCTTGCAATCCCTGTCTGTACTTCATCGGCAATGAAAAGTACATTATGTTTTTTACACAGCTCAGAAGCATTTTTAAGGAAGTTTTCATCCGGAACATATACTCCGGCTTCTCCCTGGATAGGTTCTACAAGAAATGCTGCAATATTTCCAGCTTCTCTGCTTAATACTTCTTCCAATGCTGTAATATCATTGTAAGGAATCTTGATAAATCCTGGGGTAAAAGGACCATAGTTTTGGTTGGCATCCGGATCATTAGAGAAAGAAACGATAGTGGTTGTTCTTCCGTGGAAGTTATTTTCACAAACTACGATCTTTGCTGCATTTTCTGAAATTCCTTTTACTTCATAGCTCCATTTTCTGGCTAATTTTACAGCTGTCTCTACTGCTTCAGCTCCGGAGTTCATAGGTAATACTTTATCAAACCCAAAAAGAGTTGTGATTTTTTGTTCGTACTCTCCTAATTTAGAGTTGTAGAATGCTCTTGAAGTTAAAGCTAATTTCTGGGCCTGCTCTACCAAAGCTCCTACGATTTTCGGGTGCGAGTGCCCTTGGTTTACAGCAGAATATGCTGAAAGAAAATCATAATACCTTTTGCCCTCTACATCCCACACGAAAACACCTTCTCCACGATCCAGAACTACTGGTAGAGGGTGATAATTGTGCGCTCCATGTTTGTCTTCAAGGTCAATAAAATACTGTGAGTTTTTTGTTTGTTCTGCTGTTGACATATTGTTGGTTTTTTACAAATTTACATAATATTAATGAGATCAATAAACAAATACCCTATGCAGTAAAAGATCAGAACTGAAGTAAATTTTGAGGCGGAATAAAGCTGTATCAGAGAATATTTTCTTTGCTGATCGTCCGTAGTAGGTATTATATCTTTACGAGAACAGTTTTTTTCAGATTAATTTTTATTAATCTGGAAATGAGTTGGGAGTCAGGAAATTATTTTAAACAGAGATCAAATCCATCAGGTTTTTTTGATTTCCAGGCCAGGTTCAGATACATTCTTATTATTTTTATAAATAGTAAGCAAAGAACTCTCTGAAAACTGAATAGAAGTCTCTTATTTCAAAATAGAGCGGACTTGAACTTTCAATATTTTTAAAATGATGTTCCCTGAATAATTTTTTGATTCTGGTCTGATGATAAAATTGTGATACAGAAATAATACGGCTATACTTTAAGCTATCAGCAATTTTTATAATATTGATAACAGTCTTCTCTGTGTTATCCCCAAAGTTATCCACAAGTATCTTATTGGCAGGGATTTTATTTCTTATCAGATATTTTTTCATCTCCGTACCTTCCCAATAGCCTTCTTTTCCAAGGCCTCCACTAACCAGGATTTCTTTGATTTGTTTTTTCTGATAGAGCTCAATACTTTTGTCTAATCTTGCTTTCAATCTTGAAGAAAGGCTTCCATCTTCATTTACCTTATTTCCGAAGACCACAGCAATATCGGCTTTCTGATTAGGGTTTGTAAGGCCATCATAAGTGATATATAGGGAATGAATAACAAACCAGGAGAAGGCAGTTAAGAGGGTGAATTTAATAATATTTTTAAGCATACTGTAGAGGTACAAATAATTAAATTTGGATTTTTTTTGTAAATATATTTCAACAGGTTAATAAATGATTTTGATAACATTCATATAAGGATCAATATATGTTTTAGAAGTTGTTTCTCCATCATAATCATCATGTACAAACATTCCTCCTTCTGAATAACCTTTAAGCGTTGATTTGAATTTTAATTGCATCGCAGGCTTCCATGTATCTTTATTAAGAAGTGTGTAGCTTTTTTCTGTGCCAATAATTAAATAATCCTCGCCTATAGATCCATTAATGTAATCATTATATTGATTATCCGTAGAACCATTGACTGTTTGTACTATTTTCCCATTACTATTATAGATTTCTGTTTTCTCAGGTGAAATTATAATATAATTGAGAGTATTTCTTATTTGTTCACTGGCCAAGAGTTTTTCTTTATAAATAGGATTGTAGTTTTTATCTAAGGGGTATTTATTGCTATTCTCTTTAGTAAAAGGTTTTTTCATAAAGGTATAATATGTCTGCCCTTTTTTTGCTGTTTTTAAAATATTTCCTTTGGTATCAGTAATTATATGGGTGTAGGCGCCTGTCTTTTCATTTCTATTGGCGCCGATAAGAAATTTGTTTTTAGAAAATGTGGCAAAATAATAGGTTGGGCCTTTAATACGATACATGGTCTTGCCGTTTTTTTTCTGAATAAATATACTTTCTGAGTTATTTTGATCATTACTATCGTTGATTCGTAGTATAAAAATATCTTCCAAATACATTACCCGTTGTGTTATGGTTTGTTTTGACCATAAAGGGTGATATTTAAGAATGTTTTTTTCTAAGTTTTCTTTGTTTTGATATCCCGGACTATCTAAAGACATATAATTGATAGATTCTTCGCGAGTATATTCGTGTAAAATTTCTCCCTTAGAATTTAAAATTGCAAGACCATGATTTTCGGGATTTTCTGCAATTATCTGGCCCTCGGAATATCTAAGGTTAGATTCTGAATAAATTTTATTCTGAATGATTTCAAGACTTTTGTTGATGTAGATTGTGGATTTTATTTTTGAATAAATATGATCAACATAATTGGTTCCAACCAACATAATTTCCTTATCATATTCTTCATCTTCATCGTTCAATGGACCTAAGCTATCAAACTGATTTTCAAAATACCTTTTTCCTGTAATCAGGTTCTCCACATAAATTTTTCTGTAATCTTGAATAATTGCCAGATCACCGGTAATATAAATAGTGGTGCTTTCTACTGTTTTTACTTTTTTTCCTGTCTGATCATAGATTACAGTATGCCGTTGAGGGGCTTCTTTTTGAGCTTGAAAATATTTCCCGGAAAAGGTTATTTCTGAATATTCGGCAGGGATAATCTGTTCTCCTTTTTCATTATAAACGCTTGTTAAATTATCGATGCGGACTTTGATAAATCCATCAGCAAGTTGAGAGGTGTTTTTAACCCGAAGTCTTGAAAATCCATCTTTTTTATCCGAGATAAAGTAATCATTGGTTGGAAAGCATTTTGGAGTGATCATCTTTCCCTGAGCATTGATTACAGCATGGCATTTAGATCCTTGAGACTGTCCGGGCTTTGGCGGAATATAAAGAATAATGTCTGCCAGGCCATTCTTAAAATCTGATATGCTGTAATATTGGGTAGGGAGAATAAATTTACCTTTTTCATCAATCAATCCCCATCCTGTCGCTGTAAGAACTTTTGCAAGTTTAATGTCAGAGTTTCTTTTTATCGGTAGAAATTGGCCCACCAGTAGAAATTTTCCTTCAAAAGGATTGGTTTTTAGAGGAGTGTCGGGGCTTAAGATACTGTCTCTATGAATAGTTAGAATTTGTTTGAATTGAGAATAAGCAAGGGTATAAAAGGTCAATAAAAAAAATAAAGCGATTCTTTTCATATAAATCATGGTTTAACCAAATATACCAAGAAAAAATAATCCGTCACACTATAAGTATGACGGACTATTAAAAGTTGTATTATAAATAATCTTAGTGATTATCATATTTTCTGTCCATTACAAAATCCTCCATGAATTTCGTAGTGTAGTTTCCTGCAAGATAATCTTCATTATCCATCAGCTGTCTGTGGAAAGGAATCGTTGTTTTTACTCCTTCAATATAGAATTCCTCAAGAGCACGTCTCATTTTTGCAATAGCTTCTTCACGGGTTTGAGCCGTAGTGATAAGCTTAGCAATCATAGAGTCGTAGTTAGAAGGGATGCTGTATCCGGAATATACGTGAGTATCTACTCTGATTCCGTGTCCGCCAGGGATGTTTAATCCTGTGATTTTTCCTGGAGACGGTCTGAAGTCTGCATAAGGATCTTCAGCGTTGATTCTACATTCGATTGAATGTAATTTCGGGTAATAGTTGATTCCTGAAATAGGAGTTCCTGCAGCAAGAAGAATCTGTTCTCTGATCAGGTCATAATCAATTACCTGCTCAGTAATAGGGTGCTCTACCTGGATTCTTGTATTCATCTCCATGAAATAGAAATTTCTGTGTTTGTCTACAAGGAATTCGATAGTTCCCACTCCTTCGTATCCAATGAATTCAGCAGCTTTTACAGCAGCATCACCCATTTTCTCACGAAGTTCATCAGTCATAAACGGAGAAGGTGTTTCTTCCGTTAATTTCTGGTTTCTTCTCTGTACAGAACAGTCTCTTTCAGAAAGGTGGCAAGCTTTACCGAATTGATCACCTGCAACCTGAATTTCGATGTGTCTAGGCTCCTCGATCAGTTTCTCCATATACATACCTCCGTTTCCAAAGGCAGCTACAGCTTCCTGAATTGCAGATTCCCAGTGATCTTTAAGGTCTTCAGCTTTCCATACTGCTCTCATTCCTTTACCACCACCACCGGCAGTTGCTTTAATCATTACAGGGTATCCTGTTTCTTCAGCAACCTTTACAGCGTGCTCATAAGATTCAATAAGTCCGTCAGAACCTGGTACACATGGTACACCTGCAGCTTTCATGGTAGCCTTAGCGTTAGCTTTGTCTCCCATTTTTTCAATCTGCTCAGGAGATGCTCCAATGAACTTGATTCCGTTTTTCTCGCAAATTCTTGAGAAGTTAGCATTTTCAGATAAGAATCCGTAACCTGGGTGAATGGCGTCTGCGTTTGTAATTTCCGCAGCGGCAATAATGTTAGGGATTTTAAGATATGAGTCTTTGCTCATTGCAGGACCAATACAAACCGCTTCATCAGCAAATCTTACGTGAAGACTGTCTTTATCAGCAGTAGAGTATACTGCAACGGTTTTGATCCCCATTTCTTTACAAGTACGTAAAATACGCATTGCAATTTCGCCACGATTGGCAATTAATATTTTTTTGAACATCTCTCCGAAATTTTAAATTATAAATTTTGAATTTTAAATTATTTTAAATGAAACAGTTTCATCTAAAATTTATAATCTTTAATCTAAAATTCCTTAAGATGGATCTACTAAGAATAATGGTTGGTCATATTCTACCGGAGTTGCATCATCAACTAAGATTTTAACAATTTTTCCGCTAACTTCAGATTCAATCTGGTTGAATAACTTCATTGCTTCAATTACGCAAACTACTTTACCAACGGAAACATCGTCACCTACATTTGCAAATACGTCTTTATCCGGAGATGGTTTTCTGTAGAAAGTACCGATCATTGGAGACTTGATCGTTATATATTTACTGTCATCAGATGCAGTCTCAGCTTTTTCAGCAGCAGGAGCAGGAGCAGAAGTTGCAACAGGAGCTTGAGCAGCTACCGCTTGTGGAGCAGTGTGGTATACTGCAGGCTGTGCGTAAACAGCGTCACTTCCAGCTAATGGAGTTTTAATAGTGATTTCGAAATCTTTAGTCTTGTACTTCACTTCTGAAACTTCAGCCTTAGATACAAACTTAATAAGATTCTGTATGTCTTTAATGTCCATAAATTTGATATTTGATTTTGATCCAAAGATACCAAAAAAACGTAAAAAACAACAAAAAACCGCCAAATTTTATCAAAATTGGGCGGTTTTTGTATTAAAATGAGGCTTTTTCAATGAAAAGCGACTCTTAGTTTTCTTCAGTAGCAGCTACTTCTTTTTCCAATACTACTTTACCTCTGTAGTAAAGTTTTCCTTCATGCCAGTGAGCTCTGTGGTATAGGTGAAGCTCTCCTGTTGTTGCATCTTTAGCTAATTGAGGAACTACAGCTTTGTAGTGAGTTCTTCTCTTATCTCTTCTTGTGGACGATTGTCTTCTCTTTGGATGTGCCATTTTCTAATAACTTTTTTAATTGATGAGCGATGAGATTCATCATCTCATCATATTTAAATTATTCTATTTAATTATTGTCTCTTAATTTTCTTAAAGCGTCCCATCTGGGATCACTCTCATGTTCTTCCTCTTCAGCTTCTTCAATTTCTTTCGGACTGAACTGGTCAAGAATTTTTATATCTTCATCACTTACATTCGGTGATATTTTTTTCATTGGAATAGAAAGCATTACGTTTTCGTAGATCAGATGAGCTACATTAAAAGCGTGCTCTGTGGTAGGAATAGTGATAACATCTTCATTGCTGTCATCATATTCTTCCCCAAAATTCACCAGAATTTTGATTTCATTCTCAATAGGGTAGTCAAAATTTTCATTTGTGATATCACAAACCAGTTCAACTAAACCTTGTATTTTAATCTCAAACTCCAGAAATGTAGTATGCTTATCTAAAAATACATTTACTTCTATTCTGGGATTTGTAAATTCCTGCTCAGTGTCAAATAATTGAAAGAACGTTTTATCTATCTCAAACTTGAACTCGTGTTTTCCGTTTTTAAGTCCGGAAAAGCTTACATCGTAGTTTCTTAACTTGTCCATAAAATGAGTGTGCAAAAATATGCATTTTTTTTTATAATAACAAACAAAATCTAAAACAAATTAATTTAAAATTTGTTTTAACAATTTATGCTTCAGTTTCCTCAGGAAGATCTTCGTCTATTCCGTTATCAACAGCTATTTTTCTCGGCTGAAGGCGGCTGCTCATCAGTTCACCATATTCACTTCTGTTCTTAAAAATCTTAATAGCAGTGAAAATTGCTTCCATAAAACTCTGCTCATCAGCAATATTTTTTCCCGCAATATCATATGCTACCCCATGATCCGGAGAGGTTCTGATAAAAGGAAGTCCTGCGGTATAATTTACCCCTTCTTCATAAGCCAGTGTTTTGAACGGAGCCAATCCCTGATCGTGGTACATTGCTAAAACTGCATCAAAGTTCTTGTATTTGTTAGGCTGGAAGAAACTATCTGCGGGGAAAGGACCAAATGCGAGAATTCCATTATCTGAAAGTTCCTGAATAGCCGGGCTTATGATCTCAATTTCTTCACTTCCGATAACACCGCCATCACCAGCATGAGGATTTAATCCCAATACCGCAATTTTAGGTTTCTGAATACAGAAATCTTCAATAAGAGTCTGGTTCAGGACCTTAATCTGTTTTTTGATTTTTTCTTTGGAAATATTCTCAGCTATCTGAGCAATAGGAATATGATGGGTGGAAACAGCTACTTTAAGATCTTCAGTTACCAGAAACATTAATCCTTTTTTATTGAACTTTTCTTCAAAATATCCAGTATGTCCGGTATGTTTAAAGCCCATTTTTACCATTTCATCCTTGTTGATAGGAGCTGTTACAAGAACATCAATATCTCCATTCATTAAAGCTTCAGTAGCTGCGTCTAAAGAATCAATTGCCATTTTGGTGGATTCTTCTGTAGGGACTCCCAGTTCTACATTTACATTTTCTTTGGTAAGATTCAGCATATTCAGCTTGCCGGGCTGGGCCTGGGAAGCTTCATTGATATAATTGAAATTAAGATTCAGCTTGAAAATATTTTTCTGATAAGTAAATAATTTTCCCGAACCAAAAATCACAGGAGTGAAAAAATCCGTAATGGTTTTGTCTGTCAGAGACTTCATGATGATCTCCGGACCGATGCCATTGAAATCACCGATTGAAATTCCTACTCGTACTTTATGGTTTTTTGGGCTCATTTTGATTATCTTTGAAGATTATAATTTACAAATTTAGCAAAAAATAATATGTTCACAGGAATTATTGAAGCAGTTGGTGTTATTGAAAAGATTGAAGAGAAAGGAAGCAACATAGATTTCACCCTGACATGCCCTTTTACAAACGAGCTTAAAATTGATCAGAGCCTTGCTCACAACGGTTGTTGTCTGACAGTGGTTGAGATTAAGGAAAACCAATATGTAGTTACAGCAATCAACGAAACACTGGAGAAAACAAATCTTGGAAAATGGGGTTTGGGAACTGTTGTGAATCTGGAACGTTGTATGAAAATGGATGGAAGACTGGATGGTCACATCGTTCAGGGTCACGTAGATAAAACAGGAGAAGTGGTAGGGATCGAAAATAAAGACGGGAGTTATTTCATTACCATGAAATATGATGCAGATGGAAGTTTTGTAACCGTACCTCAGGGTTCTATTACAGTAAATGGAATTAGTTTAACTGTTGCGAAAAGTGAAGATACACAGTTTTCTGTAGCCATTATTCCCTACACCTGGGAGTTTACCAATATGAAACACCTGAAAATTGGTGATAAAGTAAACCTGGAATTTGATATCATTGGTAAGTATATTGCTAGGTTAATTAAAAAGTAGGATGTCATTAAATAAATATAAAGGATATAGCTTAAGGAATCGTGTGTTTTTCGGTTTCTTACTGGTATGCTTTTTAAGTGTTGTGGCAACATCACTGGTTCCTTATTTTGTATTGAGAAATAATTCCCTGCAGCAGAGTAATATCGATATGCAGGAAAAGACCAATGCGGTAATGAGATATCTGGATTATGCCGTAAGCCGTACATTGGTAGAGACAAAAGATCTGCCGAAGGTTCTGGGGAATAAGATCTTTGAGATCGCAGATATTAATCAGCATGATATTGTCATTTATGATCTACAGGGGAACTATGTACTTTCCAATAAAGATGAAAGCCTGATTGATCAGAAAAGACTTTCTATAGAAATTATCAACAAGATTCTGTCTACAGATGCAAGAGTTGATATGACCAGATATGATGCAGCCAAAGATGCTAAGCTTACTTCTTCCTATCTTTTACTGAAGAACAATGAACTGGAGCCTATCGGTATTGTTTATATTCCTTTGTATCATAATGAATCAGCCTACCTTGATGTATTGCATCAGTATGTCAAATATATTCTTTTAGTCGATATATTCCTTATCCTGTTCAGTATCTGGATAAGTTGGGTGACCTCTAACGGTCTGGCAAAAACCATTACAAAATTCTCTGATATGATTACCCGTATTACATTGTTTGAAAATGAAATGCGTCCTATCAGGTATTATAAAAATGATGAGTTGAATGCCTTGGCAAGAGCATATAACAGGATGATTCTTCAGATTCAGGACCAAAAAGAAAGGTTAAGGTTTAAAGCATCTGAAGAAGCGTGGCGAGAAATGGCAAAACAGGTGGCCCATGAAGTGAAAAACCCACTTACTCCGATGAAGCTTACCATTCAGAATTTTGAAAGAAAATTTGATCCGGAAGATCCAAACATCAGAGAGAGGGTAAAGCTGATGAGTAAAACAATGGTAGATCAGATCGATCTGATTGCTACTGTAGCTTCTGCATTCTCAGAGTTTGCCAAGCTTCCTGAAAAAAATAACGAAGTAATCAATTTGAATACTGAAGTGGAAGATATTCTTTGTGTATTCAATGATGACAGTATCTTTATGCATGCTAACAAGGGTGATATTATGATTAATATGGATAGGATTTATCTTTCCAGGATCATTACTAATCTTGTAACCAATGCTAAGCAGGCTGAAAGTGATGAAAGAAAGCTGATTATCAATGTAGATGTGGAGCAGCATCAGCGAAGGGTGATCATCTCTATTCAGGATAACGGAATTGGAATTCCTGAAAATATGTACGAAAGAATTTTTGAACCTAACTTCACTTCCAAAAGCAGTGGAATGGGGCTTGGCCTGTCTATGGTAAGAAAAATGATTGAAGACTATAAAGGAGAGATCTCCGTGAAATCGGAAGTAGGGAAGGGGTCTACATTCATCATTACATTACCTACCAATTTATAGTGAAATCTTTTAAGTTTAAGCAATTTGAGATCCGGCAATCCAAAGACGTCTTCCGTGTAGGAACAGACGGTGTTCTGCTTGGCGCTTTAGCAAATATAGAATCGGCTTTTCGTGTTTTGGAAGTAGGAACCGGAACGGGGTTGATCTCATTGATGCTGGCACAAAGAAATTTGCATGCTGATTTTTTAGGATTGGATATTAATGCAGATGCTGTAGCCCTGACAAGACTTAATTTTGAAAATGCACCTTTCAGCGCAAGATTAAAGAATCTGTATCAGGATTTTAAAACCTTTGAAACGGAAGAAAAATATGATCTGATTGTTTCAAACCCTCCTTATTTTGAAGAATCCGGATCCGATAAAGATAAAATTGCCCGCCAGACAGTAGAATTGAATTTTAAGCAGCTTATCGCTCAGTCTGCCGGTTTTTTGTCTGAAGATGGCTCTCTTTCTGTTATTATTCCGGTTGAGGGTGGAGAAGTCTTTGTCTCAATGGCAGAAGACTGTAATCTGTTTCTCAACAGAAAGGTTAATATCAAAGGAATTGAAAATGCCAAAACAAAAAGATTGGTCTTAGAATTTTCTCCAACTGAAAAAAAACTTCTGGAATCTGAGTTTATTATAGAAAAAAGTCCGAGAATATACTCGGACCAATATCTTGAACTCACTAAAGAGTTTCATATCTTTAAAAAAGAAGCCAGAGGTTAGAATTTTATAATTTCTTATTCTCCGTATTTCTTAATTTTTTATTCAAATAATTCTGCTGTATCCAATACTGATACTTTTCCATCCTCACATCTGATAGCTTCACCAGGGAAGTTTTGGATCATATGGTAATCGTGTGTTGCCATTACTACAGCGGCTCCATTTTCAAGGGCAACCTGCTTCAGTAAGGTCATAATTTCGTTGGAAGTTTCAGGGTCAAGGTTTCCTGTTGGCTCATCTGCCAGGATCAGGTCCGGGTGGTTAAGCAGGGCTCTTGCGATGGCGATACGTTGTTGTTCACCTCCTGAAAGTTCGTGTGGCATTTTGTGCTTTTTGCTCTTCATGTTCACACTTCCCAATACTTCATTGATTCTGTCTTCTATTTTTACGTTATCACTCCATCCTGTGGCTTCCAAAACAAATTTAAGATTCTTTTCAACAGTTCTGTCAGAAAGCAACTGGAAATCCTGGAATACAATTCCTAGTTTTCTTCTTAGATTGGGGATATCAGACGGTTTTAATTTAGCCAGGTCAAATCCTACCACAGATCCGTGTCCTGATGCTAATGGAATGTGTCCATAAAGCGTTTTCAGAAGGGAGCTTTTTCCGGAGCCTGTTTTTCCAATAAGATAGCAGAATCTGCCTTTTTTAATATTAAGATTGACATCAGAAAGAACAGTGAAGTTTTTTTGAGCAATTTTAGCGTGCTGTAAACTTATAATATTGTCTCCGGAGATATTTGTATGTGGCATAATTTAATTTTAAAGGCTATTTCTAACAAAAAATTTTCAATCTTTAAAAATAGAAAAAAGAAGTCTATTTGACTCTAATTTTAATAAATTTTAACAACAAAAAATGCCTGAAAAGGAAATTTTCAAGCATTTTTTGTATATGATAATAAAAGATTATCTCTTAGCGCGTGTTGCACTGATCGTTAAACTCTTTCTGCCTTTAGCTCTTCTCGCAGCCAAAACTCTTCTTCCATTTGGCGTAGACATTCTTTCTCTGAAACCGTGTTTGTTTCTTCTTTTTCTTTCTGATGGCTGGAATGTTCTTTTACTCATTACTATATGTTTAAATCGTAATTAATCTATTAATTTTCAGGTTGCAAAGATATATAAAATTTTATAAGATACAAACTTTAATTATCTTTTTTTAAAATTATCTATTGTGTTTTTTTTATCAGACATTTACAAACCCTTATGGAGACCTGAATTTATCTGTGCAAAAATAATATTTAAATGATTTATATAAAAGCTTTATCTTTGAAAACTTAAATTTTAACGAAAATAAACACAAGATGTTTACACCAGCAGAACTTTTAGAGATCAATACATTACTTACACCTGAAAACAAAATAGTTATTCTTACCCACTATAATCCGGATGGTGATGCTATTGGTTCCAGTCTGGGATTGAAACATTATTTAAAGGCAAAAGGAATTCATGCAGAGGTTATCGTTCCCAACGATTTTCCAAAATTTCTGAAATGGATGCCGGAGTCCAAAAAAGTGATTATTGCAGAATACAAAAGAAAGCTGGCTGCTGATATGATTGCTGCTGCAGATGTTATTTTCTGTCTAGATTTTAACTCTCCTTCCAGAATCGGTTTATTGGGAGACTGGCTGGTAAAGGCTCAGGGAAAGAAAATTCTTATTGACCACCACCAACAGCCGGAACAATTTGACTTTGTTTACTCGGATACGGTAATTCCTGCTACTTCACAGATGATTTATCATTTCATTGAAGCGCTGGAAGATGAAAAACTGGTGAACCAGGATATGGCAGAATGTATGTATACCGGAATTATGACTGATACAGGTGGTTTCCGTTTCCGTTCTACCAGTGCTACTACCCATAGAATTATTGCGAATCTGATTGAAAAAGGAGCAGATCCGGCGATGATTACTTCCAATACCTGGGATACCAATACTGTTTCACGCCTTCATTTGCTTGCTTTGGTTTTAGGAAGAATAGAAGTGGTGAATAATGGTACTGTAGCTATTTTAAGCCTTACAAGAAATGAGCTTAAAGAATTTGGCTTCCAGAAAGGTGATACAGAAGGCTTTGTAAATTATGGCTTAAGTATTGCCGGAGTGAAAATGTCTGCCTTCTTTATGGAAGATCTTTATGAAGACTTTATCAAAATCTCATTTAGAAGTAAAGATGATGTGGATGTAAACCAATTCTCAAGAAAATACTTCAATGGTGGCGGTCACATTAATGCTGCCGGAGGAAAATCATATGGTTCTCTGAACAATACGATTGGAAATTTTAAAGATGTTTTAGATAAAGACGACTTTATTAAATCCTAAAGTTATTTTGTAATTGCTTGTTTATATGATGGCTTTTTGTTAGTTTTGATGTAAAACCTACTAAAAAACGAGACATTATGAAAACAAGATTACTCGCGATGCTGTTTGCATTGCCATTGGCTGCAAATGCGCAATTTACCCAAAACTTTGATGCCGGAACAACCACTCCTGCCGGCTGGACTGTCATTAACGGAGGGGATGCTGCTGGATTTATCTTTAGTGCCGGGGCTCCAAGAAGTGTGTATTCATTACCCAATGCCGCTCAGATTAATTATTCAGCTACAGCACATGATGATTATTTGGTAACTCCCGCTATTACTGTGACTGCAGGGGTTAATACCAGATTAACTTATTTTGTAAAGAATCAGGACCCTAATTATGTGGAAAATTATGAAATTAAATTGTCCACAACAACAGCTACGGCTGCAGCTTTTACTACTGTATTAACTCCGGAGGCACCAGCTCCTAACAAGTGGACGTTCTTTTCCGTAGATCTTTCTGCTTATGTAGGGCAAACAGTGTATGTAGGGTTTCATGCAGTTTCTGCAGATAAATTCAGATTGCTGTTTGACAGTATTAACAATGATGTTGCTCCTACTACAGCTCCTGGTTGTAGTACATTGGTATCACCAGCTAATGGAGCTACCAACGTAAATCCAAATTCAATGACGCTTACATGGTCTGCTCCTGCAGCTGGAGCGACGGTAGATAGTTATGATGTATATATGGATACCAATCCTAATCCTACAACTTTAGTTTCAAGCAGTTATTTATTTGCTGATTTTAGTAATTTACAAGGAAATACTACTTATTATTGGAAGGTTGTTCCTAAAAATGTTGTGGGGGCAGCTGCAAGTTGCCAGGTTTATAGTTTTACAACAAGAGATGCATTTGCTCCTTATTGTGCAGGTAATTTACTATTTGGTCCGGGAGCTACGGGTACAAGTGGTGGAATTGAACCTATTACATCGGTACAGCTAGCTAATATGACCAATACTTCTTCAGAAGTTTTAACGAGTCTTCCTCATGAAAATTTTACAGATAAAATTGCGTCTGTAGAACAAGGGGGAACCTATCCAATTACTTTAAAAGGGAATACAGATGGGAATGCTACAGATAAATTTACAGTATTTATAGACTGGAATCAGAATGGAAACTTCCTGGATGCAGGTGAGGTTTATTTTGGAACAGCAGCTACTGCAGTAACAATAACAAATTCGACAGGTGTAGATGCAGTAACAGCTACTGGAAATATTGTTGTTCCAGCTACAGCAACATTAGGGAAAACAAGAATGAGAATTAAGAAGAATTATGCTTCAGCAGCAAACTTTTATTTAAGTCCATGCTATTCTTCAGGAGCTGCTCTTACTGCTACTGCTGGTGCTGTAGGTTGGGGACAGGCTGAGGATTATAGTATTATGGTGTCTGCTGCAGGAACCCTTGGAGTAAATGAAAGTAAAGCTAAATCTACAGTAGGAGTGTATCCAAACCCAATGAAAGATATTCTCAATATTTCTACTGCAGATAAAAAAATAACAGAAGTTTCATTCTATTCTGCCGACGGAAGATTAGTGAAATCTGTTAAAGAAAATATCTCTACTGTTAATACAGATGGTCTGAATTCAGGAGTGTATATCGTAAAAGTAAAAACATCAGATTCTGAACAGACATTCAAAGTAATAAAAGAATAATGGAAAGTATCCGTTAGTTTTATAAGAAGCTCTCAATTTGAGAGCTTTTTTTATGCCCTTTTTCTTCCAGTTCCTGACAGGTGTATTCGTAGACCTGCTGGAACATTTCATCCATATATTTCTTATTGAAAAGACTGTACTTTGTCATTTTAGGCGGATCTAAAAATATATTACAGTGTTTCACTTTAGAATATACTGATTTTGCGATGGCCAAATGGAGAATACGGTCAAACTCTTTCATCAGACTCATCTTGTTTAATTCATCATAGCTTATTGAATTCACATGGGAAGCAATCAGAAAATCGCATTTATCCATAATAGGTTCAATGGGAAGGTTATCCAGAACTCCACCATCTACATATATTTTATCACCCATTCTTACTGGCGGCAGGATGAAAGGGACACTTGATGAAGCCAAAAGAGGAGTGAATAGTTCACCTTCAGAAAAGAAGTCAACAATACCGTGAGTCATTTCTGTGGTGGCGATGTAAACAGGGATCTTCAGAATGTTAAAATTGTCTTCAGGGAAATAATCCTTGAATAGTTTTAAGATGAAATTAGAGCTGAAAATTCCATTTTTTGATAACTTCAGGGCAGACCGTGAAAAAAAAGAAGTTTGCCTTACAATTTCCATCATTTCGTCCGGTGTTTTTCCAAATGAATAAAAAGCGGCAATGATAGAACCTGCGCTGGTCCCGGAAATAATATGAGGTTTAAGATTGTATTCTTCCAGTGCTTTTAAAACGGCAATATGGGCAATTCCACGCATTCCTCCGCCTGAAAGTGTAAGTCCGATAACCGGAGGTTTCGGGGGTGTCTTTTTTTTGAACGAGAATATTCCCATTGAGAAAATTATACCTTACTAATATACAGGATTTTTTGTGAATGTTTATGGCTCGTCACATTCAGAATCGATCTTGATGAATAAAGCATTGAATTCATTATTTATTTTTTCATCATGAGAAACCCTCTGTATTTTATCGTTGGCACAATTTCCCCAGCCAAAAGTAATCAGATCAAGAAGAGCATAGTCTCTATTGTCTGATGAACCCAGTTGTTCATTGAATTCATCCATGATACGTTGCGGATTCCCGTTTGTTTTACTCATTTCCTCCCTGAGCTTTTTCCATTCTGCAAACATTTGATCATCAGTTGAATTTAAAGCCTTTGAAAAGTTTTTACATTTATCATTTTTGAGCAGAACTGAAGGGTCGGAATAGGCAAGAGTCTGGGTTTTCAATTTCTCATAAGTTTGAACAAGTTCTTCATAAGTTTTCTTTTTGATATCCTGCCAGTATGGGGTATTTACAACCTTCAGGTTTTGAATCTGAGCTTTTCTTTCTGCAAAATCTTTATCCAGCTTTGCCAGAATTTTATCTTTATTATTTCTTACTTCTGTAAGGTCTTTAAGGTTGTGAACAAATGGGGAATCAAGTAAAGAACCGCTCAGTTCAAACCAAAGTTTATAAGTTCCTTTAATTTCTTCTTTTGAGTATTTATTGCTGTCAAAATATCCTTTGTTGTCACATAATTCTGTTACAAATTGAAAAACTTCCTGCTTAGGCTGAACAGCCGTTAAAGTATCTGCTTTTTGAGATAATGCCTGAGCTGAATCTGCAGGCTCAGTACTGGATGTTGGCTGTTTTTCCTTTTTGCAACTTAGAAATACAAGAAGAAAGATAGACATTATAGCAATTCTCATGATTTTTATAATACTAATTTTTTAGGTAAATCATGTAAAAGCTCTGTATTGATAATTTCTGCACAAATGCCTGGTTTTTCCCAATGTCCGTTGTGTCCGCAGTCTAATATATAGGATTTGATATTCGTTCTGTCCGGAAGATTTTTGATGGTAAGATCTGTTTTTACAGCAGTGTCATGCTTGCCTGCCAGTACAAGGATCTTGGCTTCCAGATTTTGCATGACATGCTTTTTATCAGTCCTTTCTACCATTCCTTTTACACAGGCAAGAGCTCCCATATTATTGGTGGAAAGTGCTGTTTCCAGTGCCGTTTCAATTTTTCCTTCCAGAATATCTCTCTCATTGGGATTGAACAGGTTGGGGATTCCGGCTCTGACATAATGGGCAAAAGCATCTTTGATGATCCTGTAACTTTTGATGCGTTGTTGTTTCTTCTCTTCATCATCTGCAAAATAAGTGGAGAAGAAAAGAGTTAAGCTCTTCAGTGTGTCAGGATATTTTTCAGCAAAAGCCAGAGAAGTGTAGCCACCCATGGAATGTCCCAGTACATGTACTTTCTCTATATTCTGATTATCTAAAACTTTTTTTACTTCATCAGCCATTAGTTCCATAGTATGGATTTCTCCAAAGATCTCCGATTGTCCGTGACCCGGAAGATCAATTTTTAAAAGGGAGAAGTCTTTGGATAGATGAGTCTCCATATCACTCCAGATAGACAGGTTTTCCATAAATCCGTGGAGGAGTACTAAGGTTTCTTTTCCATTTCCTTTTCTTTCAAAGTTCAGCATGATTTCAAAATTAGAGAGGTTAAAATAATACAGCAGATCTACTGCTGACCAGTTTTACTTTCAAATGTAAACAAAAAAGAGCATTTTAAAAATGCTCTTCCCTGTTTTATTGAGTTAATTCTTTGTAAACCTTTGTTTCCCAAGGTTTGATATCAGTTACTCCGTAACGCTCTTTTTTAGAAATAGCCAGATCGTCCAATATGTCTACAAAGTTTTTGTAGTTAGCTTCATCAGTAGGTTTGATAATTACGGTGAATTTTTTTTGGTTAGGGGCGTTTTTATAAGCTTCAGAAATGATTTTTGAAATATTTAATCCACTAAAGTCTGTTTCTTTAAGGTTTGAGGTGTTTAAATCTGTTGCATTGCTTTGGTGGTAAAACACTCTGTTATCTTTTCCCAGAATGAATGTAACCTGATTTTTATCTCCAATAACATAGTCGTTAATAGGTGGTTTGGGGTTGTGGTCTTTTGCGGGAAGTCCAAGATCCATCACGTTGGGTTTGGTAAAATTAGTCGTAAACATGAAAAACATCAACAGTAGGAAATTGAGATCTACCATTGGAGTCATGTCAATTTTTATTAATTTCTTTTTTTGCTTGCCGCCTTGTTGTTCTTGTGCAATTACTTCAGCCATAATTCATATTTTAAAATGTTAAACGGTATTTGGTGAAAACTTTAAAAATCTGATCGTGATTTTGAAAAGTTGATACAAAGTTGATGCCTAACTATTTAAATATGTAATAAATTATTGTTTTTATTAAATAATTATGCTTAAAAGGTGTTAAAAAGCATGCTTGGATATAGATGATCTGTCTGGGTTTCAATGATAAAAAAAAACTCACACTGAAAAAGTGTGAGTTTAGAATATATGTAAAATGTTTATTTACTTGTTTTTCTTGAAGTAATTCACTCCGCATTCCAGAAATTTTTTGAAGTCTTCCTTCGGCATATACCCTGAAACAGGTGTATTGATTACTTTTCCATCCGGAGTTATTAAGACATAGTGTGGCTGGGAGTTGTTATTAAAGTTAACCTGCTGGAATAAGCTCCAACGGTCTCCAATAGTTTTAACCTTTTTGATCTGTCCCTCCCCAAGGTCAATTTTTGTTTTTTGATCTTCAGGAAGCTCTTCCTTGTCATCTACGTATAAAGAAGCCAGAACAATATCATTTTGAAGGATCGGTAAAATATCCGCTTCACTCCATACAAACTCTTCCATTTTTCTACAGTTTTCACAACCATACCCTGTAAAGTCAATTAAGATCGGTTTATTTTCCTTTTTAGCAAGCTCTATGGCTTTAAAGAAATCATGTTCAGGGTGCATGCCTAAAATACCGTCTTTTTCATCATGGAAGTAGCTCACGTTCAATGGAGGCAGGATTCCACTTAATAACTGAAGTTTCGGACGGTCGGACGGAATCAATCCCTGAATCAGATAGATCACAAATCCGATTCCTAATGCCCCTAATATTTTTCTTGTAATTGAAATCTTAGGTTTTTTATCATCATGCGGGAATTTGATTAATCCAAACAGATATAAAGCTAATCCTAAAGCAACAATGATCCATATGGCGATGAAAAGTTCTCTTTTTAAGAAGAAAGTCTTCGATACAAGGTCTGCTTTTGATAAGAATTTTAAAGCTAAAGCCAGTTCTACAAAACCTAAAACCACTTTCACAGTATTCATCCATCCTCCTGATTTCGGAAGACTTTGTAATGCCTGCGGGAATAAAGCCAATAATCCGAAAACAATAGCCCAAGCTAATCCGAATCCTGCCAGGGCAAACGTTAACAGCATCGGAACATTAGAAGAACCGGTTACAGCACTTCCCAATAGACTTCCCAGAATTGGACCGGTACAAGAGAAAGAAACGATTACCAGTGTTAATGCCATAAAGAAAATACCGATGATACCACCTGCTTCTTCAGCTTTTGAAGACTTGTTGGCAATAGAGCTAGGCAACGTAATATCATAATATCCGAAGAAACTTCCGGCAAAGAAGATGAATATGATAAAGAAAGCAATATTCAGCCATACACTTGTGGAAATCTCATTGAAAATATTTCCTGCAATACCATCAATAATATGGAAAGGAATACTTAATAAAATGAAAATAAGAAGGATGAAAAATCCGTAGATCAAAGCATCTCTTTTCCCTTTAGCCTTATCCTTACTTCCTTTCGTAAAGAAAGAAACCGTTAAAGGGATCATAGGGAATACACATGGAGTCAATAAGGCGATTAAGCCTCCAATGAAACCTAAAAACAGATAAGTCCAATAGTTTTCTTCTACTTTTGTAGTGGCTGTACCACAATCCGTTAATGGATTTTTGAAATCAAGGGTTTCAATTTTTAACTGTTTAGGATCCAGTACAGAGGTTTCGGCCACGGTAACTTCTGTTTTGGTTGGATTTTCAGTTACTGTTTCCACTGTTTTTACAGAATCTTTTACAGGCTCTGTAGTTTCTTCAGGGGTAGCTGCCTCAGTTACCCCTTTTGGAGTCACCTTCTGATTGAATTCTAAAGTATTGGGAGCAAGACAAACCCTGTCATCACAGGTCTGATAAGTAATTTCAGACGTTACATCAGCAGGTTTTGCAGGATCTTTTAATTTGAATTTCTGCTTGAATCCAGCGGTATTGGAATAGAAAACAATAGTTCCTCCGAAAGCTTCAGAGAATTCTTCATGTTTTTTACCCACTTCAGTAAATTTTCCGATAAGTTCAATATTCTTTCCTGAAACCTTGTATTCGGTTGGAATTCCCGTATCTTCAGGAAGATCTTTGGAGTAGATATGCCAGCCTTTTTCCATGGTAGCATTCAAAACCGCCTCATACTGGTTGTTGCCCAGATCGTTGATGGTAAACTTAAACTTTACAGGATTTTTAATCTGTGCATTAATTCCTGTTGCTAAAAAGAGTAGAATTAATAAAAACCAATTTCTAAATTTCATTTTTCGTTTCATTAAAAATTTTGAGAATACGTTCTGTTTTCTCATCCTTTGCATATCTTCTATCTTGTCTGAAAGGTATGATTCCAAGTACGGAATTGTTACTGTCAGACAATATCCAAATTTTTTGCCTCGCTAAAATAGATAATTTTTCGTCCCTAAAAAATTTAGAAACTTTCTTTTTCCCCGAAAATCCCATCGGATAAAATTCATCACCATCCTGCTGTTTTCTTAAATACAGTGGGAACTGAAGTTTTTCAGCATCAAAATCCCATTCTATATTTTTATTGAATCCATCAATGTCTGCAATAGAAACCTGAAGGTTGATCCTGATTGGGTTTTCTGATAAATCAAAATGATCAATCAGAAGAATTTCGTTTTCGCTTTCAGTGTCTTTACTTCTTTCAATAAAGACTAATTCGTTTCTGTTGACAATCAGCTGATATTCTTTAGAGAAAAAAGAACTGTTGTTTTCTGCTTTAAAAATTTTGGGAATTTCCTCTTCCTGATTGAACCCATATTTTTTTAAAATTTCAAACTTGACAAAATCACTTTCCTGATCCAGCTTTTCCTTTGATAGGATTTTATGGTCTGGGTTAAATATACTAAGCTTATTTTCTATCTCCTGGATCTGTTTTTGAACAAAATTTCTGGTTTGGTTCAGATATGAGGAACTTTTTTTAAAGTTTTCCAGAAAATGCTCATTGGTTTCCTGCAATTTTGGGACAATCTCATTTCTGATCTTGTTTCTCAAATAATCACTTTTTTTATTGGAGAGATCTTCCCGGAATTCAATCGTATTGTCTTCTGCAAATCTATAGATTTCCTGTTTTGAAAACTGTAAAAGCGGGCGAAGAATATTATTGTCATTGGAAGGGATGCCGCTCAGACCATTAATTCCGGCAGCTTTAGACAGATTGATAATAAAAGTTTCCAGCTGGTCGTTCAGGTGATGGGCGGTAACCAGAAATTCCAGTTTTTCCTTTTCCTGAATTTCCTTAAAAAAAGCATACCGGAGTTCTCTTGCCCAAAGCTGAATAGAATTTTCCGGTTTTTTATCCTTTTCAGAAACTTCGTACAGGTGAAACATAATATGATTTTTCTCACAAAAATCCTGTACCACTTTCTGATCAAGAGCTGAATCTTCCCCGCGAAGTTTGTAATTGATATGGGCTATCTGAAATGAACATCCCGGACGTTGTTTTTCGTCTCTTAAATCCCTGAATAAAGAGGCTAAAACCATAGAATCGGCACCTCCGCTCACTGCTAAAAGATAGCTGTGGTTTTCAGGTTGCTGAATAAGATTTTCTAATTGTTTTCTGAAGCTTGATTTTTTCAACATAGATGTTGAGAATTTCTTTTATGCAAAGATAAACCATATAATTCAATTGAATTTCCCTAACTTTGAGTAGTCTAAAAATGATTACTTATGAAGATTTTTAAAATTTTAGCGGTTTCTGCAGTGGCGTTGGGAATGACATCTTGTGTAAGCAAGAAGCAGTATGATGCCTTAAGCACAAACTATAAGGAGTGTATTGAAAATATCGGAGAAAGACAAAGAGAAATTCAGGATTTGAAATCTCAGAACTCTGCATTGACAGGTGAAAATAATTTATTAAAAAGCCAACATGATGCTTTAAAATCATCATTGGATGCATGTCTTTCCAATACAGGAAAAAGCTCTGCTAATATTGACAAACTTGTGGGAGAGATCAATGCTTCCAATTCATATATCAAGCAGTTGATTTCTAGCAATGCTAAAAACGACAGCTTAAATCTTGCTTTGTCTAATAAGCTGAAGAGATCTTTAGATAATGTATCTGATGAAGACGTACAGGTGAAAGTCTTGAAAGGAGTGGTAATGATTTCCCTTTCAGACAAAATGTTATACAAAACAGGAGATTACAATATCTTGCCTGCTGCCCAGGAAGTGTTGGGTAAAGTAGCTAAAGTAATCAATGATTATGATAAATATTCAGTATTGATCGAAGGTAATACAGATAACGCTCCGCTAAATTCTGTAAACTTACCAAGAGACAACTGGGATCTTTCTGCATTAAGAGGTACATCTGTTGCTAAGGTTCTTCAGACTCAGTTTGGAGTAGATCCGGCGAGAATAACCGCAGGAGGTCGTTCTGAATACAACCCGAAAGCGACGAATATGAGTGTTTCCGGAAGATCAGAAAACAGAAGAACGGAAATTATCATCATGCCTAAACTGGATGAATTCATGAAGCTGATGGATATTGCTCCTAAAAAATAATTACTGAATAATACAGTACACAAGATCCCGATTTTTCGGGATCTTTTTTTATGCAATGAAATGTCTGTTTTGGATGTAACTTTTAAATCAATAGCTCTACTTATTGAAAATAAATTGATATGATCTTTGGAAATCAATGAGATGTTTTACTGCTGAGAAAGGAGGTTGCCACCGCTTATCATGAATTTACCCATAAAAATAATAATCATATGAAAAGAATTATTCTATCGGTAAGCTTATTAGTTTTCTCTTTATCCGGAACGGCTTTTGCCCAAACAGAGACTTCAGGAAGAGAAAAAATATATAAAGCAACCCATACGAAAAAAACAGAACTGAAGCATACCAAACTGAAAGTAAATTTTGATTACCAGAAGGAGGAAATGAACGGAGAAGAATGGCTTACGGCATCACCTTATTTCTATCCGTCAGATTCATTGGTGCTGGATGCAAAAGGAATGCTGATTCACGAAGTGGCAATGGATAGAGGAGGAAGTAAGCTTCCATTAAAGTATCAGTACAGTAATAACCTTCTTACAATCAACCTGGATAAAACATACAGCCAAAATCAGGATTATACGGTTTATATCAAATATACTTCCCGGCCTAATGTAGTGGACCAACAGGGAAGTCCGGCAAAGGGGTTGTATTTCATTAATTCCGATGGCAAGGATTCTGATAAACCTACCCAAATCTGGACAGATGGTGAATCTGAATTTTCATCTGTATGGTTTCCTACTATTGATAAACCGAATCAAAAAACTACCCAGGAAATTTATATGACCGTTCCGGATAAATACATAACCCTTTCTAATGGTATTTTAAAAGAGTCGCAGAAAGAATCCGGTAATATGAGAACGGATCATTGGGTAATGGAGAAAAGGCATGCGGTATATCTTTTCTTTATGGGGGTTGGAGAATATAGTGTTGTAAAAGATAAATGGAAGGATGTTCCAATAGATTATTATATAGAAAAGGAATATGAACCTTATGCCAGACAGATCTTCGGAAATACCCCTGAAATGATGGAGTTTTTCTCTAAAAAGCTAAACTATGACTATCCCTGGCCGAAATATTCACAAATAACCGGAAGAGATTATCCAAGCGTAGCCATGGAAAACACAACTGCTACCCTTCATAATATGGGAGTATTGCAGAAACCAGGACAATTAATTGATGAAAATAGATGGGAAGAATATATTGCTCATGAGCTGTTTCATCATTGGTTCGGGGACCTGGTAACTGCAGAGAGCTGGAGTAATCTTACGTTGAATGAATCATTTGCTAACTATTCCCAATATCTCTGGAACGAATACAAA
Source organism: Chryseobacterium pennae (assembly GCF_003385515.1). GTDB lineage: Bacteria > Bacteroidota > Bacteroidia > Flavobacteriales > Weeksellaceae > Chryseobacterium > Chryseobacterium pennae. Next base: position 95,639 of record NZ_QNVT01000007.1, on the reverse strand, counting down.
TATGGAAAAGATCAGGCAGATTATCATTTAATGTCTAATATCAATAAGTATATCAGCAACCCTTCGGAATTTAAGAAAGATCTTGTAAGATTCAGTTATGATTCTCCCGAAGATGTTTTTGATGTGGTATCCTATGAGAAAGGAGGCGGCATTCTTCACATGTTGAGAAACTATTTAGGGGATGATGCTTTTTTTGCAGGAACAACTGATTTCTTAAAAACCTATGAATATAAAAATGCAGAGGCCCAGCAATTAAGATTATCATTTGAAAAAATATCAGGAAAAGATCTGAATTGGTTTTTTAACCAATGGTATTACGGAAACGGGAATCCCAAATTAGAGTATTCATATACTTTTGAGCCTGTTAAAAAACAGGTAGAAGTAGTCATTAATCAATCACAAGAAGTCCCTTTTGAGTTTCCTTTGGCAATAGATGTCTATGATAATGGAAAACCTACAAGGTATAATGTTTGGGTAAATGCCAGGGCGAAAAATACTTTTAGTTTTAATGCTTCCGGGAAACCTGACCTGATCAATATCAATGCAGACGGAATATTACTTTCCGAAATCACAGAGAAGAAAACAGCAGAACAAAATTTAATGCAGTTTACCCATTCTAAAGAATTTTTAAGTCGCCTTAAAGCATTGGCCGGAATTAAAGATGATCTGAGTAATCCGGCATCTGTTAAACTGTTGTCTGCTGCCTTAAAGGACCCTTTCTTCAGAATAAGAATTAAAGCGTTGGAAATATTAGATCTTACCAATACATATCAGAATAAAAATCTGGCAACAGAAGTTGAAAAATTGGCAGTTAATGATCCAAGAACGTTAGTGCAGGCTGCGGCTATCTCTGCTTTGATAAAGACAAAAAATAAAAAATATCTGCCGGTATTTGAAAAAGGAATAGGAGCGGTATCTAATGCCGTAAAAACAAATTCACTACTTGCCATCATTGCTACTGATCCCTCAAAAACGAAAACTCTTACTGATAAGATTGATCTTTCAGAGGCTTCTAAGGATGTACTTATCAAAATGCTTCCTATTGTTGTTCAAAATAAAATAGATTCCCAGATGCAGTATACTGTTCCCATTGTAGCTTTTTATCCATTAATAAAACCCAATAATCCGGAATTGGGGAAATCTGCAGAAGAAGGATTCAACAGGATTATGGAGTCTGATAATATTGCTGCTACGGAGAGAATTACCAGGATTTTAGATAGTGCAAAAGCTCAAATGGTAAAAACTCCAGAGATTAAAAAAGCAATTTATAATATGTTGGAGAGCGGATTGAATAAAAAGAACGAACTTTTGAAAAACAATCCACAGAAAAAGGAGAGTATTAATAAGCAGATCACTGCTCTGAAACAAATACTTGAGATGTATAAATAGATATTTCGTTATAAAAATATTCCAAAAATAAATCCCGAAGAAATTCGGGATTTATTTTTTAATCAAATTAATTCTTCTTTTTTCAAAAGGGAAATAATTCGCTTCAAAAAAGGATTGGATATTTCAGTCTTGTTTTTTCTTGCAGAAGACTGTGTACTTCTTTTCAGAGGTACTTTTTTTTGATTCTCATGGTTAGTTTGTAGTTGGTCTTCTGCAATCATTTTGTTTTCCAGTGTTTTTACCCCTTCGTTCTCTTTGCAAACTTATCATTAATGCCTCATAAAAAACATCCGTATTTTCCCGGAATTTTGTACGGTGTTTTTCCCGGAATTTAGAGGGGTAAATTCTATAAGATATTTTATTATAAATATAATTGCCTGATTAATAAAAGAATGCATATATTTAAATCTCCATAATAGGAAATAAATATAGAGTTGTCCGAAAATCTTAAAGAGTAGGAAATTAATACTAAACAAAATAATTATGAAAAATTCAAAAAAACTTTCAAGAGGAGAAATGAAAACCGTACAAGGTGCTATTAAAGGATGTAATCCTCAGATATTTTGTACCAGTCCACAGACAAAGTGTTGCCCAGGATGGGTCTGTGCCGGTATAAGACAATATTGTATAGCCATATAATGATTTTTTACTTAAAAGTTAGATACACCTAAGAAAAAGAGAGGAATTAATTCCTCTCTTTTTTTATCTTATACTGACCAGAGGCGGTTTGTTTAAAAAGAATTTTAAAATCCTTAAATTTGTTTAAATTAAAATTGTATGAGTTTTTTTGAAGAAAAGAATCCTGAAATGGATAGATATTTGGAAGCACACGCTTCCTCAGAATCAGAAATTCTGAAAAAACTGAGAAGAGAAACTTATCAGAAAACAACACAGCCGCACATGATTTCAGGCTATCAGCAGGGAAGGTTGCTGACTATCATTTCCCAAATGCTGCAACCTAAAAGTATCCTTGAAATAGGTACGTTTACAGGATATGCTACTCTGTGCCTGGCCTCAGGATTAGCAAAGGACGGTAAGATCACTACATTGGATGTGAATGAAGATCTGGCCTATCTGCCAAAGAAATATTTTGAATCCAGTGAATATGCTGCTCAGATTGATTTTAAACTTCAGGATGCTAAAGAATTTTTAAAAGAAACAGATGAATTTTTTGATTTGATTTTTGTAGATGCAGACAAAGAAAACTATGCAGATTATTTCAGATTGATAAAGCCTCATACCCGATCCGGATCAGTAGTGATGTTCGATAATGTTTTGTGGTATGGAAAAGTACTTGAGGAAAATCCAAAACTTAAATCTACTCAGTCTATTCAGGAGCTGAATGATTTAGTGGCAAAAGACGAAGATTTTGAAAATCTTATTTTACCTTTGCGTGATGGAGTAAATTTTCTGAGAAGAAAATAATTAAAAGACAGGAGAAATACATGCAATGTAATTTCCACATCTTTTACTTTCCTAATTTCTAAATGAATAAAATGAATAAAGGGATTTGTATCGTAACAGTAGCGCCGGTTCGTGCAGAAGGTTCTGACAAAGCAGAGATTGTTACAGAAATATTGTTTGGGGAAAGTGCAGATATTTTGAAGGTCGATAAAAACTGGACCAGAATAAAAATGCACTATGACGGCTATGAAGGATGGATAGATACCAAGCAGCTAAGGCCTGTAACAGACGAAGAACTGGCGAAGAGAAAAGTTACTGTAGTTACAGAAGACTTTTCCTCCGTATTGATGAAAGATGGGAAAACCCTTCTTTCTATGGGGTCTGAAGTGGAGTTTCCTGTTGTTGCTTCAAGAAGAAGTCATGATGTGAGGGAGAGCATTGCACTTACAGCCAAAGAATTTCTTAACGTTCCTTATTTATGGGGTGGCAAAAGCTTTTTTGCAGTAGACTGCTCAGGGTTTACGCAGTTGGTATACAAAGTACATAATATTAAAATTCCCAGAGACGCTTCCCAACAGGCTGAGGTGGGGGAGGCTCTCACTTTTGTGGAAGAAACACAGCCCGGTGACCTTGCCTTCTTTGAAAACGCTGAAGGAAAAATTATCCACGTTGGAATCATGCTGGAAAACCAGAAGATTATTCATGCCTCAGGAAAAGTGAGAATTGATACGTTGGATTCTACCGGAATTTTTAACGAGGAAATGAATAAGCATACCCATAAGCTGAGAGTACTTAAAAGTATTATTTAAAATATGAAAACTTCCGGCATATTATTAATCGTGAATACTCTGTTACTGATTGTAATCTGGGTTTTTACAGGAGTTAAATATGCTGAGCTGCCTGATATCATTCCTACCCATTTTAATTTTCAGGGAAAGGTAGATGGGGAATCCGGGAAAGCAACAATTTGGTTTTTAGTAGGTATTGCTACTTTGATTCACCTTCTTTTTCTTAGAATGTCCGGAAATCCGAATTCTCCGTTACTGAATGTTCCCCAAAGCTTTCGTAATACACAAACATTGAAACTATATCTGTTTTCTCTGGAGCTTCCAGTGATGATTTTATTTCTGGATATTATTGTTGAAAGTATCCGGGTGGCAGAAGGAAAGCAGACAGAGCTTAGTGATGCTGTTTTGTTTATTTTAGGGTTAATGTTTGCTGTGATTGGAATTGGACTTATAAAATCGGTTCGGGAAAGTAAAACAAAATCTAACAACTAGATCCATCAAAATTGAAATTACTTTATAACATATTTATCAGCCTTCTTATCTTTGGAATGAAGGTTTTTGCTTTATTTCACGATAAAACTAAAAAGGGCGTTGATGGAAGGAAGGAGTCTTTGAATAAAGTGAAGTCTGCTTTCTCCAAAACAGATAAGGTGATCTGGATGCATGCCGCGAGTTTAGGAGAGTATGAACAGGGATTGCCTGTTCTGGAAAAGCTTAAAGAACAATTTCCTGATTATAAAATTCTGATAACCTTCTTTTCACCGTCAGGATATGATAATGTTGTTAAGAAGAAACATATTGCGGATGTGATCTGTTATCTGCCATTTGATAAAAAAAGCATGGTAAGAGAGTTTATATCGCAATTTGATGTTAAACTATTTTTTACGGTTAAGTATGATTACTGGTATAACCTGCTGGCAGCACTTAAAGGAAAAAATACTAAGATCTATGTAATTTCAGCATTGTTCTATGAAAGACAATCGTTTTTCACTTCTTATGGAAAGTGGCTGGTAAAACAGCTTAAAGAAAATGTAGATTGGTTTTTTCATCAGACCCAATTCTCACTTGCACTAGCTAAGAGTGTTGGGTTGGTAAGATCCTCAGTAACGGGAGATACAAGATTTGATAGAGTGAAGCAACTTCGGAACCGTGATAATCATGTGGATCATATTACAGATTTTATAGGGAGTAATAAAGTGGTTGTTTTTGGTAGTTCTTGGCAGTCGGAAGAGAAAATTGCAGAAATGGTTTCCCTTAAAAATAATACCCTTAAAATGATTATTGCTCCTCATGACCTTAAAAGAGTAGAGCACCTGAAAAATACCTTTTCTGATGCTTTATTGTACAGTGAAATCAAAGATACCCAACATACCGTTTTCAATGCTCAAATTTTGATTATTGACAGTATTGGCTTATTGTCAAAGCTTTATTCCTATGCCGATATAGCCGTTGTAGGAGGAGGTTTTCATGATGCCGGTCTTCATAATATTCTGGAAGCGGCCACATTCGGCGTTCCGGTGATCTTTGGAAATCATTATAAAAAGAATCCTGAGGCAGATGATCTACTCTCTGTGAATGGAGGAAAGTCTTTTGCAGACGAACATGCCGCTGCAGAATTTGTTTTATTTATTTCCGGTGAAGACAATGAAGAAGAACTTGCAGAAATGTCCGGAAATGCAGAAAAATTCGTTAGCGAAAAACCCGATTCTACCCAGATGATTATGCAAAAGATTCTATCGTAAAAACCCCTGACTTTTTATCTCTTTCATAATCTGATCGATATTCTCGGGAATATTGTCTGATTCAAACCAATTAAGATCAAGTCCGTTATTAATACATAGTTTTTGAAGATAATTGTTCTCCAGTATTTTTTGATAAATGCTTCTTAGGAGCTCATCAAATTCCATCCAATAATCTTCATCCAGTTTCTTTATCAGAATCAAGGATTTAAATAGTTTATTGATGATATAAAGATAGAGTTTATAGACGTTGTCAAATCTTTGTCTGCTAAGGTCATTATTGTAATCCAAAACCTTGTCGATCATCAATAAATTCAGAGAAACTTCTCCAAATTTATCTGTTGTTATCTTAACATGTTCTGTAATTTCTGCACTTAGTTTCCGGATAATGGTCAGGAAATATTTTGCATTACCAATATATTTAGAGGCTAAAATAATTTTTTCTTCTACATCCGCTTCCTTGGCATTTCTTTTATCATCAGTGGTTTCCGGATCGATAAGCTCGAAATACAGTTTTTTAGACAATAATTTATCCTTTCTCAGAAGTCTGAAAATAAGTTTATCCTTCTCTGTGCCGGTAAAAGCACTCAATGCTGCTTTAAACTCTTTTGAATACTCCATTTTAGTTGAATATTTTTGAATATTTCATAAACCCATTTAAGGCCCAATTTGCCGTATAATACAAAGATTTTAATGTAGAGAATCCCATAAAATCTTTGTACACCAGATACTGATCCTTAATGATATTCTTTTTCTTTCTGGAAACACTGTTCTCCCGCATTCTGTACTTTGCCATTGTTTTATTGATAGGAATTCCTTCCGGGATTACTTTTAGCAGATTTAGCCACATCACATGATCCTCACGCTTACTTTTTACAGGGAATAAAAATTTCCCTACTCTTTTGGTATCATACATCGTGGAAACCGGAGCCAGCCGGCATGTCTTCAGTAAATTCGAAAAAGTAACCACCTTATCCGCTAGAAAATCTTTTAATATAGGGCGAAGCTGCTCGTCACATCTTGAATAATTACAGTATACAAGCTCTGCGTTGTGTTCCTGCATATAATCTGTCATGGTCTCAAGATATTCAGGATGCCAGAAATCATCGGAATCCAGGAAAGCAATATATCTTCCCTGAGCTCTTTCAAGGCTGTTGTTTCTCGCATTTCCTGCACCTCCGTTTTTCTCCAGAACCTTAAGTTTGATTCTTGGATCATTGTATTTTCTGATCATCTCAACAGTGCTGTCCTTAGAAAGATCATCCGTAATAAGCCATTCCCAGTTTTCGTTGGTTTGGTTCAGAACAGATTGTATTGTTTCTTCTATAAATTCAGCTGAATTATAGCAGGGAGTGATAATGGAGACAAGGTCTTTCATTCGCGTTTTAAAATAGGTGTAAAATTATAAAAATCTTTTTTCATACAAGTGCCATGAGGCTATTCCCACTCCGATGACTGTAAACATACATACAATACTCATAAGGTAAGGATTGTAGTTGGCAAAAAGTCCCAATGTGGCAAATACCCTGATGATAGGGAAGTGGAAAATATAAATTCCATAAGTGAAATCCCCGTATTTCCCGAAATTATTCAGGAAGCTGAAGGAATAAGCAATATACAGAACAATAATACTGATCATTATCGGGGAAAAAAGTTTTATTTTAAAAATAAGATCAATCCAGACCGTAATAATAGCAATGATAAAAAGTAAATGTTTATGCTTGATAAATTTGTCGAAATGAAAATAAACAAGCATTCCTCCGATAAAATAACATAATGAACCCGGAAGCTGTCTTGAAAGTGCTGCTTTTCCTGTCATTTCAAAATAATTGAGATAGACCAGAGAAATGAAATAAAGAACGATCAGGCTAATGGTTCGGTATTTATTATTCTTTCCAAACAGTAAGAACATCAGTGGAACTGCTATATAAAAACATATTTCAATCTTAAGAGTCCATAATGCCCCGTTTACAGCCTGGTTGCCAAATACACCCGGAAGCCATGGAGCTTTGAAATTGAGGAATAGTGAATTCCAGAAAAGGTATTTATAAACCTGTGTATTGCTGAAATATTCAGTAAAAGATAAAGTACTGACCAGACTCAGGAGTATAGCACAAAGGAATACAACAAGCAGATAAGCAGGGACAATCCTGTTGAACCTTTTCTTGGCGTAGCTTTTTAGGCTTGATGCCCTTTCATAGCTTCTTGCAATCAGAAAACCACTCACAATGAAAAACGAGAAAACAGCAACTTCAACAGGGCTATGTGTTAAGAATAATAGCTTTTCAGAAGCACTTAAAGCGCCCAGATGTCCTACGAAGACAATAAAAGCGAGGAGAACACGAATGAAGTCAAAATTGTTTTTCGTTATAGCTTGCATTTTTTTTCTTTGTTACAAAAATAACTTTTTTAATAAAACAGAGGTGTTTTCGAATGTTCAATATTTGTTAAATAAAGGCAATATAGCCTCTCAATGTTTTAAAATATGTATAAATAAAAGCTGATAAAATAATTTTTCACAAAAAATAGTAATATAAATCAAAAAAAGTATAATTTTAGCGCTTGAAAAAATTGATCTATGAAGAAATTAGCACTACTATTTTTAGGTTTATCATTATTGGTAACTACCGGATGTAATAATAGCAACGAAATTGTTATAGAAGAACCGATTATTGGATTCTGGCAACCGATAAAAGAGGTGGTTACTACCGTTGAGGTAGGTGAGCAACCGATTTCAGATGTGATTACTTATACCGAATGTCAGAAAATGTCCAGATGGTGGTTCAGTACTGAGACAAGCGGGAAAAGAATAGATGTGCAGGATCCTACTACAGGAACCGCTTGTAACATTTTGCCTGATAAAAACTTTACCTATTCATATGATAAGAGCAGCAAAGCCCTTCAGATGAAATACCAGGGAGTGGTAGCACCGGTAAATACAAAAGTGGTAACATTGGATGCCACTACGCTCAATTTATCAGTAAGAGAAGAAACCGAAGATCCTACAATTTATAAAACAAGAACTATTACTTTTAAAAGGGTAAGCGCTAAGCCTTAATAGTGTATTTCAAGATATAATAAAGGTCTCATCTTCGGATGGGACCTTTTTGTTGAACCGAGAATTACAATTCATCATAATTTAAATTTCTATTTCCTTTAAAATCATTATTTTTGTGAATCTTGTTTAAAAGAAAACAATCCAATTATTTAAAGTCTAACATATAACATCTATATAAAGTGTTTTACGATCATCAGCAGATAGAAAAAAAGTGGCAGAAATATTGGGAGGAAAATCAAACCTATAAAACCTCCAACAATACCGATAAACCTAAATTTTATGTACTCGATATGTTTCCGTACCCATCCGGAGCAGGACTTCACGTAGGGCATCCACTGGGATACATTGCGTCAGATATCTATGCGAGATACAAAAGACATCAGGGGTTTAACGTTCTCCACCCGGTAGGATATGACAGCTTCGGGCTTCCTGCTGAGCAGTATGCGATCCAGACAGGTCAGCATCCGGCAATCACAACAGAGCAAAACATCAACAGATACGAAGAGCAGTTAAGAAAAATCGGATTTTCATTCGATTGGAGCAGAGAAGTAAGAACTTCCGATGCATCTTATTATAAATGGACACAATGGATTTTTATCCAATTGTACCACTCCTGGTATAATAAAAATACTGATAAGGCCGAAGCTATTGATACCCTGATCAAACATTTTGAAGAAAAGGGAACAGAAGGATTAAGTGCCAATCAGAACGATGAATTGAATTTCACTGCAGAAGAATGGGCAAACGCTTCAGCTATTGATAGAGAAGATATCTTACTAAATTATCGTCTTGCTTACAGAGCAGAGACTACGGTAAACTGGTGTCCTGCATTGGGTACAGTTTTAGCCAATGATGAGGTAAAAGACGGGAAATCTGAGAGAGGAGGATTTCCTGTATTCCAAAAGAAGATGATGCAGTGGAGTATGAGAATTTCTGCATACTCTGAAAGATTATTGCAGGGTCTCTCTACTTTAGACTGGCCACAGCCGTTGAAAGATTCTCAGGAATACTGGATCGGGAAATCTCAGGGAGCACAGGTTAAGTTTAATGTAGAAGGACATGACGAAATTGTTGAGGTTTTTACCACAAGACCTGATACCATCTTTGGAGCAACCTTTATGGTATTGGCTCCGGAAAACCCTTTAGTAGATACCATTACTACCGATGCTCAGAAAGTGGAAGTAGATACTTATATAGAAGAAACTTCCAAAAAGACGGAAAGAGACAGAATGTCTGACGTGAAAAACGTGAGCGGAGCTTTCACAGGAAGTTATGCTGTCAATCCATTCAGTGGAGAAAAAATGCCAATCTATATTTCAGATTATGTATTGATGGGTTATGGAACAGGATCCGTGATGGCTGTTCCTGCACATGATGAGCGTGACCACAGGTTTGCAAAGAAATTTAATTTAGAAATTAAAAAAGTAGTTGAAACTGAAGAAGACGTTCAGGAAAACTCTTTTGATTCTAAAGACTCTGTTTGTGTAAACTCAGATTTCTTAAATGGATTAAATTATAATGATGCCAAGTCAAAAATAATTGCAGAAATTGAGACGAAAGGTATCGGTCACGGAACTACAAACTACAGACAGCGTGATGCGATTTTCTCAAGACAACGTTATTGGGGAGAACCGGTTCCTATATATTATAAAGAAGGAATGCCATATACCTTACCAGTTTCTGCTTTACCATTGGAACTTCCTGAAGTTGAAAAATATTTGCCAACCGAAGATGGAGATCCACCACTAGGAAATGCTAAAACATTTGCGTGGGATGAAGAGAACCAGAAATTAGTTGCTACAGATTTAATTGATGACAAAACAATATTCCCGTTAGAATTATCTACAATGCCAGGGTGGGCTGGAAGCTCATGGTATTTCCTTAGATATATGGATCCTCAGAACGATGGTGAATTCTGTGCTAAGAATTTTTCAGATTATTGGGGACAGGTAGATTTATATATAGGAGGTAGTGAGCATGCAACCGGTCACTTATTGTATTCCCGTTTCTGGAACATGTTCTTAAAAGACAGAGGGTACATTAACAGTGATGAGCCTTTCCAGAAATTAATCAATCAGGGGATGATTTTGGGAATGAGTGCATTTGTGTACAGAATTGATGGTACTAATCAATACGTATCTAAAAATTTAGCCAACGAATACCAGACCCAGCAGATCCACGTAGATGTATCCTTATTAAAAGGAACATCTGATGAATTGGATACTGAAGCATTCAAAGCATGGAGGCCAGACTATGCCGATGCAGAGTTTATTTTGGAAGACGGAAAATACATCACAGGCCGTGAAGTAGAAAAAATGTCCAAGTCTAAATATAATGTGGTAAATCCTGATGACATCTGTGAAGAGTACGGAGCAGACGGTTTAAGATTGTATGAAATGTTCTTAGGTCCATTAGAGCAATCCAAACCCTGGAATACACAAGGTCTAAGTGGAGTATACGGTTTCCTTAAAAAATTCTGGAATCTTTATTTCAACGGGGATGTATTTGAAGTTTCTGATGAAGAGCCTACGAAAGCAGAATATAAAGTTCTACATACCTTAATTAAAAAGGTAGTTTATGATATTGAAAACTTCTCTTTCAATACTTCGGTATCTTCATTTATGATCGCTGTAAACGAGTTGCAGAAAATTAAATGTAACAAGCGCAATATTTTAGAACCGTTATCCGTTATCATCTCTCCGTATGCACCTCACATTTGTGAAGAATTGTGGAATTTACTAGGAAACGGTACATCAATAGAATTTGAACAATTCCCGGTATTGAATGAAGATTATCTGGTTGAGGATGAAATTGAGTATCCGGTAAGCGTAAACGGTAAAATGAAGTTCAAAATTTCTCTTTCAGCTCAATTATCTGCAAAGGAAGTGGAAGATTTGGTGATTTCAAATGAGAAAATGCAACAGATTTTGGAAGGCAAAACCCCTAAAAAAATCATTGTAGTCCCTCACCGTATTGTGAATATCGTAATTTAAAAAAAAATTAACATTGGGAAATTAAAAAAAATGGAGTCCTTATTTTTTAGATTTTTTAACTCAAATGTTAAATTTGAGGAAAATAAATAAAATATTTGCGAATAATTATAATATCAAAATCGTATTAAATTTTCTTTATTAAAAAATATCAAAATGTTTAATTAAGACTCTTGCATTTTAATTAATTTTGCCTTTAATTTACACCCTGTAAAATTTTAAAACAATATAATTTAGTTAAATATGGAAATGAATGTTTCAAAAAATGATGAGCAAGTAGTTGCTAGAAAAGCGGGAGGTTTAAATCCAGCTGTTATTATTCCTATTCTATTAGTTATAGGGATTTGTATTTGGTTATTCGTTTTAGGTAGTCCAAGTAATTTTAAAGCTGATCCAAGATTAGCAGGTGCATCAGTTGCTTTTTCTGATGTAGAAGGTAAAGAGATGCATCCAGAAGGATTCTTAGGGATGATCTACATGGGAGGTGTTATTGTACCATTACTTGTAACATTCATGATTACTGTAATTGTTTTCTCATTTGAAAGATACTTTGTATTAAGCAAAGCTTCAGGTTCAGGTAATGTAGACAACTTTGTAGTAAAAGTAAGAAGCTTACTAAACGGAAACAAAATTGACGAAGCTTTAGAAGAGTGCGACAGACAACAAGGTTCTGTAGGGAACGTTGTAAAAGAAGGTCTTACTACTTACAAAGCACTTGCTCACGATACTACTTTAAATAAAGAGCAGAAAATGGTAGCGCTTAACAAAGCTATCGAAGAAGCTACAACTCTTGAGATGCCAATGCTTGAGAAAAACATGATGATCCTTTCTACATTAGGTACTGTTGCAACGTTAGTAGCACTACTAGGAACGGTAATCGGGATGATTAGAGCATTCTTCGCTTTAGGTGCTAGTGGAGGTACTCCTGATGCAGCAGCTTTATCAATCGGTATTTCTGAAGCCTTGATCAACACGGCATTAGGTATTGGTACTTCTGCAGTAGCAATTATTCTTTATAACTTCTTTACTTCTAAAATTGACGGGTTAACTTATAAGATCGACGAGATCGCAATGAGCATCCAACAGTCTTTTGCTGAATTCCACTAAGATGGAACTGTGTTTTGCACAATAAAAGAAGTTTAAAAAATAATTTATAAAAATAATGGCGAGAATTAAACCAAAAAGACATGGAGTAGTTACGGACATGACCGCGATGTGCGACGTTACGTTCCTATTACTTACGTTCTTTATTATGACCACGCAGTTTAAAAAACCTGATGTGGAGCAGATCAAACCGCCATCTTCAATTTCGGAAAAATTACTTCCTGATGGTAGTTTAATGACTATTAATGCTACACCGGACGGGAAATTTTATTTCCAGCCAGTAGAAAATGCATCAGAAAGACTTGCACTTTTAGATAAAATGGGTCAAAAGTATGGCGTTACTTTTGATAATAATCAAAAAGCAGCTTTCCAGAAAGTTCAGGCTATTGGAGTTCCAATGAACCAATTAAAAGGGTATTTGGATTTGCCTGAAGATGAGCAGAAAAATTACAAGAGTCCTTCAGGGATTCCTATGGATAGTACAAATAAGCAATTAATTGACTGGGTAAAAGAAAGTTTAAGCGTTAATCCTGACTACAAGTTAGCCATCAAAGGTGACGTTACAACAAAATACCCTAAAGTTAAAAGCCTATTTGAGGGTTTAAGAGATATCGATTTTCTTAAATTTTGGTTGATTACATCACAAGAAGGTAAACCTAATGAATAATTAATAAGAAATGGCAGAAGTACAAGTACAGGATAAGAGTGCCAAGGGTGGCAAGGTTCGATCCAAGAAAAACAACCCCAGAGTCGATATGACTCCGATGGTTGACCTTAATTTCTTACTATTGATGTTCTTTATGTTTACGTCAACTTTTAGTAAACCGAATGTAATGGACTTAGGTCTTCCGGCTAAACCAAAGCCTACAGATCCTAAACCGGAACCAACAGAAATTAAACTTGCTAACTCTATCTCTTTATTACTAGGAAAAGATAATAAAGTGTTTTGGCACCAACAGGATGCAACATCCTTGAATGACCAAACCCTTATGGAAACTAGTTTTGACAGAGAAGGAATTAGAAAAGTAATTGAGCAAGCAAAATCTAGAGCGGTAGATCCAGCCAAATTTACGGTGATCATTAAGCCAACTGACGATGCTGTATATAAAAACTTTGTTGATATTCTAGACGAAATGGCAATTACCAAAAGTGAACAGTACGGTGTTACTGATATCAAACCTTGGGAGAAAGCTATTTATGAGAAAAAAGTAGGTGGTGCAGCTGCACCGGCTGCTACAAAGTAATTTAACCATAAAATTGTTATATTATCTATGGCAGATGAAAATGTATACGGTCAGAATCTTACTTTAGACGAAATCGTATTTGAAAATAGAAACAAGGAATATGGTGCCTATGATCTTAGACATCAGTATCCTAGACTTCTGACAAAATCTTTTATTGTTGGAACATCTATATTTCTTTTGGTAGCTTTATCTCCGTTCATCTATCTTACAATTAAGAACCTTACAGCTCCGCCTAAAACAGAAGTGAAGGCAGATCTTGTAAACATTGTTGAAGATGACCCGATTATTGAGCAGCCTAAAGAAGAAGAACCACCTCCACCACCTCCACCTCCAAAAGAGGAGCCAAAAATTGAGGTGATCCAGAACGTGGTTCCAGAGCCTGTAAAAGCTCCGAAAATTGAAACTCCACCTCCACCAATTTCTAAGCAGTTGGAAACTACAACTGGTTTGAATAATCAGGAGGGAGTAAAAGCTCCGGCTTATACACCACCACCGCCACCACCATCTACAGGAACAAAAACTGCAACTGTAGAAGTGAAAGCGAATAACCCTAACGAAATCTACAAAGATGTAGACCAGTCTGCAGAATATCCTGGAGGTATGGGAGCATTAAGAAAATACTTAGGTGAAAATTTCGATACTTCATTAATGGAAGGAGGTGAAGGTACACTTAAAGCTAAGCTTAAGTTCGTTGTAGAAAGAGACGGAACTGTTTCTGCAGTTACTATTGAAGAGAAATCTCCAAATGGCGACTTCAACAATGAAGCAATTCGTGTAGTTAAGAAACTTAAAAAATGGACTCCTGCGAAGAGAAACGGGGAGAGCGTTAGATCTTACTATAGCGTACCATTTACTATGAACTTTGAATAATTAAATTTATTCATTCAGAATATAAATAAAAAGAGAGGCTTATGCTTCTCTTTTTATTTTTTTCGTATTTTTGTTACATGATGTTCAAGTGGTTATCCCTTATTGCGGGATTGTTTTATATTGTCTTAGGAATTGTAGTAATGATCTACAGATTCTTTTTTACTATTTTAGACCCTATTATTGCCTATGCTTTAGGCGGGGTGTTTGCGCTTTATGGTGTATTCAGAATCTATAGAGCCATTTCACAAATCAAAAAATCCAAAGATGAAGAATAGCTTTTTTAAAGCTGCAGCTGTTGTTGCCCTTACTGTAATGGTAGCAGGCTGCAAAAAAAAGGATGATAATGCTCCTTCCTATAATAAAGGCAATCTAACAATTTTTACGGACGGTTCTTTTCAAAGTGTCACAGAAGCATTAGCTGATGGGTATATGATCAGTTATCCTGAAACGCATATTAAAGTAGAAACAAAAAAAGAAGATTTAGGTTTTCTGGACTTATTGAATAATAAGGCAAAGATTATTGTAATGTCCCGAAATCTTAATGCAGAAGAGATAAAAACTTACGAAGAAAGAACCGAATTAAAATTTACTCCTGCAAGATTTGCAGCAGATGCCGTGGTTTTTGTAGTTCCAAAAGATTCTCCTAGAGAAAGTATTTCAATGGATGAAATTAATAGCGGACTGCTTTCAGATAAGAAGGATTTTATTTTTGATGGCACGAACTCTAGTAATCTGAATTTTGTAGCTGAAAAATTAAAAAAACAGCCGAAAGACCTTAAATTTTCCATTATTCCTGGAAACCAGAAGGTCATTGAGGAGTTAGGAAAATATCCGGATAAAATAGGCGTTATAGGACTTAATACTTTCAGCCGACCTTATGATAAAACTTCTGAGAATTTGAGAGATATGGTGAAAGTTCTTCCGGTAGTTAATAATGGAAAAACTTACAATGCCGATTCTGAAGGGCTTCGTTCTATGGATTATCCATTTACCAGAGTTCTTTATTTTCTGGCTAACGAAGGCGGATTCAATATTGCAAGTGGATTTATAAGATTCTCATGTACTCATTTGGGACAGAAAATTGTTCAGAAAGAGGGCTTACAACCTTATAATCTGTACAAAAGAGAGGTACAGATGCGTTAAAAATTATTAAATTCACAATTTAACCATAATAAATAATATATTTTGGTCTGAAAATTGTGTAGAATATAACTCAATTGATTAGAAAATATAAAATGAAAGATATAATGATTATGAATGTAAAGAAGATTGCTTTTGGAGCAGCCGTGGTATTTTTTACCGGTTTTGCCACTGCACAGACGTTGCAGGATGGTATTAACAGTATAGACAGTGATAAATTTGCTCAGGCAAAAACAAACTTCACTGATATGATCGCTAAAGAGCCTACCGCTGAAAACTACTTCTATTTAGGGAATACTTTCTTAAAGCAAGGAGAACCTGATTATGCAAAGGCTACTGAAAACTTTAACAAAGGGCTGGCTGCTGATGGTAAAAGCTTTCTTAATAAAATCGGTTTAGCTACCGTAAAATTAGGAAAAGGAGACAAAAGTGCTATTGCTGAAATTCAGAAAGTAGTAACTGATTCTAAAGAAAAAGATGCTGATGTATTATTCAGAGCAGCAGAAGCTTTAACTTTATTTGAAAAGAACAGTTCTCCGGATCTTGCGATTCAATTCCTTACTAAAGCAATTGAAAAAGCTGAAAAGAAAGGAGTTCCTGCACATTATTATTATACTTTAGGAGATGCTTACAGATTGAAAAGATCACCAGGTGAAGCAATGTCTGCCTATGACAAAGCATTACCTTTAGCTAAAAACAAAGCTTCCGTTTACACAAGAATGGCTACTTTATGGATGGCTGCTCAACAATGGCAACAAGCAAAACAAAATATTGATAAAGCAATTGGAGTAGACGCTACCTATGCTCCTGCATATAAGGCTATGGCTGGATATGATATCAGATACCAGCAAAATGCAAAGGCTACACAAGATCTTATCAATTATACAAAATATGCTGATGAAGATCCATATACTCAATTAGAAATTTCTAAATTATACTTCACGAACGAAGATTACGCAAACTCTAAAACAGTTTTAGACAAGATCTTTGATAAAATTGAAGACCCTATCAAGTTCAAACTAAGAGCTTATCAGGACTACGCTGATAAAAACTATGCAGGGGCTAAGCAAAACATGGATACTTTTGTATCTCAGGCAGAGAAAACAAGAATATTACCAGCTGACCAAGGTCTACAAGGACTTATCGCTGCTGGATTAGCAAAAGATGAGAAAGATGCTGCTAAAAAATCTGCTTTAACAACAGAATCTCAACAAAAAATTGCTATTGCTAAAGCTGCAAAAGATGAAACAATGAAGTGGGATTTAGAATTGGCAAACATCGCTGGAGGTGGTGGTGCTTCTCAGGCTGACGTTGATAAAGGACCTACAAACCCTGCAATCGAAGCATTGAAGAAGCAAGTGGCTGCTAACAGCCAGGATTCTGATGCACTATTTAAATTAGCAACAGCTTACCAGGATGCTAAAAACTGGAACGGAGCGATCCTTACATGGCAGAAAATGTCAGCGCTTCTTCCTGATTGGGCACCGGCTTACTACAGCCAGGGGTATTCTTACCAACAGGCAGGAAACAACGACGCTGCAAAGATTGCTTATGAAAAATTCATCAGTACTGTAAAACCAGCTGATCAGGAAGCAAATAAACAGACTCTTGCTTATGCTTACTTTGCAGTAGCTTATATGAGCAAAGAATCTGATATGGCAAAAGCTAAAGACTATGTAGCGAAGTCACTACAGTTAGATCCTACTTATCAGGATGCTGTAAAACTTAATGCAGAGATCAACAAATAATTTAAAATTTAAATTATAGATATTAAAACTTCCCATTCGTAATGTTTGGGAAGTTTTTATTTTAAACCTTATCTTTGATTATATGAAAACTGATATACTTGCTTTTGGAGCACATCCTGATGATGTAGAACTAGGGTGTGGCGGAACTATTGCCAAAATGGTTTCTGAAGGAAAAAAATGTGTTGTGGTAGATCTTACCAGAGGAGAACTCGGAACAAGAGGTACTGATGAAACTAGAAAAGCAGAGGCAGCAGATGCTGCCAAAATTCTGGGGCTCTCTGCACGAGAGAATCTGGGAATGAAAGATGGCTTTTTGGTGAATTCCGAAGAATACCAAATGAGGATTGTAAAAATGATCCGCAAATACAGACCGGAAATCGTCTTAGCGAATGCAATTGATGACAGACATCCGGATCATGCAAAAGGAGCGAAATTAGTATCGGATGCGTGCTTTTTGTCCGGATTGAGAAAAATAGAGACGGTAGAGGAAGGAGAAGCTCAGGAAGTATGGAGACCCAAGCATGTTTTTCATTATATTCAGTGGAAAGATATCAAACCGGAATTTGTTATTGACATTTCAGAATTTCTGGATAAAAAAATTGCTTCATGTATGGCTTATAAAACTCAGTTTTATGACCCAACTTCTAAAGAGCCTGAGACTCCTATTACCACAAAAGACTTTTTTGAGAGTTTAACATACCGTGCACAGGATTTAGGCCGATTATCGGGAGTTACTTATGCTGAGGGATTTACATCTGAAAGATTAATTTCTTTGAAAAATTTTGACGGAATTGTTTGGTAGTTGAGGAAATTGTCCTATATTTGCACTCAGAAAACGGTGATTGTAGCTCAGTTGGTTAGAGCGTCGGATTGTGGTTCCGAAGGTCGGGGGTTCGAGACCCCTCATTCACCCAAAGAAAGTACACTTTTTGAAAGTGTACTTTTTTATTTTACACCTGTTTCTATGGTGAAATAATGTCTATTTTTTATCTTTTTTCCGGAAGCTTTTTCCCGGTATTCGCTCATACTCCTCAAGTCGGCACTTAAAAATGGCATTCCTTGTTGAGGGTAACCATTTCTATCGGAGCTGATTCATGAATAATGAGCAATTAATAATGAGTAATAATCCCTGTTTCTCTTTATTTGTAATTCACTTGCCTGAAAAATTCACTACTGACTTTGTTTTTCCTTGATATTCGTCATAAAACCTCAATTTGATACAATATGGGTTTTAAATTTTACTATATTTAAGCACACTAAGTTCAAATATGAATATAAAAGTCACTGTAAAGCAGTTGGGCAGGAAGCATCCTGTTCTTTCGGAACAAAAAATTGAAATCATTTACGAAGATTCAGTTATCTCTTTAGAAAACTTATTAAAGCTCATCGTTCAGCAACAAGTTGAAAAATTTAACGCTCAATCATTTGAGCTTGAAGATGAAGATTCTACGAAGATCCCAACAGATAACTATCTGAACATTCTTACCGATACGGGTAAGGTGGGCTTTGGAAGTATTTATAATCTAAAAAAAGCTGATGTACAAAAAGCTCAGGATAATGCTATTCAGGCATTTGAAGACAGGCTGTTCGCTGTATTTTACAATGATGAGCAGTTTTCAGACCTTGGCCAAACCATAGATTTGAGTTTACAACATACATTTACTTTTATCAGGCTTACTTTTCTTGCAGGAAGCTATTGGTAATCTAATTCTATTAACAACTAACATACATGGAAATCACAAAAAAATTAGAATCGAAAAAACTTATTAAAAACTTTTATGAAAAGCAAAGAAAAGATCTCTTAGAACATTCTGAACAAGGTGTTCCTTCTTCGCTTTTTCCAGATAGACCGATCCTTACAAAGGAAGCAGCGGAATTAGGTAAATTACTGAAAGGTAAACCTAATTATTTTGAGCGAGTAAACTTAGGTTCAAAAGAATTTGAAAAGTTCAAAGAATCTATCAAACCTGATATTTGGGAAGATCAGGAATATTATGATCTCTTGATTTATCTTTTTGGAGAAAATGCAGACCTGGTAAAATATGCATGGAATAAAATGCCTTACAAAATGTATCAGAGTAGTTATTTTAGACGTTCGTTCAGAGCTCCTCATAGTGAACATTATGTATTGCTTAATCGAATTAATTTAATTCGGGAATTGATGATATTTCCTTCTGTTTATTCTTATAATGGTGACGAGAATTTTGACCTGTCTTTAGAAGAACAAATTATTTATGATAATGAATTTACACATAACTCAAGCCGTTTTTATATATGGTCAGCAGCCATAGATACTGGAAATACAGTAATCTATCAACTGATTGAAGATATTATTTTCAATAAACACCATGAAGGAAAAATCTCTCTGAATATTATTAAAGCTTTACTCAATAGTGAGCAGAAGAAGTGCTGGGAATTGGTAGAAAAGCTTTTACTGGCTGCTCAAAGACAGGAAGGCTTGCGTCAGACAATTCTGGAAGCTTTGGATGAAACAAGTATCGGGGCTTTGGAATATATGACGAATGTAATTATTGAGCAAAAGCTTACCCGATTTTCATCTGTTGTAAGAGCTATAGATACCTGGACCGGTTTAGGCTGGGAATCAGAGAAAGAATCTGTAGTAAAGAATATCCTTTCATTAGCAGATCATTACTTCAAGCATCCTGAGGAAATTCCGGAGGCTGTGAAAAGCAAGAATAATAATGAAGTGTATATGGCACTTTGGGTACAGGGCGTTTGGGATGTTGAAAAAACGGTTCCCTATCTGCATCAGCTGTTTGAAAAAGGAGATATGGAAAAGAAATGTCTTGCCATTAAATTTGCGGCAGAAACTGCTGATCCTTACATTCAGATGCCATTGTATTATAAAGCGGTATTGGATGGGAAGGTAGAAGTATTAGCTTTTGCCGGTGATCATATGTCTACATTACTCAGCACTAATACTGAGACGAAATTTTTCATCAATAATGCAGACTATCCGGATTTCTTTGAAAAACTCCATGAACTGACTCAAAAGATTGAGATCAAGGAAAAGAAATTTGAAGGGAAGATATTTTCTTGGCTAAATGCTGCTTTCAAAAAAAGTGATCTATACGCTTCCATGTTTTATCTGGTAGGGGAAGATCGTGATAAATTGGATTTGCTACTTTCTTATTTCGATCAATTTGACCTTTCATTACGCGAATTATTGGCCAGGAATATATTAAGGGAGTTTTACTGTTATTCCCTCTCATATGCAGTAGGAAAAAAGAAACTGAAAGTAACGGATTTCCAAAAAGAATTTGCTTTTAAAACTTTAAAAGACAGAGGAGAAGCATTGGTGGCCTCAGGAATCAATGTATTGTTGCAGGATCCTTTAAACAAAGAAGAAATCATGGTTTTCTTTGATCTATTTAAAAGAAAGGGTGGTGTACTTCGTAAAAAGCTTATAGAATTGGTTATTCAGCAGGAAGATGGTGTGGTTACTCCATTGGTTGAGGAATTGATGAATAAAGGAGACCTGGAACAGCGTGCAGCATCTCTGGATATCATGCTTCAGCTTCAAAAGGAAAAAAGAGTATCTGCTCAGATTACCAATTGGACTCTACAATATGCTGAAAGATCAAAAATAACAGAAAGAGAACATAGTTTATTGGATCAGATTAATCCATCCGGAGATCAGACGATTCTTTCTGAAGACAATGGATATGGTTTTTATAATCCTGGCGTGGTATCAAAGTTTGCTTTGCCAAAGGTAGAACCAGACTCGTTATATGCACAGGCTACTAAAAAAGATAAATATGGGTTTACAAAACCTATGGATGATATAAAAGCAGAAATAAAGAAGCTTAATGATTTATTTCTCCAGCATAAAGATCATGAATATGAATCTGATGAATGGGATGGCTCTGTAACTACTTTGCTAATGGGAAATAGTTTCCGCCAGATTAAAAGAAATACGGATGGTTTTACTTCTGTACAATTAGCAGAAAATTACCCATTGCATGAGGTTTGGGAGAAATGGTATCTGGATTCAGGTTTACAGCCGAGAGATTTATTTTTATTAACATTGGCTGAGAGCTGTGACAGGAAAACCTTCAGAGATTTTATGGAGAATTATGTATTCTATTACAAAGATCTTTTAATAAATCCACTGAAAGGAAGATATGCATGGGAAAATCCAATCATCATGATTCTGCAATCGTTAAAGGATAAATTCGTCTTCGAAGAGCGTGTAGATTTTGCATTAGATGCTGCCAGTACAGTCTTTGCCAATCTTCCTGAAAGTGTGATTACTTATAAAGGAAAAGATAGCAATGATTATTATTACCAGGACCAGGGAAATGGCTGGCAGAAACTTGATTTTTTTAAGCCTTTCTTATGGGCAATTCCCAAAGCGAATCTTACCGATGAACAGCATATCAAACAATGGAATTTATACCGATGGATGCAGCATAGCGGTTTGAAAGAAAATATAAGCAAATCTGTTCCTGACTTCTATTTCTTCTGTAAAGCTTATGAATTAAAACTCATTACCAAAGAAGAACTTTACGAAGGAATACTTACTGCAGATTCTGCAATTGGAGATCTTACAAGAGGTAAACTGATCAATAGTAATCAGAATATTCTGGAAGAATTTCCTTTCCTGAAACCTATGATTGCGGAAATACAGGATAAATTCCTTGATGTAGAGGTTATCCGCGGTGATGCTAATACTGCAGTTTCTCACTTTGTGCAGGAGTTTCATACGATATATGGAGCGCAACGTTTGGTTCAGCTTCTGAAAGGGTTGGGGAAATCAGGATTGTATGCCAACTATATTTATGCTTACAGGAATGAAAATATGACCAAGCAAAAGCTCTTTTCTAAATTGATTTCGGATTGTTATCCTTCAGAAACTGATACACAGAAGGCTTTTGATGAAATGATGAAGAAAGAGAAAATCTCAGAGCTTCGTTTGATTCAGGCAGCAGTGTACGCGCCGCAATGGCAATCGCTCGTCAGCAGTTACTTAGGTTGGAAAGGTCTGGATTCAGCAATATGGTGGATGCATGCCCATACCAAGACCAGTGTCTATGAAGATCAGAATGCGAAACTTGAAAGTGAGGTGGCAAAATATTCATCCGTAGATATTCAGGAGTTTAAAGATGGAGCTGTAGACAAAGACTGGTTTACAAAAGCCTATAAAGAACTGGGTAAAGCCCGTTGGGAGATGTTATACGAATCTGCAAAATACATATCAGACGGTAATGGACACCGAAGAGCAAGGCTTTATTCCGATACCTTAGCCGGAATCTTAAAGATTAAAGAGGTTACGGCTAAAGTAAAAGATAAACGGGATCAGGATTATCTACGTGTTTATGGATTAGTGCCATTAAGCAAAACAAATCCGGAAAAAGATGTATTGAGCAGATATGAATACATTCAGCAGTTTAAAAAAGAAAGCAGAGAGTTTGGTTCAATGAAGCAGGCAAGTGAAGCACTGGCAATTCGCGTGGCTTTGGAGAATTTGGCAAGAAATGCCGGGTATCCCGATCCGATAAGATTGACATGGGCTATGGAAACTAAACAAATTCAATCACTTCTGTCAAAAGAAACGCAGGTAACCCTTGATGGTGTAACAGTAGGTTTAATCATAGAAGAAAATGGGAAAGCAGAATTGGTGGTATTCAGAGATGATAAACAGCTGAAATCTATTCCGCCGAAAATTAAAAAAGATAAAGCCATTGTGGAATTAACCAATAACCGCAAGATCATGCGGGAACAGTGGACACGCTCCAGAAAAGGATTGGAAGAAGCTATGGTAAGAGGAGATGAATTCTTCCTGAAAGAAATTAAAACTCTTTTTGAACATCCTGTTATTGTCAAGCATTTAGAGAAGCTAGTGTTTATTTCCAATGATCATACAATAGGTTTCTATCATGATGGAAGTCTTATCAATGCTCATGGTGAGATCCAGGAGTTAAATGATGAAAACACTTTACGTATTGCGCATTGTGTAGATCTTCATGAACATTCTGTTTGGAGTGATTATCAGCATTATTGTTTTAAAGAAAAACTGATTCAGCCTTTCAAGCAGATTTTCAGAGAACTTTATGTTCCTACGCCTGATGAATTGAAAGAGAAGTCTATTTCCCGCAGATATGCAGGTCATCAGATTCAGCCAAAGCAGGCACTGGCGTTGCTTAAAACAAGAGGATGGAAGGTAGATTATGAGGAAGGATTGCAGAAAGTATATCATAAAGAAGGCTTTCAGGTAAAATTATATGCCATGGCAGATTGGTTTTCCCCAGCAGATATAGAAAGCCCAACCTTGGAAACGATAGAATTCCATTCATTAAAGGATTATAAGAATATTCCTTTTGAAGATATTAGTCCAAGACTGTTCTCAGAAGTAATGCGGGATGTGGATTTGGTAGTTTCAGTGGCACATGTAGGAAGTGTAGATCCTGAAGCCAGTCATTCATCCATTGAAATGAGAGCTGTACTGATGACAGAAACAGCACGCCTATTTAAATTAGATAATGTAAGAATTGAAGGCTCGCATGTATTAATAAAAGGGCAGTTGGCGGAGTATAGTGTGCATTTGGGAAGTGCTGTTGTTCATCAGACTCCGGGGATGTACTTGTCAATTCTGCCGGTTCATTCCCAGCATAGAGGAAGATTATTCCTGCCTTTTGCAGAAGATGATCCGAAATCAGCAGAAGTATTGTCAAAAGTACTATTGCTGGCTAAAGACAATGAAATACAGGATCCAACCATATTGTCGCAGATTAAACGAGAGTATGTATAAATGAAAACAAAAAGGTATGCTTTTTTAAAGTGTACCTTTTATTTTTGCCATAAGCCATAAGCCATAAGCCATAAGCCATAAGCCATAAGCCATAGCCCATTTCAGGGCATAAAAAAAGCATCTTTTTCAGATGCTTGTGTTTTTAGATATTCTTTTTTAAACTTCGTCGTCAGAATCAATTGTGAATGATTTGCTTTTGAAATCTTTATCATGTTTTTCTGAAATTACATCCTCACCCTTTTCATTAATGATGAAATCTGTGGACTCATTAAACATCTCCTGAAAACTCTTAAAATCTTCCTTGTAAAGGTAAATTTTATGCTTCTCGAATGTAGCTTCCCCATTCTCTCCGAAATTTTTCTTACTCTCAGTGATTGTAAGATAATAATCTCCTGCTTTCGTCTCGCGCACATCAAAGAAATAAGTTCTTCTCCCTGCTTTTAACACCTTCGTGAAAATCTCATTTTCATGGCGTTCCTTGTATTCACTCATTGTTAGATATTTTTTAATCTTGTTAAGAACAAATATAAAAGAATTCTTTTAATCACAAAATTTTTTTTATGATTTATTTAACAATTAGGAATGAAACAGCTATGCGGTTACAGAATTGGCAATTTCGGTAAGGTTAATAATCTGGTCTGCTTTTTGAGCGCTAGACTCTCTGTGTGTGATAATTATGGAAGTTGCATTGCTGATTTTTCTATCAATATTTTCAAGAATATTCTGCTCTGTTTCAGTGTCTAAAGCAGATAAAGAATCGTCAAAAATAATGATATTTGGATCCTTAATCAGAGCTCTGGCAATACAAATTCTTTGCTTTTGTCCCCCCGAAAGCATGACCCCGCGTTCACCTACAAGTGTTTTATATTGCTCTTTAAAGTCCACAATATTTTTATGAACATCTGCAATCTGAGCGTACTCAATTACTTTTTCATGGGACGGATGATCAATCGCAAATCCAATGTTATTTTCAATGGAATCAGAGAATAAATAGCTCTCCTGAGGAATGTATCCGATAAAGTTTCTATAGTTCTCAAGATTATGTTCTTTAAGGTTTTTCCCATCAATCAGGATTTCCCCTTCAGTAGGATCAATCAGCCTGCATAAAAGCAGTGCAATAGTAGATTTTCCACTTCCGGTTTTTCCCATAATAGCCAGGGATTCCCCGGCTTTGATTTTAAAACTTAAATTTTCAAGTGCTTTAATACCTGTATTGGGATAAACGTAAGATACATTTTTGAATTCTATATCTCCTTTAATAGGATAAGTCTCAAAGTTGGTATTGACGATCTCCGACTTTTTATCCATAAATTCATTGATCCTTTGCATGGAAGCTTCAGCTCTCTGATTGACGGACGTTACCCAGCCTACCATAGAGAATGGGAAGATCAGGGTGTTAATATACATGAAGAAATCAGCAATTTTACCGATGCTTAATTCTCCTGCAATATATTTTGTCCCGCCAATCCAGATAATGGCAACATTCAACAGGCCAATTACAAACAGAATAATCGTAAAGAAATAAGCTTCTGTTTTGGCAAGATCCAGAGCCTTATTTTGGTAATCAGTGACTTTTATTCCATAGTTTTTTTGAATATATTTTTCTCTTGCGAAAAACTTCACAACACGGATTCCTGAAAAACTGTCCTGTACAAAAGTTGAAATTGCAGACTGGCTTTTCTGCATTATCTTCGACTTCTTATTGATAATTGAACTTACCTTATAAATAGCAAATGATAATATAGGAAGCGGCAATAAAGTCCATAATGTCATGGAAGCATCCGTTTTTACCATATAAATTGCTGTAATCAGGACAAGAACAATAAGGTTAGCCACATACATTACTCCGGGACCAAGATACATTCTTACGGCTACCACGTCCTCACTCAATCGGTTCATTAAATCTCCGGTAGTCGTTTGCTTATAATCCGTTAAAGATAAATCCTGATAATGTCTGTAAATTTTATTCTTCAGTTCATATTCAATTCTTCTGGAGGCAACGATGATGGTCTGCCGCATCATAAAAGTAAAAACTCCTGTTAAAAGTGAACAGCCTACAATGATCCCAACATAGACTAAAACCTGTTGATTGAAACCGAGGTTACCGCTTTTAGTAAGCTCATCTACAGATTTTCCTACAAACTGAACTTTATATATATTGAAAAAATTACTGGCAATGATGAAGAGTACCCCCCAAAACAATAGTATTTTGTGTTTCCAAAAATAGGGGTTTAAGGTTTTTAGCGCTTTCATATAGTTTTACAAAATTACAAAAATGTCCTCACTCTACGAATTTCATCAATTTTAAATTTTGTATCTTTGCACTCATTAAAAAGCTCTTTGAATGTTAGGAAGACGACAAATTCGTGAAAAAGTAGTACAGGCGGTGTATTCATACTATCAGAACCCTGTAAAATTTGATGTTTTAGAGAAAAACATGTTCGCTGGAATAGAGAAAATCTATTATCTCTATATCTATCAGCTTAATTTTTTAGTAGGTCTAAAAGAATTAGCTGAGCATCAAATTGAAATCGGAAAGAATAAATACCTTAAAACCGATGCTGATATTAATCCTAACCAAAAATTCATCAACAATCAGATATTGCTTAAGCTGGAAGAAAATCCGGAAAGATTATTCTTTACAGGTCAGCATAAGCAGCTGAAGTGGGATATGCATGATGATTTATTGGTAAAGACTTTCCAAAGAATTACTGCAGGAAAACGTTATCAGGATTTCATGAAAGAAGAAGGATTTTCTTTTGAAGATGATCAGAAGTTTATCGGGAAATTATTTTTAAGATATATTGCTGAAAATGATGATTTCCATGATTATCTTGGAGATAAAGAACTTTCATGGTATGACGATATCCATATTGCCAATTCAATGGTACAGAAAACAATCGGATTCCTAAGAGAAGATGAAGAAAGCAGAACTTTAATCAAAATGATTAAAGATGAAGAGGACAAGAACTTCGCAGCTAAGTTATTGAAAGATACCCTGAACAACTGGGAAAACAACGAGAAAAAGCTGGAAGAAAGATTAGAAAACTGGGATCTTGATAGAGTTTCCCTGATGGATAAAGTGATCTTGTCAACCGCTATTTCAGAGCTAGATAACTTTGCCTTAACGCCTTCAAGAGTTATTATTAATGAATATATCGAGATTGCAAAAGTATTTGCTACAGACCGTTCGAATATCTTCATTAATGGTATTTTAGATAAATATTGTAAAGATCAAAATAGAATATAAAATGAAAAAGACGTTATCAATTATCGCCTTGTCAATTATAGGCTTTGGATTAGTTTCATGTAAAAAAGAAAACAAAGAAACTCAAAGCGCTGAAGCTGTAGTTACTGATTCAACAGCTGCAGGAACTCCGGTAACAGCTGACTCTGCTGCTACATCCGTAACAGAAGCGCATGCTGCAGCCCCTGTTTCTAACGAGCCATCTACCTCTATCGCTTTATCTGAAAGCAACTTCGACTTTGGAAAAATCAAGAAAGGAGACAAAGTAGAGCACGTATATGAAGTGACTAATACAGGAAAAAATCCATTGGTTATTTCTGAAGTAAAACCTGGATGCGGATGTACTGCTCCTGATTTTACAAAAGAACCTATCATGCCAGGTAAAAAAGGAAAAATTACATTGCATTTTGACTCTTCAAACTTTGACGGAAACGTTCAGAAGTATGCAGATGTTTTTGCAAACGTAGAAAAAGCTCCAATCAAATTAACGTTCACTGCGAACATTCAACCATAATTTATAAAATATGTTGACATTATTTTTACAGGCACAGCCACAGGGATCTTCATCAATGATGCTGATCATGATGGGTGTGATGTTTGTAGGGTTTTATTTCCTGATGATCAGACCTCAAATGAAAAAGCAAAAGCAGGAAAAAAACTTTCAGGAAGAACTTAAAGTAGGAACCAGAGTAGTACTTACATCCGGTCTTCACGGAAGAATTGCCCAGGTTCAGGATGACGGTTTTGTTATTGAAACATTATCCGGAAAATTAAAGTTTGAAAAAGCTGCAATTTCCAGAGAAATGACACAAACTCGTTTCGGAGATAAAGCAAAAACTACTGAGAAATCAGCAGATAACAAAGAAACAGTAACTGAAGAGAAGAAATAATTTAATTCAGTCTGAAAATATTTAGCTGCGGCGGGTGAACTTTGTTCACCCGCCGCAATTTTTTATATAAATAGTAAGCCAAAAAGTATTGACTTCTATAGCAAAATTCTCTGTTGACTTTCAAATAAAAGATTCGTGAGATTTGTGGAATCTGTGCGAAAAACAATTCAAAAACTATAAAAATCTCCTGCGGATTTCACTGCTAGATGAAAATAAAAGGTAGTTTCTAGGATACTACAATATAAAGATTGGTATCTGTATGTTCTATAATCATTGAATCCATTTGTAAAATTAATGTTTAATAAAAAATTATCTTTGCCTTATGAATCAAAACACAGACAAAACTGTTCTTATTTTAGGAGCCAATTCAGATGTAGCAAAGCAATGTATCATTCAATACCTTGAAAAAGGTTTTTCTGTAATGGCAGCTTCCAGAAATACAAAATCACTGGAAGATTTTATCTCCTCAAATAATCTGGATCAGAAAAGAACTAAGGTTTTGTATTTCGATGCGGCAGATTTTGATTCTCATCATCAATTTTATCAGGAGTTACCTGTAAAACCTCATATTGTTGTGTATTCAGCCGGTTTCCTGGTTGATAACCAAAAGGCATTGAGAGATTTTAAAGGAGCAAAACAAATGATGGAGGTTAATTATATGGGGGGCGTTTCTATTCTGAACATGATTGCCATGGATGAAGGTAATAAAAACCTGGAAAGGATTATTGGACTTTCTTCATTATCAGGAGTAAGAGGAAGAAAAAGTAATTTTGTCTATGGAAGTACCAAGGCTGCATTTACCCAATATCTGGCTGGGTTAAGGCAGGAACTGGCTTCCAGAAAAATAATAGTCAATGCCTTAGTGATAGGCTATATCAGAACAAAAATTAATGAAGGGCTGGAACTCAATGAGTCTTTGATCATGGAACCGGATTATGTTGCAAAATTTATTGTCAATGCCGGAAACTCCTTTACCATTGTTCCGAATTTTAAATGGAAAATCATTTATCATATTTTGAGACTTTTACCGGAAAGCCTTGCTGCGAAACTTCCTTAATTTTAAATCTTATATTTTTAAAGGGTTTACATGAAAAAATATGATATTTTTCATTGAATAAGTGATTTTATCTCTTAAAAAAACAACTTCGGTATTTTTTTTGTAATTGTAGATACTGATTATTCTTCCCGTAAGATTTCAATTTCTAAATGACCATTGAGTAAGCTGAAAATATCCATTCAGTAATCAATCTGTTTTAATGCAAATACTATTGATTTTAACTTTAAAAGTTAAGATCAGCCTTCTTTTGAAAACAGGCATGCTTTCTATTCAGATCCACTTTGAAATCTTACTGCTATAAGGGCGGATAACGAATATGATAAAAAAATAAGTAGTATAAAATGGACGATTTACAATTGAACAACATTCAAAAACATTGGGATACCTTAATATCTTCAGCGATTTCATGGGCACCGAGAATTTTTACCGCAGTGATTTCCGCATTACTGATTTATCTGATCGGATCATGGATGATCAGAATGATTAAGAAACTTGTATCAAAAGGTTTCAAAAAACGTGGTATGGAAGCTTCTTTACAGCACTTCCTACTTAATATTATCAATTGGGGACTTAATATTCTTCTCTTCATTGTCGTAGTCACCCAATTAGGAGTACAGACTTCAGCTTTTGTGGCTATGATTGGTGCCGCAGGTTTGGCTATAGGTCTGGCATTACAGGGATCTTTAACCAACTTTGCAGGAGGAATTCTTATTCTGTTATTAAAACCATTTAAAATAGGAGATTTTATTTCTACCAATTCCGGTGTTTCAGGGACAGTACAGGCGATTGATATCTTCCACACAAAGCTGATTACGCCACAAAATCAATTAATTATTATTCCTAATGGAGTAGTTTCCAATAACAGTATTACAAACTTTACTCAGTTAGGAACCAGAAGAACCTCTCTGGATATCGGAGTTGCTTATGATGCTGATCTTAGACAGACAAAGGAAATATTAATGGACATGATCAAAAAGAATGAATTTGCTCTTGCAGAACCCGCTCCACAGGTAGTCGTAACAACACTAGGTGATAGTGCGATCAACCTATCGATCAGAGTGAGCTCTTCTACTGAAAATTTTTGGAAAATGAACGAGGAACTTATTATTGACTGTAAAGAAGCTTTAGATCAGGCTGGAATTGGAATTCCTTTTCCACAAAGAGATATCCACATTTATAATAAGTAATGATTATTTACAATGATAATAAAAAAAACCTGCATTCAATAATGCAGGTTTTTTTATGTAATAGCTATTCTTTATTTTTCTTTGAGTATTGTTCAAGAAAATTTGTAAAAGTTTTATAATCATTTTCCTTAAAGTCATGTTCAGTAAATACAAAATTAAGATTGTTGTTAAGAATACCCAGAATAAGATATTGGTCTACAAATTTATAGTTGGTTTTACTCCAAACAGAACCTATGGTATTAAATGGATTTTCTAAAGTAATATCATCCTTATTAAGAATTATAAAACTAAATTTTTCATCTTTCCGTTTAAAATCACTGATTTGCTCTTCAATTGATTTATAAAACTTCTTTTTACCGGTAAAGAATTGATAAAGAAGTAAAAAAATATAGGCAATAAAAATAAATCCTGCATATCTGAAAACAACGGAAGCAGGACTGTTATTAATAAACTTTGATTGAGAAAAAAAGCCAAGAAACAGAAATATGAGAGCATAGATGATTGCTTTCTTAAGTTCTGTAAAGCCTTTTTTCCATTGATAACGAAAGAAAAACTGTTGGTGTTCTCGTTCCGTCTTCTCATTAAAAGCAATTTCTAATGTAATAGATTCGTTCATGGATAGTTTTTGCAGGTAAAAGTATAGAAATTAATCAATATTCTGAAGTAATTCCAAAGCCTTCATCATATCAATTCCTTTTCCTATAATTGGTTTAAATAAATCTCCTTTGTCTTTAATTCTCTCCAAAGCATTGTCAATATTATAATCTGTAGGCAGTATTCCCAGTTTCAGTTCATCCCAATCCAAAGGCATAGAGACTGAAGCTCCCTGTTTTGGGCGTAAACTATAAGCACTTGCTAATGTCTGACCTGTTCGGTTTTGTAAATAGTCTAAATAAATTTTTTTACTGTCTCTTTTTTGAAGGCTTCTTTCTAATGTTGTGATTTCAGGAAGTTTTTCATGAACCTGTTTCATTAGAATATGCGCAAAGTCTTTTACCTGGTCAAAATCATACTTGCCACCCATCGGAATATAAACATGGATGCCCGTACTTCCGGAAGTCTTACAATATCCTTTAATTTTAATGGATTGTAACACTTCATTCACCTGAAGAGCTGTCTCAATTACCTCATCAAAAGTATTTTTCTTTGATGGGTCAAGGTCCAAGACCAGATAATCCGGATGTTCAAGGTCCGGCAGTGAGCTGCTCCATGGATTAAAGTCAATGCATCCGAGATTGTTCAGATAAGCCAGGGTTGCTTTATCGTTGCAGTAGATATAATCAATGTATTTATCATTAGATTCAGAGTATACTTGTGTGGTTTTGACCCAATCAGGAACATGCTCTCCGGCATCTTTCTGATAAAAGCTATGTTCTTCAATGCCATTGGGGAAGCGGTTGAGGGATAAGGGACGGTTTTTTAAATAAGGCAAAATATATCCTGCTACAGACTGATAATATTCTATCACATCACCTTTGGTAATATCATCTTTTGGAAAATAAATTTTATCCTGATTGGTCAGCTTTACAATATGTTTGTTTAGGGTAATTTCTTTTTCCTTTTCCGAAGTTTCTGTTCTTTTTGTTGATGCTTTAGCTTTCATTGTTCTTGATTTTTTAGGTTGAATATCCGAATCTGCTGCATCCTTTACTTCTTCCGGTTCCTTATCTTCACGAATACCCATAAAAACCGGATGACGGAAGATTCCGTTTTCTGTGATTTGAGAATATTTGATTTCACAAACGAGCTCAGGCTTTGTCCATGTTACAGGTGTATTGGTTTCAGGAATGGTTTCAAAGGGTGAAGATTTTACTATTAATTTCTGAAGCCTTTGATAAAGATCTTTTAAAGAAGTATTGTTGAATCCCGTTCCCGTATGACCACAATAAACCAAATCATGACTGATATATTTTCCCAGAATAAGAGCACCAAAACTTTCCCGGGAACCTCTGGGTTCTGTAAAACCACAGATAATAGCCTCTTCTGTATTGGAAAATTTGATTTTAAGCCAGTCAGCAGCCCGGTAATTTTCTACATACTGGCTGGCCGCCAGTTTAGCAATCATACCTTCAAGCTTCATTTTTTTCATCTGTTCAAAAAAGGCAATGCCTTTTTCAGGGATATGGTCACAATATTTGATTGTATCCGTTTCAATGAGTGCTTCTTTTAAAAGTTCTTTCCTTTGAACCAGCGGAAGTTCTTTTGTAGAATGGCCATTCAGCCAGAGAAGGTCAAAAACCTGATAAACCAAAGCTAGGCCGGGATTATCCCCTATTTGCTGTAAAAGCTGAAAACTAGGCTTTCCATGATCATCATATGCAACAATTTCACCATCCAGAATCATTTGATATTTCTGTTGGTCAAAATCCTGAGCTACCTGATCAAACTTTGATAAAAATGAAATCCCGTTTCTGGAATAGAAAAGAGGATCATCATGACTGAGATCAGCAATAGCTCTGTAGCCATCCCATTTTATTTCGAAAAGCCAGTTTTTATCATCAAATGCTTTATCAAAAGGTTTGGCAAGCATAGGTTTGATGAATGATTTAAGCTTTTTTTCGTTGGTTAAAGTATTAAAATTCCTGAATCTTTTTTCTGAAGCTACGACTTCTTTTTTGCGTTTGTTTTTAGGCTTTTTTTTTCCTCGAGGAATTTGGTAACCAAAGATTTTGGTGAAGTATTTTCTTCAGCATTATAAGGGCTTTCCGCAAATTCGTCTTTATGTTTAATAAGCAACCATGCATTGTCTTCCACATTTTTCATTTTCACGAGGGCAAATTCACCTTTCAGCTTTTTACCGTGTAAAATAAACTTTAAGGAACCGGCATGCAGCTCCTTCAACAATTCTTTTTCATCAGATGTTTTGCTGTTTTCTTCTAAAGGTTCATAAGTTCCGCTGTCCCAGACTTCCACCTGTCCTGCTCCGTAATTGCCTTCAGGAATGTTACCTTCAAAATCTTTATAATCATAAGGATGATCTTCTACCATCATGGCCAATCGTTTATCCTGCGGATCCAATGAAGGTCCTTTTGGAACAGCCCAACTCTTTAATACACCTTCCATTTCAAGGCGGAAATCATAATGAAGACGTGTTGCAGCATGCCTTTGAATAACAAAAATCAGTTTGTTTTTACTCTTTTTTGCTTTCCCTTTAGGTTCACTGGTTTCATCGAACTTACGTTTCTGTTGATAATCTTTGAGAGCCATTATGATGCAGATTTAGATTTGGAAGTATTTAAACTGGCCTTTAATTGAGCCATAAGGTCAATCACTTTACCTTCTTTTGCAGCAGGTACTTTTTGGGTTTTAATATTTTTACCTTTTGCTTTCTGCCTGATGATTTTAAGTAGATCATCAGAATAGGTATCTTTATATATCGCCGGATCAAAATCCTGGGAAAGCTGTTCAATAAGATTGACCGCCATTTTCAGCTCTGCAGGTTTTGGGACTTTATGAGCAGGGATTTTTAAATCTGTATAATCCCTTATTTCCTGGTCAAATCTCAGGCGGTTCAGAATTAATATATCATCATTGTAAGGACGTATCATTCCGATTGCTTCACTTTCCCGAAGAACAAAAGTTCCGATTCCTACCATGCCCGTTTTTTCAAGGGCTTTTAATAGAAGTCTGTAGGCACTTTCCCCATTTTTCTGCGGTTCGAGATAATAAGGGGTTTCAAAATAGATACTGTCTACTTCTTTCTCTTTTACAAACTGATCAATAGAAAGGATTTTTGTCTTTTCAGGGCTTGCTGCTTCATAATCCTGCTCATCAAGAACAATATATTTATCATCCATGAGATAGCCTTTGACAATGTTTTCCCACTTTACTTCTTTTCCTGTATTTTCATTGACTCGCTTAAACCGAATATTGGAAAAATCGGATTTGTCGAGCATATCAAGGTCCAGTTTGCTGGTCTCCGTTGCTGAGTAAATCTTAACAGGGATATTTACTAAACCGAAGCCAATGGCACCATTCCAGATTGCTTTCATTGTCTTACGTTTTTAAAAATCAAGCAATTAACATGCCGATGGGGAGTTGTGTGGTATGTGTGATGAAGCTTTTTGTCAAATGACAATTGTTTTTATGGGTTACTTTTATACCTTTATATTTCCGCAATCTGTGGATACAATAATATGGAAGAACTTTTTAGCTACATCAAAAAATTTGGATTACTGAATGCTCAGGATGAATTTCTGATTGGAGAAGGAATTCAGGAAACTTTGGTGAAGAAAGGTGAAATTTTTGTAGAGGCTGGAAAAGTAAGCCAAAAGATTGCCTTCGTAAAGCAAGGTGTATTCCGTTCTCTCTATTACAACAAAGAAGGAGATGATTTTACCCGTTATTTTATTTATGAGGGCCGGTTTATCGGAGATTTTCAAGGATTTACCGATCAGCTTCCTGCTCATGAATATATAGAAGCCATTACAGATGCTGTTTTACTTGTTATAGATCTTAACCATTTTAAAATATTAGAGGAAAAGATTACAATATGGCCCGTGTTATTTGCCAGAATTCATGGGTTTGTTGCAGAAAACAAACTTAAGGTTGCAAGCATTATGCTCAACCAGGATGCGAAATCCCGATATATACATTTCCTTACTCATTATCCGGGACTTGCCAACCGGGTTCCGCAATCTATGCTGGCCTCTTATCTTGGAGTGACACCTTCATCGTTGAGCAGAATTAGGAGAACTATCAATGAGTAATGAAGTCTTTTTATAGTAAAATATGAGGTAAAGATCAAAATACAATGTCTCTGATCTTCTTATTTTTTACCTAAATATACATACTGATTATAAATTCAATAGGAACGGACTTTAGCCCGTTCTCTCATTTTATAAAAATTCCATTGGCTTTCAAACCTATAACAAAAGTAAAGATGAAGTTAAATCCCGATTTCAGATTCATAAATATTTGTACCCTATATTGATAAAAACCGTTTTTGCCAAATGACAATGGTCTCTTTTTCAAACTGTCATAGCTTTGTTCCATAAAAAAATAATTATATGGACATTGTATTAGGACTTCAATGGGGAGATGAAGGAAAAGGAAAGTTTATTGACCTTATCAGTGAAAATTATGATATTGCTGCCCGTTTCAACGGCGGTTCAAATGCTGGGCACAGTATCGAAAGAAATGGGAAAAGAATTACTCTTAAAATGATTCCTTCAGGAATTTTTATGCAGGGAGTACAGAATGTTATCGGAACGGGAACTGTTCTTGATCCCGTAAGTTTTAAAAATGAAATTCTTAATTTAAAGAAATTTGACGAAACGCTTCAGCCAGAGAACAACCTGATTATTTCTAAAAAAGCTCATTTTGTATTGCCTACTTACAGGCTGATGGATGTTTTCATGGAAGAAAACCCAGCTTACACAACTATTGGAACGACAAAGAACGGAATTGCTCAGGCCTATTCAAATAAAATTTTAAGACAAAACGTGAGAATCGGGGATATGTATGCTCCGGATTTTCAGGAGAGAGTACAACATATTTTAGAGAGAGATTACAGCTTTATGGCAGGGGAGGATATGCTTATTCCACCTTTGGAAGAGATTAGTAAAGAATTTTTTGAAGCTGTAGAGTTTTTAAAACAATTCAACTGCACAGAAACCGAACTGCTCCTGAATAAAGCCTTGATCGAAGGAAAAACAATATTGGGAGAAGGATCTCAGGCAACATTATTAGATATAGATCATGGAACTTATCCTTATGTAACCTCTTCTTCCACCATTGCATCAGGAGCTTGCAGCGGACTGGGGATTTCCCCGAAAAAGATCGGTGAGATCTATGGAATTGCCAAAGCATACTGTACAAGAGTAGGAAACGGAATATTTCCAACAGAGCTTTTTGATGAAATGGGAGAAGAAATCAGGATAAAAGGTAATGAATTTGGCTCGAATACTGGACGCCCGAGAAGAACAGGCTGGCTGGATCTTCCTGCGTTACGATATGCAGTAATGATCAATGGCATTACTCAATTGGTTCTGACTAAAGCAGATGTTTTAAGCGGATTAAAATCAGTAGCAGTCTGTACCCATTATGAACTGGAAGACGGATCTGTTGAAGCTACGGCCGGAACTCTTCCTGAAAATGCCAGGCCTATATTTAAATGGCTGGAGGGCTGGAATGCTGATTTCTCTGTGATTAAAGATCCTTCTGCACTTCCGGAGGAACTGATGAACTTCCTTTCCTTTTTGGAGCAGGAAATGGGTGTTCCGGTAACATACCTTTCTATAGGGCCGGGAAGAGAAGAGATTTTAAAAATGAAATAAGGTTTTATAAAGATAAAGCGGGATTATTTCCCGCTTTTATTTTGTATTTCCCAACTCTGTAAGAAGCTTAAGTCAATATAATAATCACTTGGGATATACTTATCAAAATACACTGTAGTGGAAGGTTGTTGCTGAATAATATCCCTTAAAGTTATTGTATCAATATTGGTATAGGCTGTAAGAAGTAATGGAGAATCACCATTGATATATTCAACGGTCATTTTGGTCTTTACAAATTCAATATCATTTTTATTATAAAAAATATTCACATAATCATTCTGGGTTTTTCCCACTCCAAAAATGAAGCTTTCTATTATGGCTGTACTTAAGTCTATTGTACCAGAAATATGATATCTTTTAATGTCATCAACAATAAGATTTCTGTTGAAGTTCTTTAAAGAAAAACCTTCTTCCTCTTCATCGCTGCCTTGTGTAAAAATAAAAAAATAGACAAGAGCCAGAATAGAAATTCCACCGATAAAGTATTCAGCTTTAAAAGATTCTGTTCTGTTTGTTCCTTTTATTTTTCCACCGATCCCATGAATGAACATGAATAGCCCAATTAATCCGGCAATGGTAATAGGGATTTCCCAAATTTTGAGTTTTCGTTTTTCTTTCATTAATCTAAAATATATACTCTTTTTTTAGCGAGCTCTTACACTGTCGTTCTTAAATCTGATCAAATAATTTTTATTAAAGAAATTATAGCCCAAATCAACTGTTTTGAACGTTTTATCTTCTAATTGGATTTTAAATATTTTACCATCAGTATTGATGCTGCGTTCATATAAGTAGAACTTTTTATAATCTTCATTGGTAGGAACAGGAAGGAGATATTTTCCAGTAAAAGGAAGATTTCCGGAATATTGACTGATTGTTTTTGCTTTTAATAGCTCACTGAATAAATAGAATGTTTCAGATTCCTGTAAATCAACAGCCTTTGTACCGGAATTGAAATCGTAAACCAATACAGGATCAGTAATAAGGGACTGTAATGGAATACGCTGATAAAGATAGCTGATGTTTCTGATCAGCCTTCTTAATTCAAAAGCGGACTGTTCTCCATGATCATGTACTGTTTTTATAATCTTTCCTTTTGACATAAAAGTAATGGTTGAAGAAGCCTGATCTGTTATATATGTTGAATACATCGGTTTTAAAGAATAGAAATCAATATATTTCATTTCATCAAAAATCTCTTTTGTAATATGGGAGGAAATTTTAGAACTGAAAAATCCATTCTTAAGATTGTATAAGTCTCCATAGAATAAAAAATTGCCTTTATTGTCTATAACCGTAGAATTGGAGGGACAGGTACCAAAACACAGTGATTTTGAAACAATAACTTTATCAATTTGTGGATTCAGATTATCGTAAGTTTTGCTTTTAAATGGAATTAAAGTTGTTAAAGTTTTTTTCTTGGTTTCTAAAACAATCTTATTCTTACTTAGTTCCACAATTTTTTGTGAATCAAACTTTTTTGTTGTTGGGTTAAAAATAAGCAACGAATCACCTTTTATCTTAAATTGAGTCTTTTCTCCATAATAGCGTATAGAATCTCGATCAAAATTGAACATTCCATTTTTGTAGATGTAAGTGTCATCATTATTAAAAACAATAATCTGTGGATCACGTTGAAAAGGTACTGGTGGCTGGTCATCTTGCTTTTTTTCTTCTTTTTCCTCAATAGTCCATTCACCTAATAAATCTTTTTTATCAAAGGAATTGCAGGAAGAAAGTAGTAATATAAGTAAAAGAAATAAGCTTAGTTTTTTCATAAATTTAAATTTATAGATCCTAAAAAAACATATTGATTATGAGATCATGTATTGAATGCTCTGTGAAGGAAAAGATTAATCTTTTGATTGATATGGTAGAACTTTATCCAGATAGTAACCATAGTGGAAGGAAACAATATCGGAATGTTGGGCTTTTAAAAAATTGTTGTCTATCAAATATCTTTGCCATTCCCACGCTCTGTCTGTAGGTGGACAAATATATATTCCTGCTGAATTACAAAGTTTGTCAGGGTAGTTTAAGTTTGTTTTTAACTCTAATTCTAACAGTTTAATGATGGACCCTACTTCATTTTCCTGCAGTGAACTTCCTGTAAAAGGGATTCCAATGTTAAATTTTAAAATCTCAAAGATCTTATCATAATCAATAATTGCCTCCTTATTTTTATAATCAATTTTGGCCTTATCCAAATAATATTGATATAATTGTTTTTCTGTATGGGAATTATAAATCGATAGAAACTGATCCTGTACTTCCTGGAATTTCCAATTCTTAATCATAAAAAAACCATAATCTCTTTCAAGGAAAGAATATGGGGAACGATAGCTCTTTTCGTCAAATTTTAATTTTTTGAAGTTTTTAATGGCTTCAGGAATTTGACTATAACCAATTTTCGCTGATAGAGACAATATATTATATTCAAAATCATTCTGCTTTATACTTTTGGATCTGAGTGTCTCAATTTCTTGTTCGATATTTATTCTTTTACTGTTGAAGTTAGCTTCACTGATTTTTAAATTATCAATTGGAAATTCAAATGTGTTTAAACATATTTTCTTTGCTTTTTCAACCTGAAGGCTTATATCAGGATCATCAGATTTGATCAGATCAAGAATCTTAATTGTTGCAGAACCGTTGCCTGTGAATTTTATAAGATAATAATTAAGGCTTCCATTGATGCCAATCCGGCTAAATAAAATAGATTTTTTTAAGTACCATTTTAATAAATCAGGATTGTTTAAAATGGTAGGCCAGTTTTTAGTATAATAAATATCTAATATTCTGGCTGCAGATTCTCCTAATTCTACTTCTTTTTCATGAATGAGAGACCAGTATTCCAATGAGGTGATATCTTCGAATGTTAAGTTTTTGATTAGCTGATCTTCAAGTTTTCTTCTTTCATTGAATGTCAGTTCAGATTTTAATCTTTCAATTTGAGAAGTGAGTTCATCAGAACCAAGATAATCAATTGTATTTTGCCTGCAATAATTTGTGAATAACGAAAGTTGTTTCAGAAATCTGAAGGGAAATAATGGCGTAATGGAATTGGGGCGGTCTAAACTGTTTTTTTCTTTTTCATCACATAGTTTTCCTACCCGGATAGGGTCGCTTTGGGAAAGAATAATGTATGATTGTATAGCTATAGAATCATTTTCACTATAAAGATCTTCTATTAGATTGCTTAATGGTTCAGTATCTTTTACTTGTAATGAATGATTTTCAAAATAGTTTTTAGAACTGTTCCATTTGAAATTTTTATAGTTTTTAGAGAAAAAAACAAATAAGTTAAGCGTTGCAGTATTATCAAAATTCATATCCTCAGTATCCCAGGTTATATTGCCATTTTGGTCTGCAGATCCAATGTCTTTACCTATTAATATTCTTAATAAATCATGAAAATCTCCTTTGTTTCGATTGTAATTATTAAACTTATCCCTTTGCCGATAAAACTCTTCACATATTTTTAAAAAGACTATAGGGTTATTCTTTTTAATTAATAAGTCGATCCCTTTTTCTTTGATCCAGTTTTTACTTAGTATTTCAGTGTATCTGCTTTTTATTTTCTGTAGTTTAACTTCGGGTAATTCTCGAAATTCAATGAATTCTTTTTTCTGATTAATTGGAGTGATATAAAATGCTTCTACTTCTGGATAATATTTTATTTTATCGTTATTAATGGCTAAGAAACGGATAAAGTCTTTAGAGTTTTTAATATTCTCTGATTGTAATTCGTTGTCAGGGTATATGAAATTCTCAGTAAGAGCTCTGTGAGCAAAAGACTGTTCTGCCGTCTCCAAATAATGATAACCTAAATTTTCGGAAAGTAATTTGTCACTATCGAAATAAGGAGTAAGCTCATTAAAAGCTTTTTTATTACCTTTCTGTAATTGTTTGACTAAATTGTAGATTCTACTTTTAGAATATGCTCCTTCAGCATATTGACAATTGTATTGATTTAAAAAGAATAATAAAATAAATGGAATTAGTTTTTTCATAATAAAAAAGCGGGGCAAATACCCCGCTTTAAATTTATGCTTTTAAATTTAATTTTAACTCTAGTTCATCGAGCTGTGCATCAGCAATGGAAGCCGGTGCATCAATCATCACATCACGCCCGGAGTT
The DNA here is from genome assembly GCF_003385515.1 of Chryseobacterium pennae. GTDB lineage: Bacteria > Bacteroidota > Bacteroidia > Flavobacteriales > Weeksellaceae > Chryseobacterium > Chryseobacterium pennae. The sequence continues at coordinate 54,594 of NZ_QNVT01000007.1, read as the reverse complement.
GTTCTTAGGGAATGCAATATAATCCCTGATCACTTCATTTCCATCCAGGATTGCTACCAAACGGTCAAATCCGAATGCTAAACCACCGTGTGGCGGTGCTCCATATTTAAATGCGTTCATCAGGAATCCAAACTGAGCTTCTGCTTCTTCTTTTGAGAACCCTAGCAGGTCAAACATTTTAGACTGAAGATCTCTGTCGAAAATTCTGATAGATCCGCCTCCGATTTCATTTCCGTTAAGAACCATATCATAAGCGTTGGCTCTTGCTTTACCGGGATCTGTTTCCAATAAGTGGATATCTTCTGGTTTTGGAGACGTGAAAGGGTGGTGCATTGCATGGTATCTTTCAGATTCTTCATCCCATTCCAACAGAGGGAAATCAACAACCCAAAGAGGTGCAAATACATTTCCTTTTCTTAATCCTAAACGGTTTCCAAGTTCCATTCTCAATGCAGAAAGCTGAGCTCTTACTTTGTTTTCGTTTCCGGAAAGAATCAACATTAAGTCACCTTCTTTTGCTCCGAATTTTTCAATGATCTTTGCTAGATCTTCTTCGTTGTAGAATTTGTTTACTGATGAGGTTTTCACTCCATCATTCTGGAATTTAGCCCAAACCATTCCTGAAGCTCCGATTTGTGGACGTTTTACCCAATCCACAAGCTCGTCAATCTGCTTTCTTGTATAGTCTGCACATCCTTCCACATTAATTCCTACAACAAGTTCTGCCTCATCAAATATTTTAAAGTCTTTTCCTTTTACAATCTCGTTAAGTTCTACGAATTCCATTCCGAAACGGATGTCCGGTTTATCATTTCCGTATTTCTGCATTGCTTCTGCGAATGTCATTCTTGGGAAATCCCCGAATTCCTGACCTGTAATATCTTTGATAAGGGTTTTAGTCATTCCTTCGAATACATTCATTACATCTTCCTGCTCTACAAAAGCCATCTCACAGTCGATTTGTGTAAATTCCGGCTGTCTGTCTGCTCTTAAATCCTCATCACGGAAACATTTTACAATCTGGAAATATTTATCCATTCCACCTACCATCAAAAGCTGTTTGAAGGTCTGTGGAGACTGTGGTAATGCATAAAACTGCCCTGGGTTCATTCTGCTTGGCACAACGAAGTCTCTTGCTCCTTCCGGGGTAGATTTAATTAAAACAGGAGTTTCTACTTCGATGAAACCTTCATCAGATAAATAATTTCTTACCTTCTGAGCCATTTTATGACGGAAGATCAATTTATCTTTTACCGGATTTCTTCTGATGTCCAGGTAACGGTATTTCATTCTTAATTCCTCTCCACCATCAGTTTCATCTTCGATAGTGAAAGGTGGAAGTTGAGAATCATTCAGTATCGTTAGTTTTTCAACTAAGATTTCAATTTCTCCTGTAGGAATATTAGGATTTTTACTTACTCTCTCAATAACTTTTCCGGTTGCCTGAATTACGAATTCACGTCCTAATTTTTTAGCCTCTTCCATCAATTGTGCAGAAGAACGGTCCTGGTCAAGTACCAGCTGGGTAATTCCGTAACGATCTCGAAGATCTACCCAAATCATAAATCCTTTATCACGGATAGTCTGTACCCATCCGGATAGTGTAACTTCTTCATTCAGATTTTTCAGAGATAGCTCCCCGTTGGTGTGTGATCGAAACATAATTATTTGTTTAAAGTTCAATGTTTAAGGTTTAGCTTAGAACCTTTTTTTACGTTTGCAAAGATAAGATTTTTGCAGGTTTTATAGATAAAAAAACTTCTGATTAATTTTATTGTCAATTGCTAAGACTTACTACGAACTAGATTTGTATTTTTGAGGATATATAAATTATAACCGGAGAAATGACGAAATATATTGACTTTATTAAAAAAGCCTTTAGCGGAGAAGAAACCGATTTTACGAAGGTTAATATCAGAAGTGCTGTGTTGCTTCTGGCTATACCTATGATGCTGGAAATGGCGATGGAGTCAGTATTTGCATTGGTTGACCTTTATTTTGTGGGACATCTAAAGGAAAGTGGTTTCGCCATTCAGACAGTTGGTCTTACAGAATCTGTACTTTCTGTAATGTATTCCATTGCCATTGGAATGAGTATGGCGGCAACCGCTATGGTAGCAAGACGAATTGGGGAGAAAAATACTGAACAGGCTTCCAGAAGTGCAGCACAGGTATTGCTGGTTTCATTTGTCATAACACTTGTTTTAAGTGCATTCGGGGTCATCTATGCTGAAGAAATTCTGATATTGATGGGCTCAAGACCGGAAGCTGCAGCTTATGGAAAAGACTTTACGAGAATTATGATGGGAAGCAGTACCATCATTATGCTTCTGTTTCTGATCAATGGAATCTTTAGGGGAGCGGGAAATGCGATGATTGCTATGAAAAGTTTATGGATTGCCAATATTGCCAACATTATTCTTTGTCCGGTCCTGATTAAAGGGTTTGGGCCTATTCCGGCAATGGGTCTTACCGGAGCAGCATTAGCGACTACCATTGGAAGAAGTATTGGGGTAGTTTATCAGCTGTATCATCTTTTGGTGGCAGATACCCAAATCCGTATTAAGCTTTCTTACTTTAAACCACATTATGATCTAATTAAATCCATTATAAAAATTGCTACTCCCGGAATTTTCCAGTTTGTGATTGCATCGTGCAGCTGGATCTTTTTGGCAGAGCTGGTAGCGACTACAGGAGGTGAAAATGCCTCAGCCGGTTATCAGACAGCCTTAAGATTAATGATGTTCTTTATGCTTCCGGCCTGGGGCCTGAGTAATGCAGCATCCACATTGGTAGGACAGAATATGGGGGCAAATGAAATGTTGCGAGCAGAGCAGTCTGTGATGAAAACAGTGAAATATAATGTCATCTTTATGGTGATTGTTAGCTTAATATTTGTTTTGTTCGGGGATTTCTTAGTGAGTTTCTTTACTCAGCAGATAGAGATTAAAGATTTTGCTACAAATGCACTCCACATTATGAGTATAGGCTTTATTTTTTATGGAATCGGGATGGTTATGATCAATGCTTTTAACGGGGCAGGAGATACGTGGACTCCAACATGGGTGAATCTTTTTGGATTCTGGCTGTTTCAGATTCCTTTAGCTTATTTTCTTTCCAAGCATCTGGAGATGGGTCCGAAAGGAGTATTCATTTCAATCCCGGCAGCTGAGGGATTGATTACTGTGGTTGCTTTTATTCTGTTTAAAAAAGGAAAGTGGAAGACGGTCAAGGTGTAATGAATGGATGATGGTAGTTCTATTAGTCGTTAATGAAATAATTGTTTGATAAATCTATTATTACGCTTTTGCAGTCGGTAGTTTTTATTTCGATAGTAACAGCAAATATGACTGTGGTTGCTTTTATTCTGTGTAAAAGAGGAAAATGCTTAAGGTTTAAATGGTATATTTAACAGAATCAAAAAATATTAATCATGTCAATACTATTAAACAAAGACAACAATCAAGGAATTTACAAAGAAACAACAACATGGGCAGATGGAAGTCCTATAGCCAATCAGGAAGATGGCTTCTTTTATCTGAAATTAGGAACAAAATATTTTGAGAAATCAGAAACATGTGTGAAACTAACCACTTTTGGAGGTGATGAAAAAGGAGTTTTAGACTCTTCGCAGGCATTACAAGCTGCCATCAATTTTTGTATAGCAGCTAAAAAAGACTTGGTCATAGACGGTAATTTCAGAATTGAACATACTGTAATTATTGATAGATTAGTAGATGGCCCGAATAACAGAAGTTGGTTTAAGATTATTGGGGGGGAATTAAGGGTAACAACGGGTATTCCATTGTTTTCATCAACTATAGATCAAAAAAATGATGTTAAGGATAAACATGGTAATCTCATTTATACTCAATATCTACCTGTAAGTCAAATGGTAGAATTTATCGGAGTAAATTTTACATCAACTATGGATAATTCGTTTGTGTTTGATGGTAATAAATTTTTAAGATGTTCATTTGTTACCTGTTCATTTGTAAAGATTAAAATGCTTGAAGCCAATGTAGATTATGTGCAGTCATTGTATTTTCAATCATGTAGTATAAGGGATTGGGTTGGAACTTGGTTTAAGGCGGGTAAAGGTTGTTATGATATAAGATTTAGCCAGGTTACAGCAGAGCATGGTGAAAGCTTTATAGAAGCTTATGAATATTTCAAATATGATAAAGTGCAATTATTCATTCAGAGTTCTGTAATTGAAGGTTTAGAGGGCTTTGGAATTAATTTTAGAGGGTCATCCATTGTCAATGTAAAAGATTGTTATTTTGAGTCAAATAAAAAAGGAGATATCATTACAGATAATCCTGCATTACCTGTTGCTGATAATGGAGTAAATATTCTGGATAATTTTTTTGGTCCTGTTGGTAATAATGCCATTGATAATACTGGTTCTGGGTATTATCATATTGTCTTGGGCGAATTATATTCAGGTACTATAAGAGGTAATAGCTGTACGGATAGTAATAATTTAATTTTTTTTAAAACAACCAAACATGATATTGAATATGGATTAAATGGAGGAGATTCTGCAATAAATCAACCTTCCAAAAGAGCTAGAGTTTTCTACGGTGATACTGTTTTGGAAAACGGGAATAATGGTAATGTTGTTTTATTCAATGAAGATATTGCAATAGGATCTCTTATTTGGAATATTAATCTTGATAAAAATAATGATTGGGTGGGGGCAATATGTATAGAGCGAGGATCATATGAAAAAGCCAAGTGGAAAAAATTCGGAACTTTCACCACACCAATTACAGTATCGAAGAATTATTTAAATGTTAGTGAAAACTTAAATGATTATACTAAAACAGGTGTTTTTTTTGTTACCACCCAACCAGATTTTACTTCTGCAGTTAATTACCCTGTAAACGAAATGGGGATGTTAACAGTTTATAATAGTGAAGATCCGAGCACAGGAAATGTTCATCAGGAATATGCTACAATCATAAGCAATAAGAAGTATATAAGAAGCTATGATGGATATGGAGGACTATGGACTCAATGGGATCTGCTTAATAAAACGGTAGAACATTTAACTTCACCGGCTCCGAGTGCTCCTTCTGATAATTATAGTAAACAAGATCTGATTTCTACCAATACAAGACTGGAAGAATTAATTCAACAACTCCATACAAGTGGATTATTGAAAAACTGATTTAACGATCAAATTATTTTTCCTAAATTCGTAACAACAACAACAAATACTTTATTACTATGGGAAAAGGAGACAATAAATCAAGAAGAGGTAAAATTCATGCCGGAAACTACGGAAAAAGAAGACCTAGAAAAGCTTCAAAATCCTTTACAGCAACCGAAGAGAAACCTAAGAAGTAACAAAAAGCAAAAAGACCGAAGATCTCTCTCCGGTCTTTTTTATGACAAATTAAATTAATTATTTTCCGAAAATATTACCAAGAATACTTCCTAATCCACCGCCGCCTTGCTGCTGCTGGTTTCCACCACCGCCAAGTACACTTCCTAAAATATCATTCAAAGGGTTTCCTGATGACTGAGATTGTCCGCCACCCAAAACACTTCCAAGAATATCATTTAAAGGACTTGATTGTTGAGCCTGAGCCTGATTAGAAGCATTTCCTAAGATTCCTCCCAAAAGATCTCCTAAACCTCCTGCTCCCACATTGCTTTGTTGCTTTTGCTGGCCGATATACCCCATTACAACTGGAGCTAGCATCGCAAGGATAGGTCCTATCTTATCTATAGAGATTCCCGTATTTTGTGATAATTGATTTTCCACGGTGCTCTTTTGTCCACCGAAAATATGGTCAAGAATAGATCCGCCTTCAGCCTGTCTGGATTCTACTTGTGAAGGATCATTTAAGATACTGCCGTTATGATCTTTGTCCAAAGCATTGTTTAAAGCTTCAGCTTCCTTTGCATCCTGGGATTTATTTCTAAGGTAAGAAATGATAAGAGGAGTTGCTACTGCTAGTAAAGCAATTACCTGGTTTCTATTGATTCCGAATTTGTTTTCAGCCTGTTCAGCAACCTGGTTGCTGGTGTTCCCTGTAAGTAGGTCGATTAAGCTCATTGTTTGTGTTTGTTAATGTATTAATTGACTCAAAGTTATCAAAAAATATGCCTCCCAAAATACCCCGGATTCATAATTATTGTTAAAGTTTTCGGATCTCTTCTTCAGTATATCCCTTATTTTTTAATACTTTGATATATTCCTTTGCGCTCACAGTCATCCAGTTAATAGGTTCAGGAGCTACTTTATTGTCAACAGTGAATTCCAGAATCCCTACATTATCATTCATCCAGGGAAGCAGATAATAATTCATTCCGCCTTTATATTTTTTGAAAGCATCAGCTTCTCTACCTTTTTCCGTAAGTAAGACCACATTATAAGCAGAAATATAACCTAAAGGAATCAGCAGGCAAACCCACGAAAACTTTTTAAATGAAACATATTTAACAGAAGATAGTCCGTATCCGATAGACAGCGCAAAAATGATATTGAACGGAAGAAAAAATACATAATTATCAGAAACAAGATAGAAAGTGGCAAACCCGTAAACCAATAACGCTGCTACAAAGAAAACAGTAAACATCTGTCGGTTGGCTTTATACAAAAGTCCCATTCCTGCTATTCCGAAAAATATAAAAATATTGAAATTATAGATGAGGTATATAAAGGACTGGAAAAAATCTTTTACCAGCTGCACCGGAGTCTGTTTCAGGGAATCCTCCACCCATGTTCCCTGATCGGAAGAGTAGAAGGCCTTAAATGGCAGTCCCTGCGACATATTAAGAATAAACAGGGATGAAAACAATAAAGCAAAAAGTATAACCGAAAAGCTGGCATACCTCTTTTCCTGTCTGAAGTAAAATAAGAAAATTAAGAGAGCAGGAATCAGTAAAATATTCTGAATATGCACCCAGAGAGCAATTCCCAGGAATAGGCTGCTCAGTATAATGTGAACATTTTTCTTTTCAATAAAGACCTTTACCATAGAAAGGAAGAAAAGACTTATCCATAAAGAATTGTAGGTATATACTTCTACAATTTCAGCATTTCTCCAGAAAGAAAAACTGAATCCAAAGACAAACGCAGCTGTAATGGCTGTCCATTGTGTTTTTGTGATGGTTTTTACAATAAGATATACAATAGAAACAGTGAAAGCACCTGAAGCTACTACCAAAAGACGGCTGGCCTCAATAGGATGAAGACCTGTCAGGTTTTTAATAAAGATCGCTGTATTGGTATATAAAAAATGGGAAGTTGCAGTAGCGGCAGTTTCAAACTCACCTTTTTCTACAGACAGGACAAATCCTACACAATCAGCAAAGGGAATTTTAGTAAAACTCCCGATATAATAAATTGCTAAAAAAATAAAGAACAGGGCTGCCGCCGATAGATATTGCTTCATTCTTAGTTCTTTATAATGGGAACATTAGAGCAGGCCTCTCCAAACATCAGAGACTTTACCAGAGGTTTTAGTTGTTCCACCAGCTCTATATAAGCATTTTCAGGAATTTCTTTATCCGAACATCCTTTTACAAGAACCCTCTTTCCTCTCATATCTTCAAAATCATAGGTCTGTATAGCATTGTGCATCAGAATAACTTCCAGATCCTCGCGGTTTCCGAATACGATCTTTTTGGCCACATCTGTAAGCTTAGCAGTGAGTACAAAGTAAGCCCAAAGCGGAATAATGGTATCTACCGAGTTGTAGATATAGATATAGGAATCTTTATATTCTTCAGTGTTGATGACCTCTACTTTTTCGCGGAAATCTTTTTCCTTCAGGATCATCTCCTGAAAAAGAAAGTCTTTAAGATCAATACCCTTTCTTTCCCCTTTTGGAAGTAAAGTGGTAAGGTCAAAATTTACAAGGCCGCTTTCGGCAACTTTATTTCTGATTTCAAATTCTTCTGACATTTTTATCATTATCTTTGAACAAATTTACAAATTAAGATCAATATACCTCTTAATTTGTTCTCTATCCTTACCATAGAAACTGCCCATGATGCAAAGTAACAGGCTGTTTTTGACGGTTATTAAAACAAATAAAGATTTCGGAGGAAATGAAATATTACATTATTGCAGGAGAAGCTTCCGGTGATCTTCATGGAAGCAATTTGATGAAATCCCTTAAACAAAAGGACTCTGGTGCAGAGTTTAGGTTTTGGGGTGGTGATCTGATGAAAGCTCAGGGCGGAACACTGGTAAAGCATTACCGGGATCTGGCCTTTATGGGGTTTCTGGAAGTGGTTATGAATCTGAGAACTATTTTAAATAATATTAAATTCTGCAAACAAGATATCCAGAACAATAAGCCTGATGTTTTAATTCTGGTAGATTATCCGGGATTCAATCTGAGGATTGCTAAGTTTGCCAAAGAATTGGGAATTAAGGTGATCTACTACATTTCCCCACAACTATGGGCATGGAAAGAAGGTAGAGTAGAGACCATCAAAAAATATGTGGATGAAATGATGGTCATCCTTCCGTTTGAGGAAGAATTTTACAGAAAACATGGTGTTCATTCACACTTTGTAGGGCATCCGTTGCTTGATGCTATTTCTGATTTAAAAGAAATCAATATTGATGGTTTTAAAAAAGAGAACGGGCTGAACGAAAAAGAAATTATTGCACTTTTACCGGGATCCAGAAAACAGGAAGTAGAGAAAATGCTTGAAGTCATGCTTTCCGTAAGACCTCATTTTAAAAATTATCAATTTGTGATTGCCGGAGCGCCAAGCCTTCCTAAAGAATTCTACCAGAAGTATGTGGATGACAATGTTCATTTTGTTTCCAACAGAACATATGATCTGCTTAGATGTTCAAAAGCTGCTTTGGTTACTTCCGGAACAGCCACTTTAGAAACTGCTCTGCTGAATATCCCTGAAGTCGTTTGCTACCGTGGAAGCACCATTTCTTATGCGATTGCCAAAAGACTCGTAAAAAATATCAATTATATTTCGTTAGTGAATCTTATCATGGATAGGGAAGTTGTAAAAGAACTTATCCAGAATGATCTGAATACTAAGAATCTGGTAGATGAACTCAATAAAATTTTAGAAGGAAGAAAAAGAGAACAGGTCCTGAATGACTACAGCCTTTTGAGAGAAAAGCTTGGTGGTAAGGGAGCCAGTGATCATGCTGCTGAGGTGATTTTAAAGGTCTGAGACGACTCTCCGGAAATTTTAATTCCCTTACGGAGCCGGATTTGATGGTGTTTTATACTTATTTTGTCAATTAAGGTTTTGTTTTTGGAAGTACAACCTCTAATTAGGGGGATGGCTCAATATGCAAAGACCATCATCTTATTTTTATCCCTTGCATTGGCCCGGGCTATTTCGATACCAGGATCAGACCCTGGAATGAGGCTGATTTCAAAAACAGAGACAACGGCAGATATTATATGAAAGAATGTTTGATGCAGCCACTAAATTGAATCCTGAATTGATTGGAATTACTTTGTTTAACGAATGGTATGAAGGTACCCGGATAGAACCTGCCGCTTCTAAGAAAAACAAAAATTTTATCTATGAAGATTATGGAAAAGATCCCTGGTTCTATATCAAAGAAACCAGCGTCTCACAGATAAGTTTTTAAATGGAAAGTAAAACTTTTTATATAAATACAATTTTATAGCAAAAAAATAAGCGCCCTGTTAATCTCTTTAAAGATTACAGGGTGTTTTATTTAGTAATTACAGTGGTAATAAGTGAATCTTTAATTTCCTATATTGGTGATATAATTAGCTGTCATTGAATAGAGAACCACTACTGATCCTGATACTATGTTTTATTCTTGGAATTTTTTTTCAGGATAAATTTTTATTGGGAAAAGTATGGATGTATGGGATTGCAGCTATCAATTTTGGAATTTTACTTTCCCTATTCTTCAATACCTATGTGCTGTATAAAATCAGGGTGGCTCTTCTTGGAGTACTGTTCTTCGGAATAGGCATCTTACTTCATTTCTGTACTGTTTTTTCTCAAAATACTGATATAACTGTCAATAATAAAGAAGTCATTGTTTTTAAAATCTCCCAGAAATTAAATTCAACAGAAAAATATAAAAAATATGAAGGGATAGCCCAATCTGGGGAAATGAGTTTTAATGCAGTTTTTTATATTCCGAGAAACCATGACGAATTAGATTTTAAACATTACTACAAAGCAGAATCTTACATCACACAGCCTAAGCAGCCTCAATATAATTTTCAATTCAATTATGCGCAGTATCTGAAACGGAAAAATATTGGATATCAGGTGTATATTTCAAATGCAGTTTTCTCTGCAGAACGTGATGATATAAACTTTACCGATAAGATCAGACAGTATAGGCTCAATGTTCTGAAGAAAATTGATAAAACCGGAATGTCAGGAAGCAGCAGAGAATTTTTGAAAGGAATTATTCTGGCAGACAGAACCGAAATGGATGCCGGTACTGTACAGGATTTCAATAGATCGGGGCTGGTTCATCTGTTAGCGATTTCCGGAACCCATATTGTCATTATTTTCGGACTTTTTTATTTTTTAATGGTTCGTTTCATCCCATTACAATTCAGGAAATATGCGATTATTTCAAGTTTGGTTTTTATTTGGTTATTTGCCGGATTTATTGGATTTGGAAACTCTGTGTTGAGGTCCTGTATTATGCTGAGTGTGTATTTTATTTTTGTTTTACTGCAGCGGAAACCGGATTTATTGCACTCATTGGCTTTGTCTGCATTTATTATTCTGATTCCGGATACCCAACAGCTTTTTGATGTGGGATTTCAGCTTAGTTTTGTTGCTGTATTAGGAATTTTCTGGTTGAATCAGCCTCTTTTGAAATACTTCCCCCCCGCCGATAATTATTTAAAGAAACTGATCTTTAATACCATAACCATTTCAGTATCTGCCCAGTTGGCAACGCTTCCGTTGGTGTTATATTATTTCCATCAGTTCTCTTTTGTATCAGTCATCGCCAATTTTGCAATTGTTCCTTTTTCTGAAGTGATTATTGTGTTTTCATTTTTGATGACACTTCTTATCGCTTTTGGTATGGATTTCAGCTTTATTGATATAGTTTATGATTATATGATCCAGTTCCTTCTTAAGATTATTCACTGGTTTGCCGGGTTAGATGCAGTACTCATTAAAAACATTCCTATGAATCTGATTGAAGTATTGTCTGTATCAGTTGTAGTATATTTGTTACGGGCTGTGATTTTAAAATTAAACCTTAGAAATTCCATGAATTTGATAATCTCTGTTTTAGCATTTCTAATGATAAGGACCGGATGTAATATTGTTGAAAATCAGAAGGAAGAGGTGATTATTCATTCCTTCAGTAAGTGTACAGTCATCTCTATAAAGACAGGAAATAAGGTTCGCTTTTGGATTCCGCATAAAGCAGACAGGAAAAAGGTTTTACAATTTATAGTAGACCCCTATTGTTCATCCAGAAGAATACATCATTTTGAAATAAGGGCGATTCCTTTTTCAACTAAAAAAATAGTTTTTGGAGATCAGGTGTATGATATGGAATGATGATTTTTGGTTTTTTGGTTTTTTCTTTATTTATAACCTATTAAGCTCTTATTTAGAAAGATTACAAACTGACTAATTGTGAGATTTCTCACTTTTTGATATTGTTAACATTTCTTAATTTTGTGGGAAATTCAAATTTAAACTTATATGGCAGGTTTAACGAGTTCTACGATAGGTAGAAAATATGCGATGGCATTATCAGCTCTATTTTTGCTGATTTTTCTTATACTGCATTTGACGACCAATTTGTTATCAGTTCTAAACAGGGATGCATTCAATACAGCATCTGAGTTTATGGGCTATAATCCTTTTGTGCAGTTCTTAATGCAGCCTATTCTTGGTTTTGCAGTAATTTTCCATTTTGCGATGGGATTTGTATTGGAGATCAAGAATAATAAAGCGCGTCCAGTAAAGTATGCAGCAAACAACGCATCAGTGAATTCTTCATGGATGTCCAGAAATATGATTATTTCGGGGGCTGTTATTTTAGCTTTCTTAGCGCTTCACTTATATGATTTCTGGCTACATGAAATCAACTATAAGTATGTTGAAGGAATAGCTCCTGATTCAGAACGTTTCTGGCCAGAGCTTCATGAGAAGTTCGCAGACTTATGGAGAGTTGCTTTATACGTGATCTCTTTTGTGCTATTGGGCTTACACTTAGCTCATGGATTCCAGTCTTCATTCCAGTCTATCGGAGCAAGACACCCAAAATATACGCCTGTGATTAAGGCTTTCGGAACATGGTATTCTATCCTTATTCCAGCAGGATTTATCATCGTGGCGGTTTATCATTTTATAACTCAATAATATCAATATACTAGTATGAGTAAATTAGATTCAAGAATTCCAGCGGGTCCTCTTAAAGACAAGTGGAAAAATCATAAAGATCATATGAACCTTGTTGCACCAAACAACAGAGATAAGATTGATATTATTGTTGTAGGTACAGGTTTGGCAGGAGGTTCTGCTGCAGCTACTTTAGCTGAGCAGGGATATAATGTAAAAGCATTCTGCTACCAGGATTCTCCTAGAAGAGCGCACTCTATTGCAGCTCAGGGAGGGATCAACGCAGCTAAGAATTACCAGGGAGACGGTGACTCTACCTACAGATTATTCTATGATACCATTAAAGGTGGTGACTATAGAGCAAGAGAGGCTAACGTTTACAGATTAGCTGAAGTTTCTGCAAATATTATTGACCAGTGTGTTTCTCAAGGGGTTCCTTTTGGTAGAGACTACGGTGGTCAGCTAGATAACCGTTCATTTGGTGGAGTTCAGGTAAAAAGAACTTTCTACGCAAAAGGACAAACAGGACAGCAGTTATTATTAGGTGCATATTCTTCAATGAGCCGTCAAATCGGTAAAGGAAGAATTAAAATGTACAACCGTCATGAGATGTTAGATCTTGTTATTGTTGACGGAAAAGCAAGAGGAATTATTGCAAGAAACCTTGTGACAGGTGAAATTGAAAGACATTCTGCTCACGCTGTAGTCATTGCTTCAGGAGGATACGGAAACGTATATTTCCTTTCTACAAACGCAATGGGTTCAAACGTTTCTGCAGCTTGGAAGATTCACAAGAAAGGAGCATATTTTGCAAACCCTTGTTACGTACAGATTCACCCGACTTGTATTCCTGTTCATGGAACACAGCAGTCTAAGCTTACCTTGATGTCTGAATCATTAAGAAACTCAGGAAGAATCTGGGTTCCTAAGAAAATTGAAGATTCTGTAGCCATCAGAGAAGGCAAATTAAGACCTGAAAATATTAAAGAAGAAGATAGAGATTACTATTTAGAAAGAAGATATCCTGCATTCGGTAACTTAGTTCCTCGTGACGTTGCGTCTAGAGCGGGTAAGGAAAGATGTGATGCTGGTTTCGGAATCGAAAATAATGATACTAAAGAAGGAGTTTACTTAGATTTCTCTACAGAAATTATCAAAAAAGGTAAAGAAGCTGCTATTGAAAAGCATATTCATAATCCTAGTGACCAGCAAATTTACGACCTAGGAAAAGCTTGGATTGAAGAAAAATATGGTAACCTATTTGTAATGTACGAAAAGATTACTGCTGATGATCCTTACAAAACTCCAATGAAGATCTATCCTGCAGTTCACTACACAATGGGTGGTGTATGGGTTGATTATAATCTTCAGTCTACTATTCCGGGATGTTTCGTAATCGGTGAAGCTAACTTCTCAGATCACGGTGCCAACAGACTTGGGGCTTCTGCATTGATGCAGGGTCTTGCAGATGGATATTTCGTACTTCCTTATACGATTGCAGATTACCTTTCTGCAGATATCAGAACAGGTGCGATTCCTACCACTACACCAGCGTTTGACGAGGCTGAAAAAGGAATTAAAGAAAAAATCGATTTCTTCTTAAATAATAAAGGAACTCATTCTGTAGACCACTTCCATAAGCAATTAGGACACATTATGTGGAACAAAGTAGGAATGGGAAGAACTCCTGAAGGGTTAAGAGAAGCAATCAGAGAAATTGAAGAAGTGAAAAATGATTTCTGGAAAAACGTAAAAGTTCCGGGAGATGTTGAAGGAATGAACACTGAACTTGAAAAAGCATTCAGAGTGGCAGACTTTATTGAACTTGGACAATTAATGGCTATTGATGCATTACACAGAAACGAGTCTTGTGGTGGGCATTTCAGAGAAGATCATGCTACCCCGGAAGGTGAAGCAGAAAGAGATGACGTGAACTTCAAATATGTAGGAGCTTGGGAATATCAGGGTGATGATATCAAACAGGAAATTCTGCATAAAGAAGATCTTATCTATGACAATATCGAAGTTAAAGCGAGAAGTTACAAATAATCTCCAACCTATAAATATAACATTATGAGTGCAAAAAAAGGCCTTCATCTTACGCTGAAAATTTGGAGACAAAAAAATAGTAAAACTAAAGGTCAGTTTGAGACCTATAAAATATCAGATGTATCTACAGACTCTTCATTTTTGGAGATGCTGGATATTCTGAACGAAAATTTAATTAACGATGGTAAAGAACCTATCGCTTTCGATCACGACTGTCGTGAAGGAATCTGCGGTATGTGTTCCCTTTACATCAATGGTAGAGCTCATGGTCCTGATACAGGTATTACTACCTGTCAGCTTCACATGAGAATGTTCAAAGATGGAGAGACGATCGTTATTGAACCTTGGAGAAGTGCCGCTTTCCCTGTTATCAAAGATTTGATGGTAGACAGAAGCGCATTCGACAGAGTAATGGCAGCAGGTGGTTTCATCTCTGTAAATACTTCAGGAAATACATTGGACGCTAACGCAATTCCGGTTCCTAAAGAAGATGCAGACAAAGCAATGGATGCTGCTGCTTGTATCGGATGTGGAGCTTGTGTAGCTACATGTAAAAACGGATCAGCAATGCTGTTCGTGGGAGCTAAAGTTTCTCAGTATGCATTACTTCCTCAAGGTAGAGTAGAAGCTAAGAGAAGAGTTCTGAACATGGTGAAAGCTATGGATGAAGAAGGATTCGGAAACTGTTCAAACACTGGTGCTTGTGAAGTTGAGTGCCCTAAAGGTATTTCTCTTGAGAATATCGCAAGAATGAACAGAGAATACATGTCTGCTCTTGTAGATCAAGGATAGAATTGATTCAAAATACTTAAAAATCGCTCTCGTTTCGGGAGCGATTTTTTTTATATCTCTATTTTATCTGTTAAAGTTTGTTAACTTATTGCCGGATCTTAGGTTTACTTTGTTGAATAAGTATATATTTGGAGGGCAGTTGAAGGATGTAAAAAATGCATTGTTTCAGTTGTTTTTTAACGATAAAAAACAGACAAAAAAAGTAATTGGAATGTCCCTTTTTATCGATGTAATAAAATTTTTCAAAAAAAATTATCAGTGTGAATTAACAGGCCCTAAAAAGCTTATTTTTGTGTAATATTAAAAATTGAAATGAAAAAATATCTTTTATTGTTTATCATCGCGATTTTCGTGATGTCTTGTTCAAAAAAAGTAGAAGTAAAAGGAAAAATTACGGGAAGCTCACCATTAGAAAGAATCGAATTTGTAGAAGCTTCCGGAGTAGGAACATTGCCTTTAATTAATATAGGTCTTGATAAAGACGGGAACTTCTCAGGTAGCTTTGAAGCACCTAAAGACGGTATGTATGTTATCAATTATGCCAACAAACAAAACCTGATCTACCTTGAAGGTGGACAAAAAGTTAATATCTCAGGAAATGCAATGACATTCCCTAATGAATATGTTATCACCGGAGATGCCAAAAAGAATAATGATTTCCTTGCAGCAACGCAGAAATTTTTAGGAGAATATGGCAATAAAGTTGACTTAAGAGGATTAATGGCCGGAGATGAAAACGGATTCGTTAAAGGGATGCAAAAAGTAGAAGCAGACATCAA
Source organism: Chryseobacterium pennae (assembly GCF_003385515.1). Lineage (GTDB taxonomy): Bacteria > Bacteroidota > Bacteroidia > Flavobacteriales > Weeksellaceae > Chryseobacterium > Chryseobacterium pennae. Next base: position 38,653 of record NZ_QNVT01000007.1, on the reverse strand, counting down.
TAAAAGTGTTGATGATCTTGCTGCTAAAAATAATCCTAGCAAAGCTCTTTTAGCTTGGAAGAAAAATGATGTTAAGGTAACAGTTCTTAACCTTCTTGCCAATTATGAAATGTCACATGGAGTAATGGCAGGAAATCCAGGATATAAACCTTCTAAAGCTTTAACGGATTATGAGGCTAAATTGGATAACGATAAGGAAGCTATGGTAAAATCTATTCCTCTTTACAGACAATATCTTCTTGTAAAAATGACTCCGGATTTCCAGAAATATGCAGAAGCAAACAGCAAAACAAAACCTGCAATTACCACTTCAGAAATGTTTGCTAAATATTTGAATACTAAAAAAGACCTTTCTCAAACTGCAAAAGACTATCTTTTAGCATTTGTGATGGCTCAGACAGATATTCATCCGACATCCACTACTGCAAATCTTGATAAGATCAAAAAGCTTATTGATACAGATATTAAAGATGCAACGATCAAAAGTGACCTTCTAAAAATGCAGATGGCAATTACAGGTCTTAAAATTGGAGAAGTGGCTCCTGAAGCTGCTTTAGTAAAACAGGATGGAAAAGCATACAAACTTTCTGAAAACAAAGGGAAACCTTATATGTTGTTCTTCTATGCTTCATGGAATCCTTATATCGGTGAAGCTACGGTACCAGTTTTAAAAGAAGTTGTAAATTTCTACAAATCTAAAATGAACTTTGTTTTTGTAAACGTAGACGATACAAAAGATCAGTTTATTAAAACAAGCAATTCATTATTAAAAGGTATTCAGGGAGTGAATGTATACGGAGAAAAAGGAATGGAGTCTGATATTGCTAAAAAATATGGAGTATACGGATTCAAATTACCTTGCTTTGTAATCATTGACAAAGATGGAAAAATAGCAAGCAGATCTTTTGTAAATCTTGGAGAACAGGAATTGGTAACTATTCTGGATAAACTTACAGGACTTTCAGCTCCAAAAGTAGATCCGAATGCTCAGCAGGTGCAGCCACAATTACAGGTTGATCCTACCGCACCACAGCCTGCAAATCCGCAGCCTGCTCCTACAAAATAATAAACTTTAATATAGATCAGAACCTTATCCTCGGATAAGGTTTTTTTTATTGTATTTTTGCAAAGTGAAACTTTTAAAGTTTCGATTAGGAAAATAGAAAATTTTAGAATGAGCAGAAAGAATAAGAAAAATTTAGTTCTTGAAAATATAAAGCTGTTAAATGCCGGAGCAAAAGGTGTTGCTATTGGAAAAACGGAAGACGGTAAAACAGTATTGGTTTCGGGGGCAATTCCGGGAGATGTTGTGAATGTAAGAGTGAAAAAAGCCAAATCCAAATATTATGAGGGAGAAGCTGTAGATGTTTTAGAGAGATCTCCTTTCAGAACAGAGCCGAAGTGTGTGCATTTCGGAACCTGTGGTGGATGTAAATGGCAGAATATGAGCTATGAAAAACAGCTTGATTTTAAACAGGAAGAAGTATATAACAATATTAAAAGAATTGGTGGAATTGAAGACTTTGAAACCCTGTCAATCCTTGGTTCGAAAGAACAGTATTTTTATAGAAATAAAATGGAATTTTCTTTCTCCAATGCGAGATGGCTTACTCAGTATGAAATAAGCTCTGAAGAAAACTTTGGAAGCAAAGATGCTCTAGGATTCCATATTCCGGGAATGTGGAGTAAGATCTTAGACCTTAAAGAATGTTTTCTACAGGAAGATCCATCTAATGCAATCCGATTAGCGGTGAAGAAATACGCTGTAGAGAACGGATTAGATTTCTTTGATGTGAGAAACCATGAAGGATTCCTGAGAACTCTGATGATGAGACAGAACTCTAAAGGAGAATGGATGGTGTTATTCCAGCTTTTCAGAGAAGAAAAAGAAAACAGAGAAAAACTTTTTGCATATATTCTGGAGAAGTTTCCGCAGATCAAAACGTTGGTATATGCGATCAATCCAAAAGCCAATGACTCTATTTATGATCTGGATATTAATGTATATTTTGGTGAAGGATATTTAATGGAAGAAATGGACGGATTGAAGTTTAAAATCGGACCAAAATCATTCTTCCAGACCAACTATAAGCAGGCATTGGAACTGTATAGAAAAACACTTGAATTTGCAGACCTTAAAGGAGATGAAGTAGTATATGATCTATATACCGGAACAGGAACAATTGCCCAGTATGTAGCAAGAAATGCAAAACAGGTAATCGGTATAGAATCTGTACAGGAAGCTATTGATGCAGCCATAGAACATGCTGAATTAAATGGCCTTACCAATACTACTTTCTATTGTGGAGATATGAAAAATGTCTTTAACGATGAATTTATGGAAAATCATCCTAAAGCAGATGTCCTGATTACAGATCCGCCAAGAGATGGAATGCATCAGAAAGTAGTGGAACAAATATTGAAATTAGCTCCGGAGAAAGTAGTCTATGTAAGTTGTAACTCAGCAACACAGGCTAGAGATCTGGCGCTGATGAAAGAACATTATAATGTAGTGAAAATATTACCGGTAGATATGTTCCCACAAACGCATCACGTAGAAAATATAGCATTGCTGATTAAAAAATAATTTAATTAAATTTGAGCTCAAATCTTAATATGAAGTATTTTAAATTTCTCATAATGCTCTGCTTCGTTGGAATGTTTTATTCATGTGGCAGTGATGATGATATCTGCGAAAGCGGAGAGGGAACTTCAAGAATGAAGGTTGCCTTTAAGACTGCAGCATCAGATGGTAAGGAAACAACACTTGATTCATTGTCTGTAGCAGTAGATTATGGTTCAGGAAAAGTGGATTTGGGATGGCAGAAAAAAATAGATTCAAGGCTTATTCCTCTAAGGGTAGATGATTCACCTTATACCGATATTTATTTTAAAACATCTACTAAAGGTAAAGAATCTAAAGTAAGAATTAAATATACAACACAGGCAATATATGTATCTCCCGGATGTGGAGCCAAAAAAACATATGACAATTTAAGTTCAGAATTAATAACTCCTGACCCTGTTCAAAGCCTGGAAAATGGACAAAATCAAATATTGAATGAAGACAAGACTAATCTTTACCTTATTTTTTAGCCTGTTCGGGATTCTAGCCTCAGCACAGGAAGAAAAGAAAGAAGAAGTAAAAAAAGTACATTGGAAATATGAGCCAAATTTTATGGTTGGGCTTGATGTCTTGAATACAGGATTGGGATTCTTTTCAGATAGAAAGTTATATCAGGGATTTATTTCCTCAAAGATTAATGGGAACGTTCATGCTATTGCAGAAGCTGGTTTTGAGAAAAATATATATCAGAAAAACAGCTATGATGCTAAAGTAAGCGGTCCTTTTATTAAGCTTGGTGCATTTTATATGCTGGCTAAGGATAGAGAAAATGAATTCAATGGTTTCTATGCAGGTGGAAAAGTTGCCGGATCATTTTATAATCAGGAGTACATGGCTGTTCCTGTCCGTGGATATGGAGGAAGTAATTCTTCAGTGTCTTTTCCTGCGTCCTCACAGTCTTCTTTCTGGCTGGAAGGTACTTTGGGAGGAAGAGTACAGTTGTTTGATTCCAATTTTTATATTGATGTTAATCTGCAGCCCCGCTATCTGGCCTATACTTCCAAACAGGATAATATATCTCCAATGATTATTCCTGGATTTGGAAAAAGTTCCTCCAAATTTAATATGGGATTCGCATGGAATATTGCATATAAATTTTAATTAAACTCATTAATCATAACATTGAACCCGGGAAACTTTCCCGGGTTTTTTGTTTTTACTGATCAGGGCTGTTGATTACTGTATATAGTTGTTAAAGTTCTTTGGAAGAACTTCAGTATCAAAATCTGATGAAGCATAGGAAGCTAGCACTACCAGAAAAGATATTCAGATTCTCTGTATAGTGTGACATTGTTTCCTGGAACAGTTCAGAATAAGCTATTAAAAGGTAGCAAATGCTAGATAACAATGAAGTAAATAAAAAAGACAGCAACTTTGTAATTTCTCCAAACCCTGTAAATGATATTCTGAATACTCCCAGCGTTTCTCATGTATTAACCTTATGAATGTGTAATTTGGAAGTTAAATCGTTAAAAAAGTCTTTATTGATGATAATAAAGTAAATGTGCTTTGGTTGTTGAATGTAAATTATATTATTGCGATAAAAGATAATATTTTTCGGAAATTATTGAATGCATTAAAAAATAATAATAGGGTCAAATCCATATAAATTTACTGAATTTATATGGATTCTTTATTTTTAATCATATAGGGTATTATAGTTTAATTTTTACAAAAAAACAATTTAAAGAATGTATTATAATGAAAAAATGTTTAGATTTGTGTAAATATTAAAATATTAGTTTATGGAATAAAATTACTTTTTTTACTACAGATACTCTGTAAATTACGAGGTTTTGGAAATAAAGTACGGGCCTTGTTAAATGGAAATACTATAATTCTTAATTATCGTTATCATTATTAAATTTTAAAAAATATGAGTGGACTTTTACTCTGTAAAATGAGCCGACCTTTTAAGGTGCTCATTGCATTGCTCTGTATGGTCGTCGGATTGTCCATACAGGCACAAACCATTACAATTGGTACCGGAACGGCAACCCAAAAGTATCCTTTAGGGGTTGCTAATGGATTTGAACGCTCCGCATCTGTTTACACGGCTGCAGAAATTGCTGCCGCAGGAGGAACTGCTGGAAGTATTTTATCCTTGGGATGGAATTCTACCTCAACTTTCAATATAGGGATTCCTCTAAAAATTTATATAAAAGCTGTACCTGCTACAACGCTTACAGCTCAAAACTGGGCTGCTGCAACTACCGGGGCTACCTTATTATATAGTGGAACTGTAGGTCTTGTACCAACAGGATGGTATACTGTCCCTTTACAGCTTCCTTTCACTTATAATGGAGTGGATAACCTTATGGTGCTTGTAGAAACTAACTATGGTGGTTCTGGAACCTTCACTACAGGAGCAAAGCTTACCTATTCTAGTGTACCAACAGGACATATGTATATTCAGGGCAACACTACAGCGCCTACCGGAAATGGTACGGTTACGGGTAACAGACCTAATATTCAGATGACCTTCGGAACACCACCATCATGTTTGTCTATGCCTCCTGGTGGTGTAATCACTGCAGGAACAATTACAGCAACAAGTGCTGAGATCAAGTGGCCTGCTTATGTACCGGTACCTGCATTAGGGTATGATGTGTATTATAACACAACTAATGTACCACCGGGAGCCGGCACAGCACCTAATGTAACTGTCCCGCCGGCAACACCTACCGCTACGATAGGTCCATTGCTTCCTAATACAACTTATTATGTTTGGGTAAGAGCAAGATGTAGTGCAACTGATCAAAGTGAGTGGTCTGCATCATTTGCCTTTGCTACGCCGGCTACATGTCCGGCAATGCCTGCTGCCGGAACTATTACAACAGGAACAATAACGCCTACAACAGCAGCAATTTCCTGGACTGCGTTTGGTTATACACCTGCATTAGGATTTGATATTTATTATAATACTACGGGGGCAACGCCTCCTCCAGGAGCTCCGGCAACACAGAATGTTCCGTCAGGAACAAGTGCAACACTTACTCCTTTACTTCCTAATACAACCTATTATGTATGGGTAAGGGCAAGATGTAGTGCAACAGATCAAAGTGCCTGGAATACTACGCCAAAATCTTTTGCAACACCACCTACGTGTCTTCCGGTTCCTTCAACTGCTGGTTCCCTGACGGTAGGATCAATGACACCTACAAGTGTTGTTGTTGGTTGGGCAGCTTCGAGTTCAGCACCTGCAGGAGGATATGAAGTATATTACAATACAACGGGGACACCACCGACTTCAGCTGTTGGTACAATAGGAACTATTGTTGCAGGAACTTCTGCCCCTTTATCTCCATTGGTATCAGGAACCACTTATTATTGGTGGGTAAGAGCCGTTTGTACACCTACAGACAAAAGCTCCTGGGTTGAGGGACCTGCATTTGCCCCTGGGCAGATTGGAACCGGAACTGCTTATACAGAACAACTTCCTGTAGATGCATACTATGGATATAACTATTCTCAGCAGATTTACACTGCTGCAGAAGTTTTAGGAGCTGTAGGAGCTGGCAAATTTATCACTGAACTTAAGTTCTATGTTGAACAGCCTGTTACTGCTGAGCAGAATAAATATAATGAGTGGGTAGTCTATATGGGCAATACCACGCAAAATAGTTTTCCTGGAAGTTCAAGTTGGGTACCATATTCTTCTTTGAAAAAAGTATGGGAAGGTACTCTTCCTACAATGACAGCCGGAACGTGGGTTACCATACCATTAACTACTCCGATGTTATGGGATGGAACAAGTAATATTGTTATTGCTGTGGATGAAAACTCTCCCGGCTATGCGTCAGCTACGAAAGCCAGATGGGGAAGTTTCCCAGTTAGTGTTGAGAGAGGAATGTTATACAGAAATGATAGCACCAATCCAGATCCTGCTTCTCCTCCAACTGCAACTAGTAGACACAAAGATATTCCGAAAATCAGACTTACTGGGATAGAACTTGTACCTTGTTCTGCAGTACCACCTACTAATATTGCCATAAATAGTATTACTTCAAGTACTGCTATTGTTACATGGACGCCTTCACTAGGAGCTACTTATGTGGTACAATACAGGCCAACTTCTGGTGGACCTTGGAAAACGTTGCCAGCTACAGCAGTTCTGGCTAGTAATCAACAGTTGATTAATTTGGCAGATGGAACTACATATGAAGTTCAGATCGCAACAATTTGTAACGGTAGTCCACAGGGACCATTCTCTGCAAGTACTAATTTTACAACACCAGCTCTTACATACTGTGCTAATGTTCCGCCTACTGCTATGCCAAGCGGGTATATTGGTAAAGTTGTAGTTACTCCTACGAACGGTCCGTTAATGGTGAGTAATTCAGGATATGATGGATATAAAGATTACTCTGCTGATCCTACAAGATTAGTTACTTTAGTGAGAGGTACATCAAATAATAAAATAACGATTACTAAATTCTGGCCTGGTTCTTCATCAAGCTATGGAATAGGAGTATGGATTGACCTTAACAGAAATGGAGTTTTTGAACCTACTGAAAGATTTGTTAATGGTTCTTATAGCACAACCAATCCTGTGAATTCAACAGGTACTGGTTTCACAATAGCACTTCCTCCATCTCCCGCTACTTATGATGGGCCTCTTTTGACCCGTATGCGAGTGGTTATGCTGAATGATGATGTTGACTCTCCTTGTGGGCCTTTTACAGGCAATGGAGAAGTAGAGGATTATGGAGTAAGATTGATTGACCAGCCAGTATGTACAACGGCTCCGCCAACAAATATTACGATTTCAAACATTACTGATACAAGTGCAACATTCTCTTGGACTGCAGCTACTGGGGCAACCTATAAACTACAGTATAGAAAGAAAGTGGCACCAGGGAATGCTTGGGTTCCTATTAACACAATACCGGCACCCGGAAATGTTTATACTATTCCAACAAACACTTTAATAGAGCAAACTGAGTATGAAGTTCAGGTAGCTACGATCTGTGGTGGGGTAACAGGAGCTTGGTCTGCACTTATGCCATTTACTACATTACCGCTGCAATATTGTCCGGTAACAGGTAGTGGAGATAACGATCACATTTCAAATGTTACTGTTACTTCATCTAATTTAGGTGTTCCTGTGATGAGCAACACAACTGTTCAGAACTATTATACAAGCTATACAACACCAGCTACCCTTATTACTTTAGATGCAAATTCAAGTGGTAATAAAATTGCTGTTGGAAAAGGATGGACAGGATCATCAGGTAATGATGCCGTTGTAGCCTGGATCGATTATAACAGAAACGGACAGTTTGAAACTTCTGAAAGAATTCTTAATTCTCCGGCAAGTACTACCACTCCGGTTACTGATCTGTTTACTGTTCCTAATGTTCCTACAGCTTATACAGGACAATATACTACAACGATGAGAGTAATGCTGAAGAATGGAAGTGTTCCAACAGCCTGTGCAAATGCTGCTAATGGTGAAGTTGAAGATTATGCGGTAAGAATCAGACCATGTAGTAATGCGATGCCAAATCCACCTGTTTTTGGGACTCCGGCTCATACTTCGATTGTTGTTAATTTATCAGGAGCTCTTAATACGACAACTTATCTTGTAAAATATAGAGTAAAGGGAACTTCTACATGGACGCAGATTTATGCATCTACAGTATTAGGAAATGTTCCACTTACTATTACAGGATTAAATCCTGCAACAATTTACGAAATTGAAGTTTCTACAATGTGTGGTGGAACAGTGGGACCAGCTACACCAATTCAGACTTTCTCGACGAGATGTGATCCAACACCTCCGACAGTAACCGTAAGCAATATCACCCCAACAAGTGCTTTGATTACGTGGAATCCAATAGTACCAAATGCTATATATAAAATGAGATGGAGAAAAGTAGGAACTCCAAATTGGCCAAATGCTGAAATCAATCTTCCTGCTGCTCCTACCAACACTTATGTACTGAATAATCTGGATTCATTTGTTACTTATGAAGTTCAGATTGCCAATCAATGTGCTGGTGAAACCAACTGGAATGATTTCTCAAATTCTCAGGTATTTACAACCACAAGAATATGTGAAATCCCGCCTCCGGGACTGACAATTACTCAACTATTGCCAACGACTGCAGAGGTTGCATGGGATGCATATCCGGGAGCTACCTATATCCTTAGATATAGAAAAGTGGGTATTCCAAGCTGGACAGAAATTACTACACCTGTTAATAAAGCTGTACTGGACGGTCTTGTGGAAATGACAAAGTATGAAATGCAGGTCGTTAATATCTGTAGCGGAAAACCAGGAAATTATACTCCTCCGTACTACTTTACAACACCTACTGTGATTTACTGTAAGATGAAATCAGAAAATTCAGCAGCAGAGTACATTTCTAAGGTAACTGTTATTCCAAATGGAAAACCTAAAATGGAAAATGCATCAAAAGGATCAAGCTATACAGATTATACAGGTGTTCCTAAGGCAATGATTGAACTGATCCAGGGATCTACGGATAATGAAATTATCATCGAGAAAAAATGGATTGGAAAAACGTATAAAGAAGGAATTTCAGTTTGGATTGACTTCGACAGAAATGGAGAGTTTGATATCAACGAAAAAATCCTGACTTCATATCCAAGCCTTGACACTCCTATATCAGGTAAGTTCAGTGTACCGGCAGACGCATTTGTAAGTACAACAGATTACAAATATGTAGTAATGAGAGTGGCAATGGAAAGAGATGGGGTTCCTGTAGCCTGTGTGAATGTTAAAAACGGAGAAGTTGAAGATTATACAGTTAGAATTTCTAAACTGGGAGCTTCTAATCCGATTGACCAGACAGAGATCCTGATCTATCCTAATCCTGTAAGTACAGTATTGTATGTGAAAAATATCAGCAGAAAAGCTAAATATAAAATCTACAATGCTGCAGGGCAAATCGTAGTAGAAGGTATTCTATTAAATAATGAACTTAACGTTAGCAAATTGATTAACGGTGTTTATGTAATAGATATCGATGATAACGGTAATACTGCTCAAAAGAAATTTATCAAAGAATAATTAGCTAAATTTCATATAGAATAAGCCTTCAGAAATGAAGGCTTATTTTTTTGTTCAGATTTTTATTTTAAGGAAAATAAATCAACAATTGTTGATATTTTTATTCGAATATTGATTATTTGTTTAAATTTTCAATTTATTTAATGTTTTATTAGTGACTTTATATTGTATTTGTGTTTTAATGTTGTTTATTGATAATAAAGTGAGTAGGTTTGTGAGATTAATACAAAGTTTTGAGAAATACTATGAAGAAAATTTTTACTTCTTTCTTTTTCCTTAGCTTGTTGGCAATGTTCCATGCACAATGGACTCCTTCGGCATTCAGAGGAAAAGCGATTCACGAGGGCTCACAGGCCAAAAACTTTTATTCTTTGGACATTTCATTGTTAAAATCTCAATTAGAGAGCGCACAGGAGACAGGTCAAAACGCTCGGCCTGTCACTATATCTTTACCCACTGTAAGTGGAAAAATTGAAAGATTTGCTGTGTATAGTTTTCCTGTTGTAGTGAAAGAGTTGGCCGATCAATATCAGTTAGGCTCCTATGTAGGGGTAGGAGTAGATGATCCCTCTAAATATTTACGGTTTAGCCTGGCTCCTAATGATTTTCAGTCTATGATTATGACCAGTGAAGGAACCGAGTTTATAGAACCAGCCAATGTAGATAAAACAATCTACGAAGTCCACCCGAAAACATCAGGTGGAAAAAATGGTTTTATATGTTCAACTAGGGAACGAGAGGGTGATCAGCAAGAAATAGAAAATCTTCATCAATATGGGAAATCTTTTACTAATCAACCTACAGATTTTAAACGATCTTCTGACCGAAAATATAGAACGTTGAGATTAGTTATGTCTGTTACGGGTGAATATACCCAGTTTTTTGGAGGTACAGTGGCAGGAGCTTTAACAGCTATTAACGCTACACTCACCAGGGTAAATGGAATCTTTGAAAAAGATTTTGCCCTTCATTTAAATTTACAAAACTACCCGAATGTCATATATACAAATCCCAATACTGATCCTTACTCTCCTGCAAGCATAGGAAATTCACCCCCAAATTTTCCATGGAGTACAGAATTGCAGCAAACACTAGCTTCCAATGTGGGACATGCCAATTATGATATTGGACATCTATTTGGTGCATCAGGAGGAGGAGGGATGGCTGGCTGTATTGGCTGTATTTGTTTAGATCCAGGCAATCCAAATCCAGCAACAGGAAACGGTAAAGGTTCAGGCTATACCTCTCCCGCTAATGGAGTTCCACAGGGAGATACTTTTGATGTTGACTTTGTTGCTCATGAAATGGGACATCAACTGGGAGGAAATCATACATTTATGTATGAGTTTCAAGGACCCAATACACAATTTGAACCCGGCTCAGGTACAACAATTATGGGCTATGCAGGAGTTGCAAATGGCAATGCCGGTACTGCCCCTTCTCCAGGAGGAACATTTGATATACAGCCCAATAGTGATGCTTATTTCCTTAGAAACAGTATTAATCAGGTTCAAACAGTCTTAGCTACCGCGACATGTGATATAGAAACAGCAATAACAAATAATTCTCCAGTAATTGCTGCTCTGCCTACCTATAATATTCCTAAAGGAACAGCATTTGTTCTGACAGCTGCAGCCACAGATGCTGAAAATGATCCGATGACCTATACTTGGGAACAGGCGGATGCTATGCTTGATAACACTCCTCCTATTGATAATATCAACTTGGGAAATACAATTTCCGGTGCATCATTCAGATCTGTAATACCATCTACGAGCCCTATTCGTTATTTTCCTAAATTGTCCTCTGTATTAGCAGGAGTTTTACATGATATCAATGGTTGGGAAGCAGTGTCTACAGTTGCAAGAACAACAAAATTTTCAATAACAGTAAGGGATAATCATCCACTTGCCAATCAGCAACAGACTCAGTCCGCGGTTCAGACTATTATTGTAGGAAATAACGGTCCTTTCAAAGTAAATCCCACCACGGTTTATAATAACGGACCAACAAACGTAACCTGGGATGTTGTAGGAACTAATACAGCACCTTATAATGCAGCCAATGTCAAAATAGATTTTACTACAGATAATGGAGGAAGCTGGAACGTAGTGACTGCTTCAACTCCTAATGACGGAAGTGAAACGTTAGACTTTAGTTCCTTTCCCCTTACAGTTGGCGGGATTGCCAAAATCAGGGTAAGTGCTATCAATAATGTATTTTATGCTGTAGGTAGTGCTTCAATAGATACATTACCAATCTGTACTTCCAATCCTCCGGGAGGGGTAGTAGCTACAACCCTGACTCAAAACTCTGCAACAATCACCTGGAATGCTTCATTTAATGCTACCTATATTGTGCAGTATCGTGTTGCAGGAACTTCTGTCTGGACAACTTATGCACCAAATCCTATTACAAATACGGTAACACTTACAGGATTAACAGCAGGAACACATTATGAAGTTCAGATTGCCAATATCTGCTCAGGGATAACCGGTAATTTTTCCGCGCCAACATTGTTTATGACTCCTTATTGTGCAGTAACCTCCAGTAATACAGACAATGGTTATATCTCTAATGTAACAGTAGCTGCAACAAATTCTTATACTATGAGTAATTCCTCTGGAGCCAATAATTATACAGATTATTCTGTAAATGCTGCACAGTTAATTACTGTAGTTAGAGGAACTAACAATAATACCATTTCAGTTTCCAAATCCTGGCCTGCTGCTATGAGTAACAAAGCTGTAAGTGCCTGGATTGATTTTAATAAAAATGGTACTTTTGAAACTTCTGAAAGAATTTTAAATGTATCCAATAATACAGTTACTCCTGTAACAGGAACATTTCAGGTGCCGGCAGGTGCCTATGCAGGACCACTTACAACACGTATGCGGGTAATTTTAAGAGATGTGAATAATCCTAATGTATGCACCTCATTTACTAATGGTGAAGTTGAGGATTATGCAGTGAAAATTATTGATATACCAGCATGTACCAATGCTGCACCCTCTAATATCACAATCACTAACCTTACCCCCAATTCTGCAAATGTGTCATGGGCTGCAACAACGGGGGCTATCTATGTTTTAAGATACAGAAAAATAGGAGGCCCTACATGGACCACTATAAATCCTGTACCAGCTCCCATAAATAATTATACTATTTCAGGCTTAACGGAGCAGACTCAGTATGAAGTTCAGGTAGCTACCAAATGTAATGGAGCTGTGCAGGGGCAATTTTCTCCTTCACAGCAATTTACCACTCCTATATTAACATATTGTTCTATGACCGGAACAGGAACCAATGATCATATTTCAAATGTGACGATTACTCCAATAAATCCCGGATTGCCGGTAATGAGTAATAATTCTGCACAAACAAATTATATAAGCTATACAACTCCGGCTACATTGATCACACTGGAAATAGGTTCTGTTGATAATAAGATTTCCGTTGTTAAAGATTGGACCGGGGCTACAGGAAGTGTAGCGGTTACAGCATGGATTGATTTTAACAGAGATGGTGTTTTTGATAATTCAGAAAGTATTCTTATTTCTGCAGCCAGTTCAACTACTCTTGTTACTGCTAAATTTAATGTTCCTGCAGGAGCCTATTCTGGCCCGTTAACAACTACAATGAGAGTTGTCCTGAAACGAAACAGCGCTCCTGTAATGTGCCAGAATGCAATAGATGGGGAAGTGGAAGATTATGTAGTACGTTTAAGACCATGCAGTACAGATACTCCAACAGGTTTTATGGTGAATACAATAACCCATAATTCAGCCAACATTAATTGGGTGGCAGCAGCTAATAACCTTACCTATCTTCTGCAATATAGAGTGCAAGGGACCCCAACATGGACCGATGTATACGTTTCAAGTATTCCATATACGCTTAATAATCTGTTTCCTTCTACTACCTATGAAGTAAAGGTGGCTGCAAATTGTGGAAAAACAGCAGGAATATTTACTCCTGTCCAAACATTCACGACAAGATGTGATCCTGCTCCGCCAGGTGTTATGGTAGGTAGTGTTACAACAAATACTGCAGTTGTTACCTGGAATACTGCAGTAGTAAATGTAAAATATAAAATGAGATGGAGAAAAGTAGGGGTTACAGGTTGGCCTAATCCTGAAATTGATCTTCCGGCTGCCCCGATTAATAGTTATATGTTATCTGGATTAGTTCCTTCTACTACCTATGAAGTACAGATTGCAAGCCAGTGTGCGAATGAGACGATCTGGAATTCATATTCAAATTCAATTGTATTTACGACAGAAAGAAACTGTGAGCTTCCTCCACCAGGATTAACCATCACCCAGTTATTACCTACTTCAGCAGAAATTAAATGGGATTCTTTCCCAGGAGTAACTTATATTCTCAGATATAGAAGAGTGGGGGTTCCAAGCTGGACCAATATTCCTGTAGCCACAAATGCCTATACATTAACAGGATTACTGGAGAATACAAAATACGAAATGCAGGTCGCCAATGTGTGTAACGGAGCATCATCAGGAACATTCACACTTCCATACTATTTTATAACCCCAATTGTAACGTATTGTAAAATGGTTTCCGGAAATGCTACGAATGAACACATTGCCAAGGTCACTGTAAGACCAAATGGAAAGCCGGTTATGGAAAATGCCTCAGGAGCATCAACTTATACGGATTATTCCGGAGTTCCTAAGGCATTTATAGAAATGGTTCAGGGGTCTACAGATAATGAAATCACAATTGAAAAAAAATGGACAGGAACCAGCCATAAGGAAGGAATTGCCGTATGGATTGATTTTAACCGAAATGGAGAATTTGATATTGATGAAAAAGTGCTCGCCTCCCCACCAAATACAACAACTCCTGTTACGGGAAGATTCAATGTGCCGGCAGACGCTTTTGTAAGTATGACAGATTATAAGTATGTAGTGATGCGGGTTGCAATGGAGCGTGATGGTATTCCTGTAAACTGTGTTAATATTAAAAACGGAGAAGTAGAAGACTATTCCATAAGGATATCTGGAAAATATACTCCTAATCCTCTGAACCAAACAGATATTTTAATCTATCCTAATCCTGTAAGTTCAGTATTGTATGTGAAGAATATCAGCAAGAAAGCAAAATATAAAATTTACAATACAGCAGGACAGATTGTAACAAACGGGATTCTTCTGAATAATCAACTCAATGTAAGCAGGCTTATCAAAGGGGTCTATGTAATAGATATTGATGATAATGATAAAACTGCACAAAAGAAATTTATTAAAGAATAATGTATATAAAGAAAGCCCTCAGAAATGAGGGCTTTTTTATATAAAAGTTAGGAAAACTAACGATTTATTCAATAGCAAAGATGACCTTTTCGGTTTGCTCTTTCAGTTCTTCCAGATTTGTATTATTATAAATGATACAGTCTGCCATTTTAATCTTATCTTTTTCAGGCATTTGCTTTTCCATAACAGCTTCTACCTCACGATAGGTTTTGCTATCCCTATCCATTACTCTTTTGATTCGGATATTATCCTCTGCAGTTACCAATAGAGATTTATAACATTGTCTGTTGAGTCTTAGCTCAAATAATAAAGCTGTTTCCTTAAAAACCAGATATTTGGTTTGCTGCTTTATCCAAGATTCAAAATCAATGCGTACTGCAGGATGAATAATCTCATTTAATTGCTGAAGGAGATCAGTGTTATTAAAAACCTTAGCTGCTACAAATTTCCTGTCATATAAGCCATTTTCATCATAAGCTTCATCTCCCAGTAATGTTTTGATCTGAACTTTCAGATCCTCATTATCATTGACAATATCTTTTGCTCTATCATCAGAATAATAAACCGGAAAACCAAATTCTTCAATGAATTTAGCAACTGTAGATTTTCCCGAGCCAATTCCTCCTGTTAAACCAATGATCTTGGGTGCGGGTGGCTCTGCTTGTTGAGCCTCTGAATGTAATTCTTCCATAATTAAAAATTAATACCCAAAAACATCATTAAAACTGAACGTTTCATCAAGCCTTACTCCTTTTTCAGTCATTTTAAGGCTTGCCAGCTCATGGTGAGCATCATGTTCAAAAAATAATAAATATTCATTATCTACACACTGTTTAAGGAATTTTCCTTTTTCTTCCAGTGTTAAAAGGGGTCTTGTATCATATCCCATCACATATACCTGATTGATATGTCCTGCAGTAGGAATAAGGTCTGCCGCAAAAACAACTGTTTTTTCCTGGTACTGAATAACAGGAAGCATTTGTTTCTCCGTATGTCCGTCTACGAAAATGACATCCATTTTCAGATCAGGAGCAAATCCGTAATTTCCGGTAGTAGGAAGGGGTAAAAAGTTCAGCTGTCCGCTTTCCTGAATAGGGATAATATTTTCTTTCAGAAAGCTGGCTTTTTCTCTTGCATTAGGCTCTGTTGCCCACTGCCAATGGTTTTCATTTGTCCAGAATTGTGCATTTTTAAAAGCAGGCCTGTAGCCTGTTCTGTCATCATTCCATTCTATAGCACCGCCACAGTGGTCAAAGTGAAGGTGAGTAAGAAATACATCAGTAATATCCTCCTTTACAAAGCCATATTTTTTTAAATTTTTATCTAAGGTATCATCTCCCCAAAGAGAATAATGCCCAAAGAATTTATCATCCTGTTTGTTGCCCAGACCGCAGTCTACAAGGATCAGTTTTTTTCCATCCTCAATAAGCAGGGAGCGGGTTCCTAATTCGATTAAGTTTTTTTCGTCTGCCGGGTTAGTTTTTTCCCACAGACTCTTTGGGACGACACCAAACATAGCACCGCCGTCCAGTTTAAATTTTCCACATTGTATTGGATATAACTTCATATATATTTTGATTTATTTCTTTATTAATTTCATTTTCTCAGCAATTTTCCGGGCATCTTTATCCGATTGTTCCAGATGCGAAATGATATTGTTAAAATCATCCTCCTTTCTGTTCTGAGACAGTTTTTGTTTGATGAAGACTTCTGTTGGAATAACCTTTATCCCGAAGGCTCCTTTCATTTCCTTTTCCACAAATTCTCTTCCCATATCTTTTACCATCATGGGACATTGCTGAAACTGTTCATATTTCGAGGTTAATTTATCCAGATGTGCATACAGTTCATCCTGATCCATTAACTCCACTTTTCCATAGATCTGTACTGCTTCATAATTCCATGTGGAAACATTGATATGGTCATACCAGCTGCTGGAAATATAAGTATGGGCACCTAAAAAGTCACATAACACTTCATCTCCGTTTTTCAGGGTTTTCGCCTGCGGATTAGCCCTTGAAATATGAGTTTCAATATAGGGATTTTCCGGATCACTTTCATTCAGCATCATCATGGAATGTGTAGCACGGATTTTATCAACAGAAGAAATGAACAATGCAAAAGAATTTACCTTGATAATTTCTCTCATCACATCCATATCTTCACTTCTGTACAATTTAGGAACAAACATAAATTAGCAATTCTTCTTTTTAAATCTTAAACTCAAAACCTGAACAAAAACCTGAACATTAAGCTAGAAGAGTTCTCCCGGATTTTTCGGTCTTGAAATACTTAAATGCTGATACGCTTTATCAGTAACCTCTCTACCTCTAGGAGTTCTGATAATAAACCCTTCCTGGATTAAAAACGGTTCATAGACTTCTTCCAGTGTTTCCGGATTTTCTCCAATAGACGTTGCCAAAGCGGAAATTCCTACCGGTTTTCCCTTAAAGTTTTCAATCATAACACGCATGATCTTATTATCCATTTCATCCAATCCAAACTCATCCACGTTTAGAGAGTTCAAGGCATATTTGGTTATATTAATTTCAATTTCACCATTCCCTTTGATTTCTGCAAAGTCACGCACCCTTCTCAGTAAAGCATTGGCAATCCTTGGTGTTCCACGGCTTCTTCTTGCAATTTCAATAGCAGCATCTTCATAGATAACTACTCCTAAAACCCTTGCACTTCTCTGAATAATCATCGATAAAAGTTCAATAGAATAATATTCCAGCCGGCTTTGGATACCAAATCTTGCAAGCATAGGTTTGGTAAGCATACCGCTTCTGGTAGTTGCTCCCACCAGCGTAAAAGGATTCAGTCCGATTTGTACACTTCTTGCGTTAGGACCTGTTTCCAACATAATATCGATTTTATAATCTTCCATTGCTGAATACAGATATTCCTCTACAACCGGTGAAAGACGGTGAATCTCATCAATGAAAAGAACATCATTTTCTTCCAGATTGGTGAGTAAGCCGGCTAAACTTCCGGGTTTATCTAATACAGGACCAGAGGTAATCTTACAGTTTACCCCAAGTTCATTGGCAATAATATTGGCTAAAGTTGTTTTTCCTAAACCTGGTGGACCATGTAAAAGGACATGATCAAGTGCACCGCCACGTCTCTTGGCAGCAGTCACAAAAACCTCAAGATTTTCCAGCGTTTTTCTCTGTCCCGCAAAATCTTTAAAGCTTTGGGGACGAATTTGTTCTTCCTGCATCAACTCCTCCCGAGAGTAGTTTTCCTTATCTGGATGTAAAAAATCTGGCATTAATTCATTTCATTTACCTCAAAGATAGCAAATTTAGGCTAAGATTGAAATGAAGATTGAGAAAAGGTGAATTTGAAACTGAGATTAAGATTTAGGCTGAGGTTTACACTGAGACTAAGAACGAAATTGAGATATTTTAAGTATTTTTGAGAGGAAAATTAAAATTTGATTGATTGTATTTGAAATTAAATAGAGATCATTCATTTTCTAACCTTTATCCTAAATAAATGAAATTAATAGGCCCATTTAAGCAGGTTGTAACACTTGCCAACCTTCCGCTAAGAGGAAAACTTACAGACGAACAATTAGAAATTATTGTTGATGGAGGAATAATAGTTGAAAATGAAACCATTAAGAAAATGGGTAATTTTGAAACTTTGAAAAATGAAAATCCAACAATAGAAATAGAATCCATTGAAGGAGAACAGGTGGTTCTGCCTGCCTTTGTAGATTCACATACTCATATTTGCTTTGGTGGAAACAGAGCCAATGACTTTGCGATGCGTAATGCAGGGAAAACTTATTTGGAGATTGCTGAAAGTGGTGGTGGAATCTGGAGTTCTGTACAGCATACAAGAAATGCTTCAGAAGAAGAATTATTGAAAACATTGCTGGAAAGAATCAAGTTCCTTGTGGATCTTGGAATTACTACCATTGAAGTTAAAAGTGGCTATGGACTGGATGTGGAGAACGAATTAAAAATGCTTCGAATCATTAAAAAAGCTCAGGAATCCACAAAGGCAACTTTAGTTCCTACCTGTCTTTCCGCTCACTTAAAACCAAGAGATTTCGAAGGTAGTAATCCAGAATATCTTAACTATATTCTGACCGAAATACTTCCAAAAGTAAAAGAAGAAAATCTGGCGAAGCGTGTAGATATCTTTATTGAGAAATCGGCATTTCAACCGGAAGAAAGTAAAGAATTTTTACTTAAAACTAAAGATTTAGGTTTTGAAATAACCGTTCATGCAGACCAGTTTACACCGGGAAGTTCAAGAATTGCAGTAGAAGTGGGAGCGAAGTCAGCAGACCATCTGGAAGCTACCATTGATGAAGATATCGATTTCCTGGCAAAATCGGATACTGTAGCAACCGCATTGCCGGGAGCAAGTTTAGGATTGGGCGAAAAATTTACACCAGCAAGAAAATTATTAGATGCAGGAGCTATTGTCGCGATTGCAAGTGATTGGAATCCGGGGTCAGCACCTATGGGAAACCTGATCACTCAGGCTTCTATTTTGGCCACATTCCAGAAGCTGACAACAGCTGAGATATTAGCCGGAATGACTTACCGTGCTGCGTATGCTCTTAATCTTGAAGACAGAGGGAAACTTGAAGCGGGAAAAAAAGCAGATTTTGTGACGTTTAAAACTAATAATTTCCAAAATGTTCTTTATAATCAGGGAAGTCTTAAGGCTGAACATGTTTATATTGACGGTAAGCAAATTGATTAAATACTATTTGAAATGGAGCAGAAGCAGTTGGATTATAAAGATTTTTGGGATTGGTTTCTAGCAAAAGAAAAATACTTTTATGAGATCGTTAAAAACGGTGGCCAGGAAGCAATTGAAAAAGATTTTTTTGATCATATTGCTGCCAAGCTAAGACAGATCAATGAAGGATTTTACTTTCTGACCGGGATGAGCAATGATTCTACAGCAGAATTAGTTTTTACGGCAGATGGAGAAATCCGGAACATTGTTTTTATAGAAGAACTTATAGAAGCAGCTCCTACACTTGGTCATTGGAAGTTTACAGCCTTAAAGCCTGAAAAAAATATAGAAAATGTAGGCGTTGAGATGGGAGAGTATAGCTTTTCGAAAGATAATATTTTCTTCTATTCCAAAGAGCAGGAAGAATATCCCGATGAAATTGACTTAGTCTTTGTTTATGATGGAAATGCTGAAAATAAAAACGCTGTAACAACAGGTGTCTGCATCTTTTTGGATAGCTTTTTAGGAGAATTGAATTTTGCGACTCAGATTGATACTTTCACTGTAGTTGAAATAGACAAGGCTAAACAGGACCTTGTTCCTATTGAAAAACTGAAAGACTTCCTGTCATGGCGGGAAAGAGAATTTACAGAAAAGTATAAAAGTATAAAGAGCGCTGATGTTGAAGAAGAATTTTCTATTCTAAGAGCAACTCTTGATAATGAAAAACCCCTCATCGCCTGTATGAATCTCTCTTTATTAAATTATCATGAAAAAGCTTCCTATCCATGGATATCAGTCCTTAAGTTCCATTATAACGGTGAGCATAATGATGGACTTCCGGAAAAAGAAGATTTTGAAATATTAAGTGAAATTGAAGATAAAGCTATTGAAAACCTGAAAGAAAAAGGATATCTGTATATAGGCAGGGAAAGTTCAGACAACATCAAAGAAAGCTATTTTGCAGGTAAAGATTTCAGAGAAATCTCTAAAGTTTTTAAAACCATAAAAGATAGAAACCCTGAATATAAAATCTCATTCAATATCTTTAAAGATAAATACTGGCAGTATTTTAAGTATTATAATAACGCTGTTTAAAATAAAAAATGTGGATAAGCTTTTCTTTTCCACATTTTTTATAGGTAATATTCTTGCAACGAATTCTTTATATAATGTGCAAAGGAGTTTTTATATGTAAACAATATTAATTAGCTTTACTGAATAGAATGATGTGACTAAAATTGAATTTTAAAGGATTATGCTTCAAAATATTTGGCAGGGTAGATTAGATGGAGAAGAGCTTCTTTTCCACAGGCTATTTCAGAGAGTAAAGGAAGAACAGAATTACGATAATATTTTAACGAATGATTTCGCTTTGCACGGTTTTGCCGTGGATGAAGGAGTCAGGAGGAATAAAGGCCGTCAGGGTGCTAAAGATGCCCCCAACGTGATCAGAAAAAATATGGCTAATTTTCCAGTAATTCTTCCCAATTTTGCCATGCTGGATTTCGGAAACATTACTTGTGAGGATGGTAACCTGGAAAATACTCAGAACAATCTTGCCAAAAATGTTTCAAAAGTGCTTTTAAAAAGTGGTAAATCACTCGTTTTGGGTGGGGGACATGAAGTGACCTACGCTCATTATTTGGGGATTAAAACAGCTTTTCCGGAACAAAAAATAGGAATTATCAATATTGATGCTCACTTTGATAACAGGCAACCGGAAAAGGGAGTAGGACCAAGCTCAGGAACCGGATTCTGGCAAATAGCTCAGGAAGGATCTATTAATTCTTTACACATCGGGATTCAGAGGAATTCCAATACCTTAAAACTCTTTGATACAGCGCATCAATATGGAATGAAGTATATCCTTGCAGATGAATTATTCTTTGAAAACCTCCCTTCTATTTATCAGCGTATTGATGACTTGCTGGAGAATGTAGATTATGTTTATCTTACCATTTGTATGGATGTTTTTAATGCATCTATCGCTCCGGGGGTTTCAGCTTCAGCATATAATGGTATCTTTGCAGACGCAACCTTTATGCATTTTTACAGGCATATCTTAAAAAACAAAAAACTGGTTGCATTGGATGTAGCAGAAGTCAATCCGTCGTTCGATATTCAGGACAGAACGGCAAGACTTGCAGCTTGTCTGGTGAATGAATGGCTAATGATTTAAGAGAAGTCTATATTCTTCCGATAGAGAAAATCATTCTTTTTTTGACCCTTAAGGAATAGAATTTGCTGACTTTATCGTGCTTTTAAAATAAAAGTGCTCATAAATTCATTAGCTGAATTTAAAACAGAAATTATATTATGGAACAATTAATTGAAAACAAGCTTATTAAAGCAGATGGTGTGTTTTCAGTGTGGCGAAAAGTGCCGTTTGAAGAAAAGCAGAAGTTAATCGCAAAAGCAGCAGAAATACTAAAAAATAATTCAGAGAAATTTGGAAGGATCATTACTACGGAAATGAATAAACCCATTTCGGAATCGATTGCTGAGGTAGAAAAGTGCGCTTTAATGATGAACTATTATGCCAATGCTGAAAATATTTTAAAACCCGAAGAAATAGAATCTGAATTTACCTATTCTGAAGTTCATTATGCTCCTAAAGGAGTAATCCTAGGAGTAATGCCCTGGAACTTTCCTTTCTGGCAGGTATTGAGATTTGCTGTTCCTGCAATTTTGGCTGGAAATACAGTGGTTTTAAAACATGCTTCAATTTGTTTCGGAAGCGGAAATGCAATAGAAGAAGTGCTTTTGGAAGCAGGTTTCCCAGAAGGAGTATTCCAGAATCTTGAAGTAGGTCACAAAGCAGTAAAAGAAATTCTTGAGCACGATGCTGTAAAGGGAGTAAGTCTTACAGGAAGTGGAAAAGCAGGAGGTGAAGTAGCATCTATTGCAGGCCTAAATATTAAAAAATCTTTACTTGAATTGGGAGGAAGTGATGCATTTATCATTTTTGAGGATGCAGATCTTGAAGGAGCTGCAAAAGCCGGAGCAAAATCAAGGCTTCAAAACTGTGGACAAACTTGTACTGCAGCTAAAAGATTTATTATTGATGAAAAGATCGAAGATCAGTTTTTACCTATTTTCATTGAAGAATATAAAAAATATGAAATCGGAGATCCTTTAAATAAAGAAACTAGATTAGCAGGAATGGCAAGACCAGACTTGGCTGATGAGTTAGAAGCTCAGTTCAACAGAGCGTTGGAAAATGGTGCTGAAATCATTCTTCCTTTGGAGAGAATTTCAGAGAATCAATTTCAACCGGGTTTAATCAGAGTTAAGGAAGGAAATCCAATCTTAAAAGAAGAACTTTTCGGACCACTTGGAATGGTCATGATTGCAAAGGATGCTGAAGAAGCATTACAGATTGCCAATGATATTCCTTTCGGGCTTTCAAACTCTGTCTGGACTAAAGACAAAGACCGTCAGCTATTCTTTATTGAAAACCTGGAATCAGGAACTGTTAATATCAACAGAATGACCAGTTCTGACCCACGTTTCCCATTCGGAGGCTCAAAGGGTTCAGGGTATGGAACAGAGCTTTCTTTACATGCTTTAAAAGAGTTTGTAACCGCAAAGACTATTGTAGGTAACTAAGTTTTAAACCTATATTATAAAATAAAAACTCCCGAAAATCAATTTCCGGGAGTTTTTTATGCTTTGGCAAAAAGTAACTTTGCTTATTGCTTATTGCTTATTGCTTATTCAATTAAACTGTCGTTAATCTCAACGTATTAGTTTTACCCCCTTCATACGATGGAGTAGCATTGATGTTGATAACGAAGTCACCTGTCTCAATATAACCGTAATTATGGGTTAGCATATTTACCTGGATGATTGTTTCATCAGTAGATTTTTTCATATCGTAATAGTAAGCGTGAACACCCCAAAGAAGGTTCAGCATAGTAATTACTCTTTTGTTTCCACTGTATACGATAATCTGAGAGTTAGGTCTGTGAGCTGCAAGCTGGAAAGCTGTATATCCTGAGTGAGTCAAGGTTACGATCGCAGAAACGTTTGTTGTTTTAGCAATTCTTACCGCTGCAAGACATACCCTGTTCGTAATGAATCTCTCATCGATGCAGTTGTAGTCTTTTTCAATTGGTTCGTTTTTGTGTTGATAGAAGTGAGTGGTTTCAATGTTTTTCACAATTTTAGCCATATTTTCTACCACCTGTACCGGATATCTACCTACAGAAGTCTCTCCTGAAAGCATTACCGCATCAGCTCCATCCAATACAGAGTTGGCAACATCATTTACTTCCGCTCTGGTTGGCGTTAAGCTGTTGATCATTGTTTCCATCATCTGAGTGGCAATAATTACCGGCTTGGAATAGAATCTTGCTTTCTCTACCAGGTTTTTCTGGATAGCTGGAACTTCCTCCATTGGAACTTCAACTCCTAAGTCACCACGGGCAACCATCAGTCCATCACATTCCAATAAGATTTCTTCAATATTTTTAACCCCTTCAGGTTTTTCAATCTTAGCGATAATCGGAGTTTTGAATTTACCGTTTGGATGTTTTGCAATTAATTCTTTCAAATCAATGATATCCTGTGCATGACGTACGAAAGAAAGAGCAATCCAGTCTACCTCCATGTCAAGCATGAAGTTAGCATCCTGAATATCCTTTTCTGTCAATGCAGGGAGAGAAACATTCGTGTTAGGTAGATTAACTCCTTTTTTAGAACTTAACGGACCTCCCTGAATGGTTTTTGCTTTTACAGTATCTATTTCATTGGTTTCGATAACCTCCAACATCAGTTTTCCATCATCAATAAGGATTCTTTCCCCTACTTTTACATCCTGTGGAAACTGTTGATAAGTCATATAAACCTTGGTAGAGTCTCCTTCCATCTTTTCATTAGTGAAAGTAAGAATATCTCCAGGGTTCAGATATGATCCTTCTTTTACGACACCTACTCTTAGCTTAGGTCCCTGAAGGTCTCCTAAGATACCCACTGAATAACCATACTCGTTGTTTAGCTCTCTAATTATTTCAATATTTGATCGAACTAAGTCGTAATCTGCATGGGAAAAATTTATTCTGAAAATATCAACACCCGCCTTCATTAGATCTAACATTACCTCCTTCGATGATGAAGCAGGTCCTAGTGTTGCGATAATTTTTGTCTTCTTTAAATACTTATTCATAATACTGGATAATTTGATAAAGTTCCTCATCAGAACTCAGTGTATAATCTTGAATTGGAAAAACAAGATTTTCAGGGAGCAAAATTACGGAAAAATCAGGAAACTGTTCCGAACTATGCAGAATATATTCTACATCTACCTGATTATTTAATAAAAATTTAATATTTTCTTCTTCTGTAAAGAGCTCGGTTTGAACTTTTTTTTGTTTACTTTCAGAAGATTTATTTGAAATAAAGGTAAAACAGGTCTTAGAAAACTTGTGATAAGCTTCAAACCTTGGAAAAAAATAATCATAATAATCCCCATGAAAGACCATGTCTTTTTTTCTTGAAAAACTGAGATTGTTAAGTTGATTTATTTTATAGAAAAACTCATGAGCGGGTATATCTTTTGCTAATCTTACCAATCCTATGGCAATATCTTCAAATTCTACCTCATCCAGATCATAAAGTTTTTGAATTTCCAAGTATATTTTCTTTTTTATTTAAAATATAAAAAGCCCTCTGTGCTGCCTTTTCTTCAGCCTTTTTCTTGGAGGTTTCTGTGGCATTGGCAATCTTTTCATCACCCAGCCATACATGACAACGGAACATAACTGCCTTGTTGGGCTGTATTTCCTCACAGGTTTCGTACTTTATACTTACCTTCTTCTTCTGGCTCCATTCAAGAAGGAGACCTTTGTAGCTGACAATTTTATTTTCAAGTTTGTTAATTTCGGAAGGGGTCAGAAGTCTTTCCAGAATGATCTTTCTGCAAGCATCATAATGGAAATCCAGATAAACGGCACCGATTAAAGCTTCAAATAAATTTCCAGAGATATTTTCCCCTAAAGCTGAAGAATTATTCTGCTTTTGCAGAAGGTCTGTAAGCTTAAGGTCTTCCCCTAATTTATTAAGATTTTTCCTATTAACAATCTTAGATTTCATCTGTGTCAGATATCCTTCATTAGCCTGAGGATAGGTCTGGAACAAATGACAAGAAATAATTGTACCCAAAACAGAATCTCCTAAAAATTCAAGCCTTTCGTAATTACTGTCTTGATTTTTAGAAGAATTTTTTAAAGAAAAAGCCTCACGGTAAAGAGCCATATTTTCTACCTCTGTACCCAAAACTTTTTTAAGTTCAGTACTGAGGAAATAATCTCTTTCCGTTAATTGTCTTTTTCTTTTTTTGAGAAGGAATTTAGAAAAGTATTTCTGTAACTCCATTCATTGAATTTAGATTTTCTTAAATAGAACGCAAGCGTTATGCCCGCCAAATCCAAAAGTATTGCTCATGGCTACTTTTACATCTTTCTTAACGGCAGTGTTAAACGTAAAGTTTAGTCTGCTGTCAATCTTTTCATCATCAGTGAAATGGTTAATGGTAGGAGGAACAATACCATGAATAATAGTTCCTAACGCAGCGATAGCCTCAATAACACCTGCAGCCCCTAAAAGGTGACCTGTCATTGACTTTGTAGAATTGATCTGAATGTCAAAAGCATGCTCGCCTAATAATTTCGAAATTGCGTTGGATTCTGCGATATCTCCTAATGGAGTAGAAGTACCATGCATGTTGATATGATCTACTTCATCAGCAGTTAAGCCTGCATCTTCCAAACAGTTTTTCATTACCAGATAAGCACCAAGGCCTTCAGGATGTGGAGCAGTCATATGATATGCATCTGCACTCATACCGCCTCCTAATAATTCTGCATAAATTGTAGCCCCACGTTTTACCGCGTGCTCATATTCTTCAAGAATAATACATCCAGCACCTTCACCTAATACAAATCCATCTCTGTCTTTGTCAAAAGGTCTTGAAGCTGTTGTAGGATCATCATTTCTTGTAGAAAGTGCCATCATTGCATTGAATCCACCGACACCACTTGCCGTAACGGCTGCTTCAGAGCCTCCGCACACAATCACGTCTGCTTTCCCTAATTGGATAAGCATCTTGGAATCAATTATAGCATTAGCTGAAGAAGCACATGCAGATACAGTTGTATAGTTAGGACCATGGAAACCATATTCAATTGAGATCTGACCAGGAGTCATATCAGCAATCATCTTAGGAATAAAGAACGGGTTGAATCTAGGAATCTCCGTATTTGCCCATCCTAAAACTTCCGTTTCAAATGTTTCCAGACCTCCGATTCCGGAGCCCCAAATTACACCAACTCTGTTTTTATCTACATTATCTTCAATAATGCCGGAATGTGCTACTGCTTCTTTAGCAGCAACAAGCCCCAATTGAGTATTTCGGTCCATTTTTTTAGCTTCTTTCTTATCGAAATGCTGTAATGGATCGAAACCTTTCACCTCACAAGCGAACTTGGTTTTAAAGTTTGTGGCATCAAAAAGAGTAATCGGAGCGGCTCCGCTCTCACCTTTTACAAGATTTTCCCAGTATTCTTTTGCATTATTTCCGATTGGTGTTATTGCTCCAAAACCTGTTACAACTACTCTTTTTAATTCCATAAACTTTGTTTAATTTCTTTTTTGTTGAAGAATATTATTTATTTACTACTTCTTCGATGTAAGCGATAGCGTGCCCTACAGTAGTAATTTTTTCAGCTTGGTCATCAGGGATCTGAATGTTAAATTCTTTTTCAAATTCCATGATTAACTCAACTGTATCTAGTGAATCTGCTCCTAAATCGTTAGTGAAGCTAGCTTCAGGAGTTACTTCTGTTTCTTCAACGTCAAGCTTATCAGCGATGATAGCTTTTACTCTTGATGCAATGTCTGACATAGTAAATTATTTTTTTAATTGTTAGATGCTGCAAATATATAAAATTCTTTACGATAAAACATTTTTTTAGTCTTTTTTGTGGACAGAGAGTTTTCATTTTAGATGAGCTGTGTTTAGTGTTTTAGTTTTCAGCTATTTATATTTGATTGGATTATAGAGTATTAATTTTAAATTGCTGATAGACTGAATTATTTTCTGAATAAAATGGTTGAAAAAAGTCAGATTTTGTCTTTTCCGGATCAAAAATGAATGAAAAGTCTATGCTTTTTTACCTATATTTGTGTGTTATGAAATTAACACGTTAGCTTTTTTGAATTAACAAAACCTATTTTTTTCTAAAGAATGGCTTACAGCTGTTCTCTTTATCTCTATTGTTATATTTAAAAGCTAAAAAATGAAAAATTTCTTTGAAAGTCCTTTTAAAGGCAAAATCATACAAGACCATATTCAGAACCCCAATATTATTGCTGGAAAATATTCTTATTATTCAGGATATTACCACGGTCATTCCTTTGACGACTGTGCCCGGTATCTGCTCCCTGATAGAAATGATGTAGATAAGTTAATTATTGGTTCCTATTGTTCCATAGGAAGTGGTGCCAGTTTTATCATGTGTGGAAATCAGGGACATCGCTATGACTGGATTTCAAGTTTTCCCTTCTATTATATGTCAGAAGTGGAATGCTTTCAAAATAGTAAAGATGCCTTTGAATCAGCAGGTGATACTGTCATCGGAAATGACGTCTGGATTGGTACGGAGGCAATGGTCATGGCTGGAGTTAAAATTGGTGACGGAGCAGTGATTGGGAGCCGTGCTCTGGTAACCAAAGATGTAGAACCTTATACAATTGTAGGGGGAAACCCAGCAAAACCCATCAGAAAAAGGTTTAGTGAACATCATATAGCACTGTTGCTTGAAATGAAATGGTGGGAATGGGATGAAATAATTCTTGAGAAAGTGCTTCCCATACTTTGCTCTGCAGATATTGATGCACTCTACGAATTTTATAAAAAGATGAAATAATTCAAAAGGCCCTATTTTAAGGGTCTTTTTTGTTTTCTAATGGGTATGTTTTTCACGTTATATTTTTTTGAGCTTTTTAACAAAGTTGAATTGAGCTTCTTGGCAAAGCTATGAGTGATCTATTGTCAGAAATTTGTCATGTAAAATTAAAATAAATACATATGAAAAATATTGACCAAGCCTATATTAATGGCGAATTTATTACACTGAGTGGTACTGAAACTTTTGACCTCATTAATCCTTCCAACCATCAGAAAATTGGAGAGGTGGTATTGGGAAATGAAATAGATACCCAAAAAGCGATTATTGCTGCAAAAGAAGCTTTTAAAACATTTTCAAAGTCAACTGTAGAAGAACGTATTGTTATTCTTCAAAATGTAAGGAAAGCTGTTGAAAGTAGAGAAAAAGATCTCATTGAGACGATGATTCTGGAATATGGTGGAACTAGACAGTTTTGTACCATGAGTTTTCAAAATATGCTAAGTGGCTTCGATAGTATGATAGAAGTTTTGCGTCATTTTGAATTTACCCGAAAAGCAGGAAACACCAGGGTAGAAATGACACCTGTAGGAGTAGTGGGAATTATTACCCCTTGGAATTCCAGTAATAGTTTTATCTGTAGCAAATTTGCAACAGCTGTTGCTGCTGGTTGTACAGTGGTAGTAAAGCCTAGTGAAATGAGTGCAATGCAAACGCAGGTTATTATGGAGTGCTTCCATAATGCGGGACTTCCAAAAGGAATTTTTAATTTAGTGAATGGATTAGGGAATGTTGTTGGAAGTGAAATAGTAAATAGTTCTTATATTTCTAAAATATCATTTACCGGTTCTACACAGACAGGGAAAATGATTGCGAAAGAGGCTGTAGGTTCTATGAAAAGGGTAACATTGGAACTCGGAGGAAAGTCACCAAATATTATCCTTGATGATGCTGATTTGAAACAGGTAATTCCTCAGGCAGTGTTTGGTGCCTATATGAATAGTGGTCAGGCTTGTGTTGCTCCAACACGTTTACTGGTTCCTTATTCAAAGCTTGCGGAAGTAAACACTATTGCAAAAGAAGTGATTCAACAGGTAAGGGTAGGAAATCCGGAGGATGAAAACACGAATGTAGGACCAATGGTTTCAGAAAAACAATATGAACGGGTACAAAGTTATATTAAGATTGGAGTAGAAGAGGGTGCCGAGTTATTGTCAGGAGGTATAGGGAAGCCTGAAGGTCTGGAAAATGGTAACTTTGTCAAGGCTACTATTTTTACCAATGTAAAGAATGAAATGAGAATAGCACAGGACGAAATTTTTGGTCCGGTACTTTCAATCATCCCATATGAGAATGAAGAAGATGCTATTGCGATTGCAAATGACACTACATATGGATTAGCTGCTTATGTTTCATCATCAGATGAACAGCGTGCATTAAACGTAGCTTCACAGATAGATGCGGGAAGAGTTTGTGTAAATGGTTTTAAACATGATCCCTTAGCACCTTTTGGAGGTTTTAAACAGTCGGGTATAGGAAGGGAATTTGGGGTTTATGGCTTAGAAGAATACCTTGAGCCGAAATCTATTTTAGTATAAAATAATTAAAAGCAGTATCTTTAACAGTCACATCAGAATTTTTTTGGTTTGACTGTATTTCAAAGTATTATCATGTCTGAAAATCTGGATTATATCAATTACTCATGTTACTTTACGGTTTTCCGTGAAGGAGAACAGTTTGTTTCTTATAATGCATTGTCTATGGTGATTTCAGGAGAAATGGAACTTAATGACGGAGTACATAGAAGAGTGTTCCGAAGTGGAGATGTGTATCTTGTTCAGAAGAATCAGCTTTTAAAATTCCTGAAAAAGCCATGTGAAGAGGAAGGATTTAAATCACTGTCTATAAGATTTGATGATACTTTACTAAAGCAAATGAGTACTGAGGAAGATTTTATATTGCAGGAAAAAAAGAAAACACCGGCATTTATCAATTTATCAGAAGTTTCATATTTAAAATATTTTATGGAATCTTTGTTGCAATATCAGGATCTTTTAGAAAATAAATCTCCAGAACTAGCTTTGGTAAAGCAAAAAGAGGCGTTGTTGCTTTTATTTGGACACGATGTAACCCTTAAAAATATTTTATATGACAGTTATGATCCATATAAAATCAACCTTGAAGAGTTTATGTTGAAGAATTATCATTTTAATGTAAAGCTAGACCGTTTTGCTTATCTCACCGGAAGAAGTTTGGCAACATTTAAAAGAGACTTTGAAAAAATCTTTGGAATTGCTCCCAGAAAATGGCTGCTTCAAAAGAGGTTACAGGAAGCCCGGTATTTGTTGGAGAAAGGCAAAAAAGCGTCTGATATTTATCTGGATCTGGGATTTGAAGACCTGTCTCATTTTTCTTTTACCTTTAAAAAGCAGTTTGGTCTATCCCCCAGTATGATATCTTAATATTCTATTGCTGTTATCTGGTAATCCGGATTTTCCTGATATTGTCGCATTATTTTTGCTGTTATCAATAGTATAATCACTTAAATACTATTATTATGAACAAAGTAATCGGACTTATAGCCGGCAGTTTACGGAAAGAATCTTTCTCTAAAAAAATAGCAAAAGCCTTAATTTCTATGGCTCCTCATGGTTTTGAGTTTAAAATTATTTCAATAGACAATTTGCCAATATACAACCAGGATTTTGATGATTATAATAATGTTCCTGAATCTTATGTGAAATTCAGAGATGAAATAAAAAACCTTGCCGGAGTTGTTTTTATTACCCCAGAGCACAACAGATCTGTTCCCGCGGTATTGAAAAATGCTATAGATGTTGGTTCGAGGCCTGCCAGGTAAGAATGTATGGGATGGAAAGCCGGGAGCGGTATTCAGTAGTTCGCCGGGAAATTTATCAGGCTTTGGAGCTAATCATCATTTGAGGCAAAGTCTTGTTTTTTTGAATGTCCCTGCGATGCAGCAACCTGAAGCTTATTTGCCTCATATTGATAAAGTATGGGATGAAAACGGGGATTTAAAAGATGAAGAAGTGAGAAATTTTCTCCAGAAAGCTGTAGGTGCTTATATTGAATGGTTTAAAAAGAATAGCACTTCATAATATATGTTGTATTATAGAAAAAAACCACTGAATAAATCAGTGGTTTTTATATTTCTGTGGAGTTGGAGGGATTCGAACCCTCGTCCAAACAAGCAACACATAAGCTTTCTACATGCTTATTCTACCATTGGTTTTCGACTGAAGGCAGAGGATAGACACCCAACTTCCAGCTTATCTTCTAAGGTTTTCGAATTTCAGCCGAAGCTTCTGAAATCTTATTTCTACATTACTATATCTCAGGATCAAACGCCGTAGAACGGAGCATTTGTGAGACATCTTGCTTCCTTACTATCTTCGGGAAAGCGCTTGAATCTTACTTTATTCGGATTAAGCTGCAAGAGCGAACTCTTCGTTGCCAGTTAAAATTTTGTAGCAAGGGATTTAAGAGATCGCGCTACGGTTCTCTGCATGCTTACTTACCCATTGATCTTGCTGTCGAAACCAGTCAACCCCATGAATAAAGTGAATGCAAAGGTAATACTTTTTGTTTACATACCATTAATACTCTGGATTACTTTTTAAAATAATAATGAAGACAGTGATGATCAATTAGAAATGCCGGCACAATGGCCGGCATATAAAATTTTAGTTTCTGTTTTTTAAGAGTATCCATCCTGATGATGTGACAGGTTTTTTAGTAATTCGGTCTTCCCATGATAATGTATACCAGTAAGTGCCGGTAGGAAGTGGACGATCTAAAAATGTCCCATCCCAGACAGGTTTTTTAGTACCTATTTTGAAAACATTTTTTCCATACCTATCAAATATATTACCCTGAAAATTTCCATATTTACTGATGATACTGAAATCGATGACATCATTGATACCATCATAATTGGGCGTGATAATATTGGCCATGAAAAAAGTATAATATTCAATATGGGATGCGCATGATGCTCCTTTATTCTTTACAACAATATAATATTGGGAATTTCTGAGAATATTTTGAAAAACAGGAGAAGACTGCCAGGTGACACCATTATCAATAGAGTATTCTAAAGGTGTATTCCCATTATTCTTTGCATGTATTGTTAATGTATTGTATTTGTAGGTTATTTCCTGTATTTCCGGTACGGCAATATAAGAAACGGTTGCTGTAAAGATTTTAGAACAATTTTCGTTACTGATCTTTACAGAATAACTTCCTGCAGTATTGGTGAGAATTGTCTGGGTCGTGGCTCCATTGTTCCATAGGTAAGTGTATTGGGGCCCGGGGCCTGCATCTAAAAGGGCTTTATCACCTTGGCATATTTCAATATTATGTAGTGTAGATATAATTTCAGGGACAACTTTAATGGTTACGGTTGTTGTAGAGCTACAGCCGTTTGGATTGGTTCCTGTAACTGAATATGTTGTGGTGATAGTGGGTGCTACGGTTTGAGTATTTCCTGTTCCCGATAATCCGGACCATGTATAGGTTGTAGCTCCTGAAGCTGTAATGATTACAGAATCTCCTTGACATATTGTGAGAGATGAAGCTGAAATAGAAATTATAGGAAGAGTTGTATTTTTTGTTACAGTTACTGAAGCTTGTTTTGTACATCCGTTGGCGGTGGGATTAGTAATAGTAAGTGTATAGACTCCACTGTTACTTACAATGGGAGTCAAAGTATTAGTGCCTGATACAATATTCCCTCCATTTGCTGCAGTCCATAAAAATGTTGCTCCTGCTTGATAAACGGATGTAGTAGCATCTAATGTAATTTGCTTATTGATACAGTTGATCTCCTCGGGTATAGCAATGTTGACTGTGATCTTGGGATCCATTGTTACAGTTATTGATTTTTGATACTGACATCCCGCTCCAGTTGTTACAATAACAGTATAAGTTCCGGGAGTACTTACAGTATTGCTGGCGGTGTTTACCCCGTTTGACCAGGAAAAGCTGTTTCCATTTCCTGTTGCAGTAGCGGTTAATGTGGTAGAAGCTCCTCCACAGAAAGTTGTATTTCCTATGATGTTTAGGTTAGGATTTGCTTCTTTGGTAATTGTGACAGAGGTGGGAAGGCTTGTACAGGCCCCGTTGCTGTTCGTTAGCGTATAAGTGCCTGGAGTGGTCACAGTAATGCTTGGCGTAGTTTCTCCGGTTGACCATGTATTGCCTGTTGGAAGATTGGAAGTCAGGATTATGCTATTGTTACCACAGATTACTTGAGAGGAAGCTGAGATTGTTGGAATAGGTATTATATCTTGCGTTACTGTTACTGATTTTTGATATTTACATCCATTGCTGGTTTCTACTGTGACAGTATAAGTTCCAGCTGTGGAAACGGTGATAGAGTTTCCGGTTGCTCCATTTGACCATGTATAGGTGTTTCCCGCTCCCGATGAAGATGCGGTGAGCTGTGTTGGAGCGTTGCATAATGAGAGTTTGCCGGTTATCTGTATGTTAGGATCTGCTTCGGCGGTGATGGTTACAGAAGCTGGTTGGCCTGTACATTCTCCTAAGCTGTTTGTTAAAGTGTAGACTCCGGATGTTGTGATGGTAATTGACTGGGTGGTTTCTCCAGTAGACCAGGTGTTGCCGGAGGCATGATTGGAGGTTAGTGTTGCACTCTGTCCATAACATATAGTGGATGTGGAAGCTGTAATAGTGGTAATGATTTCATTGGCCTTGACTAGGCTGAGTTCTGCGACCTTATTACATAATCCATTTTTTACCAATACATAGATTGTCTGATTTCCAGGACTTGAATAGGCTGTTGGGGTACCAATGGTATTTGTATTTCCGGAATTAGCATCAGATAGGTTTTGATAATAGTGAAATGTAACCCCTGGTGTTGTACTTATAGAAGATTGTGCTGAGGTTAAGTTATATATAGCATTTCCGGAAGTATAGCATGTTGTTAATTTAGTATTTTGTACTGTAGCAGATGTACCTGTTGTGACGGTGATACTGGCTGTCCCTGGACATGCATTTCCAGGTAGGATCACTTGTACACTGTACACTCCTGGCTGTGTTACGGTATGGTTTGCCGAGGTGGCAGCTGGAATAGGAATGTTGTTGAATGACCATTGATAGGTAGGGTTTCCGGCCTGAACCGATGCAGTAAGAACTTGTGACTTGTTATCGCAAAGGTTGATGAAAGGGGGGAGTTGAACACCTGTAGGGTCTAATATTTTGACTCCGATATCAAAAGAACCTGCTTCCAGGAATACCCCGGAATCAAATAGAGAATCACCAAAATCTGCCAGAACTATTTTGAAATGATAGGTCTGGCCGGGAATGACCGTAGCTTTTGCTGTTAATGGTATTGTGCGGCCTTTAAAATTGGTTACAGTTTGTGAAGGATTCAATCCACCAAAGTATTGAACATTCTTTGGCCCGCAGGACAACTGGGAAGGAATGATGTTGGTTACACTTACAGGTTCTCCATTAGGAAGGGCAGCAAGGTTAGTATAATCAGGGTCTCCCACTTTTTTTAATAGTAAGGCAAAACCATCGGTAAAACTACATGTAAAATTACTCTGATATTCCGTAGAAGCAAATAAATATTTAAATGATACCTCAGTGGATAAAGGAATAAAATCAAATTCTATAAAAGTGGCATTGAATAAATCTGAATTGGAAATTCCTAATGCTGTTGCCAAATCTGTATCTCCGCCGGAAGGGAGATTATCGCCTAAATCTGCCTGGAAATTATTTCCTGCTCTTCTGGCAAATCCGGTTGAAAGCATTATGCCTTTTTCAAATGGGAAATTTGTAGTAGCCTTATTAAAGTATCCCCAGCTTCTGTTCTGGTTGGTGGCAGCCAAATTCAGAGATACCATCACATTGCTAACATTAGCTCCAGTACATGTAGATCCTCCTGTAATAAGTACATCTTTTACTAATTGTGTTATGTCATAATTGGACTCAGGATATGGAGCAGAGTTAATATCTATAAAAGCACCAGCTTTCATACTGGCCGGACCTGGTTTCTGTGGAGGTATCTTAGTTCTTTGCTGAGAAAATACAAAACTGCTGAAGAAAATTAAGGAAATAAACAGGTGTCGAGTCATTTGTGTGTTTTTTTGCAAAATAAAATTTACTATTCTTATTTCCTATTTAAAACACTGTTAGTTAGTGTTTTAGGTTGTTTTTCAAGTTTGAGATATTTTTAATAGAATTTTATTCTAAATTAATAACTTGTTTCGGTGGATTCTTTAACTTATTAGTTTTATAAAGGATGGAGGATTAGGGAATTCCATGAGTTGTTGAAAATAAAAATGCTTTTAATTTTGTGTTTTAAGAAAAAATGTTTAGTTTTGCAATCCAAAATGAGATGTAAAATATGTTAATAATTCCAGTTAAAGATGGTGAATCCATCGACAGAGCTTTAAAAAAATACAAAAGAAAATTTGATAAAACAGGTACAGTTCGTCAATTAAGATCTAGACAAGCGTTTATCAAGCCTTCTGTAACTTTGAGACAATCTAAGTTGAAAGCTGCTTACAAGCAAAGAGCACTTAGCAAGGAAGAGCAGGCTTAAGAATTTTTTCTTAAACACATATTAATTCACTTCTTAAATTCTTATATTTGAGAAGTGAATTTTTATTTTATATCCCATGATGCTGGAAAAGTTTTTAGAATATCTACAATTCGAAAAAAGGTACTCTCCCCACACGATTACAAGCTACAAAAAAGACCTTGACGACTTTTCCCATTTCTATCTCCGAACAGAATCTTCTGAAGATATTTCGAAAGCTGATAAAAAAATTATCAGAAACTTTATTGTTGATTTAAGTGAAAAGAATATCTCAAAAAGAAGTATCAATAGGAAATTATCTTCTCTTAGAAGTTTTTATCTATTTCTATTAAAAATAGGTGAAATAAAAATTTCTCCCACGGAAGGAGTCTCTTCTCTTAAGTTTTATGCTGAAAAACAGATCCCTATGTCTGAAGAAGAAATGAAAGATCTTAATGAACGTGTCTTTGGGCAAATGCATGATATATTGGAGAAATCTATTATGGAGGTTCTTTATCAGACAGGAATGCGTAAAGCGGAACTTTGTGGCCTGGTATTTGAACATGTTGACTTAAATGGAAATGAATTAAAAATCATCGGAAAAGGGAACAAAGAAAGAGTAGTTCCTATTTCCGGAGAGTTGTCTGAGCTTCTTAAAAATTATTTGAAAATAAGAAATCCGCAGGCAGAATATCAAACCTGTTTTTTTGTCAATAAGAAAGGGAAAAAACTCAACGAAAAATTTGTTTATGTGGTAGTTAATAAGTACCTTAGTCTTATAACAACGAAAGAAAAAAAAAGTCCTCATATCCTTCGGCATAGCTTTGCTACTCACGTATTGGATAATGGGGCGGAGATCTCCAAAGTAAAAAAAATATTAGGGCATTCCAGTCTTGCAAGTACTCAAGTGTATACGAATGCTAATATTGAACAATTGAAAAAAGTGTTTAATCAAGCTCACCCTCGAGCATCAAAAAAAGAAGAATTATGAAGATCACAGTACAATCAATTGGTTTAACTCCACATGAACCACTAGAATCACACATCGAAAAAAAAGTAAGCAAGCTAGAAACATTCTATGATAAAATTCATGAGTGTAAAATATTTCTAAAAGTAGAAAATAATGCTGATAAAGCTAACAAAACAGCTGAGATTATTTTAGCGGTTCCGGGAGATGATATTGTAGTAAAAAAGACAAGTGCAAGTTTTGAGGAAAGTTTGGACCTTTGCGTTGATACTGCTAAAAAGCTATTAATCAAGAAAAAAGAAATGGCATAGAAAAAAAAATAAAAAAAGTTTATAAAATATTTGAGAATTCAAAAAATCCGTTCTATCTTTGCAATCGCAAAAAAGGAACAGCGATCTTTTGAATTCTTTTTTATTTTGCCTCCATAGCTCAGTTGGCCAGAGCACGTGATTTGTAATCTCGGGGTCGTGGGTTCGA
This sequence comes from Chryseobacterium pennae, assembly GCF_003385515.1. Taxonomy (GTDB): domain Bacteria; phylum Bacteroidota; class Bacteroidia; order Flavobacteriales; family Weeksellaceae; genus Chryseobacterium; species Chryseobacterium pennae. The sequence continues at coordinate 1,085 of NZ_QNVT01000007.1, read as the reverse complement.
ATCCCTCTGGAGGCTCATAAAATATAAAAAATCTGGGGAGATTCCAGAGTGGCTAAATGGGACTGACTGTAACTCAGTTGCTTCGGCTTCGTAGGTTCGAATCCTGCTCTCCCCACTTTATATTTTTGAAAAAAAAACTTGCAAGATTAAAAAATAATTCTTAGTTTTGCACAGCGTTTACCAATAGTTTTGGAAACAAAATTGCGGAAGTAGCTCAGTTGGTAGAGCGTCAGCCTTCCAAGCTGAATGTCGCGGGTTCGACCCCCGTCTTCCGCTCACAAAAATCAATATTTAAAGTTGATTTTTTTAACACTGAAATGCGTAGAGTAGAGTTTCTCAATCGCTTTCAGTCTAAAAGTTAAATTGCCTCCATAGCTCAGTTGGCCAGAGCACGTGATTTGTAATCTCGGGGTCGTGGGTTCGAATCCCTCTGGAGGCTCAATTTAATATAAAATATCTGGGGAGATTCCAGAGTGGCTAAATGGGACTGACTGTAACTCAGTTGCTTCGGCTTCGTAGGTTCGAATCCTGCTCTCCCCACTATATTTTATATTAGAAAAAAGTTTGCAGAATTAAAAATTAATTCTTAGTTTTGCAAAGCGTTTACCAATAATTTTGGAAACAAAATTGCGGAAGTAGCTCAGTTGGTAGAGCGTCAGCCTTCCAAGCTGAATGTCGCGGGTTCGACCCCCGTCTTCCGCTCAATAAAAATCATGCTACTTAGTGTGATTTTTTTAGTTGATGCCGACTTAGCTCAGCGGTAGAGTGCTTCCTTGGTAAGGAAGAGGTCACGGGTTCAAGTCCCGTAGTTGGCTCTCGATTTTCCCGAATTTTTTCGGGAATTTTTTTTTGCTCAAAATTCAGATTAAGAAAAATACTGATGGTGATAGAGTAAAATAGTTATACACTTGTTTAAAAATAAACAAAAGATCGGATCGGTATAAAACTTCAGGTGATACAAAAAGCTTAGGTAATCTAGGATCAGCACCAAAAGTTGTGGATTACGCAAAAAGTTTGGTTAATCTAAAAAGAAAAAAAGATTTATCTTTTACTCCTCTGAGCTGTAATCTAAAGTTTTTGATTTT
>NZ_QNVT01000069.1 GCF_003385515.1 Chryseobacterium pennae | reverse complement strand
TGATAAGCAATAAGTATTGAATATTATCTAGTATCTATGTTTTGGCTAAAGCCCGTTTCTATTGAATGCTGAGCCTGTAGAATCCCTGATGCTTATTTTCTCTTTACATTGGAATTATTTTTATCATATACCATTCTCCGGTATCATATTATTCTTAATCTATCTACTTTCCATCCCTTACTTTAATTCTTCATAATCCACTTTCTGTTTTTAAATAATCTTACGTTTTGGCTAAAACCATTGGGATTTTTGTTTATTGTAAAGTAGACTAAAGCCCGTTTCTGTTGAATATTGGTTGTATAAAATAGTAACTTATATAGCAATCAACATATTGATATTTTGCTGTTCTTACTTTCGTCTTCTATTGTTATTTTATAAGGAACTCAAAGGTTGAAAGATAATACTGGTGAGTAGAGATTGCTTGGATCTCTACGAGATGATAAAGAATGGAGTGTACAGACAAGCTAAAGTATATACAAGCATTCATTATTCCTTATAGATTACCCATTGCCCATTACTCATCATAAAAATATCCTCTCTCAATCTTGCAAAAGTATCTATCGTTTATAAATGATCTGTCTTTTATAATTATTTACTTCCTGGGATTGATAATTGAAACCTTACAAAACTAAATTGAGAATGGCTGATGTTGAATAAGTCAAGGGTTGAAAAATAAGAAGAAAGCAGATAGATGCAGAATCATCTTAAAAAGCTTTAAAGAGTTTTGTCTGTTACTTAAATTGTTAATGTACTAATTGTTGGTTACCGCTATAAAACTCTATTTGCTTTTTCTGCAGCTTGAAAATCTCTTTAAAAGTCTATAGCATGATTAGATCCAGAGATTTTCTGAGCTTCATCATTTATTATCATTCATATTATATATTATTTCCAGAGGAATTGTTTTCCAAATCACCTAGTTTCTAATACCAGGCATCTATTGTATTATAATTATGACTCTCAAATTTTAAAAGCATAATAACTATATGCGGCATATTCTGCTTTGCTTTTTCATATTTCAGATTATTAATGCTGGTTGTGGATAAGTATACTTTATAATTTAAATATAATCATATCAATAAGTTAATGTATAAACTTACCCACAATTGTAATATTGGTGTAAACTTTATGTTAAATAAGTTTGCGTGGTAAAGGAGAAGTCTCTATCTTTGCCCCACTGAAAAACGAGAGAGATTCAGTAAGCGCAGAAGAGCTTTTAGATAAGCAGAAACATTATATACTCCGAAAGATAAAGACGGAAAAAAACTTTCACTTTTTACTTTAAAAAGTTGCGGGTTAAAATAAAGTTTGTATCTTTGCAGTCCCAATAAAACGGGAGCGCAGGAGTAGGGAGATTG
>NZ_QNVT01000068.1 GCF_003385515.1 Chryseobacterium pennae | reverse complement strand
GGATCAGTGCTAAAAGTTGTGGAGGAACAAATAAGAGATTAACTTTGAGGATGCATATTCCCGACGAGCTATTAAAATTATTGTTACCTGATTTTTTGGTTGAGCACTTTGATATTAGCAATGTAGATGATATTGAAGGGATCCTACATATTGATTTTGAAGAGAAGAATATTATTCCTGAAGAGTTTTCCCATCGTCCCTATCAATCTAATGGCTTTCATTCCGCTATTATTGTTGAGGACTTTCCCTTAAGAGGTAAGCAGGTTTTGCTTCATGTGAAAAGAAGAAGATGGATTGATAAAACCACAGGAGAGATACTCCAGAGAAACTGGAGCTTAATTGCGAAAGGAACCCGAATGACTCATGACTTTGCTGAGTTTTTAAAAAAAATTAGCAGATACTAAAGCTCTTTCCTGCAAAACGATTGCAGAACTTTACGGACTTAATGGGCGAAAATTCCAGAGGCAGTACAAAAATGCTCTCAGTAGGTTTGAATCCTGGCCAGAGAAAGATCACGCTGAATATTGGCTCATTTTTCCTGAAAATATCTCAGAGGAATTGTCCATTGATGAAGTCTGCTTATCAGATGGAGAACTCTATACTATACTCACTTCCAAGAAGGGGAAAGGTAAAAAAGGCAGTATTGTAGCCATTGTGAAAGGTACTCGGAGTAGTATTGTTATAGAACATCTATTAAAAATCAATAGAAAACTTCGGATGATGGTAAAAGAGATTAGTCTGGATATGGCTGGATCAATGAAACTTATAGCTAAAAGATGTTTTCCTAATGCTTCTCAGGTGATAGATCGTTTTCATGTTCAAAAACTCGCTATAGAAGCTATTCAGCAGATTAGGATACAACATCGTTGGGAAGCTATGGAAATGGAAAATAATACGTTTGAAGAACCATCCAAAGAAGTTTTAGAAAATGGAGATACCCGGAAACAACTTTTAGCAAGGAGTAGATATTTACTTTATAAAAGCCGAAAGAAGTGGAGTGAATCCCAAAGACAGAGGGCTGCCATTCTTTTTACTCAATATCCTGACCTTGAAAAAGCTTATCATTTAGTTGATGGACTGAGAAAGATTTACAATCAGAACATTACAAAATCTGTTGCTATGACTAAGCTTGCCCATTGGTTCAAAAACGTAGAAGAAGCAGGGTTTAAATCATTTTCTATCTTAAGAAAGACAATAATGAATCATTATAGAGATATTCTAAACTTCTTTGATAAGAGAAGTACAAATGCTGCAGCTGAATCTTTTAATGCTAAAATCAAAAACTTTAGATTACAGCTCAGAGGAGTAAAAGATAAATCTTTTTTTCTTTTTAGATTAACCAAACTTTTTGCGTAATCCACAACTTTTGGT
>NZ_QNVT01000067.1 GCF_003385515.1 Chryseobacterium pennae | reverse complement strand
TGGACTGCCCCCAAAAAGTTAGACACTTTTTAGGGGCATTTTTTTATGTATAGAAAAGAAAAATTTAGCGTTGCTTTCAAATTAGAATGTATTAACCTTCACAAAAATTCTCATCGTTCGATTGAATCTATAGCAACAGAGAAAGGATTTAATGAAAGCAATCTGCGCAAGTGGATTGGTTTTTATAGCAAGTATGGAATCTCGGGACTACACCCAAGAAAAAACAGGAGTTATTCCCTGAATTTCAAGGTTAAAGTTCTAAAAGCCATCGAAACAGAGCATATCTCACAAAGGGAAGCATGTATCCGATTCGATATCGCAGCTCAATCTACCGTGTTGAATTGGCAAAGGGATTACGAAAAAAGTGGTATTTTAGGTTTAAAGAATAAACCCAAAGGAAGACCGTGTATCATGAGTGATTACAAGCGTAAGAAAAGAAGTTCCGATAAGCCATTGACCAGAGAAGAAGAACTTTTATTGGAAAACGAAAGACTTCGAGCTGAAATTGATTTTCTAAAAAAGTTAGACGCCTTAACTCTGAAAAAGAACAAGCAGAGGCCATCGAAGGATTAAGGCGAAAATATGACCTATCACTCCTGTTGGATTGTACAGGTATGGCCAGAAGCAGTTTTTATTACCATCAGAAAGCTCTTGATAAAAAGGATAAATATGGAGAAGTAAAAACTTTGATAAAACAGATTTATCATAGACATAAAGGCCGGTTTGGATACCGACGTATCACTTTGGCTATGAAACAACAAGGAATTGTAATCAATCATAAAACTGTCTTAAGACTGATGAAGACTCTGGGATTGAAAAGTATCGTTAGGGTTAAAAAATACAGATCTTACCGGGGAGAGCAAGGCAGGATAGCGCCAAATATTCTGGAGAGGAACTTTAAGGCAGATGGGCCAAACAGAAAATGGGCCACTGATGTGACAGAATTTAACGTCTCAGGCAGTAAATTGTATCTTTCGCCAATAATTGACCTTTACAATGGCGAGATTATCAGTTACGATCTCTCGGAAAGACCTGTTTTTGCACAAGTTGTGAATATGCTCAAAAAAGGGCTCAGAAAAATCAAGAATACTGAAAACCTCATTATCCACTCTGATCAAGGCTGGCAATATCAGATGAAAGCCTATCAGCATCTGTTAAAAGAAAGAGGAATTATCCAAAGTATGTCCCGCAAAGGAAACTGCCTGGATAATGCGGTAATAGAAAACTTCTTTGGAACTTTAAAGTCTGAAATGTTCTATACTAAGAAATTTAAAACCATTGATGAGCTCAAAAAAGAAATAAAGAAGTATATCAATTACTACAATAACGACAGGATAAGGCTTAATCTAAAAGGAAAGAGTCCAGTACAGTACCGAACTCTTTCATATAATAATATTATTTAATTTTGTCTAAACTTTTGGGTGCAGTCTA
>NZ_QNVT01000066.1 GCF_003385515.1 Chryseobacterium pennae | reverse complement strand
TGTAAATCGTCAGCAAAAAGTGTACTGATTTAGGCTCTCACTTAAGGAGTGTTTCATAAGAGATTAATTTTTAAATTTGATATTATGAACACCAGGAAAAAACCAACTCCTGAAACTTACATTAAAGAGATCAGGAGAAAAACCAGAAGAATCTTCACAGCCGAGCAAAAGATTCTCATTGTAATGGAAGCTCTTCGTGCAGAAACTTCTGTAGCAGAGATCTGCCGTAAGCATGGCATTCAGGAATCAACCTTCTACAAATGGAACAAAGAATTTCTTGAGGCCGGTAAGAAACGCCTTTCTGGTGATGTAGTTCGTGAGGCCACTTCTGATGAAGTTAGCCAGCTTCGTGAAGAAAACAAGAAGCTAAAAGAAATGGTTGCAGATCTTGTTTTACGGTATGATATTGTAAAAAAAAGCTTGGACATGCTGGACTAACCCAAAAATATAGAAAATATATGAGGTTATCCGCCGGTGAAAAATTAGAGATCATAGAACTCGTTACCCGCAGTGAAATAGGTGTCAATAGGACTTTGAGGGAACTCGGCATCCATAAGAGCACCTTTTACAATTGGTACAATCTGTATCTGAAAAAAGGATATGAAGGATTTTTTTCTCCCCCTTCTTTTAACAGAAAACAATGGAACAGCATTCCTGAGAAACAAAAAAACCTTGTAGTCGAGATCGCATTGGAGCATCCCGGACTTTCCAGCCGAGAACTGGCTTACAAAATCACTGATGAGCAGGGTATTTTTATTTCAGAATCAAGTGTGTACAGAATTTTGAAAAAGCGGGGTCTGATTACCGCTCCTTCTCATATCCTGCTCTCAGCTGCTGATGAATTTAAAGATAAAACCAATTTTGTACATGAGATGTGGCAAACAGATTTCACTTATTTTAAGATTATCGGTTGGGGCTGGTACTATCTAAGTACCATTCTAGATGATTACAGCCGTTATATTGTTCATTGGGAACTTTGCAGAAACATGAAAGTGAATGATGTAAAAAGAACGGTAGATTCAGCTGTAATAAAGTCAGGGCTTAAAAAAGGACAGGTTCCTAAACTTTTATCTGATAATGGCTCCTGTTACGTAGCTTCTGAGTTGAAAGAGTATCTGCAGAAAAAGTATCAAATCAATCAGCTTCATGGAAAACCTGCTCATCCGCAGACCCAGGGAAAGATCGAGCGTTACCACCGAACGATGAAAAATGTGGTAAAACTTCATTTTTATTACAGCCCTGAAGAATTGGAAAAAGCACTGGGGGAATTTGTGAACCGTTATAATGATGAACGGTATCATGAGTCTCTGCAAAATCTAACTCCTGCTGATGTATATTTTGGAAGAAGCGATGAAATACTCCGGGAACGCAGGAAAATAAAAGAGAAAACACTGCAACTCAGAAAACGGAATTACTTTAAAGAAAAAGTAAAACGCTAAGAAAAAGTTGTTCTGGAAAATTTTTGAGCCTCAAAGCTCAGAAAAATTTTATGGAAATCAACTTTTATTATAACTTTAAACTAACAAATACTCCCTAAGAGAAAGTCCATTTTATTTTGAAGACATACA
>NZ_QNVT01000065.1 GCF_003385515.1 Chryseobacterium pennae | reverse complement strand
TAACGCGGGAGAGTAGGCCGCCGCCAGTTTTTATTTTATTTTTAAAAATCCTTTATCGAAAGATAAAGGATTTTTTTTTGCTCTATACTCAAGGATCAAGATACTCAGAGACCCCAATACTCCAATACAATGGGTGATAAGCAATAAGTATTGAATATTATCTAGTATCTATGTTTTGGCTAAAGCCTGTTTCTATTGAATGCTGAGCCTGTAGAATCCCTGATGCTTATTTTCTGTTTACATTGGCATTATTTTTATACTCTTATCCCTTCATCCTTTATTTTATCAAGTTATATTTCTGATATCATATTATTCTTAATCTATCTACTTTCCATCCCTTACTTTAATTCTTCATAATCTACTTTCTGTTTTTAAATAATCTTACGTTTTGGCTAAAACCATTGGAATTTTTGTTTATTGTAAAGTAGACTAAAGCCCGTTTCTGTTGAATATTGGTTGTATAAAATAGTAACTTATATAGCAATCAACATATTGATATTTTGCTGTTCTTACTTTCGTCTTCTATTGTTATTTTATAAGGAACTCAAAGGTTGAAAGATAATACTGGTGAGTAGACATTGCTTGGATCTCTACGAGATGATAAAGAATGGAGTGTACAGACAAGCTAAAGTATATACAAGCATTCATTATTCCTTATAGATTACTCATTGCCCATTACTCATCATAAAAATATCCTCTCTCAATCTTGCAAAAGTATCTATCGTTTATAAATGATCTGTCTTTTATGATTATTTACTTCCTGGGATTGATAATTGAAACCTTACAAAACTAAATTGAGAATGGCTGATGTTGAATAAGTCAAGGTTTGAAAAATAAGATGAGAACAGATAGATGCAGAATCATCTTAAAAAGCTTTAAAGAGTTTTGTCTGTTACTTAAATTGTTAATGTACTAATTGTTGGTTACTGCTATATAGCCCTATTTTTTTTTTCTGCAGCTTGAAAATCTCTTTAAAAGTCTATAGCATGATTAGATCCGGAGATTTTCTGTGCTTCATCATTTATTATCATTCATATTATATATTATTTCCAGAGGAATTATTTTCCAAATCACCTAGTTTCTAATACCAGGCATCTATAGTATTATAATTATGACTCTCAAATTTTAAAAGCATAATAACTATATACGGCATATTCTGCTTTGCTTTTTCATATTTCAGATTATTAATGCTGGTTGTGGATAAGTATACTTTATAATTTAAATATGATTATATCAATAAGTTAATGTATAAACTTACCCACAATTGTAATATTGGTGTAAACTTTATGTTAAATAAAGTTGCGTGGTAAAAGAGAAGTTTCTATCTTTGCCCCACTGAAATACGAGAGAGATTCAGTAAGCGCAGAAGAGCTTTTAGATAAGCAGAAACATTATATACTACGAAAGATAAAGACGGAAAAAAAACTTTCACTTTTTACTTTAAAAAGTTGCGGGTTAAAATAAAGTTTGTATCTTTGCAGTCCCAATAAAATGGGAGCGCAGGAGTAGGGAGATTGATGATTTGGAGAGAGATTAGGGTTAGTTAAAAAACTTTAAAATTTTCTTTCAAAACATTTGGTCAAATCAAAATAAAGTTTTACTTTTGCACTCGCAAATATGGAGCGCCACTGA
>NZ_QNVT01000064.1 GCF_003385515.1 Chryseobacterium pennae | reverse complement strand
AGCTGTCTCTTGGATACGATTTTTGGCTCAAATGTACCGTTGTTATCCCAGTTTGCTTTCAAGTTCAAAATGACCTGATTGCAGACTATTCGCAGTTTGCAATCAGGTCATTTTACGGTTAGACTCAATAGTGGCTTTACTCTCTTCAAGATGATGCTCTAAGTCATCGTCGAGCATAGATTCTAAATTTTGCTTTAACATAGGGGCAAATAAACCATCTGTACTTCCCATTATCTTGCCAGCATAAAGTCCAGCCGTTGCCTCTTCTTTGAAGCTCTCAAAATCGAATTTCTTTTTTTCCATGATCTGTTTCTAATATAATAAAACATTTATTTGACACAGTTGATTTTACACCCTCGTTAATTGTTAATACTTTTAAAAAAAAGTACAAATTTTCATTGCTGGAAAGACTAAGCTTTATTCTGATCCTGTACTTTTTTTGCTGAATAGATTTATGCTGAACAAAAGTATATTTTGCAATATCTTTAGATGATAAATTAAGGCTAAGCATCGCGCAGAATGCTAAATCACCTGCTGATAAATTAGGATTAATTAAAAGTAATTTTTTTGTTAATTCAGGATATACTTCTTCATATCTTGACAAAAACGAAGGGTCATTTTTTTTTACAAGCACAATAAGGTCTTCAAAAAGTTCTTTTTTTATTCTCAATGACAATTTCTCATTCGCCTTAGTCAATTGTATGTTTTTTTTGTGTTTTTTCTTAAATTTAACGTATAAAATAGAAGTAATAATGGTTATGCATAGGATAAGCACAAAAAGACAAATATATAACTTATCTATATTACTGTTTGTTTGCTCCTTATATTCTAAAAGGACGTGATCAATAGACAAGTTTAATCCATCATTTCTGTTTTTTTCAATAGTTTGTTTAACTACAGACTGTTTTTCAAAATATATCCTCTGTTGAACAGTATCATTTAGTTTTTTGTATAAATCTGCAATAGTATAGTAGACTATTGGAACTTTTTGGTACCTTTTTGTTTTGTTATAGATTCTTGCAGCTTCTTTATAGGACGCAATTGCTTCCTTGTACTTTTTCTTTTCGCAATAATATTCGCCATACGTCAAATTGAATAATGCATTACTAACAGTTTCAATATCATTTTGTCTGAGTAAGGTTTGTGCCTGTTGTAGATAAATTGCACTGGAATCACACTTCTTATCGCATCTTAAATGATATTTGGAAATTAAAGCTCTTGTTGTAGGATTATTATTTATTTTTAATGCTTTATGTCCATAAAACAAAGCTGAATCACACATGGAATTCAGATTTAAATATTCAGACCTAAGTAAATAAATATTATCAAACGCATACATCCGTTTCTGCCTCTTATCAAGTTTTCTTAAATATCCCATTGCTCTTGTACTGTATAAAGAAGACTTCTCAGATAAATGTAGCGAAGCATATAGCTTGGAATATTCCATGTTTAATTTTGCGGATAAAATAGGATTGTCAATCGATTGAAGTTTTATTCTTGCTTTATTAAGGTATGAAAATGCACCTTTATACTGTCCTATTACAGAGGCTATATTTCCTATATTAATATAGCAAAGAATTTCGCCTTCAATATAATTCCCTCTTTTAGCTTTTTCTAAATATTTCCTGTTTAATAATATAACATCTTTATCGTGTCCAAGAAGTATTAATGAATCATTCTTCTTAATCAAAATTTTATTGAAGTTAGTCTCATTTAATTCTTCTGTAAAGGATTTTTCGCAACTAATAAAAAAGATGAATATTAAAAGGTAAAATAGAGTAATCAAATTACTTTTCATTTTCATTTTTT
>NZ_QNVT01000063.1 GCF_003385515.1 Chryseobacterium pennae | reverse complement strand
ATTGAAAAGATATACCTATGATTACTATGCAGATAATAAACTGAAGTTTGGGCATTATTCCGAACCCTGGGCAACAGCACCTCAAAACAGTTTTTACAGTGAGTATATTATTTATGACCTGAACGGAAATATCACTCAGTTATACCGTAATGCTAAGAACTCCACTACTGGAGTCGCAATGCAGATTGATGATCTTACCTATAGCTATGCTGGAAACAGATTACAGACGGTAACAGATGGCACCCAGAATAATGCAGGTTATGAAGGAGGAGGTAATATTATTGAGTATGACCTGAATGGAAGTATGACCAGTATGAAGGATAAAGGAATTACATCCATCGCTTACAATTTTCTCAATCTTCCTGATAAAATGATCATGCTACAGTCCGGAGTAGGTCTTACTTATTTATATGGAGCCAATGGTACAAAACTTCAGAAAGTAAACTCAACTTATGAATGTGGTATTGTAGATTGCTATACTGTCAATGCTGTCTCAGATTATCTGGATGGCTTCCAGTATATGAGTACTTCTATAAGCAGAGGTAATGGTGGTGATACTGAGTTATTGTCTAAAAGTCGGGAAATGTCTAAGGCAATGGAGATCCAGGCCTATACACTCAATGATACTATTGTCCCAGCTACAGCAAGAGGTTCTTTGGGACAAACAAAGAATCCCAATCTTTCTTTTTTTCCAACAGCAGAAGGGTATTATGATTATCAAAAAGATCAGTATATTTACCAATACAAGGATCACCTTGGAAACGTGAGAATAAGTTTCGGAAGAAACAGCGCAGGTGCTCTTGAAATCACCGATGCCAATGATTACTATCCATTTGGGATGAATCACCTCAATACCGGAAATACATTTTTTGGACAGGGTACTTATAAGAATTACAAGTACAACGGGAAGGAACTTCAGGAAACAGGGATGTATGATTACGGAGCACGGTTTTATATGCCGGATATTGGAAGGTGGGGTGTAGTAGATCCATTAGCAGAAACTTCTCGTAGATGGTCTACTTATACCTATGCTTATAATAATCCAATAAGATTTATTGATCCAGATGGAATGGAAAATAAAGACATCCACCTTTTGGGAAATTTAGCAGATAAAGCACTTGAACAATTAAATGCAAATAGTAGCCTTGCTATGACTAAGGATTCCAATGGGAAATTAGATACTACACAACTAAGTAAAAGCGCTTATAATAAGTTGTCTGATACGGATAAGGTGTTATATGATGGTATAAAAAATAGCCCAAATACTGATTCTAGAATTTATGCTGAAAATAATAATATAACACCAGATGGAGGATTAATTCCAGGAGGATCTTTTGGTGGAGCTAATTATGATTCAGCAACAAAAATCAGTACTGGAACCCAATATACCAATCCAGAAGTATTAGGAAATGCAGAAAGTTTTACAGGAACACAAAAAGGCACAGGAATGACTCATGAAGTTGTTGAAAATGTGCTTATTACAAGAGAGTCTTTGAAAACAAAAAGTGATGTTTCGACTAGTACTTTCCTTAATCCCAGTCCTGTTTTTAATAAGTTCCATGATCAAACGAGAGCTATGATGCCGTATGATAATATAGCTATATCAGCTAGAACAAGAAACGAAACTACAGGTAGAAAGTATTATGAAGGATTTGCGGGAAAAATAGATGTTAATGGAAAAGTCCAAAAGCTTCCTTTATATAAAGTTTATGCAGATGATAAAAGGCTAAAAAGATAATTTTATGAAAAATATAGTTGTTTTATTTATTTTATTTATTTACAGTTGTCAAACAAACAATGTAATAATTAGTTCAAAACCTGTTAATATAATAAGAAAAATAGTCTCTTTTAAAGAAAATGAGGAAGTTAATATATTAATAGCAGATAATAATGATATTATAGAAGTATTTAAAGAAAATAGTTCTCATAATTGTAAAAAAATTAAATTAGGAAAAAGTTATTCTTTAAAAATAATTCCTGTTAGTGATTTAATACAACATGGTGTTGAATCTCCCAATGAATACATTTTAAATGACTCAACCCTAATTAAATATAATCATTATTATACTTTAGAAAAAAATCAAAATATTTGTATAATAAAATAATATAATAAACTTGATTTTGCGGACTGCACGATTACATTGTGTGGCATTTTTATTAACAATTATTTATCTTTACCAATATAAAGATCATTTAAGAAATACAAGAGTAAGTTTTGCTAAAGACAGCGCATATGCTATTGAAGTAACAGACATTAACAACTATTATCCATTTGCGTTAAATTCCCAGTTGCAACATCTGAAAAAAACAATGGGAAAGGATATACTGCTGCACATAAAAATGCAAATAAATTAGATCCAAGACTAAAGATCCAGGTAGTGATTATACAAGTGATCATACAAGGCAAAAGGTTAAAAATACAGATGGCAAACTATTATATACTGAAGAAGAAGTAATTTATACAAATAAAAAAACTAATGAACAAACTTCTTTAGGACGATTTAAAACTACCTCCAGCTGCGCAAAGTCTCCTGACTTTGAGCAATCAAAATAAAAGAACCTTTGCAAGAGCAAAGGTTTTTTACTTATACACTGCTCATCCGGATAAAAAAATCTCATCCATCAAATATAATTACTTGAATTTGCCTCAACAGGTTATCCAAGATTCAAAAACAACTTATTATATCTACAGAGCGGATGGAACAAAGGTTAAAAAATCAGGAACGGCTGGCTTAGCTACAGATTATCTGGATGGTTT
>NZ_QNVT01000062.1 GCF_003385515.1 Chryseobacterium pennae | reverse complement strand
ATTGTATATTATATAATCGTTTTTTCTCTTTAGAATCCTACCTGGAGACCAGCCTTGATACCAAATTTTGAAATATCAGGTCTGTCAAGATAATTTCCTCTCCAGTTAAAATCTACTCTGAATAATCTAAGATTACCAATCCCGATGTTTTCGATTCCAAATCCATATTCATAATAAATATGTTCATTGGGAGCAGAATATTTAAACCCTTCTACATTTATTGCCTTAGACGCATCGCTCAAAGATCCATAAGCTGCTCTGATGAATGCTACCTCCCTGAACTTTAACTTTTTGATTAATGGGATATAAGACAATATTTTACCATTAAAATGATGCTCCAAATGAAGGGTAGTATAAGCATCTGCTACAAATTCATAATAATTCAATTGTGAGAATGTATTCGGGGCTAAACCATAAGAAAGGTTAGCAGGAATAATATTCTGTAAAGCCAAAGGAACCGTATTAAAATTCTTTCCTGCTTCAAAACTGACAACCGTTTTTCCTAATGTTCCAATCAAAAACGGCTTATAGAACATAAACTGAAGCTTATCATAGTTGAAATCGGCATTGAATAACCCTTCAATACCTCTGGTATATCTTAAAACAATAGTAGGGGCAAGATTTTTTGCCTGATATCGATCGATTCCGGTTTGAGAAAATTTCGCTCCAGGTTTTGCAATTAAGCTGATTGTAACATGAGAATCATTGACTGTTTTTCTTAACTGCCCATCCCCTTGATAATACATAAGATTGAACTTCTCAGGAATAGCAGATTTAATACTTTGCATTACTCCATCCACTCTGATCTGTACATTTTTCCAAGGCTCAATAGCAGCAAAAACACTCGTTTGATTTACGGAACTCAAAGAAATATTCTCTCCTCTGGCAAAAAATGTGCTTGAAGATAAAGAACGTGATGCCACTCCGTCACCGGATGTAAGCTGGCCTCCAAGCTGAACAATATCTCTGCTGGTTCCGGCTCCAATCATAAATCGGTTAAGCCTGTTAAACATATATCGTGCTTCAGCTCCATATTTTACTTGCTGATCTTTAAATCCATAAGCCGTATAGAACTGAACCCTCCAGGGATCATTCAATCCAAAATATGATCTTGCTCCAATTCTTATTCTGTCTCCTTCCACTTCATTTCTTCCATATACAGAGAAAATAGGACCAAAATCGACTCCTTTAAACGCATTATAATAACGGGAACCAAGAGTTTCAAACAGCTTTACCATTCGGTTGAACTTAGGAGTCTGCTGCAGCTGATCCAACATTTTATAAACCCCTTGTTCGGATTTTGATAAGGTATCAGGTCTTGCCTTAGTCCAATAAGCATCGTCTTTATCTGTAAATTTATCCTCGTATTCCTCCTCTTTTCTTTTGAAAACTTTAGGATCGAGTGGGATGTTGAATTCATAATTAGAATAGTCAACAGATTTTTTAGCGATAATACTCTTAGATCCTTTCTTCTTTGAAAAAGGACTCATCTCAACTTCTGTGATCAGTTTTTTAGGAAGGAATGTTGTTTCATCCGGATTATCATACTCCAGTTGAGTATAAACACTGTTGACGAAATTAACATTGATTTTTTGTGTTGATCTTAAAGTAGCTCCCAAAACAGCATATGTATCCGTATCTATATAAAGATTTCCCTGGAATGCCAATACGTCTTTACGTTTAGGCTGATATCTTATTTGAAAAGCCTTCTCTCCATGGATCGCAATAGTGTCTACAAGATTATAGTCATAAGTCCCGAATCCATCTGTTCCTGCCGGACTTTGAAATCCAATATCAAAATAATTTAAAGTATTATCATAAATATTAATATCCCTGTACAGGTTTTTTGCCGCAACAGTAATAACCTGGTTGTCCTGAAAACCTGAAGTCTTTTGAGCCACTAAAGTTCTTTTTGTGTCTTTATTGGGTTTGTTCCGACCATAATTTTCATAAACAGCCTCATTCAGAAAGATAGGAAGTCCAAGCCTTCCACTTGCAGTAGAATCAGCATAATTAAAAATGAAGTCCAGCTTATTGAAGATTTTCTTCTTCATAAAGGTGCTGTCTATATTATTAAGGTCAAATTGGGTTTTTTCATATTCTTTGTAAGAATAAGTATCAAATTTCTCCAGACCATTATTTCTTTTTTGAGCCCATACTTTTTGCATAATAGCATAAGCAGGGTTTTCTTTTTTGCTTTTATATTTAGGTTTTCCAGCCTGAATAACCACTTCCTGAATATTACTTACCTTAGCTTGGGAAAGCTGAACAAAAATATTTTCAGCATTTTCTGGGGTAACGTCAAAAATTTCTGGAGTATAATTCTTTCTTGAAAATCTCAGTCTCTGGATAATGCTGTCAGATTGTATACTGAAATTTCCCGAGGTCGTTGTAAGAGATGGGGTCTTGTCATCATTAATAAAAATATCAACTTTGCTTACTTCTTTGTTGTTTTTGGCATCAACAATTTTACCGCTAGCCTTGTTTTGAGCACATACCAAGCTAGTGAAAGTAAGGAAAAATAATAAAAAATAGTGTTTTTTAGAGTTGTTGTTTAACATCATTCGTTTCTTCAGGCAATTAGCACAAACAAAAAGTATGCAGTTTTTTAAAAAATATATAAAAAAATAAAATATTCTTACATTTCTATGTAAAACGGCAAATTTAACAAAAATAGTACTATCATTTGAGAAAAAATAAATACTAGTTTTATTGTCTTAACAGATAAGGATCAATTAATTAATGACAAGGTAAAAAGTCACTGTATTTATGACTTATATTCACCCAGAACCTCTTTTTTAAGAAATAACAAAGTAGAAAATGTGTAATGACTTCAGCAAAAAAATGAATTCTTTCAAATTTTCGGTTAAGTTTGAGTTATCCAGATGCCTCAAAGTCACCATTTGAACGCACGGATTTCGAACAGTCTTTTGCATATAAATACACACCAATGTGTGCTATTCTCCACGTGTTCCATTTTTTCAGGAGCTATTTCCCGCTATCCACTCATACTCCTCGCGCCACACACTCCTACACCCAAACCCTTCTACGCTCCAACCCATACTGTGGGGTAACCGTTTCTATCGGGGCTAGGGTAGGGGATCACTTTATAAATGATGAATAAATAATAGATAATAGTTGACATCAATTAATAGCATCACCTATTATCCATAAGTGATGGCTTCTATCATTCCCATCCTTTGGAGGGGTGTCAAAAATTCAAAGAATTTTTGACGGGGTGGTAATCTAGTCATTTCTGCTCTATGAAAGTTCTGTGAAAATCT
>NZ_QNVT01000061.1 GCF_003385515.1 Chryseobacterium pennae | reverse complement strand
GCATTCGTTTAGTTCACTTTATTTTCTCTGGTTCTTCAGTATTTAATTATTATCTAATTTATTACTAAATCCTTTTACAAATCTAAAGGCATTCGTGGCTAAAAAAACACTTGTAAATCCTTTTGTTTCTTAGCGCTTTCCAACAAAACCAAAGGTGGGCCAACTCACAGTTTCAAAATATCACAAAAATTCTCATATTTGTAACTGAATCAAAAAAAACACCGTGAAAAAAATTACATTAAGTTTCATCATTATTCTATTGGTCATAAGTTGCGGTAAAGAAAAGCCAGGTGACAGACTTTTGGAAGAACCCGATAAGAATGAACACCTCATCGCAGAAAATACCTCAAAAATCCATCAAGATAAAAATACCATCAAGCAAAGATTTTCTCCCCCAAAAGATTATCAGTGGCAGGAAGAAAAGCCTGATTCTTTTGGATATTTCATTGAAAATTTTAAACTGAAACCTTATGGAAGTCAGATTTTAAGATATGATGGTTCTCCTATTTCCACACAGCATCTTCATGAAGCTGTTTTTGATATTGATACCGGAAATAAAGATCTTCAACAATGTGCAGATGCAGTGATCCGTCTGAGAGCTGAATATTTATACAAAATAAAAAAGACAGATGATATTCAATTTCATTTTACCAGTGGTCATCTTCTCACTTGGAATGATTATAAAAACGGAACAAGAGCTTTTGTTAATGGTAATGCTGTAAGCTTCAGAAAAACGGCAGGATTTGATGACTCTTATCAGGGTTTCAGAGATTATCTGGACCTCATCTTCAATTATGCGGGAACTATTTCACTCAATAAGGAAACCCAACCGGTGTTAAAAAGCTCTGATTTAAAAACAGGAGATATTCTGATCACTCCCGGAAGTCCGGGACATGTGGTTTTTATTGCCGGAGTTTGCCAGAATAAGGAGGGTGAAAAATTATTTCTATTGAGTGAGGGATTCACACCCGCTCAATCTATACACCTGTTATCCAATCCTTTTCAGAAAAACATTTCGCCATGGTATGATCTTGATGTGAATGCTTCAGAGACTAAAACAGCGCGGTATATTTTTAAACCGACAAACTTCAGAAGCTTTTAATTCTATATATTCAAAACTATTGAAAAGTTACTACGATTATCTGAACTTGTTTTTGTAAATTTGTGTTCGAAATTTTTTACTAGATGAAAGAGAGTGCTGTAAAAAAGATTGCAGTTCTTACTTCAGGAGGAGACTCTCCAGGTATGAATGCAGCATTAAGAGCGGTAGTAAGAACCGCTAATTACTATAATATTGAATGCTACGGAGTAAGGGAAGGCTACAATGGCCTTATCAGCAATGATTTCCTGAAAATGGGAGCCCGTTCCGTAAAAAATATAATCAACCAAGGTGGAACGATTCTAAAGTCTGCCAGATCTACTGAATTCAGAACCAAAGAAGGCCGTCAGAAGGCTTATGATAACTGCGTAAAGCTGGGTATCGAAGGATTGGTATGTATTGGTGGAGACGGAACTTTTACTGGTGCCAAGATCTTCAATGAGGAATTTGGAATCAGAGTAATCGGTATTCCGGGAACCATCGATAATGATATTTTCGGAACAGATAATACAATCGGATATGACACTGCGCTGAATACTGCTATGGAAGCGATTGACAAAATCCGTGATACGGCAACATCTCACAACAGAGTTTTCTTTGTAGAGGTAATGGGTCGTGATGCCGGCTTTATTGCTTTAAACAGTGGATTGGCAACAGGTGCTCTGGATATTCTTATTCCTGAGAAAAAAGACAGCACGGATGATCTTTTTGAGAAATTCAGAAAAGCTGAAAAAACAGGAAAGTCATCCAGCATCGTAGTGGTAGCTGAAGGTGAAAAACTGGCCAATGTTTATGAACTGGCAGAAAAAACAAAACAAATATTCCCTGATTATGACATTCGTGTAGCAGTGTTGGGACATATGCAAAGAGGAGGATCTCCTAGCTGTGCAGACAGAGTGCTTGCCAGCAGATTGGGATATGGTGCCGTAGTAGGATTAATGGAGGGGCAAAGCAATGTAATGGCGGGAATGCGTTCCAATGATGTGGTGTATACACCTATTGAAGAAGCCATTAAAAAACATAACGAAATCAATAAAGATTTAATGTTGATTTCAGAAATTTTAGCAATCTAATTATTTTTATAAATCTAATAAAAACAAACTATTATGTCAACAATTAAAGTAGGTATCAACGGTTTTGGTAGAATTGGACGTCTTGTTTTCAGAGCAATGACTGAAAGAGACAACATTGAAGTTGTAGGAATCAATGACCTAATCAATGCAGAATACATGGCTTACATGTTAAAATATGACTCTGTACACGGTATTTTCCCAGGTGAAGTTTCTGTAGAAGGAAATGATCTTGTGGTAAACGGAAAAAAAATCAGAGTAACTGCTGAGAAAGATCCAAGTAACCTAAAGTGGGACGAAATTGGTGCAGATTACGTAGTTGAATCTACTGGTTTATTCCTTGATAAAGACAGTGCTGCAAAACACATTACTGCTGGTGCTAAGAAAGTAATCCTTTCTGCTCCTTCTAAAGATGATACTCCAATGTTCGTAATGGGAGTAAACCACAAGGAACTTACTGATGATATCAAAATTTTATCAAACGCTTCTTGTACTACAAACTGTTTAGCTCCTTTAGCTAAAGTAATCCACGATAACTTTGGAATTGTAGAAGGTTTAATGACTACTGTACACGCTACAACAGCTACTCAAAAAACTGTTGACGGTCCTTCAATGAAAGACTGGAGAGGTGGTAGAGCTGCTCTGAACAATATTATCCCTTCTTCTACAGGTGCTGCTAAAGCGGTAGGAAAAGTAATCCCTTCATTAAACGGAAAATTAACAGGTATGTCTTTCAGAGTACCAACTGTTGACGTTTCTGTAGTAGATTTAACAGTGAGAATTGAAAAAGCTGCTTCTTATGAAGAAATCTGTGCAGTAATTAAAGCTGCTTCTGAAGGTGAATTAAAAGGTATCCTAGGATATACTGAAGAGGCTGTAGTATCTCAGGACTTCGTAGGAGATAAGAGAACTTCTATCTTCGACAAAGATGCTGGTATTATGCTTTCTCCTAACTTCGTGAAACTTGTTTCTTGGTATGACAACGAAATGGGTTACTCTAACAAGTTAGTTGATATGCTTGTACACGCTGCTTCTTTATCATAAGTAATGAGCGATAAGTAATATAAAGCCTTCCCGATGTGGACTGCCCCCAAAAAGTTAGACACTTTTTAGGGGCATTTTTTTATGTATAGAAAAGAAAAATTTAGCGTTGCTTTCAAATTAGAATGTATTAACCTT
>NZ_QNVT01000060.1 GCF_003385515.1 Chryseobacterium pennae | reverse complement strand
GAAGACAGCTTCAAAATTTGAAAACAAAGAACAATGTGACCAAGATTAATACCCAGGCTTTGGTACAGGGAGCTTATCTGGTGACTATAAAAACGGATACTAATAAAACAGCGAATGCAAAGCTGATTAAAAAATAAAAACATTGATCATGAAGAAAGTTATCATTTGTGCAGCCATCTTGTCTGCTCATTTTTACTCTGCTCAGGAAGTAGCAAAGGGAAATCCTGGCTCAGGATCTGGAATAGAACTTCCTAATATAAATCCTCCTTCTCCTGAGTCCTCTTTTAGGACACAATTTGGCAATTTGGAAGCCAATGAATTTAAAGGAAATCCCAATATCAATATTCCGATTCATACGATCTCCGATAGTGGATTAAAGCATACAATATCTTTAAAATATGGTAAAGCCGGAGTAAAAGTAAACGACACCCCAAATACATTGGGGATGAACTGGATCCTAGAGGCAGGTGGGGTGATCAACAGAACCATTTATGATAAAGCAGATGAGTTCGGAGCAGAAAGGATTTTACTAAGCCTCAATGATCTCACTCATCTGTACAGTCAGCAGGGAACAGATGATCTTGTAAAACTTACTAAATATGGCTCTGAACAGTATGATCACCAGCCTGATGTTTTCAGTTTCTCTTTTCCTGGTTATAGTGGAAGTTTTTATCTAGATGCTAATTTTCAGCCGGTTATTCTGACACAGGATAACAATCTCAAAATTGAAACAGTAGGAGCATTCAAGGATAATCATTCTTTTATTATCACTACTTATGATGGAACAAAATATACCTTTGGAGGTACAGGAGCTACTGAAAAGACTTGGGTAAGGCTCAATGGAGGATTAAGTGGAGATACTAGTTTCTTTCTTACCAAAATAGAGAATACTGCAGGAAATAAAATTGAATTTTCATATTCTGAAGTTAATACGAATGCTACCATACTTAGTATAGGAGAACAGCAGTCTTTGGATACCCGAATGATGGATGAGGGTCCTGCAGAACAAGGTACCTCAGCAATTCCTCCTACAACTCCTTATAGCCAGTCAATTCGAACCCTCAATATAATCAGGCCCAAAATATTAACCCAGATTAGTACGGGAAGCGAAAAAATTACCATCAATTATTCAACAGATCCTTCAGAAATTTTTCAAAAAATTGGAAATATTGTAGTGTCTTCAGTTACCAGTTCCAATACTATTACCAACCGTATTACAGGTACAACGAATGTCAAAAAAATTGTATTCGATTATATCAACAATTCAGAAAGTGATCGTCAAAAAAAGCGTTTTTTCCTTGAGAAAGTGAAAGAATATGTAATAAAAAATAATCAGGAAACTTTTGTACAGGAACATAAATTTGAATATGATAATCCTCTTGGTCTCCCTGCGAGATTATCTAAGACTACAGATTATCTGGGATACTACAATGGAAGCAATAATGGAAATACTTCACTGCCTGATTTAAATATGTTTGGAGAGAAATACAAACTGTTTTTTAATAGCTCTTATTATGCCAATAGAGTCCCTAGTTTTATCTATGCCAAGTTAGGAACACTTACTTCCATTACTTATCCTACCAAAGGAAAAACTACTTTTGAGTACGAGCCTGAATATGCAAAGGAAGCTATAATAGGAGAAGGAAAACATTATGTAGCTATAGGGAACGCAGAGCCATTTTTTGAGGATGCACCTTCTGCCGATTATGATCTGATACATATGGTAGCAGATCGCCTCCCTTTATCTAATGAAACAACAAGTACATTTGATGCCTCTGAGGTGGATGGAGGCAAGGTAAAGATAGAATTGAAAATACACTCAAACACAGATATAGGATTCGGTAAAGGAAAAGCTCAATTTACTCTTGTGGATACGTCTACGGGGCAGACTGTATTTACAAAACCGATATTTCTAAACAAATCCGACAAGGATATGAGTTCTATTGAAGATTTATTATTAGGTGGTAGTACTTATCAGTTGACATTCAAAATAGTAAATAATATTTGTAACCAATGTTCTGCCACTGCGCTCATCAGATATAATGAAAAAAACAAATGGAATATTGTTGAAGATGGAAATGTCAGATTGAAAAAGCAATATGATATTGCTGAAACCGGAAAAACGAATATTAAAAGACTATATTATAGTGTTTATAATGATATTAACAACATGAACAAGATCGGATCTCCATATAAACCGGAATTCAGATCCTACAGATTTGATCAAAAAACTTATGCTCCCTTTACTGATCCTAACTCTTTACCTTCTCCTGGAGCTACTATGGTAGGTAGTCTATTTGAGACTATTTTTCATTCGGAACCTCAAATTTCAATTCGACATTCCGGTTTTTTTACGGATAGTATGGATGGACAATACTCTTACAGCATATATGACCCGATATATCCTAATGTAACAGTTAGCTATGGAGGAGATCAATTTGAAAAAGGTGGTGAAGAAAAAGCATTCTCAACTCAACTATACAATAACAGTTATGCTTTCCGAACTCCCACGGTGGATGGAATGTATACTAATAATTTAAATGATCTTCCTATGGTATCTTCATCTGCAGAGAACTCACTGTTTTGGAGTGTTCCATCAGGAAATCTGAGTGGAAAGCTCTTATCCCATAGGGTATTCAACAGTAAGAATGGGCAATTTTATTTGAAGACTTCTATGAAAAATGAGTATTTTAAAGATCAGACAGAGATTATATCGAGTATTGCAGGCGTTACACTTTTTCCTCTTGCTTTCATCATGCCGGGAACCAATGTCGGGACTTATCTTGATAATATGTACATCACAGCCTATAGGCTTCCTTCTTATTCTTTTGTTCTCAATAAAAGCATTTCCAAAGAATATCTGGAGGATGTTCCTTTGAATACTACAGATGATTCTTTGTATAAAAAAATAACTACAAGCAGTGATTATCTTTATAATAATCCTGATCAGCAACTTTCAAAAAGTATTACTTCATTCTCTGGTGCAGGAATTAAGGAAACGTTTTATCTATATGCCAGAGAAAAAGGAAATCAGAAGCTGATCAGTGCCAGTATGCTGGGAATTCCTTTGGAGACAACTGTTGTCAATAAACAGAATTCAAGCGATTCCGGAAAAATCATTTCAAGAAACGAAATCAAGTACGATAATCCAGCTAATTTACTGCCAAGCTCAGTAATATCTTATGGACTTCAGAATAATATACCTTCAACAGAAATAATGTATGATAAGTTTGATACCAAAGGAAATCTATTACAATATACCACCAAAGACGGTGCTGTAACGGTTATTATTTGGGGCTACAACCAAACTAAACCTATTGCCAAGATTGAAAATATACGGTTAACTGATATCCAGCAATCTTTTATAGACAATATCGTGAATGCCTCTGATCTGGATGCTGCAGCCGGAGCAAATAATGATGAGAATAACCTACTTAATGCCTTTCAAACTTTCAGAGCCAATTTACCCGGGTATCAGATGACGACTTACAGCTATGACCCATTAATTGGAGTAAGAAGCATTACCCCGCCATCCGGAATAAGAGAAACTTACCTTTATGATTCTGCCAATAGACTTGAAAAAGTAGTTGATGCCAACGGAAAGATCCTGAAGGAAATGAAATACAACTATAAAAACTAAAACCGATGAAAAAAATAATAATCCCTATAAGCATGCTGCTGATTACCCATTCAGTGTATGCCCAGCTTACCCCGCTCCCTAATACGGAGAATTACATACAGACCAAAACCTATCTGGATTATAAT
>NZ_QNVT01000006.1 GCF_003385515.1 Chryseobacterium pennae | reverse complement strand
CACAATGATACTTCCGTAAAATCTGCCATCATGCCTGTGAGTGCAGATGCTACTCCTACTGAAGTGCCGAGTGGGAATAGTGCAACGATGGTGAAAGAACCGAAGCAAGGGAAAACTCCTTCTAGTTGTATTTGTAAAGAACAATATAAAGACTTGATTTGGGGAGAAAAAGTCAGTTGTGAATTTAGAAAAAAAGTTATACAAATAGCAAAAAGACTAGGAAAAGATCCTAATTTGTTAATGGCAGGAATGGCATTGGAGACAGGGAAAACATTTTCACCAACCGCAGGAAAGAAAACAAGCTATGTTGGACTCATACAATTTGGAGATTCCGCAGCAGAATCCGTTGGAACTACAAGGGCTGATTTATTAAAAATGACCGCAATACAGCAATTAGATTATGTTGAGAAATATTTAGCAAAAAAGAAAGATAAAATAAATACTCTTACAGATTTTTACTTATCAATATTAATGCCCGTTGATGTTGGAAGAGGAAATCAACCAAACCATGTTGTTTTTGATAATCAATACCCCTTAGCATATAAAAAAAATGGGAAATTAACAGATTTAAGTAAATCAAGACATTACGGTTACAGACAAAATCCAACTTTTCTTCATGAAGAAGGTGAAAAAAAAAGATATGAAAATGGTGGGAAAAAGGAATATGATGGAGAGGGAAAGACTTATATTTGGGAAATTGAAAAAAGCATTAGTAACTTTTATGAAGAAGGAAAGGCTCATAAAGTTAAAACTTTTGAATGTCAAAAAAGTCAAGAACAAAAAATCCAACCTACTTTGGAAAAAGGAGTATGGAACGTTATCATTACAGAAAAATATACTGGTAGTAAATGTACGCATAAAGAAAAAACTCCTATTAGAAACAACTGTAGAAGAGGAAAAATGGAGGTTTACGATCACTCAGGAAAGATTGTTTTTACAATAAAAGATTGTCTACTTGAAGGCATAGCAGGAGAAGATAGAATGATAACAGATTCTGATGCTCCGTTTGGGGTATATCAAATAGCATCATCTCCATTTATAATGGGATCATCATCAGGAAAAAAAAGAACGACTTATGGTCCCAATCCAAGACTGGCATTTGAACCAATAAAGGGTACTGGTGATGAAGCAGATAAAAGTGGTAGATCAGCCATAAGAATTCATGGTGGAAGGCAAGAAACTGAAACATTTGAGCCAAGAAAAAATCCAGATCTACTGAGAACGAAAGGCTGTATAAGAATATGGGATTCTGAGGCTAAGCAGTTTTATGATTGGTGGGTTGAATATCATAAAAATAATCCAAACGTTAAACCTGGAAAATTAACTTTAAAGAAATAAATCATGTTAAATAGATTATTAAGCATATTTTTTTTAAGCTTTTTATTTGTGACATATAGCTGTCAAAAGAACAACAAAAAACAAGATAATCTTATGAATAATACTCAGGTCATAAATGAAACGAGACTGATAGATGGTATTACTATCGATAATACAATTTTTCAAAAAAATGATATCGACCTCAAAAAATATCAATACAATAATCAGTATATTGAAGATATAGAAATTAAAGATTTATTAGACAAAAATTATAGGACTGAGTTTATAAAATTTTTAAAAGAGACAAAAATTGAAGATGATGAATTTAAATCAACATTAGTCTCTCAATTATTGATTATCAGAATGATTCAATTGTCAGATGTAAATGCATTTTACATCTTATCCGAACTTTCCAAAGATAATGATGTAGCCTATAATGGTGTTGAATTATATGGTGAGAAACTTACAAAATTTTTTATAGAGAATCCATTATTTTTTATACAACAGGGAGCCAAATATCATGAAACGACATTATTAAATACAATTTTTCCACAATTAGATGAATTTTTTGTAAAACAGTCTTTTTTTAAGGATAATTTGGGTGATATTGATTTAAAGAATGGGCAGTTATTTCTCTTCCCAGATAAAGAAAAAGAATTTAGCGAGTCTTTTAAAAGAAAAATATCTAAATTTAGTACTGAGGAGTGTATATTTTCGCCAAGTTTATACACCGCATGGCAAAACAAAACAATAAATTTCATAGATATCAGTCCACTTTTTGGTGAAGAACTATTGATAAAGCTTAATGTATTTGAAAAAAATTATTTTAATCAAAATATTCAAAACACCTTAAAAGGATATATAATTAATTCCGAAAAAACAGCCAGCCAGTCTTCAGCCATCATAATTGACCCAGATGGCTATACCAATTTAAGAAAAGATAAAAATACCTCCTCTGAGGTTCTACAAAATGTAAAATCAGGAGAACATATTGAGGTTTTGGATAATGCTGGAGATTGGTTTTTAGTAAAAACTAAAGAAGGAAAAGAAGGATATATTCATAAAAGCAGGATAAAATCAAAATAATGTATTCTAAATGAACAACATCGAAAAATTACTAAACTCTTTAATGGAGCAAGCGGAATTATTTCTAAAAGAAAATGGTGAGTTTGCTCCTTTTGGCACATATATTAGAGCAAATGGTGATTTGACTTACATTGGTGCTTATTCTGAAACAACTGATTCAAACGAAATGTATGATCTACTAATACAGGGAGTAAGAGAAGATCTAAAGGACGAAGATATTCGAGCTACTGCTATTGCCTGGAATGGTACAGTTGATGGAAAAGATGTTATTGTTACAGAAGTGTTTCTTTCTTTAGATGGTAATTACCAAAGTATTCACCCTTATATAATTGAAAATGGGTCAGTAATTTTCGGTGATGAAATTAAACCACACATTAACCGCTAAAAAATTAATCTAAAAATAAAAACATGAAAATTCGATCAATTAGTATTATCAATAACTACAGTTCTTTAGATGAAATAGCAACTTTATACACTAATGATGAAATATTAGAAGTCTTTAAATTGTACAATGGAATTTCAACTGATAATACATTTGTGTTTAAAGATTCCATCTATGTTACCGAAGAAATTGCCATGAATTTAGTAAATAATGAATTTGAAGTTCAGGTTTATGTAAAATTTCTACAGCTAGTTGCTGATGTATAGAAAAGTTATAATAATTATTTTTCACTCATAAAAATGATTGGTTCTACCACAAGCAGATAAAGCCAATCATTTTGATTTTAAGCTACTTTCAGGCACTCACAATCCTTACACCATGCATCACATTTAAAACTTGGTAAAATACCGTCAGAATAGCTTAAAAATAGTTCCTTAACAGCAGTTTCCATGATCGGAAACCAGCTCTGAGTAGTACAGAAAGAATCATGTATTGTCCAAAGCGGCATTTGAGGATATTTTTCACAAAGTTCCTTTGAGATCTTATCAAGTACACAATCAGATTCAACCTGTTGCAGAAGTCTAGGAAACAGCTTGACTGAATCTGGTTCATCTGTGGTAGCCTTAAAAGTCTCAATACATTCACAAAGCAATGGAAAATGCAGCTTAAAGATCATATATTCTTTTGAAGGTCTTGTAAGTGGGGTGTACAGAATTTGAAGTGTCAATCTTTTCATTAAATCTCGTTTACTCTTAAACTCACAAAGCTCGATTAGTTTTTTGCTGGAATTATAAAAACGATGTTGATAATACTCGATTAGTTCACCATCACTATCAGAAACTACTTTAAAAGGTTTAATATCAGGAAAAAGTGGCATTAAAAATTCATAAAACTGCCCTGTCAACACCGCATTTTTCAAAGGGCTAAATTCCTCTTGAAACGCTTTACTAGAGGTGATTTGTTGTAATTTCTGCATCATTATACCCATATCACTATTATTATTAAATACTTTATTTATAATTCCTCTAACATTACTATTCTCTAAATTCTCCAATACTAAAACCATAAAATAGGGTTGTGAGTTCTTAATATCCAGA
This sequence comes from Chryseobacterium pennae, assembly GCF_003385515.1. Classification (GTDB taxonomy): domain Bacteria; phylum Bacteroidota; class Bacteroidia; order Flavobacteriales; family Weeksellaceae; genus Chryseobacterium; species Chryseobacterium pennae. Next base: position 206,288 of record NZ_QNVT01000006.1, on the reverse strand, counting down.
CTTTGAATGTTTTCACCATGATAAGTCAGATACGGGCGAAATATAGATGGCATATTGGTTAAATTAGTATGTAATCTATTATCAGAATCAGATTTACGGGAGACTCTGAAACATTGTTCTTTCAACATTAGCGCCGAGTACCAGTAGTTATACACTTTTGATAAGATTGGGTTGAATACATTGTAGTTCAAATTATATTTGTTATAGCAAAATTCTGGTTGCATATCATAGCAAAGGCGATCAAAATCAATATGAAGGCCATCATCAAACCAAGTACATAATTGCGGGCATGATGAAAAACAGTCATTAAAAAGATCTTCTTTCAGCAGTTTTTTATTAAAATTCACATCAGAAATTTCAAAAACTTGAAAGTTAACACATTCAGTACCTTCAAATTTGATATTAGAAAAGTTATATCTAAAACTTTTGCTTTTTTTAGCACTTGTTGAATACTCCTTATATTCAAGAATACCAATATCAAGAAAGTATTTAAAATACTCTTTGTATCTGTAGTTTTTATCTTTTAGTGCCTGAGCGAACAATGGGACATAACCATATTTATATATTTTGTCCTTTTTCCGTGCTGGAACACTAATAATTAAGCTAAGGTAATACAAGGCTATATCCTCTTTGAATCCTTTAAATGGCGGTTGTTCTTGAAGCTTGTCTTGAAGATAATTATAAATGATCGTAGGTAATACTACTTTCCACTTAAAATCTTTGTGATAGAAAGCCGTTACATTTATTTTACGGTTTAATTTTTTGCTTTTATATTGTTGCATATTTGTTTGTTTTTGTTGAAAATTAGGCATAGCAATAGCTCTCCATAGTTCCTTTACTACGGCTACACCTTGAATTGTTAAAATTTTTAGAGATTTAAAAAGTTTACTACCCAGCAGTTGAAGTTAAACTGGTTATTCTGCTAGATTATTCAGAGATTGAATATGAAAATAAGTCAAAAGGCTTTCTTTTGTTAGGAAATTCTCTTATCCGTAGGTGTGAATCCCATTCATCAATACCCCCACCATGCTTGTCTTTGAGGCTTAATGATTTTGCCTGATAAGTCCCCAGTTGCTTTACAAAGCATTTTACATTATTTTTAATGGAAGCATCAATTAATTTTTCCATCCACTCCAACTCCATAGGTCTGTATCTATGCTTTCCCGTATCATTACCGCTTTCACCACCGATAATACACCAATCCAGAAGATTCATATTTTGGTCCCACTCAATCTCTCCGATTAGAGGTTCAAAACTCGCAAAAGTGATACATGACAGATCATTCAAATAAGCAATTCTACTTACTTGCTGTTGGCTTTCGACAGAAACTCCAATCCAGACATTATGTAATGATTCAAAATAACTAGGAAGATGATCTTTGATTCTTTCAGGTCTTTTCGTAAGTATCAGGTAGGTATGATGTGGAGTTTTTCGGATAATTTCCCATGCTTCATTTCTCCATAGGTCTGCTTCTTCAATAAACCAATCACTCCACGAACAAGTAAAGATCATTCTGGGTTGTTTCCATTTCATAGGTTCTTTGAATCTTGTTTTTGATCTAAAAACTTTTTGGGGATTACCTCCATAGTTTTCTTGATCTCTATACATATAACAGAATTTGCATCCTGGTGATATTTTTTGACAGCCATACCACGGATTCCATGTGTTATCTGTCCACTGAATTTTTGTATTTTCCATAATCTATTAAAAAAAATGACACAAAGGGTACCCACACAGTACTCAAACTATGTCTTGATTAATATTAAAAGTGTGGATTTTTAAGTAAATCGGGACTGTTTAGAATTTCCCGAATAAGATTAAGAAGCCAATCCTAATTTTGCTTGAATTTCATTGCGGGTATAATACACTCTACCACCGAAGTCGATAGGAACTAAAATCCCGCTTTTTGACCAATTGTTTAATGTTCCGAGCGAAACTCCGAAATACTCTGCTGTTTCTGCTCTCGTCATTATTTCTTTACCTTCTGGCTTATACATTTCTGCCAGTTTACACTCAAATTGATTTAATTTATCATCAATCAAATCTTCAATTTTTTTGAAAAAATCTTTAAAATAATCCATATTGTTTGTTTTTATATCTCATTTAATACCACAAAATTATGAACTATATAAAACAAACACAAAAGCATTAAAATCGTTTTAATCCTTTCGTAGCCCTATTTCTAATGAAAATTTGAATTTGAATCTATCAGGGAGTTTCAAAGAAAAGTTAAAATTTGTTAAAATTAAAAAATATCGGAACAGCACCTAAAAATCAATCAACCAATTCCAGATACCGTCCTGTACCTCTGACGGCTGTCTGAAAAAGAAAGTTTGATGAAAGTCAAGCCACCATAAATGCATCAAACGGTCAGGAATAACATTCGTGTTATCATTTTCAGTCTTGTATTTTTCCCGAAGTTCGGATATTTCAATGTCAAGCTTCCTAATTGTTGCCAGAAGTTGCCATATCGAACTGTATGTATCGTGGCCTAATTGTTTCTGTATTTCTGTAGCTGTGACACCTTGGTCAATCACATACAGGTATATAGCACCTAACCAAATACGAAAAGGGAGCTTACTCCCTCTCATTTTAGTTAATCCTTTCAGATATAAGGTTGCTTTACAGCTTCTGTTTTTACACTCAAAACAAGCTTTTTTTCGTAGCCAATAGAAACCTCTGGTGTCATTACATCCACATCTCAATCCACGCTCTAAAACTAGCTCTTTCAGACGTTCTGCACATTCACTTTCGCTAGGTAGATTCAACATTAAGAAACATTTTTGTTGATATTAATGATTTCTGCCAACTGCTCCATGTTTCCACTCTCAATGAGTTCCTGCATTTTCTGCATTTGGGCTTTCAGTTCTTCTATCTCTTTAGTCTGCAAATCAATCTTTTGAAGTTTTTCATTTCTAACTTTGATACTTTCCTGTCTTACCTGCTCATGTTCAAAGGTCGGTTTGAAATAGGTTTTGAAAACAGATTCATCCGTGTGACCTGTATACTGCCATATCTCCAACAAGTCCCAACCCTCAATATATCGATTAGTACAGAAACTTCTCCTAGAATCATGAAAAGCTACCTTATCCGAAAAATTGATTGTTTCAAATACTACACCCTCATTAGTTGGACGTTCACGAGTTATTACCTTTTCACTAAAGTAAGGTACAGCCTTAAACAGTTCTTTCAAATACTCATTAGTGTTTTGATTAGATATTGAAATACTTTTTATATCATTATTATATTTATTCAAAATCTCTTCCGTAAATCCAAAAAAAGGAAAACTCACTATTTTATATTTATCCACTCCTGAACTTTTCTTTAGTAAGATATTCATCTTTTTACTGTTATGGTCAATATGTCCGCCCTCAACTCGTGTAATATCTCCGAATCTCAGGGAGGTATGACAAGCAAGAATAAATAAATCTCTCACTCTTTCCAGTCTCGGAGCATCGGAAAAATCATGTTCATACAGTATTTTGATTTCAGGTTCGGTCAGAACCGTGTGGAAACTCGGAGGTACTTTAACGCTGTATTCATCCTGTAAATAACTTCTGTTATCTGTATAACCTTTCTCAAAAGCACGCTTCTGTACTTGTGACAGTCTTTTGATTCGGGTTCTGAGTGTACTTAATGATTTCACTCTTTCTGTATCAAATAGCCAATTTTGAAATTCCAGACATTGTACTTCATCAAATTTATCTATATCAAGAAAAATATTGTTATCATTGGCAAAATCTTTTAAATCCCGATACATAACATTGAAAGATGAAATATAAGTTTTGTGCAGGGTTTTCTGTTCTGATGATTCGGCACGGCTGTTTCTAAGCTCGATCAATCTCATAAACTCTTGAAACACATCATCAAAAGATTTTTTGCTCCTCTGTACAGTAGCAAGCTGTTTTTCTGCCATTGCATTATCTACAATGGTTTTTAGTTCATCCTTTGTTGGCATGCGGTTGTAATGCTCATTGAAATTCTTATGAGTATCTACAATGGATGTTTTGAATTTAGCAAGTTTCTGATTGATTTCTCTTTTATCACTGCCAGAAGTAACCGTTTTAGAATCGCCATCCCAACTGCTCGGAGCAACCTTTAGACCTGTTGAAAAATCTACTTTCAAATCTTTGAACGAATATCTGCCCATGATTCGGGAGATTTCTTTTGTTGGTTCTTTCAATCTAAAATTAACACTTCCTGTTTCGTTATTGTATCTTTTCAACTTTGCCATAAAATAAAAAAATTCGTATAACAAATATACGAAAAATTAAAAAAAGGTCATCCATTTGGTCACCCTAATTTTTGAATACATTTGAATTTAATTACATTCAATAAAACACAAAAGCCTATTAATAAGTAATTTGAAAGACAAAACAAATTCAAACAAGTACAAATAAACACAAGATGACATACCCTGTGGGTCTACAAACCATCCTTTTTAAGGATGGTTTTCTATTTTTATGTATGTAATAAAAACAGATACTATAAGCACCTGTTTTAATTTTAGTTCTCTTTCAAGTTTTCAGTTACATTTTCTACAATAGCTCTTATCAACATATTCCTTATTTCCACCTGAGGAAAGATAATAACATCCTCCTTTTTCACCCGTATAAAGTGTATACCCATTATAGGTACAATATCCAGATTCCTCATTACTTCCACCACAAGAATAAACTACAGTCACTGAGATCAATACTAGCAATAATAAAACTTTTTTCACGCTTCTAGTTTTTAAATTTTCAGCAAAACTAGAGTAAGATTGAAATAAAAAGATACGGAAACTCATAACAAAAATAAATCCAGCTCGTTTTAGAGTCAGATTTTTATTGATTGTTCACGAAAAACAGAAGTTATAATTATAAACACTTCTATTTAATAAAATCTATAGCATTTTTAAAAAGGGCTGCCAAAGAGATCACAATTAATAAAACAGCTATAACCCACCCTCTATAATAAAGCATTTTATCATACATAGAATCATCATATCTTTTCACGTTAAAGACGTTTTCTTTAGAGCTTAATTTAAAATAGATCAAAACTAAACCTATCAATAATGTTATTAATGCCATTTTATTTAATCACTATTTTTTATTCTTTTAAATATAAATTTTTTATTGTTTTTGATAATGAGTAATGTATCACTGTTGGCTTTTTTAATAATTTTAAAAGGAAGATTAACTTCTCTCCAATAAATAGGAAACTCATCATTTTCCAAACTTCTTGGTATCAGAAACCGTCTTTCCCTTAAGCTTTTTGAATAATAAATAAAATCATACTCTTTCTCTGCATAATATTTTTTATTGACCTCAAATTCATAGCCTATATTATACGCTCCTTCACCTTTTAAAACAGTATTGAATGAATATGTATTAAAATCTTGTATATTTTTTTCATTCTTGTCCGTACAATGGAAAATAAAAAAAATGCAGATTATAAAAATAAAAACTTTTAAGTATTTCATTGGATATTATTTTTCATATTGTTTTAAGTTTCATAAGTCTATCAGGAATAATCGTTTTGTAGAAATACATTTACAGATCTTTATCTTGACATCTTGACAAACAATAAAACGCTCTACTTTTTAGTAATCATACCCTTCTTCCCAAGAAACTTTAAGATTGAAGCCAGTTTATACAAATCATAATCAATTATCTCCCGTTCTCTGTTTAGAACTTTTTGTAAGAATTCCCAATCTTCTGTAAGACTTCCCATCGTAAGTTGAGCAGGTTCATCATAAGGGTTATATAATTCCCCATCAAGAATATTCCAATACAAATCATCTTCAAGTTTCACAACCTTTTTATCGTCTAGTTTTTTCAATTTATCGGACAGAATATTGATAAGTTTCCTGATATCTAAAATCGTTATACCTTCATCTTCCATAATCTCAATTTATTTTAATTGATTTATCATGTTCATAAATAACTAACAATGCTAACTTTTAAGAGTGTTCAATACTGCAATAGCTTTCTCTGCATCCTTCTCATCCACGAATATATGATCATGAAAATAGGCCGCGACTACATTGCAGCTAATCCCAGCTTCACTCAAAGCCTGTGAAAATTTTGCCGTTAGCCCAACTGCTGATAAAGAAGAATGAACTTCTAAAGTAATCCATGAAGCCACATAGCTAAAACCTAAATTCAGTTCTTCTGCATCTTCTTTTTTCACTACCACTGTTATACTCTCTATTTCCTTAAAAAGAAACAAGATTTTAGACAAGGGAATTTTATCGATATTTTCAACTGTACAATACACATATCTTCCTTCATTCAATGATGGATTTAGATTTTTCAAAATGTTCTTTAAATTCACTTCACCTTCCATAATTAATTATTTTTTAGCTGAAAATTCTTTTAATAGCTTTCATCATTATGATTGAGGTAAAATTATCAATATATTTTGATGAAATCTACTTGTCTAAGTATCAATTTTTATTTTAAGTATTGATTGAATTATAGTAACATTCTTTTCCAAATCATAATAATTGTTATTTTTTCCTGCTACCCATTTTATTTCCTCTGTAGATTTTGTAGCAGCAACTTTATTACAAATGCTTTATTCCCATCAGGAAACTGAGCAGAAAAGGATTAACCGGCGGTGGGACAGAAAAATACTGGGGCTGCCTTAATTTATATTTGTTGACCAACCTATCTCCTCCTTTGGCCTTAGTTGTTTGGAAGAATGCTATAGCAGATATAGCCATACAGCTTATTAGTGTATTTTTTCATATTTCTATGATGTATTAAGTAGTCAGTTACTTCAGACTAAAGCTAATTTAATAAAAACAATAGAAAGAAAAGCCTGGAAAGTAAGAATTAAAAATTCCAGCAAATTAATTTTAAGAATAATAGAAGATTCATTAGGAAAGACTTGGTAGCCTTGTCAAGGTTTAAAACCTTGACAAGGCTATTTAATTCAAAATCAGATTTTATTTTAAATCAAAAAAAAAGACCTCCAATGGAGATCCTTATTATGATTTGCTAATCAATTATTTTTTGAGATCATCAATTTCATCCTGTAAAGATCTGATCTTATCCCTAAGTTCCTGGCTTACTTTTCCAGGAATTTTTTTAACTTTTCTGAGGTCTAAAGCCAGCATAATAGAAGCTATTCCCATAAAAATGAAGGAAACTCCTGTTAATGTTACCAAAGAAATCCCTGTAAATATTGGGTTAAATATCAACAGTAAAGAAAAGATAATACCTCCTACACTTGCCAGAGCTACATTCCCCCAACTCATTATCTTCATACTTTTCAGATCAAAAGCAAAACCCAGTAGCTGAAAAGAACGGAATAACAAAGTAAATCCCACTACAAACGGAAGAATAGACATTGAAATCTGCGGATAAGCAATCAGATAAATCCCAATTGCTGTAGTCAGAAGTCCACTTACCAGAAACCAGCCCCAACCCTGAAGAGATTTACTGTTCTGTATGGAAAAGAATATTTCTGTAATCCCCGAGAACAGGAATGAAACACTGAAAAAAATGGAAAGTGTAACATACGTTGCAAGTGGCACGCTGAATACATAAAAACCACAGAGCAGAAAGAGAATCCCAAAAATCAATGGAATATACCAATGCTTAACCGTATTGGTAAGAGTTTGAAATAGATTAGCCATAGGAGCATTTTTTAAGTCTGCCTACTTTGTGATGCGGTGTTCGGCTCGTCCGCCGGAATTTCAAAAACAGATTACAATTCTCACCCGAATTTGAATAATCCTCCATTACTAATTTACAAAAAAATAACAGACCAAGCCATCAAACAGTATGTAAATCATTGATTATCCCGCATTACATATTAATAACAAAATCTACCTAGCTATTAATTATTATGTTTTTTATTAACCTTCCCCACAAATACAAAAGATTAAATATATAAGTATGCAATATTTATAAAAAAATCAACCTACAAAAAAACATTATAATACCTCTAATTATAGTTGTATCATAATGTTTTAATAAGTTCTAATGCTACTTCATCAATTTTCCGGCAGGCTGCTGCTGGGTAACACAATGTACCATCCCTCCGTTTTCATATAAATTTCTCACATCTATCCCTATTACTTTTCTGTCGGGATATTGTTTCTGAATCATCTGATTAGCAACCTGATCATTAGGATCTCCGTAATTAGGAACCAGAACTACAGTATTCGCTACATAATAATTAACATAAGAACCTTTTTCATCCAGCTGTTTTCCATAAGCAGTCTTCACTTTATTTTTGGTGGCTGGCAGATATACTTTTTTATATTCCTTACCTTCAGCATTAGAAGCTGTATACAGTGTATTGATATCTTTATCGGAAAGCCCCAGTTCTACGAGATCGTCTTCGTTCATCGTGATCATGGTAGAAGAGTTGGCAAACTTCATGAAACCGTCAATGTGCATATCTGTAACATCTAATCCGGTAACACCATCCAGCCATATCACTTTGGAAACTCCATAATAGGTTTCAAACATTTCTTCCGCTTCCTGTTCTGTAATTCCTTTATTTCTTGTAGATCCTTTCTTCTGACTGATTACTGAACTTTTACAGGCCATCAGAACTCCATTTCCATCGGTTTCTACAGCTCCACCTTCATTCACCATTTCTTCATTCAGATTAATAACTTTTACTCCCAGATCTTTTCCTATACGCTGTGGAATTGCATCACAGTTTTCAAAGTCGAATTTTTCGCCCCAGCCATTGAACCCCCAATCTTCAATTAAAACATTGCCTTTATTATCCTTTACGAAGATGGGGCCGTTATCTCTGATCCATACATCATCAGTAGGATAAATCCTAAAGTCAACATTCTTCATCGGAATCTTATTTTCTTCTAAAAGCTTAATGATTCTCTTTTTTTCATCAGCATTATAAGCTATAATGTGTACCTTTTCACCGGATTGCAATGCTTTTGTCATATCAATCCAGGTTTGTTCTACTCTTTGGCGATACGTTGCGCCATGCTGATAGTGGTGAGGCCACTGCAGCCAGGTTCCTTCGTGAAGTGAAGATTCTTCAGGAAAATGATAGGTTTGTCCCATAGTATACATAAATCCAAGTATAAAAGTAAGGGTGAATAATTTGTTCATATCGTTAAAATTTCTTTCCAATAAATATTCCGAAGTTGATATCGGTTTCAAAACTGCTTCCGGTCTGGGAAACATTACTTCCTATCCCGAACTGCATGTTCTTTCTGTTTTCCAGTCCCAGACGAATGATTTGATTACTGGACTGGTGTTCTTTAAAACTAAAATCAGACTCAAGAATCAACATGCTGTAAAAATTCAGGTGATCATTAATTTTGGGGGTATATTCCAGTAAAGAATATAACCCAAATCCGAATTCCTTTGCATCTGTAGAGTAAGTAAATGCAGGAAAAACACTAATTCCAAAAACATCATTTCCTTTTCCGTAAGCCAACCCTACAGAAGGCATAATATCTTTATCTGAAATATGAACTCCAGCAGAAACCCCTAGATTCCTTCCTATTCCATAATTAATATTTTGATAGAGTTCAGGATTTACTTTTTTCAGATTATAGTCATATCCAATAGTTCCCGAAGCGAAATAATTCCATTTGTTTCCAAAATCCCGATCATAGATTCCCAATACTTCCGTTTCCTTATTTCCGGCATAGGTCTGAACAGAAACCTGTGCTTTACCACAGAAAGGGAGCAGTAAAATCAGGAGAAATACATTTTTTTTCATTGTTCTTTGTCTTCTTTAATTTCACATAGTAAACTCCCGTTGCGGTTATTTACTGTTGCAAAATTAAAGACTCTAAAAAGCAATTCTTGTCCAAAAAGGACATCTTACCCATACAATGGAAAATAAATATGAGTGATCTCCGGTTCTTCATACTCTTCAATAACATCGGAGTTATCTAACAAAAACTGTTTTTCAGAAAGCCACAATTGATAAAATGAACGATAGGTCTCCAAAATATTTCCATAAGGACCATAATGAGTGAACCTTGCGTATTTTCCGCCAAAAATTTCACTTACCACAAATCCTTTGATTACCTCATCAGAAGTCACAGCTGCACCATATCTGCAATGCGAATGATTGGTAATTAAAGGCTGATCACGAATTACTCCGTAGGCTGCATCGAATATTTCAGTATCCGGTTCAATTTCTTTCCATAGAGCATCTATTTCCTCGTTATTATAGTCTTTAGCTTTAATAAACTTGCAGTAAACAGAGACTGCATCTTTATATTTAAGCTCAATTTTAAGATCTGTCTGATGGTTCTCTATAAATTTTTTGAAAATATCCTGTTTCTGTTTCCTTGCCTCTGCCGGTGATATTGAATATTGTTTTTTAAATGCTTTTGAAAAGGATTGAATGTTGAAATATCCCACCTGCCATGCTATTTCAGAAAGACTATCTTCTGTATAGATCAGTTTTTTGTAGGCATTCTCAAGACGCAGACGCTTTTGAAAGCCAGAAACCGTTTCGTTGAAAAGCTTGAAAAAAATACGTTGAAAATTACGGTAAGAATAATGAGACATAGATTCTATCTCATAGGCAGAAACTTCCCTATCAAAGTTCGCTTCAATATGGTCAACAATTTTCTGGATGTCACTAAAATTAGCCTGCATATCTCAAAATTTCATCCTGAAGTTGTTTTGATCTATAAAAATCTAATCACACAAAATGTCGATTATAGAAGTATTAAACAGATCATCTTTTAACCTTCTCAGAAATAATTCATTACTAAGGTAAGAAAAAAACAAACTGTTCTACTATTTCACTTTACTTCAGTTTCATACCCTGACTTTTCTAAAAAAAACTCTGTTTCATTTGTATTACTAAAATCAAGATTCATAATAGTATTTATTGCAGATTGCTTATCCTTTGATCTTTCATAAAATCTTTTGGTAATAATATATCCCATAAAATACCCCAGATCCGCAGGCCTGTCTTTAATGGTAGCAGTATTGGATAGCCAGTTTTGAAAATTATCTCCCTGCATTTCTTTTTGAAAATCATTCCACAAGGAATTCTGATGCTGCATTCCGTAATCTATGTAAGGAGCCTCCACTTTTTTCCCGGTTAATAATTCAGCTATAAAATCTGCGGATCCTTCTTTCAGGCAAAGACCTAATAAATTTGTTTTTGTACCTCTTAAGTTTTGTTGGGTATGAACCAGTTCGTGAGCAGTAAGAAAAATAATTCCGGAATTGATCTTCATCCTGTCCTGGTAATTTGGGGACAGCTCAGAATAATCCACTGTTTTATCGGAAGCAGCCAGTTCAGATCCTATGATAAGATTTCCATTGATTACAGTGCCACCACCTTTGAGATTTCCCATAGTAAAGTAAATCTTAGGCGGAGAAAAACTGGTATATAACTGACTAAAATTTTGATAAAGGCTTTCTATATTTTTAAAATCTTTTTGAATTTTCTCTGTTTTATTTCTAATAGTTTTCCAGAACTTCGGCTTTGATTCAAATGATTCAATCCATTGCCCAGAGCTAAAGTTTCTTGACTTAATAAAATCCTGCAAGCCAAAGGTTGCCTTATCCACATATAGCTTTTGAAATATGGATACCTTTTCTTCTGGATTACTGAGTTTCTGAACCTCATCATAGGCAGTCCAAAAATTTAGGATATCACAAGTTTCAATATAAATCTTGAAATCTCTCTTCTGGGCAAATACTGAAACGGACAACAAACATAAGAACAGAGAGCAGAGCAGGTGTTTCATTAATGATCCTTTTTAAATAAAATATGGTTTCTGTACTCCCAAAAAGTTTCCAAAAACCATATCTTTTATTGTATTTAAAACCTGTTAACTTGGTTTATATAATTTATACATTGCAAATAAAAAACCTATCCAGACCGGAATCAGAATCACCTGAATTTCCATTCCTGTAATACTCATCAGTCCTAATATAAGAACTAAAAACGCAATACAGATATAATTGGATACCGGATAAAATATAGATGGGAACTTCGATTGAATTCCTTCTTTGGTAATTGATTTCTTAAATTTCAAATGGGTATAACAGATCATTATCCAGTTAATGATCAGAGTAGACACTACAAGAGCCATCAGGTACTGAAATGCTTTTTCCGGTACTAGTTTATTAATGATAATACAGATTCCTGCAAAACATGAAGACACAATGATTGCATTGATAGGCACAGAATTTTTATTAAGCTTTTTCAAAAACTTAGGAGCATTCCTCTGTTGAGCCAATCCGAAAAGCATACGGCTATTACTGTAAACACTACTGTTATATACAGATAAAGCAGCAGTTAATACAATAAGATTAAGAATATTTGCAATCAAAGTATTGAATTGGATTACTTTACCGAAAAGACTGAATTCTAATCCATTTAAGTTTTGAAATACCATTACAAACGGACTTGAACCTTCTGTAATTTCTCTCCATGGACTCAATGAAAACAGGATCACTAAAGCTCCAACATAGAAAATTAAAATTCTGTAGATCACCTGATTGGTTGCCTGTGGAATGGTTTTCTCAGGATTTTTAGCTTCAGCAGCAGTAATCCCGATGAGTTCCAATCCTCCGAAAGAGAACATAATCATAGCCATTGCTGCAAATAATCCGGAATATCCGGTTTCCGTTTTATTGAATAATCCTTTCGGAAAAAATCCGCCGTCATTCCATAAGTTTGTGACTGTAGCTTTTTCACCTCCGGTTCCACTAATCAACAGATAAATACCGAAAACAATCATCGCAATAATTGCGATTACTTTGATAATAGAAAACCAGAATTCAGTTTCTCCATACACTTTTACAGAAGCAAGGTTAAGCGCAGTGATCACCACAAAAAAGAATAAACTGGACACCCAGAGTGGTATTTCCGGCCACCAAAAATGAATATAATGTCCAATTGCTGTAAGCTCGGCCATACTTACGAGGATGTAAAGAATCCAGTAGTTCCATCCTGAGGCAAAACCTGGGAAATTCCCCCAATATTTATAGGCAAAGTGACTAAAACTTCCCGATACTGGTTCCTGAACTACCATCTCACCAAGCTGACGCATGATAAAAAAAGCGATAATTCCGGCTAAGGCATACCCTAAAATCACTGAGGGACCAGCTAACACTGCTGCCGGCCCGATTCCCAGAAATAATCCGGTTCCTATGGCACCTCCAAGGGCAATTAATTGTATATGTCGATTTGTTAATCCTCTAACTAAAGTCTCGTTTTGTCCTGTTTTATTTTCGTTGCTCATTGAATGAATTATTCGGTCGCTAAATATATAAAAACTTTTCAGAGAAATTCACATTCCACGGGGTTAATTGAGATTTTAAGTTTATCAAAACAGGAAATTTTGTTTACAATTTATCAATAGTTCAAAATCGGAAGGATAAAAAAATAGCCTTAACTCAGTGAGCTAAGGCTGCTATTTTCTAAAATATCTTATTTATTAGCTATTTTATATCCGTACATCGAACTGGTAACCACTTCGTACTTGCCACCAGCACCTTCTACTCCAGCTACTGAAGCCATGGTTACAGTCTCTCCTGTATTCAAATAAGTCATACATGAAACATTCGAACCGAAGACCATTGTTACCGTAGGCTGATAGGACTGAACCAATATCGTCCCACCACCATTTGGAGCATAATTTTTTATCAGATACAAAGCAGTCCACGTGAACTTCGGATTTCCAGGTACATTACCATTATCAAACTGCGTATTCCCACTAATCACATAATATCCATCATTGGGTGCTGTGAATGCTCCTGTTGCCGGATTGACAACATTTCCTTTGTTAAGAACTGTATTCTGGTAAACAATTGCAGTCCGAATCCAGGCACTGGAAGGAGTTGCAGTAGCATCACACGTCTGTCTAATATCGGTCGCTTTTGTCGAAAAAGGAAAAGTATTATCAGCTGAAGGCAGACTATTAGAACTTGAGAACAATACGAGTTCCCATGTTGTCCCAGTAATAGTTCCTTTACTCACCAAAAATGCATAATAGCCCGGAGGAATACTAAGAGAAGAAACTCCCAGCCCTGTTCCATTCTGGTCATCGATAAGCTCTGCTCCACTGGCAGCAATGCTAAGGGCTGCATTTCCCGTATTCTTAAAATGATAGGTACGTCCGGAAAAATTCCCAACACCATTGATCGCTACAGGCAGAGTTAAAGTGCCATTACCCGTCCCATTATAAGCAATATAATAGTCGTTAGCGCCTACAGTTCCACTTACATTTACCATTTTATACGATGCAGCAAAAGAACCGTTTACCGTCAGGCTACTCCCCGGCGTTGGAGTATTAACACCAATATTCCCAGTCTGAGCATTAAGTACTGAACAACAAAGCCCTGCGATCAAGGCAGAGATAAAGACATTTTTCATAAAAAGAAGTTTATTTTATAGTATTGATTGAATAGATGCTTACTGACAGGATATCTCAGACAATAAGAGGCTTCATTATTTTTTAAATAATTTATCCACAACATACAATCCGGCAGGCTTTTAAGAATTTCATTAAAAAATAGTTAGTAAAACATATGCAATATTACGTTTTTACATTCAAAACAAACACAACAAACACATATTTATTAACCATAATTTAATATAGTTAAAAATACAATATATTCAAAATAAAAACCTTGATCAATGAAATCAAGGTTTTTTACTTTAAACTATTATAGATTTTTATTTAATCTAGAATTGAGAATTACTTTTTATTTTCCAAATACTCATCCGGAACCGGGATATTATTCTTTTTCATATACTCCAGCAGTCCCTGGTATTTATCTTCATAATCATCATCTATTCCACATTTGTGAGAGATGCTGCAAATATCGGAAGGCTTGATCTCTAAAATATCTGAGATTTTAGTCAGGATTTCCAAGTTAATCTTCACCTTGGAATTCTCAATATCGGAATATGCCTTTTGGGAAATCCCCATTTCAAAAGCCATATACTCTTGCGTAAAATCTTTACTCCTACGGATTTTCCTAATATTTTGTCCACATATTTTCATCATTTCTGTTTTAGTAGTTTTCGGTATATTTTAGAAGATTATCTATTAGCCTCCAACAAAGTTAATAAATACCTTTGGCAAAACATTATACACGTTACATGATATTTACTTTTAACATAGAAAACGGCGAAAAATAAACCCTTTTCAGAGCAAATATCACCTCGGTAAACACTATTGGAATTTATGGAGACGCAAAAATTTAATTATGACAATAATATTGTCAGAGCATTCCTCTATGCAACAATCGCATTCGGACTTGTCGGATTTCTGCTGGGACTTACTGCCGCATTGATGCTTTTTTATCCTGAATTACCTGAATTTTTATTCGGTACAGATGATACAACTATTAAAAGTTTAGCTTCGGGCAACATTCAGGGATTAATTAATACTCAGGGAGCGATGGGCTTCGGAAGAATCAGAATGCTTCACACCAG
Source organism: Chryseobacterium pennae (assembly GCF_003385515.1). Lineage (GTDB taxonomy): Bacteria > Bacteroidota > Bacteroidia > Flavobacteriales > Weeksellaceae > Chryseobacterium > Chryseobacterium pennae. The sequence continues at coordinate 190,880 of NZ_QNVT01000006.1, read as the reverse complement.
TGCTGTAATTTTTGCCTTCGTATGTAATTCCTTCTTCTGTGGTGCTTACTATAGCATGCAGCGATTACTGAAAACAAGAATGTATAGTGATACCCTCTCATGGATTCACTTCTGGTCATGGCAGTTTATGATTGTTGCCGTAGTGATTACATTCTTAATGGGAATCAACACTTCAAAAGAATATGCTGAACATGAATGGCCTATTGATATATTAATTGCCTTCTCATGGATTGTATTCGGAATCAATATGTTCGGAACTATTGCCAAAAGAAGAGTAAGACATTTATATGTAGCGATCTGGTTCTATCTGGCCACATGGATTGCCGTAGCCATGCTTCACATCTTCAATAACTTGGAAGTTCCGTTATCTTTCACAAGCTGGAAATCTTATTCTGTATACTCAGGTGTAAAAGATGCATTAGTACAATGGTGGTATGGTCATAATGCAGTAGCATTCGTATTAACAACCCCTGTACTGGGTCTTATGTATTACTTTATGCCAAAAGCAGCTCAGCGACCGGTATTCTCATACAAATTATCCATTATTCACTTCTGGTCGCTGATCTTTGTATACCTTTGGGCCGGTCCTCACCATCTGCAATATACAGCATTACCAGCTTGGGCACAGGCTGTAGGAACCGGTTTCTCTATCATGTTGATTGCTCCATCTTGGGGAGGAATGCTGAATGGTCTTCTTACGTTAAGAGGAGCCTGGGATAAAGTAAGAGAAAATCCGATCCTTAAATTCTTTGTGGTAGCCATTACCTGTTATGGGATGGCCACTTTCGAAGGACCTTTATTAGCAACCAAATCTTTAAATAAAATTGGACACTATACTGACTGGGTTATCGGTCACGTACACTTAGGAGCTCTTGGATGGAATGGTTTCATGGCATTCGGGGTGGTATATTACCTGGTTCCGATCATGTGGAGAACAAAACTTTGGTCTGTAAAACTTGCCAACTGGCACTTCTGGCTGGGAACATTAGGAATTATCTTCTATGCCGTGCCGATGTATATTGCAGGGTTCACACAGGGATTGATGTGGAAACAGTTCAACCCGGATGGAACCTTATTATGGAAAAACTGGCTGGACACTGTTACAGCGATCATTCCTTACTTTAAAATGAGATTCTTAGGAGGGTTATTTTATCTTTCAGGAGCTATTTTAATGGTGATCAACGTTATCAAAACTATTAAAGTAGGTTCATTCCAGAAAAATGTTCCGGCAGAAGCACCTGCATTAGCTAATATCGGGGGAACAAGAAAAGAAGGTGAAGGCGTACACCTTTGGTTAGAAAGAACGCCTACCCTACTTTCTATCCTGGCCTTCATTACCATAGCTATCGGTGGGCTTGTGGAAATCGTTCCAACCTTATCACTGAAGCAAAGTGTTCCAACAATCACTGCGGTGAAACCATACACCCCCTTAGAGCTTGAAGGAAGAGATTTATATATCCGTGAAGGATGTAACTCCTGTCACTCTCAGATGATCCGACCTTTCCGTGATGAAGTAGTAAGGTTTGAAGGAAAGAACGGACAATACTCTAAAGCTGGAGAATTCATCTACGACAGACCCTTCCTTTGGGGCTCTAAGAGAACAGGACCGGATCTTCACAGAGAAGGAGGCAGAAACCCGGATTCATGGCACTTTAAGCACATGTACAACCCAAGAATTACTTCTGCAGGTTCTATTATGCCACGTTTCCCCTGGCTGATTACCAACAAACTGGACCGTACTCAGATGGTGGATAAAATGAAACTAATGAAAAATACATTTGATGTTCCTTACACCAAAGCTCAGATTGATTCTGCTAACCAATGGGCAGACAACCAGTCAAAAGCTATTGTACAAAGAATTTATTCAGAAGCTACTGACGTAAAAGATCAGATGACTAAAGAAAAAACAGCAAAAGGAGGAGCTTATGTACCGCTTGAACAAAGAGAAATTGTAGCAATGATCGCCTACCTGCAAAGATTAGGTACAGATATTAAAACAACACAGATCCAAACCGCAAGTGCTGAGTAATCATTAAAAATTGATGTAATGAAAACGAGAACCCCAATTTCAATATATATCGCAACAACAATCGGCTTAACGATCATGGCCTTTGAAATGTTCGCCAGTGATTCAGGATATTTTTCCTCACCCTTTTTCTGGGCACTGATATTGATTGCGATTATCCTTCTGATGATTATGAACTCCATTGGAGACATGATTGAAAATGAAAGTTTCAGCAGACTATCAGAGGAAGAGAAAAAACAATATCTTGAGGAAAAGAGTGTTCCTTATTATCAGAAACTTTGGAACTCTGCCTTCAAAAAGCAGTCTGCTACCGAAGAAAAAGATATTCTGATTGACCATGGTTTCGATGGAATTACAGAGCTTGATAACTCTCTTCCCAAATGGTGGATAGGACTGTTCTGGTTTGGATGTATCTTTTGTGTAGTGTATCTGATGGCCTTTTCATTCACAGATTATGCCCATCCGGAAGCTGAATACACCAAAGAAGTCAAAACGATGCTGGCGTCCATCGCAGAATATGAGAAAACTGCTCCACAGATTAATCTGGAAAGTGCAAAATACAGTGCAGATAATATAGCAGAAGGTCAGGAATTATTCAAAACCAATTGTGTAACCTGCCACGGAGATGGAGGAAAAGGAGGAATTGGTCCTAACCTTACCGATACTCACTGGATTAATATCAAAGAAAAAAGTTTATTTAAAAATGTTTTCTGGATGCTTGAAAATGGTTCTCCAAACAATCCTACCATGAGACCTTTCATCAAGGATGGAACCATTACCGGAAGAGATGCTGAAAAAATTGCAGCCTATATTTATCATATCAATCAGGAAACTGCTCCTATTACACAAGCTCAAGGTGGGGCAGCTCCACAGGGAGAGGATGTAAAATGGGAAAACGGAAACAACTAGAAAATTTATTATCTCAATTCATATAAACCATGCCAAGCCCCCTTTGCAACTACACTAACATTTGAATTTTCATTTTTGCTAACCTTTTCAACATTAAAAAAATGATTTAAAGGGGGCTTTTTAAAAAATAAAATCCACACCTTGGCTCGTCTTACTCAACTATTCACTTGACAACTACACAACTAAAAATTCCATAATAAGGCAGCCAAGGCAGGATTTTTGCATTCATAAGGGATACCACAACAAAGACTGAATAAAATAGTATTATTATCTTTGTTAGAAACCTTCTCACTTTTGAAACTGAAAATCAACACTACCAAACTACTAAGGCGTACTGCAATAACCTTTATTTCAATATTGGTTTTGCTTACCCTGTTGATCCTAAGCTTAAGACTTCCAGCCGTTCAAAACTTCATCAAAGACAGATTGATTGTTTACCTGGAGAAAAAAATTAAAACCAAAGTAAGCCTGGAAAGAGTCTATATTGGATTTCCCAACAGTCTTGTCATGGAAAATCTCTATCTCAAAGGGCAGGATGTAGATACTCTATTAGCTGTAAAAAAACTTGATGTAGGCTTACAGATGCTGAAGCTTATCAACTCTACAGCGGACATTACCTCTGTAGATATGGAAGGAGCCCGCGCCAATGTTGTAAGAAAACCGGATGGCAAATTCAATTTTGATTATATCATAGATGCTTTTGCAACCACTGATAAAGAAGAAAGCTCTTCCAAACCCTTCATTATTTCTCTTGATAAAATCAATTTAAAAGATGTTGGGGTTACCTTCAATGATCAACAATCGAAGAATGACATTAATCTTTATTTTAAATCTTTTGATACCAGAGTAAAGAAATTCGATCTCAATAAAAATGCCTACGCGGTCAATGATATTAATCTTGATGGATTAAAATTAAAACTCAAGCAAGGTATTGTAGAAGAAGTTTCTAAAAAGGTGGAGAAAAAAGTAGACTCCCTTAATGAGAAAAAGCCGATGAATATTGGCTTAAGAGGAATCAAACTTACTCACTTCAATATTGACTATGGTGATGAAAATACCAAGACATACGCTAAAGTTCTATTTAAAGAACTAAGTACGAAGGTCAATAAACTTGATCTTGAGAATAATGCTTTCAACATTGGTAATGTATTCCTTTCCGGAGCTGATATCAATGCCAACCTTTATCTTCCGGCTCAAAATGCCAATCCGAAAAATAAAAAAGAACCTGAAGTTTCAAAAGCTTCCGAAAAGGATAAAGCGATGAATCTTCTGTTAGGAAAGCTGGTTTTAAATGATGTAAAAGTTGCCTATAACAACACCGCCATTGCTCCAACCAAACAAGGTATAGATTTCAATCACCTGAATTTCTCTAAAATGAATGTTGAGGTGAGAAGTTTCAAAATGGAGAACAATACTTTTGCAGGAACGGTTAATTCCGCAGAAATTCAGGAAGCAAGAGGCTTGGATATCCAGAAATTCAATACAGATTTTGTCTATGCTGAAAAAGAAGCTTATCTGAAGAGTTTATACCTGCAAACTCCAAAAACAGTGTTGCGTGATGAGGTTATTTTAAATTATAATTCCATTGACGAACTGTCTTCAAATTTAGGGGCTGTGAAAATTTCCGCCAATATCAAAGATTCAAAAATCGGGTTTTCTGATATTTTAAACCTTGTTCCTACTTTAAAAAATACAGTTCCTTTTAATAAATATCCAAACGCTGTTCTGAATGTCAACGCGAATGTAAAAGGAAGTGTAAATGATCTTTTCATCCAGGATCTAAAAGTTACTGGGTTGGATCAATTGAGAGTGAATGCATCCGGAAGAGTTAAAAATGCAATGAATCCCGATCAGTTGTATTACGATCTGAGAATCGGAGAATTTTCTTCTAATGCTCAAACGATTTTCAATTTAGTTCCAAAGAATACCATTCCATCGAATATATCCCTTCCTTCCAACTTCAGTGTTAAAGGAAGTGCAAAAGGAACGACAAAAATGGTCAATACAGACCTCAACCTCTACTCTACCCTTGGAAATGCAGCCATTGTTGCCAATGTGGATATGCGTAGAAAAAATCATGAATTATATGATGTGAAAGCCAATCTTCAGGGAATACAGGTTGGAAAGATCATCCAGAATAAAGATATTGGTCCTGTCACAGCTCAAATTTCTGCTAAAGGAGAGAGTTTTGATTTCAAAAATGCCAATGCCAATGTAAAAGGACATCTTGCTTCTGCCACTTACAAAGGCTACCGCTATCAGAACATGGACTTAACCGGTAAGATCAATAAAGGGGCTTACCATGTTGTTTTAAATTCAAAAGATCCTAACGCCAGCTTATTGCTAACCGCTTCAGGAGTCTATGATGAAAAAAATCCAACCGTTAAGGTCAATGGTGAGGTTATCAAACTGGATGTCAACAAACTTGGTTTCTATGAAAAACCAATGATTCTTGCCGGAAAAATAGATGGTGATTTTACCAGCCTTGATCCGAATAATCTGAACGGTTATTTAAACCTTAAAGATTTCGCTTTTTCTGATACCAAAGAAGTGTATCCGGTACAGGAAGTGAATCTGAAAACTTTATCTACTAAAGATTCTACACAGATTATTTTCAATTCTCAGATTGCAGATGTTGAACTGAAAGGAAAATACAAACTTACACAGATTTTCGGTGCCTTAACCCAAACTATTAATCAGTATTATCAGTTCCAGAAACCGGATAAGTCTCAAAAAATTGATCCAGGCCAGCATTTCAACTTTACTGCAAAGATTAAGAATGATGATCTGATCAGAAAATTTGTTCCGGATCTGAAAAGTTTTGAAACTATTAATTTGGCAGGAAACTATGATGCCGATTCTCAAAAAATTGAAATTGATGGCCAGATTCCTCAATTGCTGTATGGTGAAAATACGATTGAAAAAGGAACATTAAAAGTCACTAATGAAAATCAGGCATTACAATACAGCCTGAATGTTGCCGCTTTAAAAAGTTCGAGCTTTTCATTGAAAAAAATCAATATTGATGGGGATGTTGCTGACAATACGATCAACTACAATATCACCACAAAAGATGATAAAGACGCCACTCAATTCCTGATTGCCGGAAATGCAAAATCATTGAATGACATTACAGAGGTTTCCCTGAATCCAAATGGTTTAAAACTAAATTATGCGGATTGGAACGTGGCTGAGAACAATAAAATTCAGATCAGCAAAAAAGGAATTTTAGCGGATAATTTCAGATTAAGTAATGGTGGAAGCGAGATTTCCATTCAGTCGGAAAGTGAAATCCCAAGTAGCCCTTTGAACATAGCCTTAAAAGATTTTAAAATCGAAACTGTAACAGAATTGATTAAAAAAGATACGGTTCTGGCCAGAGGAACAATTAACGGAACAGCCCAGCTTAGAGATATAATGAAAGATATGACTTTCACCTCTGATCTAAATGTTTCCAATCTTATTGTCTATGGAAGTCCTGTCGGAAACCTGGCAGTAAAAGTAAATAATTCTTCACCGAAACTTTTAAATGCTGACATTGCCCTTTCCGGAAACAATAATGATGTAAGAATTCTTGGAGATTACAATACTGCTTCAAGTTCTTTTGACCTGAATATGGCCATCAACCAACTTCAGATGAAGAGTATTCAAGGGTTCTCTATGAATGCAATTACCAATACGGAAGGCTACCTTTCCGGGAACCTGAAAATTACCGGAACAACAGATCAGCCGAATATTCTCGGAAAAGTAAAATTCAATGATGCAGGACTGGAAATTGCAAAAACAGGAAGTGATTTCAGAAAACTGAATGATGAAATTGATTTTACCAACCGTGGTATAGAATTTAATAAATTTAAAATCAAAGATAAGGACGGGAATGCTTTGATTGTAGATGGGCAAGTTCTTACTCAAACCTATAGAGATTTTGCATTCAACCTTAATGTCAACGCAAAAGACTTCAAAGTGGTTAACTCACAGAAATCAAACGATGCCATGATGTATGGTATTCTTGCGATTGATGCCGGTCTCCGTATCCGAGGAAATCTGGATTTACCAAAAGTAGATGGAAGACTGAGTGTTGCAGATAATACAGATTTCACGTTTGTTCTTCCTCAATCTAATCCTTCTTTACAGGAAAGAGATGGCATTGTAGAATTTGTGGATCAGGATCAGGTAGTTTTAAATAAAACAATCAAGACAGATTCGCTGGATGCTCAAAGCCGCATCAAAGGAATGGATGTCAGCGTTAATATTGAAGTAAGCAAAGAAGCAAAACTATCCATTGTCATAGATAAAGCCAACGGGGATTTCGTCCAGCTTCAGGGAGAAGCTGAATTAACGGGGGGTATTGATCCTTCAGGAAAAACTACATTGGTAGGAGTTTATGAAGTGAACAAAGGAAGCTATGATCTTTCAGTGAGTTTCCTGAAGCGTAAGTTTGATATCCAGAAAGGAAGCACCATAACCTGGACAGGAGAACCAACGACAGCGATCATGGATATTACGGCGGTATATAAAACTGAAGCTGCTCCCATTGATCTTGTAGAACAGCAGATTGGTAATGAAAGTGCCTCCATCATGAATCAGTATAAGCAGAGAATACCTTTCAATACACTGTTAAAAATGAAAGGCGAATTACTGAAACCACAACTGACTTTCGATATTACTACAGAAGAGAAAAACAATGCTGTATCATCCAATGTAAAGGATGTCATTGATCAGAAACTGGCTCAGCTTAGAACCCAGGAATCTGAATTGAATAAACAAGTATTTGCACTGCTGCTTCTGAATCGTTTCATCGGGGAAAATCCGTTTGAAAGCGGCGCAGGAATGTCTGCTGAAACAATGGCAAGACAGAGTGTAAGTAAAATTCTTTCTCAACAGTTAAACAATCTGGCATCCGGACTGATCAAAGGAGTAGATCTTAATTTTGGATTGGATTCTTCGGAAGATTATTCCACCGGACAGAAAAATACCAGAACTGATCTCAATGTGGATATCAGCAAAAAATTACTGAATGACAGGCTGAAAGTAACGGTAGGAAGTAACTTCGGATTGGAAGGGCAAGCCCGTCAGAATGAAAGCATGACGAATATTGCAGGAAATGTTTCTGTAGATTACAGCCTTTCCAAAGATGGAAGGTATATGTTGCGGGCTTATCGTAAGGATGAATATCAGGTAGCTCTTCAGGGGCAGATCATAGAAACCGGAGTTGGATTTATCATCACGCTGGATTATGACAAGTTCCGAGAGATTTTCCAGAAATCCAAAGAGAAAAAGCCTAAAAAGAATCAAAACAATCAAGTTGTAGAATTTAAATAATGAATAATACATTTCATACATATTGTAAATATCTGTTCGTTTCCGGAATTGCTTCGGCTGTAGTTTCCTGTAGTAACACCAGGTTTTTGAAAGAAAACCAGATGCTTTATACAGGTGCTGAAGTAAAGATTGAAAATGACACTATTTCCAAAAAAGAAAAAAAGGACCTTCAGGCTGCATTGGAAGCCAATCTTACTCCTAAACCGAATTCTACATTTTTAGGAATGCGCCCTAAGCTCTATTTCTACAATATTGCCAAAGAACCTAAAAAAGATAAAGGCTTCAATTACTGGCTTAAATATAAAATGGGGGAAAAACCTGTATTATTAGGGGATGTAGACCGCGAATTCAATAAAGACATTATTGAGAATTACTCTGAAAACAAAGGCTATTTCAATGCCAGAGCTACATATGATACGGTTTCAAAAAATAAAAAGGCGAAAGTAATTTATACCTTAAAGCCCGGCGCCAGGTATTTGGTTGATGGGGTGAAGTTTCAGAAAGATTCTACTCTTGTTAATCAGGAAATTCAGAATGTTGCCGGGAAGACGCTTCTTAAAAACGGAAGACCATTTGATCTGGATGTTATTAAAGCAGAAAGGGAAAGAATTGATAATAATTTAAAGGAAAGAGGATTTTATTATTTCCATCCGGATAATATCATTGTACAGGCAGACAGTACAGTCAACAAAAATCATAAAGTTGAGCTGAATGTAAAACTAAAAGAGAACACTCCGGCTCTGTCTACCCAACAATTCAGTATTGATAAGGTAATTGTATTCCCTAACTATAATATTCAGGATGTAAAAGCAGGAAAATACAGTGTTCCGATGAACAGTGATTCTCTGAGCAAGTATGCATTTGATGATATTTATGTGATTGATCCGCAGCACAAATTCAAGCCGAAGATCTTCGACAGAGCTTTATATTTTAAAAAAGGGGATCTTTACAACCGTTCCAATCACAATCTTACCCTGAACCGACTAATCAGTTTAGGAGTATTCAAATTTGTGAAAAATGAATTTGTAACTTCGGATTCTTTGAGTCATAAGTTTGATGCATATTATTTATTGACTCCCAGACAGATTCAATCTTTAAGGCTTGAAGCCTTGGGAAGAACCAATTCTGCCAACTATGCAGGGAGTGAACTTAATCTGAACTGGACCCATAGAAATTTCTTCAGGGGAGCAGAACAATTTAAAGCATCTATCTATGGAGCTTTTGATTTCCAGATGGGAGGTGCTCAGGATGCGAATAATATTTTCCGTGCAGGAACCAATGTTCAGCTTTCCATTCCGAGAATTGTAGCTCCGTTCCGTTTTCATTCTTCCAGTGAGTTTGTTCCGAGAACGAATATTACATTGGGATATGAATTCCAGAACAGGACAAAATATTACACGCTTAATAATTTCACCGCTTCATTCGGATATTTATGGAAGGAAAATGCCAGAAAAGAACATGAGCTGAAAGTAATTGATATCACCCTGGTATCTCCGGAAAAAGTTACTGCAGAATATGAAGCCAACTCTGCTGATAATCCGGCAATGAAGAGAATTGTTGCAAAGCAGCTTATCTTTGGTCCTACCTATTCTTATACTTACACCAATACCATGCTGCCAAAAAAGAATACCTTTTATTATAAAGGAACCCTTGATCTGGCAGGAAATATCACAGGCCTGGTTACCGGAGCTAACGTAAAAGAAGATAAGGAAAAAAAGATCTTCGGAATTCCTTTCAGCCAATATGCTAAAATTGAAAATGATTTCAGGTTTTACCATAAATTCACTGAAAAATCCTCATTGGCTACAAGACTTATTGCCGGAATTGCTTATCCATATGGAAACTCAGAATTTGTTCCTTTCTCCAAGCAGTTTTTCTCGGGAGGTAGTAACAGCATCAGAGCCTTCCGTGCGAGAACATTAGGACCTGGAAGCTTTGACCCAAGAACGATAAAGCCAGGAACTTATTTCGACCAATCCGGTGATATTAAGCTGGAATTAAATGCAGAATACCGCGCTAATTTATATAAATTTTTAAATGCTGCAGTCTTTGTAGATGCGGGAAATATCTGGTTACTGAATAGTGATTCCCTAAGACCAGGTGCTAAGTTTTCAAAAGACTTTCTGAATGAAATTGCTGTAGGAGCTGGGGTTGGTCTAAGGCTGGATTTTTCTATATTAGTGTTAAGGCTGGATTTAGCCATGCCATTGAGAGTACCTTATTATGAAAAGGGAGACAGATGGGCCTTCGACAAAATCAATTTCGGAGATTCAAGCTGGAGGAAAGACAATCTTGTATTAAATATTGCCATCGGATATCCTTTTTAGTATGATCAATAATATTAAATTTTTCTGGGAAGTTTTAAAAGAAACCTTTACTGAATGGAACAGTTCTTCTGCGTCCAAAGATTCAGCGAGCCTGGCTTATTATGCCATATTTTCCATCCCGGGATTATTAATCATTATCATCTGGGTGCTGGGAAATTTTTTTGGTGAAGAAGCCATCCGGGGACAGATCAGTACTCAAATCAGTGGAATTATGGGGCCTGATGTAGCCAAAAGTATAGAAGGAATGCTCGCCGGAGCTCTAATTGACAAAAAGAATATCTTTATGAAAGCCATAGGAGTAGGAGCATTGGTTTTTGGTTCCACTACCCTATTCTTTCAGCTTCAGCATACATTGAATTCCCTTTGGGATGTAGAATCTGCCCCTAAAAAAGCTCTGCTTAAGTTTTTACTGGATAGAGCCAACTCTTTGGGAATGATTCTTATTCTTGGCTTCCTGCTTATGATTACAATGGTTCTATCTTCATTAATCAGTCTTTTCAATACAATCATCACCCAGTATTTTGGATTCGAAACCTATCTTCTTGTTGAGGTTGTTAATTTTTCAATCGGGTTTGGGCTTGTCATGCTTTTATTTGCCCTAATGTTTAAAGTGCTCCCGGATGTGCAGATCACCTGGAAATCTGTTTGGAGAGGAGCTTTTTTAACAACTGCCTTATTTACCCTGGGAAAATTTTTACTGAGTCTTTATTTCAACCAGGTTAAACCTACTTCAGCATTTGGAGCTGCCGGAACGGTAATCCTTATTATGATGTGGATTAACTATTCCTGTATGCTCATATTTTTCGGGGCCAAATTCACTAAAGTATACACCTACAAAAAGGGCTATAAAGTAATATTGTCAAAACATGCCCGATGGAGTGCCGCGAAGCTATATGCAGATAGTCTGAAACAGATGCATGAGGAGAAAAGTGAATGACGGTATTGGGTAATGCAGTTCGTATTCTTAAAATTCCGTCTATCTTATTATTTCATGCAGCTTCTAAATTAGAATTTACAGATTATTAGTATAAAAAAAGCCTCCTGAAGTTCAGGAGGCTTACTTTTTACATTCTGTTTACTGTTCCGATTCCCAGCAATTCCAACGATTTTTTGATCGTTTTTGCTGTAAGGTCTGATAGATTCAGACGGAACTGTTTCATATTTTCATCATCCTGATTCAGGATCGGATTATTCTGGTAAAATGAGTTATAAGATTTTACAAGATCATATACATAGTTTGCTACTAAAGCAGGACTTAATGTTTCTGCTGATTTAGCCACTACTGTTTTAAAGTTGGCCAATTGCATTATCAGCTCTTTCTCAAACTGATTCAATACCACATCAGCCGTTTCTCTATAGGCAAACTCTGCCTTCGATAACAATGACTGAATACGAGCGTAAGTATATTGAATAAACGGCCCTGTATTTCCATTAAAGTCTATACTTTCAGCAGGATTGAAGAGCATTTTCTTCTTAGGATCCACTTTCAGCATGAAATACTTCAGTGCTCCAAGACCAACTGTTTCATACGATGTTTCTTTATCCTCATCAGAAAGATTTTCCAACTTCCCTAGTTCCTGTGCTTTAGATTTTGCTGTTTCATACATTTCCTGCATTAAGTCATCAGCATCTACAACAGTTCCTTCACGGGATTTCATTTTACCTTCCGGTAATTCAACCATTCCGTAAGAAAGGTGGAATAGCTGATCTGCCCATTCGTATCCTAATTTCTTAAGAATTTTAAATAAAACCTGGAAGTGGTAATCCTGTTCATTACCTACCGTATAGATAAGCTTCTGGATATCGTTTTGTTTAAAACGTTCTACAGCCGTTCCTAAATCCTGGGTCATATAAACTGAAGTACCATCAGAACGTAGTAATAGCTTTTGGTCTAATCCTTCATCTGTAAGGTCACACCAAACTGAACCATCTTCTTTTTGGTATAGGACTCCTTTATCTAATCCAGCCTGGATAAGATCTTTTCCTAAAATATAGGTATTGCTTTCATACTGAACCTGATCAAAGTCAACGCCTAATCTTTTATAAGTATCATTGAAGCCTTTGTACACCCAAGAATTCATTTCTGCCCAAAGATTTCTTACCGTTTCATCGCCATTTTCCCAATCCAGAAGCATCTTTTGAGCTTCTTTTATGATAGGAGCATCTTTTTTAGCCTGTTCTTCTCCTATTCCCTGGCCTACAAGTTCAGAAATTTCTTTCTTATAGTTTTTGTCAAATTCTACATAGTAGTTTCCAACAAATTTATCTCCTTTGGTATTCGTTGCTTCAGGAGTTTCTCCGTTCCCGAATTTCTCCCAAGCCAACATTGATTTACAGATATGAATTCCTCTGTCATTGATGATCTGGGTTTTGATCACATCGTAACCAGCCTCTTTAAGAATCTGAGCTACAGAGAACCCTAACAGGTTATTTCTGATATGCCCTAAGTGCAGAGGTTTGTTGGTATTAGGTGAAGAATATTCTACCATTACAGTAGCATTTTTCTTATCTATTGTTGAAAAACCATTATGAACAGATCTGAAGTTATCTACAAACAGTTGGTTTTTAACTTTAACATTAAGGAATCCTTTAACAACATTAAAGCTTTCAAAAAGATCTGTCTGCTCCGTTAAAGCTTCTCCTAATTCAACTCCAATACTTTCAGGATTCTTCTTCAATTGTTTTACCAACGGAAAGGTAACGATGGTAAAGTCACCTTCAAATTCCGTTTTATTTTCCTGAATTTCCAGATTGATGTCTTTTAACTGATATACATTTAAAATGACCTCTGAAAGTTTTTGTTCTATAATATCTTTAATATTCATCTCAAAATTTAAAGTACAAATTTAGTGAAATAAAAAAGACAAGTCTATAATGCAAGTGAAGACATTCAATTATTTGATGTATTTTTGAATAATTACCCTGAAAACCAAAGTCTTGTCTATATTTTTCATATATTTATTATTACTAATTAAACAAAATTTTATTATGAAAAATCTAAAAAAATTCACAAAAACAGATCTTAAAAAAATTACTGCCGGAAATGCTCCTTGCTGCGAACCATGGGGAAGATGCCCTGATGGCTACAAACAATGCCAGGAATGGGGAGCCTGCGTACCGAAATCTGTAAATTGTGGTGGATAAAAAAAGAGGTCTTAAAGACCTCTTTTTTATATACATAGATATGAAATAAAAAAACCGCCCGAAGGCGGTATAATATGAATGTTGTTAAGTGTATTAATTTTTATCCCAAATTAATTTGGTATCCATTTTATCTCCTCCAATAGAAGCAGAAGCAGCTTGATAATTCGCTGAATTTAATGTCTGCACGGTAGTTGGATAGAAAATTCTGGTTGGTACATCTGTTAAACCAGCAATAAGCGAGGTAAAGGTATAAGTAGTTTGCCCTGTTGCAGATGGCTTATTAAGATTAGCTGTTTGCCCAGGCTTTAACAATGTATTCGGGTATCCAGTTCTTCTATATTCTGACCAGGCTTCATTAGGCTGCATGAATAATGCAATATACTTTTGCGTCATTACATTAGCCATACTAGCTGCAGGAAGTGCACTTACGAATGTGTTGATTTTAGCAGCATCAATTCCCCATCTTTGCATAGAAGCTCTCACTCCTTTTTCGTAATGATCTTGTGCCCAGCCATTCGCTTCTGATAATAAAAACTCTACTTCTGCATATTCCATGAATATTTCGGTAGCGCCAGGTTTTAGAATATTTTTACCAAAGTAACTTGTTGTACCCGCCTGACTTGATGTCAATGTAGATGGCACACCATAAGGCATTCCCTGGATTTGGCTAATATCTGTAGCTTCAGTCATTGTACCTGCTCTGATATCACTTGCGGACACAGTTATTGGAGCTGCATATTTAAAAATTCTAGGATCTACCCCAAAAACTCCAGACTCTCCTTTAAGCAACTGAACAAAAGGTTTTGAAACAGCAAAATCAGATCTGTCAATGTAAGTTGAAAAGAATGGTGATGGATTAACCAGGTTGCTTTCATAAGTTAAGCCCACAGTATCCTCATTAGAGGTCATTACTCCTGAAGCGATAGCATCTGCAATATGTGCCTCTGCTCCCGGAACAACTCCTTTTACCCGGGTTGCAATTCTCAATCTTAATGAGTTTGCAAATTTCTTAAGCTTAGCAGGACTTTTAAACAATTGATCACCTTCAGAGAAAACGGTTGTTGTAGAAAGATCAAGCATTTCTGAAGCTTCCTTAAGCTCTTTTAAGACATCTGTATATACTTTTTGCTGTGTAGCAAATTTAGGCTGTAATGTTGCATCAACATTTAATGCCTGGAAATCAGCATCTTTATTACCATAAGACCAATAAGGAATATCTCCAAAAGCATCTGCTAAGTTAGCGAACACATAAGATAACATAATTCTTGCTGCTGCAATCTGGTTTTCATTAGTTCCATAGGCAAGCATCTTAACTTTAGTAGCCGGATCGGTATTATAATCAATAATTTTCTTATAATCCTGTGCTACGTAGTAGCTTCTTGCCCACAATTGAGTTCCCGTAGTAAGTCTGTACTGATATCTGTCCTCTTCAGTATATTGTCTTTGAGCAGAATACTGAACAAATGGTAACATCATTCTTCCTGATACCCACCCATCTCTTGTATAGTCCATATATTCTTTATTCCCACTATTGAATAATCCGGTCGGCAGAGGATTCTCTGTAGAATTCGGATTGACATCAATTTCATCTAGTTTATCTGAACAGCTGTTAAGCGCTAAAGATAAACCTGCTACTGCTATTATTGAAAATATTTTTTTCATTGTAATTTAAAATTTAAAATTCACATTAACTCCGTACATCCTTGTAGATGGTAAAGAACCACCTTCTAACCCTTGAATATTACCTGATCCATAAGAAGTATTTTCCGGATCAACTCCCTTGAAGGCAAGATTCCAAGCAAAAAGGTTTCTTGCAAATGCAGATACTCTGATACCTTGAATAGAATTACCTATAAATGATTTTGGTAAATCATAAGATAAAGTAATATCTCTTAGCTTAATGTAACTTGCATCAAAAACATTCTGTGCATCAACAGTGTTATAATATGATTTTCCCCATGTTGGAGCATCTAACAGAATATCGTTAGGAGCACCATTTTCTTTAACACCCGGAAGAATCATACCAGCTTCTCTGTTTCCTCCAAGAGCTGTTTCTTCAAGCATACCATTATTCATTCCCCACATATGAGTTGTTGAGAAATATTTACCACCCTGTTGAACATCAATCAGGAATGATAGTCCAAAACTTTTATATTTGAATGAGTTTCTGAATCCCATATTGTAATCAGGAAGTATTGAACCTAAAGACTTAATTTCGGATGCCTTATAAACACCATTTTCATTTACTACCTTATTTCCATTGGCATCATATACAAAATCAGTTCCCAGGATTGTACCGTATGAATATCCAACCTGAGCAGCCAACTGTACTCTGAACGGAGCATTAGTCAGGATATAATTTTCAAGAGTTCCCTGTAATTCTACAAGCTTGTTTCTGTTTCTCGTAAAGTTCCATGTAAAATCCCAAGAGAAGTCATCAGTTCTTATAGGAGTAATATTTACCATCGCTTCGATACCTTTGTTGGTCATCTCTCCGGCATTGATTCTTCTGTTTCCAAATCCGGTTGCAGGATCAATTGGTAATGGAAGGATCAGGTCAGTACTTTTCACATCATAATAAGTAACATCAAATCCAATTCTATTTTTAAAGAAGTTCATTTCTAAACCAATTTCCTTAGTAGTCTTGACCTCAGGTTTAAGGTTTGGCTCTCCTTTAATAACAGGCATAGAATAAGTAGGGCTTCCCCAGAATGAATTCCCTATAGTTGCAAAAGTTCCTCTGATAAAAGGATCAGAACCTCCTGCAATTCTTGACCATCCTGCTCTCACCTTTCCAAAAGAGATCCAGTCTGCTTTAAGAACTTTGGAGAACACAAAGCTACCTGTTACGGAAGGATAGAACTGATCTTCATTTAGCATGGAGAACCAGTCATTTCTACCTGTAGCCTCTAAGAATAAGAAATCTTTATACCCCAAAGAAACTGACGCAAATAAACTGCGTACCCCCAAGTGATAAGATGCATTGCTTGCTTTTGGAACTTCTCTACTGTTAGATAAGTTATATAAATTAGGAATAATTAATCCCCCAACAGATTTACCTTCCATGATATCCCACTTACGGTCCATAATGTTAAATCCTGCAAAGGTATTTAAACTGAAATCTCCGAAATTATCATTATAGTGTAGTCTTCCTTCATAGTTGAATTCAGAGTTATTACTTTTTCTAACGTTATACTGAGATTGTGCAGCCGATCCAATAGCTACTCTCGAAGTGATGGTTTGTGAATAGGTATCTCCATATACTTTACCGGAAACATATACTTTCTTAGAGAAATTATATGTTAACCCAGCATTTCCATAAAATCTATGTCTGTTATCATCTGAAGTATTTTCATAGATAGTCCAGTAAGGGTTGTCAGAGAAATTAGGAGTACCATCATCCCATGATGTTCTGTTCCATGATCTTTGCATTCCATTTGATGGTAATTTATAACGTTGAAGTTCTGCAAAATCAAGCTGTCTCTGTCCCCACTGATAAAACTTCTGTGCTACCGAATTATCTCCATACCCTTGTTCAGGTCTGTTGAAACCTGCAGTATGAACATAGTTAAAGAGTGCGTCAGCTTTTAAGTTGTCAGATAATTTAGAGCTCACATTTAAGCTGAAATTATCTTTCTTAATTTCTGAATTTGGTACAATACCGTTAATTTTTGTATTGGTATAAGATAATCTTACATTCGTATTTTCGAATGATTTAGCAACAGAAATGTTATTGGTATAAGTCGTTCCAACTCTAAAGAAGTCATCAACATCTTTTCTAGGAGCAACCCATTGTTTCAGCTTCATATATTGGTCAGGAAACTCAGGATCAAAAGAATCCCAGCCTAAATAGTATAAATTCGGGTCATATTTAGGGCCCCAGCTTTCATCTGTTCCAAATTCAGGAAGATTGTAAGTTACCCCATCAATTTTCTGAGTTTGCAGAGCCAATTCTGAACCACCTCCATATAAGTTTTGTAATTTTGGTCTTATGTAGATAGATTCAAAAGCAACACCGGTATTGAACTGAACTTCTGTTCTTCCTTTCTTGGCTGATTTTGTAGTATAAATAATAGCACCATTTCCAGCTCTATATCCGTATAAGGCAGCGGCCGGTCCTCCTTTTAAAACTGTTACACTTTCAATATCATCAGGGTTGATATCAAATGTAGCATCACCATAATCTCTACCTCCAGCTCCTCTTTGAGTATCCTCATTGTTAACGTTTGAGTTATCCAGAGGAACTCCGTCAACTACAATTAACGGACGGTTTTCACCAGTTACAGAACTGATCCCCCTCATTGTAATTCTTGTAGACCCCCCCATAGAAGATGGAGCAGTAACCTGAACCCCCGCAACATTTCCTGATAATGCACTTACAGCATTCGTCTGCCCTGCATCAGAAATAAGGTCCCCTTTGATTTCTTGAGATGCGTATCCAAGAGCTTTTTTTTCTCTCTTAATACCGAGTGCTGTCACCACTACACCCTCAATTTCCTTAGTCTGTGTAGCAGTATCGTTTTTCTTCTGCTGTGCATTTACAACTGCAACAGATGAAGACAAAACCACAACAAGTAGACTCGTAGTTAGTTTCTTCATATCAAATTAATTTTATATCCGTACAAATTTGTAAAACTTTCTTAAAAGCACAAAGGAAAATTCAAAAAAAATAACAATATTTTAAATATTCAAAAAATTAACAAACAATAAATTATTAAAATACGTTAAAATCATTCTTTTTAACGAAAATTAAAAAAAAATTAATTACTATTTTTCCATATATACCAATTAGATAATTCATTGATATTCTCTATATATAAAATCAACAAAATAACATTTAAAACACTGTATTACAATACAATAAACCAATTTAAAAAAAATAAAATTAATACTTACCACAAACAAACAATGTTATGCATATCTTTTTTTTTATTTAAAATTTTGTTAAAAACGTCGTGCAAACAATAAAAAAAGACTTAGTACAAATAAATTAAAAAAACAAAAGCATACATGAAACCCTTTTAAAAAAAACAGATTTATTTTTTTAAAATCGGGATATTTTACAGAATTTTATAAAAATAAAATTTTACACCCACACCCATATAGCGGTATTTTTTTCATAGTCCAATAAACATTTTTATGAAGATCATTTCCCCTAATGAATCAAAAAAGGCTACCCAAAAGGGCAGCCTTCAAAAAATATATTAAAATTTATAGAATTAGTTCTGATTCCAGAATGGAGTTGCTGCATTCTTAGTAAATACCTGAGAAGTTGTTAAGTTAGGTACATTCAGTGAGTTTGTAGCATATTCCGAACTAGGATAAAATAACCTATATGGTCTATTAGGCATTGTACTGGTTACTGCCATTGGTGTTATAGGATATCCCGTTCTATTATATTCAATAAACATCTCAGCACCATTAACGTTAGTTAGAACTAACCATTTTTGAGTCATGATTGCTTCAATTTTTTGGTTAAATGTGCCAGCTCCTAATCCTAAACCAGGAACTGATGCAATAGCTACTTTATATGCATCTACAGCCACTTTATCAGCACCTAACCACTTACGGGAAGCATCAATAGCATTATTAAAGTGATCTTCCGCTCCTGAAAATATTGCAGGATATCTTAAAGCAGCCTCGGCTTGTAATAATTCACTTTCAGCAATAGACATCACCATTCCACCTCTTGCATTACCTGCTGTAATAAGCTGGCCTACAGTAGTTACCGCAGTAGAACCCGCAAAATTACCTGTTCCTAATTTAGATAAAGTTTTATTATCAGTTGGTGCTCCAGGCTGTCCTGAATTTGCTCCTTGACGTATTCCTTTTACTTGTGCAACTCCATTATACGTTACAGATGAGAACATTCTAAATCTTCTAGGATCAACGATTCCGTTAAATTTTGTATAATAAGACTCTGTGGAATTCATAAGGTTACCATTCAAACAATTAGCTAAATGCTCAGAAGCTGTAAGGTTACTATACAATTGAACTGATGAACCTGAAGATGTAGCCCTATATGAACTGATAAACGGATTCATTTTATCATTATTTCCATTAGAATAGCCTGGATTATTAAGAACATTATCTGTAATATCAAGCAAATCTGTAGTTTTTGTATCCTTAATAAATGTTGCACCTGCCAATGTAGCTAATTTTTGATCTCTATATGTTGCCATTTCGCCAGTAACATTAGACATTCTCAGAAGCATTCTCAATTTAATTGTATTTGAAAAAGCTTTCCACTTATTCATATCCCCTTTAAAAATAGGATCCGTAGCTGCAGCAGCTTTATTGGGCATATTATTATCAATTAAAGCATTTGCTGCTTCCAATTCTCCTATTAAAGCTTTGTAAATCTCTTTATCGTCATCATATTTAGGAGACGTATTTGCTGAACGAAGAAAAGCTTCTTTATAAGGAGCATCTCCATACAAATCGACTATATACTGCATATAAAAAGCTTTAACAACCTTAGCAATTGCAACATAGTTATCCTGAGAATGATCCGCGTTAGGATAATCTTCTACCAACTTTAGGTTAGCTGCATATAAATAAATTCTTCCCCAAATACCAGAATAAAATCCACTATTTACAGAACCTAGTGTATACTCAGAACCGAATATTCCTCCAAAATTATGAACATCTGTAGCCCAGCTATTCATCATTACATTCCCTAAAGTCATCATTGATGATAAACGTGATCCTCCAGGCTCACTCCCTTCCGTCATGAATAACTCATTAATAGCACCCGGAAGCACCAAAGCTGGTGTTACACTTTCAATATGTCCAGCATTTGGACTTTCATTAATATCTAAATAATCACTACATGATAAGACACTTAAACTTAATGCCGCTAAAGGTAATATTAATTTGATTTTATTTATTTTTTTCATTTCTTGATTTTTAATTAAAATGATGCACTCATACTAACTCCAAATGTTCTAGTTGAAGGATATTGTCCTGTAAATGCAATTCCGTACGCATTAGGACCTCCAATCCCAGTTGCCTGACCTGGCCTTTGGTTGATCGTTCCACTGTTACTAGCTGTTTCAGGATCAGCAAAGTTTCTGTTACTTTTAGCATACCATGCAAAAGGATTTCTTGCATAAACACCAAATGTAAGACTATTAACAAATGTAGATGATAAAACAGATTTAGGTAATGTATAACTTAATGCAATTTCACGAATTTTAAAAGCAGATCCGTCAATCACAAATTCCTCTCCAACAGAATCAAAATTACCTGTTTCGGAAAAATAAGTTACAGCCCCATTATAATTTGCCCCTAATGCAGCAGTAGTATTTGCCACATATACTGGATTAGCAGCTGTACCAACATTCTGTACCGAATTAGGCACTACATACCCTTTACTTCTATCAAAATCAGCAGATTGCTCTAAAGCTCCTGTAAAAGCTAGTGTAGATTTTGTAAAAGCTACAAAACTATTTCCAGTTCTATAGTCCGCTGTTCCCGAAAGTCTAAATCCTTTATAACGGAAAGAAGTACTGAATCCTAAGATATAATCAGGAGTTACTTTCCCTAGTACTTCAAAATTGGAAGTAGCTAGAGGCATCCCATTACTCCCTACAACAATTCTACCTTGATCATCTCTTTGATACTTAGTTCCCTTAATTAATGGATATTCTTCTCCTTTTTTGATATACACACCAACATTAGGATTATTATAAGCCAATAAAGGAATTTCATCCACACCATTTCTAAGGTCTGTAACTTCAGAAGTATAAGTACTATAAGAAGCTCTTAGATTCCATTCAAAATCTTGAGTTCTTATTGGAGTAAGCCCAAGATCCACTTCAAACCCTTTATTCGTGGCGTTTCCTAGGTTATCTCTTAAAGTTGAAATCCCTGAAGCACTTGAACTTGAAAAGTTTGTAATCAAATCAGTAACACCAGACGAAAATACAGCCCCTTCCAAAGTAATTCTATCATTAAAGAATCCTAACTGCAATGAAGCTTCTTTTGTGTTCGTAAACTCCGGTTTAATATTTGGATTAGTTGGGTTTCTATTAATTAAATATGATGAGAAATTCATTGGAAATCCGGATGGAATTAGCCCAGTTACCTCATCAGTTGCATAAGGGTTAATTGCCGCTGTACTTCCAACTTTTGTATAGGAAGCTGTTATTTTAGCATAGTTCAAAATACCACCTTTTAACGATTCAAACGCTTTTGTTGGTACAAATGAAACCCCTACAGAATAATATGGATAGGCTTTAATATTTAAATCATCAGTATAAGTAGGGCGCGTAGCTAACACTGAACTCTTCTCAATTCTAAATGTTGAATTTAAAAACAAATAGTCTTTGTATGAAAGGTCTAAATTGGCAAAACCAGCAATACTTCTTAGGCGAGTTTGTGTATTCTGCAAATCAGAAAACGAAGATGGGTTTCCTACATTATTAATGTGATAAAATCCAGGAATCTGAAGATTTATCCCCCCTACAGTAGCAACAGTAAAAGAATCATCCCTTATGTTATTACCAATATTCAACTTCATTGCTATATCATCTGTAAGTTTATAGTTGAAGTTCAACATTAAATCTCCATAATAATTAAATCTTCTACTTACACTTTTGAAATAGTTAGATTCAATATTTGTATGGGCAAAACTAACAAAGGATTGACCATCATAGTCTGTTCCGCTATCCGCAAATACTTTACCAAATTTATAACCATTATTATAACTTTCTCCCAATCCGGAAATACTCAAAACATTTCCTAAATAAGATAAGCTGATATGATCATTGAAGGTATACTCAGCATTAAATATTCCGCTAAAGGTTGTACTCTTATTATTATATCTTACATTATCTATAGTCCAATATGGGTTATTTGCATAAGTAGTAAAATAATGTTCAAGATCAGGTTTTGAAAACGCTCTTATATCAACATTGGACGGAGTTTGAAGCAATGTAGCATAAAGATTTGAGTTAGTTTCAGACGTTTGTTGATCAATCAAATTGAACGTTCCATCAATTCTGAACTTGCCAAGTTTCTTACCTGCTTTGAATAAAATATTATTTCTGGTTAACCTATCCTTATCAACTACAAAATCATTTTGTGTTCTGTTGATTGAGAAGAATGCATAAGCATCGCTTCCTCCAACGTTCATGGATAAACCATTCTGATATAAAATACCTGTTTTAAAGAAGTCTGCGAAATGATTATCTCTAGGTGAATATTTTCCTCTAACAAACTGACCATTTGCATCTGGTGTTCCAATAATCATATCTTTCCCTCCTATGGTAGGGTCTGAATAAAGTGGTCCCCAAGATGTATTTTCGTATGGTATCCAAGCACTTCCCCCAAGAAGAGTTGTTGGACCAGGACTAAATAGAGCCCCAGGAACTCCTTGCCCATATTTCTTTTGAATAATAGGAAGCTTGTACACAGAAGAAGCATCAATATTTGATGTCAGTGTAAATTGAAGCTTATCTGATTTCGTACCCTTTCTTGTTGTAACAACAATTACCCCGTTGGCACCTCTTTCTCCATAAAGTGCAGATCCCTGTTGCCCTTTATAAACATTCACACTTTCAATTACATCAGGAGGTAACTGCTGAAAAATAGCAGCAGTGGATGGAGCTCCATCAATAACAATCAAAGCACCATTATCACCCGTTAAAGATCTTTGACCTCTAAGGTTAATTGTAGCCTGTCCATTTACTGAGTTATTAGGTAAATTAATTTGTAGACCAGACACCTTACCCGTTAATGCCTGAACAGCGTTCGGGTTACCTGCTTTAGTAAGCTCTTCAGTTTTTACAAGTGCTGTACTTCCTGTAATCGCATCTTGCTTTTTCTTAATCCCCAATGCTCCTGTCACTACGATCTCCCCGATATTCTGAGTAGTTAATGTATCGTTACCTTTTTTTTGGGCACTTACATTAATAACAGAAGAAGTGAGGGCAATAATCAGAACACTCGTTGTTAATTTCTTCATGAATGTATTATTTTTTTTATTTGGCTACAAATATGTGAAAGTTTCTTAAAATTACCAAACAATTTGTTAAAATATTAAAAATAACATAATCAAATTCAACAAATGGTGGGATATCATTGTAAATAATTCACCAAAACAACGATAATACAAACAGATTAAAAACACCCATTAAAAGGGATATTTTCAACAAAACAAGGATATGCATAACAACTATCAATTTGGAGAAATATGAAAAAAAAAAAAAAATAAAAAAAAGTTATATTTTTGTACCAGTAGAAAAAAATATGGACTTAATAAAAAGCTGGTCAAACATTTACATTGAAGCAGGATGTGATGAAGTAGGAAGAGGGTGTTTAAGCGGGCCGGTAGTCGCCGCAGCTGTTATTTTGGATGATAATTTTGAACAAAGTCTCATTAACGATTCCAAGCAACTAACATTTAAAACCAGAATGAATCTGGACAGCTATATCAGAGATAATGTAAAGAGCTATGCCATAGCGGAACTTCCACCAGCATTCATTGATGAACATAACATCCTCAATGCCAGCATCCACGCAATGCATTGCGCACTAGACAAACTGGCTATAACACCGGAACTTATTTTGGTAGATGGCAATAAATTCCATCCTTATAATTATATTCCCCATCAATGCATCATAAAAGGTGATTCCAAAGTTTTAGCCATTGCTGCAGCCTCCATCCTTGCTAAAAACTACAGAGACAGATTAATGATTGATCTTCACGAGGAACATCCCGAATATGGCTGGAATACCAATTTCGGATATGCTACAAAAAGACATCAGGAAGCATTAATTAAGCATGGGCCAACAAAACATCACAGACAGTCTTTCAGATTAAAGTATGACTAATTAAAAAATTAAACTTTATATAAAACAAAAAAGAGAAGCAATTTGCTTCTCTTTTTTATTATGATAGATTATCGATTATTTCTTTTTGTTTTTTTCTTGAGTTTGCTGTTGCTGTTGAGCTTGCTCCATCATTTCTCTCATCTTCTTCTGGAATTTACCTTCCGTTTTCGGCTTTTCTTTATTAGCCTGAATCTGAGCATGAATTTTCTTCTCATCCAGAATTACATATTTAATAACAAGAATGATTAGGATGTTAATTGCATTCGATACAAAGTAATACCATGAAAGACCTGATGCTGAAGTGTTCAGGAAGAATAAGAATGTAATCGGGAAGATATACATTAACACTTTCATGTTTGGCATTCCTTCCTGCTGTGGCTGCTGCATGTTTCCTGAGGTCATTACAGTATAGATTAAGATAACTATCGTACAAGCCAATGCGAAGATACTTAAGTGATCTCCAAGGAATGGAACTTTAAATGGTAATTTAATCAAATCATCATAAGCCGTTAAGTCTTTTGCAAACCAGAATCCTTGACCTCTTAAATCAATAAAGTTCGGGAAGAAACGGAATAATGCATAGAAGATAGGGATCTGTACCAACGCCGGTAAACATCCTGCCATCTGATTTACTCCAGCTTTTCTGTAGATCTCCATCGTAGCCTGCTGCTTCTTCATTGGATCCGCATCCTTGAACTTAGCATTTGCTTCATCAATTTCCGGACGAATCACCTTCATCATAGCACTCAGCTTATGCTGCTTGTACATAATTGGAGATAAAATCAATTTTACGATAATTGTCATTGCGAAAATTACCCAACCAGCTGATAATCCCCATCCAGCAATAATTGCATATAACCACATGAAGAAATAACGGTTCATTGCTCCAATGAAAGACCAACCTAACGGAAGAATTTCATCAAAGTTTTTATCGTAAGATTTTAATAATGGTAAATCCAATGGCATAAAATACCATGTAAAATCCTGATTCAGCTCACTTCCGGTCATCTGAACAAAACCTTCATAGTTTAATTTCTTCAGATATTCTCCTTCTTCTACATTTTCCTGATTCCCCTTACTTTGAGTAAATCCATTCTTAGCTTCGATAACAGAAGTAAAGAACTGCTGTTTTACTCCAATCCAGTTAAGAGTTTCTTTTTCCTCCTCCATTGTGGTTCTTCCATCATAATCATAATCTTTATAATTATTGAAAGCATAAGAGAATTCTGAGTGAGATTGTTCCTGAGCTCTACCCTTTTCAAGGTTTCTTACACTATAATCCCAGATAAAATCTGCTTTGTTATCAGAAGTAACTGCTGCAAGACCTTGAGTTCTTACTTTAAAATCAAGTGTATATTTTGGAAGTAATGTATAAATAAACTGAATAACAGCTCCATTATAGTTAGCGGTCATCGTTACAGCATTTCCGTTAACAGTAGGTGAGAAAACTAAATCTTTAGTATTGATTACCTTCCCTGTTTTATCTTTAAACTGGAATCCGTAGTTTGAATTATTTTTATTGATAAGATAAAGCGGAAGGTCAGCCTGATCCGTTTTATTATTGTATGCTTTGTATTCTGAAAGCTGAACTTTAGAAACCTGTCCCCCTAAGCTTGAGAATTCGACATTCAATTCTTTGTTAGACAAATTAGCTGTCTGAATCGCATTAGGAGTTACATTTGGATTGATATTGGTGGCCTGAGTTTGTTTTACGGCATTTTTCACCTGTTCCGTTTTCTGCTGCTGAGCTTTTAACTCTTCTTCTTTCATCTGCTTGTTCTGGAAATAGAACATTGCACCGAAGAGAACCAGGCATAAAACCGCGAAACTAATCATCTGCTTCTTATCGATTCCGTTGTTTTGTTGCATTTTATTTTAGATTAAAATTTTAAACTTAAAATGTACGTACACCAGTACGTTATTTGAGCTGACAAAAATACTGTTTTTTTATCAAAACTCTATACTATAATACATTAGTATATAATAAACTCAGGCTGAGAAAAATCAACCTGAGTTTATCGATAGACGTTTATAGTAAAAAATTACCTTATTTGTTGATGTTGGGTTGAATATTATGTTCTTCCCACACTAAAATATCTTACTTAGAAGTTTCACAAGCTTTAATAAAAGCTCTGAATAAAGGATGCGGTGTAGCTACCGTACTCTTGTATTCCGGGTGATATTGTACACCTACATAGAATGGATGCCCTGGTAATTCTAATGCTTCAACCAATCCTGTTTCCGGGTTTGTTCCTGTAGCTAAGAAACCGTTCTTTTCAAATTCCTGAAGATAATCACTGTTGAATTCATAACGGTGACGGTGTCTTTCAGAAATATTTTTACTTCCATAGATTTCGTATAGCTTAGATCCGTTTTTCAAAGCACATTTCCACGCTCCAAGACGCATCGTCCCTCCTTTATCAATCACATTTTTCTGTTCCTCCATTAATGAAATTACAGGATCCGGAGTTGCCGTATCAAATTCCACAGAGTTTGCTTTTGTATGTCCTAAAACATTTCTTGCAAATTCAACCGTCATAATCTGCATTCCTAAACAGATTCCCAACATTGGAATTTTATTTTCTCTTGCATATTTTGCAGTAAGAACTTTTCCTTCAATCCCTCTGTCTCCAAAACCTGGAGCAACAAGGATACCATTAACACCTTTAAGTGTTTCTTTGATATTCTCTTCTGTAATATCTCCACTGTATACCCATCTTACTTTTACTTCAGTTTCAAGGTCAGCTCCTGCATGTTTGAATGCTTCAGCAATAGAAATATAAGAATCCTGAAGGGAAACATATTTTCCAACCAATGCAATTTCAACAGTTCTCTTAGGGTTCTGGAATTTTTTCACAAAAGTTTTCCAGTCTTTAAGATCAGCATCTTTATCACTTTTCAGATCCAGTTCTTTCAAGACTACGTCATCGAAATCTTGTTTCTGAAGATACATTGGAACCTCATAAATAGTTTCCATATCCTTACATTCAATAACGTTTTCCAATGGAACGTTACAGAACTGAGCCAGTTTTGCTCTCTGATCTTTTGGAATTTTATGTTCTGTTCTGCAAACCAATACATCAGCCATAATTCCGCTTTCCATCAACTGACGAACGGAGTGCTGAGATGGTTTTGTCTTTAATTCTCCACTTGAAGCCAGGTAAGGCAATAGTGTAAGGTGGATCACCATAGAATTTTTCTCTCCCAGTTCCCACTTCAGCTGACGAACAGTTTCAATGTATGGTAAA
Organism: Chryseobacterium pennae; assembly: GCF_003385515.1. Taxonomy (GTDB): domain Bacteria; phylum Bacteroidota; class Bacteroidia; order Flavobacteriales; family Weeksellaceae; genus Chryseobacterium; species Chryseobacterium pennae. The sequence continues at coordinate 163,065 of NZ_QNVT01000006.1, read as the reverse complement.
GATTCAATATCCCCTACAGTTCCTCCGATTTCGGTAATGATGATATCGTAGTTCTGTTTAGAAAGGATTTTAATTCTACGCTTAATTTCGTTAGTAATATGAGGAATTACCTGAACTGTTTTTCCAAGGAAGTCTCCTTTTCTTTCTTTTTCAATTACAGTCTGGTAGATTTTTCCTGTAGTAACGTTGTTGTTTTGGGATGTAGGAGCATCAAGGTAACGCTCGTAGTGACCTAAATCCAGATCCGTCTCCGCACCATCTTCAGTCACATAACACTCTCCGTGTTCATAAGGATTCAAAGTTCCCGGGTCAATATTGATATAAGGATCAAGTTTTTGGATCGTTACGTTAAAACCGCGTGATTTTAGCAATAGTCCCAGAGAAGCAGACACGATTCCTTTTCCCAAAGATGAAGTTACACCTCCTGTCACAAAGATGTACTTTGTATTCTTTTTACTCATTAGATTAGGTTTGTGCAAAGTTATGGGAAAAAGAGATACAAAGCAATTTTTTAGATTTTTAAAATGAGAAAACACCCTTCAAACAATTATAAATCCTGATTAAAATTTTTCTCTATATTTGATAAAGACAAATGATACAAAGTAATAATCACCATGATTTCGGTATATAAACTCAAACCAAAATTCCAGCAGCTGCTTACTCCTGTTTTATTATTTTTAAATAAGAATAAAATTACAGCCAATCAGATTACAATCAGCTCGATTCTGTTATCCGCTATAATTGGGGTACTATTTTGGAATGCAGATTCATCAAAATGGCTTTTTCTGAGTCTTCCGATCGGATTGCTTTTAAGAATGGCTTTAAATGCTTTAGACGGAATGATGGCCAGGAGATTCAACCAAACCAGCAAACTGGGAGAGGTTTTAAATGAGGTAGGTGATATTGTGTCTGATGTGATTATATTTTTTCCTTTGTTAAAATTTCAGCCCGAAAGTATATACCTGATTGTTATTTTCATTGCCTTAAGTGTGATTAATGAATTTGCAGGACTGATAGGAAAAATTGTAGGAAAAGAGCGCCGTTATGATGGCCCTATGGGGAAAAGTGATCGTGCACTTATCTTAGGATTATATGGTTTACTCGTGTTTTTTGGGGTCAGCATCACAGCGGTTTCAAATTATATTATAGGAATCATCATCATTCTGCTACTGATCAGCACCTATACCCGACTTAAGAAATCACTGAATGAAGTCTGAACAAAATAAATTCGCAGACGTTCCCTTAAGAGTAAAGACCTGGATTTATATCATTATAGTTTTTGCCCTCGGAATTTCACATCCTCTTGCCATGACCATTTTTATTTCATGGATAAGCTTTCAGGCTTTTTTTGAATTTTCAAGAATGCTTAAAGTTATAAATCCTGTAAATCCTGCTATATTCATCGGAATTGCCCAGTTTTTACTGTTATACTTTTTTAATATTGAATATTACTTTTTGTACAGTTTTATCTTAGGAGCTACTGTCTTTCTTTATTTTTTAATTGTAAGAGATTCTGTACAACAATTGTATGGGATTCTTATTGCTCTGCTGGTCTGCCTTTTTGCTTTTCCACATCTGTTATGGATAAGATGCAGTTCCAATGGGCTTAGTTCCATTATTTTCCTTGTTGTGGTAACAGAGCTCAATGATGTTTTTCAGTATCTGATGGGAAAATTCTTTGGCAAACATAAAATCGTACCCAAAATCAGTCCGAATAAAACGCGAGAAGGACTTATAGGAGGCATTTTCCTTACGGTGATCCTAAGTAATATTTTAGGATTCTTTTTACTGAAAACCGGTATCTTCACCAATAGTATTATTGGAATAGCCTTGGGAATTTCAGGGTTTTGCGGAGATATTTTCATGTCTTATTTAAAAAGAAAAACAGAAGTAAAAGATACAGGCACACTCCTACCCGGCCATGGAGGCCTTTTGGACAGAATGGACAGTCTTATTTTTAATGCTCCCTTATTCTTCTGGATCCTTTCATTTTTGATAAAGAATTAAAATCATGGATGAAAAATTTAAAAGATCAGTCATTTTCTCAGGAGGCGGAACAAGGCTAATGATTTACCTCGGTATTTTTGCAGCCCTGGATGAACTTGGGATGAAACCGGATATTCTCATTGCAACCTGCGGCGGATCTTTTGCAGCAACTGTTATCAACGCTTTTCCCGATCATTTTTCCCGAAAGGAATATATGAAATCAGAAGAATACTATCAGTTTGTATCAAAAACAGCATTGACCAAACATAAAAAACTCTCTGAGATAGGTGTTTTTTCATTAATAAAATGCTTTGATAAAAGAAAAGCGCCATTCATTGAAGATGTTTTCAATCGGTATATTGTGAAAATGCCTCAAGATCTTTCTGAATGTTTTCCCTCACTAAAAGGTACTAGGTTTTCAAAAGAAATTCCAACCCTTATTATTGGATCTGAACTTCTTTTTAGTCCACAGGAGTCCCAACAGACAAGAAATGAAAAAAAATTGTTCAGAAAAGTAATCTTCACTGATTCTGAAACAGCGAAAAAAATAAACGCGGAGCATATTTCCGTTACTTTCAACAGTTTTAAAAACAGCGCCGTTGAAAAAGATTCTAAACTTATAACAGACGCTTCGCTACTTGAAAGTACAAGAGCTTCTATCTCTGATATGTTTTATGTGAGTCCTGTACTTCTCAAACAGAGTTATTTTATGGGCGGAGTTATTGATCTTATTCCCGTTGAACTGGCAAAACATCTTTCCCAGGAAATCATTACTGAAAAAAAGCAGCCTTACACCTCAATTGAAGAGGCACTAATCCGTTCGGTTTTTGGTTTCAATGCTAATGAAAGATTATTGGAAACCAATCAGATTAAAGTTGATTATCAGATTGACACTACCAGCATAAAAGAAGTTTTAAAAGGTCATTATCCGGAAAAAAGCATTAACTGGAAAAAATTGGAGATTGATTTTTCATTGCCGAAAACTTATCAGCAATTTGTACAGGATATGGAAATGCAGTGGCAGTATGGTTTTGATCAAACCGTGAAAGGAATAAAGACTAAATTATAATTTTTTTAACCACAAAAGTTTTAACCTCCCATATTATTTTCACGTAACAAGTCTTCGTATAAAAAACACATAAAAGTGTTGAAAATTTCTGATTTATTATCCACAAGCACCTGCATAAATCTGTACAGTCTGCGGTTAAAAAAGTTATCCACAATATGGAATTGCAGAAAACATATCTCCATATTCATCAAAAATTCAACAAGTTATAAATTACATCTATTAAACGATTTTTCATAAATAAGTCTAATTTATAATATAAAAAAGTTATCCACAATATCAAAATATGAATCAAAAATTTTCTGATTTTTTCCGAGATCAAGACATCCACTTCAAAACGAGTCATCCGTATAAATCTGCAACAGCAGTGGGAAAATAAAATTATTATGTATCCGTAGCAAAACATCCTTATTTTTCATTTTTAAAATTTATTTTTACATACAATTGAAAATCACAACATACTCATGAATGTTTTTATTGCAGGCGGAACTTCTGGTATTGGCTATTCTCTGGCCCGGCATTATCTTTCAAAAGGATATTGTGTAGGAGTTTGTGGAAGAGATCCTGCAAAAATTACCGATAGCCATTTCGAAACCTTGCAGGTTTTCCAGACAGACGTTTGCGAAATGAGTTCTGTTTTATCCACATTAAAGTCTTTCCTTGTGGATAAAGATCAACTTGATATCTTTATTAATTGTGCCGGAAGCTATGCAGAAGATGTGGCAGGAAAAATCTCCTATGAAGAAGCGGAGGAAATGCTGCAGACTAACATTTTAGGAACGGTGAACTGTTTTGAAGCTGCAAGAAAAGCTATGAAAAAGCAGAAAAGCGGAAATATTGCTGTCATTGCCTCAGTTTCCGGAATTATGAATTATGAAAATTCCAGTTTATATACTAAGAGTAAAAGATCTGTCATTCAGATTGCCGATGCTTACCGCCGTGCCCTGAAACCTTTTGGAATTTCTGTAACCACTATTGCACCTGGCTATGTGGATACTGAAAAGTTACGTAAGCTGAATCAAAATGATTTAAGCAAAAAACCATTTCTCACCAATTTGGAAACAGCAGTTTCTATTATTACCAAAGCCATTGAAGACAAAGAAAAATTAATTATTTTTCCAGCAAAAATGAAGTGGATGATGAAATCTTTATCCCTGCTTCCTTCTTCATTACTAAATATCATTATGTTCAGAAAAGCAAAATGGATGAAAAACGATTGAAAATACAGCAGAAGTTGTATGCTCTGCTACTTTGTTCCGTTGTATTCACTGTGGTTTACAATTATACGGCGTGGCATATTTCAGCATTACCGGAGGTTCCATCGTTTGTTTTTGACTTTGAAAAATATATTCCGTTTATTCCATGGACGATTATTCCGTATATGACCAGTGGATTATTTTTCTATCTGGTATTTTTCCTTTGTACTAATAAAGAACAGCTTAAGGTTTTGACCCAAAGAATGCTCTTTGTGACAATTATTGCAGGGATCTCTTTTCTGTTGTTTCCTTTAAAGTTTTCTTTACAAAAACCTGATATTGAAAATTTCATTTTGAGATATTCTTTTCAGTTTTTAAAAACATTTGATTCACCTTTTAATCAGGCTCCTTCATTACATATTTCTTATGCATTGATCTTCTGGTCTGTTTTCAGAACATTACAAAAAGGAAGGACTTTTCTTCTACTCTTGCTTATTTTATTAGGGTTTTCAACGTTAACTACCTATCAGCATCATGGTATTGACATCATAACGGGTGCTATACTTTCTCATATCAGTTTTATCATCTTTCCTTACCGAAAAAAAGATTTCCAATACAGGAATTTTTATGTCGCGAATTTTTATTTTTTATCGGCCTGGATGTTTATTCTGGCTGCATTATTATTGAATCAGTTTTCAGGACAACCAGGACTAATCCTGCTATGGCCGGCTCTGATGAATTTTTGCATCGGTTATCATTATCAAAAAGACAATACCTATTTCTTAAAAGATAGAAACGGAAACATTTCCTGGATCAAAAAGATCTTTTATTTTCCATATCTTTTAATGTACCGGATATTCTGGAGACTACTCCGAAAAAATAAAACACCTGTTGAACCTGTTTCCCGTATTTATATTTCATCAAAACCGGATCAGGAAACTTTAAAATATTTTAAGGCAGATAAAAATACTTTTGTGTATGATCTTTCTCCTGAAATTGAGGAAAACTTATTGCTAAAAGAGCAGGCTAATTATTTTTTCCGTCCTATTTTAGATATAGGAACATTTGATCTTGAAAGAACACAATCTCTCATCACAGAAATCAGCAGAACCCACAGACATCTTCCTGAAGATGGGAAAATACTCATCCATTGTACAATGGGATTTACCAGAAGTTCTGTAATCGGGATTCTGGTAATCAAAAATATTTTATCTTTACCCTTAGAGGAAGCAATAACCATTATGAAAACCAGCAATAAGCATATCATTATCCATTCTTACCTGCAGGATTTTCTCAAAAAATTTTAACCTATGAACAGCGGACATTTTACAAGTTTTGATAACAATGAGATTTTTTACAGGGAATGGAATTACCAGCCCCATCAGAAAAGCATCATCATGATCCACCGAGGTCATGAACATTCTGAAAGGCTTAATGATATTGCTCAGTCACCACAGTTTTCGAAATATAATATTTTTGCTTTTGATCTCCGTGGCCATGGCCATACTCCTGCTACAACCTCATCCGTTTTCATGGATTATGTTCGCGATCTGAATGCTTTTTCAAAATTTCTTTACACAAAATATGAGGTGAAGATCTCAGATATTTTTGTAGTTGCCAATAGTATAGGGGGAGTGGTTGCTGCTGCCTGGGCTCATGATTTTGCTCCTGGCATTTCAGGCATGGCTCTTTTGGCACCGGCATTCAGGATTAATCTTATTGTTCCTTTGGCTAATGAAATGATTACATTGGGAACCAAGCTGAAAAAAGGGTTAATCATCAAAAGTTATGTAAAATCGAAGATGCTGACCCATGATCCTGAACAACAGAAAGCTTACGATACTGATCCATTGATCTCCAGATCCATTGATGCGGAACTTCTTATTGATCTTGCCAAAGCTGGAAAACGTTTAACAGAAGATGCTGAAGCAATAGATACTCCAACATTGATTTTAGCTGCAGAAAAAGATCATGTGGTTTTTAATAAAGACCAAAAAATATTCCATGATAAACTGGATACAGATTTAAAAAAGTACGAGATACTGCCCGATTTCTTCCACGGCATTTTATCCGATTCCGGAAAAGAAAAAGTATACGATAAAATTGTAGATTTTGCTGAAAAATGTTTTAACAGAGTTCCAAAACAGACCCATCTTTCCCCTGACCCATTTTCTGTAAAAGAAGAGCAGGATCTGAAAAATAATGTTGGAAACAATCTGAACTTTAAACTTCAGAAACTCTCCCTGGGAAAGATCGGAAAAATAAGCAATGGAATGGCTATCGGATTAAAGTATGGATTTGATTCCGGTGCTTCATTGGATTATGTTTATCAGAACCAGCCGAAAGGAAAATTAGGTTTTGGAAAAATGATGGATAAGAATTATCTCAATGCCATTGGCTGGAAAGGAATCCGTATCAGAAAACAACATTTGCTTCAGCTTTTAGAACAAAATATTCAGGTACTTAAACAACAGGGAAGAGCTGTTAAAATTCTTGATATTGCCGGAGGTACCGGAAATTATTTATTTGATATTAAAGAGAAATATCCTGAAGCTGAAATTGTCATTAATGAGTTTGTAAAGTCTAATATCGAAATCGGTGAAAAGGTGATTAAAGAAAAAGGTTACCAACAGATCCGGTTTACTAATTTCGATTGTTTTAATCCTGAGACGTATAAAAAACTGAATATTGAACCCAATATCACCATTGTTTCCGGTATTCTTGAACTTTTTGGAGATAATGAGATGGCAAGTAAAGCTATTCAGGGAATTGTTGCCATCTCAGAAAAGGACTCTCACATTGTGTACACAGGACAACCCTGGCATCCACAGCTGAAAATGATCGCCTATGTACTGAATAATCATCAGAACAAGGACTGGATCATGAGAAGACGTTCACAGAAAGAGCTGGACAGAGTTATGGCATTCAATACTATTCAAAAAGAGAAGATGCTGATTGATGATTTTGGAATTTTCACAGTTTCTTCCGGGAAAGTAAATGTTCTTAACTGATGATTTCTCACGCAGATTTTGCAGATTACACTGATCTTTCTTAGCTACTCAATCTGCCAAATCTGCGAGAGAATAAAATCTATTCCAAGTATGCAAACACATACTATAAGTGAATAAGACGAGTTTTTGATATTTAAATCTCTGTAAGCCTCAGAAAAAAAAGCTTTTTTTATAACTTCGCAGTATGGCAAAACTGAAAACGGCATATTTCTGTCAAAACTGCGGAACCCAATATTCCCAATGGATGGGACAGTGCAAAAACTGTGGAGAATGGAATACTCTGGTAGAAGAAGTGGTAGAAAAACCCAACAGCAAATCGGTACCTTTCTCAAAAACCAAGCAACATGTCATCAATATCATTGAGGTAGAAACCAGTGAAGAACCAAGAATAAAAACACCTTCCGAAGAACTAAACCGCGTTCTGGGAGGAGGAATTGTCTTAGGCTCTGTTACCCTGATCGGTGGCGAACCCGGAATCGGGAAATCTACCCTGCTGCTTCAGCTTGCCTTAAAAATGAAGAAAAAAATCTTCTATGTTTCCGGGGAAGAAAGTGCATCTCAGATTAAAATGAGAGCTGACAGGTTAACAGATATTCAAAATCCGAACTGTTTCCTTTTTACAGAAACATCCCTGGAAAAAATTCTTCATGAAGCCAAAAAACTGGAACCGGATTTCATGATCATTGATTCTATTCAGACACTTCAGTCCCAATTGATAGAAAGTTCTCCCGGAACCGTTTCCCAAATCAGAGAATGCTCCAATGAGATCATTAAATATGCTAAAGAAAACAGTATTCCTGTATTTTTGGTAGGCCATATTACCAAAGACGGTCAGATTGCCGGACCCAAGGTACTGGAACACATGGTAGATGTGGTTTTAAACTTTGATGGAGACAGAAATCACCTTTTCAGATTATTGAGAGCCAATAAAAACCGTTTCGGATCTACTTCTGAAATCGGAATCTACGAAATGATCTCACAGGGATTAAAGGAAATTAAAAATCCTTCAGAAATTCTTATCACCAAAAAGTTTGAAGAGCTTTCCGGAAACTCAGTCGCAGTAACTCTGGAAGGTAACAGACCGATGCTTTTAGAAATTCAGGCTTTGGTGAGTACAGCCGTTTATGGGACTCCTCAAAGAAGCTGTACCGGATTTGATTCCAAAAGGCTGAATATGCTTCTGGCAGTTCTCGAAAAAAGAGCTGGGTTCCAACTTGGAGCCAAAGACGTTTTCCTTAATATTACCGGAGGAATAAAAACGGATGATCCAGCTTTAGACCTTGCAGTTATAGCTTCTGTTCTTTCATCCAATGAAGATATAGCCATTTCTGAACATTACTGCTTTGCCGGAGAGATCGGCTTAAGCGGAGAAATCCGTCCGGTTGCTCAGGCAGAACAAAGAATTACTGAAGCCGAAAAATTGGGTTACGAGAAAATTTTCATTTCCAATCTCAATAAACTTCCGAAGAAAAAGTTTGGTATTAAGATTGAGGAAGTAAGCAAAATTGAAGATTTCCACGAAAGACTTTTTTAAAAAAATAAAAAATGTGGCTCGAAAACATTCGATAAGTCGCTATATAATGAGCGATATACCATAGAAAGAACAGATGCACAGTTGGATAGGCTTCAGTTATTTAGCTTTTATTGGCAATTGTTCTTGGAAAATCTCAAAACGGAAAATCAAGATGACTTCACTGTAAAAAATATTAGTAACAAATATATTACAGTTGAAAATATTTCCACAGGTTGTCATTGTCTTTTAAGTATTATTTTTTCTCAAAAATGGTAGATTTACGCGGAATAATTTGTCCAATCAGACTTAAATGATTGGACTTCATATCTTTATTTTTAATACGTCTGAACATCATCTCAACAGCAACATCAGCAATATCTGTACAGGGCTGATTATAAGATGTAAGAGGGTATTTCAGATAATTTGCGTATTTCATATCATCAAATCCACATATTAGGACATTTTTGGAAATTTTAATATCAAGAGAATCCATGGTCGACATCAACATTGCTGCTGTGGAGTCATTTGCGCATATAATGCCAGCATGTCCAGATTTGAATTTAATTTTCCGAACAAAATCAACTTCCTCAGGATCTCCACAATACACATTATCATTATTAAATACGAATCCTCGTTTGTGTACCGCCGCCGCCACACCAAGACGACGAAGTGTTATAGAAAAAGCAGAGTTCTTCCTGTATAAAAAATTGATTTCGGTACAGTTTGAATCCAAGAGGTGTTCAGCCATCGCGTAACCAGCATTAAAATTATCAAGAGATACAAGGTCATGGATACTTCTGGCTGGAAATTCCACAATATCTCTGTCAATAAGTATCAGTGGTATACCTGCACGGGTAAATTTATCGCAAATATTTTTATTAATATTATCTGCATTCGATATTCTTTCCAATGGAGCAAAAAATACACCATCTACCTTTTTTGAAATATAATTCTCCGTATATATTTCAATTAATTCTTTCCTAGTTTCGGCGTTTCCAGCTGTTGTACCATCCCAAAGGCACTCGAATTCGCCATGTAGAGAACGCTCCAGAATTCTATTATTTATTATCGAAAATATTTCAGATTCTCCTGCTCCCGGTAACAATAATCCAAACGTATGGTGATTTTTATTCGTGAAAATAACGCGGCTTCCCACACCTTTTTTTTTGACAATATAGTTTTCATCCTGCAATGTATTATAAACCTTGGTGATTGTTGGCCGGGACACTCCATACTTTAAAGCTAATTCTTCTTCTGTGGGGAGCAAAGAATCAAACGGAAAATTACCGCTTTTTATCTCCGCAAGTAATAAATCAAGTATAGATTTATAGTTTCTTTTTATATCCATAGAAGTTTGATCATATTTTGCATGCGATATGCAAATATAAAAAATATATTAACTGTTTTGTATCTCACATTGAAAATACCCCATTGACTAAATGGAAAATAAACCTTTATTCTATATTTTGGAGTGTGCAAGATTACATTCTTTCCATTAAAATCAAATGGAAAGAGTAATATGTGTTTAGGAAAAAATGTCATTATTTAACCTCAGCTTGGATTAAGAAATATTCAAAAATATTTGATTTCCAATTGCTTGCTATTTTATTTCTTGACTAAACTGGGGTTCCTCTGGAATGGCAACGACCTTGGATATTCTTCGTCATTTATGTTTCAATTCCAGCACCTTTTATTCGTGTATTGGTGGTAAAAAACCGGATTTTTTTGATGACTTGCGGAATCATCCACCCAATGGTAACTGCAGGCTTTCAACCTTCTCGATTCTATTTCTCTTATCCCACCGAACCTAGGTTATTTAATTTTCCGACAGATAGATAATAGATAGATTATGCAAAAAAGCAATATGATGACGGCTCCTTGCTGACTTTTCAGAGAATCGGATAGAATCCCCATAAAGAAGGGAAAAATAGCCCCTCCTGATATACCCATGATCATCAGGCCCGATATTTCATTATTTCGGGAAGGTATTAATTGCATTGCAGTCGAAAAGATGATAGAAAAGACATTCGAATTACCTATTCCGAGTAGGACAATACAGATATAGAGCAGCATTCCTGTTTCAGCAAAAAAAAGCCCCATTACTCCCACTACCATCAGAAGGGCACTAACCATAAAGAATACTCGAGAAGGAATCAACGACAGGATAAAAGTACCTGAAAACGTTCCTATCGTTCTGGAGATAAAGTACAAAACTATTCCGTAGCTAGCGTCCTGTAGATTCATGCCCACACGCTCCATCAAGAGTTTCGGCGCAGTGATATTGACACCAACGTCAATGCCCACATGTACTAGTATCCCAATAAATAGCATCAAAATAGTCTTATCGGCCAGAAGCCCCAAACAATCTTTGAACGATGACATTTTGTCTTCACCGGATTTTTCCTCTATTGAGGTAAAATAGAGCAAGACAAAAGAGATTAATGAAATTGTTGCAAACATAGGAAATAGTAATCTCCAATTTCCAAAATTGATTGCAGCCCAACTGGAAATTATAGGCGCCAGGAAAGAGGCGATAGCTTTTATGAACTGGCCGAAAGTTAAAGCACTGGCTAGTTTTTCTCCTTTTATAATATTGGTTACCAAAGGATTTAATGAAACCTGCATTAAGGTATTACCAATTCCAAGCAATGCAAAAGAGATGAGCATAATCGGAAAACTATATCCAATCAAAGGAGTAATCACCGCCAGAAACGTTACGGCAAGACTTAATAACACTGTTTTTTTGCGTCCAATCTTATTCATCATTATTCCAGTAGGAACCGAAAAGACGAGAAACCAGAGAAAGACCATCGATGGCAGTAAGTTGGCAATGGTATCCGTCAGTCCAAAATCTATCTTTATGTTATTTGTTGCAATGCCTACCAAATCTACATATCCCATAACAAAAAAGGAGAACATTACAGCAATCGAATTCGGTAATTTTAAAATTTTCATCATGTTGGTTTATATTTTGGTTAATTCCTTATTTAAGTTTATCAGATTTTTTGGATTTGTTCAATTTGTATTGCTTTAGCAGCATTCATTGCAGCACCCACCGCCGCTTCTTCATCATAAGACGTTAAGTATATTGGCTTTCCAAAGGTTTGTTCCAGAATCTGAACAAATACTTTGTTTTTTTTCAATCCGTTTCCGCCTCCGTAAATAAAATCTGTCTTCTCTAGTATGTTAGGATTTAAGGCTGATTTATAATTTTCTGAAAGCCCCTTCAGGAATCCCGCAATCAAATTGCCTGGATGAAAATTTTCAGAAGTTATATTTGTTATTTCCCCGTTTTTTCCAAAATCATTACGTTCGTATGACAGCAAAGGAAGAACTTTTAACGGATCACCTTCCTCTATACTGAACCCTGCACTCTTTTCCATATTGCTCCACAACTGATTCTCATCTATATTTTCAAGATTAAATAAAGAGACTGCTATCTCTTTCATAAAATTAAAGAGCGATCTATAGGTTGCCCCACCGTTGATAAAACTGGTGGCCATCAAATAATAATCGTTATCGTAAGGACGTAGCTGGGTAGCCACTCCATCTATGTATCCATTGTACTTATTAACTTCCCCTTTCTCAAGTAGAACCGAAATTTGAGTCCCTGTACCAACATTCAGTACCATTGATTTTTTTGTTCCCGAAACAGCCCCCATAAAGCTGGCTTGGTTATCTCCAATTGCGGAAAACACTGGCACATCGCCCGCATAACCCAACAAACTCGATTCACTGACTACCAAAGGAAATAACTGATAGTCTAAGCCCAATTTCTCAATAGATCTGCGATTCCATGTATTCGTGGAGATATCAAATAAACCAATACTATGAGCCATCGACGGGCTCATTGCTATTTTGTGTGTAATCAGCCCTACAAAATAGTCCGCAATCGTACAAAAGCTAGAAATGTCTGTTCTTTTTTCTACAACCAGCCATTTATACAAGGTAACAATACCGTAACCGCAAGAAATAGTGTCGTCACCTGCTAATGTCTTAATAGTATCAATCATTTTAGTAGCATTATCCATTACAGTTTCTCCACTTCGATCTTCCCAAGTTACCAGATTGGTCACCGCATTATTATTCTTGTCTAGCCCAACAATGCCATGCATCTGCCCTGTAAAACCATAGGCTGCTATATGAATATTAGGTAATGAGTTAATTTCTTCCATTACACTATTGAAAGAATCTACCAGTATTTTGATCGACTGTTCTTTCACCAAGGTATTACTAGACTCGATATAGGCATTCGTTTCTCTGTTGATTACTCTTTCTATTTGCCAGTCATCAGTTTTGACAAGCACAACCGACAGTGATGTAGTTCCGAAATCAACACCTATTATGTAAGATTTTGTTTCCATTGTATTTTTACTGAATGATTTATAATTTGTTTTCAAATGTAAAATTATTATTATCAATACACAAAAATATTATAATAGTTTATTTACATAAAAGTAAACAATATACAAACATTTATTAAAAAAAATAAAAACATACTATCTTTGATCTTAAGAAAGAATCACCAAGCACAAACATTGAAAACTTTATATTAACATACCATAGCTGAATCCGAATTTATCTTAACCCCCAATAAATAATTACATTAGAAATCAAATGACTAATGCGTTGATTTTAGGTGAAGAAAAAGACATCTCTGAACTAAAGAGTTGCCTTTAAAAATATAATGGCAAGAAGAAACAGGATAGGAATTGCATTTGAGTCCGGTTTCAATTCAAAAACAGCTTTTAATACCATTTTTAAGAAAATGACAGGGATGACACCTTCTGAATTCAGAAAAGAACAATCCAATTAGTCTGAGCTGTAAAAAATTCATTATGCCGGAAAAAATATTGTAGAAGTCAATAAAATTAAAGATCTTAACAAAAGATTTTTCAAATGATGAAAACTAGTATTCTTGAATATTACAGCAACCTCGCAGAATCCTATGATGAGAACCGCTTCGGGAACTCTTACGGACAATACATTGACCAACAGGAAAGGTCTTTTTTAACCTCTTTTTTCCGGGGCAAAAAATATACAAAGGTTCTGGATCTCGGATGCGGAACAGGTCGCTTGTTAAATTTTGCTACCCATGGAACAGATTTCAGTGAAAATATGCTGGATGTCGCCCGTCAGAAATATCGTGAAAAAATTCTGAAAGCGGGTGAAATTTCAGACATCCCTTTTCATGAGGAATTCGACTGTATTTTCTGCTTTCATGTCATCATGCATCAGAACCGGGAAGAGACGAAAGCATTTTTAAACGAATGTTATCAGAAATTAAACAAGAATGGAAATCTTATTTTCGATTATCCTGTAAAAAGCAGAAAAAAATCCGTTTCTCCACAAAAGGACTGGCATGCCGGAAACAGCTTTTCAGTTTCAGATATTGCAGCGCTTTCAAAAGATCAATGGAAAGTTATCAATACAACCGGAGTGTTATTTTTTCCGATTCACAGAGTGCCGAAAACAATCAGAAGATTCTTTCTTCCACTGGATAATTTTCTTTGCCGCTCCTTTCTGAAAAACTGGGCTTCCTATCATATTACCATTTTGGAAAAGAGATGAAACAGCAACTGAAAAACTGGCTCCCTCATTCATGGAAACTGCAGATGAAACTTTTGCAGCGGTATTTTAATGAACGAAAAAGCAATTATGCTTATCCTAAAGAATATCGTTCAGAAAATATTGGAGAATATACTGTCAGCTTCCAGCAAATTATTAAAAGCGGGGCTTTTCATCAGAATAAAATTCACAATTTAAAAGTTGTAGGTGATAAAATCAACAACCTCATTCTCCATCCCGGTGAAGTATTTTCTTTCTGGAAAATGATTGGAAAACCTAGCGAAAAAAATAATTTTAAGGAAGGAAGAAACCTCATCAACAATACTATTTCAAGTGATTTTGGTGGCGGGATCTGTCAGTTCTCTTCTATTTTATATTATCTGGCGCTTCAATCCGGATTGAAAGTTCTGGAACGATATCCACATTCGATAGATATTTACAAGGACGACGAACGTTTTACACCATTAGGTTCAGACTGTACAGTTGTTTATGGTTACAAAGATCTGCAGATTCAGAATCTATTTTCGTTTCCGGTACAGTTTAAATGTCTTATTAATGATGATGAACTTCAGCTCAGCCTGGTTTCTCCGGAAGAGGTTATCTTAAACGACATTGAGTTTAAATATCTTGAAATTGAAAAAGGAGTTTGGGTAGAAACGGTAAGCAATAGTAAAACTTTGTTTAAAAATTTTTATATTCGTTTATGAATTATCTGGCTCATTCTTTTCTCACTTTCACTGACGGACAAATTGTCGGCCAGTTTTTGGAAGACTTTATCCGAAACAGGGATCGTTTTTCTTTTCCAAAAGACATTCAGGATGGAATTACTTTACACCGCGCCATTGATACTTTCACAGACTCCCACCCTGCCATTCATGAAGCTAAAAAAGTTTTTGCTCCTTTGGTAAGACTCTACGCCGGAGCATTTGTAGATGTTTCTATGGATTATTTTGTAGCCAATGATCTTTCTTTAAATTCCCTGACGGAATGGAAGGCTCATTCTCAGCGGGTGTACAGAGTTTTAAATGCTAATGAAGAATGGTTACCTGACAGTTTCAAAATAATGTTGGCCAAAATGGAACATGACGACTGGCTTTACAATTACCGTGAAGACTGGGGCATTAAATTCAGTATCCAAAATGTATTGAACAAAGCAAAATATCTGGATAAAGATATCCCTGTTTTTGAAGCTTTTTTAAATCATAAAGATATCCTTCAGGAATGTTATAATGACTTTTTCCCTGATCTTTTGGCCCATGCAAAAGAAATCAACACTCTTATTCAGTTGGAAAATTAAAACTGTTTATACAGATAACGGTTAGGATACGTTAATTTTTCACTCTTTCGATCTCCGTTTACAATGATATGGACAATATTGATCTGATCATCAAAAAGATTGTACAGGAAACTTACAGCTGTTTCCACTTTCTTAGGATTAGCAACGGGTTCAGATTCAAGATAGACATTTACAGATTCATGATCTTCCTCGTATCCGATATAGTTGACCTTAAGAAATCTACTGTCGGTCTTTAGTTTAAAATATTCCTGACAATATTTTTGTAATCCTTCATTGAGCTTAGCCTTATATTGATCATCATTAAAATGGAAGGTTCCGCCATACTTTTTCCCAAGACCATTTTCCAGATCATCAAGAAAAAACCGGCCTGTTACTTCAAATGTTTTAGACTTAGAATTGTAGTTGATCTCCACAGATCCTACATGATAAGGATGCCATACTGTTGTAAAAGACAATAAAAAGACAATGGGAAGCAAAAACAGCCATAATTTCTTCATAAACCCTGACATTTAAATAATGTGTACGAAATTAATCATTATTTTCGTACGCATTATATTTTACTTTATGATGCAGGATTTTCTATTTTATTTAAACCTTGGATGGGAGCACATTATCTCCCTTGATGCTTTAGATCATCAGCTGTTTGTACTGGCCCTGATCGCTGTTTATTCCTACAGTGACTGGAAAAAGATTCTGATCCTTGTCACCGCATTTACCATTGGACATTCTGTTACACTGGCTTTAAGTATCCTTGATGTTTTCAGGGTTCCTTCTGATTGGGTTGAATTTTTAATTCCCCTGACCATTGTTCTGACCTCTCTGGATAATATTATTATGAAAAATCAGAAACAGACGTTGATGCGGGCCAATTACTACCTTGCCCTGATCTTTGGACTTGTTCATGGAATGGGCTTTGCCAATACTGCCAGAGTGATGATTGCTAAAAGTCAAGGCATTGCAATTCCATTATTGGGCTTCAATATCGGATTGGAATTGGGACAGATCGTCATTGTAGGTGCTATTTTAATACTGTTGTTTATTCTGCTTACTATTTTTAAGGTTAACAAAAAAGACTGGATTCTTTTTGTCTCATCCGGAGTATTTGCATTATCTCTAAAAATGACTTTGGAAAGAATTCCTTTCTAAACATGAAAATTTTTCACTATTTCAACTGCTTATTACTATCTTTGATCATTATTAAATCATTTCGGTTATGAAACTAAAAGTTGTTATACTTTCACTTTCTGTATTTGCATATACAGGTTTCACCGCACAAAATATTCAGAATAACCTTGGCAGCAATCATGGAAACAAGTTTGAACAGCTGGGAAGTATTCTGCCAACACCCAATATTTACAGAACAGCTTCCGGTGCTCCGGGACACGGATACTGGCAAAACAGGGCTGATTACAATATTACGGCTTACCTTGACGAGGATAAAAGAAATCTGAAAGGGTCTGAAACAGTTACCTATTACAACAATTCTCCGGATGAACTGGAGTACATCTGGCTTCAGCTGGATGAAAATGAACATTCAAGCATGAGGAATGCAGGATATGATACATCATCAGTCCTTCGTCCCTCAACAACGGATCAACAGCTTAAGGTAACGGAACTTCCTGTAAAGGATAACGGATATGGAGTTATTCTTGAAAAAGTAACGGATGCTTCCGGTACTCCTCTAAAGTATACCGTTAACAAAACCATGATGCGTATTGACCTTCCAAAAGCGTTGAAAAAAGGAGAAAAATTCGTTTTCAAAGTAGACTGGAACTATAATATTTCCAACAGAATGAAGATGGGAGGCCGTGGTGGTTATGAAAATTTCCCTGAGGACGGCAATGACCTGTATACGATGACACAATGGTATCCAAGAATGTGTGTATACAGCGATTTCCAGGGTTGGCAAAACCATCAGTTTACCGGAAGAGGTGAATTTGCCCTGGTTTTCGGAAATTTTAAAGTGTCTATGAATGTCCCTTCCGATCACATTGTAGGCGGAACGGGAGAATGTAAAAACTACGATCAGGTATTAACTTCAGATCAACTTTCAAGATACAGAAAAGCTGAAAATGCTTCTGAACCTATAGAAATTGTCACTTTAGATGAAGCCAAAAAAGCGGAAAAGAATCATTCGAAACAAAGAAAAACATGGGTTTTCGAAGCGAATGATGTAAGGGATTTTGCCTGGACTTCTTCAAGAAAATTTGTATGGGACGGAATGCATGTTACTATTCCTGAAAACAATAATAAGGTAATGGCAATGAGTTTTTATCCCAAAGAAGCCTATGGACTTTATAGAAAATTCTCCACAAAAGCAGTAGCCCACACGATAAAAACCTATTCGGAATTTACCATTCCTTATCCATATCCCGTAGCTCAGTCTGTAGAAGCCGCCAACGGGATGGAATATCCTATGATCTGCTTCAATTTCGGAAGAACGGAAAAAGACGGTACGTATTCTGAAGGAACAAAAAATGGAATGCTCGGAGTAATTATCCACGAAGTAGGCCACAACTTCTTCCCAATGATCATCAATTCTGATGAAAGACAATGGGCCTGGATGGATGAAGGTCTGAATACTTTCACGGAATATCTTACGGAAGAAAAATGGGATAATAAATTCCCGTCTAAAAGAGGTCCGGCATGGACAATCGTAGATTATATGAAACTTCCAAAGGACCAGCTGGAACCTATCATGAGCAACTCAGAAAACATTGTTCACTATGGTCCGAATGCGTATTCAAAACCTGCTACAGGACTGAATATTCTTCGTGAAACCATTATGGGAAGAGAACTTTTTGATAAGGCTTTTAAAACCTATGCGAAAAGATGGGCTTTTAAGCATCCTGAACCTGCAGACCTTTTCCGAACTATGGAAGATGCCAGTGGTGAAGACCTTGACTGGTTCTGGAGAGGATGGTTCTACGGAACAGATCCTGTAGATATCTCCATTGATAAGGTAACCGTAGCAACGCCTAATCTGGATACCGATCCAAAAGCTGCTACAGAAATAAAATATCAGGTTGAAAAGCCATTGGTAAATAGTTTTGAAGATCTTTCAAAAATCAGAAACAGAGAAGATAAAAATATTAAATTCTATGTTGATCAGGATAAGGATGCACAGGATTTTTACTACCGATATGACAGAGGTCAGGAAAAAGTAAGCACCAAGGAATATATTTCTAAAATAGATGCTACTCCACCTCTAGATGCTAAGGATAAAGAGAAATTTAAAAATATTACCGCTTATCAGATCGACTTTTTGAATAAAGGCGGATTAGTAATGCCGATTATCCTCGAATTCACCTTTGAAGACGGTACAAAGCTGTACGATAAATCTTCGGCACAGATCTGGAGACTTAACGAACAAAAAGTTTCAAAGACCTATTATTTTGATAAAAAATTGAAATCAATTCAGTTAGATCCTATGAGAGAAACTGCTGATATTGATACCACCAATAATTTATGGACCAGCAATGGTTCCGGTGGGGAAACTTCAAAATTCCAGCTCTTCAAACAGAAACAGGATGGAAGTTCTGCAAGAGGAAGTTCTAATGGAAAAGTAAATCCTATGCAGGCAGCAGGAAAAAGCTAAAAAGCATAATTGCCGGCAATCAATAATTGAAAAGCTCACTGAATCAGTGAGCTTTTTATTTTTTACATTAGAAATCTCTAAGAATTTAATTTCGCTACTTTTTATCCTAAATATTCTTTCAGATGCTTTTTATAAGTTCTTCCTAATGGGAGCTGTTCTCCGCCTTTCAAATAAATCGTATTTGAATCATATGAACTGATATGAGAAGAAAGAACAATATAAGATTTATGAATTCTGATAAATCCCAGGTTTTGAAAATTTTCTTCAAAATTGGACATCCGTTCCAGGATCATATATTTTTTCAAATGGGTGATCAGAATAATATATTCTCCAAACCCCTGAATCCATTTTATATCTTGAAGAAGGACTTTATTCATGATATAATTAGATTTAAACATAATGAAATCTTCCTGTTTTTTATCTTCTGCAGATTGTTTAAACTGTAAAAAGTCCTTCGCTTTATATACTGCTCTTTTAAATGTTTCGAAATCTACAGGTTTCACCAGATAATGCACTACATCCAATTCAAATGCTTTTACAGCATACTGAGTTTCCAGGGTAAGAAATATACATAATGGTTTATAGGGAAGCTTAAGTAAAAGGTCAATCCCATTGATATAAGGCATATTAATATCCAGAATAACAAGGTCTACCCTATTCTTCTCTAAATATTGCAGTGCCTCTTCCGGATTCTGAAATATCTCCAGCAAGTCTACATCTTCTATCTGATCACAATAGTGCCGGATAAGTTCTAACGCGGGATATTCATCATCCACTCCTACGATAGTCAGGTTAGCCATTATAGTTTAATTTTTAAAGTAGTTTCGTATGTATTATTCTCAGCCGCTTCCGATATAAAAGTAAATCTTTCAGGATAATATTTTTCCAGAATGCTGATGACCGCTTCATTTCCAAATCCATTATCATTAAAGTTATTCACTAGATTCCGGTTCTTGGCTACAGAATTTTTAATTTCAAAT
This sequence comes from Chryseobacterium pennae, assembly GCF_003385515.1. Taxonomy (GTDB): domain Bacteria; phylum Bacteroidota; class Bacteroidia; order Flavobacteriales; family Weeksellaceae; genus Chryseobacterium; species Chryseobacterium pennae. The sequence goes on along the minus strand of NZ_QNVT01000006.1, from coordinate 142,850 downwards.
AATAATTCCTGATCCTGTATTTTGTAAGATACCTTGATAAAGCTATTCTCTTCAATTCCCACTGCTGAATGTTTTAAAGCATTTTCAAATAAAGTAAGACAAACTGATGGCGGTACTTCAATAAGTTCCAGCGTTTCATCATCTTTTATTTCAAACTTGATATCCAATAGGTTATTATACTTTAGCTGGTAAAGTCCAATCAATGATTTAATCGTTGAAAACTCCTGCATTAGCGTAATTTTTTCCTTATTGGTATCATAAATAACATACTGCAGCAAACGGCTTAACTGTAAGATTGACTCAGATGTTTTCTCAGATGGATTAAAACTTTTGGAATAAATATTATTAAGAGTATTCAACAAAAAATGAGGGTTTAGTTTCGATTTTAAAAGGTCAAGATACAATTGGTCTTTTTCTTCCCCTAAATTTTTAAAATCCTGCTCGATCAGAAATTTATCCTTCGTGATTCCCAGAAATGACGCCACCAGTATCACAATACCCTGAGCGGTATAGACATTATAAAGGAATTTTGTATTGGAAAGGGTTTCATCAAATTTCATATGAAACACCGCAGGTTCCAGCAAAATTCTAAAAAGACTTGATACTAAAAAACAGATGAATGCATACAGAATAAATTCCGGATACTTATTGGAAAGATAAAACCTGGGCACAAGATAAAAATAGACCAGATAGTAAATCCCAACATTGAAAATAATTACAAATAATACAGACCAGATAAGCTCAGGAACATCCAAAAAGTAGTTTTCGGTGAAAAAAGTGATGATAAAGAAGAAGAAAAAGAAGAAAACGTGCTGAAACTTCAGCAAAAGCCCCCAATGATATTCCATCAGTCTCTTTAAAATCTTACCACTAAGTAAAACTCTAAAAATCAATAATATAAATACAATATTTATAATAAAAAACATCTAAAATATCCAATTTTCAATCTTCCAAATATAAGACCTTTTTCTCCCCGGATTGCAGTTTACTGATAAAAACTGCTATTGATTGAAAAATAAATTCACGGCTCCTTCTTATAAATATATTTGAGAAAGCAGGATATTAATTCAATTTTACATGAAAGTTAAATTATCGTTAATCACCTTTTTTCTACTAGGTGTCAGTCAATTTGTTATGGCTCAAAGCCGGGACAGTTATAATATGTGGTTCCAATACCTCATGTCTGCAAAACTTACAGACAAAAGTACGTTGACAGCCCTTACCCAATACCGGTCTTTTGACCTCGCCTATGATACCAGACTTTTTCTGGTTTCTGCCTATGTAGATTATGAAGTAGCTCCTGAAGTAAGACCTGCTGTAGGAGCGATGTTTCTTATTCTGGACTCGTACAAATCTGATAACACCAAAAAAGAAAGGTATGAAAAAAGACCTTTCCAACAGGTAAGTTTGGGAGGTAATATCGGAAGAACCTCTATTTCTCACCGATTTCGTGTGGAGGAACGGTTTATCAGTAATCCGAATGAATTCATTGTAAGACTCCGTTATCTTATTTCTTTAAGAATCCCATTCAATAAAGCCGGGGAGAAAGAAAGGCTTTATGGTATTCTGAAAAATGAAATCAGAATGAATGCCAGCAAAGAAGAAACTTTTGACAGCAACCGTTTAACAGCCGGGATAGGAATAAAAACAGGAAAAACCTCAGCCATAGAAGTTGCTTTTATCAACCAGCTGGAAACCGGATCTACCAGTAACTATGCCTATATCGGCTATCGAAACAATTTTGACTGGAGAAAAAATAAAAATAAATAACCTCAAATACAACCACCTATGCTTACATTCCTTGGATTTTTGATGATCATCATCTTTATGGTGCTTATCATGAATAAGAAGATGACTCCTCTTACCGCCTTAGTCATTATCCCTGTAGCCATCGCATTTTTAGCAGGTTTTGGATCTCAATTGGGAGAAATGATGAAGAATGGAGTCAAGGAAATAGCCCTTACAGGGGTTATGCTCATCTTTGCCATTCTTTATTTCAGTTTAATGATAGACACCGGGCTTTTTGAGCCTTTAGTCAATCTTATTTTAAAAGCCGTTGGAGACAATCCAGTAAAAACAACTATAGGAACTGCTATTCTGACCACATTGGTTTCTCTGGATGGTGATGGCTCTTCTACATATATCATTGTTGTAGCAGCCATGCTTCCTTTATATAAAAAACAAGGAATGAACCCATTAACGCTGACCTGCATTATTATGCTGGCTGGTGGAATTATGAATATTTTACCTTGGGGAGGTCCTACGGCAAGGGTGATGAGCTCCCTGAAACTGGGACACACCGAAATTTTTGTGCCTATGATTCCTATTATGGCTTTAGGCATCATCTGGGTTATATTTGTGGCCTACATCCTGGGAAAAAAAGAAAAAAAACGCATCGCAAAATATGGGAAGTATACAAAATACAGTACCGGAGACATTACAGGAGAATCTGATCCTCAGCTTCTCCGTCCAAAACTGATCTGGGTGAATTTAATTTTGACTCTTGTTCTGTTGACTGTGATGATATTAGACATTGTTCCATTAGGTATTGCTTTTATGATTGCTTTTTGTATTGCTTCTGTCATCAATTACCCAAAACTAAAAGATCAGCAGAAAATTATTTCAAAACATGCCGGAAACGCATTGTCTGTAGCAGGAATGATCTTTGGAGCAGGAATCTTTACGGGAATCCTTAACGGAACCGGCATCATGCAGGCTATGGGAAATAGTATGATAGATATTGTTCCCAAAAGCTGGGGTGGTTATCTGAATATTATTACAGCCATCTTTAGTGTTCCTCTTACTTTCTTTCTCACGAATGATGCCTATTATTTTGGAATACTCCCTATTATTGAGGCAACAGGACGCCAGCTGGATATTGCTCCTGAAATATTAGGAAGAGCAAGTCTTGTTGGTCAGGCATCTCATTTATTAAGTCCTTTGGTTCCTTCCACCTATCTGTTAGTATCACTAGCAGGAGTAGAATATTCTGATCACCTGAAGTATACTTTAAAATGGGCAATCGGATCATCAATCATCATGCTTATAGGGGCGCTACTTCTTGGAACCATATGATAAGAATGTAATGAATAATGAGTATCTTCAACTTCAGAAATAATATTACCGCTTAAAACTTGTTTTGTAAAAAATAGCTTATTTTTCCCGATGAACCCTTTACAACCTCAGAAAACATTTACCGGAAAATACCTTAAAAACCTTACATTGTATGTATTTACAGCAATGATGGGAGGAGTATTGGCCGGTCATTACCTTCCTGAGGAAAGTATAAGACTGGGAGTGGTGAGCCGGTATTTTTTCATGATCCTGGAAACACTGATCCTCCCTGTTATATTTATGGCAGTCGCCTATGGAATCAGCCAGCTGTCTGAGCTCAAAAATGCCCGTAATATTGTATGGCAGACTATTTTATATTTCTTAGTGATGACTTCGATCGCCATAATAGTGGGTTTCGTTTTTGGATTAATGATGCAGCCCGGTTCTGATACAGGAATTGACATTACCAGAATCAATACATCCTTACCCAAGACATTTGAAATCAAAAATGATGGTCTGCCCAATCTTATCTATCTCAACAGGCATGGTATCTTTCTTTTCCTTTCTATTGTGATTGGTATTGCTATGAATCTTTCTTCAAAAAAAGAAAAGTTCCTGAATATATTGGATCAGGGTGTGAATATATTTTATACCGTCATTAAGTATCTTTACATCATTCTTCCCCTCATTATTTTCTGTAATATAGCCTATGGTGTTGCTGTATATGGCATCAATACCCTTCTTCCTTTAAGTAAGGTAGTTGCCACGGTATATATTGCTGATATTGTTTTCATTTTTGGAATTCTTGGGGCTGTTTCTTACCTCTTCAAGTTTAACCTTTGGAAATTTTTACTGAACATCAAAGAAGAAATTATCCTGGTGGTCAGTACCTCATCTTCTAAAACAGCCTTTCCTCTCATTTTTGAGAAAATGGAATCTGAAGGCTACAGCAGGAAAATTTTAAGATTTATTATTCCTTTAGGGTATAATTTTAATCTTGCCGGAGCCTGTATCTATCTTTCCGTGACCTGTTGTTTTCTGGTTCAGTTTTATACGATCCCTTTAAGTTTCAATGATTATCTGTGGCTTTTTATCATCATTTCTATTACTTCAAAAACAGCCTCCGGTGTCCCAGGCTCAGGATTTTTGGCGCTTATTTTCACTTTGAACAGATTTGGAAAAATTCCGTTGACAGATATTGCTCTTCTCTATAGCGTGGATCGTTTTATGAATGAAGCCAGATCGGTAACCAACTTTATAGGAATTGCCGTTTCCGGGGCAGTGATTTCGAAAATAAATCAGGCTTCAAAGAATCATTTAACAGATAAACCCAGAACTGAAACATTGTGAAAAATTTCAGACATTGTTTCTTAAAACACTAACAATCAATACTTTTACATTCTATTTCTGTATTTTTTGTAATTTGGATTCATCCAAACTCAACAGAAAATCATGAAAAATATCATTATAACGCTCATTATCTTTCTATTCGGATTTAACCTCACCTATTCGCAAACACAATCAGGCTCCGAAAAAGATAAAGCTGAACTCCATAAAGTGCTGGATACTTTTATGACCAGCTTAAAAACCAAAGACACACCAGCCTCTATCGCTTATTTTATGACGGGCCAGTAACCTGGGTAGGGGTTTATAAGGATAAAACCCAGCAGAAAAGAATTGAAAAAGACCCTAAATCTCCGGATCATAAAACAGCAGATTATAAATCCTGGTTCAGAAGCACTACTAAAGGATCTGTAAAAGAAGAAAAATTTTCTAATGTGAATATAGATACTGACGGCAGCATTGCTTCTGTAGCATTTAATTTCAGTTTCTGGGCTGGAGGAAAGAAAGGTTTATGGGGCAAAGAATCCTGGGGACTTGTGAAAATTAAAAATGAATGGAAAATCACCAGTGTGATATTTTCAATGGAAAACGAAAATATTTCTCCTGAACCTCAAAAAGAATAAATAGCATTGTAACTTTTTGAATTTCAGATCAACTAACTAATAAAAAGATCATGAGAACATTCTTATTCCTTTTATTAGTGAGCAGCGTGAATCTCTTTTCACAAAAGCTTCTTACCCCAGAAAATGTACAGATCAATTCTAAATTGATCAAAGATGAAACATCAGAATCTGTGTGGTATGCTGAAAATGCCGGTACAAAAATAGAAATCGGAAGTATCATTACAGAAACCAAAAAGCTGAATAAAACAGATCTTCTTATCAAAACAATAGTGAAAATGAAACAAGCTCCAGATGCTCAATGGACAGATTCCACTATTGTAAAAACCTCAAATTTCACCCCGGAGTATCATTCTTCTTATAACTCCATGCGGGACATGGTTCTAAAGTCCGGTAAAGATAAAGTTACAGGATATTATCTGGATAAAAAGTTGCAGAAAAAAGATAGTATCGATATTCCTGCAACCCAATATTTTGACAGCAGCAGCTATGCAATGCTGATAAGATTTCTTCCATTGCAAGAACACTATTCTGCCGAAATTTCTATTTTCGACTACAATCCAAAATCTGAGAAAAAAGGAATGATGAAGGCCTATATTCTGGATACCCAAAAGTCAGAATATAAAGGGAAACCGGTCTGGGTTGTGAAAACAAATGATGATATCAGTAACAAAACCACTACCACCACTTATTATATTGACACGATAACAAGAAAAATAGTAAAACAGGAAATGGATATGAGTGGAAGAAGAATGTTTTTAGAAATGACCTCATAAAAACAGTCATTCAAAATACCAATAGCAATTCCCTGTCTACAAACAACCTAACAACCTGTATTAAAAACATTTACCTTTGAATTAACAATAAAAACACAGGCTGTCAAAAAAACCTGATTGACATTAAATGTTCAGGAGCTAAAAAAACAAAGGTATTATATATGAAAAATGCAAAATTATTAAACAGAGATGCTCAGAAATCCATTAATGGAGGTTCTGCGAGAAAACTTGTTTGTTGTGATTATGATGACAATATGAAATGTATCCGCTGGATCGGACCAGGGCAATTTTGTCCATAGATCTGCCCTGATACAACAAATAATTATAAAAGCCGGAGATATCTTCCGGCTTCTCTTTTTGTCTTCTACCTCTTCTGAAATCAATACTGCTCCAAACAAACGAACAAGTATTAACTGATAACCAATAATTTATACTAAAAAAAAACAATTAAAAATATATCACATATTAAGGAAAAAACATATCTTTGATTTAATTAAACACCAAATATCAAAATCCTGATTGACTTTAAACGTTCAGGAAGTATACAAATTAAATATTATTAACTATGAAAAATGCAAAATTACTAAGCAGAGATGCTCAGAAATCAATCAACGGCGGTGCAGCAGGACGTTATTGCTGTGAACGCAATTACAAAGGACAATGTATTCTATGGATCGGACCGGGACAACAATGTCCATAAAACAGGATTCATAAAAATTAAACACTTACAATAAAAGCCGGAATTTTCCGGCTTTCTTATTTTATTTTTCTGCCATATTTTCACATTCGGGCTCAAAAGTCTGCCATTTCAGCCGTCTACGCCTCATGGCATACATTTAGAGAATTACAACACAGAAATAATTAAAAAATAAATATATTATGTCAGTAAACTTTAAACCATTGGCAGACAGAGTTCTGGTAGAGCCAATCGCAGCAGAAACTAAAACAGCTTCAGGTATTATTATCCCGGATACTGCAAAGGAAAAGCCGCAAGAAGGTACTGTAGTGGCAGTAGGACCTGGTAAAAAAGATGAGCCTACAACTGTTCAGGTAGGTGACAAAGTTCTTTATGGAAAATATTCAGGTGCTGAATTGAAGTTAGAAGGTAAAGATTACTTAATCGTAAGAGAAGCTGACTTATTAGGAATTATTGGCTAAGATTTCAGATCACAGACATCAGATTTCAGATTAAAAAAATCAAATTAAAAAACTATTGTTAGCTGTCTAATATCTGACATCTAACATCTAATATCTAATCAAAAATGGCAAAAGAAATAAAATTCGATATTGAATCAAGAGACGCTCTAAAGAGAGGTGTAGATGCATTGGCTAATGCAGTAAAAGTAACTTTAGGTCCTAAAGGTAGAAATGTAGTTATCGAAAAATCTTTCGGAGCTCCACACGTAACTAAGGATGGTGTTTCTGTTGCAAAAGAAATCGAACTTGAAGACAGAGTAGAAAATATGGGAGCGCAAATGGTAAAAGAAGTTGCTTCCAAAACTAATGATATCGCAGGAGATGGTACTACTACCGCTACTGTTTTGGCACAGGCTATTGTAAGAGAAGGTCTTAAGAATGTAGCTGCAGGTGCTAACCCAATGGATTTAAAAAGAGGGATTGACAAAGCGGTAACTGCTGTTGTTGAAAACTTAAAATCTCAATCTAAGACAGTTGGAGATTCTACAGAAATGGTAAAACAAGTTGCTTCTGTATCTGCTAACAATGACGAAACAATCGGTGCTTTGATCGCTGAAGCTTTCGGAAAAGTAGGTAAAGAAGGAGTAATCACTGTAGAAGAAGCTAAAGGTATCGATACAACAGTAGATGTTGTAGAAGGTATGCAGTTCGACAGAGGATACCAGTCACCTTACTTCGTGACTAACCCTGAGAAAATGTTAGCTGAACTAGAAAACCCATATATCCTTTTAGTAGAGAAGAAAATTTCTTCAATGAAAGAATTATTACCAGTTCTTGAGCCAATTGCACAAGGTGGTAAGTCTCTATTAATTATCTCTGAAGAAGTTGAAGGTGAAGCTTTGGCTACTTTAGTAGTAAACAAATTAAGAGGTTCTCTTAAAATTGCTGCTGTAAAAGCTCCAGGATTCGGAGACAGAAGAAAAGCAATGTTAGAAGATATCGCAATCCTTACAGGTGGACAGGTGATTTCTGAAGAGCAAGGTTTCACTATGGAAAACATCTCTTTGGATATGCTTGGAACTGCTGAGAAAGTAACGATCGACAAAGACAACACAACTGTTGTAAACGGTGGTGGTGACGAAGCGAAAATCAAAGGAAGAGTAGCTCAGATCAAAGCTCAGATGGAAACTACAACTTCTGACTACGACAGAGAGAAACTTCAGGAAAGACTAGCTAAGTTAGCTGGTGGTGTTGCTGTCCTTTATGTAGGTGCTGCTTCTGAAGTAGAAATGAAAGAGAAAAAAGACAGAGTTGATGATGCATTACACGCAACTAGAGCTGCTGTTGAAGAAGGTATCGTTGCTGGAGGAGGTGTTGCTTTAGTAAGAGCAATCTCGGCTTTAGATAACCTTACAGGAATCAATTCTGACGAAACTACAGGGATCAAAATCGTTAAGAGAGCTATCGAGGAGCCATTAAGACAAATCGTTGCTAACGCAGGAGGTGAAGGTTCTGTAATCGTTGCTAAAGTAGCAGAAGGTTCTGGAGACTTCGGATACAATGCTAAAACTGACGAGTATGTTCACATGCTTGAAGCAGGAATCATTGACCCAACTAAAGTAACAAGAGTTGCTCTTGAAAACGCAGCTTCTGTATCTGGAATGCTTTTAACAACTGAATGTGTAATCACTGAAGTGAAGAGCGCTGAACCAGCTATGCCAATGGGTGGTGGAATGCCAGGAATGATGTAATAGCAAGTCGCTAAGACAAATTTAATATATAAACCGTTCTGCTTTTGTAGAGCGGTTTTGTATATATTATAAAAACTAATAAAAATGACACAAAAACAACTTGAAAGATTTCTTTTATTCCTAAATATAATTTGTTTATTATTAATACTAAATATAAAATTTTTTCATTTATCATTAGTTAATGTTGACTTTACTGCAGAAACAATAAAGACAGCAAATGATATAATTTATAATCTCGCAACCAGTATAATTGCGAGCTATATTTTTTATGTAATCAATATTCAAATTGTATCTTATTACAGAGAAAAAAAGACCCAAAAACTAATATCAGGATACCTTTCAGATATATTACAGCAAATAAATATTGGACAAGCTTACCTAAGAGAAAGATATTTCGAAAATATAGATTTTAAAACATTGAAATTATCAAATTTTGATAATTTACATACATTAAAAAATAATGATGAAATTGCTTTTAGCTACGAAAGAAAAAATGAACTAGGAAATACAATAGCATGTTCAACTGGAACTTTTACCGAACTTGATCTATTTATCGAAGAGAAAAAATTAGTCAGAAAAAATATTGATATTATTTTTTCTTTCCCATATGCAATATCTCTTGACTATGATTTAGTTAGATTACTATACAAAATCCAATCATGTTATTTTTACATTGGTATCAGTAACATAAAAGATGGCATAAAATATTCAAATTTTGAAAAACATTTTTTTGAACACTATGAAAATATTAAAGAATTAGAAAAAATTATTAATAGTAAATCAACACTACTAAGGTTCAAGGAGTTTAATTTAATTCAAAGAGCCAAAAGTATGTGCAGATTTTTGAATCGGTAATTATCAATTTTATAAGAGTTACCCTTGAAAACGCAGCTTCTGTATCTGGAATGCTTTTAACAACTGAATGTGTTATACCAGTGGAATGCCAGGAATGATGTAATAGCGAGTCGTTGAGACAAATTTAATATACTAACCGTTCTATTTTCATAGGGCGGTTTTTTGTTTTTATGGTTTCCCATAATGAAATAGTATATTATATTTTATATTTGATAATTAATAATAGCTAAAATTAAAACAACATTAGCGCAATCGTATATATTATTGATGCAATGCGTAAAGTTGGATATTAGCTGCAATACCATTAAATTACCCTTTATATTATGCATGCAAAATACCAAATTTTAATTGATATTTTAGATAAAATCAGATCAGAAGTAAAAGCATCTGAGCCATCTTATAATAAATATAATCCAATAAGTACGGATGTTGAAAAAGTAAACCAAGCTAGAGCAAAAGCTTTTATACATTTATTTCTAAAAGTAAGCTTTGGTATATTAGAATTCCAAGAAAGAGAAGCATGCATTGCAGACGGAACACAAGATGGTGGTATAGATGGCTATTACATAAATAAAGATAATAAAACAATTTATTTTATTCAATCCAAATTTCGTATAAATGAAAAAAATTTTGAAGGTAAAGAAATTGCTCTTGAAGAAATTTTGACAATGGATGTTAATCGAATTCTAGATGGCGAAACTGCAGATGAAAAAGGAATTGAATATAATGGTAAAATAAAACAATTGCAACGTGAAATCACAGAATTGGATAATATAGGGAGATACTCATACCAAGTTATTATTCTTGCTAATTTATCTGGATGGACAGATTCAAAGTTACGTCAATTGACTGGTGGTTTTGCTACTGAAGTTTTTGATTATGAAAAGACTTATACAAAGTTAATTTTCCCAATGATTTCAGGGACATTTTATAATGCTACAGATTTAAATATTAATATAGATTTAAGTAATAAAAATGCAGGAAGTAAAATAAGTTATACTGTATTAACCAAGAAGGGCGAGTGTGAAATTACAGTACTATTTGTTCCAACAATTGAAATTGGACGAATTATGAATAAATATAAAAATTCAGTTCTAAAATATAACCCTCGAAGCTACCTTGATTTAGAAGGTAAAAAGGTAAATACAGCAATAACGGAAACTATTATTAGTAAAGAAACAAATGAATTTGCTTTATTTAACAATGGTATAACAATGTTATCGGATGAAACTCTAATAAATGAGAAAATCGGTCAAAAAAACAAAGCTCAACTAGTGGTTAAAAATCCACAAATAATTAATGGTGGGCAAACATCATATACACTTAGTCGAATTTACGAGATGTATAAAAATACAAATGTTGAAGAAGTTTTTGAAAATAAAGAAGTTCTATTAAAAGTTATTACATTACTTGATAAAAATGATGAACAAGGAAAAATAGAGTTGATTGAAGAAATTTCTACAGCAACAAACCAGCAAACACCTGTTATTGGAGCTGATAAATTTGCTAATGATTCAATCAATCTTAAGATACAAAAAGTTCTTTTTGATAGGTATGGATTATTATTTGAAAGAAAAAGAGGCGAATTTGCAGATGGAATTTTTCATAATTATATAATTGAGAAACAAATTATTGAAAGAAATCTATTTTTCAGAATGTATTACTCTGCCAATGGTAATGTCGATAAAGGGAGGCAAAAAAAACTATTTATGAAACAAGATTTTGTGGAGGAAACCCTTGATGATACTAAAAAATTAGATAATGCATATTTTGGCTATTTATGTTTCAGGAAATTATACAAAGCAAAACACCATAATCAAGCAGTTGATAGGATAACTTATGCCAAGGTTCGTGTACTAACTTTATTACACAAACCACAGAAAATTGAAGATTATCAAAAATCAATTGATGATAATATAGAACGTTTTGATAATAACTGGAAAAACTTTTACTCTAAAATTACAAAACATTCCAGATATCTTATTTCATATAAAGACAAAAAAACCGGCGAACAAAAAGAAAGAAGTAATTTCAATCCCACAAAATATTTTGATAGTCCAGAACTTATCAGTGATTCCAAAGATTACTATTAACTGGATTGTCATTAATCCCAAAATTTAAATTATGCATCCATTAAATTACAAGAAAGAAGATTTAGATAAAATTTTAAATCAAAAAATTGAAGTTAAATATAAAAATTATCAAAAAAAAATGAAATAATCAAAGGTTTTTTAATAAGATATGATTTAACAAATCTTGGGGATATTCTTCCACATACAATTACTCTTGATTTAGGAAGAGAAGAAAGAACAATAAATATGTTTGATATTGAACATTTAAAATTAATAAGTGAATGATAAGCTATATCAAAAGAAATACTTATACAATAATATTTCTCTTTTTTGCTGTTTCTATTTTATTTTGTTTTTATTATGATTTACTTAAAAAAGAGTTAATTATTACAACATTAGGTGTCTTAGTTGCCCTATATATAGGTTTACAAAAACAAAAAAGTGATGATGATAATTTATTTAAAAATCTATTTGAATCATTCAACGAAAAATATGATTCTGAGCTGAATGATTTGATGAATACTTTAAGGATTGAAACAGAAAAAGAATTAAGTAGAAAAGAAGTTAACCAAATTATTGACTATTTTAACTTATGCGCAGAAGAGTATCTTTGGTACAAAAAACGCAGAATTCCTAGTGATGTTTGGAAAGCTTGGAAAAATGGAATAATTGAAAACTTAAAAATACCTCAAGTTAAAAGTATTTTTGAAAGTGAAATAGCTTCAAAAAATAGCGAATTATCTTATTATGGTTTAATTGAAAAATTAAAACGGCATTGTTAATCTACAATCGGAAGTTAAGTAAACAAAAACCAACAGGAATAATATACACATTTATGGATATAAACTTGGATTCTATATCTCTAATAATTAGAAAACTTCAAGAATTAGAACAAATTTTTCAAGAGAATAAAGCCTTAATTTTAACTGAAAATGATTTAAAATGTCAGCTATTCAGATTAATTTATGATTTGTTCCCAATCAGTCATGAAACATTTAGCCCGGATATTAAAGGGTGTGCTGTACATTCGGAGGTGAAGTTCTTTGATGAAGACGATAAACTGACTTTAGTTCCTGACTTAATAGTTGTAAACACTTCAAATATTAGCATTTATCATTCAACGGAATATGAAATTATAAAACATACACCAGTTTATAATAGTAATCCTTCTAAAAACTTCACGATTGCTGGTGGAGCTATACTAATTGAACTTAAATTCTGTAGAGATAAGAATGGAATTAATGATACTGATATTTTTAACTATCAACAAGATGTTGATAAAATGATTAGATTAAAAGAGATTATTGAAAATAAAAATAATGGTAACGAAAAGGTTTATGGGATATTTGTAGCATTTAATAAGACAAACCTTGGGGAAAATAAATTTCAAATTTTTAAAAATTCAAATAATCACAATGACGAAATTAAAATATTTTATGGAACAGGAATGGTAGACTTTGCAAATACTACTAAAAATCCATTTAATTATATAGATGATCAACTTTAATCCATAATTCTACTCAGAGAATATTTTACTTATCTAATTCAGAATAATATTCCTCAAAATCAAAAACAATATCAAATAATTCTTTTGGATGTATTCTTAATCCAGTTGCAATTTCAATGAAAGTACTGAGTTGACAATCAATTTTGTTATTGGCAACATCACTAATTCTTGCAGCAGTAACATTACATCTTTCAGAAATCTTAGAATAGGGAGTCTCACCTTTTATTTCTTTTATTTTATCTGAGACCATTTTTTTGATTTCATCAGTCTTAAACTCGTTCATAATTGTACTCTTTAGTGCAAATTGTAATTATTAACAAAAAATACCATTACCGAATTCGGTAATGTTAAGATATTTTTATTATATTTGGAAAAGATTACTCATTAGAGTAATTTTGCGATACTTCAAAGAAATATAGAAGCTATTGCTTAGAATCTCGACTTGAAAACTGGTAATTTAAAAGTACACGAGAGGATAAGTAAAAGGCTCACGACCTAGGCGTGAGCTCTCTTATCTGTGTACAGGTATACCAGTACCTCAAGTCGGATATTGTAGAGTCTCATGCCGTTTTTATTTTCATGCTGTTCTGCTTTTCTACAATCATCTTTTTCTAAGCCTGCTTTACCACATAAAGTATCATGATACAATACAATGGGGTGTACAATCCATTGCGGCTTTCGGGCTTTTAGAAAAACACAAATTCTATTATATTCATTCGGCTTATATAGACAGGAGGTTCAGGCATTGCAGGGCTTACTTCTTTACTGCCAGATAAATCGTACAATAAAAAATACACACTCATGAAAAAAAACAGAACAGACTTTCAAACCCGGCTTGGGAAAGGCAGGAAGAAACATTACGAGTTACAGCAGATGGAAACATTTTTTCAGCTTAATGATCTGCCAGCCACAAAAGAGCTTTTAAACACCATTATGAGCTATGCCCTTAAAAGAAATAGCTGGATAAAAGAAGAACCCTCTGTCATTTATCATTTTCACCAGGCGATGCGGTCATTCATCCGTGCAGGCTACTTTTTAATATTGAAGGAAAAGAAATTGTTTGTCAATATTCAGTTGGAAGATGTTTCACCATTGGGTCTTGGCTTACTTTCGGAGAAAGAATATCAAAATCCGCTGCTGGTCTTTAAAAAAGCTTTCAAAGAATACAGTGTTAAGGAATTTGATTATTTTATTTCCGGAATGGTATATTTCTCACTGGGCATCTATGACAACCTACCGGAAAGGAATATGATCAATCCATACATTCATCTGATCAAAATGCTGGATGCAGCATATCTTATTATTGAAAGGAGAAGGAATATCAAGGGAAGAACGTGAACGAATGGACAAGGAAAATGGTTTTATTTTTGAAAATGAGTAAACAAAACAATACCCATATTTGAAAAAAGTAAAATCACTCTTAAAAACGGCATTTTATTTGATGAAAGGGTACAAAAAACTAATCTATGAAAAGGCTTTTTCTAATTTCTTTATTTTCAATCCCTTCAATTTTTTATTCACAAAATAAAGATATTACAGGAATCTATGGAGAAGGTCTAACTGGAAAATTTAACCCTTATGCCGACTATGTAGAACTTAAATCTGATTCTACATTTGTTCTCAATAATTATGGAAGAAAGTATCAGGGAGACTGGGCTCTTTCTGGCAACAAAATAGTATTAAACCCAAAAATCAAAAGGGAATTTGCCAAAGTAAACATGAAAGAATCTAAGATCACGTCCGATTCTATTACCATTAAAATTAATTACAATCCTAAAAATGATGACTCTAATCCGTCCAATAATCAGGAGTTTAGAATGGCAACTGTTTATTTTGATAAAAAGGGAAATTATGTTAATCTTCTTAAATCACCTTACATTAAGCAGTGTTTTTGGGCACCATCTATTAAAAAACAACACATTCTTAAGGCCGATAATTCAATTGTAATTTCCAAAAAAGAATTTTCACAAATAGGATTTATGACTTACAATGTAAAGGATTATATTATTTTTCTCAAAAAGAATAAAGATTCTAATTTTTTCGAATTTGAAATTGAAGATGTCCTTGCAGATGAAGATATTCTCAAAGAGCAGTATTTTATTCTTGATGGGAGATTTTTGTATTATCCAAATAAAAAAGGCAAAAAAGATATCATGCGGGTTCCTTTAGCTAAAAAGAAAATGGAATAGAATTAATTATATCTGATCCCCCGCTGCGCAAAGTCGTCTAGTGATTACATGTTGTGTTGTTAATTCGGATTGAACTGAATATTAAAATACTTTAAATAATCCTCTATTGGTTCCAATCCCATTTCTTTTCTTCTTTCGTTTACAGTTTCAGGATTTTCTAATGTATACAATTTACCATTTTCTATTTGTGAACCATATATTTGGGGTTTTCCTTCGTCCATTAACATCCTATCTTTCATCAATGCATATTGCTGTTTAGATAAGTCTCCATTTTTTACCGCTTTCTCTATTTGTGGAAAATACTTTTTTCTGATTTCTTTAGTACTATGTTGCAGACCCAACCAGATTGCATCCATGTGTTTTTGATCCACCTCCTTTAATGTCGGCATACCACACTTTTCAATAATGCTAATCACTAATTCCTGATTCCTGTGATCTTCTTTAGCGTATTTGATGAGTTCATTTGATTTTCTAATCCTTTGATCACTTTCAAAAACTTCGCTCAAGATTTGAATTTTTTTGCTGCAATCGACTTCAATAATATCTACTGAACCTACATAGACAAATTTATCCCTATTCATATAAAGGAATATTGATATCATTAAAACAAGAGCGGTTAATATGCTAAATAATATTTTTTTTATTTTCATTTCTATTTTTGTGTCATAATCCAAAATAGATTGACCATTTTTGGTTAAAAGTTAATTGTAAAAATAGGAAAAAATAGAGCCATCAAAATCAAAAAAAATGATCTGATATAAACTCAGCTTCTTAATGATATAAAAATCACTTCTCTTTTATTTTCTTTCTATGCTTCAAACCAAAATTAATTAAGGCACTAACCACATCTTCAGTTTCTTTGGCGTGTGTGGTAAGTGCATACGAAACGGTGATAGGTTTGGTGTTATTAACCGTTCGGGTAATCAGTAAATTCTCTTCCAGTTCCTGCAGAACTTTAGATAGAACTTTTGGACTTATTCCCCCGCTGCGCAAAGTCTCCTAACTTTGAGCCGATAACATAAAAATAGATCTTAAAAAAAGACTCCGAAGTCAGGAGACTTCGGATAGCCAATTTATTGCTCACTTGGAGTATATGATAACCTCCCGATAAATCCAAATATTGATATGATTAAATACTGGACCTTATTATTGAAAAGAGAGAAAAAAATAAAGTCTTCAAAATCAAAAAAGATGATTTGATGTAAACTCAATTTCTTAATGATATAAATCACTTCTCCTTTATCTTCTTTCTATGCTTCAACCCAAAATTAATTAAGGCATTGACAACATCTTCAGTTTCTTTGGCATGGGTGGTAAGTGCATACGAAACGGTAACAGGTTTAGTATTATTAACCGTTCGGGTGATCAGTAAATTATCTTCCAGTTCCTGCAACACTTTGGATAAAACCTTTGGACTTATTCCCAAAGCTATCTCTTGCAGATCTTTGAACCGCATTGTTTCGTGATGATACAAATTATGCAGAATACAGAACTTCCATTTACCGCTCAATAATTCAATGGCATCTTTAAGCGCCAATATTTGTTCTTTACTGATGTCATTTTTTTTAGTACTCATACAATAGTTACTTTCCAAAAGGTAACGCATAGTAAAGGTAAAGTTTCTTTCAGATAATTTTACACGGTAAAAAAAATTAAAAATGAAAGTAACAGTAATTGCCAACATTTCAGCTAATGGTAAAGTATTATTATCTGACAATCCACATCATCAGCTGCCACCAGAAGCAATGAAGTTTTATTTAGCATTCGCTAAAAAAGTGGGAAACCTTGTCATAGGCTTTAAAACCTTTGAAAATTTTTTAACCTTCCCACAGGAGGTCAAAGACCATTTCAACGGAATAGAAATCGTAGTACTTTCTGAAAAACCTAACCCATCAAAAGACTACAAGACGGTTAAAAGCCCTGAAGAAGCTATTGAATATATGTCACAAAAAGGTTGGCACGAAATGGCAGTTGGCGGCGGAACAGGTGCTTTTAATGCCTTTATAAACAAAGATTTGGTAACGGACATTTATTTTAATATTCATCCATTAATCACAGGAGTTGGCGGTGTTTTAGGAAACAGCAGTGAACTGAACTCAAAATTTAAACATAAAGAATATCAACTTAAAGACAGTTTCATTCAACTGCATCTAACAAAAGAAGACTGAATAACAACAAGCTAAAAAACATACAGTCTTGGATATATTCTGGACGAAAAAAATATCCTTATGTTAATCTTACTAAAGATGAACCGAAAGAACCTCCACTGTTGGTCTTTAAAAAAAGCATCCAAAGAATACAGCATCAAGGAATTTGATTATTTTATTTCCGGAATGGTCTACTTCTCAATGGGAATCTATAACAAGCTACCGGAAAGGAATATGATTAACCCGTACATTCATCTGATTAAAATGCTGGATGCAGCTTACCTTATTATTGAAAGAAGAAGAAGAAGCAAAAAATAAAGATAAATCAGCACATAAATAAAATAAGCAATCCAAAGAGTAAACTGCAGATAGCGAACTATTATTGAACTTTTTATTCTTTGTTCATTTAGTAATAAACATATGACAAACATTCTACAAAAGAAATAGATTATATTGAAAGAATAAATTCTATTTTTATAGGACAAAAAAATTGAATCTTAAAGTAAACTTAAAAAATAAATACACCAACTAACTGTAAAAATAATCATGGCAGAATACACATTACCTTATTTTGGGCAACTTTCAGCGTACAACATAGAAGAATATTATGATGTTACCATCAATTTCAATGGGAATGAAATTCAAATAGATTTAAATTTTGAAAGTGAGACTACTGATGCAGCAAAGCTAGATCAAATAAAAAACTATCTTGAGAATATTGAACCCTTCAATAAACTAGCTAAAAATTACATTCTTGAAGACTATCACAATGAAGACGGTGATACCGTAAAATTATATTTGGAACACCATCTTGAAGAAGTTGAGCAGGACAAACTTTCAACGGTTATCAACTTTGATGATTCAACAATAGAACCGGAGCAACAACTTTTAACAAAATTAGAATTAGTTAGAATTGGACTTTATCCTGACAATGAAGACGGTTTTGCTATTTTAGATTATTCTATCGGAAAAGAGATCACCGATTATCTGGTTGTCATAAATACAGATCAAAATGGTCAATTAGACTACATGTCTATGGAAAGCTAAATATTCCTCTATTTATAAAGAATTTATTAATGCTAAACCACTTTGATTTTCAGAGCGGTTTTTATTCTATTTTTATACCCTCTCTACCGCACAATTGTATCGTCTGGCTTTGGCTTATAGATTTATATTATTAGAATGTTTAATTTATAATACTAAAACCACACGAAAGGATTCGTGCGGCAGCGGAGGACTTAGAACTACTCACCATTGGTTCTTGGCCTGCTTTCGGAGAAAGAATATCAAAACCCTCTGTTGGTCTTTAAAAAAGCTTTCAAAGAATACAGCATTAAGGAATTTGATTATTTTATTTCCAGAATGGTCTACTTCTCACTGGGTATCTATGACAACCTACCGGAAAGGAATATGATCAATCCTTACATTCATCTGATTAAAATGCTGGATGCAGCGTATCTTATTATTGAAAGAAAAGGGAAAAAATTTCAAAATTAAATTAACATGTCAATGGCTGCTGGGATACAGGAATGATGTAACGCTCAGCGACCGAGGTAAATTAATATATTAATCATTTGGTTGACCCATCTAATATAAAATAATACACGCTATATTGGTAAAATTAAAACAATTTATAAATTTGCAAACTATATAAAATTATTTAGAAGTTGCTCAGTAAAAACAGAATCTGATAAAGCACTTTAAAAATGAATACAGGGAAATAAACTGAACAGACACCCTAAAACAATAGTAAGCATTAAACTAAACTAAAAACTATGACCAAACAACTAAAACTGGCAATTGTATTACTAATAACAGTTACAAGCATGGGCGTAAATGCCCAAAAGAAAATAACTTCAAAACCTGCCAAACCAGCTACTGAAAATAAGACAGCCAAACCTACCAAACAGGAAACTATGGATTGGATTGGTGGAAAAATGAAGGAAAACTTAGCCGGGAAGCTAGGAGATTTCAGACACTTTGTTTCTTACAGCAATGGCATTTTTGTTTATAAAAAAGAAATGAAAATGAACGAATGGTATTTTACGACAATTGATCTAAACACAGTTAAAGGAATGAACGATGAGTATTCAAAAGACTTTTATGTAACTGGCAAAAAATTAGTCAATACTGTATTGGAAGCAAATGAGTATGGTACTGAACAAGATTTTTTATCCATTAGTGGACCAAACTATAATGACTATGCTGCTCCGTTTAGTTTTACAGCTGACCAAGCTTTAGTTGAAAGGTTGAAAAAAGCCTTCGCTACACTAATTGAATATAATGCAACGAAAAAAGGCTCTAACGAAAAATTTTAATTTTAAAGACTGTATTTCAAAAAAGAAAAGCTCCTACACAAGAATTTGACAAAATTGAAGGGAATATAAGTTCTAAAGTTGAACATTTGTATTTCTAATTCTTCACTCCGCAAAACCTTCCAACTTTGCACAAAGAGAACAGAAATTCGAAATAAGGAGATTTCGAATAGTGGAGCAACAAGAGTTGTCCTTGAAAACGCTGCTTCTATATCTGGGATGCTTCTTACCACTGAATGTGTAACCATTGAAGTAAAGAGCGCTGGACCAGCTATGCCAATGGGGCTAGAATGCCAGGAATAATGTAACAACCTTTTGTTGAGACAATTTAATATATAAACCGTTCTGCTTTTGTAGGACGGTTTTTCTTTCCATTTGATTCATCATACCTTCAAAATCGTCCTATAAATGGATATATTTGTAAAAACAATTACAGAAAATATGGAAAGTAAATATTTACTTCACGGAAAACTAACCGCAAAACCGGGGTATAAAGAGGAACTTTCCAATATTTTAATACAAGCTTCTCAACTTGTATCAACAGCTAAAGGCTGTAACCTTTACGCTGTTAGTAGTGACAAAGATGATGCAACTTCTGTTTATGTTACAGAAATTTGGGATAGTAAAGATGACCATGACAATTCTCTAAAAATTGAAGGTGTAAGGGAACTCATCATGAAAGCAATGCCGATATTAGACGGACAACCAACAAAAGGACAGGAACTGGAAATCCTAGGAGGAGCAGGAATATGAAATTCCAAGAATGATGGAACAGTGTCTCGCTGAGACAATTTAGTATATTAACCATCCTACTTTTGTAGGACGCTTTTTTGTTTCAAAACAAATTCCTAAGTTTATAGGCTATTCCAACCTCAAAAATATTTTCAAAATGGAAAACAAAAAAGGCGAACAAATTATGACGTCTATAAATATGCTTAAAATATTCTTCATGGTATTGACACTTGGTGCAGTTTTAACATGCTGTTCAAGTAAACAGGAAATCATTGAGAAAGAAAAAGAACTATTTTATAATGGAACTGGAAAATGGAAAATTTTGAGTTATGAATATACCTCTAAAAATCAAGGTACTGAACAAACAAAAAAATATACAAATTGTGGAACATTTGAATTCAATAAAGACAATGAAGGAAAAATAACCTTGGAGGCTGACGAACTATTAATAACCAAGTACAGTTATGGATTAGAAGAAGTGGGAAATGAACATTACTTAGTTTTATATTACAAGGTATTTCCATTGTATAGCAACGTAGACATTCAGTACAACAAGTTATCTTTGACGCCAGATGAATTTACAATTGTTTACGACCACTCCACTTTCAGAGCCACATTTGTTTGTAAGAAAGTCTTACATTAGAAAGTTAAATAAATAATATAGACCAGAGCAGCCATTAACATGAGTTTTGCAATAACATTCTGCGCAAGTCTTCTGAGGGAACTATTTCAGATGCAATTGATAACATTAAAATGTTTGCAAAATAGTACTACAGTTAACAATGTATTAGCAAAATGTGGGTAAAATAAATGTCACCATAATATCTCTTATGATTAGATAAAATATCCCCTACTCTCCCTTTTCTGTTCCCGCTTTTATTATATTTGTTTCAATACTATATTAAATATTCACATCAAAAAATACATCAGAGGAGAAATATCAAATCTGAATCCAAAAGCAAAAATTAAAAAATGGATGATCTATATAGCAAATTAGTGGCAAAAGGGACATTATATTCTATTGAAACCGATTTGGAACGCTTTTTTAAAAATATTTTCAGAAGTTTTTATAATGACTGTTCTTATGAAGAATATGAAAATCTTGTGATTCCAAAAGCCTATGCTCAGTTTCTAGAAAAGACAGAAAATGATGGTATCGCTTTTTATACAATAGACCAATATATTTATGGACTATATCAGATGATTGACTCTACAATTGAAGATATGGATTGTAATGGTAATAAAGAAAAAAAAACTGCTTTTTGGCTTTATGTAGGTCATAGAAATGAAAGAGGCTTTTTTTTCATCTGTTGTGATAAACGATCTGAATCTTTTGGCCAGGTATGTGAGTTTTATGATGGAAGTCCTTTTATGAATCCAAAAGATGGCCTTGAGTTGGGTGATTTCAAAACGTTTTGCAATGCCGTATTGAATGGCGGGGCATAAAGGTGATTCGTAATTGTTGGTTAGAATAATCCCATTAAATATCATATTTTGATGAAGAATATAAAAATTGTTTTAAACTAAAACCAAATGGATAAACCTGATATCATTAATTTCAACTTCAACAATACAGAATACAATATTGAAATTATTGGAAATGTTGACAAAATAGACGGCTTTTACTATTATACTTTTAAATTTGATGAAAACCATTTTATCACCATTTCAAAATTTGATGACGAAAAATGGCAAATCGTAAGTATGTCAAAAAATTCTATTGCTGAACAATTAGGAAAAATAATTGACGAGATGCCCTAGCTTCACGTACGATTCCTGTTTCTGAAATTGAGAACCCAACCCTAAAATTCCTACCGTTGAAAACAAAATTATTATTTCTTTCATTTTTGAGCACACTACTAGCCCATGCACAAACCCTTGATTTTAAAAATCTCGTCAATATGTCGGTAGGCAGAGGTGCTGCAACCAGCGTCATTGTAGACGATAATATCTATGTGAGCAACGGATATCAGGACAAGGGAGGTAATGCCAATTATATTGAGAAATATAATATTACGGATAACAAATGGAGTGTTCTCAATTCTACTCTGCTGACCAAAAAATTTGCTAATTCAGAGGCTTATAATAATAAAATTTACATTTTTAACGGTTGGGGAAATAGCCATCTTGAAATTGTAGACCTTGCCACCAATACCATAACAAAAGGAGCTGTTAATCGTTCCTATACAGGAAATGCAGGCTCTGCCATCTATAACGGTAAAATATATGTGTTCGGTGGCAGCGGATTAAGCGGAGCTAAAACCACTGTATTTTCCAATACATTCCAATATTATGATATTGCTTCCAATACATGGAATCCACTACCCAATATGCCCACAGCCAGAGAAGCAAAAGGGAAAATTGTGAATGATAAGCTTTATGTGATTGGCGGTTTTAACGGTACCTCATCCCGTCTGATCAATGTTTACGACCTCAAAACTAATCTCTGGACCAATCAATATACAATGCCTGCTGCTATATCAGGCCACTCATTAGCAGTATCCGGTAATAAGATTTTTATTGCAGGGGGTGTTAATAATCAAGCTTTTATGGCCTATTTTGATACTACAACCAATAAGTTACACCAGTTATCATCCAATATGATTCCCAGAAGACATGCCACAGCAGAAGTATATAACAATAAACTGTACATCATCGGCGGAAGTACGACATCTGTCACCAGCTCAGCTATTAAAAGCATACAAGTGGCAGATATCAGCGAGAGTGTACTCACTGCACAAAACCTTCCAACTTTACACTGATAAACTAAGTAATCCTAAATTATCTATCATACCCTCTCATCTAAAATACCTCCCCTACTGCCCAACTTTACCTAATATTTGTTTCAAAACCAAACCAAATATAGAAAACCAAAAGATTGAAAAAAATGAAAAAGATATATTGGATATTAATTGTAATCTTCTTTACAATAAGTTGTTCTAAAAGTAAAATACAAGAAAAAACAGAACTGAACAAAATAGTAAATGTTGTTTTAAAATATGAATCCAATCGTAATTCTTTAAAAGAGAATATCTATTTGATCAATCCCGAGCTTCTGAAATTAAAAATCTATACTCCCAGCCTAAAAGAAATGTTGGGAGAAGAACCTGGACCACCACCATCTTTTAATAAAAGTGTTGTTCGTTTACTTGATTTAAGGCATAGAAAATCACAAGAAAGAAAATCTGACTCTTTGAAGTTATTACAGCAAAACCAATATATTTTTGATACCCTAAAAGTAGATGATAAAATCAATCCGAACATCAAATTAGCCAACAAAGAAGAAATTAATAACCGTATAGAATTATATCAATTCTCTAATCCTGTATATTTCAATGATGGATTTGCCTATATTGAGTTAAAGTATAATGATACCAGCTTTGGAATTGGCTTCGCCTATTTACTGGAAAAACAAAAAAATGGAGAGTGGATGGTAAAAAAAATGCTTAATACTTTTATAACTTAAAGAACTATACACCGTACAAGATCTTCCGATTTTGAACAAAAATTCCAGGGCATACTCCCAAAACTAGAAAATTCAGATAGCAAAAAAATAATATAATGGTAATGTAGTTGTGCATAAATGATATTAAAACAATGGATAAATTTGAATATTAGTAACCATACAATATCATGCAAACAGATTTTTTCGGAACACTAGAGGATAAAAAATTAATATTGGATTTTATATTTTCAGAAACTGATTATCTCGTTTTCGATCATTATTCTGAATTTGGAGAAGAATTAAAACAGTATTTTTCAACCAGCGAAATTCTGGAAAAATTTGATTTAGAAAATGGCAAACAAAATGCCGTTACATTTGGGCTTTGGAATCCGTTAGATCAAACAAAAAATATAGTTCGAAAAGTGATATTAGATCCCAAATATTGTAACGGCTACACATTTCGATACACAAGTGAAGGCTGGGGAATCCAAAGATTATATTTTGGCGGAATCCAAAATGGTTTTCTCAATTCATCACAGTTTATGGGATTTAACGAAAAAGGAGCGATAGCAAAAGATTCTATACATCCGGATCATGAACAAGAAGCTCATCGATTAGACTGGCAACTCATTCGCTCCGATCAAAGAAAACTTAAAAATTATATTGAGAAAAAGCTTGGAGCTGAAAAGCATACTCGTGGAATCATTTTAAAGAATGCCAACCAACTCATTACCCATTACGAAGTAAAAATATGATAAAGAAGAGCAAAGAATAAGAACAATGGATAGCCATTTAGAAAATCAAATTAATATTATTAGATTAAATTATGCATTTTAAATATTCAATCTGTTTGCTTTCATGTTTTGCCATACTAAGCTGTCAGAAAAAAGATAAAATTATAAAAGTAGATAATGAGCCTGGTGTACACATTTTACAGGGAGAAGACAATGAAATGAATACCGCAATAGAAAATGCACAAAACTCTTTATACCAGTTCAGGCAAGCAATAGAGAGCCACAATCCGGATTATTATAATTTCGCATTGAAAGAAAAATTTACAACTCCTGATTCCGGAGGCGAACATATATGGATAAGTGAAGTTCAATATTCTGACTATAAATTTTATGGAATTGTAGATGGAGAACCCATTTCAACAATGGAGGTAAAACTGGGAGATACTATTGAAGTTAATCCTCAGAATATAACGGATTGGATGTATATTGATAAAAACATTGTAAAAGGAGCGTATACTACCAGGGTCTTAAGGAAAAGAATATCAAAGGAAGAGCAGAAACAAATGGACAGGGAAAGTGGATTTATTTTTGAAAATGAGTAAAAAACACAGATGGACTGGAGCTATAATACTGTTATAATACACCAAATTGATATTAATAAAGTTTATCAAAAAGATTTAAAAGACAATAATATTAATTGGCCAAATCAAAATTTCGTAGGGGCACCGTTTTTTTCAATAAAAGACATTATAATATAAAAGATAATGAAATGGAAAAACTGCTAGAAGAAAAGTTCAAAAGATAGAATATCCTGGCTTTGTGCAAATAAAACAACTAATCCAAATTCAGGAAACTTTGGATAGTGGAGATCCAATCGATAATAAAAACCGCTCTTTTCAAAGCGGTTTTTACACTTCAAGACTTTAGAATGATCAGAACTTTCCTATATTTGAAAAATAACCGTATCCGAAAACTCATCTATGGGACTATTTGACCTTTTCAAGAAAAAAGAAAACTTGTTAAAAAAGAAAATAACCGTAATTTTAACTTTACAGGTTTCTAAACAGGATATAAACATTTCTGAATTTGCAGGTTTTAAAATTGTCAGTTGTCATGATATTCTTCAAAAATTTAATTACCGTTCATCAATAGAATCTCACGAGAAGAAGCTTGAATATATTTCTGAAGAGATTATTCATTCAAAAAATAATATTTTAATCTGTGATCTCAAAGTAAGTATTACGAGCTTTGATACACTCACTGAAATGTTGAAGCCACACCAATTAACCATCAACAAAATTTTAGTACCAAACGAATCCAAAAGAAACAAAAAACTTGCTGAAGGGCAGGAAGCATATAGAAATCACAGTCGCTGGCTTCATTTTTATCCAGGAGAAATTGAAGATATATATCGTGAATTTGAAGCAAAAATTAAAAGTTTAAAAACCAGGTATGAAAATACTGAAACGGAAATATTGGAAATATAAAACAGAATACCAGATATCCGTTGGGCAATACAATACCTAAATTCTGACTGTGTACAAGGTGGGCATTGTAAGGGAAATTGAAATGTTAATCAAAAAAACTAATAACCAAAATATTCTATGGGATTTTTCAACAGAAGCAAAACATTTAAGATCAGAAATATAGAATTTTATTCTGAGGGAAGTTATTATTATTCCAAAGGATTAAAATCATCCATTGAGAAAGAAATAAAAATTGCAAAAACTACTCTTTCACTAGATGAACTAAAACCAATTTTACAATATCTGGTTGAATTTATTCAAGATGAAAAACCAGATATTAAAAGCGGAGAAAAAATTACATGTTTCTCCTGGTGCATTCTATTTCATGAAGCGTCAGACTTTTTTGAAATTCTTGAAGTCATCCCGGAACAGCAAGGATTTGGTGAAGGTCTTAACCGTACACTTCACATCCTGAACCAACAACTTTCCGTTTGTACTCGAGTAAAAACAGAACCTGATTTTCCTGATTTTGACCAGATTGTTACAGTAGATCCGTTGATCAAAACAGGATTACAGGCCAATTTGTTCCGTTGGATAGGAGATTATCCGGACTCGGGATGGGTTGCAATGACAGATCGCTTTAATGAAGAAACAATGTCTTTCGAACAAATGACAGTAGGACAATTTATGACACTCAGCCCGGAAATCGTTCAATTTATGGCTCTCCCATCTGGCTTTAAGGTAATCTGGCAAGGTAATAATGCACAGATAGCATTTGACAGACAATTGCTAGAAAATTAGATTATAAATAACTGCTCTATTAAAGTTACACAAAATACTTTCTTGGGAAGCGAACTAAATTTGGAAACAACTATGAAACAGAGAATTTTAATATTATCGTTTACTTTGAGTACACTTTTATGTTTCGGGCAAAAAGGATATTTAGAACTTTCAGAAAATTTTGACAAATATAAGGGTTCTTTAAGGGAGTACTATAACGATATCTTTCCAAAACTTTATAAAGACTTTTCGCAACAATCTTATGCACGCTATACTTCAATACCTTCATTCTCCGAAGAATATGCTTTTTCAGTTGAAACAATAGATAACAGGTATTATATTATATCCAATAGATTTTCAGAAAATTTTTGGTATGCTAAAAAACGTAACCAGGTTAAATTAATCAGTCATAAAACCGAAATAGATTCTACTCTTTATTTAAAAATCGGAAATTTATTTCAAATTCTTACCCAACAAATGAAAACCTCAGAAAAGGAAAAAAGAGGATTTGATGGAACCATGTTTTATTTTGCTACAACCGATACAACCGGACAAATGAAGACTGGTGAAACTTGGTCACCTAATGACAATACAGTATTAGACCGAATTGTCAAAGTTTGCAATAGATTATTTTCAATAGACAAAGAAAAGAATAGTAGCCACTCAGATATTGTAAAGGAAATTGAAAAATTAATTGAAGAAATTAAGAAATAAAAAAAGCATACTATTGAAAACAGGTATACATTTACAATTCAAATACTTTGCATCAGTTATAGTACTGTTGTGTAGTTTATCGTGTGAAAAAACAAAAATAAATGAATTTCATTCGGAAAAGAAAAGTATAGAGTTTACCTTACAGAATTTTCCAATGCTTGCTAAAAACTTTGAAAAAGTAAAAGAAGTGAATTTAGACTCTCTTACTATTTCACTCTATAGAAACCCTAAAAAAGAAGATTATGACGAGATTTTAGTTTTTAGCAAGAATAAAAAGTTCTATGCTGTTCCATTTTTCTCAAATATGTATTTTGACTATTGGAATTTTGATAATGAGGATCAAAAACAACTATATTCTAAAACGAATTCAACATTTGAAAAACAGATAAAAAATACTGTTTCTGAATTAAATCTAACCCAAGAAGAGTTTGGATTACTAATCGAAGAATTAATGAAAAGTGTTTTAAATGCTGAAACGAATCTTGATTTGAAACCAAAAATATTTGAGAATTATATTTATTCTACTTATAGAATGGATCAATATAAAGTGGAAGAATCCGATTCATGCTTAGCAAGAACAAAAAGACTTTATAAACAAATCCTAATCGAATCTGAAAAAATAATTCGATATAATCAGTTTTTTCTGGATGCCCGAAATGGAAGGGTCTACGAATTTATCAATGAAAGCAGAAAAAGAGGGGAATGGAAATTTAAAATAAAAACATATAGAATCGATTGCTTTTCTTATCCCTTAAGCATATAATCACACTAAAAATTGGACTTAATAAAAACATTTCCATCAATTTTAAATAAACAAACATCATGAGAGTTGCTCTTTTTTCTGACATTCACGGTAAAATATTATTGCCCTTTAAATTGGTTGATTTATATCAGAAACAAACTGGGAATGCCGTTGATTTTATATTGCAATGCGGAGATATGGGAGCTTACCCAAATATTGAAAACCTAGACAAAGCAACCATAAAGCATGCACAATATGACAGGGATGAACTTGGTTTTCATGATGACTTTACAAAAATAAATCCAGACATTCAGGCATTTTTAAATCAGCTCAATATCAATATGATTTGTGTTCGTGGCAATCATGAAGATCATGATTTTCTGGATGAACTGGAAAAGGAAAATTTTCAAAACAGCCTGTTTCCCATTGATGTTTATGAAAAAGTCTTTGTTTGCAAATCAGGGTTAAAACAGGAATTAAAAACGGAAAATGAAACCCTCACTTTTGTGGGTATTGGAAGAATTGGTGACCGGAAAGGAAGATCTGAAAAGCGTTTTGTTCAGGATTATGAAAAAAAGGAAATCAGGAAACTGCTTAAAACAAAAGATAATTTTGATATATTAATCACTCATGATAAGGACAACAGTGGCGAAGAGAATTATGGTATGCCTGAAATCAGGAATATATTAGATCATGTCATTTTCCATTATCATTTTTACGGCCACACAGGAGAGCCATTCAAACAGGAAACAGACTGTAATGGCATTACCCAATCCATAAAAATAAAGGAACTGGAATTTAATGCAAGCGGAATTTTAGAAAAAGGCTGTATGATTATACTGACAAAAGAAAATGGAGAACTCAGTATTGAAGTTGTAGATCAAAAATTAACTAATACAATGACCAAATATAACTGGAAAGATCAATAAGTTTTTGATCACAAAAAAGATCTTCTCACCAGATAATACCTGAATCAATACAAAATATATGAAACCTCTCCTATTATTTTTCGTTATTATACTCTCGAATTTTTCTATTAAAAATGTGGAAAACAAATGTTCAGACAATGATCTTATTATTGAAAAAATCATATTAATTATAAATACTTAGAATTCTCAAAGGTCTTTTTCTCTCACGATAGACAGACTGCTTATATTGAAGCAAATTATCATGATGGAATTTATGGTGACGGAACAGCATTTATACTCAGAAAAAATAATACTGCTTGGGAAATCGTCCAAATAATCAATATATGGATCACTTAAAAACTATTAAAACATCCTTGTTTTGAATGAAAACTTTATTACATTTATGTGTTCTGCTATGTATTTTACAAAAAAATCACTCCTATGAATTTCAGAACTATTTTTAAATTGTATTTATTATTTTTTTTCGTGGCCTGTTTCGAAAAAAAATCTAAAACTGAATATTCACAACCTTCTACAGAGAACATTCTGCAAAAGGATAACAGGAAGTCTGAAAAATATCCCGCACAATACGAATTGCAGGACAGCGTTCAATTAACTCATATTAAAAATACATTTTATAGAAACGAATTTGGATTCCTTTACGAAAAAACTATTGCACAAAGAGAATTTAAGGGAGTATTAAAAGATGCTGAATATTTTAATGGTAGTATTCCGCAGGAAATTGATCCAGAGTCATTTCAACAGATTGAAGACTCCTGGTTTGCAAAAGACTATGGAAATGTATACTATTCACGGCCTACAAGTGGTGGAAGACAGATCACAAAAATAGAGAATGTAGATGTCAATACATTCAAAATTCTTGATGGGAACTATAGATACGCTGTTGATAAGAGTCATTTTTTTTATGAAACTGAAAAAATTAAGGATTTCATTCCTTTAAAAACTGAACAGATAAAAGACGGAGAGGGAAAAGTCATTGAATTAAAAATGAAAAATAAAAAAGTAAATCTTGAACCTTAAACTAATAGCAATTAATTTTAAAAACTAAAACCATGAAAATTATTCATTTATACCAATATCTCTTACTGCTTTATTTAGATTTTGGTAAAAACCAGACACTTTCTTTCTAATCCCACAGACAACAAAATGGAAAGAGTTTCAAACAGTATAGAAGCACTGATGAACGCTGCTAAAGCTGAAATAGAAAACTTTGAACTGAGGTCGGAAGAAAAAATCATTGCTTATTTCTCAGAGCTCCCAACAATTGGAAGATTTCCCTATAAGATCATTTTAGCTGAAATATCTGATGGAAGTATCCTTTCGAAATTCAGGCAGTGGGATACGGAATACAATTTAAAACAATGGACTTCCGGAATTAATAATCTGGACAGACTGAGAATCATCACTGATGAAAAAATTCTTTCTGAAACAGATACGGCAATATTGAAAAAAGAATTGTCAAAACTTGAGCTAATAAAACTTCCTGAAACCATAAGAGATCAAAAAACAATCATTCTGGATGGTTCCGAATGGAAATTGGGAATCAGCTTAGCCAATAAAAATAGGGATTATACCTGGATTGCCTCAACGGAAGACATCAACCTGTTCGTCCCCATCATTGAACTTATCAGAAAACAGTATTTGGATAGAATTAAATGAGGTTTATCTTTTTACATGTTATCTAATCAACACAATATATAAAATTTAAAATGGGAAATCTACGTCATGTATATCAGCTTAAGCCAAGAGTGATTTATGGTGGTGCCATTCTACAAGTTCGAAAAGACAAAGAGATTATTTTTTCAGAAAAATTCACCATCATCAATGAAGTTCATGATATCAAAAATATATTGTACATTTTTGAAAATACATTCATCATAAACTCTCATGATGGAAAAGTCATAAAATTCGAATGGTACGAAGATGACAGAATAATAGATTTCGGGAAAGCAGGCATCTACATTTCCATTCAAGGATCCACTAAATATGGGTTTGACAGAGATTTTAATGAATTCCTTAGTACGATATCTCCTTATTTAGAGGATGCTTTATTTTATGTAACTCAAAATGAAACCATTATTCGATATGAAATTACCAATGGAGAATTACATTATAGAAGTACTGAAGATTTTGGGCGCTGGAACTATTTTATTGAAGAATATGTAGTGGCAAACTATTCATCTTCCAGACAGCTCATTGCTGATTTACACGTTGAAGAAACCAATCAAATGATATTACGTCATAAAGAAAAAATGGAATACGAAAAAAATCCAAATGATTACTTTGAACCGGAAGATTATGAAGATTTATTAAATAAAATTAATAATTACAAAGAATATATTCCTATCGAAAAATTCACTGAACTGGAAAACTGGCTGAAAATCCAGATCGATTATTACAACTAAAATAAAAAAAATGAACGATACTTTTACTATTGATGATTTGCAGAATATATGGCAAAAAGTAAGTATTCTCCATAGTGGACAAACTTATGGAGGTCAAAATAAAAACGAAAAAATTGAATACATCAATCATATCGGAAGTGTGGTATTTGAAATCATGAACGCTGCTAGAAATACTTCTGATTTTAATGCAGAGCTTGCTGTAAAATGTGCCTTTTTGCACGATACTATTGAAGATACCACCTTGAGTATAGAAGACCTTGAAAAAGAATATGGCCAACAGGTTAAAGAAGGTGTTCTTGCATTAACCAAAAACATGGATCTTGAGAAGCAAGATCAGATGATGGATAGTTTAGACCGGATAAAAGCGCAACCCAAAGAAATATGGGCGGTTAAAATGGCTGATAGAATCTGTAATCTATATGCACCACCTTATTACTGGAAACAGACGAAGAAAGAAAAATATCTTGAGGAGGCCAAAATGATTTATGAGCATTTAAAAGATGGTAATGATTATTTGGCCAAAAGATTATCTGAAAAAATTGAAATGTATAAACAGAAATAAAAGATATGACAGCAATAGAAAACGGCATTTTTGAAAATTCCGAAGAAATCATCAACTGGACCTATCCCGGAGCCACATTATATTATAAAGATTGTGATTTAAAACCTTCTGTAGCTGAAAAATTTACAAAAGGAAAGCTTATCAGAAACGGTTTTTTCCTTGATGTAAGCTGCAGAGGTGGCGGAATAAAATTTAATACAAGATTTTTAATTGCTTCCGCAAAAGCAGCAAAATTATATCAGGTAAATCCGGACAATGAAAGGTTTGGACATTGCTGTATGAACCTTGACAGCTATTTCAAAGTTCTTGATATTTATAAAATCGGAGATAAAACTCAATTTTTTTTGCTGCACATCCCTGCAAAAGGATTAAAATATTTTGAAAGTATAAACTCAAACTGGGATGAAGATTTCATCAAAAAAGCAAGACAAAGTTTTGATGATAAAATACACATGGAACCTATAAGTGATTTGCTGGAACCATTTTGGTTAGAAAGAACCAACTTCCCGGTTGGAATGACTGCCGCTGATAAATTTTACCCCTTAGCCTCTGTATCCACCATTACAAATGAAGTAAAGAGTTTATATAGTGGAATTAAAAATTTGACCAAAGACAATAGTGACATTAATATTCCTGCTCCATTTTTCGGCGAACAGAAAAGTGGATCTAAAATAGGCCTGTTTTTAAAAAATATATTAGGAAAATAAAAACTCATTATACAGAGATGACATCCCATAAAATTTCAGAGATTAAACATATCATTGAAAAAGACAGGAATACAGATGGTGACTATTGGCTTAATGGAGGAAATGAAATGATATATAAAATCCTGGATACCTTTAATCAGTCCGACTGGAAAGAACTGGAGGAAGACCTGGTCAATTTTAAAGATTACGAGCATTCCATTTTTGCAAGAACCATATTACACTATGATGAGAACAGAATAGTGGATATTGATCATTACCAATTGTTCTTTAGATCATTTATTTTACTGAAAGATTACGAGGATTGTGACTGTTTACTCTTTGACATGTTTTATATCGAAAATGTTAAAAACCCGGATTTGGAATTATTCAATAATATTAAGTCTAAAATACAATTTCTGGAAGAGGCTGGTTTTTCCACAAACGAAGATATTTTACATTTAGCTTATAATAGTATAGATAAAGTGATAAAAGGTATTTAACTTTGAAAAACAATATCTCCAAGTGAAAACATCTAACCTGCATCCAACATTATGAAAAAAGCATTTGAATTCTTTAAGCAATTAGAAAAAAACAACAATCGCGAATGGTTTGCCCAGCACAAAACAGAATATGACCTGGTTGTGAAGGAAAATAAAGCGTTTTTCAATCAGGTGTATACCGAACTTCAGGAATATGACAATTTAAAGGGAATTCATATTTTCAGAATTTACAGAGATGTTCGTTTTTCTAAAGATCAGACTCCCTATAAAAATAATTTTGGGGTTGGATATTCCCGTTCAAAACCGACGCTCAGAGGTGGATATTATATTCAGCTGGAACCCGGAAACAGTTTTGTAGGTGGTGGATTCTGGGGACCGGAAACTAAGGATTTACTTCGCATCCGCAAAGAATTTGAAATCAGTACTACAGAAATAGAAAAGATTACCTCAGACAAAACTTTCATAAAATATTTCGGTGAACTGAAAGGTGAGTCTGTAAAAACAGCTCCGCGGGGCTTTGATAAAAATCATCCGGCAATAGATTTAATCAGGAAAAAACAATACATCGTCATGCGGAAATTTACTGACAAAGAAGTTCTTTCTGATAATTTTCAAAAGGAAGTCGTTTCAACCCTGCTGGCCATGCGTCCCTTTTTTGATTATATGAGTGAAGTTCTGACCACAGACCTCAATGGAGAACCTTTATTTTAAGCTAAAAAAATAAAAACTCATTTGTATGAATAGCCTGCCTGATTAAGATTATTAGATCAAATATATTCTCAACTAAAAAACCAATTGATCATGATTAAATTATTTACCTTAACAGTAGCTGCTCTTCTTACTCTTTTAAGCTGTACCAAAAATGATATGAAATACAGTGTAGGCCAGGAATGGAATTACAAAACCCGACCTATAGAAGCAAACTCAACGCTCACTATTTTAAAGATTGAAGAATACCCTAAAACAGGCAAAGTTATTCACATCTCTATCAGCGGTTTAAAAATGAGAAATCCTGATAGTCCTTCTGGTTTTGCAGAAAAACTAACCCATATCCCTATGTCGGAAGAAGCCCTGGATAAAAGCGTGACTAAAGTGTATAAAGAAAACAGCAAAATGCCTGATTCTCTTGAAATGGACGGATATTCTACCTGGAAAAAAGAGTTTGACAAAGGAGACGCCGGGGTATTCGCTATTCCTGTTTCTGAAATTGTAAGCGTTATGGAAAAATTGATTATCAAAGGAGATTATACTAAATAAACACCGTAAACATATTCAACAGAAAATCAAAACATACCTATGATAGAAAATCTTGAATATATCTACTCAATATTGTTTCCACTATTACCATTTTCATTAGTAACAGCTTTCCTGGGCTTTATAATAGTATTGGTTTCAAATGTTGTTCAATCCTTACAGAAGAATTATCAAAAATTAAGACTCATTGGAATTTTTCTCCTTACTCAGGTTTTTATTGTAGCCATAATACTGATTGCCTTACAAACAATAATTCTAAAGAATATCCAAAATGAGTTCATCGAAACAATAAAGAAGTCAAACACAGAAATGACCCAGTCAGATTATACATTTGGAACTTTTTACAATCAGGCTTTGAAAGCGGAATTGTTAAAGATTAAGGATATTCAGCCACATCACTCCGGGACCAGCAGGATAATGAAAGTCCGTATGAAGATAGGAAATGAAACTTCAAACATCAGAATTGAGCAGGATTCTCAGAATAAGAATGAATTCTGGATTTTCTGGGATAAATATTGGTTTGGAAATGGTGATGAGGAAGTAGGGAGGTTTTATAGTAATACATTTCACTAAATTTCCAGATTAGATCGTATATATGGACATAAAAACAACACTTGAAAAATACAGAATCATTGGCCATTATTTTGATCCTGATTATGAACGGGATAACGAAGCCTTAAATGAATTCAAAGCAGATAACCCAAATCTCTCCGAGCAACAAACATCTGAACTTATTCATCTCCTTCAAAACAATTCTGAACTTACAGATAAGTACTTTGTGGCAGATTTGCTATACCTATACAGTAATTTCAGTATAGAACTTCTTGATCCTTTACTTAGAACAGCAATACACCATAAAGATCCAAGTTTCAACAGAATATTTTTAAACCCCTGCTTAGTAGCCTTTGGTCTGAAAACTGTTGCAGACAATCTTGCTGATAAATTTAATCACACCAATACAATAGAACGTATAGGGATTTCGAATTTAGTGTATTGGTTAAGACCACAAAAAAATGATGAAGCGGATCGATTACATCAATCAATTATAAATAGAGCAAACCACACCTCAAATTTAGTTGAACTTTATCACTATAAACTACGCTATACCGACAGAATAAAGAACATTAATCATATTCCAAACAATGCCACTGAGTTAATAAAAGCGATAAGTGGAAACAAAGAATATGAAGATTTACTATTTAATCAACTTGGATGGGGTAAATAAACTTTAATGTCTTACAGTAAAAACATTCTATTGTCACAAACCTCCAATGCAAAACACTATAACCACATGGACAGTGAAAAAATAAAAATCCTGAGAAATAAAATTACAATCCCGTTGGATGTTGCCATACAGCTGTTGAAGCAAAACAATGGTGATATCAATGCCAGTGAGCAGGTGTTTCACAATAATAATATAAGAGAAATCAGTATTTCAGCAGAATGTGATCCTGATATGGCAAGAGAAAATTATGAACTCTGCCAATATGATATAACAAAAGCTATTGAAAGAATCAATTCAAGACAGGTAATTATCACGACAAGGGACACTCCATTTCCAAGAAATGAAATCGGATTTATCCTATGGCCAGAAGATCAGAATGGAGAATGTTATAAAACAACCAAACGAAACGATGCTTTCATTCCTACCACCGACTTTGATTATGTCATCGATGAATTTAAATCTGTATTTCCTTTGGAAAATCCCTGGAATAAAGAGATGGAAGTATCTTTTGACATCTGTGGACATAATTATTTTGAAAAGACCACCTGTAAAATAATAATCGGTAGAATAATGCAGACGAAAACTGATGAATTGAAAGTCGCAAAATTTAAGAATGAACTGATTGAATGGCTCGATGATAAATTGGAATATGCAGAGTATATTGTAGTATATGGAAATCTTTAAGTTGAAAATAACGAACATACAATAAAGATCATTCCCTAATGTTTCATCGTAAATTCCACATTTTTATTTAACTTAGTTTCCGCTGAAAAAGAAGTACTCCCAATAATCTGAACATAACTATTCGGTCGAACCCAGAACTATAACCACACTTTACAATGCATCAGTTAGAAGTAACCGGAAACCATCAAGTTGAAATTCATTATGACGGAACAACAGTCTGTTTCATCATTAATAAAGAAATACATTCCATTGTAGTGGCTGGGCCTTATCAAACCGCCCAAAATTATTTTCATATAAACTGTACATCCAACAACAATCATTTCAATGAGCTGGATGATGTTCGGTATGAACTGGAGCATAATTCATTAGCCAAAATTGAGGCTTTTCTAAAAAGATTTGAATCCGGAAATTATTCTGTGTTTCCATTTACCCGACAGGTAAATTTTGTACAACCACAGGAAAATAATGTAAGTCGATTACATTTTTCAATGGAAAGCAATTCCATGGTCATTTCTACTCAGCCATTAAACAGCATGAATCGAAATAAAATAAATGAGTATAAAGAAAAAATAAACAAAGGAGAATCTCCAATTGTATTTCTGTATTCAAAAACATACAGCGGGCTTGAATTGGAGGAGGTCTTTTTTATTGTATCAGGAAATGAAGTTTTGAAAGCCTATCAGGAACTGGGAATGAATCCTAAACTCATCGCGTTGGTCAACTCCACAGATTATGAATATGATCCTTCTAATCAAGAGGTCTTAAACATCATCTCATCACACAAAGAAATCAGGGATACCTCTTACTTATACTTTTATTAATTTACATGAAAAAATTCACTATAGAAAACGGAACTAACATTTGCTCAATAGGTTTGAGTAATGTAGGCAGCTATATAAAATTCAAAGAGCCACTAGCAATGGTTTGGGCTGATAACAGTGGTTCAGTCGGAAAATATTTTTGTGCATTACCTTATAATGAAGATTATCGGACAACCATGAGGAACAAGATTAATGATAGCCTGAATACTGATTTCACAGATGATATTGAAGCATTATATGATATCTTAAAACCACTATTCCCTATTTTCAGAAATGGAGATTATTCGCTCTGCTTTTATGCGAATAAAGAAAAGGAATTTTTTCAATATCAGACTTCCATTGATAATTTCTCCAATACCCACTTTAACAAATTAGAAGTTCTTTTCCCTAGGAGAACTACAAACCTATTGAATACTGAAGCTATCAAAAATGAACATCGGGCATTCCTAAAAGAAAATAAAATTTCAAAAAAGTATTATCAGTCAAATATCCTGGAATATTCCACTGATGGAATCTATGATGGTTGGTATTCTTTTTTTGCTACCCAGCCCAGGGAAAATATAGATCAGGATAGGGTAAGGTATTTTGAGGAAAAAATGCGCAATGGAGAAAGACCTTTTGCTATTATCTTTAATGCCCTATTGGAATCAGAAGACTTTGAATCATCCTATTATATTCTGGATGGCCATCATAAATTATTGGCTTATCAAAATCTGGGCTTATGTCCTCCTCTCACCCTGATTACTCATCTTCCCAACAACATCGATGAAACAGAATTCGACATAGAGCAGTTGAAAAAACATTTATTTCCCTGGCAGATCAAGCATATATTAGAACATTGGGAAGGTTAAATTCAATTCAAAAAACATTCATCTACTTTTGTATTGTACATTGTTAAAAGTTTAAAACTGCTGAAAAGCTTAGCGAAAATATGAATCTGACTCAAAAATTAATTCTGGGAAATGCTGTTCTGCTCATTATTTTTACAATACTTATTTTTAAGATAGAGAAAAACATATTCATATGGTTATGTTTCTACTTTTTGGGCTGTTCATTGTTTGCCTTGATAGTGAAGAATGCTGATAAAAATCCGGATAAAAACAAACGTCATCATAAAGTTCTCCTCAAGACATCGGAAGATGATGGAATCTTTGAATATACAGAAACCGGATTCTATATTTGGAACAATGATTTCATAACCATGATTGAATGGTATGAAATTCTTAGAATAACCGTTCAGAAAACTTCTGTTTTAGAAAATATTCACACAGAATTATTAATGGAAACCGTATTCGGAAAAATAATCATCAATGACTCCATGCATGGCTGGGAAAAATTCATTTCTAAAATCGATGAAAGATTACTTTTTAATAAAAAGAACAACTCAGCAAACTCATGGGAATTAAAAACCAATATCCCCATCATCATTTATCAGAAATAAAAAATGAAAAAAATATTATTTATTATACTTATCAGCTTTAGCTTCATTGGATATGCACAGGTTCCGAATCTTGATCTTAGAAATGAAATTAAAGGGTCTGTCTCAGATCTTCCCCAACGTTTAAATCAGAATGAAATTTGCCTGATCTATGAAATTAATGGAGGCTGGTCTGCTTATGACTTTATTTACTATTATTTTATAAAGAAAAATGGAGAATTGAACATTTATCAGGAAGAACGGCCACACACTTATGTAAAGAATGATCAATTAAAGAGAACTGTAAAAAAAATTGAACCTGCTCCAGCCTTAAAAGATAAAATAATCACCCTTATCAATTCTGAACTTTTATCTGAACTTTTAAAATATAAACAGGAAGATTTCAGGATTAGAATCCCTGAATTAAAGGATTCTCCTCCGATGTGTAGGATCTCAGATCAAAATGAGTTTAAACTTACGTTAATTCAGAATGATAGACAGAGTTCATATCATTATTATGCACCAAGATATTATTATGAAAATTGCTCTGACAAAAGAATTAATAAACCTGCACTAAAAAAATTTATTGACGTTCTTGATGCATTCAGATAAAACACCAACTTTTACAAAACAAAACCAAATACCTCAAAAAACAAATATGCTCTATCCCAAAAAGATCTCCTTATTTTTCACAGCTTTCTTACTGTTGACCAATTCTGTATTTGCCCAGACTAAAAAAATAGCACAAATAGACTCTTTGATGAAGTCGGTCAATCAATCCGGAGTTTTTAACGGTACTGTTTTAGTATCGAAAAATAATAAAATAATCTACAATGCTGCTTTCGGCTTTGCTGATGCTGCAAAAACGGAAAAACTTACCCCAGATTACAGATTTAATATTGGCTCTATTACCAAAGAATTTAGTGGTGTCGCCTTATTGCAATTACAAGAACAAGGTAAATTGAAAATTGAGGATCATGTTTCCCAATATATTCCGGAATTGCCTCAGTGGGCTCATGAAGTAACTATAAAAGATCTATTACAATACACAAGTGGACTTCCCAATGTCAATTGGAAAAAAATTAAAAGTAATCAGGATGTTTTCGATGATTTAAAATTAATCGACAAACTTGATTTTATTCCGGGAACTCAATATGATTACAACATGAACAATGTTTTTCTAAGACAGTTTATTGTTGAAAAAATTACCGGAATGACTTACAAAAATTATGTGAGTCAAAATATTTTCAAGCCCTGTAAAATGAATTCGTCTGAGATCACACCTATTGTTGATAAAAAATTGGTGGCAAAAGGATTTAATAATAAATCAATAGAAGATAAACCTGATTTCTTGGTTGGCGGAACTTTCTTAACGACAACTGATTTGCTAAAATTTGTGAATTGCCTTCATTCGAAGAAGCTAATCAATGAAAATTCGTTGTTTGAATTGGGACAACAATTTAATTTGCCGGATACCCAATCCTCTTTGGGAGAAGCCAAATTTAAAAACAAAAAATTAGTGGAGCACTCTCATGATGGAAGAGCCGGAAATTATGAAGCCCTTTTAGTATCTGACCTCAATGATAATTTCACCATTATTTTATTGGGAAATAATTATAACGGGAAGCTATTTGAAATTTCGGATGTGATTACAGCCATTTTGAAAAAGGGAAACAAATAATCAAGACTGATGTTTAAAATCAAAGACAAATTATTTGACATACAGTACGCCTATTTGGACGCTTTTGTCAATACAGGCCAACAACTGATTTCCGGGCTGAAGAACAATGCA
Source organism: Chryseobacterium pennae (assembly GCF_003385515.1). GTDB lineage: Bacteria > Bacteroidota > Bacteroidia > Flavobacteriales > Weeksellaceae > Chryseobacterium > Chryseobacterium pennae. The sequence continues at coordinate 102,195 of NZ_QNVT01000006.1, read as the reverse complement.
GAAAAAAAATTGAACCTTTCTTAAATGGAAACAATTTAAAATTTGTTCAGAATAAATATGGTGTGTCTATTATGATTCCACACAATACAGATATAGAAACCAATATCCTTATATCAGGAGACTATTAAATGGAAACAAAAATTGCAACAAATATAGAAACCGATACTTTCTACTCCATCATCAGCCTTTTAAAAACAGATCATTGGCATATGGATATTGAGTATGATCATAGACTCATTGATAAAGGGATTGATTTTGATTTTTATCAATTCAGTAAAGATGAAGAACATCTTTTATTAGCATGGAACAACTGGACCGAAGGAGAAATAAAAGGAACTGAAAAAACAATCTCTGAAATTGCCCGCCAATTGAATTTCATCTGCTATTTTGGAGAACCTGAATATCTACACAGACAGGATTTTGTTGAGGAAATAAAAAATACCCTTACATTTATAAAATAATTCTGTAGATAATAAAAACAAAACTATAATGACCAACAAAATCATTGATAAGCTTGCTTGGATAGAATTAAAAGACAAAGCCATCCTGTCAACAAAAAGCTACGGAAAAGACAAATATTATATTCCCGGAGGAAAAAGAGAAGCCGGAGAAACAGATGAACAGGCACTGATTCGCGAAATAAGTGAAGAATTAAGTGTTACAATGGATCCCGAAACCCTTAATTATGTAGGAACTTTTGAAGCACAGGCTCACAGCCACGATGAAGGTGTTCTTGTAAAAATGACCTGCTACTCGGGAGAATATTCAGGAGAATTACAGGCAAATTCTGAAATTGAAGAAGTAAAATGGCTTCGTTATTCAGATAAAGATAAAATATCTGAAGTTGATAAGCTGATTTTTGATTATTTATACGCTCATAATTTATTGGATTAATACTTTTCTATTGTCAAAAATTAAACCTTAAAATAAAGATTTCATCAAATATAACTGAAAGTCTTCAATAACGTACTGCCCCCAATGCTTATCGAAAATAAAGGAATACAAACAGACACTTTTCATATTCCCCCATTCAGCCTGAACAGTAGAGAATTTATGGTTCTGTTTTTATATGGCGGAGCCCATTTTCATCAGACAAAAACATTTCTTGGTGATATTTTTTCCGGTAAAATAAAGGATGCAAATGTGATGGTGCATAAAAATCTGACATTTGTGGAACATTATACGGAACCTTTATTCAGAAGACTTTTCCATCCGGTAACCGTTGGAGAATTTTTAAAAAAGACTACCAACCCAGATAGCCCGTATGCCACAAAAATTTATGAAATCAATGGGATCACCGAAAAAACCAGGATCAATACCCTTCCCAATCATCCTAAACGGCTATTATCTTTATATGCAGCATTTTCAAAAACGGATCATATTGTTTTTGATCTGCTTGGACAGGGCCCGGCTGAAGCTAAAAAAATATACCAGACAGTTAACGAATTTGTAAAAGAAGGAGGTTCAGCCATTCTCCTCGATAATTTTAATGATCAGAAAAACGATTGTACAAAATATATAGAATTGCAATGGCTTAAATAATCTTATATTTACTTCTTTATCAATCACCATTTTATATGACTGTACAGGAACAAATATCAGAATATATCAACAGCCATCCTGAACCCCAAAGAGCAGATCTTCAGGAACTCCACCGTATCATTCTGGAACTTATACCCGATTGTAAACTGATGTTTATAGACGATGAAAAAAATGATGAAAGACCAACTTTCTCTCATGCCAGAATAGGCTATGGACTTCGCTTCACAGAAGATATGGCCACCATCCCCCGGGAATATCCTAAGATCGAAATGGATGCCAGCTCCTACGGAATAACTATTGCTATCAATGAACTTCATGATAAAACCTACTTAATGAGAACTTTTGGTGAAAAGATAGGAAAAGCCAGTATAACCGGTTTATTCATAAAATTTAAAGAACTGAAAGACATTAATATTGAAACCCTTGAGGCAGCAATACGATATAGCTACGAACAAAATTCTTAATTTTATTGCAAAATTCATCAGCACTGATCATAGAAACAGCACCAAAAATGGCCAGTAAACTTACTTAATTCCTCATCCTAGAGATATTATCTCTTCTTGTGGGACTATTTTTTTTATACAGCCTTCACCAGTGTTTTCGCGGCAGATGGACTGGCAGGAATGTATATATTATTAGGGTTAATTCCCGTTGTTCTCATTATCATTGCAGACAGAATCTGTGTCTGGAAATTTGGAGCAAGAAAGGTCAATAAAGTACAGTTTTATATAGCAGGAACATTTATCCTGCACTGGGTAAGATTACAAACTCAATAAAGATTAAAAACAATTTATCATCAGGCATTTAAGATTATAGGATATCGAACTGCAGTGGCTTAAATAATCTTATATTTACCTCTTTATCAATCACCATTTTATATGACTATCCAGGAGCAAATTTCAGAATATATCAACAGTCAGCCAGAATCTAAACGTATGGATATACAGGAACTTCACCGCATCATTCTGGAACTTATACCTGATTGTAAACTGTGGTTTCTGGACGGAAAAAACAGTGATGGTAAAATTGTTTCCAATCCCAACATAGGTTATGGACATCGTACCATGCAATATGCAGATGGAAAAACAAAGGAATTCTACAGAATCGGAATAAGCGCCAATACAGCAGGAATATCTGTTTATATCCTGGGAATTGATGATAAAACCTATTTATCAAGAACCTTTGGTGACAAGATAGGAAAAGCCAGTATAACAGGTTACTGCATAAAATTTAAGGCCCTGAAAGAAATCCATATTGAAACCCTTGAGGCAGCAATACGATATGGCTACTAACAAAATCCTTAATTTTATCGCAAAATTCATCAGCACCAATCATGGAAACAGCATCAAAAATGGTCAGTAAACTTACTTTATTCCTCATCCTAGGGATATTATCTCTTCTTGTGGGATTATTTTTTTCTTATACAGCCTTCACCAGCGTTTCCGCGGCAGATGGACTGGCAGGAATGTATATATTATTAGGGTTAATTCCCGTTGTTCTCATTATCATAGCAGATAGAATCTGTGTCTGGAAATTTGGAGCAAGAAAGGTCAATAAAGTACAGTTTTATATAGCAGGAACATTTATTTTACTTTTTATCCTGAACTGGATAAGATTACAAACTCAATAAAGATTAAAAATAATTTATCATCAACATGAAAAAGGCATTTAAGATTATAGGGATCACCCTTGGAATTCTTGTAGTATTTCTCATCTCCAGCTATTTTATAAAAGTGAATGAAAGAGAAAACTTATTTTATAAAATTATTCAATATGTAACCTATAATGACGAAGATTGGAAAAATTATGAAACCAATCAGAAACTTCTTACAGAGAACCCGTCAGGAGATATGGTTACCGTAGTAGCTGAAACACCATCAGATTTTCACCCATATAATATTGATCTCTTAACAGGAAAGACCAAAGCAGAAGAATTAAAAAAGATTGAAAACGCCCATTTCGAAAAATTAATACCTGCAAAAAACGGCCCGGATGATGAGGATGCTCAAATCGCTCTGGTTAGATTAACAGACAGACGTTTAACAGATGTTATCATCAATCAAAAGCTGAATATAAAAATCGGGAAATGCTATGAAAATCCTAATAAAGAAGACAATTACCGTTGTGTAAGCTGTATGATCCTTTTATACAACAGAGACAAGCAGGATTGGCAGGAAGCACCTGATGGAGAGAATTTCCTGGATAACTCGTATGATTTTTATCAGGCTGCCGAAGGAGGAATGTGGGAAGCAAAAGCTTTATCCATGTTTATACCGTATGACAATGCTCTTTTTAAAAAATATGAAAAGAAGTAAAATACAATAACAGTTTCAGTATATATCTGGAGATCTGTACCAACAAATCCGTTCAATATTACAGAACGGATTTTTTATTTGATCATATTAATTTGATGTAATTCGTATATTAGAAAAAAGCAACTCACAATTATAACCTATAATACCACCGGAATATATATTGATATTATATTTGCAAAATAATAAACAAAACCATGAGAACCTTTGTAATCGGAGACATTCACGGTTGTTATGATGAACTCATAACCCTGACAAAAAACATTAATCTAAAAGACGAAGACCTGTTGATTTCCCTGGGAGATCTCGTTGACAGAGGTAATAAATCTAAAGAAGTTTACGAATATTTCAAAAACCGTCCGAACTCAGTGGTTCTGATGGGCAACCATGAAAGAAAACATCTGAACGGAACTTTAAGCTACGCTCAGGAAATTGTAAAAATACAGTTCGGAGAACGGTATGCTGAATTTATTGATTGGCTAAAAAACCTGAATTATTATTACGAAACGGAAGATGCCATCATCATTCATGCTTTTTTTGAACATGATAAAAAGCTGGAAGAACAAAAGGACGAGGTTTTATCCGGCACCACTTCCGGAGATCGGTATTTAGAAAAAAAATATCCCGAAAATACCTACTGGAACGAGTTTTATAAAGGTGAAAAACCTATTATCTACGGCCATCATGTAGTAGGAGATTATCCCAAAATCCTGAACAATACCTACGGAATAGATACAGGAAGCTGTCATGGAAATTATTTAACCGCGATTGAACTTCCGTCATTTCAGATTCATCAGGTAAAAGCCCAGAAAAATTACTGGACTGAAGAGCAGAAAAAATGGCAAATTCCGGTGTTAAAAAATAAGAACTGGAACGCAATGACCTTCACGGAAATAGACAAACAGCTTGCAAAGCTTGCCTATATTAAAGAGGAGGAAATCGTTGGTTTTCTGAATGGTTTACAGGAATGGAAAGATCAACTACAAGACTCGTTGAGGGATATGAAAGAAATGATTGACCATATTACCCGCTCTATTATTGAAAAAAATCCGGATACATTCCCTCTTGAAGTTGAAAAATATCTTTTCAAAGGGTTTATGTATAAAAGCAGAACGAACCGTTTGGAAGTAAAAGACCTGGAAAAACATATAGATACTCCGCAAAAGGTCCTGGATATGCAAATGGAACTTAAAAACGCCCAGTAAACTTACAAAACGTAATGAAATATAAATTTCTCCTGTTAACTTTTTTTCTTCCACTGCATATTTTTGCCTGTAAATGTGCTAATGAGCCCACTATAAAAGAGTCTTTCAACACTGCTACTCTTGTTTTTATCGGTGAGGTTTATGATCTTTCAGAAGCTCCCAATGGATATAAAACCTCTAAAAACACACTGAGTAAAGTAAAAATCAGCAAGGTGTATAAACCGGATTTTTATAACGATTTCTATAATGAAAATGCCACTCTTTTCCATTCTCAGCTTCACTCATGTGATGTTTTGTTTTCCGAAAAAGGAAAATATCTGATATTCGCCTATATCAGTAAAGATACCGGTTACCTCTATTCTGATCATTGCCTGGTACAAAAAAGACTGGACCAGGTCACACCGGAAGATTTAAAAGAACTGCAAATACTGAGCAATGATTATCTGACTCAGTTAAAAACACTCAAGACAAATACACCAACAGTAACTGATGATCTTATTGATGAAGATATTAATGTATCTGAAAATATGATAGGGAAGCATCTCAAAGAACTTTCTGATATCCGTAGTGAAAATAAAAATTTAAAGATGATTGCCTTTTTTTCAATCATCGTCATTCTTATATTTTTAATAATTATTTTGATCCTACGCAGGAGACTAAAAACGATTGAAAAATAATTAGATCAGCAATTTCCAACAAACCTATGAAACCCCTTATTATCTTCTTATTTTTATTGGTCAGTATTCTCTCTTTTGCGCAAAGAAAGCCAAAAGATACATTGGGAGTATCCGACTGTACAGAATTTTATAAAGAAGGATTATCAGTCCATAAGGGCATCTCTCCTATTACGAATAGCAACAGAAATTTATATGTTTATAAAATCTAACTACTTTCTTGCACTCCTATTCCTCCTCCTCATCTCCTGTAAAGAAAAGATACAGGACAAAAACAACTTTGTCATTTATCAGGCTGATCCTAAAAAACAAAATGTAAAACTATATTGGAAGGACAGTCAAAATAAAATTCTGAAAAGCATCAAAAATCTGAAAAATGATGTAGAATCCAGGAATGAAAAATTACTTTTCGCCATGAATGGCGGAATGTTTGAAGCAGATAATCTTCCAAAAGGACTGTATATTGAAAATTTTAAAATTTTAAAACCTATAGATACATTACAGGGCTCAGGAAACTTCTACCTTCAGCCTAACGGAATATTTTATTTAACTCAAAACAATGAGCCGGTAATTTCCGAAACAAAAAAATATAAACACAATACATCCATCAAATACGCTACCCAATCCGGCCCCATGCTGTTGATGGATGGAAAAATAAATCCTATTTTTCAAGAAGATTCTAAAAATCTGAATATCAGAAATGGCGTAGGAATTCTGCCCAATGGAGACATTGTTTTTGCTATGTCTAAAAAAGAAGTAAACTTCTATAGTCTTGCTCAGCTTTTTGAAGAAATGGGCTGCAAAAATGCACTGTATCTTGATGGCTATGTTTCCAGAACATATCTTCCTGAAAAAAACTGGATACAGACGGATGGAGATTTCGGAGTGATGATAGGAGTTACGGAACGTCAATAAAAATGGTGGCCCGATAAGGTTTTCAGAAAAGTAAATTATACTTATCTTTCATTACTCTTAGAAAGATCATTAACCTTATTACCATTCACATTTATTATGAAAAAAGTCATCCTGGATTTAGCAACAACTTTAGACGGATTTATTGAAGGCCCCAACGGAGAAATCAATTGGTGCATTATGGATGATGACATGGATTTTGATGGCTTTATCTCTGGTATCGACACCATTTTCTATGGCCGGGTAAGCTACGATGCATGGGGAAATTATCAACCTGATGAAAATGCAGCTCCGGAAGAACAGGAATTCTGGAAAACCATCCATTCAAAAAATAAATATGTCTTCTCAAAACAAAACAGGGAAGATGAAAAAGCAACCTTCATTCATTCTGATCTTGTGGAAAAAGTTTCAGAAATAAAAAAACAGGGCGGAAAAGACATTTGGCTGTATGGTGGTGCAAGTCTTATTAAAACGTTCATTCAAAATAACCTGATTGATGTTTACAGAATATCTGTACATCCTGTTGCTTTAGGAAACGGAAAACCTCTTTTTGAAGATCTGAAGGAAAGATTGAATTTAAAACTTATGGAAACCAATGTGTTTAAATCCGGTGTAGTACAGCTTATTTATCATCCATAAAACTGAAATAATTCCCTCGTCAACGAATCTTAGGATAGCAAACAGCATATCAATCAGTTATGGTATTATTTTTAATTTCAAATACAACATCTCCCTAACCATGAATATAAAATTAGAATCTGTCATCCTGTATGTACAAAATACCAGTCTGCTTAGAAATTTTTATGTTGAAAATTTTAATTTCAAAGTTCTTAAAGAGGACTCTATTTGGGTTCTGATGAATGCCGGAACTGTTAATATCGGACTTCATAAAATCGGAGATCAGTACCTGGAAAAAATTGAAAGAGGGCATCAGTTTGACAACAATACCAAACTTGTTTTTGAAGCAGACACAGATATTGAGACTGCAAGAAATGAACTGTTGTCAAAAAACGTACATATGAGGGAAGTCAAAACTTTTGAGAACTATGATTTCTGGTTGTGTGACGGGACAGATCCTGAAGGAAATGTATTTCAGTTAAAATGTAAAAAATAGCAACTGAGGTTCGTTTTTTTAACCCTTTTTTTGAAACACTGAAATTATATTGAAGTTTAAAAAAATCTATTATTTTCATAACCCACAAAATTTATTATCATGAATGCAAAAAAAATACTTGGTTTCATCTGTTTATGCACGATCCATTTAGGGTTTGGACAAAATATAACGGCCATTGAAAAACAACTGAATGAAGCCTTTCAAAAAATTAATTATTGGTCTTCTGAAGGCAGAGATTTTAAAAATTCTTATGATTCTTTGGCTGCTGCCAACACAAAATTTGAAAAATTATTAGTTCGATACACTTCTTCTCATCCTCAGACTATAACCAATGATTTCAAATTTCTTAAAAAAAACGGATTGATCATTGCAACCTCAGAAGATGGTAAATTCCGGATCTATTCCTGGGATACCTGGACCGGCGGAACTATGCATTTCTTTAAAAATATATTTCAGTATAAGTCTGATCAAAAAGTATATTCGAAGGCTGGAGAAAACCAGGGTGAAGGAGATCCGGGATCTTATTGTTATCAGATCAATGATGTTATTTCGGAAAGCAAAAAATATTATCTTACTCAAAACAAAGCTATACTAAGTTCCGGAATGAGCTATCACAACATCAAAATTTTTTCTATTGACAATGGGAAACTGAATGACAAAGCCCAGCTCATCAAAACACTAAGCGGAATAAAAAACCAACTGGGATATGAAGTAGATCTTACCGCTTCAGCCAACAGAAATTATGAAGGCAGAGATTACGGGATTGAATATGATCCTAAAAATAAAATCATCAGTATTCCTGTAATTCAGGCAGATTCTAAGGTTACTGCTAAAAAGATCCGTTATCAGTTTAAAGGAAAATATTTTGAGAAACTGTAACGATCGTGAAATATCTGTTAATACTCATTTTATTATTTTCTTCGTCCTTTTATAGCCAGCAATGCAGTTGTTCACAAAAACCGGAACTGAAAGATGTAATTTCCTGTGAGGCTACCCTATTGCAGAATGAGGCAAAGATATATTGGGAATATGACTGTAATTCTTCATGGATAACTTTTCAAAAAGGGAAAGAAAAAATAAAAATTTTTGAACTTGAAAAAGAATTTATAGAGCTAAGCGGAAGGTTGGGGTACAGAAACTGGACAGAATATAAAAATACTTTTCTCATCGAATAAAGACCATCACGCTGAATGTTAAATAACAAAAAACATTTAAAAATGCCTGATACCATTGAAATAAAAAACAGAACCAATTGGTTGATGACCCTTATCACAAGCCTTGCATTAGTTATACTCCTTTTTATTATTTTAGTTATAATTCCTTTGACATCTGCTGAAAAAACCTATTTACTTTCCGCATTGAGTTATATCTTCACAGTAGCTCCTTTTGTAGCTTTTTTTATTCTGTTCCTATATCTTTGGCTGTGGAATACCTTTGGAAAAACCATTCTCAAGATTGAAACGGATTCTATAACTGTAATACATAAAAATAAATTATTTAAAGCTCCCAACACCTTCCTGAAACAGGAAATTAAGGATATTCAGACAATAGATCAGAGAATAGAAAAGTATAAATTCGGAGTTCGTTATCATTTTTCATGGACAGGAGCTACCTATTCTGTTGTACTGGCAGACAGAAACGGAGAGAAAAGAATTGTAGACTGGATTACAAAAGAAAAAGCTGATGAAATAGCTGATAAAATAAAAAAAGAATGGTGTTGGAATTAAGCATCTCAAAATAAGATAATTTTTACTGACGAAATAACTATTAAAATGTACAACCCTACTAGGAGAAATAAAAACATCGGAACCGAAATCCAAGGTTACGGCCAGAACAACAAGCTAAAGATTTCTTCACCTTACGGAACTCTACAATCATTTTACGAACAGCTTACCCATTATAAAAAAGAAGTACGGATCATCAACAACCATGAATTTTTGTTTATTGTTGAGGAACCCCGCAAACATTCTATTCATTCCTGCTCTATTGATGATATTCAGAAAATCATTGAACAGATTCCCTCCGAAGATTATGGTGAACTAAGATTTATCATTCTCAGACAGCCGAAAAGAAAAGAAGAAATTCTTTCACCTGTCTGGGGAAGACTCATCTATAGTTACGAATTTGAAGATGAATATTATCCGGCTATTATTTTAGATGCCATTGATCTGGAAAGACAGTTATCCTGGCCTAAAAAACAAAGTATTGAAGATCAGCAGGAATTTGAAAGATTAAAAACTGATGGACATATTTTTACCGAAACCAAAAGAAACTTCATCTCTGAATTCAAGCCTGAATTGGTGAGAAACACACAACTCTATAGAACATTGCCTCATGAATTTGGGCATTATGTTCACTATTTGGAAATTGTAGAACGACCTGGAAACGAAGACGAAGAAGATGATGAAAAAGAAAAAAGAATGGATCGGTATTTCAGTCTCCCAAAAAGTGAAAAAGAAAAATTTGCGCATACCTATGCTGAAAAATTTAAAAATAAATTAGTCTTTGAAAATAAAATTCCTTTTGAACCTCTTAAATTGTAAACGGATTTAATCTTTTATATATTTTTTAAGTTTCCACACTGCTGGGTAATCGGATTATCTAAGATTTTGTTTATTAGAAAAAGATGATAAAATCCGCATAAAATAACTCGCTCTATGTTTACAAAGATTTTTTTTCCATTTTTTATTATTTTATCAACATTCTGTTTTTCTCAGGAAATGAGAGAAACAGAATGTGAAAATTTATATATTTTCATTGGCAAAAAAATTAGTGTTAAAGAATTTGGTCCAAACACGCAACAGGAAACAGGAAGGACAAAAGAAGTAGATCCGGAAACAGGAGATACATTAGTTGTTATACATAAATCTTATGTGATGGACAATGCATTTCACTGCAAATATTCTGTGATGAAAAATCTGATGAATCAGCTTCCGAAAGATATCATTGAGTTCAATGCCTATGATCATTATGGTCGTCCTGGTTTTGAACAATATGACTATGTAATTCTATATATTTTTAAAAATAAAAACGGTGATCTTGTCCATAAAAAATACATCTATGACCCTGTCTATAAAATCAATGGAAAATGGATGGGAATAATAAAGCCGGCCTATGATCAGACAAAATTTAAAACAAAAGATATCAACCAAGATAATTCAATAAAAATAGCGTTAGGATCCTGTGATAAATTGTGTCAAAAAATATATTACCCTTCTCCCTATTTCAAAATTAAAAAAAACTTTGCCTATCCTAAAAAAGCATTTGAAATCAACGATATCATTTCTTATCGAAAAACAACTACATTCAAAATTAAAGAATAGTATATCTTAAAAAATAATCAACAAGGTATCTTTTGAACTACAAACACTTATACCAAATTGATCTCACATAACCCATTTTTTTCAAAACCTAATGTAATACTACTTCTCTGACAATTGTCTTATCTAAAAAAATACATGAAAGTTATTTTAACCTGCCTTCTCCTACTCTTGGCAGCCAACCCTATTTTTTCACAAAAAACTAAACAAATTGAGCAATTACTGGAAGCTTATGATAAAGCAGGCAAATTCAGCGGCACTGTTCTTGTCGCTGAAAAAGGAAAAATTATTTTCGAAAAAAGTTACGGCTACAGAAACGGTCCTAAAAAAGAAAAAAATACCAACAACAGTCTTTACAGAATCTTTTCCACCACAAAAATGTTCACTTCCACAGTCATTCTTAAGCTGGAAGAAGAAGGAAAATTATCGATCAACGACAAACTTTCCAAATATTATCCAGATTTTCCCAAAGGAGACAGCATCACCATTGCGAACCTTCTTTCCCACACTTCAGGAATTCCTAATGAAACAGGCTCAGAAAATACGGTAGATGAAGAAACATTCATCAAATATATTTCGGCAAAACCATTGAATTTCCCATCTAATACAAAATGGGACTACTCCAACTCCGGATATTATATTCTAGGATATATCATTAAAAAAGTGACCGGAATGGATTATGACAAGGCTATTGAAAGCTATATTCTTAAACCTCTGCAGATGAATCATACCGGTTTTCACTTTAATACTGTTACAGATGAGAACAAAGCCTTTGGATATGATTTTTTATTAGACCATGCATCTACCGAAGCCTTTCGTTTTAAAACAGATCATCCATTTGCAGCAGGCGCAATGTATTCTACTGTTGGCGATCTTTTCAAATTCAATGAGTCTTTTAAAAACAATACAATTATTAAAAAGGAAACTACTGAAAAAATGTTTACACCTTACCTTAACGATCATTATGGATTGGGCAGTGATGTCATCATTAATAATGGTAAAAAAAGTGTTGGGCATGGTGGTGGTGGCCCCGGCTACCGGAGCATATATTACAAAATTCTGGAGGATGATATTTGTTTCATCGCCCTGTCAAATTCTACATTATCACATACAGATATGATCGTACCGAAGATTGAAAATATAATATATCATAAGCCTTATAAGATTCCTATTGCTGTAAAAATTAATCAACAGGAACTAAAAAAACTGGAAGGAATTTACTCTGCTGGAAACACTAAATTTTATGTAACTGTTCTGGACGGGCAGGTTCTATTCAGAGAAAATGGATATCCTATATGTTCACTATTCCCTGTCAGCAATACTTCATTTCAGCTGGATGACAATGTTACGTTCACCTTCAAACCGGATGAAACAGGAAAAATTAATTCTGTGATGGTTAAGCTTCGCGATGGAACTGTGAAAACAGGAACAAAGACAACAGATAATTATCTATGGGGAATTATCGGAGATGCAACTCCAGGCGGATGGGACGGAAAAGATACCCCTTTACAGGCAGATATTCAAAAACCGAATCTCTATTTTCTCAAAAATTATCATCTGAAAAAGGGTAAGCTAAAATTCAGACTGGATAATGATTGGGGCTACAATCTTGGTTTAAATAACGATGGAAAGACTATTGCACTTAATGCTTATGATTTCCTGATTGGAGAAGAGGGTCAGTATGATATTCTACTGGATATGTCTGATCCCATAAAACCTCAGTACAATATTAAAAAATCTGTTCAATAAAAAACCGTTATCATATTTTTTAAAAGCCCGGATGATCTGCTATCCGGGCTTTTTTATTTTAATTTTCACAATTACAGCCATACATAAACTTTATTATCAGAACGGGATCTTATTTGAAACAGGGATTCATATTTTTCTTATTTTTACATGACAAAAATCATATTACAAAATATTTCGTATGCCTCATTTCATCATTGAATGTTCACAGGATGTCCTCTGGCAAAGAACCTCCGATGAAATTATGGATGCTGTATTTACAGTAGCCGAGTCTGCAGGGTTATTTGCTGCTAATGATATCAAGGTAAGACTTCAGCCTTATCAGTATTATCGGTTGGGAAAGAATAAGAACAACTTTCTGCATGTCTTTGGATATATTATGGAAGGGCGCAGCACAGAACAAAAAGCAGATCTTTCGATACAGATTGTCACCCGGCTGACAGCATTACTTCCTGACGTTTCTTTTCTCTCTGTGAATATCAATGAATTTGAAGCAGCAACCTACAGCAATAAGGCGCTTATTAATCCTGAAAACAATGATAGGGATAGGCATTTCGGACTTTAATTCCCATTTTAAAACCAAAATATTAATATCATGAGCTTAAAAACATTAATCACCAAAACAGTTCAGTACAACAATTGGGTAGTCAATAAATACATTGACTGGTTATCCACAAAATCTGATGAACAGCTTAATCAGGAAGTTATTTCCAGCTTTCCCACTATTTTAAAGACCCTGCATCATATCTGGCAGACCCAGGAATACTGGTGGAGCCATATTTCCGGAAACAATGATTTCGATTTTGCCAAAACCACCGCTGAAACCAGCAAAGAAGAAGTTTTTAGCAACATAAAGAGTAACTCTCAAAAGCTGGTAGATTATGTGGAAACCTTATCTGAAGAGGAATTGTCAAAAAATGTAAAAATAGAATCTCAGTGGTTTCAATGTGATTTTTCAAAATATGAATACATTCAACATGTTGTTCTTCACGGAACTTACCATAGAGGACAGATTGTGACAATGGGCCGTAATGTCGGTATCACGGATGCTCCTATGACCGATTTCAACTTCTGGAATATCTATAAAGACAAAGAATAAAGCTTCTGTCATTTTTAATCTTTTTACCATGGCCTCTACAACCAAGAACTTAGCCTGAATCAGGAAAAAAATCCAATACCTTTTAGAAATTATATCGTCTTCTGAGTTTAAAAATATAGGGGTAAAGATCATGGAAGCTTTTATACTGATCAATCCGCTTGAGTAAATTGAATTAAAAAATCAAATGGGAAAACTTTTTGAACTTATTTCCGATGATGCTCTTAAAAAATTGGATGAATATTATACGGAATGCCATGTCTGTGAAAAAACAAATGTTGACCTATACCCTTACCAGGGACAAGTTACTTTAGAAAACGGGAAGATTGATGACGACATCTATGCTGCCTGTCATGAGTGTCTGCAATCTAAACCTATGATGCATACCTGCAGTTTTCTGTATGAAGAGATTATTGAGAAATATGTGCGTTCACTTACCCTTTCTGATACCCGGACAGCAGAACTCAAAATGATATTAATAGAACAGTATAATCGTACTCCGGATATTCCATTTTTTATGCAAAAACCTGATATGCCTCTTTGTTGTGAAAACATCACTGAATTTACAGGTTATCCACAAAATAATGATGACCTGTATAACATCAGTGAAAATTACAGGTATTGGGAAGAAGGGGTCAAAGAAAAAAGTAAGTATCATGATTTTAAAACTTATGGAAGTCCGGAAAACCTGAGAGAAATAGCTGCTTTTCAGTGCTTACATTGTGGTGAAAAATATTTTACATTTCAGTTTTCTTAAGGCTTATTTTAATTTTTTAGGCTATTTTCGCGAAAAATAATCCATGAAAAAAAATTCTCAAATTTTTCAAATACTTCTTTATGACAGTATTTGCTATCATTTTAATTTCCGTTGTTTATATATTAATTAGCAATAAAATCTTTATCGGCAGTACAGATTCTGAATTTACCGATTACCTGAAAAACAACCATGTCTTAGCTAATGATAAAATAGACGGCAAGTTGTTTGATGATAGCTTTTACAATTCCCAGGTTATTCTTTTAGGAGAGGTTCATGGTTATGCAGACAATCAAAAACTGGATCAGGAGCTTCTTACATTTTTAAATCAAAAAGCCGGAGTCAGATATTACATTGCTGAAATGGACAGTACCAATTCTCACAAGCTGAATCTTTTCCTTCATGGCAATACAAAGGATCAAAACCTGCTTAAAGAAGTGGTATTGGCTGTACAAAAACGAATTCCACAGCAGTCCAGTAAAGAACTATTGGAAAAATGGAATCATATGTATGACTACAACCAGACGTTACAGGATTCTTTAAAAATTTCCGTTATTGGAATTGATACTGACTTTAATGACAATTCCCGCAAAATCTCCAGAGATTCAGCAATGATCATGAATTTTAAAAACTCGGTAAAAAAACTAAATATCGGACATAAGAAATTTTACGGACTTTTCGGATTTTATCATGTGCTTCAGCATGGTGTAAAAAAGAATGAAAAACCTTTTGCAGAAAGACTTAAAAACTCAGGTTTTAAAACTTCAAGCATTGTAAGCTATACTCTGGACAGCGAAATGTACCTTCCGAAAAATCCACAGTTCCCGACACCTGACGATCAAAAAGTAGGCTGGATCAATGCAGATGGTCCATTGATGCTGGTAAAAGGAATCAATGATTTTAAAGAATTTACACAACCCAATTCCATCACATTGTTTAAGCTGAATGCTAATAGCTCTCCTTATCAACATTCAAACAAACTGATCTCTGTAAAATCTACCATGTTCGGAGAAAGCTTTACGCCAAAGGAAAACACAAACACTCTTGATTATTTCCAGTATATGGTATTATTAAGAAATTCAAAGGCTTTAACCCCATTACAATAAATAGGGTACAGCTGATATTTATTCTATGAGAAAAATTATTCTTTTTTTGTCGGCATCTACCATACTTTCCTGCTCCACAGGAAAGACTACAACAGTTACGGAGAATAAATTTAATTATAACAGATTAGAGAAGATTCCCGACAGTGTAAAAGTAGAGGGCATTGTCATCAAAAACCTTTTTAAACATCAGCTGCTTGCTCATAAAGATCAGCAATATGATTCTATAAGAATTGTTCAAAAAGTCTATCTACCGCATAAAAAATTATGGGATAGCTGCTATGGAGTTATTTTTGGGGACGAAAATGCTCATCTCTTCAACAATCCTAAAGGCATGATGGCCTGGAATAAAACTTTCTACCAGAAAAATAAACAGGAACTTGAAAATAGGGCCAATAATATTTTAAATATTGATCTCAAAAAACATTTTAAGGAAACCCTGACCAGGTTCAACAAGCTAGTTCCTTATCAACCTAAAGCCAGAATAAGTTTACTCTTTACTCCTATTACAGGAATTTCCTTTGGTGGATGTAATGCCGAGCAGTTTGCTTTAGAGCTTAATCATAAAAATGTAGATATTCGTTATTCCCTTGAAAAAGCACTTCCCCATGAACTGAATCATCTGGTGTATGAGCATTTCAGACAGGCTGACAGCAATGGAGGAAATGCACTGAGCCAAACGATAGACGAAGGTTTTGCCTGTTATTTCACTTATGTATTCTTTGACCACAAAATGGAAAAGTATGAAGCTGTGGAAAATATGACAAAAGAAAACTGGGCATGGTATATCAAAAATGAAAAGGAAATATTCACAAAATTAAAACCTTCTTTTGCAGATCAATCAGGAAACAATCCATTGTTGAGAAATGATAAATTCAAGCTTTTTCCTGATGCTCCCAAATCTATGAACTATTGGCTGGGATTCAGAATCATCGAAAAATATGTTGAAAAAAACGGCCCTGATTCATGGAAAGATGTCTATCAGTTAAGCGCCAGTGATCTTCTTGAAAAAAGTGGTTACGAAAAATATATTGAAAGTCTTTAGCAATATTCAATTTAAAAATAAACAAAAATTACAGCTTTAATCGCTATTCTTTTCATTTAAAGAATAAGAAAAACTCTGACCTACAGGGAATATGGAAAAACATGTTGATAACTTTTAAAAAAAAGAAAATCTTTATTTCACAAATGTGGATAACTTTTTAACACTATTTAAATAGAACAGTTAAAACACTAATATTAAAATATTTAAACAAAATAAATTATCCACATAAAGTTTCCTGCGAGTAAAAAAGATGTGGATAATTTTATGTGGATAACTTTTTTACGCATACTCTCATTCCTTATTTAACACAGAAAAAATGAGTTTTCAATAGCAAAAGAAGACACAAATATTTTAATCATAAATATTTATAATTATTTTTTTTGTAATTTTAAAAAACAAATAAATCACTATAAAAAGATATACATGAAAAAACAAACTCACTCTACATAAAGAAAAAAATAAGAGCATCATTAAAACTGCAGCTATTATATCCCTCTGCTTATTCCCAATCAGATAGTATAGCATAGCTGCCAACAGATCCATCACAACGGCCAAAGTATCATTATCACCTCACCGCTGAAGAAGATCACCCACAAAACAATGAAAACAATTTAATACCCTCATTCCATGACAACACCAGACATCCAAAAAAAAATCATTCCCTATATTGGAGAAACTGCTCCGTACATTAATATTCCGGAACATATTATTTTTAATGATCACAGCATAGAAACAGAAATATCCGGTTGGGATTTCAGCAATGAAAATCTCACCAATCTCTTGAAAGCTCTTGCTTCATTAGGAAGCTGCAGCCTATACAAACTGCTAAACAATTCTTCTGAAGAAAAGATTTATTTCCTCGGAGAAAAATTAAGAATCAGAAAATTATCCTACAAAGCCATTCCTGACACTCTTTTGATTACCGGTGGAAGCTATCTGGAATCCAAAAGGAAAGGCAAATCATGTCTTAATGCAAAAGATAAGCAATCTGGAGAGATCCTGTATTCTTTTGAACTTGATTATCATATCATATCCCAGGATGCATTTGGAGTTTTTTATAAGGATTTTTTCGATGATACTCTTATTGAAACTTACGATGAAAAACTTCCAGAAGGCAAAATCAACTATACTGCAGACCCGCATCAGTTTACCATATCCATCATGCCTTTTACCCTGAATCAGTGTAAAGGACATTTTGAAAACCACCCAATTGTTCCTTTTGTCTTCATCGCCAACTGTGTCCTTAGAGAGATTTTCAATTTTCTAGGAAACAAAGGCTCTTATGAAATCGACAGTCTGGAAGGCTATGCCTCCAAAGCAATGCCTATTGGAACAGAATTTCTGATTGAAGTTTTTCAACAGAAATTTTTAAAGAACCTCATCTACTTCAAATGCGAAATCAAAGACATTGCAGGAAATTCTTATGCTGTAATGATTATTAACATCAAGTCGGAACCAACCTCATAATAAACAACTTCAATTACTTCAATACCCTCTGAAAAATCATATTTCCGGGGGTATTTTCGTGTTTACGTTAATATAAAATTATATTTTTACATCAAACACCAAATCAATGAGAAACATTACTAAAAATACATTCTTCATCTTATTATGCTCCTTTCTTTTTACAGGATGTAAGACTCAGCAGCAAAGTAATTTTAAAGCAAAAGAAATTTATAAGTCTGATCAGCTTATCATTACTCAGATTTCTGAGAATTCTTTTATCCATACCTCTTTTAAGCAGACCAATGATTTCGGAAACGTACCCTGTAATGGCCTTATTGTAAAAGCTGCTGATGAAACTATTGTATTTGATACTCCAATAAATGACAAAGGTTCAGAAGAACTGATTCAATGGATCAATAAAACCCTTCATTCAAAAATTAATGCCATTATTCCTACTCATTTTCATGATGACAGTCTGGGTGGATTACAGGCATTTCATAACCACCACATCTCTTCCTATGCCTATTCCAAAACTATTGATCTGGCGCGGGAAAATAACTTTACTGTTCCTGAAAACAGCTTTAGCGATTCTTTGGTATTAAAAGTAGGTGATAAAAAAACGATTACAAAATTTTTAGGAGAAGGTCATACAAAAGATAATACAGTTGGATATTTTCCCAGTGAAAATGTATTGTTTGGAGGCTGCCTGCTAAAAGAACTGGAAGCTGGTAAAGGATATTTGGGTGATGCCAATGTTTCAGACTGGTCTGCTACTGTTGAAAAAGTAAAAAAAGAATACCCTAATGTAAAAATCGTCATTCCGGGGCATGGTGAATATGGAGATCAGAAATTACTTGATTATACAATTACTTTATTTAAAGTGCAGCAAAGGTAAGCTACAGAAAGCTTTACCTTGAATTCCACAGCCTTTTTTGTACCTTCGTTTCTAAACATTATTTATACACCAAAAAAAATCATGGAAAAATATACAATATCTTCTGATGGTCAAAAAATTCATTATAGAGAATCCGGAGACGGAGGTACAGCAATCATCATGATCCACGGCTGGCTCGGCAATACTGAATGGTGGGCAGATCAGCAGAAATATTTTGCACCCAAATATCGTGTTATACAAATAGATCTGGCAGGCCACGGTAAATCTGATTCTTCCAGAAATGACTGGACGAGTTCCCGGTATGCTGATGATATAAAAGCGGTAGCTGACGCCATAGACTCACAGAACATTATACTGGTAGGTCATTCAATGAGCGGAGCTTATGTTCTTGAAGCTTCGTTGAAAATTCCACAGGTAAAAGCTCTTGTTCTGGTAGACACTTTGAAGAACCTTGATGAATCTTTTACTGAGGAACAGGCAGAGGAAATAATGTTTTCCCATTACAGAACAGATTTTAAATATGCAGTGGAAAACTTCCTGCCTCAGTATCTTTTTGCAGAAAAAACACCTGCTGCTGTAAAGGAAAGGTTACAAAAAGAATTCCTTCAAAACGAGCCGGAAATGGTCATCAATCTTCTCAAACCTTTATACAAAACCGATTTTACAACTATTGCAGAGCAGGTTCAAATTCCGGTAATCGCTATTAATTCGGATGCTTCTCCTACAAATATAGATGCTAATCGCAAATATTTAAAGGATTACAACTATGTAACCATGACAGAAGTGGGACATTATCCTATGCTTGAAAAGCCGGAAGAATTCAATACTATACTTGATGGAATTTTAAAAAAAATAGTTTAATACTGAATCCCCGGGCCATGCAGAATACAAAAATTTTCACCACAGCTTTTGCCAGTGTTTATCCGCATTACATTCAAAAGGCGGAGAAAAAGGGACGCGCAAAATCTGAGGTTCATGAAATCATTCACTGGCTTACCGGTTATGATGAGCAAGGACTTCAGGAGCAACTGGATCAGAGAAATGATTTTAAGACCTTTTTTAAACAAGCTCCCAGAATGAACCCTAACGCTGCATTAATCAAAGGAGTTATCTGCGGATATCGTGTAGAAGAAATAGAGGATGAACTGATGAGGAAAATTCGATATCTTGATAAGCTGATTGATGAATTGGCCAAAGGAAAAAAAATGGAAAAGATACTAAGGGAATGATTTTAGTCAACCTTAATTGATCATCAGGTATTATTTTTAACTCAATATCATAGAACCAGCATTGTTTATAAAAAAACATTATGCTCTCCTCAACTGGCCGATTAATTATATAGATCAGAAATGGGACCATATTTCCCGCGATACCTAATAAACTTCAGCAATAAGAATATACAGAAACTGAACAACAACTTATATTAGGACAGTACAAACTGTCAGCACTTAACATATCTTAAATGAAAAACATACAACGAGAAGATCTCCAAATCCTCAGCCGGCACAGCAATCTGAGTGAAGAAGAAATCAAAACAGTTCTTAAAGATACCATTTACAGCAGCACAGAAGCCTGGCAAAAATTTCTTAAATTATTCCTGATCAGTCTGGGAATAGGGCTTACCGTATCCGGAATTATTTTCTTCTTTGCTTACAATTGGGCAGAGCTTCCTAAATTTGCAAAAATCGGATTAACAGAAATACTGGTTATTACCACTACAGGTTTAGCAGTACTTCCTAAGATCAACAGCAACATCCGAAATATCATTCTTACAGGAGCATCAGCCTTAGTAGGAGTTCTGTTTGCAGTATTCGGACAGATCTATCAAACCGGTGCCGATGCTTATGACTTTTTTCTGGCCTGGACTCTTTTTATAACACTTTGGGTGATCATATCAGATTTTGCCCCTTTATGGCTTCTCTATATAGTTTTAATAAATACCACCCTTGTTTTATACTCTCAGCAGGTAGCAAAAGACTGGGAAAACATGAGTATTCTTATTCTGATGTTTATCCTTAACACCGTTATTTTAATCAGCTCAATTCTTATATCTCATTATAAAAAGATTCATGTTCCCCATTGGTTTACCAACATTTTAGCATTGGCCGTTATCAGTATATCGACATTTGGACTTTGTCTGGATATTACTGAGATTCATAAAACATCGTTATACATTCTTGCTCCACTCAGCACTGTTGTGTATGCTTCAGGAATCTGGTATGGTTTCAAAACGAAAAACAGCTTTTATTTTGCCATTATTCCATTGAGTATTGTCATTATTATCTGCTCTTTACTGTTCAAAATAATAGATGGTGAAGCCATATTCTTATTGGTTTTCTTTTTCATAGTTGTGAGCATCACCCTCATTATTAAAAATCTGATGAACCGTCAAAAAAAATGGAAAAATGACAAATAGAGAACATATAAAAAAACTGATGGATCATCTTCAGACTGAGAGTAACAGGGAAATTCATTTTGATGAAGATTCTATTATGGCAGCTTATGAGGAAAAAGACAATAATCACCAATCATTATCTATCAAAATATTATCCATATTTGGTGGAATGATGGCGTGTCTTACCTTCCTGGGCTTTATTTTTTTGTTTCAGGTTTTTGATTCTCCCACAGGAGCAGGTATATTGGGTGTAATCTGTATTGCAGGTTCTTCGCTGATCAGCAGGATATCCGGAAAAACAATTATAGATACCTTAAGTGTTTCTTTTTTCATTACTGGTTTTGCTCTCCTTGGCCTTGCTCTTTCTACTGAAGGAGACAGCATCTACATGGTATTCATTGTCTTTGCATTATGCACCCTGTTTCTGGTTCAAAGCTATATCCTTTCCTTTATTTCAGTATTGATCATCAATGGAAGTATAGTTGCATTTTCTCAGACTCATGATACTTACAGTCTGATCTCAGCAATTATTATATTTCAAACGGTAATAATAACATTCCTGTTTCTTCAGGAAGCAAAAATAATTACCAAAAACAAGATATTGTCTAAGCTGTACGATCCGGTTCGGGCAGGAATGGTCTTTTCATTTATATTTACTCTTGTATTTTCAGGACTGGCATCTTTTCTCCACCTGACAGAGCATTATTATGACTGGATCCCGTCTGTTGTGATTATGCTGGCTATCCTTTATGTAGTATTTCTTCTATTTGGAACACTAAAGGTAACCAGTACAACTTATAAAATTATTATTTACACTCTTACTGTTTTATTTTTACTGCCTACTCTATTAACGCCTGCCATCTCGGGAGCAATCCTGATTATTCTGTTAAGCTTTTTTGTCAATTACAGAACAGGATTGGTTTTAGCCATCATTGCTCTGATCTATTTTATCGGACGTTTTTATTACGACCTTGGTTTTACCTTATTGATCAAATCCATACTCCTGTTCGGATCAGGAATTAGCTTTCTGGCAATTTACTTCTTCACTCACAAAAAACTGACAGCAAATGAATAAATACAAATGGCTTATCATCATCCTCAACCTTGTCCTGTTGTTGGTATACTTTAATTATTCTGTAGTGGAAAAAGAAACTTTGCTAAAAAACGGACAACCCATCTTACTAAAGCTGGCACCTGTGGATCCACGCTCACTGATGCAGGGTGACTATATGAACTTACGGTATGATATCGCGAATAACATTAATGCGGAAAAGATTCCCAAACGTGGCTATTGTGTGGTAAAACTTGATACAAAAGGAATTGCCGAACAGGTTCGCTTTCAAAAAGACCCTACTCCATTAAAAACCGGAGAACACCTCATCAAGTATACCTCACCCAATCAATGGAGAATTAATATCGGCGCCGAGTCTTTCTTTTTCCAGGAAGGGCAGTCAGAAAAATACGATGCCGCCGAATATGGTGGAATAAAAACAGACAAAGACGGAAACAGTCTGCTGATAGGATTATACGACGAAAACTTAAAACTGATTAAATAATATAGAGAATGGAAGAAATAAAATCAACAAAATTGATAAATCCGGAAAAGAGGCTTTATAAACAATACTCTTCCGGAATTCCTGAAATATAATCAACAGAATCCATCCTTGGATTGGGATGGATTTTTATTTACAACCCATCAGTTATTGATAAATCCTATTGTCAAAGCCTTTTCTATCTCAAAAATCTTTCCGAAATTAGCAGCCTGTGTATTAAATATAATTAATGAAATAAAAATTTAAATTAAAACATACAGCAAAACTTAGTATAAGTTTTCTTCGGGGCAGGGTGAAATTCCCTACCGGCGGTTACAGTCCGCGACTCCTTTCATCTGAAGGGACTGATTTGGTGAAATTCCAAAACCGACAGTTAAAGTCTGGATGGGAGAAGAAAATGAAACGTACGGTAAGATCCTTTCTGGGCTCTTGCGGTATCGTATTTCATTTCCATGTACCGAAGACTATTTTAACTTTTAAAAGTAAAATAACATGGAAAAATTATTAGAAAAATTCGGAGCAACCTCCAAAGAACGTGTAGAAAAAGCACTTTCAACATTACAACAGGGAAAAGGTATTCTTTTAGTAGACGATGAAAACCGCGAAAATGAAGGTGATATCATCTTTCCCGCTTCCACTATTACAGAACAGGACATGGCACTTCTGATCCGCGAATGCAGCGGTATCGTCTGCTTATGCATTTCTGAAGAGAAAAGTAAACATCTGAACCTTCGTCCGATGGTGGAAAACAATAATTCAAAAAATCAGACTGCATTTACCATTTCTATTGAAGCCAAAGAAGGCGTGGAATCCGGAGTTTCAGCTAAAGACCGCGTAACGACCATCAGAACAGCAGTTGCTGCAGAGGCGCAGGCGGAACATATTGCAAGCCCAGGACATGTATTTCCACTAATCGCCAAAAAAAATGGCGTCTTTGAAAGACGTGGTCACACAGAAGGCAGTGTAGATCTTGTAAAAATGGCTAATCTTGGTGATGATGCAGTACTTTGTGAACTCACCAATGAAGATGGTTCTATGGCAAGACTTCCGGAAATCGTAGATTTTGCCATCAAAAAAGACATGAGTGTAGTAACCATTGAAGATATTTACGCTTATCGCAAAATGGTTATGAGCAACTAAACTTATAGATATTTAATACACAGAACAGCCGCCCGATACTATGGGCGGTTTTTTATTTCATATGAAGCCTACTTCTTGTTAAAATAATTTTTTTTAAATAAAAAGATATAATTATTCAAATATTTCATTAAAAATACATTACAATGAAATTTGATTCATCTTTTTAGCTAACTTTAATAAAAAATTTGGCCATGAAAAAATCTATCCTTTTTCTGTTGGGAGCTTCTGCTATGCTTTCAGCGCAGATTACGCTTACCAAAGCTTCTCATGATCCTATCCTCAACGATGTTGTGGACAACAAAATCATCACCGGAACTGTGGATAATTCTGCAACCGGAGCCAATGCTACATTTTCAAACAACGGTCTTACTTTGGGTGCACCGGCGCTAGTAAGTTATCTAACCCCTGCAGCAAGTGAAATCACTACTTTCCCTGGCACCAATATTAAAATGTTTGAAGGAACAACCTCCATACTTTACAAAGCCTCCCCCACAAAATTAGAGATCACAGGAATTGTAAACCCTCAGGTTACTCTGAATCTGAGTATGGATAATGGGACTTATATGACCTATCCTATTACCTACGGACCTGCTCAGAATGATACTGCCAAAGGAACTTTTTCGTCAACTTTAATTAACGGAATATGTGTGGGTACTACTTCTACTGAGGCCGATGCCTATGGAACATTGATCCTGGGTGGTCACACTTATAATAATGTTCTCCGGGTAAAATTTATACAGAATTTTAATTTATATTCTGTTTTGGACATCACCTTTTTAAACCCTCTGGGTTCTGTTACCAATACCGCTTATTCTTACTATGATGCTTCTCACAGATATCCACTGCTGAGTTCTACTACAGTCAACTTATCGGTACCTGCCCTGAGCATCAACCAAACCACCACCAGTTCTCTGGCATTGACTATCGCAACACTGGCAGCCCATGAAGTAAATAAAAAAGAAAGCTTTAGTATCTATCCTAATCCTGCACAGGATTTTATTGGATTTAAAGGAAATACAGAAAACTATTCAAAAGCGAATATCTACAGTCTGGATGGAAAACTTATCAAAACTGCAGATCTGAATTCAGGAAACATACAGATCTCTGATCTTCCACCCGCCTCTTATTTCATTGAGGTAAGTGGTAAAAATTCTGAAACGAAAAAGAATATAAAATTCATCAAGAAATGATAATAAAAAAATCTCGTTCAAAGCTAATGAACGAGATTTTTTTGATCTGTTTGGTTTAAGCCCTAAAGAATAATTATAATTCTCTTTATGCCTTTAGTATTTTCCAGCATCTCGCTTCCAGTATTTTTAGAAAGTAGCCGCCGGTGCTGTATCATTATTCAGTTTTTTCTGAACCTCAGTTTTTTTTCCTTTAGAAAAATCATAGCTCAGGCCTATTACAAACATAGACTTGTTGTTCATGATCTGTGTATGAACTTTATAATCCACCAAACTTTCAGATAAGCTTTTCGTTTTATATTCGGAAGGCATTCCTATCCAGTACATTCCTGTAGAAAAAGTAAAGTTTTTATGTTTATAGCTGATAAAAACATTATTCTGATTCTCATTAGTATTCAAAAAAGCACCACTAAGACTGTACGTTGGGATATTGAACTGATATTGAGCAGAGAAATTTTTATATTCCGAAGACAGTACAAAATAGTTGGCCAAATAATCATTTTTAATCACTGCCCCGGTACTGGTTTTTACCATTTCGAAAGTAGGGGCTAGATTAGCCTTTACCACCAAAAGATTGTTCCCGAAAGGCTTAAAAGACCCTGAAATAAAGGCTCCAACCTGCTGAGCATACATTCCGTTTTCATAAGTCAGTGCATAACCTCCAAAAGTATTATCCAAAATATAATACTGATTGATCACCCGGTCTGTGTAAGAATAGGACACATTCACATTAAAATCAAAATACTTGTTGTTCAACGAATACGTAAGGCTATTGGTCCATTTCTGTTGAGATGTAAGGAAAGGGTTTCCTTTCTGTACAATATTGGGAGCGAGCTGAACGACATTACTGCTGAGTGCATTACTCAATGGGCTTATAGGTTTATAACTGCTGGTAAACCGGATGCTCTGATTATTTTTAAGCTGATAAGCCAGCACTACTTTTGGAGTAAAAGACCACTCATCAAAGGTATTTTCTGCACTTTTATTATGAATATTGGTAAGCCCTACCCCGATACGGTAGCTGAACTTATCTATTTTCCCGGCAAATTCACTGTAAAGATATTGCTCCAGATAAGTAACCTTATATTGAGTGTATCCGGAAAGATTGTTCAGGTCATTGGAAATTGAGGAGTTTGAAATACGATATCCCGACGAAAGTTTTCCCGCTTTAAAATCATGAGTATGTGCCAACTCTCCCACAAAACTTGTCTGCTTAGCCTTTAAAATCATATCGTTGTCATATACGGAAAGACCGGTTCCTGTAACCCATTCTTTAGCTGTTTCTGAAGAATTGGTGGTATAATCGGAAACTACAGCATTAATGCTCAACTCATCTTTTAGACCTATTTTTTTAGAATAATAAAGATCCAGCTTAGGAATTACATAATCTGAACCATTATTTTTAAACATTGCATGCTCTTCAATAGTATTATCTGTTGTAAAAATACTTTGTCCGGTTCCTTTTGAAAACCTGCTGAAAATATTCATATTCATTTTTGCCTGAAACACATAATTATCAGGAACCAAACGGGTATAACGCAATGCTACAGACTGATAAGTATAGCCAAAATGATCTTTCCTGTCCTCATTAGACCGATAATGTTTACCATCCAACTGATAATCATAAATACTGTTTACCCTTCTGTCATTGTAATCCCTTACATTAAGAGAGTATTCCAATCCTATATCATTCTTGCCTTTTGTATAATTAGCATACGCAGATGCATTTACAAAGCCTGTATTCACTGCTGAAAATCCTTCTGCCCCAAAAACATATCCCGTTTCAGTAGATCTGGTCAGAATATTGACTACAATATCTGCTCTTGTTGCCCATCTTGCCGGTGGAATATCATAATATTCTACTTTCACCACTTCACTGGGCGCTACACTTCTGATCTGCATGTCTGTAGCTTCCACTCCGTTTATGAGAAATAAAGCAGTACCTCCTTTTGTACTTGTAATCGTATTTGAAACCGGGTCCAGCTGCAGCTCAGGAAGTGTACTTAGCAAATCCTTTGCATACCGGGCTTTTTCCAGAGCGGCTTTATCAAAAGTATACACTGCTTTATCAGCAAACTGCTTCTTACGTTGTGCCTTTACAATAATTTCCTGAAGCTCTTTTGTCTCTGAAGTACTCACCGTATCATTTTTTACTTCTTGTGAAAAAACGAAGGTTCCACAAAGAATGCAAATGGTATATATAGTTTTTCTCATGTCTGAAATGGATTATACTTTTATGACAATCTATTCCTGAAATGTATTACATTACCTTTAATTTTAAAATAAAAAAAATACCAATACCATTGACAAATTAAGTGTTCTTTCTGTGAATTTTAATTATTATGTTAAATTCAGCCCACTTTTTGCTGCTATTTTTTTACATCACAAAATATAAGATTATGAAAAAAGTAATGCTCTTCATCCCCTGTCTCCTTTTTTCAGTATTACAGGCACAGGAGGATCAAAATATTTCAGCTGAAAAGATGAATATCGTCAAGACGAATGTTACCGCTTATGCATTCAGGAATATCAACCTGTCTTATGAGCGGGCTTTTAATCAATGGCTTTCCCTGAATATTGGTTTCGGAACAATGCCGGAAGGTAAAGTCCCTTTTATCAATGCCTTTCTGAAGGATAAGGATGAAAAAAGATTTGAAAACCTAAGAGTAAAAGCTACCAATTTCACCATTGAGCCAAGGTTCTATATCGGGAAAGGATATGGAAAAGGATTTTATTTCGCTCCTTATTACCGCTATTCGGATGTTTCTTCCAATACTTTTGATTTCTACTATGATTATAACGGACCGGATGGGAATACCTATCAGATCCCCCTTAAAGGACAGGGAAATACCAAGGGCAATAGCGGCGGACTTATGGTAGGAGTTCAGTTTTTCCTTACCCGAAGCCAGAATCTGGTCCTTGATTTCTGGATTGCCGGAGCTCATTACGGAAGTGGAAAAGGTGACTTTACGATGACTTCTGATTATGTTCTTACATCAGATATGCAGTCACAATTAAAAAAAGAAATAGAAAATCTGGATATTCCGTTTGTAAAATACACTGTGGAAACCAATGCTAATGGAGCAAAAATAAAAGTGGACGGGCCGTGGGCAGGCTTCAGAAGCGGACTTTCTTTGGGATACAGATTTTAAAAAAAACGTAATAAAAACTCAAAATTATCACAAATTATTCTTTTGTGAGCGTTTTTTTTTATCTTTAAACCAAACAATTGCTTATTTTGGACTAACACCGGTATGAAAATCCTTATCATAGAAGACCATAAAGAACTTGCAGCAAATACGATAGATTATCTCAAGAAAGAAGATTATATCTGTGAAGTAGCATCTACCACAAAAGAGGCTTTAGAAAAAATTGAACTGTTTGAATATGACTGTATTCTTCTGGATCTGATGCTGCCCGATGGCAATGGGCTGGAAATTTTAAGACATATCAAAAATGATATCCCAAAGGCAAGTGTCATTATAGTTTCAGCAAAAAATTCGTTGGATACAAAACTGACCGGTTTAGATGACGGAGCCGATGATTATATAACCAAACCTTTTTCTCTTCCTGAACTTCATTCGAGAATCAAGGCTGTTCTGAGAAGAAAAACACCTGAAACGAATCGCCTTCTCACTTTCAATGAAATTACAGTAGATCTGGAATCCAAGGAATGTAAAATTAATGGACAGCTAATTAATTTTACTAAAAAAGAGTTACATCTTCTAATCTATTTTATCAACAATCAAAACAGAATGCTTTCTAAGCAGGCTATAGCAAGCCACTTATGGGGTGACTACACCTACAGTATTGATAATATAGACTTTGTTTACCAACATTTAAAAAACTTACGCAAAAAAATTATTGATGCAGGAGGACAGGATTATCTTCATACCGTCTACGGATTAGGTTATAAATGGATTGATCAATGAATTTAAGTTTCCGTTTTGCCAGAGCATTTACCATTCTAGTATTTTTTGTTCTTATTACTGGTTTTGCTATTCTTTATTTTGCTTTTGAAAGAGCAACCATGCAATCTGCTATTCTTAAGCTTGAAGATTTAAATGCCTATGTAACCAAAAAACTAGAACAAGATCCAAACTACGATTATCTTACAGCACACCATCGCCAAACCCGTGTAAAAATCCTTCCTTCCACTTTCCAAAATACTAAGGAAAAAATTATTGAAGAAAAATATATCTGGAATAAAAGTATTCAGTCTTATATTAACAGGATTACAGTGATTACATATCCCGTAATTCACCAAAAAAAATATGCTATAACAAGTGTACGGTACACTACAATTATTGAAAATAATTTTTTGATCAGTATCATTATGGTTGTTGCATGGATTATGGTCTTTCTAATTATTCTCACGATTATTGTCAGTCTTTTGGTTTCCAAAAAAATTCTTGAACCTTTTTATCATGCAATGGATGAAATCAAAAAATTCAGTTTAAGAGACAGCCGACCCATGAATCTAATGGAAACCGAGACAGAAGAATTCAAATCATTGAACACGTTTCTCATAAAAATGTCTGAAAGCTCTAAAAAAGATTATCATCTGCTTGAGGAACTATCAGAAAATACTTCTCACGAACTCCAGACTCCTTTAGCCTCTATCAAAGGGAAAATAGAACTATTAATGGACAGTGAACTCTCAGAAAATCAGCTTATCACACTTTCTTCAATGAATGATGAACTGGACAGGTTATCATCTATAAATCAATCCCTTATCCTTTTGGCCAAACTGGACCACTTTGAAAAAAAAGATGTACACCTCATCAATTTTTCAGAATTATTGAAGGAAAGGCTGCATTACTTTGAAGATCTGTTTGAAATTCAAAACCTTACACTGACAAAAGAAATTCAGGAAGAGATATTTCTTGATTTTGATAACAACCTGGCAACCATTGTTATCAATAACCTTATCAATAATTCTAAAAGGCACAATATACATCAGGGCAAAATATCAGTAGCCCTTACAAAGAATTACTTACAGATTTCAAATACCGGAAATGCACCTGCTTTTCCTACGAATGAATTGTTTAAAAGATTCAGACGTGGAAACCCCAATCAAAACTCTATTGGGATCGGCTTGGCACTTGTGAAGAAGATTTTGGAGATTTACAATTCAGAAATCTCTTATCATTTTGAGAACAATTTACATACTATAAAAGTAAATTTCCCAAAACAAAACACTGATTACCAATAAAAAAAACAACTAAACTCCAAATCCCATACAAACTTCAGAATTTCTTCAGAATTTATGTCTTGCTTAGGTGCAAACAAAAATACCTATGAAAAAAATTTTCATTATTTTTAGTGTAATAGTTATCCAAAACGGTTATAGCCAGGATACAATTAGTATCAAAAAAAATCCCGTAGAAAATCATTCCGAGAAAATACCTTTGGATGTTGGAGAACTTAAGATCAAGCTTAATTCTAAAGGTGATCAATGGATTAGATTTGGTATTTCAAGCCAAATCTGGCTTCGAAGTATCGACAATAATCCAGGCACCAGCGTCAATGGAGTACCTCAGGAACAAACTTATGATGCAGGAATCCGGAGAATGAGACTAACAATTCAAAGTCAGCTGACGCCTTATTATTCTGTCTTCCTGCAAATGGGGATTAATAATCAGAATTTTATTTCAGGAGGAGGAACCGGAACTGGTAATAATGGAGCAGGAAAGAAAGCACCGTTCTTTTTTCATGATGCCTATAATGAATTGGCTATTATCCCAAGAAATAATTTTCACACAGGAGAACCCAATAAGAATAATCTTTATCTGGGAGCAGGTCTTCATTCCTGGAATGGAGTTAGCCGCCTTACCAATGCCAGTACAACCAAAATGCTTGCAGGAGACATTCCTATTTTCAATTTCCCATCCATTGAAATTGCGGATCAGTTTTCAAGACAATTGGGAGTCTTCATCCATGGAGAGTTTGACAGGCTTAACTACAGATTCAGCATCAACAAACCTTTTGCTACGAACTTAAAACCTGTGGTTGGAGGACCTGCAGTGGATAATAATCAAAGTGGAAAATTATCTTATTCGGGATATGCTTTTTATCAGTTCTTCAATAAAGAGACTACTGTCACCTCTTTTTTATCCGGAAATAACCTCTCAGCGAAAAAAGTCCTGAATATTGGAGCTGGTTTCTACACAAGTAAAGATGCTACACAAAGTCAACCTTCAGAAAATACTTTTAAATCTCATCCCGCCAATATTTTTGGAGCTGACATTTATTCAGAAATACCTTTAGGTAATAAAAGCAAAGAAATGGGGCTCACGCTCTATTCAGTGTACTATAATTACAATTATGGAACCAACTACCTAAGGATTAGTGGGCTACTTAATCCCGGAGGTCCAGATCCCACATTTACCGGGCAAAGGGCACTGGAAGGAGCTGGAAATAACAGGATTTTGATGGGAACAGGAAATATCTGGTTTTCACAGGCAGGTTTCGTTATTCCAAAATTCAGTAACATCTTAAAAATTCAGCCCTTTTTCAACTATGCCTTAAAAAATATGAAGGCTCTTAACCAAAGCGGAAGTTATTATGATATAGGCGCCAATTTCTATTTATATGGTCAAAATGCAAGAATCGTTGCTCAATATAGCAGCCGGCCATTATATGATATCACCTCCAAAACTATTTTTGACAGAAAAGGTGAGTTTCTGCTTTCTCTACAAATCGTACTTTAAAAAAATTAATATCTTACTCTTATGAATACTAACCCAATTTCTACTGCTCAGAGAATCAAAGCCATTGTAGGCGGATCTATAGGAAATCTTGTTGAATGGTATGACTGGTATGCTTATGCTGCCTTTGCTATTTATTTCTCCAATTCCTTTTTCCCGGATTCTGATCTCAATGCTCAATTAATGAATACTGCAGGGATTTTTGCAGTCGGTTTCCTTATGCGTCCTATTGGAGGATGGTTATTTGGAAGTATAGCCGACAAAATCGGAAGAAAAAAAGCAATGACTCTTTCCGTACTGCTGATGTCCTTTGGTTCTCTTCTTATTGCCCTTACCCCAACTTATAAAACTATAGGTATCTTGGCTCCTATCCTACTTTTAATTGCAAGATTATTACAGGGTCTAAGTGTGGGTGGAGAATATGGCGTTTCAGCCACTTATCTCAGTGAGATGGCAACGGAAGACAGAAGAGGCTTCTATTCAAGCTTTCAGTATGTCACCCTGATTGGCGGACAACTTATTGCATTAGGAATTCAGCTGATTCTGCAAAAACTAATATTATCAGAAGCTCAGCTGGAGGAATGGGGCTGGAGAATTCCTTTCGTTATAGGAGCTCTGCTTTCCATTATAGCATTATATCTACGAGCCAATCTTCATGAAACGGAAGCCTTCGAAAATAAAAAAGATTTCAATGAAAAGAAAAAAGGAACTATTAAAGAGCTTCTCAAACATCCTAAAGCTTTACTTACTGTTGTAGGTCTTACTTTGGGAGGAACATTGGCATTTTATACCTATACCACCTATATGCAGAAATTTCTGGTGAATACCGTTCATCTCAGCAAGGAGCAATCAACCTTAATTTCTTTTGTTTCTCTATTTATATTCGCATGCCTCCAACCTGTATTCGGAGGACTCTCTGACAGGATCGGAAGACGTCCACTCCTTCTGGGATTTGGTGTTCTGGGAACTTTATGTACGGTTCCGCTTCTAACAGCACTTAGTACCACAACTTCAATGTGGAGTGCTTTTTTCCTTATTATGGCAGCACTCATCATTGTAAGTGGCTATACCTCCATTAATGCGGTGGTAAAGGCTGAACTTTTTCCGTCTGAGATCAGGGCGTTGGGTGTAGGTCTTCCTTACGCAATTACAGTAGCCATTTTTGGAGGAACTGCAGAATATATTGCTCTTTGGTTTAAAAAGATCGGTTCTGAAGAATATTTCTACTGGTATATTACTGGTTGTATCTTATTTTCTCTCGTAGTATATATCGGGATGAAGGATACTAAAAATACATCAACACTGGACAAAGATTAATTTTCTAAATGCTCCTGATTACTCAGCCGATTAAAGAACAGCCTACTCAATAGCATTTTCCATTAATATTTTGGAGTTTCTTATTCGCGATTAAACCTATAAAAACCCGGCGCCGCAGATTCTCTGCGGCGCCGGGTTTATTTTAATGGTAAGCTTGTTTAAATTTTTCTATCATACTGTCCAGATTATGACGCTGAACATACACAGTTTTCACCTCTTCATATCGTGGTGATTTGTAGAAAACTTCATGAAAATCCATACTTCCGTTTCCTACTTTTACGACTTTCTGTACTTCAATATTAAGTTTTTTTAGCTCGTCTTTAAAGACTTTAAATTCATCCTGGATACTACTGCTCATTTATATTTTTAAATTTTTTAGTTAAAATTTCATTTTTGCCGATCTACCCCATCACTTCCCGGGGCAGCGACTTAAATTTTTAATAAATTTAGCAAATTTTATCAATATAAACACCTTTACACCATTATTTATTCGTTTTATTTATCAAAATAGCCAAAATACAATTCATTTCACAACCATAATTAATCACCCACCAGAGAGGGAATACGGAGAAACAAACGTATACATCGTACTCATCATGATATTTATCATATTTATTTAAGAAAATGCAACCCCCTTAAGAAGATAGTAAAAAAAAATTCAACATACACTTTCCTTTACAGTAAGCCTTTTCAACGAAAAAAAATATTTTTTCAAAAAAAACTAAAAAATAGTGTAACATTTTAAAAACTCTCGTCTCTAAAAGACAAATAAACCTTAAAACTTTAGAAATCATGAAAAAATTCACATTCCTTCTTATCATCATGTTATTTTTTGCAGCAGTATGTAATATATTTGGTCAGGAAAAAACATACCCGTTTGAGGTGAAGAAAACCGGAAAGGGAAAACAGTCTTTAATTCTGATTCCCGGATTTGCATCTTCAGGAGATGTATGGAACGAAACAACTGCAAAGTTTGAAAAAGATTTCACCTGTTATACTTTAACTATGGCAGGATTTGCAGGAGCAAAACCCAATGCTGAGGCCAGCTTCAAAGATTGGGAAAAGGGAATTGCAGCTTATATAAAGAACAATAAAATTGAAAAGCCCATTATCATTGGACACAGTATGGGTGGTGGACTCGCTCTGGCAATTGCTTCAGATTATCCTGAGCTGGCAGGTAAAATTGTAATTGTAGATACGTTACCTTGCCTGGCAGCAATCTCCGACCCTAATTTTAAATCCAAGGAAAACAATGACTGCTCAACCACCATCAGTAAGTTTACAGCAATGCCCGATGAAAACTTTCGAAAAATGCAGACTCAGACTATCCCACGCCTTTTGGCTGACACTTCTATGCAGGAAACTGTGATTAACTGGAGTATGAAATCTGACAGAAAAACATTTGCAAAAATGTATTGTGATTTCTCTAATACAGATCTTAGGGAAACTATCAAAAATATACAGTGCCCCTCTCTTATTCTTTTAGAGTCTTATTTTGTATTTATGAAACCATCCATTGAAGCACAGTACTCCAATCTTAAAAATGCTAATCTTCAATATTCCACAAAAGGATTACACTTCATTATGTATGATGACAAAGAATGGTATTTTAATCAGCTTAATAACTTTTTATCCGCAAAATAATGGTATTTGAGGATATTTACGAAACCTATTGGCAAAAAATTTTCCGCTTGTGCATGGGATATGTAAATGATCCCGACCTCGCTCAGGATCTTGCTCAGGAAACATTCATCATCGTTTGGCAGCAACTTCCGAAGTTCAGAAATGAATCAGGAATCGGAACATGGATCTTCAGAATTGCTTCCAACAACTGCCTCCGACAGATAGAAAAAGAAAAAAGATTTTCTAAAACAGATTTACCCATTAATCTGGAAGAGAAAAAACAGGAATCTATGGAACCTCAGATACTGCTGCTCTATCAGTTTATTTCAGAGCTTCCGGAAACAGACAGAATTATCATCTCTCTGGAACTGGAAGAACTAAAACAGGCAGAAATAGCTCAGATTACAGGACTCTCGGAGTCTAACATCCGGGTAAAAATCCACAGGATCAAAGAAAAATTAACACAAAAATTTAAACACAATGGATACTAATATTGATTTTAAAAATATCTGGAAACAGCAGACTTCCAAGAAACCTAATATAGAAGAGCTTCTCAATACTCTGAAAAAATTTAAAAATGAAAACCTTCGTAAACTTATCCTTACTAACCTTTTACTGATTGCAACCAGCTTGTGTATTGCTTTTATCTGGTATCGTTACCAGCCTCAACTGATCAGTACAAAGATTGGAATCGTACTTGTTATTCTGGCTATGGTTATCTTTCTATTGGCTTACAACAGGATGTTTATGATCTTTTATAAAATTGATAACACCCAATCCAACAGCGACTATCTTCAGAATCTCTATCGCATAAAGAACAAACAGAAATTTATGCAGACCACCATGCTTAATATATACTTCATGATGCTGTTTCTCGGAATATGCCTGTATATGTATGAATACGCTTCAAAAATGTCATCTGTTTCTGCAATTCTGACTTATGCCGTTACTCTATTGTGGATTGTTTTCAACTGGTTTTATATCAGACCTAAAACAATTAAGAAACAACAGGGGAAAATTGACGGATTAATTAATAAATTTGAGGAAATAAATAATCAGTTAAAGGAAATATGAATTCTTCCGACAATAAAAACCATTGGGAAAATGTTTACGAAACTAAAAATCCCGATCAGGTAAGCTGGACTCAGAAAAAGCCTCAGACTTCTCTTGATTTTATTAATTCTTTCGGATTGGGAAAAGAGGCGAAAATCATAGACATTGGCGGTGGAGACAGTAATCTTGTTGATTTTCTGCTTGAAGAAGGTTATGAAAACATTACCGTATTGGATATTTCTGACAAAGCTTTGGAAAAAGCAAAACAAAGACTGGGTGACAGTGCAAGCAAAATTAAATGGATTGCTACAGATATTACCACTTTTGAACCTACAGAAACCTATGATATCTGGCATGACAGAGCTGCCTTCCATTTCCTGACTACTTCAGAACAGGTTGCAAAATATATTGACCTTGCGAATAATAGTATTAATGGCTTCCTGATTTTAGGAACTTTTTCCAAAAATGGGCCTGCTAAATGCAGTGGACTTGATATTCAGCAATATGATGAGGAATCTCTTTCTACAAAATTTAACGGAGATTTCGATAAGATTCAATGTATTGGGGAAGATCACACTACTCCTTTCGATACTACCCAAAACTTTATTTTCTGCAGCTTTAAAAAGCACTGATTTTTATAGTTTTTTATTTATTTTTGGCGGACAAAAAAACAACACTTAAATAAATAACTTTGAAAAAACTATTATTTCTGCTTATTACAGCAACTTTATCTTCAAATTTTTATTCACAGAATATAGAATTTTTAGAATGTGGAACTGACGAATTAATGAGAAAACATTATGCCAAGTTCCCGAACGAAAAGATCCAGGATGAAAACTTCAATCTGGAATTATCCAAAATGATAAAAACTGGAAAACTGGCTGCTAAGAATGGCCAAAACCAGATATATGAAATTCCCATCGTTGTACACGTTGTAGGTGACGGAAGCCCAATAGGAAATGTTAATAATAAGTCTGATGCAGATATTATAGCCTGGGTAAACTATACCAATGGTGTTTTTGCAGGTAGCCCATCTAGTGGAATGGCTGCTACAAGTTCAGCTTTACCTGTAAAATTCGTTTTTGCGAAGATAGATCCTAATTGCAATGCAACCAATGGAATCAATAGAATTGATGCTTCCGGACTTCCAAAATACGTAAGCGGCGGGGTAAATGATGACAATACGATGAATGCAGTACTGGCAACAGAGATCACTGCTATGGGGCAATGGGATACCAGCAAGTATTATAATATCTATGTTGTGAAAAAACTGACTTCCAACGCTGGTGGATTAAATGGTTATGCTTATTATCCAGGAGGGAGTAACGATTATTCTTTCATGGCAACGAGTGCCTCGGCAGTCAATGCACAGACTTTAGCCCACGAATTTGGTCATGCTTTAGGGTTAAGACACACTCACGAAGGCTATAACGCTACTACAGG
Source organism: Chryseobacterium pennae (assembly GCF_003385515.1). Classification (GTDB taxonomy): domain Bacteria; phylum Bacteroidota; class Bacteroidia; order Flavobacteriales; family Weeksellaceae; genus Chryseobacterium; species Chryseobacterium pennae. Next base: position 64,610 of record NZ_QNVT01000006.1, on the reverse strand, counting down.
AGATTGCCCGGTAAATACCGACTGTACCCTGAATGGAGATTTAGTATGTGATACTGAACCTATGAAAAGCCTTTATCATGCTTCTGTTCCAAGAAACTGCCAGGCCGGACAAATCAACCCATGTACAAGCCTTGTATATGCTGGTGGAGAAAGAAATGTAATGTCTTATACATTTTGCTTCAGAGATTTGTTTACCCAAGGACAAACCGATCGTGCCACAGCACAACTTCTTAAGTTCAGACAATCGTTAATCAACTCTCCGGTTACTTCAAGTATAACCCCCAATAATAATGTATCCCTTACCAATGCATGTACTCCAACAACAATAAGCACTCCTGGAAATTATAACATCGGAATTACTGCTGTAAAGTTTGGAAGTATCAACAATTCTTCCAACAATTACAAACAGCCAATCAATAATTTCTATGAAAATTTTACCGGAAGCTATTGCCTGGGGACCAGTAAAACCACAATTCCTAGCAACACAGCGACCACAATCACTGTTGCTCCGGGAACAAGCAACAACCACCTTATAAAAGCTTATATTGATTACAACAATGATGGCCAATTTGATGAAACTACAGAGCTTATTTTGAATCAGACAGGGGTAGCTAATGGTTCATTTGCTACCGCCTCCGTAACTCCACCATCAAGTGCTGTATTGAATACGCCTTTAAGAATGAGAGTTATCGGTGATATAGCAGGCACTATCATTACATCATGTTATACACCAAAATATGGGCAAGTAGAAGATTATTCCGTCACCATAGTACCACAGGCTACATTGTCTGTAAACGATGTAACTTCAAAGAATAACTCATTCATCACCAAGGATGAAAATTCAGTATATGTAAAAGGGGAATCAAAAATTGCTTCATTACATATCTATGATGCATCAGGAAAGCTATTGGTAAACAGAACAGACGTCAATGCTTCTGAATTTAGACTTCCTATCAATCAAAAGAGCACAATCATCACAGTAAATGTAGTGCTAAAAGATGGAAAGGTACTGACTAAAAAATTACAATTTTAATTAAATGAAATAAACAAAAAAGAGAGCAATTAGCTCTCTTTTTTAATAGTAATATTGAATCTTTTTTTGGAAAATAAAAAAATCGAAAAACTTTGATATTATTATTGAATATTACACTGATACTTTATGCCGCTGTAAAAAGAAATAAAGATATCATATTACACCAAATGGTGATAAAATAATTTAAAACATATATCTTTGAGGTTTAAAATAAATAATAGACTAATTTCTATGAAAAAAATTATTTGTGCTTCATTTCTGGCACTACTCACCCTTTCTTGTTCTAATGATGACAATGAAAACACTGTATTGACATCACCAACAAAATCTACGACTCAAAGTCAGGCAAAAGGAGTTAGAGAACCCATATCCAGTAAAAACGGAGATTTTATTAAAGTAACTGAAAATGGAAATGTATACTTTTGCATTCTTTTCAGAGGAAGCTGGAGGCATGTTGCTTCAGAAATGACATGGAATGGTCTGTTTACTTCACCTAAGACTTTCAGATATACTTTTAATTCACGTATGGAAGCTACAGTCCTTACCGCAAAAGGATTTGACAGTCCATTACTTGTAGATAATGGTTTAATTCATGATGTTACAACCGGAAAATTTTATTTTAGAGAGGGTAATACCTTGAGATGGATTGTCAGCATGGAGATTTTCAATGCTTATAAATTCAGTATGGCTGCGGTTCAAAATGTTAATAACATTTCAAATTATACGATTTTATCTGACATTAATTAATAAATTATAATGGCTTAGAGCATAGTTTCTCAACTATTTTCTAAGCCATTATGTATTTCAAATATTGAACTAGAGATTTCTTAATAAATCCTATATTTCTTTCTTTATTACTTCTTTTCTTCTTCAAGTTCCACTTCATGTCGAAGCTGTGCTTTGTAAAGAGTGGCATAATATCCATTTCTATCCAGAAGTTCCAGATGCTTTCCTTCTTCAACAATTTTACCGTGCTCCATCACAATGATCTTATCCGCCTTTTCAATCGTGGAAAGCCTGTGGGCAATAATGATAGAGGTTCTGTTTTTGGTAATTTTTTCCGTAGCTCGCTGAATCAGTTTTTCACTTTCATGGTCAATAGAAGAAGTAGCTTCATCCAGAATTAAAATTTTAGGATCAGACAGATAAGCTCTCAGGAACGACAGCAATTGTCTTTGCCCTAAAGAGATTGAAGAGCCTCTTTCACTTACCACATAGTCATAACCACCCGGAAGTTTCTCAATAAACTGATCTACTTCAATTTCCTTAGCACCTGCTTTTATTTTTTCCAGTGTAATACTATCATCACCAAACGCCAGATTTTCAAAAATACTTCCGTGGAACAGAAAAACATCCTGCAATACCACCCCAATATGGCTTCTCAGATTATAAAGTTCATAATCTTTTAAATCCACATCATCAATAAGAATATTTCCTGAATTGATATCATACAATCTTGTGATCAAGCTGATAATTGTAGATTTTCCGGCTCCTGTAGCTCCTACAATGGCCACTGTTTCTCCGGGATTTACTTTAAAATCAATACCTTTCAATACTTCCTGCTTTTCATCATAAGCAAAATGCACTTTCTGGAATTCAATTTTACCGGCAAAGTGATCTTTTTTCACTGTTCCTGTATTGGTCATAGAATTTTCTTCATCCATTAATCCCAATACTCTTTCGGCGCCTACAATTCCTCTCTGGATATTATTGAAACGGTCTGCAATCTGTCTTAAAGGACGGATCAGCATGGATATATACTGTATAAAAGCAATGACTACTCCGGCACTGATGGTAATATATCCTCCATAAAACAGGATAAATCCTATAAATAATGAGGAAATAAGTTCTACTACCGGGAAGAATAATGAGAAAATGAAAACAGTTCTCAGCAATGCTCCTTTCAGCGTAATATTGATATCATCAAATTTTTTAAACTCAGATTCCTGTCTGTTGAATACCTGAATAATGGGCATTCCTGCCAGCCTTTCCTGTACAAAAGAATTTTGTGTTGATGTCCAGTTTCTTTCATCACCAAAAGCTTTTTTAAGCCTTTTCTGGAAAAATCTTGTAATCACCACCATTAAAGGCAGAATGGCCAAGGTAATATAACTCAGATGAACGTTTGTACTGAACATCATAATCAATACAAATACAATTCTCAGAATATCTCCAAAAACCATTAGAAATCCATCCGTGTATACTGTTGCAATGGTTTCTACGTCTCCTACAGCACGGGTTACCAACTGACCGATAGGAGTTTTATCAAAAAAAGATGTTTTAAAGTAAATCAGTTTAGAGTATAATCGCTCTCTAATGTCCCGGATTACATTCTGTGAGATAAAGTTTGAAAAATAAACCAGGAAAAAGTTTAAAACCGTCTCGGCAAATACCAATCCCACAAGGATATAGATATGTTTCATCATCAAAGCTTTGTCCTGTAGCTTTGTGATGTCATTATCCACCACATTCATGGTAAGGTATGGTCTATAAGTAGAAACTATTGAGAGTATTACGGAAATTACTAAAGTAAGGATGAACCAAGATCGAAACTTCATTCCGATAAAGAACAGCCTTTTTACAATTCCCCAGGTATCTTGTTTTTTCATTATACGAATCGAAGAAAAGAATTAAAATTCTATGCAAAAATAAGACTTTATAAATTGTCAGCCCGTACAACTTTTGCAAATCGTTATAGAAAATGTAAGATACCTATCATTTACAGAATGAATATCTTTCGCAATTACCCTCATTTTTATTGAGTATGTTGAAAGGTTTGTTTTTAATTCTGCGATTCTTCCGAAACCTTACTGATCTGTTGAATTTCTATAGAGGGCTTTTGCAGATTCTCTTGCTTATATTTTCTTTCAAGAAGCAGATAAACACCCCATACTGCAAGAAGAGAAAGTAGCCAACCTACCAGATTAGCCGCAGAAAAACCTGTATAACTTACATTATTTACAGCCTCTGGATCAGTGGAAGCTAAATAAACACCGTAAGACATTCCTAAAATAATCTGAGTTCCCAGGTAAACTCCTATAGCCAGAAGCCCCAGATGCCATTTCATTTTTCCGAATTTTTCTGCTAACCGTGCATAATACCGGTAAGCTCCAATAAGAATAAGAATTGATAACATGACTATAGTTTTTTAGTTTTTATTTAAAATTCGTACCCTACATCCACAAGATACAATCCATGGGCAGGAGCAGAAGTTCCGGCAGCATTACGGTTTTTATCTTCAATGACTCTTCGGAGGTCTTCCGGTTTTAATTTTCCTGTACCGACCTCTACCATCGTTCCCACAATAGCACGAACCATATTTCTAAGAAAACGGTTGGCAGAAACAGTAAACTTCAGTTCAGCTCCATTCTGTTCCCATTTTGCGATATACATTTTGCAGATGTTCGTTTTATTATCGGTTTTTAATTTGGCAAAACTGGTAAAATCCTCATATTCAAAAAGGATCTTACATGCTTCATTCATTTTATCGATATCTAAAGACCTTTTCCAGTGCTGCCAGGCAGATTCCTGGGTGAACGGATTTTTTTCCAACGAAATATAATATTCGTAGGTTCTGTAGGTAGCGTCAAAACGGGCGTGAAAATCATTTTTCACCCTAAAAATTCTTTCAATGGAAATATCCGGTGGAAGAAAACTGTTCAGTCTTCGTGGAAGTTCATCACTCAATTCCAGCTCCGTATCAAAATGAGCAAATATTTTTTTGGCATGAACACCTGTGTCCGTTCTTCCGGCACCGGTAGTTTTAATCTCTTCTCTTAAAATGGTGGAAAGGGCTTTTTCCAGTTCTTCCTGCACGGAAATAGCGTCCGGCTGTATCTGATAGCCGAAATAATTCTTTCCGTTGTAAGAAAATTCTATAAAGTATCTCAAAGTATTATTATAACTCCACAAAAATACTTTAATTTAACAAATATTTGTTGAAAACTCTTTGAGAATATTACTCCAATGCTTATGAAAATTCCTATTTTTGCATTCGTATGAAAAGATGGTACCTTTATCCTTTTTCCCTTGCTTATCATATGGTAACGGGTATCCGAAACACAATGTATGATCTGGGGATTTTTAAATCAACGAAATTTAAAACACCGATAATCAATGTCGGAAACCTCTCCGTAGGCGGAAGCGGAAAATCACCAATGGTGATGTATCTTGCCCAGTATTTATCCAAACATTACAGAACCGGAGTTCTTTCACGAGGTTACGGAAGGCTTACCAAAGGCTATGAAGTAACGAATTATGAAAGCAACTACAAGATTGTAGGGGATGAAGCGATGCAGCTTTTTGAACGTTTTAAAAACCGTTTTGTCATTGCCGTTTCAGAAGAACGTGTTCCCGGAGCCAAAAAAGTAATCGAAGACATGGATCTTGGAGCCTTGATCCTTGATGATGCAATGCAGCACCGTGCGATCAAAGCAGGGTTCAATATTCTGATGACTGATTTTAATGATCCGTTTTTTAAAGACTATCTTCTTCCTGCCGGAGACCTTAGAGAATCCAGAGCGGGCTCAAGGAGAGCAGATATCATTATGGTCAGCAAATGTCCTGATGAACTGACGGAGGAAACCAAAAGGTATTATATTTCAAGAATCAGACCTTCTTATAACCAAAAAGTATTCTTTTCATCTATCGGTTATGATGAAAATGTATACGGAAAAGATAAAATGCTTCCGGATAATAACCTGAACTATTACGATATTTTACTGATCACCGGAATTGCGAATCCTAAACCATTACTGGAACATCTGGCAAAATTTTCAAAAAGGGTTACCCATCTGAAATTCAGAGATCATCATAATTTTACGGATGATGATATTAAAAAAATCCTTGCGGAGTATAAAAAATTAGGAGAATATAAGCTGATATTAACCACAGAGAAAGATTATGTTCGTCTGAAAACTTTTGATTATCTTAGAGAAATTGTTTACTACTGGCCTATCAATGTCATTATTGATAAGAAGGAAGAATTCAATCAAATCATCTTAGATTATGTTAGAAAAAATTCATGAGACAGCTGATTTCATTAGAAAGATCATTCAGGAAACTCCTGATTTTGCTGTTGTTTTAGGATCCGGACTTGGTAAACTGCAGAATGAAGTAGAACCCATCCATATTTTAGAATACAAAGATATCCCCAATTTTCCACAGACTACTGTGGTAGGACATACCGGAAAGCTTATCTATGGAATACTGGAAGGGAAAAAAGTATTGATGATGAGTGGCCGTTTTCATTATTATGAAGGGCATTCTATGGAAACTGTAACTTTTCCGATCAGAGTTTTTCATCTATTGGGAATTAAAAATCTTATTCTTTCCAATGCCTGTGGCGGCGTAAATCCTGACTACAGTATTGCAGATATCGTTATTTTAAAAGATCACATCAATATGATGCCTGAACATCCGCTTCGTGGCAAAAATATCGACGAGCTTGGACCACGATTTGTGGATATGAGCGAACCTTACAACAAAAAAATGATTGCGGTAGCCGAACAGGCTGCTGCAGAAAACAATATTAAAATCCATCAGGGAATTTATGTTGCCCTGCAAGGCCCTACTTTTGAAACTCCGGCCGAATACGGAATGATTAAAGCCATCGGTGGTGATATGGTAGGAATGAGTACCGTTCCTGAAGTAATTGTTGCCAGACACATGGGAATGGATGCATTCTGTATGTCTGTAATTACTGATCTTGGCGGGCCAGACATTGCTTTTGCTGTTTCTCATGAAGAAGTTTTAAATGCCGCAAATAAAGCAATGCCGAATGTAATTACCGTAGTGAAAGGCTTGATTAAAAATTACCAATAGGAACCTCTGTTTCAATCTCAAAAAATATTTTAAAATCTTTATTTATAGCCACGAATAAAATGAAAAAATTCGGGCATCCGTGGCAAAAAATATTCTTTCTAAAAATTAACGTTTACTCTCGGAGAGAGTTTATCCTTGATCTATACAATATTCATAGAAATTGTCAATAATATAAATTTTTCCCAATTCATCAAAAATCAATCTCAGATTGCAATGCATTGCTTAGTTTTGTGTAAATGAAATTGTAGAATGAGAAAGTTGTTATTAATTTTTATGGTAGGTCTGTTCGGACTGAGCTATGCACAAAAAATTCCTACTGCTCTTAAAACCGGATTTTCCAAAGAAGCTTTAAAACAAAAGCTGGAAGATGAGGATGGAAAAGCGATTACCATCGAGGAAATTCTGAATCAGCATAAAGGAAAAGTTTTAGTAATTGATTTTTGGGCCGGATGGTGCAGAGACTGTCTTCAGGCACTTCCAAAAGCTGAAATATTAGAAAAAAACAATCCAAACGTTGACTTTGTGTTCCTATCACTGGAAAGATCTAAAGAAGGCTTTGATAAGAGCCTTGTAAGATTCAATATGAAGGAAAAAGATAATTATTGGTTTGCTTCCGGCTGGAAAAATGATTTCAACAATTATGTGGACCTGAACTGGATCCCAAGATATATGATTATTGATCAGAAATCTGCTATTGCAAAATATTATGCTATTTCTCCTGAAGATCCTGAGATTCAGCAAACCATAGATAATCTTTTAAAATAATTTTTAAAACATCAAAACCCTGAAGTTTAAACATCCCATAAAAAACGGAATGTTTAAACTTCATTTATTTTTTATACCATGATCACAAGAGAAGCCACAGCGCAGGACTTAGAAATCCTTTCAACTTTTGAGCAGGGCATTGTTTCTGCAGAAAGACCTTTTAACAGTACTTTAATTGATGGTGAAATTCATTATTATGATCTGAATGAATTCATACAATCATCAGATGCCACTTTAATTGTTGTAGAAGACCATGATGAAATTATTGCATCCGGGTATGCGCTTATTAAAAATTCAGAGAAGGATTATAATAAATTTAAAAACTATGCTTACTTAGGCTTTATGTATGTAAAGCCGGAATACAGAGGGAAAGGAATCAATAAAATAATTACTGATGAACTTATCAGCTGGGCAAAATCCAGAGATGTTTCAGAAGTAAGACTGGATGTTTACGCTGAAAATGAATCTGCTGTAAAAGCTTATGAAAAAGCAGGTTTCGAACCTCATCTTCTTACGATGAGACTGAAACCGTAAGAAGGCGGAAAGCGGGAAGATAGAGGCTGGAAGTAATCTAAGTGTTACCAACAACCAAATATCATTTTAATTACTTTTCAATCAATTGGTCATACTTTTATATCGACCTTATTAACTTCCCTCTTCCAGCTTCTTGCTTCCCTTTTATAAATAATGGAATCCATATCTTCGCAATATGGATTTTTCTTTGCCGCTTCGAAAAATTATTCATGTGGATATGGACCTATTTTATATTTCTGTAGAGAGTATAATAATTCCTTAAACGAAAACTCATTGCTATCAAATATCTAACATTACGGATATCAAATCAGTTAACAGCTATTATATAAGAACTATTCATTAATTATCTACAGTAAAAGTCTTACCTATTTCTTTGATTTATCAATAATCATAAACTGTCTGAGTACATAATCTTACTTAAATATTATATTTTTGTAACATTTAAAAATAAGTCCCTTAACTTGGATATATTTTCATTTAATATATTTATTTTTACTTAAAATAATACACCTATAAATACTTATAAGTGTTCTTTCATGATTTACCATCTCATATTTAAGAATAAAATACAAACTACCTGTTTTTATTCTTAAATAATCTGCTGAAATAATATTTCAATACAATATCAAGAAACTACACAGGAAAATCATCCAGATATAAAACTCTTTGAAAAATAACACGAAAAACATGGTATTAAGGAAAGCACAAGAACAAGATTTAAAAGTACTTTTAGAATTTGAACAGGCTGTCATTTCAGCAGAAAGGCCTTTTAACAAAACTCTAATTGGAAATAAAGTTAATTATTATGATTTAAATTTTTTAATTACATCAGAAGATGCAAATCTTATAATTGCTGAAATAAATAATGAAATAGTTGCATCAGGATATGCAATGATAAAGGAAATAGAAAGGAATTTTTATAGTTTTAAAAAATACGCTTATCTCGGTTTCATGTACGTGAAACCAGAATACAGAGGAAAAGGAATCAATCAAATGATAATCCTAGAACTTACTCAATGGGCAAAAGAAAAAAATATTTCTGAAATAAGATTAGAAGCATACAGCTCAAATCAAAAAGCAATAAGCGCCTATGAAAAATCAGGTTTCGAAACACTGGAAGTCATAATGAGATTACAGGTATAAGTAAACAATCTATGAATATACAGGAATCCATATCTTTGTGATATGGATTTTTCTTTGCCGCTTCGTAAAATTATTCACGTGGATATGGATGCATTTTATGCTTCCGTGGAGCAGCATGATAATCCTGCCCTGAGAGGAAAACCTATTGCAGTAGGCGGTCAGCACCGTGGTGTAGTGGCAGCGGCAAGCTATGAAGCCAGAAAGTATGGTGTCCGTTCCGCTATGCCCAGTAAAACAGCAAAGGAGAAATGTCCGGATCTGATATTTGTTCCGCCACGTTTTACCCGGTATAAAGAAATTTCTAAAATGATCCGTGAGATCTTCTATGAATATACTGATCTTGTAGAACCTTTGTCATTGGATGAAGCCTATCTGGATGTCACCGAAAATAAAAAAGGAATAGAATCTGCCAACCTTATCGCAAGGGAAATCCGTCAGAAAATATTTGAACAAACAGGCTTAACAGCTTCTGCGGGAATTTCTGTCAATAAATTTTTAGCCAAAGTAGCTTCTGATATCAATAAACCTAATGGCCAGAAAACCATCCATCCTGATAAAATGGAAAACTTTCTGGAAGAATTGCCCGTGGAAAAATTCTATGGAGTTGGAAAAGTTACGGCTAACAAAATGTTCAGTTTAGGTATTTATAAAGGAAAAGATTTAAAGAAAAGATCGCTTGAAGATCTGGTAAGAATCTTTGGAAAATCAGGGCAGCATTACTACAATGTAGTTCGTGGTATTCATACTTCGGAGGTGAAACCTCATCGGATCCAAAAAAGTGTTGCGGTAGAAAGAACTTTTTTTGAAGATCTTTTTGATGAACAGCAGATCAATGAAAAGCTGGACAGCCTTAGCCAGGAACTTCATCAGCGTTTACAGAAAAACAATATTCTCGGAAGAACTTTAACCTTAAAAATTAAGTATAAAGATTTCTTGCTTTTTACAAGAAGTATCACCAGGGAAGAATATTTTACAACTCCGGAAGAATATTTCAATACAGGAAAAAAGCTTTGGGAACTTCGCCCCTTTGATAAAGCAGTTCGTTTGCTTGGATTGTCTCTTTCTCATCTGAATACGGAAGAAAAAAAGCTAGTTTCCGTTCAACTAAAAATCCCGTTTAAAGAATTCGAAAATTAAAAGATAATATTTTTTGCTAACTTGTATTCACCAAATCAGCAAATTATATGAACCCAACAATGATTCAGTTTTTCCACTGGTACTCTGAAGGTGACGGAAAACTATGGAAAGAAGCCGAGAAAGAAGCCAAATACCTTGCTAAATTGGGAATAACTTCCGCATGGTTTCCTCCCGCCTATAAGGGAACAAATGGCGGGTATTCGGTAGGATATGATACCTACGATCTTTACGACCTTGGTGAATTTGATCAGAAAGGCACTATATCCACCAAATATGGCACTAAAAAGGAATATTTAAAAACAATCAAAGCTTTAAAAAACCAAAATATAGAGGTTATTGTAGATATTGTTCTGGGCCATAAAGCAGGGGGTGATGAACTGGAAAAGTTCAAGGTGGTAAAAGTGGATGAAAATAACAGGGAAAAGGTGATTTCAGATGTCCTGGAAATAGAATCCTATACTAAGTTTACTTTTCCCGGAAGAGGAAAAAAGTATTCTGATTTTGAATGGAACTTCACTTGTTTCAGCGGCGTAGATTATGCGGAAGACATGGAGTCTCATATTTATAAAATACAGTCTGAATATGGAGACGACTGGGAAGAAATGATCCACGATGAGAAAGGAAACTATGATTATCTGATGTATAATGACATTGAACACAGAAATCCTTTTGTACGGGAAGAGCTCAATACATGGGCAAAATGGTATTTTGATGAAACGGATTTTGACGGGGTTCGGCTTGATGCCTTGAAGCACATTTCTTTTGACTTTTACAAGGAATGGCTTACTGTGCTTCGTTCCAATTCCGGTAAAAATATTTTTGCCGTAGGCGAATACTGGGCTCCCGGATATCTTCATCTGCTTCAAAAGTATATTGAAGTCACTGAAGGCTGCATGAGTCTTTTTGACAGTTCACTGCAGAACAATTTTCATAATGCATCCAAAGAAGGTGGCTCCTATGATCTCAGAAGAATTTTTGAAGAAACCCTTACCCAGGCAGATCCTTTACATTCAGTGAGTATTGTTGCCAATCATGACACTCAACCTTTACAGGACCTGGAAGCTCCCGTTGAATCGTGGTTTAAGCCTATTGCCTATGCTTTAATTCTATTGCGAAAAGATGGCTATCCATGTATTTTTTATCCGGATTTGTATGGTGCTCATTATATTGACAAAGATGGAGCGGGAAATGACCAGGAAATATTTATGCCGAAAGTAGATGGTATTGAAGAGCTATTGCAAGCCAGAAAAGATCATGCTTACGGTGAACAGCGGGACTATTTTGAGGATGCCAACTGCCTCGGATGGATACGCGAAGGCGATAACGAACATGCAGGATGTGCCGTAGTCCTCAGTAATAAGGATGCTTACAACAAACCTATGGAAGTTGGGAAACATTATGCAGGGAAAAAGTTTAAAGATCTGTTGAAAAGATTCAAAAATAAAGTAATCATTGATGAAAATGGCTGGGGAGATTTTCCTGTACCTGCCGGAAATGTGAGTGTCTGGATTTTGGAATAAAAAACAAAGGCACACATAATAAAGATGTTTCTGCTCATGTATGCCTAAAGACTTTTTTTAAATTCTATAATTTTGTTTAGCAATAAATAAATTTACAGCTTTTGAAGTCCCTTGCCCATTCACAGCAATCTCCCTCTTCTGTCATTGTACAGCATACTTTGTCAATAATGACTCCGCCATCTACATTTTTCAATTGTCTTCGATCCAGTTTTCTCATGTTCTGAAAAAGTTTTGTTTTCATAAGGTTATATTTTAAAAATTTGTTTCATAAATATAATAAAAACCCACCACAACCAACTACAAAACAATGAAATAAGATTAAAACACAACAACAAAAGAATATTAAAATGAAAAAAAAATTAACAACTCCAGTCAGTATCTAAGATTTTATTTTTCCCATTGTTAGAATTTCCGGTCGCTCAGATTGATCAGAAATTTTTCCAGTTCTGGCAAATTCTGCCCAAAGCGTTCTTAGTTTCTTACCATTTTCATGAATACGTTCCCAGGGAATATCTTTCAGCATTTCCGAAGACTTCCATGCAGATTCGTTACCAAAGATCAAAGGAAGATCAATGCAATGTGGCGCTCCGATATGATTATCTTTTAATTTGGAATGTATTCTGAAGAGATAGACATTTCCACCGCCTTTAGCATAGTTATCTGCAAATTGCCGGGCTGGAGCTCCGTAAATAATATCTGTTGTCTTTTCAACTGTTTTATCCATAAGCTTTAACCCAAATCCTTTTCCAAAATATTTATTTAAAGCTTCTGAGGTTTTGAGATAAAATGCGGTTTCATCATTATTCAAACCAATCAACACATCATATTTCGCTGCATTTTTACGCCATTTTTCAACGGATTCTTCTTCTTTACATAAAGGTGAAAATCCATACTGAATACCAAAAGGCATTGCCGCTTTCAAACCATATTTTATAACAGAAGGAACGAATTTTCCATACTCTTCCATCATCTTATAAACATCCACCTCATCTTTAACTTCTTCTGTTTTCTTTAAAAATTCTGCAGACATTTTCTGTCTTTTATGGCGCAATCCCAATGGAGCACTCTGAATAATGACCCGATGAAATAAATCATCAACTCCTTCTGAAATCATTAAGTGAGCTATTGCATCTCCTCCGGAAGACTGACCAAGTAAGGTTATATTTTCCGGATCTCCGCCAAAATCTACAATATAGGTTTTGATCCATTTCAATGCTTCAATTATGTCCAGTAATCCTAAATTAGGTGGTCTTTTTTCATCGCCACCTAAAAACCCAAAGAGTCCCAAACGATAAGAAACCGTAACCACAATAATGTTCTGTTCTTTTACCCATTCTGCAGGATCAGCAGTTGGAAGGTCTCCACATCCGATTTCGTGGGAACCACCGTGGATCCAGACAACAATGGGAAGTTTTTCATTTTCAAAGAAGTTTTTTGGTCGGGCTATGGAAAGATATTGCGTGGATTCTTCCGGTTCAAATTCTTCAACAGGCGTTGCTCCAATCATTTTTTCCACAAGCGGACTTAATTTTTGTGGACAAACCGGAGTTTTATCCTCGAGTCTGCTATCATAGATAAAATGTTCAACCGGAACTGGCTTTTGAAATCTTTCTGAACGGGCATAGCGAATGCTCTTAGCTCTTATTATTCCTTCTTCCTTCAATCCTGTAATAATTCCAAACCGAGTATTGAACACATGAGTTTCTTTATTCTGTGGTTTCATTTTGAAATGGTGAAAACTTTTACCATTAAAGATAATGCTGTTTCTTGAGAATAGAAAATTTAAGTTGCTTTTTAACCCCAGATAACAATAATAAAAAAACAAATTTTTATTATGATATTTGTGCATTAGGGGCTATCTATTTTTGCCGCTAATACACGAATTATTTTATCAGACTGAATACTATTTCTGATCTATATTTATATCAATTCAGGATTTTGTATTCGCTTGGGGAAATTCCGACTTTAGTTTTAAAAAGCCTTGTGAAATGCTGTGGATATTTAAAACCGAGATCATAGGAAATTTCGCTGATTGATTTTCCCTGATCCATGATCTGTTCTTTGGCAATCTCTATGAGTTTATTGTGAATCAATTCCTGTGGGGAAATTCCCAATTCTTTTTTGATAAGGTCTCCGAAGTAATTTGCTGAGAGATTCAGTTTTTCTGCAAAGTAATTCACCATAGGAAAACCTATATTTTTAGGATTATCTGATTTTAAATAATCATCAACAAGGTTTTCAAATTTTCCGATCACTCCCTGATTGATGTGATCTCTGGTCATAAACTGCCGGTCGTAGAAACGCATACAGTAATTCAGGAACAGCTCAATATTATTTACAATTAATGACTTGCTGTGTTTATCAATTGACTGCCCAAGTTCATGTTTTATATTTTTAAAACAGTCCAAAATAATCTCTCTTTCTTTTTCCGAAAGGTGTAATGCTTCATGTACATCATAGGAAAAGAAATTATAGTCTTTTATATTTTTCCCAAGATGGGTTCCTTTTAAAAGATCCGGATGAAAAATCAATGCAAAACCTGCCGGCTGTACAGATTTTCCATTATTGTAAATTCCATAGGTTTGTCCTGGCGCAATGAAAACCAGTGTCCCCTCCTGATAATCATAACTATGTTTTCCATACTGCATATCTCCACACATCACATCTTTCAGGAAAACGGTATAAAAACCAAATTTTCTTCTGTACTGACAAATGGGATCTGATTTAGAAAAATCTATCACACTTACCAACGGATGCAATGTTTCATGATGGGCCATTTTATTATATTCTGAAACACTGTTATAGATTTCAACCTCCTGATTTTCCATGAAGTATTTTTTTTTACAATTCAAAATTACCAATTTTCGACATAACAGATACCTTGTCTGTAAAATTGGTAAGTAATCCGGTAATCTGTATAAGTTGGATTTCCCGGAAAGTTTCGAATTTTGTACCGTTATGGAAACTTTTAATACAAACATTTTTCCGAGAGGGGAAAAAGCTCCATCAGATTATTTTTCAGGAGGTGCAGCCTGGGTTCAGATCCTGAAACCTAATGAAGATCAACTGAACTGTCAGATCGGAAATGTAATCTTTGAACCCAAATGCAGAAATAACTGGCATTCTCATGGAGGCGGACAAATTTTAATTGTAACTTCAGGAACCGGTTATTATCAGGAAAAAGGAAAACCGGCACGGATCTTACATCCCGGAGATATCATAAATATATTACCGAATGTAATCCATTGGCATGGGGCGGCTCCCGACAGTGAATTCACGCACATCGCTATCAATCCCAACACGCAGAACGGGATTGTAGAATGGCTGGATCCTGTAACGGATGAGGAGTATAGTAATTTATAACACAACTTATTAATTTAATTAAAAAAATAATAAAAATGAGCACATTTACAGTAAAGGCTTATGGGGCAGAGTCCACTACAGCAGACCTGAAAGAAATGAATATTGAAAGAAGAGAGGTTACTTCCCAAGATGTAGAAATTGAAATTCTATATTGTGGTGTATGCCATTCGGATCTTCATACAGCAAGAAACGATTGGGGCGGAACCCTCTACCCTGCTGTTCCCGGACATGAAATTGTAGGAAGAATTACGAAGGTAGGAAGTGAGGTATCGAAATTTAAAGTAGGTGATCTTGCAGGAGTAGGATGTATCGTAGATTCTTGTGGGCATTGCAACAGCTGCCAGCATGATCTTGAACAGTATTGTGAAAATGGATTCATCGGAACTTATAATGGAAAAGACAAGCATTTGGGAGGTCATACTTTTGGTGGTTATTCTCAAAAAGTAGTGGTAGATTCTGAGCATGTTTTAAGGGTGCCTGAAAATCTTGATCCTGCTGCTGTAGCTCCTCTTCTTTGCGCTGGAATTACAACCTGGTCGCCTTTGAGACACTGGAATGTAGGTCCGGATTCTAAAGTAGCTGTTGTAGGATTGGGTGGACTGGGACATATGGCAATTAAACTTGCAAAAGGTTTGGGTGCTGAAGTGACTTTATTTTCAAGAACTCCGGGAAAAACTGAGGATGCAAAGCAACTAGGAGCTGACCATGTTATTATTTCTACGGATGAAGAACAAATGAACTCAGTGAAAGGAAAGTTTGATGTGATTATTGACACTGTTCCTTATGTACACGATGTAAACCCTTATGTAACGACTTTAAATATTAGCGGAACTCATGTTCTTGTAGGATATTTAGGAGGCCTTGAACCTATTCTGAATACAGTTCCTTTAATTTTGGGAAGAAAATCTGTCGCAGGATCTGTTATCGGAGGTATTGCTGAAACTCAGGAATTACTGGATTTCTGCGGGGAACATAATATTGTTTCAGAAATTGAAATGATCAAAATGCAGGAGATCAATGCAGCCTATGAAAGAATGCTGAAAAGTGATGTGAGATACCGTTTTGTGATCGATATGCAGTCTTTGTAATTCTTTCTGTCAGATATAGTAAAAAAAGGTATTCGAATGGAATACCTTTTTTTATTGTTTTAAATTGTTACTAAAGATATTTTGATTTTTATCAACTTTATATCTGTTTTCTTCAACACATTTATGATCATGTCTTTCCATATCCTGAAATGCCCATTCTGCCATGGCATCAATAACTGGGGCCAGTTCATTTCCAGCCTCACTTAATTTATAAGTAACATGTGGCGGAACAACAGGTTTTGCCGTTCTTATGATCAAGCCATCCGCTTCAAGTTGCTTCAGATGCTGAATCAACATTTTTTCTGTAACAGCAGGAATAGCTTTCTTCAGCTCGCTATACCTTTTTTCTCCTGTGGAAAGGTTGAACAGGATAATAGGTTTCCAAAAACCTCCAATCCTCTCCATAACATACATTACAGGACAATCCTGTGTTATTTTTCTGTTTTCCTGAATGGTTGAACTTTCTTTGATTGCTGTCATAGTTACACACTTTAGGGTAAGTACTTGTATAAAAGTAAGTACAAATATAACTTTGTCTCAGGAAATAAAAAAATATTTATGATGAAATCGCAACAGTTTGCTAAATTCACACAAAACAATCAATACTAAGTGTTTACATCTAACTATCACAATAAAAATTTACATATGAAAATTATCATCACAGGATCATTAGGAAATGTTGCTAAACCTTTGACAAAGCAACTGATAGAACAAGGACATGACATTACTGTTATCAGCAGCAATGAAGCCAGAAAACATGATATTGAATCTTTAGGCGCAAAACCTGCTATCGGATCTATTACAGATGTTGAGTTCTTAACACAGACATTTAGCGGGGCAGATTCAGTATTTGTGATGACTCCACCCGCCATAAGTGCTGGCAATATTGTTCAGAATACCATCAATGCCGGAAAGAAGTATGCAGAAGCTATAAAAAATGCCGGAGTAAAAAGAGCCGTAATGCTAAGCAGTGTCGGAGCGGGATCTCCTGTAGAAAACGGGCCTATCAAAGGGCTTCATCATATTGAGAAACTTTATAATGAAGTTGAGAACACTTCATTTACATTTTTAAGAGCAGGTTATTTTTACACTAATTTCTTTAATGATATTCCCTTGATTAAAAATGCAGGAATTATTGGAGGAAATTATCCTGAAAACACAGAAATCCCTGTGGTACATCCAGCAGATATTGCCAAAGCAGCGGCAGAGGAATTGGTGAAAAATGAGACTGGCAAAAATATCAGATATATTGTAAGTGATTCCCGAAAAGCTTCTGATTTTGCTAAAATATTAGGAGCAGCAGTTGAAAAACCAGAACTTCCTTGGGTGGAATTTTCAGATGAGGATTCTTTAGGCGGAATGCTTCAGGCTGGTTTACCGCAAGACATGGCCGAACTATACGTTGAAATGGGATTGGGAATGAAAACAGGAACCGTACAAAAAGATTTTATTGAACACAATTCTCCTGTTACCGGAAGTACTAAACTGGAGGATTTTGCTAAAGAGTTTGCTTCTCAGTTTTAGACAGGAAAAGAAAAACCAGAGTTTTATTATTGATAAAATTGTCAGAAAACAAAATACTCTCCAGATTGGAGAGTATTTTTACTTTGTTAATAAGAGGCAAACTTCAAAAGTCTACCTGTATAAAAAATAAGGGTAATAATTAGTTTTTAATTAATTTCAGGGCTTTATTCTCTGTACCTGTTTTTACAAGTATCAGATAAAGTCCTTTTACAAGCGCTTTTACATTCATATCAATTTTTGGCCCTTTCTGTTTTTTCAGAGACATTACCTGTCTGCCTGAAGCATCATATACATAAACATCTACATCACCTTTATTATTTACAGGAAGCATAATTGCTGTAATATCATCTGCAGGATTAGGGGCAAGCCTGATCCCTTCTTCTGATTTCACCGTGTTATCTTTTACTCCAAGAGTAGAAGTAGGAATTATAGATTTTATGAGCCATCCATAAGATGTTGTGCCTGGGTCACTGGTCATACGAAGTCTCACGGCAATTTCATCACCGGGAGTAAATCCTGATAAACTTAAAGAGCTATTCTGAAATAATGTTTCATTCACATTAGCTGCTGAAAGAGGAGTTCCTCCATTTGTCCAGTTACTAAAGGATGCTTCATCATACACCCCCATTGTTGTCCAATTCACAAGATCTTTAGATCCTTCCACATAGGCAAAGTCATATCCTGCTTCTGTAAGTGCCATGTGTCTCATTGTCATTGCAGAAGCAGGTCCTACAATCACAGGAGTTCTCATGTAGGTCTGATAATTGGTATTGTTTGCATAGGGATGACCTACATTATTCAATACATTATAAGTAAATTTATTAGACACATTATCTACCACAAATTTACCTGCCCCGATATATACATCGCTGGTGGTAAATGCAGGAGTATTAATAGCTGATGATCCACTATTAAAGCTGATGATCTCTACAGGTTTTATGTCTTTAATGGTTTCCTTAGTTCCATTAGCATATACTCCTAAGACTGAAATAGTATGCATTCCTTCTGCCAGACTCGAAGTGGTAGTGAATGTGTAATCTGTATTCGCCTGGGTACTGGAAATTGTTGACATATAGGCATTATCTACGAAAACCTTCAGACTTGTAATCTGTGGATTATCATAATTAAATACTGCTTTTGCTTTTGTATCGTGAATTGCTACCTGGCTGGCACTCTTGATAAGGGGGCGTTCTACATATTCAGGAAGGGTATAAGTAGTCAGCTCAGGAATAGTTGCAGTCCAGACTCCTCTGCCATGGGTTGCAAGCACCACCTGATCATTCACAATTTTCATCTGCCAGATAGAGACGGGTGGCATAGTGGTTACCAAAGACCAGGTTGCCCCGCTATCTACCGTTTCAAATATTCCTATATCTGTTCCTGCCCAAAGAATCCTGTCATCAAATGGCATTTCAATTAAGCTATGTACCGGAACATTTGGAAAACCTGTAGACGTAGATCCTGTGCTGTATCCTGAAATATCCGTCCATGTTGCTCCAAAGTCATTTGTCTTTACTACTTTAGGCTGATTAGATACAGAAAACAGCACATATGCTCTTGCTTCATTGGTACCGGAAGCAGAAATCCCGCTTATGTTATAAGTGCCTGTTGTCGGCATACTCCCTGTTGTTTTTGTGAAACTCAGTCCGTTATCTTTTGATACATTGATCTTGGACGTGCTACCTGTACCTCCGGAAACCTGAGCTCCGGCCCATACTACATCGGGGTTTGCAACTGATACTTTAACGGTTGCAGCTGAGTTACTTCCAGCCCAACTTCCATTGTTTGCAGATGTAAAGCTGGTGAGTCCCCATGTCCTTCCAAAATCCAAAGACCTCCAGACTCCGCTTGACGAAACAGTAAATACAACATCAGGATTATTATTTGCATTAGCTAACTTCGAATAAAATGGGGATTTAGCGCTTCCATTATCCGGATTAGTTGCTGAGAAAATACTATTCATGCTGACTCCCTGTTCTGACCTCCTAAAGTTATTATACTGCGATCCGAATAACAGCTCATTAGTTTTTTTATAGTTCCATAAGACCTCAAAACCATCTCCACCATATAATGACAAATAATTTGAGGTACTGGAAGCAGGAGCTGTAAGGGTAGCTGATGATCCATTATCCTGGGCACCTGCAACGTAAGCATCGGCTCCGTTCTTTTTGTCTGCGCCATAGAACTGCGTTGTATTTAACCCTATAACAGGGGCAGACCAATCCCCTTGAGTTTCTCCGGGATTTATTTTATATTGGGTAGAGTACACTCCTCCATCATTGGTTAACAACAATCTAAACTTAGTTGAATCATTGGGGTTGATCTGGCAGACAATACCGTGTTGATCCGGATGCACTGAAGTATTAAGGTAGCTACTATTATAACCACTGGCAATGGAAAGTACATTATATGAATTATCTGTGGTATCTACAGTAACTTTTGCAACTGAAACTCCGCCTATGTAAATAATATTTTCATTAAACGGGTGTGCTGCAACAGCATTATCATACCAGCCCTGTGTTCCCAGAATATCTTTACTGTTTCCTGACTTATAAGCTAGCTCCTGAAAACTACCTCCTGCATCAGATGACATATATATCGATCCATTCTCACAGCTCAGGTAAATTTTGTTCTGATTAACCGGGGATACTGTGATCTCCATCCTTTTAACGGGTTTACTGAGAGCAAGGGGATCAAATACTTTTGTCCAGGTGGCTCCTCCATCCGTAGATTTAAGAACACCCAAAGTATTAACACAAGCATATATGGCACTAAAATCACTATTTGCGACAATATCCTGAGCGCTGCTATAGGTTGTTGTTCCTACAGTTGATCCTGTAAATGTCTGAGTCCAGGTAGTTCCTCCATCCTGAGTCATATAGATTCCTTTTGAAGTCCCCACCAATAGATGGTTAGGATCCACAGGGTCTATCAGTAACCTTCCAACATCTCCAAAAGCAGCAGTATTGAGTAAGCGTGTCCAATGTTCTCCTGCATCTGTAGATTTGATCAGCCCAGCACCGGTTATTCTATCCAGATTACCAAATGGCTCTCCTGTTCCGGCGTAAACAATGTCTGGATTTTGAGGAGAGATAGCAAGCGTAGAAGTGGCCAGGTTAGGAACAGCAAAATCAGTGGTGTTTCTCCAGGTTGTCCCTGCATTTTCAGTGATCCAGACTCCGCCTCCTACAGATCCTACATACCATTTATTAGGGTTCTGAGGAGCAATCACCAAACTCCTGTCTCTTCCCGGAATATTATTAGGTGCTCTTTCAGTAAACACAACATTATTAACAGAATAAACACCATTTTTTGAAGCAACAGAAGACTTTTGCTGCGCTTTCTTAAGTGTAGGACTGTTAAGAGCTTTATTATACTCTTTCAGTAGGTTTCCATCTTCATAAAGCATGGTATTAGTCCCGACAGGCATGGTAATATGGCGTCTGTACTCTGCCATCTCTTCAATTCCTTTCCTTTCTTTGGTTCCGGATTTTTCTTCTCTTAATTTCTTATCAGCACGATGTCCCATCACCATTTCTCCGGGTTTTACCATACTCATCAGTAATTCTTTTCTAAGCTGAATTTCCGCTGATCCGTCACCAAAGCTTTCAAATACCTTATTAAACTTTGGATCATTATAGGCAAGTGTCTTGTTCAGGCTTTGTTCTTTTTGTCCCTGAGCCAAGACTTTTTTATCAGCCGGAATTTTAATTTGATCCTGTTCCTCTGATTTTTTTTCTTGTTTTTTTACCATTCTGTCAACATTTGATGACCGCTGGCGGCTGGTGTCTGTCTGTGTATTGAAATGCTGGCAGGCATTCAATAAAAAAACAGCGCTTATTACCATTACTCCATTTCTGACATAGTTTTGTTTCATTCTGTGGTTTTTTTTATGGGTATTAAAATATGATCATCATCGCTTTTTTCATCCTCTCCGGTCTGTGCTTTTATCACTTCCCGGTAAGGGATTATTACAAGAACATTGTCTGGCCTCCAGTAAATAGTATCTGCAAGGATCTTTGTTTTTTCTTTTTTGAGAATACTGGTCTTCGTTTCTGTGACATAATAGCTGAGCCACTTGACCGGACTGAAAGAATTTTCTTCGTAATTATAAAATAGAGTAAATTGATGATCAGGACTTAATTTCCTAGAATATTTACCCTCCATGTCTTTATCCGGATAACTTGGTTTGGCAGCAGGTTGACAGCTCATCAGAAACAATATTATTACACTAATCAATGTTTTCATACTATTCAAAATAATTCACTTTTAAAGATATAAAAATAACAATACGAAATTGATAAAAAAACCAAATAAAAACATATTAGTTATTTAATTTATATTTGTTTTATTTAATAATTACACAACAAAAAAGCATAATCTTTATCCCCTATATAGTTTCGGCGCGCCAAAGGCGCGCCGAAACTATATAGGGGATACCTAAAAAAGAAAATCACAATACCATAAAGTATTGTGATTCTGACAAGTTCAAACTGATTTCAATTGTATATCAAGCTCTTACTGAAAACTGAATGGTTACCTCAGCTCATCTTTACTGCTTTATTTTATAATGTTTTTCAGCACTTTTATTTTCCCGTCAATCGGCTGATCAATTGTTAATCCTAAAATTTCAGCTACCAAAGGATAAACATTGATATTGGCAAATTCACCAATTTCCATATTATTTTTGAATTCCGGCCCCCATGCGTAGAAAGTCGCTTTCATTTCAGGAACTGTTTCTGGATTGTACCCATGTTTCCCAACAGATGTTTTCTTTCCTTTTTCCAAAAATATTTTCGGAGCTTTAGGAAGGAGAAGAATCTGTCCTATCCTGCTGTATTTATCATCTCTTGTAGCAAAGTGCAGATATTTTGGTAATTTTTTATCCAAATAAACTTCGTAGTCACCTGTTTTATGAGCTTTTAATTCTTTATAAACAGCTTTTACTTCATCCTGATTTTTAACATATACTCTTAAAAGAGTCTGTGAATTGTAAAAATCAAATCTGTTTTTATCAAAAAGAAGAGCTGGAATTTCCAATGGAGTTCCCCCATCAACCTTAATCATTCCGTGATCGGAAACAAAAATAAAATTAACATTCTTCAATCCAAGATTATCAACTTTCTGAACCAGATCACCTATTGCATGATCAATCAGATGCACAGCTGTTTCTGTTTCTTTTGTGTCAGGACCATAGTGATGTCCGCTTCCATCTACTTCCGGGAAATATAATGAGATAAAATGCGGTCTTTTATCCTCCGGCAGTTTCAGCCAGTCTACCACTTTTTCTACTTTTTCAGACGGAGTAAATTTTTCATGGTAAGGATAATAATAAGTAGGTCTCATTCCGCCTGCATCACTCGCAGAACCTACCCACATTAAGGATGCCGATACCATTCCCTGCTTTTCGGCCAATCCCCAAAGCGGAGTTCCTCCATACCAGCTTCCGTCTTCTGCATTTTTCTTATTGCTCATTGCATAGGTTTCTTTTCTCTTATAATCGTAGAAAAAATTATCTATCAAACCATGATGAGACGGATAAAGCCCCGTAATAAGGCTCCAGTGATTGGGGAAAGTTATACTTGGATAGCTTGGAATCATTGCATCTGCTTTTACCCCATTATGGGAAAGTTTCAGTAGATTTTCAGCATTATATTTTTTAGCATAATCATACCGAAAGCCATCTGTAGAGATCATGATAACATAAGGTTTTGACTGGTTTTCAATACTGTTCTGACGACCTGGCACTACTACCTGAGCAGTATCTGTATTTACCTGCTGAGCAAAAACCGTTAAGGAAATAAACAGCAGTAAAAAAGGTAATCCTCGCTTCATTATTTTAAAATTTTCGGCAAAGTTACATTCTCTACTGCTCCCTGAAAAGTTTAAGAGGTTAAAAGTATATTAAAACCTTTTATTTTTAAATTCAAATGAAAAATATTTATTAAATGCTGCGTTTCATTTCGAACTGCGATAACCAATTCTGCAGCCCTGCTTTTTTATCAAGAAATACAGCGGTTTCTTTGGATGCATCATCTACGTTATTAATAGCAATTGGCTGTCCATCCGCAATAGCAGTAAAAAGTACGGCACCTATCCCCTGTTTTCTGTAGTCTTTATGAACTGCAATCTGATATATTTTCCTGGTTACCGGACTGTAAATAATATATCCTACCAGATTTCCATCGGTATATGCACCCAAAGTTTTAAAGTTTTCCGGCATAGGATCCAGTACATAAACGGCTCCCTGCCATGAAGGTTCTATATCCCAGAAAGAACGTAGCTCCTCCCATTGGATATCCTTCATTTCTTTAATTGTGATCTTAGTATTTTCTGCTGTTGAATTAATATCTCCTTTAAAACAAAGTAATCTTCTGACTATCTTAAAACCTAAGTTTTCATAGGCCCTGATAGCAGCGGCGTTTCCTTCAATCACTTCCAGTAACAGTATATCTGCGTTTCTTTCTTTTAATATAGGAATGATAAAATCATACATTTTTCTCACTAACCCTTTTCCCCTGCTTTCCGGCACTACACCAGTTCCCCCATTGTAAATAATCTTCTGACCCTTCTCCAGTTTTTCTGCCTGAAGAATGAAACTTACTAGTTTTCCTCCTTCAAAAGCTCCTACTGATAGATTCATATCTAATTTTTCTGTCTCAATTTTAGAAACAAGAACTTCTTTGGTTAGATGAAAAGGAACAATATAATCGGAAAAGGAATGATTGAATACTGCTAAAAGCTCTTCTATATTTACATTGGCTAAGGTTTTAAACTCCATGGATCTTTAATTTTATTTTTTATACTACATTTACCATTCTCTGTCAAGATCTTCTTTCCAGTCATAAGGCATTAATTCTTTTAAAGTCGCGAAAACACCATTTTTTACTTCTATGATAGCGTTAAGATTTTCTTTGGACAGCTGGCTCATCAATTCTCGGCAACGTCCACAGGGCGGAACTGCATTCCCATCATTTCCTACAGCTACTACAGCTTTGATATAGTGTTCTCCATTCTTCAGCATTTCCGCTACGGCACTATGTTCAGCACAAAAGCCCATAGAACAGGCCGTATCAATACTGATTCCTGTATAAATATTACCATCTGCTGTTTCAATAGCTGCAGCCACTCCTCCATATTCTATAAAGTCATTCAGCGTTTTGGATTTAGCAAACTGTCTGGCTATTTCTTTTAAATCTTTTTTCATTGGGTCGCTGTTAAAGTTTTTGATTATGTAAATACCATTGAATAGCTTTCTGTTCTGCTCTTTTTATAAAAGGATCTTTTCCTTCGTTATAATCATTACCATCAAACCATTCCATTGTACTGAGCTGCTCTTTTAGCTGCTGATATTCATTCTTCACTTCAGGATGGGAACGAAGGTAATCACGGAAGGCAATATGGCGGAGCCAGTGTTCTGATGATACAGGAATTGTATGAATATGAGCGATACGGAGATGATGATTGTGGAGGTCTTCAGGAATTTCTTCTCCTGTATGAATAATCTCTGGAAATCCCAGGTTTGGAGGCTGATCTGTCAGTTTAATAAAAAAACGGCGATAAGGCATATCTTCGTTATATTTTTCATAGTAGACATAATCTTTTCCCTGTAATAAAAGCGGAATTTGATCCAGTTCTGATTCATCTTTTACCCCAATCATAATATCGATAATAGGTTTAGCAGACAAACCTTCTACAGAAGTACTTCCGATATGTTCTATTTTGGGATGTAAAAAGCCTATACTTTCTTTCAGTTCATTTTTAATGGTTTTAAACTGAATTTTCCAGGATGGATTGTATTCTTCAAAAGTAATTTTCATGACAGGCGCTTACTACACAAATATATAAAAAAAACAATCATAAACCCTTGAATAATGAGCCCCAGAGCCTATTTTCAGCAAACAAAAAAACATCTCTGTTTTTCGGAGATGTTTTTGAAAATATTTGGATGTGTTTTTTTATTCTTTAATCAGTTTTTCGTACGATAGGCTACCATCTTTCAATCTGATTTCAAAATAATAAGTTCCTGACTTAAGATCATTTACTCTGATACTTTCTTTTTCAGAGGCCACAGATTTCACTTTTCTTCCTGTGGCTTCGTAAATTTCAATTGATTTTATTTTGTCAAAATTCTTGAAATTAACCGTTTCTTTAGCCGGATTAGGATAAATTAAGACTTTTTTACTTTCAGTAGCAGCAACTTCATTTGTTGATAGCGTACTGGAAGCCATTGTTAAAGTTGCATAGTCTCTTCCTACATCATGATACCCTAAAGTAGTACCGGTCTTACGTGCATAAAAGATATTGATTGTTCCCGCTGCATTTGCAATTGCAAAATCACCAGCACTACCAGAAAGACTTCTTGTTGCCACAATAGTTCTTGTACTTCCGGATACTGTATTTGATGTTTCCGTCCAATCTTGGCTGGTATCTGGATTAGGCATCGTCTTTCCTATAAATGTATAATCCCTGTTAGTAGAAGCATTATAGATAAATCCATCAGATCCTGAAGCCATACCTATAGTTCCAAATCCTATGCCCAGCATGGAATTACTATCCCCGGTTAATGTAAGGGTTACCCCTGTAGGAGTTGTATCTAATTTTACCGTCATACTAGTAGCCGAAAGGGCTACCGTTCCTGAGGAAAACTGTGCCCATGCAAAATTCGCGATGAGTAATCCTAATGTAAATAAAGTTTTTTTCATTTGTTGTTTTTTAAGATGTTAATAATGTCTTCTTTATGTGTTTGTAATGCATATTCAAAAGGAGTCATTCCCATTGAATCTTTTATGGATTTATCTGCTTTATATTGAAGTAAGAGCTCTATCAGTTCTTTATTCCCAAATTTCACTGCCCAAAAGAGAGGTGTAGCACCTGTGCCATCTGCAATATTTGGATCTGCCTTTTTCTTTAATAAATCTTCTACCAGCTTTTTGTTATATTTTACTGAGAGGCCGGCAAGGGCTGTTCCTTCTTTGCTTTTATAATTTACATCCTTTACATGATCTATCAGAAATTCTGCTACTTCTATATTTCCTCTATAGCAAGCTAAAATAAGGGGTGAAAAGCCTCCATCATTGGTTTGATTGATGATATCCGGATTGGTTTTCATCAGTTCTTTTACTTCAGAAACGGTTCCGCTTCTGGCAATATCAAATATCGATTTTGTTTTTTCCTGAGCCAGCAATAAGGAGCCCAGAAACATGCATAGTGCTACAATAAGGGTTCTCATGATTTTATCAGGATATAGTTGTACTCAACATTTATATTTTCAGCAATCTTTTTAGTAACCATTTTAGGGATTGTCACTTTATAATCGGCTGGTTTTACTACAAAACGTCCCTGCAAATAAACTTTCCCGTCTTTCAGATAAATTGTAGCAGCAGAGGCTACAGTTTTATCTACTCCATGAAAGTTCATGGTTCCCTGGATAGTATATTTCTGTGGACTGGCAGTCAGTTTGGATTTATCAAAAGCTACAATTTTCCCTTTAAATGTTGCTTTTGGATACTTGGCTGATTCCGCATAGCTTTCATTGAAGTGTTCTTCCATCAGTTTTGTTTTAAAATGAAAGTTTTTCACTGCAGAAACGGATGCCATTTCTCCTGTGTCGGCATTAAGAATAACAAGGTTATTGTCATCCTGAGCATAAATATCGTCAAACAGAGGTACTGATGCTTCAAATGTTACTTTACCTGTTTTGGAACTGTATTTCTGAGCGGAAGCGTAACCGGTAAAAAGCAAAAATACGCTAAGAAGTGTTAGTTTTTTCATATCAAATCTTTTTTAGTTTTCAGTTAAACCATCAGCTTTCCATTTAATGAAAGTATTGATCTGTGTAGTGGATAATGATCCTCCTTTCGGCATTTTTTCCTGATCTCCGTTTGCTCTTTGAATTCGGTTCAGGATACCATCTATATTATTTTTTACCTGGTCATAAGTAGCCAAAGGTTTAAAACTTGTTGCAGAATGGCACCCTATACAATTATTATCCATAATCGGCTTTATATCTGTTGTATATTTTACAGGCAATATGATGGGAGTATTTTCTGAAATCTCCTCATAGGTTCTGCTTTCACAGGCAATAATAATTGCTGCAAATGATATGGTCAGTAGGTATATTAACTTTTTCATATTAAAAAACTCTATAAAGATTAAACCCAAAGAAAATATTTCCTTTTCCCCAATTTCCGGATGCATTGGTAAGATATCCGATATCTGAATTGATTTGGGAGTTTGTAAATAAAAGCTGGAAAACATGTCCTCCGGTTTCTATATCCACTCCTAATGATAATGGATTCTTATAAAAACTGTGATTATCGAAATTCACAAAATATTCTGCATTTACAGAAATTCTTTTTGAAATTTTATAACGCCCGCCTAACCCTGCTAAAAACTGATTTTTATCTTCATTAGTGGGCTCGTAAAGGTTTTTATGTACGTATGAAGGAGTAAGCTGTAACGAAAACTTATCACTGAATCTTCTGGAAATCAAAGCTTGGGTAAGATAAGACATCCTGTCACTGAATCTAAGGTGTGGATAGTTATCTTTATCAAGATTTGTATTGACCCCCATTACATTATACCCAACAATATCTACCGGAAAGCTCTCATTTTGCCTCAGCAATCTGTATTTTACGCCGCCCTCAAAGGTTTTCATATTTGTTTCTCTGGACAGGCTTAAGGATATATCATCTGTAACTCCATAGATTGCCCCTAATTTAGTGGAAGCATTATCCAGTCCGAAAAAATTTTTAAACCCATCACTTATATTACCAAACCGGTGTGCAACAACCATATACCATTCTTTTTTGGCTACAAGTTTAGTAGATTGCCCGGTCACAATCTGCAGTGCCTTGAAAGCAGGTTGTGAGGTATCAGTATTGGTTTTGAGAGTATCGATATCCTTCAGCAGATCTTCCTGTGCAAAGGCAAAAACTGATGATAATACCGACAAAAATAAGAGAGCCTTCGTCATATTATGATTTATATTAAATTATGATATAACAAATCTATCGTGTTATCAATTCAAAAACATGTGATAAAAGCCACCAAGAAAATAGTTTTTATCAATCATAAATTAAGAAATTATAAGACAATATAAATTAAACCAATCTAAAATTTTGATCTTCAACTACTTTAATCCCTTCCTTTGTTTGTAGGATATCTCCATCGCTTTCAATTTTTTTCAAAACCCTACTTACTACTTCTCTGGAAGTACCAAGATTATTGGCAATTTCTCTGTGGGTAATTTTGATAGGGTCCTGCCCGGTAATGGAAATCTGTTGTTTGATATAATTAAGAACTCTTTTATCCAGACGATGAAATACAGCATCATTTACCATACTCATAACTTCTGAAAATCGTTTGTCATACTCACGGTAAAACAATTTATTGATCTCTGGAAATTTCAACAGCCAATGATGCATGATGGAAACGGGAACCAGCAATGCTTCGGAATCTTCTTCAGCAACTGCGTATACCCTGCTTATATAATCTGTAAAAATAGAAGAAAAGGTCATCAGACAGCTATCATTTTCCTTGATATAATAGTAGATCAGCTCTCTGCCGTCATTGAGTGTAAAAACTTTTATAGACCCTTTGATCAAAAAGGGTACATATTTATTTTTCTGCCCTTCTCTTACTATTTCGGTCTTTGATTTTATATCTGTTAAAACAGCATGTTTCTGAAACTCATCCAGAAAATCGTTTCCCAAAAATCCGAATTTTTGAATAATAAATTGATTGTCCATATCCTTTCGTCAATATTTTGAAACAAATATATAAAATAGGATCAACGATTCATTAAAAATAAATTTCTTTCATTATTAATAAACAAACTCCATCTTAAAGCCTATTTAAATAAATATTTACCATAAAATAATACACCTCATTAACAATCTGAAATAAAAAAAATTGTCCCATAAATGAAACAATTTTTATCAGAATCTATATTTCAGACCAGAATCTGTACTTCAGGTTCAAATCATAAAAGAAATAAGATGTATGATCAGCCAATTCGTAAGTGAAAAGCTGAATAAAAAATACCCCGGTAAAACCGGGGCATTCTTATTTTATTGTAAAAGAAATCTTACGCTTGCACGTTGTTTCCACCTAATACGAAAGGCTCAACTTCTTTAATTTCTCCGAACTGCTGCTCGTAATTAGCGATGTTCTGCTGAAGAGCGCTTAATACTCTTTTAGCATGAAGTGGAGCAAGAATGATTCTTGATCTTACTTTAGCTTGCTGAACACCTGGCATCAACTGAATAAAGTCTACTACAAATTCTGATGGAGAGTGGTTTACCAATGCTAAGTTAGCATAAACTCCAGCAGCTACCATTTCGTTTAATTCGATGTTGATGTTTCCGTCTTGTGGATTTTGATTGTTGTCCATTGTTATAAATTATGTTTTTAAAATTCGAAATTTGAGATTGTGAAAATATAAAAATAATTTCAAATCCCAAATTTCAAATCATTAATTTTAGTTAAGGTCTTCGAATTCTTTCTTAGAACCTACGATAACATTCTGATACTCTTTAAGACCTGTACCTGCAGGAATTCTGTGACCTACAATTACATTTTCTTTAAGACCTCCAAGGTTGTCTACTTTACCAGCAACTGCTGCTTCGTTAAGAACCTTAGTTGTTTCCTGGAATGAAGCTGCAGACATGAAAGATTTCGTTTGAAGAGCTGCTCTTGTAATACCTTGTAGTACAGGAGTTGCTGTAGCAGGAAGAGCTTCTCTTACTTCTACCAAGCTTTGGTCTTCACGTCTCAGTTTAGAGTTTTCATCTCTTAATTCTCTTGCAGTAATCATCTGACCTGGTTTGAATTCTTTAGAATCACCAGCTTCTACTACTACTTTAAGACCGAATACTCTGTTGTTTTCTTCCAGGAAGTCATACTTATGTTCAAGAGCTGCTTCAAGGAATTGAGTATCACCTCCATCCACGATAGATACTTTTGTCATCATCTGTCTTACGATGATTTCAAAGTGCTTGTCGTCGATTTTTACCCCCTGTAGACGGTAAACTTCCTGAATTTCATTTACTAAGTATTCCTGAACGGCTGTTGGGCCTTTAATTCTTAAGATATCGTCCGGAGTGATTGAACCGTCAGAAAGTGGCGAACCAGCTCTTACGAAGTCATTCTCCTGTACTAAGATCTGGTTAGATAATTTAACTAAATAAATTTTTCTTTCTCCAGTTTTAGCCTCAACGATCAATTCACGGTTACCTCTCTTAATTTTTCCGTAAGAAACTACCCCGTCGATTTCAGTAACAACCGCTGGGTTTGAAGGGTTTCTTGCTTCGAATAATTCGGTAACTCTTGGAAGACCTCCGGTGATATCCCCTGCTTTTGCAGATTTTCTTGGGATTTTGATTAAGACTTTACCAGCCTTAATTTTCTCACCATCGTTTACCATTAAGTGGGCTCCTACCGGTAAGTTGTATGCTTTCTGCTCAACTCCTTTAGAATCTACCACCTTCAGGGTAGGTACGGCTTTCTTATTTCTAGATTCAGAGATTACTTTCTCTTCAAATCCTGTCTGTTCGTCAATTTCAAGTTGGAATGAAATACCCTGGATAATATCCTCGTATTCTACCTTACCTGAAGTTTCAGCAATGATTACCGCGTTATACGGATCCCATCTACAGATAACATCGTCTTTCTTCACTTTATCACCTGGTTTTACAGATAATATAGATCCGTAAGGTACGTTAGCAACCATTAACGGAGTTCTAGACTCGTTATCAGCTACTAATCTGAATTCTGTTGAACGTGAAACCACAACCTCAGCTGTATTACCGTTTTCATCTTCAGAAGTAATTGTTCTTACCTCATCCATTTCTACGATACCATCTCTTCTTGCAACGATTGATGGGTTTTCTGATACGTTTCCTGCAGTACCCCCTTGGTGGAAGGTTCTCAACGTAAGCTGAGTACCTGGCTCCCCAATTGACTGTGCTGCAATTACACCTACCGCTTCACCCATGTGAATCATCTTACCTGTAGCTAAGTTTCTACCGTAACATTTCGCACAGATACCTTTCTTAGCCTCACAAGTTAATGGAGAACGAACCTCAACAGCTTCTAATCCAGCTGCTTCAATTCTTTTAGCTAATACTTCATTAATTACCTGATCAGCTTCAGCGATTAACTCATCACTTTCAGGATCATAGATATTATGTAAAGAAACTCTACCTAAGATTCTTTCGGAGATCTTTTCAACGATCTCGTCATTTTTCTTAAGTGCAGTAACTTCTGTACCTCTTAGAGTTCCACAGTCATCTTCTGTAACGATAACGTCCTGTGCAACGTCTACCAATCTTCTGGTTAGGTAACCAGCATCGGCAGTTTTAAGAGCGGTATCCGCAAGACCTTTACGGGCACCGTGGGTAGAGATAAAGTATTCTAAGATGGAAAGACCTTCTTTAAAGTTTGCAAGAATCGGGTTTTCGATGATCTCCGCACCGGTAGAACCAGCTTTTTGCGGTTTCGCCATCAAACCTCTCATCCCTGATAACTGACGGATCTGTTCCTTAGAACCCCTCGCTCCAGAGTCAAGCATCATATATACAGAGTTGAAACCACCTTGGTCAGTTTTCATTCTGCTCATGATCATTTCAGTTAATCCTGCGTTGGTGTTTGTCCAAACGTCGATTACCTGATTATAACGTTCTGTATCGGTAATTAGACCCATGTTATAGTTAGCTCTAATTTCGTCTACAGTTTCAATTGAAGAAGCAATCATTTGCTTTTTCTCAACAGGAACTACAATATCCCCTAATGAGAACGATAGACCTCCTTTGAATGCGTTTGAATAACCTAAGTCTTTCATTGCATCCAAGAACTTCACAGTTGTAGGGAAATCCGTATCAGCAAGAATTTTACCAATAACGTTTCTCAATGATTTCTTCGTAAGAAGTTCATTAATATATCCTGACTCTTTCGGTACAATCTGGTTGAATAAGATTCTACCTACAGAAGTTTCGATCAATCTTGTTACGATTACACCGTCTTCTTTAATTGGTAGTCTACATCTTACTTTAGCATTTAATGAAACTCTACCTTCTGCATAAGCGATTTCCGCTTCCTCAGGAGAATAGAATGCAAGACCTTCACCTTTCACTTTCATATCTTCTGTAGAGCTCAATTCTTTAGTCATGAAATAAAGACCAAGAACCATGTCCTGAGAAGGTACCGTAATTGGAGAACCGTTTGCAGGGTTCAAGATATTCTGAGAACCTAACATCAATAACTGAGCTTCAAGGATCGCTTCTGGTCCTAACGGCAAGTGTACTGCCATCTGGTCACCATCGAAATCGGCGTTGAAGGCCGTAGTTACTAACGGGTGTAGCTGGATTGCCTTACCTTCGATCATCTTAGGTTGGAAAGCCTGAATACCCAGTCTGTGAAGCGTAGGTGCTCTGTTCAGTAGAACAG
This sequence comes from Chryseobacterium pennae, assembly GCF_003385515.1. Lineage (GTDB taxonomy): Bacteria > Bacteroidota > Bacteroidia > Flavobacteriales > Weeksellaceae > Chryseobacterium > Chryseobacterium pennae. Next base: position 31,230 of record NZ_QNVT01000006.1, on the reverse strand, counting down.
GGTGACCTTTCATCACGTTTTCAAGGATATCATAAACTACTGGTTCTTTTCTGTCAATAATTCTCTTCGCAGATTTAACTGTTTTTACAATTCCTCTTTCAATTAGTTTTCTAATGATGAATGGTTTGTAAAGTTCAGCTGCCATATCTTTAGGAATACCACACTCGTGAAGCTGTAAGTTTGGACCTACAACAATTACCGAACGTGCAGAGTAGTCAACCCTTTTCCCTAGTAAGTTCTGACGGAAACGACCTTGCTTACCTTTCAATGAATCAGAAAGTGATTTCAATGGTCTGTTTGATTCAGATTTTACTGCTGAAGATTTTCTTGTGTTATCGAATAATGAATCTACAGATTCCTGAAGCATACGCTTCTCGTTTCTTAAGATTACTTCAGGAGCTTTGATCTCCAATAATCTCTTCAAACGGTTATTTCTGATAATTACTCTTCTATAAAGGTCATTCAAGTCAGAAGTTGCGAAACGTCCTCCATCCAATGGAACCAATGGTCTTAGTTCTGGTGGGATAACTGGAAGTACACGCATGATCATCCACTCTGGTCTGTTGATCATTCTTGTATTAGCACCTCTCAATGCTTCTACAACGTTCAATCTTTTCAGAGCTTCAGTTCTTCTTTGCTTAGAACCTTCGTTGTGAGCTTTATGTCTTAAGTCAAAAGACAATGAATCAAGATCGATTCTTTTTAATAATTCCTCAACAGCTTCAGCACCCATTTTAGCGATGAATTTGTTTGGATCAGAATCGTCAAGATATTGGTTTTCTACAGGAAGAGTTTCCATGATGTCAAGGTACTCTTCTTCTGTAAGGAATTCCATATTTTCAAAATCAGAACCGTCTAATTTCTTAGCAATACCTTGCTGAATCACTACATATCTTTCGTAGTAGATGATCATATCTAATTTCTTAGAAGGAATTCCAAGAAGGTATCCGATTTTGTTTGGTAATGAACGGAAATACCAGATGTGTGCAATTGGAACTACAAGGTTGATGTGCCCGATTCTCTCTCTTCTTACTTTTTTCTCAGTAACTTCTACTCCACAACGGTCACAAACGATCCCTTTGTAACGAATTCTCTTGTATTTACCACAAGCACATTCGTAATCCTTTACAGGACCAAAGATTTTCTCACAGAATAGCCCGTCTCTTTCAGGCTTGTGAGTTCTGTAGTTAATAGTTTCCGGCTTTAAAACCTCCCCTCTTGAGTCTTGTAAAATAGACTCCGGTGAAGCTAAACCGATGGTTATTTTATTAAATCTACTTGATTTATTTTTATTTGACATTTTTTTTAAATTTGAGATTTGACATTTGAAATTTGAGATTTATAATCCCTAAAAAATTTATTTTGAATTTTTGTTTGAAATCTGCGTACAGAATTTCAAATTTCAAATAAATAATTTCAAATGGAACTTATTCCTCAAGTCTTACGTCTAATCCAAGACCTTGTAACTCATGAAGTAATACATTGAATGATTCCGGAATACCTGGTTCAGGCATAGATTCACCTTTTGCAATTGCTTCATAAGTTTTTGCTCTACCAATCACGTCATCCGACTTCACAGTAAGGATCTCTCTAAGGATGTTGGATGCACCGAATGCTTCAAGTGCCCAAACCTCCATCTCTCCGAATCTCTGACCCCCGAACTGAGCTTTACCTCCTAACGGCTGCTGAGTAATCAATGAGTAAGGACCGATAGAACGTGCGTGCATCTTATCATCAACCATGTGTCCTAGTTTCAACATGTAAATGATACCTACTGTTGCAGCCTGAGTAAATCTTTCTCCGGTACCACCATCATAAAGGTAAGTGTGTCCGAATTTAGGAAGTCCTGCTTTCTCTGTATATTCAGTAATCTGATCTAGAGTTGCTCCATCAAAGATTGGCGTAGCGAACTTCATTCCCAGCTTCTGACCAGCCCATCCAAGAACTGTTTCATAGATCTGTCCGATGTTCATACGGGAAGGTACCCCTAGTGGATTCAATACGATATCTACAGGTGTTCCGTCTTCAAGGAATGGCATATCTTCTTCACGAACGATTCTTGAAACGATACCTTTGTTACCGTGACGTCCTGCCATTTTATCCCCTACATTCAGTTTACGTTTCTTAGCGATGTAAACTTTAGCCAACTTCATGATCCCTGCTGGAAGCTCATCTCCGATTGAAATTGCAAATTTCTCACGGTTTTTAACCCCTTGGATATCGTTATATTTGATTTTGTAATTGTGAATCAATTGTTTGATCAATTCATTCTTGTCAGCGTCTACTGTCCAGTCTGCACCACTAACGTTTACATAATCTTCAACTGAAGTTAATAATTTGTGAGTAAACTTCACCCCTTTACCGATGATTTCTTCGTCAAGGTCATTTTGTACCCCTTGAGAAGTTTTACCGCTTACCAGTGTATTTAATTTTTCAATTAAAGTATTTCTTAACTCATCAAATTTAGCCTTGTAAGTGTTTTCAATTTCTTCAAGTCTAAGCTTTTCTTCAGTTCTCTTCTTTTTGTCTTTGATGTTTCTTGAGAACAATTTCTTGTTGATAACAACCCCTCTTAATGAAGAGTCAGCTTTTAATGATGCATCTTTTACATCACCAGCTTTATCACCGAAGATTGCTCTAAGAAGTTTTTCTTCAGGAGTCGGGTCAGATTCACCTTTTGGAGTAATTTTACCAATCATGATATCTCCAGGCTTCACTTCAGCACCGATTCTGATCATACCGTTCTCGTCAAGATCTTTAGTAGCTTCTTCAGAAACGTTTGGAATATCTGCTGTCAGTTCTTCCATACCTAATTTAGTATCACGAACCTCCAGTGAATATTCATCTACGTGGATTGAAGTAAACCAGTCTTCACGTACAACTTTTTCGTTGATTACGATTGCATCCTCAAAGTTGTATCCTTTCCAAGGCATGAACGCTACCACTAAGTTTCTACCAAGAGCCAATTCTCCTTTTTCAGTAGCATAACCGTCACAAAGTACTTGTCCTTTCTCTACTACATCACCTACTCTTACGTTTGGTCTTAGTGTGATTGTTGTACTCTGGTTAGTTTTTCTAAACTTAGTAAGTTTATATGTTTTAGTAGCAGACTCGAATTGTACTAAATCTTCGTCTTCACTTCTTTCATACTTAATAACGATTCTGTCAGCATCTACATACTCTACAGTACCTGTACCTTCAGCGTTAATTAAGATTCTTGAATCTCTTGCAACTTGCTGCTCAAGCCCTGTACCAACAACTGGAGCCTGTGGCTTCAATAGAGGAACGGCCTGACGCATCATGTTAGATCCCATCAATGCACGGTTCGCATCATCATGCTCCAGGAATGGAATTAATGAAGCGGAAATACCAGAGATCTGGTTTGGTGCAACGTCGATAAGGTTAACCTGAGCTGGTTCAACTACAGGGTAGTCACCATCTAGTCTTGCAATAATTCTGTCTGTTAAGAAGTCTCCGTTATCGCTCAATTCAACGTTTGCCTGAGCAATTACTTTATCTTCTTCGTCTTCAGCATTAAGATAAATAGGATCAGCATTAAGATTAATCTTACTGTCTTCTACTTTTCTATATGGAGTTTCTATGAATCCAAGTCTGTTGATTTTAGCATAGATCCCTAGAGATGAAATCAATCCAATGTTTGGTCCTTCCGGAGTTTCAATCGGACAAATTCTTCCGTAGTGAGTATGGTGAACGTCACGAACCTCGAAACCTGCTCTTTCTCTTGATAAACCACCAGGCCCTAGTGCAGATAATCTTCTCTTGTGAGTGATCTCTGATAGAGGGTTGGTCTGGTCCATAAACTGAGATAGCTGGTTGGTACCGAAGAACGAGTTAATTACAGATGTTAAAGTCTTCGCGTTAACAAGGTCAAGCGGAGTAAAGATTTCGTTATCTCTAACGTTCATTCTCTCCTTGATTGTTCTTGCAATTCTTGAAAGACCTACTCCGAACTGTCCTGCTAATTGCTCACCAACAGTTTTAATTCTTCTGTTTGATAAGTGGTCAATATCATCAACATCTGTTTTTGAGTTTACTAGCTCAATTAAGTGTCTTACAATCGCAATGATATCTTCTTTAGTAAGAACTTCAGTTGTAGTCGGGATGTTCAGACTTAATTTTTTATTCAATCTGTAACGTCCTACTTCACCTAAAGAGTATCTCTGCTCAGAGAAGAATAATTTTTCAATGATTCCTCTTGCTGTTTCCTCATCTGGTGGATCTGCGTTTCTTAACTGACGATAAATATACTCTACTGCTTCTTTCTCAGAGTTCGTAGGGTCTTTTTGTAATGTATTCTGGATGATAGAGAATTCATTGCTGTTTTCTTTGTGAATCAGGATAGATTTCACACCAGCATCCAGGATAAGATCTAAGTGTTCTTTTTCAAGGATAGTTTCTCTATCTAAGATGATTTCGTTTCTTTCGATAGAAACTACTTCACCTGTATCTTCGTCTACGAAGTCTTCGAACCAAGTGTTCAATACTCTCGCAGCCAATGTTCTCCCTTCCACTTTTTTAAGGGCAGCTTTAGAAACTTTCACTTCTTCAGCAAGGTCGAAGATCTGAAGGATATCCTTATCAGATTCGTAACCGATAGCTCTTAATAAAGTTGTTAATGGTAACTTTTTCTTACGGTCGATATACGCGTACATTACGCTATTGATATCGGTTGTAAATTCCATCCAAGATCCTTTGAAAGGGATAATTCTTGAATAGTAAAGTTTGGTTCCGTTTGCGTGGTAAGTCTGTCCGAAGAATACACCAGGTGAACGGTGAAGCTGCGTAACGATAACTCTTTCAGCACCATTGATGATAAAAGATCCACTTGGTGTCATGTAAGGAACCGGACCTAAATATACATCCTGAACCACTGTTTGGAAATCTTCATGTTCCGGGTCAGTACAGTACAGTTTAAGTCTTGCTTTTAGAGGAACTGAATAAGTAAGTCCTCTTTCCACACACTCATCAATTGAATAACGTGGGGAATCTACCAGATAGTCTAAGAATTCTAATACGAATTGGTTTCTTGAATCCGTAATTGGGAAATTCTCCTGGAAAGTCTTGTAAAGGGCTTCCATCTTTCTGGCTTCAGGAAGTGTATCAAGCTGGAAAAATTCTCTGAAAGACTCGATTTGGATATCCAAGAAGTCTGGAGTGATGATTTTTCCTTTCGCTGATGAGAAATTAATTCTCGGATTTCCTTGAGTTGTTGATTTTGTTTTACTCATAAAACTTTTAAGAAAGGGTTAAAAAATATTTTGATTCATTTAAAAATATCAGGATAGAAAGAAGAAAAGAGAGAAAAGATAAAAGACTTCAAATGTTTGGCGCTATTAGAAATTGTCTTTATTCTTTGTTTTTTATTCTTAATAATCTAATCCTAACTGCAACACTGGTATATCTTTTCACAGCGTAATGCAAAATATTTTTCTTACTTTTGAGACGGTATTACCCGCAATATCTACAAATACGAAATCCCTTTCATGTTTCACACAATGAAAGAGTTGATTTTCAATATTTTATAAAATTACAAACAATTTTTCGCGCCAAAAGAGGTGCAAAGATACAAAAAGTTATCCACAATAACAAATTAATCTCCCTCATTTTGAGGTCATTAAAAAAATAAAGGGCTGCTCATTTCTGAGCAGCCCTTCTTTAACACTAAGTATTCTTATGGTTATTTCACAATAACTTTATAAGATTTTGCAGTTGATTTAGTATCTATGTTAATAATATAAATTCCCGTAGGCAATGCAGAGGTATCAATACCTGTACGTGCAGAGAATTTACCAGACTTCACGACTTTTCCTTCTGCAGAGAACAATGTGTAAGTTCCTTCTTCTGCTGCTGTAACCATAAGGCTTTCTCCAGCTTTTACAGGGTTAGGATAAATCTTCACATCATTAGCTGCTTGTGTTATTTCTGACTTTCCTGCTATTTTTGCAGAAGCTGTCTGTGCATTTTTCAACAATGAAGCATATGGTGAAAGTGGAGACTTTGGCGCTCCTCTTTTCACAAGATCTGTATCTACTACAGCCTGAATACCATCTTTATCACCATCATTAATCGTAGAGATAAATCCGCCGCCCATTGTATCAAGGTTACCTTTTCCTATCTGATACAGATCGAAGTCTGAACCGTTAGAAGTAACATCCAGGAAGTCAGGTAGATTATCACCATCTGTATTTTTGATTGGGTATTTTAAAGTTCCGGAATCCGGATAAGTTTCCAGGATATCTGCCAAACCATTTTTCCCTACTGCAACACCACTGTCAATAATACCATTATGGTCTGCATCAATCTGGTCAATTACTGAAGTTGGAATACCTGATTCAAACAGATCTAAAATTCCGTCATTATCAGAATCCAGATCACGATAGTTTGGCACAGAATCTCCTAATATTGGCGTAATCAGAACATCACCCTCCATATCATCATCTTCAAATTTTCCGTTTTTATCAAAGTCTTCCATTGAATCAGGAATACCATCATTATCGGAATCAAAATCACATGCATCTACAATACCGTCACCATCTGTATCCAGTGTAGGCGATTTATCATTTACCACTGTACATCCTTCAGCACAGTCAGGAATACCGTTACCATTATTATCAATACTGTCATCACCGTTAGGACAACGATCGAAACAGTTTGGCACTCCATCATTATCATCATCTTTGCTTGCAAATGCATTATAGATGTAATAGTTTTGAGGAATACGAACTGCTGTACCGCTATTGAAAGTAATTTTCATTCTGTTAAAAGGTTTTGTAGCCTTTCCTCCTACATAAAATTTATTGGAATTCGTTGTAAAGAAATTTCCACTGATAAGACTTCCTGAACTTGTAAAGTTGTCTGTTACAGTATTCCCATTATATAATGTTACTGTAATATTTTCCAGTACGCTTACTCCAAGAAGGTTTCCAGCTTTTTCCACTGTAAATCCAGCCATCGTATTCGCAGGAAGTGTCGTATTACTGCTTACTGTAGCATATGCAGAGAAGATACTGAAGATAGATGCAGCCGGAATTGTTGCTGTAGCATAATTAGAAGGATTGTTATCCACAATTGCTTCAGGATTTGTCATTTTAGCCAAAATAAGACCAAGGAATCCAGGCCCTGATGTCCAGCTTGATCCCGTTACCAGATTTCCTGGTACTGCTGATCCACTGGTCTGAATTTTATCATCACATTCACAAGAGATCGGCTCTTCAAAAGCATAATACACTTTAAGTGCTCCAAGATTAAATCCTACCGTCTGAGTAATTTTTAATCTTACTTCATTAAAAGGCTTAGTAGTTGTTAAAGTTACTTTCTGTTTTCCAGAACCGTATCCAAGAACTTTAATATTAATCAAACCACCACCATCAGACAACTGCTTAGAATCCTGAAGCTGTCCGAATAAGTACGTTTCAATAGTGATATTCTTTAAAAATTCAGCGCTTAGTAATTTCCCCTGATCATCAGGCTCAATGACAAATCCTGTTCTGTTTCCTGCAGGGTATACCTGGTTTTTATCTAAAACTCCTACTGAGTAAGATCCTAACAATCCAATTGGAAGAACAACTTTTCCAAATGAATTTTTATTTCCATCCCCTATATTTTCTTTGTTCTGAACGTAAGAAAGCGGAGCAAGAAAACTACTGCTTCCTGATACATTACCGTCCACCCCACTTCCTGCAATGATATCATCACAAATACCATTGTTATCAACAGGTACTCTTGCAGGATCAAATGCAAATGCATAATACACATTCATAGCACTGAATACAGAAAGAACATTGGTCTGATACAATCTCACTTCATCAAACTCCTTAGAAGTTTTAAAATGTAAAAAGATTCTGTTCTTGCTTCCTCCGAATGCCGGCACCGATAAAAGGGTACTGCTGGAAGTAGTTTCCTGAAGCACTCCGTTTCTATAGGTGCTGATTCTTAAAGAACTTAAAAGATCAATCGTAATAAAGCTTGTCCCAAGATCCACATTAAATCCGGTAATATATCCTGCCGGGTAAGCTGTATTTTTGTTTTTTACGGAAATTCCGTTGCCACTTATCAAAGAAGCAAAGTTTCCCATATTTACACTATTATCCAGATTAGCATCTACCACCGGATTCATACTTCCGTTATAACATGCTAAACAGATTCCGGAGTTATTTACCGGTTTTGCTTCTACGCCCATCCCGCGGATCGGCTCGTAGCCCTGCTGTGCAAATGCTACAGCTGACATCACTAATGTCATGAGCACTGCGGTCAGTTTCTTGAATAATTTTTTGGTCATTTTTTAATTTTATAAGGTTTGTGTTTATTATGAATTAGTATAAAGCTTTCCATGATGTACCATTACATCCTTCATGTACTCTCGCTGTAGAATTGTACCGGATTGCTCCTTCTTCTTTACCTGAACAGGTAGTTGCGGATGTAGCAATACCTTTCAGCTGAAGTGCCGCTCCTGTTGCGGTGTCAGCAGTAGGCACCATGTTAATTCCTACAATTGTATCCGTTCCGTTCGTTACATTAAAAAAAGCATGTGATTTATTAGCAAATACCGTTTGCCCAGAGCCTGCTGTTCCAGAAAAACCAATAGCCAGAGCCTGCCCTCCGGTAGCCGAACTTGCAGAACCAACGGCCATACTGTTTAAATCTACTGTATTGCCACTCCCTATAGCAATTCCTCCTTTATTGGTATGCAAATTCCCCAATGTAAGCCCTGCTGTACCTGTAACAGTATTTGTATTTCCAAATACAAGATGATTAGCTCCTACTGCAGTATTAGAGTTTCCAATAATTTTAGCACCACTCGTAGCTGAGTTATTAGCACCAATGGCTACCGCTGGAAAATTAGCATTGATGGCAGTAGCTGTATTATTTCTTCCTAGTGCAATATTCGAAGAGGTTGAATTAGTCGTATTATTTGACCCCCATGAAAAAGCAGCATAAGCTCCGGTTGCATTATTAGAGTTTCCACCTTGCAGTGTTCCGTTTACATCAAGGATTCCTTTTACATTTTTTTGAGTGGCCAGTACCAGACTCTGCCCATCACTTGTTCCAAGATAATTCCCTCCGGAAATATCTGTTCCTAACGTTGAGGAAGTCGCTACTGTACCACTGTTTCCTACAGTACGCCAATTGGCATTTAAATTCCCCCATTTTGTTCCATCGAAATAATAGTAACCAGGCGTTATAACATCTACAGTTTGTCCTGTAGGTGCAGTTTCAGCTGAAGTTACATATACAATCGCTCCAGTCTGGGCAGTTGTATAGCTTTTAGCATTCAGCTGTACTCCAGTAATTCTAGGAGCAATAATACCATCCAGTTTATTTTTATCCGATGGAAAACCCACCACATCAAGGCTCGCTTGCGGTTGTGGACTATTAATCCCTACCTGTGCGAAAATAGAAACTCCGACAGATAGAAGTGCTAATGTGAATAATTTGCTTTTCATTCTTAGTTGATATTTGTTGTGTTTATTTTGGTATAAAAAGACAATCCTTTAGCCCTTCATTTAAAATAATATAAATGAATAATGAGAATTCCGGCTGGGGATCGTAAAAATTTCAGAAGTACTACGGTATAGTAATGACGGTAAGTTTATCAGGAATTTTAATAATAAACTTAAAACCATCGACTAATTTAAAAGAGTTCATATCAAAAGTCTTTACCATTTCAAATATTGCGATAGGATTGGTATGATGGACCGGATTGGGCCACCTCCATTTATTCCAGCCAGAAGTAAACTTTAAATTCTTCACAGAGAATAACACAAAGTTCTGGTCATTTACAAATGGAATATTGCCGGATAAAACAGCATCTTGAAAGTTATCATTAATTTTTAAATGATGGGCAGGTCTGCAACTCACAGAATTGATTGATTCCTGTGAAAAAGTATCAGATAAATGCAGGTAAAAATCAGAATCGGTTATATCCGCACGATGTAACAGTTCAGGCTTGCTCACCGTAGAAGATATAATCCTCGCATTTAGTCTTCCTATAGTCGACAGCAGCAATAGAACTGCTATTTGACCATAGCAAAGAAAATAATTTCTATCCAATTATGTTGTGTTTTCGTTGATGCAAATATAGTATTTTTTCAATTAAAACAATGTTTTAATAAAAAAAAATACAACAAAAATATTCATTTAACATAATTAAATCATTTTATTATGCTAATTTTTACGAAATAATCATCCATAATAAAATATTAAACTATAGGCATCAATAATATTGCAATACACATATAGATAAAGCGTAAAATACATTCAGATAAGATCAAAAAAAAGCCTGAGCAAATGCTCAGGCTTCTTATATTTATAATAAAATTGAAATTATTTCAATTCTACTTCAGCACCAGCTTCTTCTAATTGCTTCTTAAGAGCTTCAGCTTCGTCTTTAGAAACACCTTCTTTGATTGCAGAAGGAGCACCATCTACGATATCTTTAGCTTCTTTAAGACCAGCACCAGTTAAATCTTTTACTAATTTAACGATAGCTAATTTAGAAGCACCTGCAGACTTAAGAATTACGTCGAATTCAGTCTTTTCTTCAGCAGCTTCACCTGCACCACCTGCAGCAACTACTACAGCAGCAGCAGCTGGCTCAATTCCGTACTCATCCTTAAGGATAGTAGCTAATTCGTTTACGTCTTTTACAGTTAGGTTTACTAGCGTTTCAGCTAAATTTTTTAAATCTGACATTGTTGTAATGTTTTTGTTGATTATTTATTTAATTTTTTGAGTATAATTATTCAGCACTTGTTTCTTCAGTGCTTTCTGCAGCAGCTTCTGGAGCTTCAGCAGCAGGAGTTTCTTCTACTACAGGAGCAGCTTCTTCAGCTTTAGCTTCTACAGTTTCAGGTTTGTTTTGAAGAGCAGAAACAACTCTCTGGATTGGAGACTGAAGTAATCCGATGATTTCACCGATCATTTCTTCTCTAGACTTGATATTAGCTAACACGTCTAGGTTGTTGTCACCAATATAGAAAGCTTCTTGAACAAAAGCAGACTTTAAAGCTGGCTTTTCTTCTTTCTTTCTGAATCCTTGGATAAGTTTCGCAGGAGCGTTTGCTGTATCAGCAACCATTAATGCTGAGTTTCCTTTGAAAGATGGGAACATTTCAGAGTAATCTACTCCTTCGATTTGTTCCATTGCTTTTTGTAAAAGTGTATTTTTAACAACTTTCACTTTAATATTTTGCTTGAAAGCCTGTCTTCTGAATTCTGAAGATTTACCAGCGTTCAAACCGTCTAAATCTGCTACGTATACTACTTTTGCATCCTGAAGCAAATCTTTGATCTCTTGTATTGCTACAACTTTTTGGTCTTTTGTCATTGTCTTAAGGATTATTATTAGTTAACAGATTTAGTATCAATTGCAATACCTGGGCTCATTGTAGAAGACAAATAGATAGACTTCACATAAGTTCCTTTAGCAGCAGTTGGCTTCATTTTGATCAAAGTAGAGATCAATTCCTGAGCATTTTCCTTGATTTTAGCAGCATCGAAAGATACTTTACCAATACCAGCGTGGATAATACCGTATTTGTCTACTTTAAAGTCAATTTTACCAGCTTTTACTTCAGTTACTGCTTTACCAATTTCCATTGTTACAGTTCCTGATTTAGGGTTTGGCATTAAACCTCTTGGACCTAATACTCTACCTAATGGACCTAATTTACCCATTACAGCTGGCATAGTAACGATAACGTCAACATCTGTCCAACCATCTTTAATTTTTTGTAAATATTCGTCAAGACCTACATAGTCAGCACCAGCAGCTTTAGCTTCTGCTTCTTTATCTGGAGTTACAAGAGCTAATACTTTAACATCTTTACCAGTACCGTGAGGAAGAGACACAACACCTCTTACCATTTGGTTTGCTTTTCTTGGGTCTACACCTAATCTTACAGCGATATCTACTGAAGCATCAAACTTTGTAGTGTTCACTTCTTTTACAAGAGCTGAACCTTCTTCAAGGTTATAGATTCTTCCTTTTTCTACTTTGCTTAAAGCTTCCTTTTGCTTTTTAGTCAATTTTGCCATTTTCTAATAGTATTAAGCGTTAAAAGTTGGTTTAGTTCCTGTTACTCTTAATCCCATAGATCTTGCAGTACCTGCAACCATAGAAACAGCAGAATCCATTGTAAAACAGTTAAGATCCGCCATTTTATCTTCAGCGATTTTCTTTACTTGTTCCCAATTTACAGAACCTACTTTGTTTCTGTTTGGTTCACCAGAACCTCCCTTGATTTTAGCTGCATCCATTAACTGGATCGCTGCAGGTGGAGTTTTAATAACGAATTCAAAAGATTTGTCTTCGTATACTGTAATTACTACAGGTAAAACTTGCCCTGGCTTATCTTGGGTTCTTCCGTTAAATTGCTTACAAAACTCCATGATGTTCACACCTGCAGAACCCAATGCTGGACCTACTGGTGGAGAAGGGTTAGCTGCGCCACCTTTCACCTGAAGCTTTACCATTTTAAAGACTTTCTTAGCCATTGTTTGTTTTTTAAATTTGAATAATTAATGAGTTTGGAAGCATTTATTATTCAGCAGATTATCGCACTCACTTATGATAAGTCTGCTTTTTGGACTGCAAAAGTATAAAATATTTTTGAAACTACAAACGGATATTGCTGATTTTTAAAAAGTTTAGACAAAAAAATAATATCCGAGAGCTCTGCCTCTCCTGATCTTCTTTCTTTTCCACGAAACATTCTGCTGATACAAAGACTTCTTCTTTAATCTTATTATTACAATTATAGAATCCTTACTTCTTGATAAATTTTATGTTTTTTTCTTTTACCTTTACGTGATAGATTCCTTTTATAAGATTTTTAACATCAATTTCTCCCTGCTTCATACGTCCTGATTTTATCAATTGTCCAACAGCACTATAAATACTAAAATTCTGATCTTTCATTCCATCAATATGAATAAAATCCACTGCAGGATTCGGATATAATTTGATATTGGAATTATTATTGGAAATTTCATGAGTTCCCATCGTACCATTAGGTAACATCAGATTCTGTGCATAGATACCTGACAAGTTAGTCTCGGTATTTTTGGTTTCCTGAAATACAATTACTCCCTGCCCATTAATAGGTTTTAATACGGAAATATATCCTTTAGAAGCCTCAAAAGTTGCTACAGGAAGATAATGTTGTGGCCATTCAAAATCGCCATTGCTATCCAGTAGAACAGCATTTAAAGATATATTGAGCGCAGTTCCTACTTTTTTCTGTACAACAAAATAAGGCTTATCATTTACCAGCTGCAGCCCATCATAATGGAACATAGACATATCATCCACAGCAAAAACCTGCTTTGCATTATCAGTAAATAATCTTGCTCCGGTATTTTTATCAAACTTCTGTACAAATTCACCATTGTCTCCCTGAGATGAAGAACTGTAATTGGCAATGGACCATATATAAGAAGACCCTGGTGTAAAAGCAATTTTCATATCTTTTTCTAAATAAGTCTGATGAGTATCAAAGTCTACCCCAAAAATACCCCATGGAAGGCTACTATCAGGATTTATTCTTTGAAGATACCCGTCAAATCGCATATTTTCACCAGTACTGTATCCGTAGTATACCACATTACTATCTACGACTCCGCTATATTTTGCATTATAGGCTGTAGATTTAGTCGTGATCTGTTTAGCTGTATCCCATAATAGCCCTCCGTTGATAAGGTTTAACTTTTGAGCGAACAGGTAACTTGTGGTTCCAAAAGACATTTGTTTGTGGAAAATAATTTCACATTCATCTCCTTTGAGTTTAAAAAGATCAGCCGGGACTGTATTCTTAGTATTATCATCAGAAACAATCTGAGCCGGACTCGTCCATACCGGCTGCCCTGAAGCATTAAATCTTTGTACTTTAGTATGCTTCTGGCTAGGTGGAAAATATCCGACAATAATATCTCCTTCAGGCAATGGCAGGATAGTCGGAAGATATCCTTCCCCAAGACTGATCCCGTTTGGCCATATGGAAGTTCCCTGTGGTGTAATTTTAAAAACATAACCCGGATTTCCACCTCCTGTTCCTGTAACTCCAATATACAGATTATCTGACGAGTCTACTGCCGTTCTTTCCATAACAGTATAGGTACTCATCGGAATCTGGTCACTTACTTTGATTCCTTCCGGCCCCAGCTGTTTATTTCCGGCCTGATCCAGAATCTGGACCCATAATTCATAGTTTACCGGTGCAGAAACCCGTTTCCAGTATCCGATGTAAGTTTTCCCATCACTTGTAGTGGCAGCAAAGGAAGATCCTCCTCCGTTCGCTACCAAAAAATTCTGATCCAATACAGGATTCCATTGTGCCTTTCCTGGAGAATATATTGAAAGAGCAATAAAAAAAATAAGTAACTTTTTCATAGTGGTATTGTTTTAAATAGGAGACAAAGGAATGCATTGCCACCCAACCTGTATAAAAATACCACACACAATTACCACTTATAAGGAAAAAAACACCACATCATTTCCACACACACAATAACAAGATGTTAAATATCAACACATTATAATTCATTTAAATATTGAGCAAGGTCTTCTTTGGTATTGGTCAGATTCATTTTTTTCCTCAGGCGTGTTCTCGAATTTTCAATTGTTTTTGGGGTTACATTCAGCAGATTTGAAATTTCTTTTGTAGACAATTTAAGCTTCAGCATAGCTGCCAGCCGTTTATCGTAGTTGGTCAGCCCAGGATGTTTGCGATCCAGATTTTCGTAAAACGATTCATGGATATTCAGGAAATGGTATTCAAAATCTCCCCATGAGTCGTGTTTAGTATTCAGCTTAATTTTGTTGATAATCCTGGAAACCTCATTGATCTCACTGTCTTTAAGCTTAGTTTTCAAAACATTGACCTGTTCCAGAAGAGATTTAAAAATTTCTTCTATTTTAGATTGTTCCATAGATTTATATACCAACATTTTTTCTTTCATCTGATTATCTATTTCCAGCTGCTTCTCACGGTTTTCAATCAGCTTCTTTTCTAAGCGGAGTTTTTCAGCCTTGTTTCTGAAATTAATAAGCAGCAAAATACTGATTGCTACGACCAGCAGAAGAATAATGACCATCACGACATACAGCATATTCTTTCTATCCTGCTCTATTTTGTCCATTCTTTTCTGCAGTTCATAATCATGTCTTACTTTTAAACGCTCTACATTCACTGCTTTTTCCTCTACGTTCAGCAATTCCCGTATAGAATCATATTTTTTAAAAGTTTCTACAGAGTTTTTATAGTCCTTATTGAGTTGGTAAGCCTTATATAAAGTTCTTAAATAATTTGTATTATCAAAGCTGATGGCATTGGGGACGATATGGTTTCCCACATTTCCGGCATACTGTAAGGCTTTTTCAGGATTTTCTGTTTCAATATAGAAATTGGCAAGGTTATAATTAACCTGATAGTTGGATTTATGATCTTCAATCTTATTAATTTTCACAATAGCTTCTGCTTCTAAAAGATACTCCTCTGCTTTAGCATTGTTACCTTCCAGAAAATTAAGTTTCCCCAAATTTGAGAAGACAAATGCTTTGATAACAGGATTATTATATGTTTTAAAAGCCACCAATGCTTTTTCAAAGTAATATCTTGATGAATCCAGTTTGGATAACACCAGATAAGCATTTCCCAAATTATTAAGAAGCTTAATGGTTTCTGTTTCCTGTTTTTGCTTCTGATAAAATCCTAAAAGTTTCTTGTAATAAGAAATAGCCCGCCTGGTATCATTAAGCTGTGAGTAAGTATAAGCAAAAATACCATCTATTTTAGCCATTTTCTCTTCATCTTTATCCAAAAACAGATGATAAGCTTTGTTGGAATAATCCAGAGTCAGATCAAAATAATTTACATCACTGTAAATTTTTGCAGCTTCGATATAAAAGTCTCCTAAATCACGTTCATCAACTTTCTTTCTTGCCTGCTGTATATTAAACTCTGCCTTTTTCCAATCTTTAAATTTCAGCCCATTGGCAGTATTCATATATTGCTCATACTCTTTTCTGTTCTGCCCCAAACACAGCGCTACTGAAAACAGTAATGATAATATAGAAGGTATTCGTTTTCCCATTTCAATATAATTCCATATAAAATTATAAAATCATTTGAAAAAGCAATAAACAATATTCAACTACACCTAACAAATTGACAAAACATTCCTTATATAACTGTAAAAATATCAAAATAAAAAACCAGACTCTTATTCAAAAGTCTGGTTTCTTAATCAACTAAGTTTTTATTGTATTAAAAACCTGATGGTTTATTAATTGTTTGAGCAGAACCATCAGTTCCACCAAGATTAGCATTAACCTCATTGATATTATGCTTTGTAATCAATCTTTTATAGGCCATCAGATAAAGATCAACAGTGAAATCATTATAAGTTCTTGATGGTCCCGCAGAAGTGTTGGCAATAATTCTGCTATCAGTAAATCTTGCTTTGATATGCCATGTTCCATTACTTTTGAACGCAGTTACATCAGGTGATCCCTGTTTGTTGTCATTAACTCCGTTATCACCATAATCAAGCATTACATTCGTATTTCCATTGCTAAGCTTGAAAGAATAGTTATGAAGTACAACCAGAAAGTTATTGGCATCAATTTTTGTATCATAATCAGCAATTCCTTGTCCCGAAACTCCTGTCAGCGTAAGCTTGATATAATTGAATAATCCGCTGCTTTCCAGATTCGGATCATATAGCTGTAATGCATTTTCTGATGTGGCCAGAAAACTTCCCCCTGTCATGGTAGGTTCTCCCGGATTTCTGAGATATAAAGAATTGGTATGAGTCTTTCCGTTTACATCAAGTGTCTCTGTAGGGTTATCTGTCTTGATTCCTACTTTTCCGGTCTGGGCATTCAGAAAGATTCCCAGTCCTATCATCATTGTAATATAAATTTGTTTTATCATGTTTTATTATTGAAGCCCTAGAGGCGTGTTGGTAGATACTCCGGTAAAAGACGCCGAAGCTGATACAGAACCGGCAAATGTTCCCCAGTCTTTTACCAGAGATTTTTCAAATACATTTAAGGTAAGTGTCCATGTCCCGTTTTGTGCAGATACAGTACCCGCTCCCTTAAAACTAAGATTAACGGCCTGATAATTTTTCCCGTTTTTTTGTATTTTGGTTACTTCTGTAGAATACGCCCCGTACAGTCTTGAAGTAGAGGTTGTAGTAGCAGAAACGGCATCGGTGAAAACAGCACCAGTAATAGCTACAACATATTTATCTGCATCCAGCCCTGTATTAAGGTTAATTACTTCGTCCTGCTTTACGTTTTTCAGCACTACATTATACATATTTACCGGAGCTACATTACGAAGTGTAATATCAAGCAGCTTCACTTTCCCTACAGGAGAAGAATCCTTAGAACGGGTAAGCAGTAAATAGTTCCCTCTTGCCGTTACATTTTCAGTATCGATAAGATAAGATTCTACTAAAGTTTCTCCTTCTACATCCAAAACTCCCTTTGGGTTGGCAGTATTAATTCCGATTTGTGCCTTTACTCCCAATGAAGCAATAGTCACAAAGAATAATGTTATCATTTTTTTCATTGTCGTATTTTATTGAATTAAAGGAGCGGCAGCGGCACCTGTTGTAGAGTTTCTAAGGGATTGAGTTGAGTTAAATTCTTTTGCGTAAGATCTGTCATATACCAATAAATTAAGCGTCCATTCTCCTGTTGGCAATGTAGACGTGGGAGAAAAACCTTCATAGTCAGCTTTTAATTTCCAGGTAGTGCCTGTTGAATAAGCAAAGATCTGAGGAACCGGAGTCAGCCAGTCTGCGGTATTGGTTCTTACAGGCTGGGTAAATCCGAAGGAAGAGATTACTACCAGAAATTTTTTAGAATTAATTTTGGTATCAAACTCTTTTACCCAGTCTTTATCTGAAGGATCACAGGTAATTTTAAACTGTATAATATTGATGGGTGCCGGCGAATTGGGTACAAAAGAATCATTGTACGCCGTTATTTTATTTTCAGGAGCAGGAGATTTGATAATAAAAGTATAATTTTCATCAGTCCCCAATTTTTCCATTGGCTTTTTGAAAACAATACCTGAAGTTTTCATCGTACCGTTCACCGTAAGCTCCTTTTCCGGGTTTGAAGTATTTATACCAACTTGAGCATTTAATAATACTGTTGAACCTAATAAAAGGATCATCGAAGTAATTTTTGTCATTGTGCGTTATGTGTTTGCTAAGATTTCCATTCCTCCCACATCTCATGAATCACATTTAAGATTTTCGGTTTAAAACACAAAATATACTGCGCATCTGTAAACAGTGCACGTATGAGAAAAACAATAAGTTTTATGGGCTGATTGATGAATAACTTACAAGAAGTATGCCATCAAAAGAGAATTAACCTTTGGAAACACCTTTAAATAAAGGAAAAACTACCTGTTATCCCATAAAAGTGAGTATTGAATTCTGGTAAAGTCCTTAATAGAAACAGCTAACGTGAATCAGATTTTATATTTTCAATAAAATAATTAATTAAAATTTATAAAAAACAAAATTAAACAGGTAAAAAATGATAGTTTCTTATTAATATCGAAATATTTTAGGGAAAAGAATAGTTGAAAGGCTTTAAAATTGGCTCCATATTATTCATTAAATGGATCAATATCGGGTTTTGTCAGACTAATGGATGGAATGCTTTATCTGATAGGCAGGCTAGGATCTCCGCTTCTATTGAAAGTTATATCAAGTATCCGATAATCCAGAGCTAATAGCCAATTATTACAGTTTCTCAGAAATAATGAGTAAAGACTGATCTTTAATTACGAAAGCATTCAATCCTTATTAACAATTATATTTCTGATCCTTAAATGGGGATGTTATAAAATGAAAAAAGACCGCTTAAAAGCAGTCTTTTTTATATTGTGTAAGTAATTATTATACTTTTTCTACTTGCATGTAGCTAAGCTCCATTGGAGTTTTTCTACCGAAGATCAATACAGAAACTTCAATTTTCTTTTTATCTTCAAGAATCTTCTCAACTGTACCATTGAATCCGTTGAAAGGACCATCGATCACTTTTACGTTTTCACCTACTACATATGGAATCTCAACATCGCTTGCGAATTCTGAAAGTTCATCCATTCTTCCAAGCATTCTGTTCACCTCAGATTTTCTCATTGGAACAGGATCTCCACCTTTTGTTAGACTTAAGAAAGAAATAACTCCAGGGATGTTTTTGATAACGTGAGGAATTTCTCCCATCAGTTCAGCTTCAATCATCAAGTATCCAGGATAGTAAGGCTTTTCTTTAGGAACTTTCTTACCGTTTCTAATTTGAATAACCTTTTCCATAGGAATAACCACCTGAGTAACGTACTGCTCAAACCCTAAACGTTTGATTTCTGTCTCAATATAGTTTTTCACTTTATTTTCCTGTCCGCTGATTGCTTTCAGCACATACCATTTCAATTCGCTCATTATGGGAAAATACTTTAATTAGTTGAACAAGTTGATTAGCATTCCAATGATGTTGCTGATTGCTTTTGAAAACAATTCATCAACTCCAAAAGTAAATAAAGCCAAGATCACTGTCGCAATAGTCACTACAATTGTAGACGACTGAAGGTCAGCCCATTTTGGCCATTCAACTTTATGTCTGAATTCGTTATAAGAACCTTTTAAAAAATCGACAAATGAACTCATAATTTATATTTGCACGGGCACAAGGATTCGAACCCTGATCAACGGTTTTGGAGACCGGTATCCTACCATTGGACGATGCCCGTAGTTAAAAAAGCTTCCGAGAGTTTCCTTTCGGAAGCTTAATTTATTTTAAGATGATTAGTCTACGATTTCAGTAACCTGACCTGAACCAACTGTTCTACCACCTTCTCTGATCGCAAATCTAAGACCTACGTTAAGAGCGATTGGTTGTAACAATTCTACAGTGATCTCTAAGTTATCACCAGGCATTACCATTTCTACACCTTCTGGTAAGAAGATTTCACCTGTAACGTCAGTAGTTCTTACATAGAACTGAGGACGGTATTTGTTGTGGAATGGAGTGTGACGTCCACCTTCTTCTTTAGAAAGGATATAAACAGATGCTTTGAATTTTTTGTGTGGCTTCACAGAATCTTTCTTAGCGATAACCATACCTCTCTTGATGTCAGTTTTTTCAATACCTCTCAACAATAGACCTACGTTATCTCCAGCTTCACCTCTATCAAGGATCTTTCTGAACATCTCAACTCCTGTAATAGTAGAAGTTAATTTTTCATCACCCATACCTACGATATCAACTGGATCTCCAGTGTTGATAACACCAGCCTCGATTCTACCAGTTGCAACAGTACCTCTACCTGTAATAGAGAATACGTCTTCGATTGGCATCAAGAATGGCTTTTCAGTATCTCTTGGTGGTTGCTCGATCCAAGTATCAACAGCATCCATTAATTCTTCTACACTTTTGAACCACTTGTCTTCTGTGTTAGCAGGAGATGCAGTTGCAGCTGTAAGAGCACCTAGAGCAGAACCTTGAATTACTGGAGAGTTATCACCATCAAATTCATAAGTAGACAATAAGTCTCTAAGTTCCATTTCAACAAGCTCTAACAATTCAGGATCGTCTACCATGTCAACTTTGTTCATGAAAACAACGATTCTAGGTACGTTTACCTGACGGCAAAGTAGGATATGTTCTCTAGTCTGAGGCATAGGACCATCAGTTGCAGCACATACTACGATAGCTCCATCCATTTGAGCAGCACCAGTTACCATGTTCTTAACATAGTCGGCGTGACCTGGACAGTCAACGTGAGCATAGTGTCTTTTTTCAGTTTCGTATTCGATGTGAGCAGTATTGATAGTAATACCTCTTTCTTTTTCTTCTGGAGCAGAGTCAATTGCAGAGAAGTCTTTTTTCTCAGCAAGACCTTTGCTAGCTAATACAGCAGAAATAGCAGCTGTAAGAGTAGTTTTACCATGGTCAACGTGACCAATAGTACCAATGTTCAAGTGTGGTTTGTTACGATTAAACGTTTCCTTTGCCATGATTTAAAATTATTTATTTATTGTTTTTCAAATTTTCGGTGTGCAAATATAATGAATTTTTAAATACCAAAAACTTTTTATTCAAAAAACTTTCAATATTCTTATCCAATGAAGGACAAACCTTATATTTCAACGTATTGAGACTGCAAATTTACACATTTTTCCGGATTGAAAAAAATCCTTAGAAATGTTTTATTAAAAATATAAACTATCTTACTAATTATGAATACAATATATGGGCAAAAAACTTAAGTATGTCTACCAATAAATCCATGTTTATCTTTTTCTCGTACATATAAAAACAACAACTAATATTAATATTATGAGAAAACTATTACACTTCTACTTGGCTCTGTTTGTCATTACAACTTTTTTTTCGTGTGATAATTCAGATGAAAACCATATGTCAGAAAACATCCCTCAGAGTCCCAATCTTATGGTATACGGAATAACAGCAATGAATGAGCTTGTTTATTTTAATTCTAATAATCCGAAAACCTTCACCTCCAAAACAGCTGTAACAGGTGTTGTATCAGGAGAAAAATTGTTAAGCATAGATTTCAGGCCTGCAACAGGAGAATTATATGCATTATCAAATGCCAGCAAATTATATATAATCAATACATCCAATGCTTCAGCAAGACCTGTAAGTTCAACAGCATTTACTCCTTTGATTTCGGGGACAATAGCTTCAATTGATTTCAATCCTACTGTTGACAGAATTCGTCTGGTGAGTAATACCGGACAAAATCTGCGTATACATCCGGAAACAGGAGCTACTGCCGCTACTGATACTAATATTAACGGAACAGGAGGTCCCTCAATAACAGGATTAGCTTACACAAACAGTAAAGCAGGAACTACTTCAACTATACTCTATGATATTGATCCGGTATTAGGAAAATTATACAAACAAGATCCTCCCAACAATGGAACTTTAGTGGAAGTGGGAAGCGTGGGAACCACTTTTACAGGGCAGGCTGCTTTTGATATTAAATTTGATAACAGTACTGCTCTATTAGCTTTCAGTGATAAATTGCATGTTCTGGATCTTAATAATGGAAAAGCAACATTTGTAGGCTTTCTTCAGCAAGCTCTTATCGATATTGCCATTCCTACAGAACCGGTAGCCTATGCCATTGACAATTCTAATAATCTCCAAATTTTCAATCCAAACAGTCCAATGCCTGTTTCCAAGACGGTGGCTGGATTACAAAGTGGTGAAAATATTTTAGGAATAGATTTCCGCCCTGTAAACGGACAATTGTATGCATTGGGAAGTTCAAGTAGAATTTACACCATCAATTTGGGAACAGGTGCTGCTACAGCTGTAGGCACTTCATCTTTTTCTACTTTGCTTTCCGGAACAGATTTTGGTTTCGATTTCAATCCTACCGTGGACAGAATAAGGGTAGTAAGCAACACAGGACAGAATCTTCGCCTAAATCCTAACGACGGAACAGTTGCTGCTGTAGATCTTGCATTAAATCCAGGAAGTCCCCTTATAAGCGCAGCTGCTTATACTAATAATTTTGCGGGAAGTACTGCTACTACTCTATTTGTCATTGATCACAATACAGATAAATTATATCAGCAAAACCCTCCTAATAACGGAAATTTAGTAGAAACAGGCTCTTTAGGAATTAATATTACAAATGCTAATGGTTTCGATATTGGAAGCATGAGCCAAAAGGCCTATTTAGCAGCATCAATAGGTTCATCTACAAAAATTTACTCTATTAATACAACAACCGGAGCCGCTACTTCAGTTTCAGATTATCCAAATACCATAAAAGCTTTCACAGTGGGATTAGGATTTTAAACTTAAACTCATCCTATTTTATTTCAATAATGCAGAAGTGCGGAAAACTTTGTTTTCCGCACTTCTTACTAATATAAATGAAAGATAATCTAAATTTGACTGAGCTTTTTCGTCCTGTTGAAAATCCAGAAAATGATCGGAAAAATAAGCAGGGTAAGTACTGTGGCAGTTATCAATCCGCCAATAATCACAATGGCTAAAGGTTTTTGAGATTCTGATCCGATACCCGTAGATAAGGCTGCCGGCATTAATCCTATAGACGCCATCAGAGCGGTCATAATGACTGGTCTGGTTCTGGATTTTACTCCACTTAATATCGCATTATCTATATCCAGTCCGTTTTTAACATTCTGATGGAATTCTGTAATCAAAATAACTCCGTTCTGTATACAGATTCCCAGAAGAGCGATCATTCCTACTCCTGCGGAAATTCCAAAATTCATTCCGGTAACATGTAGGGCAATAATCCCTCCAATCAGAGCAAATGGAACATTCGCTAAAACCAGAAGAGAATCTTTCATATTTCCAAAAAGGATAAATAAAAGGAAGAAGATCATCAGAATACTTACCGGAACCACCTGGGCCAATCGGTGTGAAGCACGCTGCTGGTTTTCAAACTGTCCTGTCCAGCCTAAGGAATATCCATCCGGAAGTTCAACCGCTGCCACTTTTTTCTGAGCATCAGCGATGGTACTTCCCAAATCACGATCCCTGATTGAGAATTTCACTCCGATATATCTTTTAATATTATCCCTGTAGATAAATGCAGCTCCATTATCTTTAACGATAGTACTGATTTCTTTTAAAGGAATTTTTGCTCCGTCCTGAGTAGGAACCATCAAAGCGGCAATATCATTCTCATTGGTTCTGTATTCCTGGGAGTAACGAAGACGGATCGGGAATTTTCTTTCTCCATCAAACATTTCAGAAGCCGTTTTTCCTCCAAAGGCCATTTCCAGTACCGCCTGTGCATCAGCTGGCATTACTCCATAAGCTGCCATTTTATCTCTGTCCAGTACCACACTTACCTCAGGCTGACCGATATTTTTAATAATACCCGGATCTTTTACTCCTTCAACGTCTTTAATTTTTGCTAAAACCTCATTCGCTAATTTGTCTAAGGTTTCTAAATTATCTCCATAAATTTTAATTCCGTTCTCAGCTTTAAAACCAGCTACTGCTTCTGCCACATTATCTGAAATTGGCTGGGAATAATTGAACGTGATCCCTTGATAGTTTCTCAGCTTCTGGTCTATTTCATTGATGAGCTCATCATAAGTGATCTTCCGTTTCCATTCTTCTCTTGGTTTAAGGTTTACAGCAAACTGTACGAAACCGAATCCGTTCGGATCTGTCCCGTCATTACTTCTCCCCGTCTGTGCCAGTACATCTGTTACTTCAGAGAAACTCATGATATCCTTTTTCAAAAGATCTGCAGTTTTCAGCGACTCTTTTAATGATGAACTCATTGGCATTTCGGCAGTGATCCAAAGTGAACCTTCATTCAGCTGAGGCAGGAATTCTGTTCCTAAAAATTTCCCGGAGAATAAGGTAACTGCCAGAAATGAGATGGCTACGATCATACTCGTTCTTTTATGCTTAAAGGTTAAATTAAAACCTTTCAAAACGATTCTGTCCCAGAAATTCACAAACGGATTATTTTTTTCTTTTACATTTTTATTTAAAAGAATATGGGAAAGTACAGGAACGAGTGTTAAAGTAAATATCAATGCTCCTATCAATGCAAACCCTAAAGTAAAGGCTAAAGGTGAGAACATCTTACCTTCCACTTTCTGGAATGAGAAAATGGGAATCAGAGAGGTAATAATAATCAGCTTTGAGAAGAAAATTGCTTTACCCAAACCTGTACCCGTCTGCTTAATCCAGCCTCCTTTCGCTAATTTATTGAATTTCTCCTTTCCGTATTTATGTGCTTTATGGTCGAGCATTACAAAGAGTCCTTCTACCATGACGACAGCTCCGTCAATGATAATTCCAAAGTCTACAGCTCCCAGAGAAAGCAGATTGGCACTCATTCCTGCCAGTTTTAAACATAAAAACGCAAATAATAGGGATAGAGGAATAATAATGGAAACAATCAATGTCGTTCTCCAGTCTGCCATAAAGATCAAAACGATCACCGTTACCAATATAATCCCTTCAATCAGGTTATGCATTACCGTTTTAGTCGTAAAATCCATCAGGTTATCCCTATCGTAGAAAGTCACCATTTTTACATCTTTCGGCAGGATTTTCTCGTTCAGTTCATTAATTTTAGCTTTTACCCCTATCAGAACTTCTCTTGGGTTCTCTCCTTTTCTCATCACAACAATTCCTTCTACAGTATCATCATGAGTATTCAAGGCCGCCTGCCCTACTCTAGGCATAGAGCTTTCATGTACTTCTGCTACATTTTTTACCAGAACTGGGTTTCCACTATCATTCTGAATGGTGATATTTCCGATATCTGCAATAGATTTTACCAACCCTATTCCTCTTACGACATACGCCTGTCCGTTTTTTTCAATGACATCTCCTCCGACATTCAGATTGCTCTTGGTAACAGCATCATATACCTGAAGAGGTGTCAGATTATATTTATCCAGTGCTCTGGGATCAATACTTAATTCAAATACTTTGTCCTGTCCTCCAAAAACATTGATATCCGCTACTCCGGGAACTCCTCTCAAAGCGCGGTCTATCACCCAGTTTTGCAGGGTAAGCAGTTTTCGGGAATCTTTTGTTTTACTTTCCAGGGTGTATCTGAAAATTTCTCCGGTTGGCCCGTAGGGTGGCTGTACTTCTGGATCTACCTCATCAGGAAGGCTAATGGTTCTTAATTGGTTATTGACCTGATTTCTGGCAAAAGTATCATCCACCCCATCATCAAACAGAATCTTAACAATGGAAAGACCAAACATAGTGGTACTTCTCACACTGGTTTTCTTCTGAACCGGGCTCATCGCCAATTCTATGGGAGTAGTAACAAAACGTTCTACTTCTTCTGCACTACGTCCGTTCCATTGGGTAATGATTACAATCTGAGTATTGGTAACATCCGGGAAAGCTTCAATAGGCATATTTTTGAAACTTATAAACCCGGCAATCGCCAAAATAGCAACCCAGATAAAGGTAAATGCTTTATTTTTTAATGAAAAAGCGATTATATTTTTTATGAATTTATTCATGATAGATACATTGATGACCTAAAAAAGCCGTTGAGAGAATTTATTTTAAATCATTACAATTTTCAGCTGTTCAGAGAACGGTATATCAACAATTGGTTGTTGGTTATTACTTCTTCTCCTTCTTTAAGGCCATCCACAATATAAGTAACATCACCTACCTGTTTCTGTACTTTCACTTCTCTCACCTTCACATCTGTTCTGGATTTAAAAACCACAACAAAACTTTTGTTATCATCAAAAATTACTGCTTTGGAAGGTACAGTCAGCATTGTATTGCTTTCCAGACTGGAAACTTTTATGGTGGCTTTACTGTCCGGGATCAACAGTCCATTGGCATTATCCAGTACTACTCTTGCCTGCATGGCATTGGTTTGCGGATCAATGATTTTAAATATTTTATCAATTTTTCCATCAAAAACCTTATCCGGGTAAGAGAGTGTAGATACCTGAGCTTTCATTCCAAGGCTTATTTTGTCAATATCGGACTCGTTAACGTTCATGATCGCCCATACATTGGTTGTATTAGCCACATCGAAGATATTTTCGCTTCGGTCACTTCTCAGCTGCATATCTTTATTGATACTCTTCTGAACAATATATCCGTTGATTGGCGCTACCACGCTGTATATATTTCCTGATTTTACGTTATAGACAGTACTTACGGCTGTAGCTCTCTGTAGCTGGTCCTGAGCTTTCTGCAGCTGGCTTTTTGCTTCCAGCACATCTCTTTCGGTATTCAGTTTCCCTTCATAGAGCTCTTTAGCAACCCTAAGATTATTTTTTGCGACGACAAGATCTGTTTTAGAATCGCTGACATCTTTTTGAATTTCTGCAAGCTCCGTACTTCTGATGGTGGCCAGTACCTGTCCTTTTTTCACATAATCCCCAAGTTCTACGTTTACACTCATCACATTTCCACCTACCAATGGATAGACATCTATATAACTGTTTTTGTCTGCAGAGATCTTCCCGTAAAAGCTATATTCATCTTCTATATTCTTCTGTTCAACCTTTGCCAGGGAAATGGAATTCAGCATGGTATTGCTGAGTTCAAAACCTTTTTTGGCCTGGTTATTTTTTTCTTCCTCTTTTTTTGAGCAGGCCATTAGCGATAAGACCATCAATACTGGAATAATATAAGTTTTCATTGTTTAATAGAAGATTTTCGTTTGTACTAATTGGTTAAGTTGTTCCGCCGCCTGCATAATTTCGTTTTTCATATCATAGATCTGAAGAGCAGTTTCCCGGTAGCTGTCCATAAAGTCTGTAAATTCGATAAGGTTTACATTTCCTTTTCTGAAATTGGTCATCATCCCGTTATAGACCAGATCCATATTCTGCAGATCCGTTGTTTTTATATCCAAAAGCTGATCGTATTGTGCTTTCCAGGTTTTATAAGCCGCCTGTACTTTAGTTTCAAGAGTGAGTTTCTGAAAATCTGCATTTTTTTGATTCTGCTGGATTGCATAGTTGGCTTTTTCTACATTTCCCTGATTCGCTCTCCATAAGGGCAAAGGAATTCCCAATGTCAGATTGGCTTCATTATTAAAGGTTCCTCCTGCCTGATCCCATGCTGCTCCCACATTAAGATCCGGCACATTCAATGATTTCTGCCACTGGGCGTACAGTTTGCTGTTATCAATTAATTTTAAGTTATATCGATAATCCGCATTATTTTCCAATGCCTTACTTTTCAGTTCTTCTTCACCTCCAAAAGGCTGGGCTCCTAATGCTTCTTTAGCTTCAGATTCAGGGATCAAAGGCTCTATGTCTTCTGAAATTCCTGTAAGAACTTTTAAGTTCTGCTCAAAGCCAAGAATATTTTTATTGATTTCAAGCTTGTCATGATTCAGCTGGATCACAAGACTCTGAAGTCTTACCGCATCTTTAAGGGATACATTCCCTTTTGCAGACTGTACACGATAGGCACTTAACAGGTCATTCATATACTCTAGTTGCTTATCGGTATTCTCAAGCTTTAATTTTTCGTAATAAAGATTAAAATAAGCAGTCCGGAGCTGGGCCCTCAGGTCAACAAGAAGCTGAGAAAACTGAAGCTGGGCAAGTTCTTTATTTGATTTTGCAAAGGCAATTTCATTTTTCTTTTTACCGCCCATATAAATTAATTGGGTAATTCCTGCTCCCTTTGAATGCCCTATATCAAAAAATTTTTTATCCTGAGGATTATAAGCATTAAACTGTCCACTCAATTGTGGCAATTCCCAGATTTTAGCCTGCAGAATATCAGCATCAGCCATATTGATGTTGTATTGTTCGGCGAGCAGCTGGAGATTGTTCTTCTGAAAGGCTTCTTCGCATTCCAAAAGAGACATTTGCTGTTGTGCCGCCATGAATGAGGAAACGGCCAGACACAGCACTGCAATTCTGTTCATTATTTTTTATTTTAAATTACAAAATTGCTTGGATGCGATTAAAAGAAACTTAAATGAGCCTTAAAAAAATATTAAAATCACTTTAAACAGGTCATTTCCGACAAGGTTAAATAAAATTAAAAGGAAAATTTTTCTCCAGGTATTGAATTTTTATTTGAAATTTTAATCTGAAGTTTAACAAAAATTTGCAACTGTTTTGGGATAACAGCCTATCCTTAAAATTTATTTTTTAAAGATCACTGTGAAGGTATTCATATATTCCGTTGGAGATGAATAAATAATTTCCGCATCATGATATTCCAGAATTCGTTTAACAATTCTCAGCCCTAAGCCGGAACCGGAAATATTCTGGGCGTTATTTCCTCTTGTAAAGGCTTCAAATAATTTGGATTGTTCTTCTTCTGATATAGTGTCTCCATGAGAAGTTACATCAACACTCAGATGATCACTGGTCTCGGTTATCAAAACCTTTACTTCAGTAGTATCAGAATATACAGCAGCGTTCTTGAATAAATTAATAAAAACAATCACCAATAACGATTGAATCCCACTGATGGTAAGAAAAGCATTTTCAGAAGGATCTTCGGTAATCAGAAAATCCAGCTTAAGATCAGGATAACTTTTCTCAACTGCATCAAATGCTTCAAAAATAACTTCATCAACTCTGACATCTTCATAAATGCTCTGAATGTTTTCTTTATCAAACTTTGTAAGTAACAACAGTGAATTCGTCAGATCAGATAATTGATAAACATCCCGCTGGATCTGCTGCAGAGAAGATAATGTTTTCGGAGAATGTTCTTCAAATTTAATCAGGTTTTCCAATTGAAAAGCCATTCTTGTGATAGGAGTCCGAATCTCATGGGAAGCACTTGCCGTAAAATCTTTTTGCGACTGGAATACATCATTAAGTCTTACGATCATTGTATTGAACGATTTTGCAAGAACGTTCACTTCATCATTAGATTCCTGCACGGGAATCTGAGTCGTTAATTTATGAGCCGTGACTTCTGAAATTTCCTGATTCAGATCTTCCAAAGGACGAAGGAATTTTTCTACAAAATAATAGCTGAAAAAACCAATAAGAAGTGTACTCATTGCATAGGCAGCAATCAAGAGGTATTTCAGATACTTCAGCTTCGATTTTCCATTGGTATCAAAGGCACTGGTAAGAATATAATAATCCTCCCCATTAATATTTCTCAGTGCTGCATAAATCTCCGGAACTGTTTTTTCTGTATAAATAATTTTCTTCTTATCCAGTTCCTTAAGCATAGTAGTATCCCAGGTAACATTCCGATCTTTAATGGTACTGTAGATCAATTCTTTTTGCTCATTGAAAATTAAGATCTTTTCATTAAGGAGAATATTATCTGAGTTTTCATTGAAAAAAATAGGTGCTTCTTCTTCAAAATCTTTGGACTTTGAAATAAAATGCGTGGTAAATTCCAGTCTTTGTCTGAATCTTTCTTTAAACTCATCTCGCCTGAAATCATTAAAAGATAAATAAATGACAGCCATCACCATTCCAAAAAGCAATGAAAAGGCGATACTGATCGTTAAAGCTATCTTTCTTTTTAAGGACATTTATAGTGGGCTTAAGTAATATCCGAAACCAGAGCGGGTATGAATGAGTTTTATTTTAAAGTCTTTATCGATCTTTTTTCTTAGGAAATTGATGTACACTTCCACCGTATTGGTATTGGTATTAAAATTATGCTCCCATACGTGCTCAGTGATCTGTTGCTTGGAAACAGTTCTTCCCTGTGCTTCTGCCAGATACGCCAACAATTGGAATTCTTTTAAAGTAAGGGTGATTTCATTTCCGCCACGATACACTTTCTGTTCTGTTTTATTGATAATAAGGTCGTCTATTCTGATAATATCCTGATCGGAAGTATCAGATGGCATTTTCCGTCTCAATAAAGAATTAATTCTTAAAAGAAGCTCTTCAAACTGGAAAGGCTTTACCAGATAATCATCTGCAAGACGGGTAAAGGCATCCTTCTTATCCGAAATATCTCCATAAGCGGAAATGATAATGATGGGGGTGCTTTTA
Source organism: Chryseobacterium pennae (assembly GCF_003385515.1). GTDB lineage: Bacteria > Bacteroidota > Bacteroidia > Flavobacteriales > Weeksellaceae > Chryseobacterium > Chryseobacterium pennae. Next base: position 702 of record NZ_QNVT01000006.1, on the reverse strand, counting down.
TCAAAAGAACGGATCGTCTGACAGACATCCAGCCCGTTTATTTTGGGAACATTAATATCAAGCAGATACAGATCGTAGGAATTATTTTTTATCTGGCGAAGAAAGGTTTCTCCGTCATAAATTTTATCGCAGGTAAAATTATTGGATTCCAAAAACCGACAAAGCTCCGCAGAAAGAATGAGGTCGTCTTCTAATAAAAGAATATTCATCAAAAATTATTTTACACGAATTTAACGAAAATTTTTATGATGGTTATGAATCAGTCTTAAAAGTTGCCGGATAATATTGTTTGTATGGAATTTAATTTGATGCAAAGTTTATTAGCGTCTTATCTCATATTCTTAAGGAAAAAAGGAATGGAATCAATTTTATTGACTCTTGCCAAGCAAATTCATAGCCACAAAACTTCTACAGTTATAAAATAGCACTTCTTAGCTCTCTAAAATAAAACATTTGAATCATCTTTCTTTACGAAGAAAAATAATCTGCTTCTTCAATGAAAAATATAGATTTGTATTAATCCTCGAGTTTATGCCTGATTCAGAAAAATCAGAATGCAATTTAAAAGAACTAAAATATAAATGTTTTTTCTCTCTAGATTACGGATCAGTGCTAAAAGTTGTGGAGGAACAAATAAGAGATTAACTTTGAGGATGCATATTCCCGACGAGCTATTAAAATTATTGTTACCTGATTTTTTGG
>NZ_QNVT01000059.1 GCF_003385515.1 Chryseobacterium pennae | reverse complement strand
AGCCGGAGATGTTACCAATCCACAGGTCATGGCGATGTACAAAGAACATGGAGTAGATCTGATCAACGCTTACGGGCCAACAGAAACTACGGTATGTGCAACATTACATCATTATAACGAAGATGAAAATCCGGTGAATATCGGAGGTCCAATTGGAAATATGACGGCTTATGTCCTGGATAATCACCACCGGATAGTTCCTGTAGGCGCTATAGGAGAGCTTTATGTAGGTGGAGCCGGAATTGCCAGAGGCTATCTGAACAGATTGGATCTTACCGAAGAACGTTTCATTACGAATCCTTTCCAGACAGAAGATCAGAAATCAAAAGGAGAGAACGGACGTTTATACAAAACCGGAGACTTAGTACGCTGGTTATCCAATGGAGAACTTGAATACATCGGAAGAAATGACTTCCAGGTTAAGATCCGTGGGTATAGAATCGAATTGGGAGAAATTGAGAATCAGCTATTGGGTTATCCTGGAATCAGTCAGGTTGCAGTTTTAGCCAAAGAAAATACTTCAGGCTTAAAATACCTTGCAGGTTATTATGTTTCTGAAAATGAGATAGATTCATCTTTACTATCAGAGTATCTGTCAGAATCATTACCAGAATACATGGTTCCATCAGTGTTTGTTCACTTACTCTCTTTACCTCTTACAATCAATGGTAAATTGGATAAGAAAGCATTACCTGAGCCAGAATTTACAGGCAGTAAAAACTATATTGCACCAGAGACAGATCTTGAAAAACAGCTTGTTGCAGTATATGGTGAAGTATTAGGAATTAATGCTGAAACGATCAGTATTCATGACGATTTCTTCCGATTAGGAGGGGATAGTATCATCAGTATTCAGTTGGTAGGAAGGATGAAGCAACGTTTGGATGTAAGAGTCAATGTGAAAGAGGTCTTTTCATCAAGAACTCCGGCGGTATTGGCAAAACTTATTGAAGAAAAGAAATCTGCTACACAGATTGAACTGCTTACTGAACAAGGAATTCTTACCGGAAATGTTCCGTTTTTACCAATTCAGGAATGGTTCTTCAGTCAGATAGAATTAGGATATCTTCCGGATTTTAACCACTGGAATCAATCATTTTTATTGAATGTTGCCGAATTGGATAAGGCAATTTTTGAACAAAGTATTAACCTTCTGATTGAAAAACATGATGTATTCAGAATGCAGTATCCGAAAGAAAACGGATTATATAGTCAGCAATACGGAGATGAGAAAGCTTTTGCAGAAATCAGTTATATTGACGTTTCATCAATACATTCAGATGAATTACCCGAGATATTTACAGGATGGCAGAAACAATTTGACATAGAAAAAGGACCGTTATATCATATAGGTTATATTACGGGATATGAAGATCATACAGCCAGAATTTTCTTTGCTTTACATCACCTGATTATCGATGTGGTAAGCTGGAGAATCATCACTGAAGACTTAAAGAATATTTACCAATCCCTTGAAAAAGGTGAAAACTATCAGATAAAGAAAGGAAGCAGCTACCGTCAATGGACAGAAGCCATAAAAGGCTATAAATCTGAAAATTCAGAAGCCAGAGACCTGGAATTATCGTATTGGAACAGAATCACAAAGACAGTGAACCAAACCAATAATACACTGGAAGCGCTTTCTGTTCAGGAGCAACACCATGATATTCTTGCGCTGGATAAAGAGTATACTGAAAAACTGATCAGAGGAAGCCATCATGTCTATCAAACTCAGATCAACGATCTTTTACTTTCTGCATTGGCAACAGCACTTGGAGACTTGACAGGAGATAGCCATCATGCTGTCTTATTGGAAAGTCACGGGCGTGAAGAAATATTTGATAACCTGGATATTACAGAAACGGTGGGTTGGTTTACTTCTATGTATCCGCTATTGCTGGAAACAGGAAAAGAAGTAAATGAGACCGTAGTTCTGACCAAAGAAGCACTGAGAAGTATTCCAAACAATGGTATTGGTTATGGAAACCTGGTAGGGTATACAGATCAGGAACTTCCAAAAATAAGTTTCAACTATCTTGGACAGCTTGATCAGGAAGAAAATTCGGGAGAAAAAACATGGTTTATTGCGGCTGAAGATAATGGAGTTTCCATTGGAGAATCTAACCGTGGAAGTTATCTTATCGGAATCAATGGGGCTGTTGTAGATGGAGAACTTCGTTTTAGAATTTCAGCTCATTTGGAGCAGGACAAGGTAACACGATTTGCTCAGAGTTTTAAAGATCAGATGGTTACCATTATTGATGAACTGTCTAAAAACACAAGAAGTTTCCTTACTCCGTCAGATATAGATCATATCATAAGTGCTAAGCAACTTGTCAATCTTCAGGAATCAGTTGAGATTGAAGGCGTATATCTTGCGAACAGTCTTCAGGAAGGATTTGTATATCATGCATTGAGTCAGGGAGATAAAGATGATGCTTACCGTATACAGTTAACCTGGGATTATCTTGCTGAGATCAATACAGATAAGCTTAAAGAAGCGTGGTCACATACCCAGCAGCAGTTTCCTGCATTACGACTTAGATTTGACTGGAGCGAAGAGATTGTTCAGGTTATTGATAAAGAAAGTCCTCTGGACTGGCGTTATCAGGATATAACCGGAATGAATGAAGAAGAGCAGGAGGAACTGATTAAGGAATTGACTCAGAAAGATCGTTTTGAAGTCTATGACCTGTCAGAAAGCAGACTGTTCAGAGTCTATCTGTTCAGACGTTCAGAGAAACATTATACCTGTCTGTTCAGCAACCATCATGCTGTATTGGATGGATGGAGTATGCCGATCATCCTGAAAAGAATCCATGATATTTATCTGAGTTTGATTAAAGATCAGAAATCTGAATGGATGACCGATCAGGCATATATCAATACCCAAAAATACCTTCAACAGCATAAAGATGCCAGCCGAAGCTTCTGGAAAGAATATATGGCAACCCTTGAAGATCGTGAAGACCTGAGCAGCCTGATTAAAGACTCTCAAAGACATATCGATCTTGGAACCTATCGCCAGATCAAAGAGCATAGCCTTGTGACGATGACGATTGGAGATGATCAGTATCAGCAGTTGAAAAGATTTACCACTGAAAACGGATTTACCGTCAATGCTGTTATCCAGTATCTATGGCATAATCAGTTGAGAATATACAGTGGACTGGAAACTACCGTTGTAGGAACTACCGTATCCGGACGAAGCTTACCTGTAGATGGAATAGAATCTTCCGCAGGGTTATTTATCAACACACTTCCATTGATTGTACAGCATAAAGAAGGTCTGGTGACTGATGTTATTTCAGAGATTCAGCATAGATCCAGTGAGTTGAATACCCATAGTGATATGAGCCTTGCTGAACTTAATCAGGATTCGAGCCGTATTTTCAGTAGTTTATTTGTATATGAAAACTATCCGGTGCCTGAAGCAGGTGAGGACAGCAATGAAGTGGGATTTGTTTTCAAAGGAGGAGTAGAAAAACTGGATTACCCATTAGGAATCATGGCGTTTGAACATGGGGACAGTGTAATTATGAAGATTAATTATGAAGGAGCTCTCTTTGAACATAAAACAATGGAGAATCTGACAGAAGGGATGAAGAGTATTTTGGCTCAAATGTTAGAAAACTGGAAAATTACATCTGGTGAACTTTCCTATCTTCCAAAAGAACAGTTAGAATTAATGCAGATATGGAATGCCACGGAGAATGTATATCCATCAGACAAAACAATTCATGAGCTGTTTGAAAATCAGGTTGAAATAACGCCTGATCATACAGCTTTAGTCTATAAAGATGTCAAGCTTTCTTATAAAGAACTGAACGAAAGATCCAACCGTTTAGCCAACCATTTAATAGCTGCTTATAACCTTCAGCCAGACGAACTTGTTCCATTATGTTTAGATCGTTCCGAGAATATGCTG
>NZ_QNVT01000058.1 GCF_003385515.1 Chryseobacterium pennae | reverse complement strand
CCCCTATAAAAACCCCCACCCATCCTTGGGAATGGAAAATATCCCCCCACCAGTAATAATAGAAAGAAAATTTCCGAGGCAGTAATACAATCAAGGTGATAGCTGATATACTATTGCTCACAATTCTTTTGTTCCTGGTACTTTATCTAACTCAAAAATCAAGAAACAATGGTAACAATTATCAACTACAAACAAAGACAAAAAGAAGACGGTTCTACATTCTACGTACTGGAAGTTCAGGGAGGTATTGAAATGGTTATGAGCCAAACTACAAATCAATTCTATGCAACATCCAAAAAGGCTTCAATAACATCAACATTTGATGAACTTACTTGTCAGGCTCTTATTGGTACACAAATGCAGGGAAGTATAATTAAGCAGGAATGTGAACCCTACGAATATACAGTTAAGGATACAGGAGAAGTAATTATGTTACATCATACATTTGTCTATTCACCACAGGAACCAGGAAAAGAAAATACTACTATTAGGCAGATAAGCGGTAGCTTCGCTACTGATATGGAATCCTTTTCAAGAAATGGAAAACATGTACTAACAGAAGCATAACAGCTTCATTCAATATACAAAGTGCCAAAGTGTCGAATTTTTGTAAAACTTTATAATTTCATACCCAAAATCTGCTTACTTCAAACAAAGTGGAATGAGTGGAAATATGAATAAAAGTTTTCAGATATTCTGGCACTTTGGCACTTTTTTATTCTTAATCAACAAATATATTTTAAATGAATAAGTTAATGGAAATATCGGTTACGTATAATACAGGTAATTTTGAAAAAATAAGGATAAGCAGCCATAAGCAAGCCTACAATCTCGTTATTGAAAACTGGAACCTAGGTACTATTGAATTTCAGGAAGAATGCAAAGTAATACTTATGAATAAAGGAAACTTCGTATTAGGGATTTACAATGTTTCAAAAGGAGGTATAGACAGCTCAGTGGTAGACATAAGAATCATTCTGGCGGTAGCTCTTAAATGTAACGCTACTCAACTGATACTGGTGCATAATCATCCTAGCGGAAGCCTCACACCAAGCAATTCAGACAAAAACATAACTGAGAAGTTAAGCAAGGCTTGTGATTTACTGAATTTGACACTTTTAGATCATTTGATTATTACAAGAAATGATTATTATAGCCTTAACAAAGAAGATAATTTTTTATAGTTCAAATTAGTGTATATACTACATAAATATGGCATATTTTGCCAGTATTTATTGATTTTAAAAGTTGTTTGGATTAGTATTAATAGCCTAAATTTGTTTTTCAGGTAGCTCAAAATCTAAGAAATCTTTCATTGGAATTTCTAACCCTTCACTAAGTCTATATAACTGATAAATTGTAATATTAGTCTTGCCAGACTCCATTCTGGAAATATTAGTAGGGTCGATTTCACCTCTCATTCTGCCCACCAGTTCAACCTGAGTAATACCTTTTTGTATTCTCAATTCCTTAATTTTTTTTCCTACGATTATTTGAATCTCAGATTTTTCCAACTTGACTTATTTGACAAGTCAAAGAAACTGGATATATTTGCCTAGATAAATGTCACATATGGCAAGTTTTAATTTAATATTTAAATACACTTATGAAAAAACTACTATTTATTACGGTTTTATTATTATCAATTCCAATACCCAGTCAACAGGGAGTTGATTCAATATATATTCCTCAATATGATAAATCGTTTGATGACCAAGGTTTTCAATATGCAACCACATCTGTAGATGGTAAAAGGTATTATATAAAGATGGACAAGACCCAGAAGCTATTTGATAAGACCATCATGTCTGTAGATGTTTGGGTGAAGTATAGCTATACCTCTAAAACAAAGGGGAAGAATGGAAAATCAAAGAAAATCGATACCGGGCATTATTTGGAGTATATGAACTTTGATTGCAGTGGAAAAACCTACACAGGAGGAGAAATATTACAGTATAACTCTACAGGAAAACTTATTAATCGAGATGAAAAGTTATCGAATATTACGAGAAGAATTGTACCAGGTTCAGTAAGTGAAGGGCTATTTGAAGCAGTTTGTCGTAAAACCAACTAATCAATATTAAATATGAAATATTTACTCCTGGTACTCATAATACCGATATTGACTATAGTTTCTATAATCATAAGCTTGGTATTAGGTAGCCTTATTCGTTTTATCAATGAAGGAGACCGTTTTAAAAGTCCTTTAGATGACCATAGATCAATGCCCAATGCTCTTAAAGATAAGGAATTCTGGAAAACTTTCTTAACAGGCTTTTTCGTCTTCTTCACTTTATTAATCATCGTAAAGTACTTATCAGGAGAGTAAACGGATCAAAGAGCCTGAAAATAACTTAATATCAATCATTAACCACCTCAAAGCAGGTGGTTTTTTACTATTAAAAATCAAATCATGAAACCACGAATACCATTAAGGATAGGTTATCAGTATGATAATTGGGAACTGAACTTAATAAGACTGCCGGACAGAATCCCGGAGAATGATTTATATATAAGTTACCTCTGGGTTGGAAGTAAGGTAAAGCAATTTCTGGGCTTTATTCCCCATAGAACAGAACTTATATTTTATTGGGATAGTTTGGAAGCAGTAATATTGGAGTTTGACAATAAATCAGAATACTATTACAACAGGATGAATAAAGCTTTATCAGAAAGATTCCTGGAATTTACTTCTGAAACTCTTCCAGACAGTATTGTTATATACAAGTTTACAACTGAAAAGATAGCCTACTGGAATATCTATTATGTTCCATCGAGGGAAATAAAGTTGATATACTTTGCTAATAGGTTTGCATATATTAACCGAATATTTGAATAACTGATTTTTGTAAAGTTTGTTTTATAGAGAGTGATCCAAATCCAATTTGCATAAACTGCAACTTTTACATACTTACATACCAAATTATAGACTTAGTTTCTGCTGCAACAATGCTGCAACATTTTGTATAAAAGGATGAAAATGATTGAAAATAAATGAAGATTGTAATTTGATTAAAGTATTGAAAATCAAATAAATGGAAAGGAATGAAATTAATTGATAAACATGCTATACTGACTCATAATCAGGTGGTCCCTGGTTCGAGCCCAGGTGGGACCACAGAAAAGCACTCAATTTGAGTGCTTTTTTTATTTCTATACTGTATTTCAGTCTTTTATACTTCCATTTTATCAATAATTCTAGTTTCTATAGTTCCTTCTGATGGAGAAAAGGCATATAAAAAGGCACATCTTAATCATTACAAAGGCATACCCTTTAAAATTTATTAATTAAATGAATTACAATAAATTACATATACTATTTGTGATAGATAAAACCAATGTGAATACAAAAGGTAAAGCTCCATTAAGGTGTAGGTTAACATATTCAGGAAAAAGAAAGGTTTTTTCTACAGGATTATTTATTATTTCTAAACAATGGGATAGTAAACAACAGTTAATTAAGCCTCCTAATGAAGAAAATACATTTATTAATACTTCACTAAGTCTGATTAAGAATGAAATTAATCAGGCTTTTTTATTTCTACAGGTTAGTGGAAATGATTTTGATATTAACGATATTTACTTACAATACAAAGGAGATATTCCTAAGCAAGACGAAACTATACTTCAGCTTTTTCAAGAACATAATATAAGAGTTGAAAAACTAATAGGGAAGGAGTATTCTATAGCAACCTTATGGAAGTTTAAACAAGCGAAAGAGTTGTTAAAAGACTTTATAAAGTCTCATTTCAACAAAGCTGATTATCATTTTAAAGATTTAGACTTGAAATTTATTCAAGATTATGAGTTTTATTTAAAAACGGAAAAGTCTTTAGCTATTGCTACTACTAATAAGATGATACAAAGGTTCAGGAAAATTGTCAAGGTTGCTCTCTCAGAAGATATTTTACACAAGGAACCTTTTACTAACTATAAAGTAAAACATATTAAAAAAGAAATCACTTATTTAACTGAAGAAGAATTAGCTAAGCTTGAGGAATATCAATTTAAAGCTGAAAAATTGCAGATGGTTAAGGATATGTTTGTATTCTGTTGTTATACAGGTTTGGCTTATAGTGAGATGGTTAATCTTGAAAAATCTCATATTATAAAGGGATTTGATGGTAATGAATGGATTAATATGATGAGAGGAAAAACTCAGCATTTGTTAACAATACCTTTGCTTACTAGAAGTAAAAGAATCATTGATAAATATGACTATGTTGATGAAAAAAGGGTTCTTCCTAAGTTAAGTAACCAAAAGTTTAATGTTTATTTGAAAGAAATAGCTGATATAGTTGGAATAAATAAAAGGCTTACTCATCATCTAGCAAGAAGAACCTTTGCAACAACTGTATTACTTTTTAATGATGTCCCTATGGAGATTGTATCACAACTTTTAGGGCATTCAAAAATTACTATAACCCAGCAACATTATGCTAAGGTAGTACAGAGAAAGGTTAGTGAGCAGATGTTTAGGCTAAATAAGAAATTAAAATAAGCACTATGTATTATTAACTCTTTGTATTTTTACAGAGAGTTAATTTTCAATTTATGTTACTAGATGCCAAACTAAATCAATTTGATTCATTCCCTATAGAATTTAAAGAGATTAATCCTGAAGATTTCATGTTTACTTTAGATACTTCGGGAACAAGAGTTCCAAGAACTGATTTTGAAATTGAAAATGGAGGGGACAAAATATTAATATCTCCTGATACTAATGGCTATATAAATGATACCTTACAAACACATTTAGAACTTGCACATAAAAACACTGTAGTAATCAATGCTCCTGTTGGACAAGGTAAATCATATGCTATAATTCAAACTGTAAAAAGGTACTTTGACTCAAATGAAAAGTATTTAGTTTTTGTAGTTTCTCCTTTTGTAAGTTTAGTTAAACAGTATTGTAATGATATTGAGGAATCAGGAGTTCCTGCTGATCAGATTTATAGTTATGATAACTTAGGAAGAAGCACTAGTATTGACTATACTAAAAGAGAAATTCAGGTTGTTACAGCAAACACTTTATTAGGGAATCCAGGAGAAGATGGATTTAAAAACTCTGATATTAAAAGAGGATATATAAATACCCTTGTAACCCATTGTGAAAGAGAAGGAATAAAGGTTGTTTTTATTTATGATGAAATACATGACTCCTATCATAACTTTCAACAAGAATATATATTCAACTTATGGAAATGGAGAAATGTGATTCAAAAGAATGTAAATCGTCAGCAAAAAGTGTACTGATTTAGGCTCTCACTTAAGGAGTGTTTCATAAGAGATTAATTTTTAAATTTGATATTATGAACACCAGGAAA
>NZ_QNVT01000057.1 GCF_003385515.1 Chryseobacterium pennae | reverse complement strand
TTGATCCTTGAGTATAGAGCAAAAAAAAATCCTTTATCTTTCGATAAAGGATTTTTAAAAATAAAATAAAAACTGGCGGCGGCCTACTCTCCCGCGTTAGCAGTACCATCGGCGCTGGTGGGCTTAACTTCTGTGTTCGGAATGGGAACAGGTGAGCCCCACCGCTAAAACCACCCTAAAGGTTGTATATAAGATATCAGAGGATAGATTTCAGATTTCAGACTTAAAGTCTTATATCTGATGTCTTGTATCTGACATCTGTTTTAAGCGATAAAAACTTTCACAAAGAGCTAACCTTGCTGCACTTCCGTGCGCCATATCAGGCTATAAATCTACGGGTAATTAGTACTACTCGGCTATGACATTACTGTCTTTACACCTGTAGCCTATCAACGTCGTCATCTCCAACGACCCTTAAAAGATGTCTCATCTTGAGGCGAGTTTCGCACTTATATGCCTTCAGTGCTTATCTCTTCCAAACGTAGCTACTCAGCAGTGCACCTGGCGGTACAACTGATACACCAGAGGTTTGTTCAATTCGGTCCTCTCGTACTAGAATCAAGCCCTCTCAAACATCTAACGCCCGCAATAGATAGAGACCGAACTGTCTCACGACGTTCTGAACCCAGCTCGCGTGCCACTTTAATGGGCGAACAGCCCAACCCTTGGGACCTTCTCCAGCCCCAGGATGTGACGAGCCGACATCGAGGTGCCGAACCTCCCCGTCGATGTGAGCTCTTGGGGGAGACTAGCCTGTTATCCCCGGAGTACCTTTTATCCTATGAGCGATGGCCCTTCCATACGGAACCACCGGATCACTATGTCCTGCTTTCGCACCTGATCGACTTGTAGGTCTCACAGTCAAGCACCCTTATGCCATTACACTCTACGCACGGTTACCAAGCGTGCTGAGGGTACCTTTGAAAGCCTCCGTTACTCTTTTGGAGGCGACCACCCCAGTCAAACTACCCACCACGCAATGTCCTTCTAAAAGAAGTTAGGCTCCAAGTAAGTAAAGGGTGGTATTTCAACGTTGGCTCCACCTACACTAGCGTGCAAGCTTCAAAGCCTCCCACCTATCCTACACATTACTTACTCAAAGTCAATACGAAGTTATAGTAAAGGTTCACAGGGTCTTTTCGTCCCATTGCGGGTAATCGGCATCTTCACCGATACTACAATTTCACAGAGCTCATGGTTGAGACAGTGCCCAGATCGTTACACCATTCGTGCAGGTCGGAACTTACCCGACAAGGAATTTCGCTACCTTAGGACCGTTATAGTTACGGCCGCCGTTTACTGGGGCTTCAGTCAATGCCTTCGGTTTAACCCTAAGCACCTTCCTTAACCTTCCAGCACCGGGCAGGTGTCAGACCCTATACTGCATCTTTCGATTTTGCAGAGTCCTGTGTTTTTGATAAACAGTCGCCTGGGCCTCTTTACTGCGGCCACCATTGCTGATGGCGTCTCTTCTCCCGAAGTTACGAGACTATTTTGCCTAGTTCCTTAACCATGATTCACTCTAGCACCTTAGGATTCTCTCCTCGACTACCTGTGTCGGTTTTGGTACGGGTTGCTTCACTTCGGCTTTTCTTGGAAGCACTTTCCCTACAGCAGCTTCGCCCGAAGGCTAGGCCTTGACTATTCCGTCAGTCTCCAGTAAGTACGGCACTCCGTCCCCTTTTTAGTGTGAGCAAGTATGGGAATATTAACCCATTGTCCATCCACTTCCCCGTTCGGGTTCGCGTTAGGTCCCGACTAACCCTCAGCTGATTAGCATGGCTGAGGAAACCTTAGTCTTTCGGTGAGCGGGTTTCTCGCCCGCTTTATCGTTACTTATGCCTACATTTTCTTTTCTATCCGCTCCACAATACCTCACAGTACTGCTTCGGCGCAAATAGAATGCTCTCCTACCAGATGTATCTAAAATACAAATCCATAGCTTCGGTAATATGTTTATGCCCGATTATTATCCATGCCGGACCGCTCGACTAGTGAGCTGTTACGCACTCTTTAAATGAATGGCTGCTTCCAAGCCAACATCCTAGCTGTCAATGCAGTCCAACCGCGTTGCTTCAACTTAACATATATTTTGGGACCTTAGCTGTTGGTCTGGGTTCTTTCCCTCTCGGACATGGACCTTAGCACCCATGCCCTCACTGCCGTAGAACATTTATTAGCATTCGGAGTTTGTCAGGAATTGGTAGGATTTGACTCCCCCGCATCCAATCAGTAGCTCTACCTCTAATAAACTTATATACGACGCTGCACCTAAATGCATTTCGGAGAGTACGAGCTATCTCCCAGTTTGATTGGCCTTTCACCCCTACCCACAGGTCATCCGAAGACTTTTCAACGTCAACCGGTTCGGTCCTCCACTCTGTGTTACCAGAGCTTCAACCTGCCCATGGGTAGATCACAAGGTTTCGCGTCTAATCCTACTAACTATACGCCCTATTCAGACTCGCTTTCGCTCCGGCTCCGGTACTTAATACCTTAACCTCGCTAGTAAAATTAACTCGTAGGCTCATTATGCAAAAGGCACGCCGTCACACCATATAGGTGCTCCGACCGCTTGTAGGCGTACGGTTTCAGGTTCTATTTCACCCTTCTATTCGAAGTGCTTTTCACCTTTCCTTCACAGTACTTGTTCACTATCGGTCTTTCAGGAGTATTTAGCCTTGGAGGATGGTCCCCCCATATTCAGACAGGATTTCACGTGTCCCGCCCTACTCATTTATCACTTAAATATGCCTTTCATATACGGGGCTATCACCCTCTATGGCTGTTCTTTCCAGAACATTCTATTAAACATAAATTAGCTTTTGGGCTAATCCGCTTTCGCTCGCCACTACTTACGGAATCTCTTCGATTTCTTTTCCTCCGGGTACTTAGATGTTTCAGTTCTCCGGGTTTGCTCCTCTTACGAGGTGACTGGTCTTCAACCAGCCGGGTTGCCCCATTCGGACATCTGCGGATCAATTCGTGTGTGCCAATCCCCGCAGCTTTTCGCAGCTTACCACGTCCTTCGTCGCCTCTGAAAGCCTAGGCATCCGCCATACGCCCTTAACGATTTCTTTCCTAATATTAAATTAGTTCAGTATTTTTTGATAAAATTTAATTTATCGATATTTTTATAAACTCGGCACTCGAAAGTGCTCGGTTATCTCTTTGTGATGTCTTTACCGTTAATGTCAATGATCTTAATTTCTTCTTGTCCAACTGATGAACGAATATTGTTTTTGGCTCTATCCGTAACTTTTAAATCAGTCTTCCAAAACTGTGGAGAATAAGGGAGTCGAACCCTTGACCTCCTGCGTGCAAGGCAGGCGCTCTAGCCAGCTGAGCTAATTCCCCCTCTAGTAGACTTCAGATGTCAGATCCCAGATTCCAGACTTAAATGTCTGATGTCTATTATCTGATGTCTTCCCGTCTTATAATTAGTAGTCTCGGGCAGGCTCGAACTGCCGACCTCTACATTATCAGTGTAGCGCTCTAACCAGCTGAGCTACGAGACTGTCTGTTAGACTAACAGATTTCAGATAATAGATATCAGATTTTTCTGACTCTTCTATCTTAATCCTCGTCTCTCTCAATCCCTTTACTAATTTCTAGTGGGTTTTGTATTTTTAATATAATCAACCAAACAAAAAACTAAAGCTTTACTTTGAATAAGTACTTGTATCTCTCGATACTAATTTTGTTTATCGTCTTTAAGACGCTCTAAAATGAGATGTTCCAGCCGCACCTTCCGGTACGGCTACCTTGTTACGACTTAGCCCTAGTTACCTGTTTTACCCTAGGCAGCTCCTTTTACGGTCACCGACTTCAGGTACCCCAGACTTCCATGGCTTGACGGGCGGTGTGTACAAGGCCCGGGAACGTATTCACCGCGCCATGGCTGATGCGCGATTACTAGCGATTCCAGCTTCATAGAGTCGAGTTGCAGACTCCAATCCGAACTGAGACCAGCTTTCGAGATTTGCATCACATCGCTGTGTAGCTGCCCTCTGTACTGGCCATTGTATTACGTGTGTGGCCCAAGGCGTAAGGGCCGTGATGATTTGACGTCATCCCCACCTTCCTCTCTACTTGCGTAGGCAGTCTCACTAGAGTCCCCAACTTAATGATGGCAACTAGTGACAGGGGTTGCGCTCGTTGCAGGACTTAACCTAACACCTCACGGCACGAGCTGACGACAACCATGCAGCACCTTGAAAAATGTCCGAAGAAAAGTCTATTTCTAAACCTGTCATTTCCCATTTAAGCCTTGGTAAGGTTCCTCGCGTATCATCGAATTAAACCACATAATCCACCGCTTGTGCGGGCCCCCGTCAATTCCTTTGAGTTTCATTCTTGCGAACGTACTCCCCAGGTGGCTAACTTATCACTTTCGCTTAGTCTCTGATCCCGAAAGACCAAAAACGAGTTAGCATCGTTTACGGCGTGGACTACCAGGGTATCTAATCCTGTTCGCTCCCCACGCTTTCGTCCATCAGCGTCAGTTGTTGCTTAGTAACCTGCCTTCGCAATTGGTGTTCTAAGTAATATCTATGCATTTCACCGCTACACTACTTATTCCAGCTACTTCAACAACACTCAAGACCTGCAGTATCAATGGCAGTTTCACAGTTAAGCTGTGAGATTTCACCACTGACTTACAGATCCGCCTACGGACCCTTTAAACCCAATAAATCCGGATAACGCTTGCACCCTCCGTATTACCGCGGCTGCTGGCACGGAGTTAGCCGGTGCTTATTCGTATAGTACCTTCAGCTAGATACACGTATCTAGGTTTATCCCTATACAAAAGAAGTTTACAACCCATAGGGCCGTCGTCCTTCACGCGGGATGGCTGGATCAGGCTCTCACCCATTGTCCAATATTCCTCACTGCTGCCTCCCGTAGGAGTCTGGTCCGTGTCTCAGTACCAGTGTGGGGGATCACCCTCTCAGGCCCCCTAAAGATCGCAGACTTGGTGAGCCGTTACCTCACCAACTATCTAATCTTGCGCGTGCCCATCTCTATCCACCGGAGTTTTCAATATCGAATGATGCCATTCAATATATTATGGGGTATTAATCTTCCTTTCGAAAGGCTATCCCCCAGATAAAGGCAGGTTGCACACGTGTTCCGCACCCGTACGCCGCTCTCTCATTTCCGAAGAAACAATACCGCTCGGCTTGCATGTGTTAGGCCTCCCGCTAGCGTTCATCCTGAGCCAGGATCAAACTCTCCATTGTATGTTTGTCTGACTCACTCAAAGTTTTTTAACGCTTTAGTTTTTCCTTACTTGGTTGTTATATTGTATGTCAATGATCTTTATATCTTTCGCTTTATAATGAAGCACTCTCTTCTGTCAGTGGCGCTCCATATTTGCGAGTGCAAAAGTAAAACTTTATTTTGATTTGACCAAATGTTTTGAAAGAAAATTTTAAAGTTTTTTAACTAACCCTAA
>NZ_QNVT01000056.1 GCF_003385515.1 Chryseobacterium pennae | reverse complement strand
TTGCAAACTGATCTATAGAATATTTGCTGTGGTAAAAAGAGAGGAACCTTTTGTAAATTTAACAAGATATAATTTGCATATGTCTTAGAATACACTAATATAATTATTGATGCTTAAAAGGATTCTTTTAATTTTTTTTTATAAATTTCTTCATTCTCTTCATCAAAACAGACAAAAATAACTTTCTCTATACTATCTGACTGAAATTTTCTTACTTCATTGACTGCAATTTCCCCAGCCAGCTCTTTAGGAAATTTATAAATTCCTGTACTGATATTGGGAAAAGCAATTACTTTAACCCCAAGGTCTCCTGCAAGTTTTAAAGAGTTTTTATAACAGTTTGACAAAAGTTCTGAGCTCTTTTCTTTATGATCATTCCAGACTGGTCCTACAGTATGGATAACATATTTTGAAGGAAGATTTCCCGCTGTTGTCACTACTGCTTCTCCTGTGCTGCATTTTCCTTGTCTGTTTCTGATAACTCTACATTCTTCCAGTATTTTTGGTCCTCCAGCACGATGAATAGCACCATCTACACCTCCACCGCCCAACAAAGAGGAATTGGCAGCATTGACAATAGCATCTGCATGAATCTTTGTGATATCTCCTTTTATAACTTCAATTTTCATTGTATTTCTTCAAACGGCTTCAGCATCTCTTCTTTCTTTGTAAGGACAGCAAAAACCACTCTTTTAAATTTGTTCTTATATTTTCCCTGGAGATATTTTTTGAACAACCCAGCAATTTCTTTTGGATCATTTTTGAATACTCCGCAGCCCCATGCTCCTAAAATCAAGGTTTCATTTCCCTGGTGTAGGGCCAGTGCAAGCATCTTATCCATTCTGATATCCATTGCTCCTAATATCTCATTTTCTCTTTGAGGTTCCTGCCTTTTTACCACTCCTGCATTCACAGCTGCTGAAGTAATGAAATTACACATAACTGGTTTGGATAACAATTCTCCTTTATCCTTTCTGAAAACAGGAACTTTTGGGCTGTAAATCATTGTATCTGTATAAAAACAAGAGGTCATACTACGGTGTAATGTGTAATAATCGTCTGCCATTAAAAGGGTTTCATACAATGCTGACGTTCTTGCAAGACTTTCTTCCTGCGCTTCTGCTCCATTAATAAATCCGCCACCCGGGTTTTTTGCAGATGCAAAGTTCAGACACATTACTTTATCCTGATCTTCTTCTTTAGTTAATTCCAAAATAGCTTTTAACGAACTGCAACGCAAGGTTTCAAATTGAGTTTCAAAATGAGTTTCCGGCATTGGAGCAACTGTAAGCTCAGAAAGTTGTTCAGGAGTGAAAAGAGCGGTTTCTTTTTTACTGATTTCCAGCTCGTTTTCTATATCTATCCTTTCGTTTTCTGTATTTATATAATATTTCCTGGCCAGGATATCTAATGTATCTTTTGCCATTCCTTTATTTGTCATGATTCTTTTCTTTTTAGCCACGAATGCACTAATTTTTTATCAGGATTATAGCTTATTTTAACCCTTATAATGATTGCATTATCATTTTTATTCGTGCATTCGTGGCAGTATTCATTTAATTCTTTTTGGCCACGAATGCACGTTTTTTTTTACTATCCTATGGATTCGTGGTAGTTGTTTTTAAAGTCTTTACCAGACTCTCTATTTCGTTATTTGCGGATCTTTTAAAATCGTTTCCTACAAATACTTTGATGACTTCTATGTTTCCAATTATGGCCTGATTGAAAGTGTCCAGCTCTTCCGATGGAACCCACAATTCATTATGATTTCTGGCTCCTACATTCTGTGCCGGATATTGATCAGCAACATCTTCCAAGACTTCAAAACAGGTTACAAAACCAAGATAATTTCCAAACTCATCTCGGGTATTCCATTTCTCAGCAATTTCTGAAGCATAGTCTTCATCCAGAACCGGGTAAAAGATGGGTTGCCATTCTAGTCGTGGAGGAAACTTTTTATATCCGTTCTCCATAATAAGAACCATTTCCTTTTCTCCTACCGGTCTGTACAATCTTGTTGTTTTCATCTTCTTAATCTTAATTTGATCCTACCCTACGAGTACTTTCATTGGATAAAGGATATATTTTTTCTACGGGTAATAGTTTCTTTGCTTTATCATATTCTCCCTGTTTGGTAAGATTCAATATCTTTTTTACCAGTGGTGAATAATCTTCTATTTTTACGATCCAGTCTTCATTAAACTCTTCTATCAGATACCTACTGATTCCAATCTGTATGGAACGATACTCTAATTTATTTCCTTTAATATTTCTTTCAGGATCCCATTGTACATAGATTTTGGCATTTTCAAATGCTTCTTCCCAGGTTTTGGGATCTGGATATACCCTTTTTTCAGGAGAAGTTAAAACAGCCATTTCTAATGCTTTTTCCCAGGCTTCTCTTTTAATATGAATAGCAAGAGTACATTCCTGATTGGATTTCTGTCCGTAATTACTTCGCTCCATCATCCAAAGAAAAGAAGGTTTAATCCAAGTCATTCTGCCAAATGAAAAAGGAGCACTAAACTTCTGATTTTCTACTGCAGATTGTGCAATGGCTTTATTATAAGCCTGATATACAACAATGGTATCACGGGTATAGTCTGCTCTTATTTCAAACTCTTTCATCTCATCTTAATCAAAATCATTTATACTTCACGTTTTCCCTCCTTAAATATAAAATTAAAACCCTTATTTTCATTATTAAATCAGCTTTTTAAAATCTTTTGAATAAGGAGAATAAGATCCGAAAATGGTATCAAATTTCATTTCCAATTGATCCAATTTTAACTCCTCATCAATCTGATCCAGGCAGGTTATGACCAGGTTCTTCTTTGTAGAATTGATATAAGCTCCATCCAGTTTTAAAGCATAATTCAACAATTTATAATCTAACCTTCCGAACCTCAGTTCTCTCTGATATTTATTAAAGGTACAGGTTTCCTCTTCATTGTTTTTTAGAGTAAGCTCTTTTTCATTGCTCATCCAGCCATTTCCATGGCGTGTTACATAGCTTCTGGTCACGTAATACATTTCAATATCTTCAATATCAAGTTTCTTACAGATCTCATAAGCATTCTTGGAGGTCGTATGGGCATAGGTTACATTCGGAAAAACACCATGATCCATATCTAATAAAATGCCTTGGCTGCCTTCAAAAATGAGATTTTCAAATGAGTTCAGATAGCTATAGTCATCTATTTTCCAATCTATTTGCTCAATAATTTCTAAAAAAGGGACGATCTGTTCATTAATCTGCTCTTCTTCCATAAAACCATAGTAATAAGCAATACTTTTCAGCTTTTCTACCAACATTTCCATTGGAGCAATAAGATCAATTGCAAATAATTTATAAGGGCTTTCATTTCTTTTCATGGTAGCTCCTACTCCTTTCCCGCAGGTTCCATGTTCCAGATTCTTGGAATTGGTTCTGTTTTGCCAGACATCAAAAGGTGTAGTTACCTTGGCTAAAGGATGAATATGAAGCTCTATATTTCCGTTTTTTGCTTTTAATTCTTCCCTTTCATTCAATAGAAATATGGGATGAATGGTACAATGTTCGGTAAAGTAAGATGGCAATCCGCGAAGAGCTCCACTCGCAAAGCTTGAATGAACATGCTTCCTGTCATCTATCATTACCGTATGAGCAGCCTGCTGTCCTCCTGAAAATCTGATCACCACAGACTCAGGGTTTTGTTGAGCCAGGAAATCCGTAGTAATTCCTTTTCCTTCATCTCCGAAACCTAATCCTATAACTATTTGTACCTTTTTCATGTCTGGTATTTTTAAAGTTATTGCCCTCCGGCAAGTTGTAATCTAAAGCATCTGTACGTTGTCTAATCCATCCATAGTTGGTGTTCCAGAGGTTCTATCTTTAAATGTATTGCAGATAATTTTTTTAATAACCTCCGGGATTTGTCTATGGTCTTCTATCGATATACAGTTTTGTCCTAACAGATCTTTCCAGCCTCTGTCTGCTCTTATTGCCTGATCAGAATGTAAGACATTGATATGATATACTTCGTATCGTTTTTTAGCTTCTTCCAACAGTTCATAGTGAGTATAAGTCTGCTGACCGGATCCCATAATTTCCCTGATGGCTGATGCCGGAAGTATTTTCAGGCAAGGCTCGTCACCCACTGTAAACAATAGTCCTTTTTGATTTCTTTTTTCAAAAGCATCTGTTCTGGTATGGAAAGCGGCAAAATACCAGGATAAAAGATAACTTTCACCAGCATTTCCGCCTCCTCCGGATTCAATATAAGTACGGGTAAGCCACATATCCAGTTCTTGATCTCCTGACTCAAACTGACCTACCTGAAGAGGATAGCTATCGCATTCATGATCTCCTATTCCCAGGAAAAGCAATGCCGGATCCGGAACTCCGCCCTGAATAATACCGCCCATCAGTTTTGGTAATCCTTCTTTGATGAGTTCATGAGGAATATGTCCCATACTTCCGGTGACATCCAATCCCAGAATAATAGGAACTGAATTAGGATGCACCTCAGAATCCCTGGATTCCCTGAAGGAAATTCCGTTAGGAATCATTGATGGATGAGCCTGTCTTTTGGCATTCTGTGTGAAGATTTCACCTGCGGATTTTGTTCCGTAACCTGCTTTGCTTGCTCTGTCATAACGAGCGTCTATATCGTATCTTGTACTTCCCATGATTAAAATGTTTTTCCGAATAAATATTCAAATCTCTTTTGACTTACTTCTAGCTGAATATTTAGATTTCTGATTGTTAATGATATTTCCATGTCTTTCTGAACGAATGCTTCTGGATTAAAATCCGCAAAAGTCAGACTGTTTCTGTCCAAAGGGCTGATATCAATTAGTCCTTCCTGTTCACGCTCGAGTCTTTTTATTTTTAACTCGATGTCTTCTACCTTACGCCTGTAAATCAATTCTGAATCTTCTCCGATCGTTCGCGCACGGTCTTCTCTGATCTGATCATTGTTTCTCTGTAATGACTCGATAAATCTTGGTTTTAATTCATCTTCCATATCTGATCTTTTTTTGTGTTATTATTACGCTAATTAAAAAGAGCATAGCTATGCACTATCCTGCATTCATTTTTAACAGGAATACATTATATCAGTTCTTAAAACATATTTTAATCCGCTAATCAGTGTTTTTCCTTCATGTCTTAAAGGATGATAAAAAACTAAGGCTGTACCCTTCTTGGGAGCTACTGTGAAAAGGTTTTCAAATTCTGTTTCTCCTCCTTCAAAGTCATCATTCAGATAGATTAAAAATGTATAGAAACTCTTCTCTTTTTCATTTCTGATATAGCTTCCGTCCCGATGCATCTTGAATTGCTGGCCCGGAGAATACTTATAAACCCTGAACATTTCATTAAAATTCAAAAGCCTGCAATTTTCATGTTCCTGTGGAAGAAATGTTATTGCCTTTTTGAAAAGATCTTCTGCCAGATTGTTATCAAAAATCATCAGCCTGTCATTATTTCTGATTCCTTTGCTCATCATCTGACGTCCACCAACATTAATCTTTGCTTCTTCAAAATTTTTCTCCTGTGATAAGGCAATGTATTCGTTACATTCTGCTTCTGAAAGAAAGTCCTCAATCAGAAATATCTGCGGATGTAGGTCTGTTTTTTCCATGATTACTATTCTGTGACTGGTTATTGTGTTTTTACCCTCTTAATTCGTCTCTTACTTCCATCAAAGCAAATCCTAAAAGGTTTTCTCCGTTCCATAATAAAGGATTTTCTGCTCTTGAATCTGTTTCCAGCATCCCGATTCCCCAAATGGTATCGTAAGGACTGGCTTCTACCAGTATTTTATCTCCTGTTGACAAAAGAAAGTCTTTATACTTTTTGTTTTGAGAAAATTTTAAAAGATTTCCCTGTCTTACAATCTCATATTTGTGCTCATCCCAAAGCTTCGGATCAAAGTTTTTTACTTTTCTGCCCAGGCTTTTAACCTGATTAGGAGTAGATGCCTGCAATATTTTTTCTAAGTTTTCATGGTCATTGAATAATTTTGCTTTACCAGCCATCATATAATGCTCTGCTGTTTTATAAACAACCCCATTTTCTTCAAAATTCCCTGTAAACCACTGGCTAAAACATGATTTGGTGATTTCATTTTTAACCGTGTGTCCCCAGAAAAATAAAAACTTTATCCTTTGCTTCTTCTGAAATTTCTCTTTAATATTTTGTAAGGTGTAATTCATATTGTGTTATTTCTACGCAAATGTAGCACAATATCATTTGACTTACCAAATTTATTTGTGTTATTTTTACGCTAATAAATCTAACTATTTGATTTTCAGATTAAAAATATAATACACTGTAATAGTAAATAAATATATATTTGATTTTTTAGCCACGAATGCCTTTAGATTTGCAAAAGGATTTAGAAGTAAATTAGATAATAATTAAATACTGAAGAACCAGAGAAAATAAAGTGAACTAAACGAATGC
>NZ_QNVT01000055.1 GCF_003385515.1 Chryseobacterium pennae | reverse complement strand
CAATACACAATCTTTTTCATGAATCAAATCATTAGTCCAACTGAAATTGTCTTCCTCCCATATTTTGATCTTCACTTTTTTATTCTTCATACCCTTTGCCATAATTTTTATAGCGACAGCTGTTCCCACTTTGGAAGAATGGAGTCTGTTTCCGTTTCCATCAACAAATTCAGCGCTCAGGATCTTTCCTTGTGGATCATCACTTTTTTTTCCACCCGTAGTTACTGGGAACTTTGCTGAATTCCCATCAGGTTTAGGTTTGGGTTTCTCTGGAGCAGGAGTTGTTTTAGGTTTTGGCGTTGCGGGTGTTTGTTTCTTAGGAACCTCTCTTTTTCTTGGAGGTTCTGGATTATAAGTAGGGTTAACTACATTAACATTAGGACTTGCTTTTTGTATATGTTTACTCACTACATCAGCCGTTACATAATATTCGTGGGTTGCTCCCTCGCTTTTATCACCTGATCCAGTGCGTGCATTGGCAATCAGTACAGCCATTGTGTAAAAAGGTAATCTGAAAACAGCTTCTGCCATTCCTTTTTCATTCACTCTGCTAAAAACAGGGACAGGGTTTATTTTATTCAAAGCATTTACTGTAGGATTGTGTCCTTCTCCCTGAGCATCATCTTCCCAAAGGGTAAAAGCAATATTCATCTCGAACATCTCTACACAATATGCCCTTGCAATAATGGTATCTTTATAGCTTAACTTTTTACCTTTTGGAATAGGTTTATAGTTAGCATCCAGAAGTTCCACTCTGGTTATTTTAGGTTCTTTAGCCCTTTGTGGATGTACAATCAGTTCTCCATAGTCTTCACCCTGACGTACAATGATCTTTATTCCCTTATGAAATAAACTCTTCTGTCCAAAAATATAAGGAACCATTTGACCTTCTTTATCGCTTCCGCCTTTTCTCCAACCTGTTTTGGTTTGTACCATCACTTCCCAATGTGCTTTGGGTACTTGTAAAGGGTTTTTAATAGGTTGCAAAGGATTCAACCAGCCATTTATTGTAGTGACAGAATACATTTCCTGTTTTCCTATCACAGGTTTATCGTTTCCGATGATTGTTAATTTTCCCATATTTGTGTGTTTATTGGCAGATGTTTACATCTTCTTCCTGTTCATCTTGAAATTCTTTGTAGTCAAGCAACGGATTAATATTCTGTTGCTGTTTTGGATCAGCATTCCTGACATTCTGTTGGGTTACCTCCGCACTTTGCCCATGTTCTTTTATTGTAATTTTTCCTCCTGTTGCACACATCAATTCAGAAAGTTCTGTAATACAACTTTTGCTCATGACTTTTGTCTTCTCATAGGTCTTTTGCCATTTTCCAGCAGGAGCAAAAGCACAAGGTAAATAACCGCCTGAACTTGGTTTCAGCTTGCACTGCCCAAAGCTAGGGCCAGATGGTGTGAATTGTAGATCATCTTCTGTAACGGCTAAATAATCCGCTTGTCCTTCTTTGTTATTCCAATAATGTTTTTGGTGCGAGGTTACTTTAAACTGTGGAAACTGATTCCCTTGATTACATTGGGCTTTTCCTTTTTGGATCACGAAATATTTACCATCGTGAGGGGATGAATTTTCTGACATCGTATTGTGATTTTGGTGGTTTTCAAATTTAATAATTATCTGTAATTCTTTCTAATAAAAAATCTTCCCTTCGGGTATTTTCATGCCCGAAATATTGAAATCTTGCTTCTATTTTATGCAATGATAAATTTTCTCGGTTAAAAAGATATTCTGCAAAATGTTCACAATCTATAGGTTTCTTTTCTATATCTGTTTTCTCATCGAACTTTGAATCTGTAAAGTGTAATCCTTCCAGATTTCGCTTATCAATAGAGATACCTTTTTGCTGGATCTTTACTCTTTCATCATCTACAATATCTTTAGATAATAATATGTTTTGAAATTCAAATCGTATCGGCTGAGCATCAAAGATCCAAGGATAAAAATCATTATAAACATCTGAATTTGTCCAGCTTCCTAATTGAGTTCTGTAGAATGCACCAAACATAAAAGAGTTAAATAATGTATTTCTAAACTTTTGTGAAATGATTTCTGGACTTTCAATGATACCTTTCATCTTTTCAATATATTCAGAGGAATATTGATCTGGAAAAAAATTCTTTATAGAATCCAATTTAGAAACAATATCTTCTGTTTTCTTTGTCAGTACTATATCAATAAGCTTCCCTTCAGGATCTATAATGTATCGGATTGGATATATAACCTCTATGCACATTTTTGCAAGGGTGTCCATTTTGTAATCTGAAGTTTCCTCATTTTTTCTGAAGTCAAATGCTGAAAAGAGAAAGTGATAATACCCGTTTTTAATTCCTTCAAGATCTAATCTTACTTTGTTTTCATACTTTGCAAGGATTGTATCATCAGAATAGATAGTCTGGGTAATTTGATAATTTCCCTCCCAGAGTTTAAAGTCAAAAGGAAATTTTCCTTTAGCTGGGAAATCATAAAAGCTTTGATTATTGTCTCTGATTTTTTTGTTAAGCTCAAGGATTTCAGATGATGACGGCATATAGATTTTCATTCCCTGAACAATATCACCAGTAAAGCGTTCAGACAAAGAACAATTTTGATTATGATACTCCCTTAAATACTCAGGATTTTCAAGCTGTATCTCATTACAGAGATCAGCAAGGGATTGTCCTGATTTGGTGTAATAAATTATCATTGGATTTGTGTCTTTTATGTTTGCAAGTATACTTAAAATTGTTTAAAAGTTATATAGGTGTTTTCCCCATACTTTGAATTAATATTTTCGGTTAGGATTGATTAGGTGGATTTAAATTTGATTAGTATAGGATATTGTAATGTGAAATTGTAGTATGTATTGGTACTATGTTGCAGATTTTTTATACCTGTTTATTCATCGGTGTTTGTGTAAAATAAAGCCCTGATTGAAAGTGGATCAACCAAGGCTATTTTTAGAACTTAATCAAAGTATTCCATGTGTTACTTACATTATCTTTCCATTGAATCTGAGTAGCGGAGATCTTTTTAAACTCAAAGCTTTGTACTGTTCCAGTGGCTTTATAGTTTATCGAAAATTTATACTCGTTGTCAGAAATGATTTCACTTGTGCTTGCTCCTTTTGGTGTTGAATTAATTATCCCTGTCATACTTTGCTCAGTACCTGTAACAAGCATCACAAAATCCTCTGTTGTGAACTTATAGATTTTTTGAGCGGTTGTGCTGTTACTAACTCCCCAAGTACCTTGAATCCATACTGGCGGATGAAAATAAGGGGTTAATTGCGGATTAGATGGTTGTGGGGTAGTTGGTGTATTATCATCATCGTTATTGCTACTAGAGCAGTTTACTGTTAATAATGTTGATGTAAGCAATAATGCTAAAAATAGTTGTTTTTTCATGATTGATTATTTTTAATTGT
This sequence comes from Chryseobacterium pennae, assembly GCF_003385515.1. Taxonomy (GTDB): domain Bacteria; phylum Bacteroidota; class Bacteroidia; order Flavobacteriales; family Weeksellaceae; genus Chryseobacterium; species Chryseobacterium pennae. The sequence goes on along the minus strand of NZ_QNVT01000055.1, from coordinate 3,421 downwards.
ATCTTTTCTGTTCGTTTTCCCAGATTTCATATTCTGTCTGCAATCTTTTTGCTTCTTCCCATTCTTCGGGCGTAATACTTTTTAGTTCTTTGATGATCTGTTCCTGTTCTTCTTTAGTCAAGGTTTTGGGAGTAGGTTTCTGACCTGATTCAACAGTTGTATGACGGATGTTAGAAATTCGTTCTTTTTCTTGGCTTGCTTCTGCGTAACTATCAAAACGCTTCATATACCTTTCAAGAATATTTTTGTCAAACAGATAGGCATGGCATTTTGCCTGTGTATCATCTAAGATCATATATTCTTCATCAGTTGTAAGTGGGTCGGGGGTGTTAAAAATTCCTGTCACTATTACAGACTCTTTACCGAAGTATTTATCCTTTACTTTAAAAACAACAAACGAGTGTTTTATAGCTGTTTTTAGCGTATTTTGAGGTGTTTTATTGTTCGTGTTATTTGAGTCGATTTTTACTGTGTTTATGGGTGTTATTGACTCTTGTTTAGTCTTGTCACAACTCAAGATTGATATTGGTAATACTAAGATCAAAACCTTTAGACGGTATCTTTTGAAAAACAGTATGATTAATGTGTATGCCAGCCAAAACAGCAAAAGATATTTGTAATCACTAAAAACAGATTTTGCATACAATAAACCTTTATTAGAATAACTCTTAAACTCAGAATCATATAATAGCTCACTACACATCATTCCGTTTGTAGGGAGATCTATTTTTGTCCCAAATGGAGTTGTTTGATATAATGCACCTACGGGAGTTCTTCGAGTATCATAAGTTCCGCTAATAACAATCTTATGGTTGTAATCAATCGCTGGTCTGGTAAGATTGGGAATGTATGAAAATGTACTGAAATGTTGGATTACAAAAACAGTTACAAACGATAGTACAAAACCTATCAATACTGACTTGGGTATGTTTTTGTCTACCTGAATAGTTTTCTTTTCCATAGAACTATTGGTTTTTGAGTTGTGTAATCATTTCTAAGAATATCTCAAAGTAATCTGAGTTTTTCATGAATGTTTCTTTGGATATATTGTAGATATTCTGACGATACATCTCGTAATGACTTTCTGTGCCGTATTTGTGGTCGGCATAGGCTGCGTTAATGCAAACTTGTCTCAAACTGTTTTCGTTATAAACTTTTGATATGACTAACGGTAATACCTCTCTGCCATCTTTGAGGGTGATTTTGTCTAATCCGTAGCTTCGGAGTTCACGGTACTTGTTGAGATAATCTGTTTTAGAAAGATTGTTGCAATCAAATTTTTCTTGTGAGAATACTGTTATACTTGTGAACAGCAGGAGAGAAATAAAGACTTTTTTCATGAGTGATCTGTATCACCCGAGCCTAAAGTGTATTGTTTGGTTATTATATAGAAAAAGGACGTAGGCTCGTAACTCTTATTTACCAATAGAGGCTCTGGTAAGCCATAAGGAATAAATAAGCGAAACCCACGCCCCGTAATATATGGACGTGAGCGTTCAACTTACTATTCTACTCCTTATTTTGAATTTACCAGATTCCTATTGGCAGAATAATTATTAACGCTTTTTCGTTGTCGATAAAATTTAAGCTACGAAGATATGAATTTTTTCAAATAAATCTTGATTCGGTGTGGTAGCCACTTTCTGGCTTTGGTATTAAGGATTTAAAGTATAGATCAGAATAGATCTGTTTTTGTTAATATATTATCTGCCGTTTTACCCCAAAATAAAAAAGCCCCTCAAAGAAACGAGGGACTTTAAAAACACAAATGTTCTGAAAAAAAATATTTTTTCGGATGTTAATGTATCACTTTTTGTTGATTTATACAACTTATTCAATAAGCCTTGTAAAGCACTATGAATAGATGAGTTTTCATGATTTCTGCAACATAGTACCTATATATACTAAAATTATTCTATTACTATATCACACACTAACACATCTCAAACCATCTTAAATCAATATTTCAGGGTTCTTTGGGGTAAACAGAATGTGGTGTTTTGAGTAGTGTGATTTTTTTTCAGCGGTCTTAAAGACAAAATTTATAATACTTAGTTGGTAATTTACACCATCCTCGTTAATATCCGTTATAAAAAGTACCCCCTATGCCGTATCCCAATTTTTTGTATATGTATCGGGACAAAGGGTACTAACAAAATTCTGACGGGGGGATGTTACGTTTTTTTCGATACAACCCCTATACTCGGATTTCGTTTTTCTCAGACTTGTTTTATTTTTCCTGTGCTCCGAGTGGTTAAAAAGTTTTTAACAGACGTTGATATTTTGATCAAAACTACCTGTAATACTTGTGTTTATCAATGTTTTGTTGTATATTTATACTGCTTTTGTAAGCTACTTTCTTCTAAAATAAACCTTGTCTCTATGTGTACAAGGTTCGATATAAAACAAAAATGCCTAGAAGTGCGGGAACACAACTAGGCGACATCAATAAATTTTAAATCACACTTAAAACTTATCAACATGACAAAGTTAACAAATTGTCTTGATACTGCTAGTATCTATGTAGGAACGTACGCAAAGTACAACAACAGCTCATTATTTGGGAAATGGCTTAACCTCGGAGATTATTCCGATTATGAAGATCTTTTGGAAGCAATGCAGGAGCTTCATAGTGATGAAGATGATCCCGAATTTATGTTTCAAGATTATGAATGTCCGATTCTGGAAAAACTGGGATTGTTGAGTGAATGCCATATATCAAAAGACATTTATGATGTTCTTGAACAGATCAATGATTCTGGACATGATGTAGAAGTTTATGAAGCCTGTTTGGATAATCTTGGAAAGATGGATTTCCAAAGCTTGTATGAATATGTAAACAATTTTTATTACGGCGAATACGAAAGCGATGAAGATTTTGTACAATGGCTGTATGAAGATGATACGTTTAATATTCCTAATTGGATTGTAATAAACTGGGAAGCTACAGCAAGGAGTATAATGTTTGATTATTTCGAGTCTAACGGACATTATTTCCGTGCTTAAAGATACAATTAGATTCAAGTAGGTTTAATCGGGTTCACTTCGAGTGTTTTTTACAAAAACAGTGACCAAAATCGTGACCAAGTGACCAAAAGTGACCAAAATAAAAAAGCAACTTGCTGTAAATTAGCGAGTTGCTTTTGTTTGGTTGTAGACCCACAGGGATTCGAACCCCGACTGACGGTACCAAAAACCGGAGTGCTACCGTTACACTATAGGTCTGCTTTATTTTGGTTTTGCAAATTTATATATTTTTTTCTTATTTACAAATATCTTTCCTGAAAATTCTTATTTTTTACTTAAAATAGAGCCTCATTTTGGATCAGTGCTAAAAGTTGTGGAGGAACAAATAAGAGATTAACTTTGAGGATGCATATTCCCGACGAGCTATTAAAATTATTGTTACCTGATTTTTTGG
>NZ_QNVT01000054.1 GCF_003385515.1 Chryseobacterium pennae | reverse complement strand
CCAAAAAATCAGGTAACAATAATTTTAATAGCTCGTCGGGAATATGCATCCTCAAAGTTAATCTCTTATTTGTTCCTCCACAACTTTTAGCACTGATCCGTAAAAACAAATTAAATTATAATATGACATGATTTGTCGTATCCCGGAAAAACCTTTGTATAAAGACAATTCAGAACATGATAAAATCTATATTTCGTGAAATAAAAATTATTTTTACTTTAGCCACCCTAAAAAAATTATAGAGAACCGATGAACAGGAAATTTATTTTGCGGTTACTTTTAGTAGTAACAGTTTTATTCTTTTTCAACTCTTGTAGGACGGATGAAGTAACACAAGAAGAAAAAAGAACTGAAAGAGAGAGGATTGAAGCTTTCAGTCGATTTGAGAGCAGTTTACCTTCTCAAAAAATCACACAAAAAAGTAACTCCGGGTATGTAAGTTATCATGAACCTTTTAAACAGATTATTCAATCGTTTATGAGTAAAAACCCTTCTTATACAGAGAGATTTCATAATGAAGTGGGAGATATTTATTTTAATCTGAGAAGTCTTACCTATGGAGATACCACAAAAGGAATTGCCTACCCTATCATAAAAGACGGTAAAGTAAATGCCATACTTATAGGGTTGGTGAATCCTCAAAGAGACTGGGTAAATTTTATAGTAGTAAAAAATGATTCGCCCGAAGTACAGGCTGTTATAGCAAAGTTTCAAAACTTTTATAATTCACCCTCAACAACTTCAAGAAAAGAACCTGAACAGGAAGAAGCTATACAGGAAATTATAATTACTGCTTATGACAGTATTCCCGGACCTTCGTATGTTATTTATCAACCTTACATGGATTATGGAAGCTTCGGAGGTTTTGGTGGCGGAATGAGTGGTGGTGCCAATTTGTATGGAGGTACCGGTAGCGGTAGTGAAAGCCCGGAAGAAAACTCCCAAAATCCATGCAAAAATGCAGAAAGCTCTATGAGTGATGCCAATACCATTCTAAAAAACAGTGAAATAAAGCAAAAAATGGATGCAGTTTTAAAAGGGAAAATTCAAGCTTCCAATGAATGGGCAGTTGCTATCGGTGAGAAATCTAATGGAGATTATGAAGTAACATCAGCTGTAGAGCAGAATGAGGATAGTGGAGCAATTCCTACTTCTCAATTAACAACCTCATACATTGGTGATGGCCATTCTCATTCAGGAGGAAGGGGTAATCCTTCGGGAGGAGATTTGTATGGTATGATAAATTCTCTTGCCATTAGCAGCCCTAACCTGAAATATCGTTTTGTGTATGGTAATTCTGATGAAGGAACAAGTGAAGTATATGCTCTTGTAATTAGTAATGCTACTTTAGCCCGACAATTTCTTAATCAATTTCCTAAGGATCAAAATTATGATTCTCAAAATCATTCGTTTAAAGAAGACAGCCAATTGGGAATAGAGTTCTATAAAGCATTTGTATATCATCAATCAGGAACGTATGATAATACTTCCGGAGAAGCTTATGATAGCAAAGCTGTCGCCATGGCTTATATTTTGGATAAATATAATGCTGGCATCAGTGTCGCTAAAGCAGATGTGAATGGAAATCTTAAAAAGATAAATACAGAAGTAACACAGGTAACAATTCCATACAGTGGAGTTAAAGAGGGTATAAAAATATCAAAATGTCCATAATTTAATGGTTTAGAAAAAAATAATATGAAATCTATATTTTTAAAAAGCTTACTATTCATAAGTATATGTTTTATACATACGTATAAAGCTCAATCAGTAAATGATTATATTACATTTTATAATGGTGTTGTTCCTAAGTTGAATACTATTGCCTCGAATAAAACACAATTCTACGGACAAAACTTTTCACAATTCCACAACGAATTATTAAGTAAAAATATAAACATTATTGGTTTATCATATGACAGCAAAACAGATACCGGTATAAAATATTATATCTTAAGATTATTTTTCTGTGACTCTAATATGGATAAACCTGCATTAGATAATAAGTATCAGATTCCCTGGATTACAATTACCTTCCAGGATGAAATTCCTCCTCAAATTAAAAGTATGGTGCTGCAACATCATGGAATGTGGAATAATAGTTTTGCTCAATTTTTCTCGAATATGAAAATAGAAAAAATAAAATTCGTAGGAGTTAACGGATATAACAGTAAAGATTGGTCTGCTAAATAATCTATTGTAAAAGAAGGATTAATATTTTCAAAAACAACATTTAAAATGATTGGCTCTACCTATAGTGCCAATCATTTTTATTTTAAATTGCCTGCAGACACTCATCATTGTTGCACCTACAACGTCAGGCTGTCTTTAAAACTGGGCGAAATCAGCTTAAAGAGTTTTATGTATTATGATTTAAAAGCAGATTAATCTCTATTCCAATCATTTTCAAATAAATTAAAACAAAATTTAATACGCCATGCTTTGACGCACTGCATAAATACTTTTGTTCCAAGATGAAATAAACAAAAATTAACTCCACTAAATTGTGATAAAAATCACCTTAAATCACTTTATCATGAAACAGGTAAACTGTTAAAAAAAGTTAAATTTGCAAAATTAAAACTATCATTAAACTCAAAAACAACACGGGAATGAAAAAGATTTATCTCAGCACATGTACTGTATGCACAATTCTTGGCGTATCTGCCCAGAATGTTCTCTGGCAGAAAGATATCAAGTCCTCTACCCAGGATTTCCTAAGTCAGGTCACTACCACTATCGATCAGCAGTATCTTATCACAGGAAGCTCTATACAAAGCGATAAAGCTCAACAGGGAAGCAAGCAAAACAACGGCTATGATTTCCACCTGGTTAAACTCAATAAGCAAGGAGAAGAAGTCTGGGAAAAGTATTTCTCAGGAAACAATCACGATTATTTATCTGCAACAGTCAGCACTCAGGAGGGAGGATTTCTTTTAGCAGGAACCTCATACTCCGGAAAAGGACTGGATAAGAAAGAAGATTCCAGAGGCGGCTCAGATATCTGGCTGATCCGGATCAGTGAATCCGGAGATGAAATCTGGCAGAAAACATTAGGAACCAGTTCTGATGAAGAAGCCAAGGCAGTCATTCAGAGCACAGATCTTGGATTTTTTGTAGCCGGGAATGTACAAAACTCTTCCCAAGGGTATGGCTCCAAAGATGTCTGGATCACCAGACTCGACAAAGACGGAAAAGAACTATCCCAATTGATAGTAGGTGGAAAAGGTTTGGATGAAGTAGAGAAAATGATCCCTACAAAAGATGGTGGAGCATTATTGGGAATTTATTCAAGAAGCTCCGAAGTTCAAGGTTCAGGATTAAGAAATCCTGAAAGTAAATCTTCAGATGAAAGATCTGTCAGTTCAACAGCCATTAGCCAGATGCCAAAAGCCAGCAGCAACTTCGGTGAAGGAGATTACTGGATTATCAAGCTGGACAAAAACGGAAAAGTAGAATGGGAAAAGAACTTTGGTGGTAAAGGAGATGACCATATCAGAACCCTGTCTTTAACCTCAAATGGTTATATCATCGGTGGGGAATCCCGATCCGAAAGATCAGGAAACAAAACGGTAGGAATTGAAGAAGGAACCGATCTGTGGCTGATTTCCTTAAATGAAAGAGGTGATGAACAGTGGCAGAAATCCTACAATTTCAAAAACCGTGATATTCTGATGGGAGCAAGCGTAATCCATTCAGGAGACGACAAATCCTCGAAAGGAATTCTGTTAGGTGGTTATACCCAGGCAGAAGGAAGAATAGAAAAAGATGATGAGACGTTCTGGATGCTGTATCTGGATGGAAACGGAAATGAACAGTGGCGAAAGCATGTAAGCGGAGAATCCAGACAGAAAGAAGAAAGACTTTCAGATTTGAAACTCAACAGAGATGGCTCTATTATTCTGGCAGGAACCAGTGCCAAAGATTTAGGGAAAGAAAACTGGAAGATTGTAAAACTTGGTGATAAACAGGTCAATGATCTGATTGAAAAATATGATATCAAGATCTATCCCAATCCAGTATCTGATTATGCTTACATAGAAATCCGCTTTGATTTTAAAGAGGCTGATATTATGCTGTATGATATGAGTGGAAGACAGCTTCAAAATTTGAAAACAAAGAACAGAGTGACTAAGATCAATACCCAGGCTTTGGTACAGGGAGCCTATCTGGTGACGATAAAAACGGATAATAATAAAACAGCGAATGCAAAGCTGATTAAGAAATAAAAAACCAAAATTATGAAGAAAATAATAAGTCTGACAGTCACATTGTCAACTATGATGATGTTTGGGCAGACATTAGAATTGCCAAAAAATGTACAGTCTCCTAATGCAGCATCTTTAGGAAAATACGGAGATATTGATATGAATCTTTTTACGGGAAGAGCGAATGTTAATGTTCCTTTATATTCACTTAATGAGGGAAATATACCTCTGAATATAGCTTTAAATTATGATACTGGTGGAGTAAGAGTGAATGATGTTTCAGGCTGGGTAGGACAAAACTGGTCGCTGGAAGCAGGAGGAGTCATAACAAGACAAATAAGAACTAATTCCGATGAATATATAACTTCTGAATATAGCGACACTCCTAGTTCAAAAATTGGATATTATTATAGCAGAAGTATACTAAATACTGCCAATTGGGCTGATACCAATCGACTAATCAACTTAGCGACTTATGCAGGACGATCAGATAGGCAACAGGATCTGGAACCGGATATCTTTACCTTTAATTTTATGGGCTACTCGGGGAAATTTTTTTTAGGAGAAGATGGACAATGGAAAGTTTCTTCAAAAAATAACCTTAAGGTATCTATTGATATGAATGACAACGTGATTCCTATGAATTATCCTACACAACGGCTTTGTAATAACGACTCCAATACCTATCCCTTGATTGTTAAAAACATTGGAAAAATAACAATTTTGGATGATAAAGGAAATAAATTCATTTTTGGAGGACAGATGAATGCTATAGAATTTTCCAATGTTGATTTTTTTAATCAATATAACAGTAAGATAAATGCCAACGCCTGGTATTTAGCTGAAGTTTATAATAATTTAGGGGAAAAAATTTATTCTTTCGACTATGAAAGAGGTAATTTTCAGGCTACTTTTTATAATGACCATCGCCAACAATTAAGTTATGGTAAATACTCAGGTGATTGGCTAATAAGCACTTGTAGTGGAACAAGTTTTTCTAATGAGGTTTTAGCAGAAGGGCAACTTATTTTTCCGGTTTTTCTAAAAAGGATCAATGGACTAAAAACCGGAATCAAGCTTAATTTTTTATCCGAAGAACTTCAAACTGTTAAATATGACCTCAGCCCTATTAAACGCAAATATAATCCCAGCCGTCCCAATGATCCGGATTATGAAGAGAATCCATTGTCAGCAAAAATAAACAGATGGATACAGCTTAATGTACATAATGGACCTGCAATAGATAATTATAGGCAAGCTTTCTATTATTTGATAAATCCGATAGGAGATGTTAATTATGATTTTTGTTTTAATATCAATATTAATACGGCATATGACGCAAAAAGTCTTTTAGACAAATTGAAATGGCGTAAGCTGAGTAAGATTAATATAGAAGGACCAATATCTAAAAATATCAATTTTACTTATGATGAAAAAGCCTATAGGCTATGGCTTCAATCTGTAGAAAATAATGATCAAAAATATTCGTTTTTATACAATATTAAACTCCTTCCAAGTTATTTGTCTAAGTCAGTAGATCATTTTGGATATTATAATGGTAATCCTTATGGTATAAATCCAAATACACACAGCACAGATAGAAATACAGACCTAATGTTTGTTGACTATGGTATGCTTAGCGAAATCACCTATCCTACCGGAGGAACTACATTACTGGAATATGAGCCTCATACCTATTCAAAATCCGTAAATGATATGCTGAATATTGAGAACAATTCAGGAATTATAGGCGGAGTCAGAATCAAAAAAACAATCAGTTCACCCCATTGGAGTGATCCTAATAAAACGATTAAAGAATATTTATATCAGGATAATATCAACTCCAATATTTCATCAGGTATATTACTTCAAAATAACAAATATTACTATGTAGATTTTAAAACAAGATTTGTATCAGGGGCGATATATAAAGAGTCTGTATTCAGTATAAATTCAGTAGTCCCGCAATCCAATATTTTTGGATCTCAAATTGAATATTCTACAGTGATAGAAAAAGAGACTGGCAAAGGACATATCATTAATAAATATTCAAATTATATAGAAGACGGAAAAAATATACAATATGTAAATACTATTAATTCAGATTACACAACATTTCTTCCCAAAATTGATATGGGCTTTAAAAGAGGGCATATCAAAAACAGATCTTTTTTTGATCAGAATGGAAGTAAGCTGAAAGAAGAAGAATATATTTATGAAGCTCATCAAAATAATAATAAAGTAAGAGCTATACAGTACAATAATGAAAATAAATGTCCGCAAAATAGTGGAGATCAGGATCTGGTCATTAAAGCCCAGGCATATGAAATTTATTTTAGTGACTATAACTTAGTTAGTAAAAAGACAATAGAATTTAATGGTTCCACCGTCCTTGAGACAAAAGAGTCTAATAAATACAATGTTAATAACTATGAAAATGGAAATCTTTTGCTAAGAAAACAAGCAATTGAATATCCTGATACTAGCATGGGAGAAAGTGATTATCAATATGCATATGATAAGAACATTCAAAAATTGATCAATGCCAATATGATAGGTATTCCTTTGGGAACAACAGTCACTAAAAAACAGAATCAGAATGATCCCGGAAAAATTATTTCAAAAACTGAAGTCAAATATGATAACTCTGCTACATTACTTCCTACCTCAGTATTGTCTTATAATCTTCAGAATCCTTCAGTAGGATCTACAGAATTAAGTTATGATCAATATGATTCTAAAGGAAATCTATTACAGTATACCACCAAAGACGGTGCTGTAACGGTTATCATCTGGGGATATAATAAAACTCAGCCTATTGCCAAGATTGAAAATATACGGTTAACTGATATCCAGCAATCTTTTATAGACAGTATCGTGAATGCCTCTGATCTGGATGCTGCAGCCGGAGCAAATAATGATGAGAATAACCTACTTAATGCCTTTCAAACTTTCAGAGCCAACTTGCCCGGGCATCAGGTGACGACTTACAGCTATGATCCATTAATTGGAGTAAGAAGCATTACCCCACCATCTGGGATAAGAGAAACTTACCTTTATGATTCGGCCAATAGACTTGAAAAAGTAGTTGATGCCAATGGAAAGATCCTGAAGGAAATGAAATACAATTATAAAAACTAAAACTGATGAAAAAAATATTAATCCCCATAAGTATGCTGCTGATTACCCATTCAATGCATGCTCAGCTTACCCCGCTCCCTAATACAGAGAATTATATACAGACCAAAACCTATCTGGATTATAATGGATCTGTTCCTACAAAATCTTCTGAAACAGTAGGATATTTCGATGGCTTGGGAAGACCTAAACAAGTTGTGAATGTAAAAGCTTCCCCATTGGGAAGAGATGTAGTCACTCACATCGAATATGATCAGTTTGGAAGACAGACAAAAGATTATCTTCCTGTCCCACAATCAGGAACCCAGAATGGTGCTATTATTACCAATCCTTTATCCAATGCAACCCAACCAGGGATTTATGGGTCAGAAAAGATCTATTCAGAAAAGATGTTGGAAAAGTCACCTTTGGACAGAATCATGCAGCAGATTCAGCCCGGTAACGACTGGGCCAATAAACCTGTAGGATTTTCATACGAAGCCAATATGGTTAATGAAGTATATCAGTATACCACGAAAACAACATGGGAGAACGGAGCTACCAAAAGCGAGCTTATTCTGGCTTCAGCTACTTCCTTCTATGCTCCCGGAACACTGTATAAAAATGTAGTAACTGATGAAGACGGAAATAAAACCGTGGAGTTTAAGAATGGAAGGGGTCAGACCTTACTGGTAAGAAAAATTACTACCGAGTATTTAGATACTTACTATGTGTATAACGAATATGACCAGCTAGCCTTTGTAATTCCTCCTAAGGCAGTTCACATGGGAACAGCCGAACCTTTACTGAATGATCTCTGCTACCAATACCGCTATGATGGCAGAAACCGTCTGGTAGAAAAGAAACTTCCAGGTAAAGGCTGGGAATTGATGGTGTATGATAAAGCAGACAGGTTGATTTTGACACAGGACGCTGTAATGGGATCCAAAGGTAAATGGCTTCTCACCAAGTATGATATTTTTGGAAGAGCAATCTATACAGGAGTACTAGTATCAACAGCCAAAAGAGCAGTATTACAGGATCTTATTAAAGACCTGGTCATTACCGAACCTCGCAGTACCCAGGGATTTATCAGAAATGGGATGACGATT
>NZ_QNVT01000053.1 GCF_003385515.1 Chryseobacterium pennae | reverse complement strand
TTTATCTGCAGCAGTCAGCACTCAGGAGGGAGGATTTCTTTTAGCAGGAACCTCATACTCCGGAAAAGGACTGGATAAGAAAGAAGATTCCAAAGGCGGCTCAGATATCTGGCTGATCCGGATCAATGAATTTGGCGATGAAATCTGGCAGAAAACATTAGGAACCTCTTCCGATGAAGAAGCTAAAGCAGTCATTCAAAGTACAGATTTAGGCTTTTTTGTAGCCGGGAATGTACAAAACTCTTCCCAAGGGTATGGCTCCAAAGATGTCTGGATCACCAGACTCGACAAAGACGGAAAAGAACTATCCCAATTGATAGTAGGCGGAAAAGGGTTAGATGAAGTAGAGAAAATGATCCCCACAAAAGATGGTGGAGCCTTATTAGGAATTTATTCAAGGAGCTCCGAAGTTCGAGGTTCAGGATTAAGAAATCCTGAAAGTCAATCTTCAGATGAAAGATCTGTCAGTTCAACAGCCATTAGCCAGACGCCAAAAGCCAGCAGCAACTTTGGTGAAGGAGATTACTGGATCATCAAACTGGATAAAAACGGAAAAGTAGAATGGGAAAAGAACTTTGGCGGAAAAGGAGATGACCATATCAGAACCCTGTCTTTAACCTCAAATGGTTATATCATCGGTGGGGAATCCAGATCCGAAAGATCAGGAAACAAGACGGTTGGTATTGAAGAAGGAACCGATCTGTGGCTGATTTCTTTAAATGAAAAAGGTGATGAACAGTGGCAGAAATCCTACAATTTCAAAAACCGTGATATCCTGATGGGAGCAAGCGTAATCCATTCAGGAGACGACAAATCCTCGAAAGGGATTCTTTTAGGTGGTTACACCCAAGCCGAAGGAAGAATAGAAAAAGATGATGAGACCTTCTGGATGATCTACCTGGATGGAAACGGAAATGAACAATGGCGAAAACATGTAAGCGGAGAATCCAGACAGAAAGAAGAGAGACTTTCAGATTTGAAACTCAACAGAGATGGCTCTATTATTCTGGCAGGAACCAGTGCCAAAGAATTAGGGAAAGAAAACTGGAAGATTGTAAAACTTGGTGATAAACAGGTAAATGATCAGATTGAAAAATATGATATCAAGATCTATCCCAATCCGGTATCCGATTATGCTTACGTAGAAATTGGCTTTGATTTTAAGGAAGCAGATATTATGCTGTATGATATGAGCGGAAGACAGCTTCAAAATTTGAAAACAAAGAACAATGTGACCAAGATTAATACCCAGGCTTTGGTACAGGGAGCTTATCTGGTGACTATAAAAACGGATAATAACAAAACAGCGAGTGCAAAGCTGATTAAAAAATAAACACGTATGAAAAGAATATTTTTAATATTAATATTACTCTTTAACTGGAGTTGGTCACAAACTTCATCTACTCAAAGAAACTTTGGGGATACTTCATTTCCCGTGCCATCAGTTTCTTCTATGGCATCTTATATCAATACGCCTGTCTCTCTATCTACAGGAGTTCCTGATATATCCCTTCCATTATTTTCATTGCCCACCGGAAATCAAAATCTGAATCTTTCAGTGATTTTAAGTTATCACGTCTATAATGATGGACCCAATAAAAGAGGAACTGAAGTAGGTATCGGATGGTCAATGATTAAAGGAGGGGTCATTTCTAAAGAAAATGTTAATGATCCTGATGAGAAATATCAGGATGCAAGTAAATATGATTACAAAAAAAATAAGTTTGATGATATTTATTATTATAATTTCCCTGGGAATTCAGGGAAATTCAAGATTGTAAGAGATACTATAAATAACACTTTTACAGTAAATAATATCTCAGTAAATAATCTTAAAATAGAATATACCAGAGATTCTAACCCTGCAACACTTATCCTGAATTCATTTACAATAACTGATACTAAGGGCTTTAAATATGTTTTTAGTGATTATAGTATTGCCCGATTTGATGTTAGATACAGTAGTGGATTTAACTACAGATCCGCTTTTTATTTAACTAAGATTATAGATGAAAGTAATACTGAGATAGCCAATTTTACCTATGAAAAAAAGAGTAAATATGGAGGCTATCAGTCACTTGTTCTGCTGTATCAATATTGTAAATTGGAAACCATATCTACAAGATATGGTAAAATAACTTTTGAAAACGTGTTTGATCAGGATGTTGAGACATTTGATAAAAATGAAGATCCTTATAAGATAAAAACGATTTCACAATGGGATAAGTCTTCACATTTGATTTCTAAGTACAGCTTTGATTATTGGAATAGTAATCTTAAATACTTGACTAAATTGGATAAAAGCCTTAAGGAAATAGAAAAACGAACGTTTGACTATAGTAGTGAATCGATAAACAATTACGGACCCTTATCAAATCCCAATCAATTTGGAGATTATGTGTGCACCGATACCAGACCAATAAATCCTAAATATTTTGTCTCTGCTTTAAAGAGTATGACACTGCCAGAAGGAGGGCAGGTCGAATATAATTTTGAAGCAGGAGAAATCTATGCAAATAAGGTTAATTCTCAATTGTCTGATGATTATATTGGAGAACCCAATCATCAATATTTAAAGGTCGTAGATAGCATTAATTTTGACACCCATACTACTCGTAATTATACCTTTCAGGTTCCAAAGAAAAAAATGTACCGTGTGATTTTTAATGCTGATGAAACCTATGTTATTAAAAATATGCATGGGGATATTATTATCCCGCCAACGTATGAGCTCTTTAATTCTGCAGGACAGAAGTTGGTTGAGTATCAAAAACGATGTCCTTGGATAGAAAATTATGATCTGCCTACAGGTACTTATACCATTAAAATCAGTGGAAATGGTAATGGGTCACTCACTAATTATGCCGTTTTCAATACTGATGGCCCTATTAGAAATAGTTATTATGTAAAAATTCCGCGTATAAAAAGTATAAAATATTATGATGCTAATAAAATAGTAAAGAAAACAATTACTTATAACTACGACCTTTTTACAGATTCCAATTCTTCAAGTGGGAAGATGTTCTATAACGAAACATGCACTCATGGGGAAGATATTGATTATGATGATAGATATATAATCTATACAAATGTCAAGGAAATTTATGGAGAACCTTCCAGTAACCTGGGATATACCAAACATTATTTTAAAACGCTTGATGACTACATTCTGAATAATCAATCGTGGTACAGGCCTTACTACAACATGGTGTCTTCAGGGGTGAAGGTGAAAATGGAGACTTTTAATAAGCAAAATCAATTATTATCAGATGAAAACATGGACAATGTATTTGATGAAATTAGTGGAGTAGATGAATATATGGTATGTGGTGGCTATAAATCAAGAGCGTCTTGGTTGAAATCATCCAAAACAGTGTCTAATACTTACTACAGCAATGGAACAAAACTGCAAAATATATCAGAATTTACATTTAATCCATCCAATTTTCAGCTGTCAGCCATGAAAGAAACTGCTCCGGATGGAAAAATTACTGAAAAGAAAATACAATATGCCGGAGATCTGAATAATATCCGTCTTATCAATGCCAATATGACCTCTGTTCCATTGCAGACGGAAGTAAAAGTGAATGGAATTCTTGTAGATAAAACGGAAACAAAATATGATGCTGCTTCATCTCTGTATCCTTCGTCCGTAACAAGCTTTAATACACAGAACCAAAATCAGGTCACAGAAGGGTATATGGAGCAGTATGATGATAAAGGAAATCTGTTACAGGCACGCGGAAAAGATAATGTTCCGGTTACTACCATTTGGGGATATTACCAAACATACCCTATTGCAAAGATTGAAGGGCTTTCCTTTAATCAGGTATCAGTATTGCAATCTGTTATAGCTGCTGTATCAGCATCCAATGCTGATGCAGACAATCCTGATAATGAAGCAGTTTTATTACAGGCTTTAGAGAATATGCGTAAAGATCCTGCCCTGAAAGATTATGTTATGACCGCCTCTACTTATGATCCGATGATAGGGGTTACCAACAGTATTTCACCTAACGGAATGAAAACAACTTATGTTTATGATGCATTCAACAGGCTGATAAAAATAATGGACGGGAACGGTAAGACAGTCAATGAATATCAGTATAACTATAGACATTAATGATTTTCCGATGATCGTATATAAGACAATTACAGAGATCATGTTTCACAATTTATGATGATGATCAACTATGAAAAAATATTTAAATATACTGGGTATTGTGTTGACTTTGGGATATTCTCAGGCTCAGACATTAAATACCACGACTACAGAGAACTATACCTATGTCAAGAATTGTCTTGATGAAAACTGTGTCAAAAAAACAGAGACTGTCCAATATTTTGATGGACTGGGAAGAAATACCCAACTTGTGGATATTGCAGCCACTCCGTCGGGAAAGGATATAGTTACCCATATAGAATATGATGATTTCGGGAGAATAAATAAAGAATACCTTCCTGTTCCGCAAACGGCTACACAGTCTGGTGCGAAGTATACATCACCGCTGGCTAATGCTCCGGGGATCTATGGCGCTGAAAAAATTTACTCTGAAAAACAGATGGAAAGCTCTCCTTTAAGCAGAGTTAATAAAGTGATTCCGATTGGAAATGACTGGGCTTCGCATCCGGTTCAGATAGAATACAGTGCCAACATGAATGGAGAAGTAAAAAAGTATGCGGTATCCAATTCGTGGAGTGATAACGCTACTTTTTCTGCTGTGACTGAAAATGGAACCTACGCGAATAATCAATTGATAAAAACTACGGTTACTGATGGTGATGGAAATATAACCGTTGAGTTTAAAAATACAGCAGGACAGCTCATTCTAACCCGTAAAAATGATGGAACCCAGAATATAGATACCTATTATGTGTACAATGATTACGGACAGTTGGTTCTGGTAATTCCTCCATTGGCTTCTGTTGTTTCCTTGGATGGAACGGTAAAGGATAATCTTTGTTATCAATATCGATACGACGGATCAGGAAGGCTTGTAGAAAAAAAGCTGCCTGGAAAAGGCTGGGAGTATATGGTGTATGATAAAGCCGACAGATTGGTCTTGACCCAGGATGCAGCCATGGCATCGAAGGGCAAGTGGTTCATTACAAAGTATGATATTTTAGGAAGAGTTGCCTATACAGGTATTGTGGTATCAACCGCAAAAAGAGCAGTTTTACAAGATTTGATTAAAAATGATATCATTTCAGAACCTCGAAGTACGCAGGGATTCACCAAAAGTGGGATGACCGTTTATTATGTCAATAATTATTTTATGGTGGATACGGAATCTATCCTGAGCGTCAATTATTATGATACTTATCCTGCAGGAATTCCGACTCCCCCGACACAGATCATAGGACAGAATATTATCAAAGATGATATGACTGCTTCTCAAAATACCAAAGGTCTTCTCACAGCCTCTTATGTAAAGAATATTGAAGATGATGAATGGACCAAAACCTGGAACTGGTATGATTCCAAATCCAGAGTGGTGGCTACCAATTCTATTAACCACCTGGGAGGCTATACCAAGACAGAATTGGAGCTTGATTTTATAGGATTAACGAAGCAGTCTAAAGTATATCATAAAAGACTGGATACTGATGCCGAACAAGTGATCACACAGACTTTTACCTATGATGCTCAAAACAGATTACTTGTTCACAAACATAAAATCAATGAGAAGCCTGAAGAAATTTTATCCAGAAATGAATACAACGAACTTTCTCAGCTCAAAAATAAAAAAGTAGGTGGTACAGATCTGGCCAATCCGCTTCAAAGTATAGATTATACCTATAATATCCAAGGTGGGCTTTCCAAAATAAATGACCCTGCAAATCTTGGGAGCAAGCTTTTTGGTTATGAAATAAAATATGTAACCCCTCAAAATCCGAATGTTGCTCCCGGAAAATACAATGGAAATATTGCGGAAATAGATTGGAAAAATGCCTCAGAAGGCATATTGAAACGTTATAATTACAGCTATGATCAGGTAAACAGGCTTCGGGATGCTGTATATTCTGAGCCGAACTCAACGACTCCCTTCAATAATACTTTTAATGAAAGGGTGACGTATGATATGAACGGAAATATAAAAACATTGAAAAGAAATGCTATCCCAATTTCCGGCAGCACTACAGTAACACAAGTGGATGATCTTGACTATCAGTATACAGGAAACCGATTGAATCAGGTAAAAGAATACGCATTAAACGATACCGGTTATGAAGGAGGAGATAATATGATTGATTATGACTCAAACGGGAATATGATCAATATGAAGGATAAAGGGATTCAGTCTATTGTTTATAATCATCTGAATCTTCCTCAGAGATTATCCATTGTTCAAGCATCTGATTTTGGGACCTATTCTTATAGTCTGGATTACCTTTACCGTGGAGATGGAACTAAGCTTAGAAAAACTTATTTTAAACAGGGAGGGCGAAGAGGAGAAACTCCTGTTGCGAAGATTACGGATTACCTGGATGGTTTTCAGTATCGTTATTTTGAGGGAGGCGGGATCTGTCTGACCTGCCGTACAGAATCTGCTTTTGAAGAACAGGCTTATACAAATAGAGGGACAATCTTTCCTAATTCTGATTTAGCACCAGCGTGGAAACTGGATTTTGTGCCCACTGCTGAAGGTTTTTACAGTTATGCAGAAAACCGCTATATTTACCAGTATAAAGACCACCTTGGAAATACCAGGGTAAGTTTTGCTAAAAACAGCGAAGGCGCTCCTGAAATTATCGATACCAATAATTATTATCCATTTGGAATGAATCATATCCAGGGATCATTAGGAACGTCTAAGTTTGGAAGCCATTATTCTTATAAGTTTAACGAAAAGGAGCTTCAGGAAACGGGAATGTATGATTATGGCTGGAGGCAATATTTTCCTGATCTGGGAAGATGGAATGGGATGGATCAGCTTTCGGAAAACTATCTTTCTGCCAGTCCTTATGCTTATGTATTGAATAATCCTGTTTATTATTTTGACCCTGATGGTAGGATTTCTGCAGACTTTATGCGAGAAATCCTTTATTCCCCAGAAGGTACTACATGGACCAATAATGGTTACGGAGGTTTTAGTAATAACTGGGGAGGAACAATGGATTATTCTGGAAATCCAACTAATTATAATGGTTATGCTAACATGGCTTCTGGGGATCATTTTACAGTTCCTGTATTTTTGACAGCAAAAGGAAAAGAATCAACCTGGAGTAATTCTAATAATTTTGGATACAATAGTCTTTTGATGGACAGTCGATTTACAGCAGCGATGGGAGGATATATGGGAATCGGTAATAGCTATATTAATGGTTTTATAAAAGGAGCTGAATCAACTTGGGACTATATTAAAGGACAATTTTTTGGAAAAAGTTATTGGGATGGATTAGCTAATACAGCAACTTTAGGCGCTTATGGTACTATCCAGTCAATAAACAGCTTATTGGATTTAGGTGGTAATATTCCAAATTATACTACAAATGATTATGCATATGGTGCTGGATATTTAACAGAAAAAGTTGCTGAAACAATCGTGTTAAAACAAACATCCCAAATAAATCCATTTGGAATTAGAGGAGGGTATGGTGTTTTTGGAAAAAATGGACTTAAAATTGGAAGTTATAAGGTAGAGGCTCTTTATGGAAATGGACCCGGTGTTCCAGGAGGTACAATACTTTCGATGAAAAGTACTATTAAAGGAAACCTATTAAGATGGGATTATGGAACTTCTCATGCTAATCCAACAGGATCAATAGGTATTCATTCTCATTTTAGATTTAATATTGGAAGCTCTACTTATGGAAGTTCTGCTCAATATCCTTGGCATGCACCATTTAATTACTGGAATTATAAAAAATAATTTTTATGGATAAGAGTTTAGATTTGTTTAGATATAACGAGGAAATGATTAGTATAAAAGATATGGAAAATGATCTTAATATAAGCCAAATGAAATGGGATGATATTTTTAAATATTTTTTAATAAATACTTCTTATGTTTATTTTCTAGGTTTTAAACGATGGATAGAGGATGAAAACTTTATAAATACAATGAATTCTATTTCGGATAGAATATTAGTTAATATTGGGAATGATAGTAGAATTATTTTATGTAAATTAAAAGTGAGTACTCTTATAAATAGATCACTACTTAATAGAATGTTTTATTATTATGAGTTTCCAACACTAGTTTTTATAAAGAATATTGAACAAGAACAAGAAATTATTAATTATACAGAGAAATTACCATTAGGAGATATACCATTAACAAATCTTTCTTATTTGTATATAGTATCTAAAGAGTCCCAACCTGATGTATTATGGCTGCGTAAAAGTTCAAATATGGATTTTCCATGGGAAACTATGCGATCAACATTGGCTCTTAAAGAAGAACTTACACGACCATGGTACAAAAAATTATTAAATTCATTAGGTTTTGATGGGGATATCAAAATTAATAAGGATTGAAAATGAAATATTGTTACTACCTACTTCAATTGTTAAAGACTATTTGAAGTAGGATATGATAATGAAGAGATGACGATATAGATAATATTCTTAAAATTTTAGAGAAAGCCCCCTCCGCTGGCGCGAGCTTCTCGCTCGTGTCGGTAGATAAAAAACAAACCCACCGTTTTTTGCGGTGGGTTTTGTATTACAAAAATGGCTTTAAAAGTCTATTATCAGAATTTTATAACTGTCTTTAAAGTTCCCCCCACTGATGCGAGCATCTAGCTCGTGCTAAAATAAATAATAAACCTTTACAATAGTGAAGGTTTTGTATTTTATCTGTCTCGTCCTGAAAAAGGTTGACTAAAAAACCATAAAATCAGTCACCCTAATGAAATTAACAAAAATATCATCCCCCGTACAAGAATACAGTGA
>NZ_QNVT01000052.1 GCF_003385515.1 Chryseobacterium pennae | reverse complement strand
AGCCCCGAGAGAAACGGTTACCCCACAGTATAGGTTGGAGCGTAGAAGGGTTTGGGTGTAGGTGTGTGTTGGCACGAGGAGTATGAGTGGATAGCGGGAAATAGCTCCTAACTCAATACATTTTTATTACTTTTGCCCAACATAACTAAAAATCATTGAATGCAGTTTAGAAATGACATACAGGGGATAAGAGGTCTTGCTTTTTTATTAGTTTTCATTTTTCATTTAAATTATAACTGGCTGCCCGGTGGTTTTATCGGAGTGGATGTTTTCTTTGTCATTTCAGGTTTTCTAATGACATCGATTATTGTAGGAGAAAAGGAAAAGTCTGATTTCAGTTTTTATAACTTTTACCTGAAGCGTCTAAAGAGAATATTCCCGGCCTATCTTTTTCTGCTTATCATTATAGCTTCTGCAGGATTTTTTATTTATCTGGACCGGGATTTCTGGGGTTTTCAAAAATCTGTAGGAGCTTCGTTATTATTTGTTTCCAACTTACTGTTCGCACGAGGAGATTCTTATTTCGGAGCCAGACTGGAGGATAACCCGTTTCTACATACATGGTCTCTTGCCGTAGAAATGCAGTTCTACCTTCTGCTTCCCCTGATTATTATATTTATCAGGAAAAGATTTCTACCGATTGTGATCATCCTGCTTATTGTTGCTTTAACGGCATATGCTAATATTTCAATGTACCTCAGCCATGATACATCGATCAAATATTTTTCACTTCCTGCCCGGATTCCAGAGTTTCTAATTGGCTCATTATATAGTGTTACTTTAAAGGGTAAAATGAATTTCAGCAGAACGAATAATAACATTATCACCACTCTTAGCCTGGGAATATTGATCTTATCTGCTTTTCTGATGGATAAGAATACTCCTTTCCCTGGAGCCACAGCTCTAATCCCAACCATTGCTACCGCCAATTTATTAGTTACAGGCAGTAATTTTGTTTCTGATTTTTTTGCTAAGAAGATTCCCCGTTATATAGGTGAGCTTTCTTATTCTCTCTATCTGTGGCATTGGCCATTGATTGCGTACATCCGATATTATAATGATGAATATTCTCTGAGCACTCCAGAAGTTATTTTCATTTGTATACTTACTGGTCTTATGGCATGGGTTTCTTACCGCTTTATTGAAAATTATTTCAGGAAGA
The DNA here is from genome assembly GCF_003385515.1 of Chryseobacterium pennae. GTDB lineage: Bacteria > Bacteroidota > Bacteroidia > Flavobacteriales > Weeksellaceae > Chryseobacterium > Chryseobacterium pennae. The sequence goes on along the minus strand of NZ_QNVT01000052.1, from coordinate 16,517 downwards.
AAAACAGCCCTGTATTTTTACGGTATTCTGTTTCAGGCTCTGTATTGCTAGGTCTTCTTACTTTATTTCTTCCTAAGGTTGCGGAGATCTATAAGATCCCGGATATCTATACTTCCCCAACTTTTGGAGTGGATTCGCATAATCAGAAAAAGACAGAGTTTTTCGGGGACAGAGCTGCTAAAAGCCCTAAAATACTACTGATAGGAGACAGCCACGCTTTGACTATCAAGCCTTTCTTAAATTATATTGGGGAAAGAAACCATTTTTCCTTTACTACAGTAACGAGTGACGGTATTATTGCTTTGCATGGTATCAAGAGAGATGAAATTCCTTCTTACGGAATGAAATTCTATGATGCCGCCCAGCAACTCGCACCATTTACAGAACAAAACATCAGTCAGAACAAGATCATCATGATTAACTGCTCTACGTTCATAAGTCCTCCCTCGGTATATGAGACTATAGAAAAAATAGCCCGCAATTTAAAACATGATCAAAAATTGGTTGTTTTTGAAACTTATCCTACCGTTGACCGTGATCCTATAAAAATTAACAGGGATTATATTAAAAGAACTTCCAGAAAGTTTGTCGTTACGATAAATAAAGAAAACAGATCAGCTCTGCAAAAGCTTGCCGCATCCCATCACAACATCTATTTCTATGATCTGTCAAAAAGTAAGGTATTTGAAACGGCTCCTTTCTATAAAGATACTTTAATGTATTATAACAGATCACATCTGAATGTGTACGGCTCCGTTTCTCTGGCTAAAGATCTGGAAAAAGATTTTATGTCTTTCTTTACTCCTATTCTTAATGAAGAAAAATAAAATGATTGAATGAGCCTTGAAGATGGAGATTATAGAGGTCATCAATAGTGCCTACTATCATTTTTTAAGGTGGCTTTATTGTGATTTTAATAATAACATAGTTTCCAACATTACTCTACAGCTTCAGTTTTGAAATTCAACTTTCTCAGTCCAAATTCACATTCTTTTATAAAATCCTGCAATTTTCATAACAGGATGTACTTATTTTTCCTTGTTATATAGGTTTTCAACTATGATCATAGATGTAATAGTCACAAAAATCGGGGTACATTTTTTTTGATTGCTTACATTTGTACTACATTCTTATTATAAGAGGATGAAATGAATTCATATATGACAGACAGAAAATATCAAGAAACGGTTCATACAGATACAAACCACTACGAATATACCACGGTAACCTACGACAAGAATAAAGTAAGAATCTATACATTGAAGAATGGCCTTAAGGTTTTCCTTGCCCAGAATTTTGATGCACCAAGGATACAGACTTTTATTCCGGTAAGAACAGGGAGTAATAATGATCCGGCAGATAATACCGGTCTGGCTCATTATCTTGAACACATGATGTTCAAAGGAACTTCCAAAATAGGAACCCAAAGCTGGGAAAAGGAAAAGGAACTTCTTGACCAGATCTCCGCACTTTATGAAAGCCATAAAGCTGAGCAGGATCCTGAAAAGAAAAAAGAAATCTATAAAAAGATAGATGAAATCTCCCAGGAAGCAAGCCAATATGCTATTGCCAATGAGTATGATAAAGCAATCTCTTCTTTAGGAGCTACAGGAACCAATGCTCATACCTGGTTCGATGAAACGGTTTATAAAAACAATATTCCGAACAATGAACTGGAAAAATGGCTGAAAATTGAAAAAGAAAGATTCTCTGAGATTGTTCTCCGTCTTTTCCATACAGAACTGGAGTCTGTATATGAGGAATTCAACAGGGCACAGGATAATGACTCGAGGCTGGTCAACTATGAACTGATGGCAGCTCTTTTCCCTACTCATCCTAACGGGCAGCAAACTACTCTGGGAAGACCCGAGCATCTGAAAAATCCTTCCATGAAGGCTATTCATAAGTATTTTGAGGAATACTATGTTCCTAATAATTACGCCATGGTATTGGTTGGTGATCTTGATTTTGAAGCAACGATTCAATTGGTAGATCAATATTTTGGGACCATTCCCTACAGAGAACTTCCGAAAAAGACTCCGATTATTGAGCAACCTATTACCGGAATTGTTGAAACTACCGTAAAAAGCCCCACTACTCCACGGGTTCAATTGGCATGGAGAACAGACAGCTATGGAACCAGGGAAGCCATGCTTGCCGATATTGTTGTAAATATTCTGAGCAACAGAGGGGAAGCCGGCTTATTGGACCTTCATATCAATCAGACTCAGAAAATGCTTTGGGCACAGGCATTCTCCGTAGGATTAAAAGAATATGGTTATTTTTCCATTGTTGCAGTTCCGAAGGAGACCCAAACCCTGCAAGAAGCAACGAATATGGTCCTGGAAGAAATAGAACTTATCAAGAAGGGGGATTTTCCTGACTGGATGCTTCCGGCTATCATCAATGACTTCAAGCTTCAAAGAATGAAAGGCCTTGAAACAGCAGAAGGCCTGGCTACTACTCTATATGATATTTATATAAAAGGAAGAAGCTGGGAACAGGAGCTGAATGAAATGGATGAATATGCAGGTTTTACTAAAGAAGACGTTATCACCTTTGCCAATACATTCTTCAAGGACAATTATGTAGTTGTAAATAAAGAAAAAGGAGTTAATGATAAATTAATCAGAGTTGAAAATCCGGGCATTACCCCTATTAAGATCAACCGTGATGCACAATCTGAGTTTCTGAAGGAAATATTATCTGAAAAAACTGAAGATATCAAGCCAGAATTCATCGATTACGAAAAGGAGATTTTGAACGGTGAGATCAAGGGGAAAAAACTGAGTTTTGTAAAAAATAAGTACAACGATATTGCCCAGGTTTATTTTGTCTTCCCTTTTGGAAGTGATCATGACAGAGATCTGGGAATTTCCACTCAGCTGCTTCAGTATTTAGGGACAGATGAACTTTCTCCTGAGGATCTGAAAAAGGAGTTTTTCAAAATCGGAGTCAGCAATGATTTTAAAACATCTAATAATCAGTTATTGATCTCTCTAAGCGGATTGGAGGAAAATATTGAAAAAGGGATTTTACTTCTTCAGCAATGGATGTATCGCGTACAGCCTGATCAGGAGATTTATAATCAATTTGTAGGAACTGTTCTGGAAAACCGTCAGGCTATTAAAAAAGATAAGAACCGTATCATGACTGCCCTTACTAATTATACTAAATTAGGAAGTACTTCACGTTTTATGGACGTTATCTCTAAGGAAGAACTCGAAAATACCAAGCCTGAAGTATTCACAGACCGTATGAAACGATTGTTCAAATATCCTTATCAGATTTTCTTTTATGGAAAGGACTTTGAGGCATTTAAAGGATATATTGGTGAATACACAGAAGCCGAAAGCCTTCAGATTCCTGAACCGAAACAATATCCTGAGCCTGCTACCGGAGGAAATGTCTATTTTATCGATTATGATATGGTTCAGATGGAAATGAGCAAGGTTGGTAAAGGAAATATGGTGAATCCTGCCTATTTTGGAAAGGTGAATGTCTTTAATGAATATTTCGGAAGAGGATTGTCTTCAATTGTTTTCCAGGAGATCCGGGAGAGTAAAAGTCTTGCCTATTCTGCCTATGTTTCCTATTCTGCCAATGCTGAACTGAACCACCCTGATTATGTAAGCACTTATATCGGGACACAGCCGGATAAGCTGATGATCGCTGTGGATACGATGGATGAACTGATGAATGAACTTCCTGAAGTGACCATACAGTTTGAAAATGCCAAAAATGCAGCTTTAAAGCAGATTGCTTCCACCAGAGTAACGAGAATTAACATATTCTTTAATACTTTAAGGCTAAAGAAACTGGGTATTTACCATGATTTCAGAAAGGATATCTTTGAACAGATCCGGGAGCTGAAATTTGAAGATATCAGACAGTTTTATCAATCGGAAATTCAGTCCGTACATTTTAATACCGCCATTATCGGTAAAAAAGAAAACCTGAATATGGAAGCTGTAAGTAAAATGGGAACTTTTACAGAAGTAAGTCTGAAGGACATTTTCGGACATTAAAAAAGCTAAAAAGCCGCTCGATATAAATATCAAGCGGCTTTTATTATATTCTTAACCGAACCATTCCTTTACGTCATCATACAATCTCCGTCTCCATCCTGAAAATGTGGGTTGAATTGCTCCGGAAGTTCCTCCAGTAATTGTTTATGAAAAAGATATTCCCGTCTGAAACCACGTTCATAGATTTTCGGAAAGACCTTAGACTGTTGTATTGCCTCATTGAGTCCGGTGTGGTAACAGGTAAATCCTTTTACTTTATTCAAAATGACGAAATAGCTTAAAAAAGCTACAATTCTTTCATCATCTGTTTTTGAAAAAAAATAAGGTATTTTAAGATAACCTTCTCTGAGCTGAAGCAAAAGGCAACCAGCAAGTTTATTGCTGTCATCGTAAATTTTTATCCAAAAGTATTTAAAAACTCCTGCAAAGCTTGAAAAGAAATACTTCTCTTCTTTTTTACCTTCCAGAATCCAGGGATTATCTATAAAGGTATTGATTTCCTCTGCGCTCCGGTTTTCGGAAAATCCAGCCACAAAATCTATGCTTTCCTGATCTGCACGATCAAGGATTTCATATTTAAATTTTGGTTCTTCTACTCCAAGGTTCTTCAATGAGATTAAGGAATTGGCGACTGTATCCAAAACATAGAAAAGTGGTTTTCCTATTCTTGTTTTAGGCTTTTTTTCAGGAATCATCCCTGTGGCATCTGTTCTAAAGTAATATCTCTTTCCGTCTTTTGGGAAAACATCCTCAAAAGCACCCATAATGATATACAATGCTTCAGCCTCTTTGGTGAATTCCGTTATGGCAATTCGTCCTCCGTATTCTTCAAAAACCTTTTTCAATAGTTTTTTAGCAGGTCTTTTCTTCTGAAATTCCGGATTCACATAGAGTGTACTCAGCCAGGCGTACTCTACTTTTTGTCCTTCAACAACAAAATAATCAGGGAAACATCCTACATATCCGGCCAATTTTCCTTCATATAAAGCCAAAATAAGGAGTGTCTGGTCCTCTGTTGCTCTGGGATTATTGATTTGAGAGATTGCCCGATGCTTGGTAATAGGCAGAAAATCATACTGCCTGAATGCACCGGATGATACGAACTCTTCCAGTTCTTTTTTATTGAATGCTTTCAGCTGTATCATTTTCTTACGATGGTGTTTTTATTAATCAGCTTTTTCAGCTTGAAGTAAGCAATTTCTCTTTTCAGAATTTTTTCTGCACTCTCACCTGTTTCCATTGGGATTCTCTGGAAGTTTCTCTTTACGCTGTCAAGTTTTATCCCTGCTGTTCCAAAGGTACAGTACATTTCCTCATTTTTAAACAGCTCTTCAAAGAAGTCATTCTTCACTCCAAAATCAGTGAAAGGGAATGCAAAACTCTCATACAGAAAATTATTTTCCTTTAAATAAGCAAAGGTTTTATCTATGGACTTCGTTTGTTCTTCCAAAGACAGATCTCCGTATTTTGGATGATCCCAGCCGTGGGAAGATATTCCAAAACCTTTATGGGTAAGATGTTTTAATTCCTCTGTACTCAAATAAGGTCTGTATTCCTTTATATAAGATTTAAAATCAAATTCAAGCTTTTCAGCAAGGAGATCCAGCATATTTTTCTCCTGATAGGTAATCTTTAAGATTTTGTTCTTTACAATTTCAATGACAGCATTACTATTAAGAGACAAAACAGTGTATACTTCAGGATTTATAGTTGTTTTATTTCCAATTGCATCTATAAGAAGGCTGGCTTTACATCTGAACATGATCTCCTTATTATCTATAAAAGCCGGGTTTATGAAATTGCAGGCATAAATTCCTTTCCGTTCCAACACAGGTGCTACAATATCATAAAATTCTCTGAATCCATCATCAAAGGTAAGTAAAGCAATCTTTTTCTGAGCTTTGAAATTTCCTGAAGTAAAATCTTTGAATTCCTGCCAGTTTACCCATTGAAAATGTTTTGAAAGATCATCGATATCCTTTTCAAAATCTTTAGAATTCTTGTATTCAATTACATGCTTAATATGGGGAAGATTCTCATCGGAAACACAGTGATATAAAGGTAAACAGAAATTCAGCGGAAATGATTTTCCGATATAATCTGTTTCAAAAGCTGTCAATAGATTAATGAGCCTGTCCTTCATCCTAAAAATAAAAAGAATCTATTCAAAATTAAATTCGAATAGATTCTTTAAAGGTATAACTTTTAAAATTATTTTATCACCTTCATTTCATCAACAATCCATCTGGCATCTGCAAATTTATCAACGATGAAAAGGATATATTTTGTATCTACCATAATGTTTCTGCTGAAACGTGGATCGAAATTGATATCACTCATTGTTCCCTCCCACTGTCTGTCGAAGTTAAGACCGATCAGGTTTCCGTTCGCATCAAGTGTCGGGCTTCCCGAGTTTCCTCCTGTTGTATGGTTGGTTGCTGTAAATCCTACAGGAACATCACCTGTTTTATCTTTATAGATTCCGAAGTCTTTCTTATTGTAAAGCTCGATCAGTTTCTTAGGAACATCAAATTCATAATCTCCAGGAACATATTTCTCCATTACTCCGGCAAGGTGAGTCTGATAACCATAAGAAACGGCATCTCTCGGTGTAGAACCTTTTATTTTACCGTAAGTTACACGAAGCGTTGAATTAGCATCCGGAAAGAATTTTCTGTCTTTATCAGTTTCCATCTGCTGAGCCATGAATTTCTTCTGCAATGCATCAATTTTTGCCTGAAGCGTGGAATATTGTGGATCTGCTGTTTTCATGTAAGTTTCCTTCATAGAAACATAAAGCTGATAGATTGGATCTTTCTTCAACGTTTTGATCAGCTTATCCTGATTAGAGAATGCCTTATCGATATCTGCAGTCAGTGTTCCACCGTTTACAGCCGTTCTACCTGTAATGATAGAGTTTTTCGACATATCTTCCACTAAAGAGATATTTGCATTTTCATCCTTATACTTGTTGAAACCTACCGGTAAAAACTGTGGTGCGGTTTTATTATTGTATAAAGCCAATAGTTTTGCCGTTACTTTAGCATCAAGCTCTGCACTGTAATCTTTATAGAAAGAAGTAAGCTTATTTTTTATTCTGGTAAGTTCTTTTTCATCCATTCTTCCTGCTTCTACAGCAGCAATAAAATCATAATAATCACCTGCCAGCTTCAAAGTCTCAGCATTTCTTACTACTTCTGTATAATATGCATTATTTAATGCATAAGGAGCCTGCTCGTTATAAAGTTTGTTCAGCTGATCTAAAGTTGTTTTAACTTCAGGATTTCTAGCAACTAAAGACCCTTCATACATTACTTTTTTCTCTACAGCGCCGGATTTTTTTAATCCTTCCACTTCACCGATCCATTTTTTCCAGTAATTGGCTACAGAAGCATATTTGGAAGCATATTTAATACGTGTTTCATTATCAGCACGCATTTTTTCGTCCAATGTTTTTAAAGCTACATCACGTACAGCAATTCTTGCAGGATCAATATCTTTCATGATCTTTTCTACGCCTACTGCCGGAAGATATTCTGTAGTTCTTCCCGGGAACCCGAATACAAATGTGAAATCATTTTCATTCTTATCCTTGATAGAAACTGGTAAATAATGTTTCGGAACGTAGGGTACATTGTCTTTTGAATACTCTGCAGGCTTGTTGTCTTTGTCTGCATAAATTCTGAACATGGAGAAATCGCCGGTATGTCTTGGCCAAACCCAGTTATCGGTATCGCTTCCGAATTTTCCGATGCTTTGAGGTGGTGCTCCTACAAGACGGATGTCTTTATAAGTTTCAATCGTATAAGCATAGTACTTGTTTCCATAGTACATCGGCTTGATCATAATCGATTGGTAAGATTCAATTTTCTGAGAGTTTTTGTAAACCTCAATATTGTTATTGATCTTTTTGGTAAGTTCAGGTTCTGTAAGATTATCTGTTCCTTCCATAATCTGGAAGCTAACATCTTTTATATCTACAATAAAATCTACTTTTACTCCTGGGTTAGGAAGCTCGCCGTTCATGTTTTTAGCCCAGAAACCATTTGACAGAAGGTCATTCTGAACCGTAGAATGTGCCTGAATCTGACCAAATCCACAGTGGTGGTTAGTCAATAACAATCCCTTAGGAGAGATGATTTCCGCGGTACATCCACCGTTAAACTGTACTACAGCATCCTTTATGCTCGGCTTTTGTGGATTGAAAATATCTTTGGCAGAAATTTTCATTCCCAAATCCTTCATTTCCTTTTCATTCAGCTCTGTAGGAATCCACATTCCACCATATTGTTGTGCAAATGCCATTGCAGCCGGCAAAAGAAATACGGATAAAAGTATCTTTTTTGTCATAATCAAAAATTTTGCCCGAATTTACGAAGAAAAATAGGAATAGTACCCATAAAACGAGGGTAAAAAAAATCAACAATCAATTTGAATTGTGAATTACCTCTCATTTTCACAAAAACTGATAGGTAAAAATAAAGGTTGAATTGTTGTTGGGTATAAAAAACTGACAAGCGAAGCGACCTGACTGTTTCCTCTCCCTTGGCTCAATTTTTGTTTAAAGTCTGTCAGTTTAATAAAAACATATTTAACAAAATTATTATGATGAAAAACCAAACACTTATCCTGGGAATCGGAGCAGCTTTATTTCTTGCTTCCTGTTCTAAAAAAGAAACTGTGGATACTAAAAATTCGGCTACAGATTCTGCTGCTGTTCAAACAACGGCTACTGACAGTACAGCTCATCCTGTAACCAGTGCACAAGGTGATACTTCTGAAAATGCTTTGGATTGGAACGGTACTTATGAAGCAGTGATCCCATGTGCTGACTGCCCGGGAATCAAGACTTCATTAACGCTGAACAATGATAAAACTTTCAGCCTTACTGAAGAATACCTTGAAAGAAAATCGAAGAATGAAGATAAAGGATCTTTCACATGGGATACTACAGGAAGTGTTATTACTCTGAAAGGGAAAACAGCAAACTATAAATATAAAGTGGGCGAAAATATACTTATTCAACTGGATATGGACGGAAAAGAAATTGAAGGACCGAACAAGGACCTGTATGTATTCAAGAAAAAATAAAAATAAAGGCAGAAGCCTTTATTTTTTTGCTTTATATCAGAACTGATAGGCTATAATCTTTACATCATCAACTAAATCTTTTATCAATTCTTCATGATGCGTATTCTTACCTGTCAGCCTCCAGGTTGCAGTGATATTCCCTTGTGTATATTGCTGTTTGATCAATACATACTTTAAATGGTGTTTTTTAAAAAGTTCTTCACAATGTTTTAAATTTACTGCCAGATCCTGTGCTCTTACTACAGGTTTAGACTGCAGCTGGGTAAGAATAGCTGTGATGCGGTCGAGTTTTTTTAGATAGTGATCGTTCATGTATTGACAGTTGTTGGCTGAAGATAAGTCAACAAAATTATTAATTTTCTTTAAGAGTATTTACCAGTTTATCGAGATTTAAGCTTCGGGCTGAGGCATCAAAGATCTCACGATAAGTTCCTTCTTTATTGTACAATTCATCATGAGTTCCATTCTCTACTACTCTTCCTTTTTTCATAACGTAGATCATATCAGAATCCAGAATCTGGGATAATGAATGGGAAATAATGATAACAGTTCTTCCCTCTTTTATAGCATCCAGAGAATTTTTGATCTGTTCGGTAGCGATGGCATCCAGACTTGCGGTAGGTTCATCCAGGAATATAATCGGAGGATTCTTCAAAAACAATCTTGCAATCGCAATTCTCTGTTGCTGTCCCCCTGAAAGTTGAGTGGCATCATGCTGATAACCGGTAGGAAGATCCATAATCTGATCGTGTAGATAGGCTTTTTTAGCTGCATCCTTAATTTCTTCAAGGGTGGCATTCATATTTCCATAGCGGATATTGTCTTCAATACTGCCCTGAAAAATGTGGTTTTTTTGAAGAACTAATCCCAGATCGCTTCTCAGAAATGTATTATCAAATTCATTTAAGTTCACCCCATCCAGCAGAATCTCACCTGAATCAGGCAGATAAAATTTACACAGCAAGTTAATAACCGTTGATTTTCCAGCTCCGCTCAGTCCTACCAATGCTGTCGTTTTTCCATTTTCAATTTTCATGGAAACATTATGTAAGGCCTGGGTTCCGTTGGGATAACTAAAGTCTACGTTTTTCAGTTCAAAAGTTCCTATAATTTTATTTTCCACAAAGGTTCCATTCGGTTCTGTTTCATTATCAGCATTAAGAATATCAAAATATCCTTCAGCATAGATCATTGCATCATTCATATCATCATAAATCCTGTGCAATTGACGGATTGGTGCTGACACATTGTTGAAAAGCATAATATGAAGCATAATGGCTCCGATAGTCATTTGCTGATCCAATACCAAGTACACTGTTAGAAGAATAATTAAAACGACTCCAAACTGTTCGATGAAAGTTTTTAATCCGTCATAAATAAAGTTAGTTTTCCTTGTGAACATCTGGCTTTCCATCAATTGCATCTGCAGATCATATTGTTTTTTTCCTTCAAATTTTTCACGGACAAAACTTTTAATCACCATAATGGAATTCACCAGATTCAAAAGCCCGGAAGTCTTTTTCTCTCTCTGATTTCTCAGCTGCCGGCGTACTCCACTCAGCTTTTTAGCCTGCAGTGAACTTATGTAAAAATAGATCGGAACAATGATCGTTGAAACCAATCCTACATACACATTCTGCATATACATGATGATAAGCGCAATGATCGCATTGGAAAAAAGCGGAAGAATATCAATAAAAAAATTCTGCACCAGTTTTGTTAAGCTTTCAATTCCACGATCAATCCTGATCTGCAATTTTCCGGATTCGTGATTTTCATCATTAAAGTAAGCCACTCTATAGCTCAAAATTTTATCAATAGCAGATTGTGCCAGCACAGAACTGACATTAATTCTGATCTTTTCACCATAAAACTTCTGTCCGAAATTGATAAAAATATTCAACAGTTCTTTTCCCAATAAAATAATAGAAATGATGACAAGAATATGAATCCCTTCTGTCATTGGATTAGGAAGATGGGTAAGCTTGGTAACCTCATCTACTGTATACTTCAGTACAATCGGGTTTACCTGTGCTGCCAAAGCTCCAAGAAAAGTTAGAAACAATGTTCCGTAAATCATCGGCCGATAGGGTCTGATGAATGGAACAAGCTGTTTATAAATCCCAAATAAAGTAACTGTTCTGTTGAATGGTTTTGCCATAGGAATTATTTAAACTGAAAAACGTACCGTTTCGAAGAGAAAAGGTACGTTTTATTATCATGTTCAGCAAATAAATGCTTTATATTTTATCCTTCAAACATATAGGTTGTAAGGTAATGAAGTTCTTTTCTGCTGGCTTCTTTAGCCTCTGCTTCTGCCTGTTCCAGAGAATATTGGGAATTGATTTCTTTTTTCTGGAAAATAAATGAGTTGTTGGCATTCTTATCTACAACTTCATCAAAGATATGCTTAATTTCAGGGTTTCCTAGAGAGGCAAAACTGATATCTTCAAAACCGTACATCCGTCTTAAATCATCAAACTGACTAAAATTTTCACTAACAAATCCCTGCAGCTGTGCTTTGGAATCAAAGTTACCAGCCCAGATATTATAAGCATATTTCTTCTTTTTAGGCTTATCTAAAATACTTTGATATACGAAGTTTTCACCAAGATAAGCTTCTCTTACCTGTGGATCATTGGCAAGGTCTTCCGGAAGTCCTTCTTTAAGGATCTTTCCTTCAAACATAATGTATGTTTTGTTGGTAATTGCAAGCGTCTGCTGTACGTTGTGGTCAGTGATCAGGATTCCGATATTTTTATCTACAAGACTTCTTACAATTTTTTGAATATCTTCTACCGCAATCGGGTCTACCCCGGCGAAAGGCTCATCCAGAAGGATAAAGTTTGGACTTGTTGCCAAACAACGGGCAATTTCCGTTCTACGTCTCTCTCCTCCGGAAAGAAGATCTCCTCTGTTTTTACGAACATGTTGTAAAGAAAACTCTTCAACCAGCTCATCACATTTGATCTGCTGCTCACGTTTTGAAAGTTTTGTAAGCTGCAATACACCCATGATGTTTTCCTCTACAGACAATTTTCTGAAAACGGAAGCTTCCTGTGCCAGATATCCTATACCCTTTTGAGCTCTTCGGTACATCGCATCCGTAGTAATCTCCTGTTTATCCAAGAAAATTTTTCCTGAAGTAGGCTTAACCAACCCTACGATCATATAAAACGATGTCGTTTTTCCTGCTCCGTTCGGACCAAGCAAACCAACAATTTCTCCCTGCTGAACCTGTACAGAAACACCTTTTACAACTTTTTTAGGACCGTATTCTTTGATTAAGTTTTCTCCGCGTAAAATCATAGGGCAAATATATCAAAAATATAAACTTCACTTATAGGTAAATGTAAACTTGTTTATCTTAAATATTGATCTTTTCACTTTTACTGCATGTAACTTTTAATGATTCTGAACTACTTATTTTATAGAAAATCAATTATAAACATTAAAAATGGAAAATTACGGATATACAAAAACGGAAAATACAGAGAACCAGCAAAGCAATATCCCCTATCGTTCAGAAAAAAAGATTCCCGCTGCCCTATTAGGAATTCTGGTAGGCTGGCTGGCTTTAAATAAATTTTATCTTGGATACAAAAGAGAAGGTATTATTCAGTTAATCCTGAATGTGGTCACTTGTGGTGCTGCTTCCGTGATTCCTTTTATTGAAGGGATTCTATATCTGTTTATGAGTGATAAACAGTTTGATGATACTTATGTACATGGAAGAAAACCATGGTTATAAAAAAACTGTTCTTTTATTATTTAAAACAACAGAAATACAGAAACTTATATTAATTTCATTAAAAAAAATTCCGGCTGTTCTTATCTGAACAGCCGGTTTTATATTTTAATAATGGGAATATTTCTGCCAAGAACTCAAGATATGAATCTTTAGAGCTATTTCTTATTCACAAGGTCTTTAATTATTTCCATAAATAACAAAATACTTTGTTTTCTTGATAATCTTTTTCTTTTTCATTACTTCTACAGTAAATGAACTTTTATAAAAACCGTCTTTGAAAAGGGTAAATTTCTTTTCATCCACAGCAAATATGTTAGCATCAAGTTTAGGAAGATCAGTCTTCCATTTTGGGTATTCCACATCCATTTCCCAGGATGCCCTGTCTAAATATTTTCCATTGACCACATCCAAAAGCGGAGATCCCGGTAAAAAAATAATATTGGGATACTCCTTTTCGAGATTTTCTGATTCTTTGATGTATTCATATTCTTTTTCAGACATCAGTAATCCGGAAACAGCAGGAATATCTTTTGCAAATACATAACGTGTAGAAAATATACTCTCGGAAAAATAAGGATAATTCAGCCTGATCAGTAAGAAAGAGCTTAAGGAAACCAACCACAGTCCCCAAAAGAAACGGGTCTTATCTTCCAGAAATTTAATCATGAGAATAAAAACAAAAAAAGTAGGGGTATTGGCTCCCCAGGAAATCGTGGAAGTCCAGCCTAAAAACAGCAAAAAGAATACATTTTTCTCATGAGGATTATATTTTAAAAACAATACCGCCAACAGTAAAAACAATGTATTAATCCCCGTATACCCTCCATTATTAAACAATGGATAAATAATCAGAACAGGAAAAAGGATCAGTAAAATATATTCAAAGATTTCTTTCTTAACCTTAATAAAATAAATGGAAACCAAACCAGCAATCAAAAGGGCAGACTGCCATTTGCTTGAGAATAAATAAGGGGCAATACTGCTGTCATAAAAGCTTGATGCTATTGAAGTATTAAAAACAAGATTCCAGAATGCAGCAAAGTTTTCAATAATATGATATTGAAAGAGGGCAAAGATCAGCAATAGAAATGATATCCCCGAAACTATAATATCTTTTCTGATCAATGTTCTTTTTATAAACAGATCTCTGAATACAAACAGAGACAATCCAAAACTGAAAATAAAGAAAGACTGTTTGGTGAGTGCCGTTATTCCTAAAAATACTAAAGTACTCAACAGCCATTTTCTCTTATAAAAATAAAGGGAAATAGCTCCAAAAAAGATTCCGTCTACCGTATGCCACGGCATAATGGGAAATACATGCATAAAACAGATCACAAACAGGAAGCTGATCTCATATCTGATTTTATCAAAAAGAAGCTTCTGAAAAATCAGTGTGGTAGCGAAGCATTGTATTACAAACAGAATCCTGCAGATCAAAATAAAATATGCTGAGGAAGCAGGAATCCATTTCAGCAGGCTATCCCAAAATATCAAAGTAAAAAAGGGACGGATATAATCAAAATCCTTATACATCTCCTGTCCCTGCTGCAGTCGTCCCACTATGGAAGGGATAAAGCCCAGATCAAACTGATCGACACTGTAAATGCATACAAAGGAAAGATATATTATGGACAAAATTCCCAGTATATACTGAATGGGTTTTCTATAATGTTCTTTAAAAGTGATATTCATTGGTTTTTAATCTATTTTATTGATGACTGCAATACAAAGTATTTTTTACAATCATTGATCCCGGAAGAATGTAAACAGGCATAAAGACTAGCTTAAAGAAGGTTATCTAGCCTGGAGTATTCAGTCTGAATTTCAAAAAAACGGATGCTGATTTTTTCATATTATGTGTTAAATTTCTGGTGCAATGATAATAAATTTTGACCATTAAAATCAATATTTTCCCAAAAAACCAGTGATAATAAAGACCTTCAAAAAATATTGACATGCCCAACATCGTAGCATTCTACTTTAAAAAGGTATTATCAGGTCTCATTAAAAATTCCTACAAAAAAATAGACTGCCTTACTGACAGTCTATTTAAGCTTATTTGGATTTCTCTTATTTGTTCAAAATCATAGCAGCTTCTTTAGCAAAATAAGTGAAGATCATATCTGCACCGGCTCTTTTGAAACAGGTAAGACTTTCGATGATTGTCTTATCATTATCCAGCCAGCCGTTTTGAACAGCAGCCTTTACCATTGCATATTCACCGCTTACGTTATAAACGGCAATCGGAAGATCAATCGCTTCACGTACTTTAGAAACGATATCCAGATAAGGAAGTCCCGGTTTGATCATGATCACATCAGCCCCTTCATCAATATCTTTAAATACTTCATTCATGGCTTCACGTGAATTATGATAATCCATCTGATAGGTCTTTTTATCCTTCGGAATTTCCATATCGTCTTTTGGAGCACTGTCTAAAGCACTTCTGAAAGGTCCATAGAAAGAGCTTGCATATTTTGCAGCATAACTTACGATTCCTACATCTGCAAATCCGCTTTCTTCCAATGCTTCACGGATCACCTGTACTCTGCCATCCATCATGTCGCTTGGAGCTACAAGATCAGCTCCTGCCTCGGCATGAGAAACTGACATTCTTGCCAACGCATCATTGGTAGCGTCATTTAAAATTTTTCCGTTTTCAATAATTCCGTCGTGTCCGTAGATTGAATAAGGATCTAATGCTACATCAGGCATTACAATCATTCCCGGAACTGCATCTTTGATCGCTTTGATCGTATTCTGCATCAATCCGTTTTTGTTCCATGCTTCTTTTCCGGTATTGTCTTTCACATTTTCGGACACCTTCATGTACAAATTGACAGCTTTTACACCTAAAGAAAATAATTCCTTACATTCTTTCACTGTTAAATCTATGCTTCGCCTGAAAATTCCCGGCATCGACGGGATCGGTTCCTGCATGTTTTCGCCCTCCATTACGAAGATCGGCATTACAAAATCATCAGTTGTAAGCACATTTTCTCTTACCAAACTTCTGATAGATTCATTAACTCTAAGTCTTCTATTTCTTGAATGTATCATTTTGGAATACTTTTTGAATAAGTTTCTACAAATTTACTATAAGTTCTATAAAAAACTATTGTAAGAGATTATAGAATTTGTTATATTTGTTATATATATTCGAGAAATTATAAATTTGATGAAAAAACTTTTACTTTTAATTCTATTTGTAGGCACTTTTGTTGGATTTTCCAACAATTTACAAGCTCAGCTTAGAGAGCCGGGTTCCATCACTCAGAAGGCAGATGATGGCGTTTTGCTTGCCTATCCAAATCCTGCAAAGGATTTCCTTATCATTAAGGCAAAGGATTCTTCTTTAAGAATCAAAAGTGTGACTTTTTATTCTATTTTGGGTATGCAGGTTGCCAACTATACCGT
Source organism: Chryseobacterium pennae (assembly GCF_003385515.1). GTDB lineage: Bacteria > Bacteroidota > Bacteroidia > Flavobacteriales > Weeksellaceae > Chryseobacterium > Chryseobacterium pennae. The sequence continues at coordinate 227 of NZ_QNVT01000052.1, read as the reverse complement.
CAATATGAACTCCGGAGAGATTAATATTGAAAAATTAAAACCCGGTAAATATTTGATCCGTTATATTTTGAGCGACAATACGCAGAAAGTTACTCAAATCGTAAAACAATAAATTAAGATCCTGATAATGGACTGCCCCCAAAAAGTTAGACACTTTTTAGGGGCATTTTTTTATGTATAGAAAAGAAAAATTTAGCGTTGCTTTCAAATTAGAATGTATTAACCTT
>NZ_QNVT01000051.1 GCF_003385515.1 Chryseobacterium pennae | reverse complement strand
AAAAGAAAGTGATGGAAAAAAATATTGGCAGATTGGCCTGAATAAAGCCCATTATGATAATCCTGATGATAAAAAATGTGAACGAGTGGTAATTCTTGTGGACGACAGTTCAGGAAAGGTTTTAAAAAATGAACATTATTTTGACTGGTATAACCATTTTTTCAAAGAATTATAAATGCAAGCTTCAAATAAAAATTATTGATATTCTGTAGTGCTAGGTTACTATTTAAAAAGGAATGTGTAAGGTTATAAGAGGTAATATTGAAAAACAGAAGCTGTGAAATAGGAAAAAGTTGACTAAAAAAAATAAGGATGAGCAGAACTAGAATCGTAAAGGGGAATATATATGAGGTGGTGGAAGAGCATCTTAATTATTATTCTGAGAAAGATATTGTAGAAACAGCCAGTACCACTTATGTAGAAAATAGTGAGACTGATATTCTTTATGGAGGAAATCCCGAAAAAGCACCATCTGCAGATTTAGTTAATTATTATATTAAAGTAAGAATTTATAATCCTCCGGTAGTTGACCCCGCAAATCCTCCAAAGAAATATAATGGAGAATTTGGTTTTGACTGGATTGATGTTGATCCTTCTTCTGAAGAAGTGCAGAAAATACAGGATGTGGACTTTTCTAATGTTGAGTATTTTTATAAAAAAGGTGCTACTGCTAATGATTTAGGAGATATTATCGCTAAAAGTGCAGATGAGCAGGGAGCCAAAGATGCTATAACAGCAAATTACAGATTAGGTGAGTGTCCTAAGCCGTGTAAAGATGGTAAAATAGACATGCCATTTGTCTTGATGAAACCTGGTCAGGAGATCTCATTATCTCTTGAAGTTGCTCTTACAAGTGGTGTTCTTAACAATGAGAAAATTTATTTGGAAGGAAATGATTGCTACAGTTTTGAATTGGTGGGCGGAACAAAAACAGGCAACAAAACAGAAAAAATAATTGCAGATAAAGAGATCGTAGTACTTAAAATAAAATGTTTAAAAGAATCTCCTGAAACAACATTTAAAATCAAACAGGAAAACCCAACCCAAAAATTAGAAACAGTGGGCGGCTTTACAATGATGGAGAATAAGATCTTGAAACTGAAATTCAGAGTGATTGCCCTGGTTGCTAATGAGCCTACCGCATCAGCAAAAGCACAGGCTCTATTTCAGAAATTCAAAGACAATAAAGTTAAAGAATATCTGAATGAAAACTCTTTAAATCAGGCAGGATATGAAGTTGAAATAGAAAATCAGGCGATGTTTGATACATTAGGTTCTGGTGATTTGGATGATTATTTTTATGCTTTTGATAAAACGGATTGGACGAATAAGAAGTATTTTGGAAATGTAATTAAGCAAAAATATGATGTTATTCCTGGTACAAATACTTGTAAACCTGGTAGCGTAGACGCTTCAGGGAATTGTAAAAAGGTGCCTGTTCCTACAGATGTTATTGTTGATAATCAAAAGGATTTGGGTGGGCTTGATAAAGCAAATGCAATAGATGAGATAGCAATTACAGAGTATAAAAATAAATTAAAAACAAAGAGTAAAACATATGAAGGTGGGATAATCATTTTAAGTGATTTTGAATCCTCTGATCCAGCTACAGGTGCTTATAGTAGAACTTCACCTCTCAATCATTACGCATTAATAGTATACTCTACTAATACAGAATCTAAAGATACTTATGCTCATGAAATAGGGCATATGTTGGGGCTTCCACATTTATTCTTTGATGCAAAAGAAAAAGATAGTTATAAAATTGCAAGAGAAAATATTTTAGGAAATGGCAAACCAGACACGATTATTAAAGATGGAAAAAATGTACCAAATCCCGAATGTATTCTTCCTATAGCTGAACAAATAAATAAATCTTTAACAGAATCAAAATATTATATAAGAACAGAAGTATATGCTAAAAAAAGTACAATAAAAAGACAATTACAACTTTCGATTAACTATTTTACAACAGAAAAAAGTAACGAGCAAAGAGATAAAGCGAGAATAGAAACTGCTTTTAGAGGTCAACCAGACACTGTAATTGTTGCAGGTTCAGGAACAAAAACACAAACTAAAGGAGTATATATAGGTTTATGTAATACAAAAATTACCCAATACATCAATTATCTTAACGATAATAACATCGCTATGAGTGAAATTAATGCTCTAACAGATAATGATAAAATAAAAAAGCATAGCTTTAAAATGATTTTTAAAGCATCACATTATACAGCAATACTAAGGGAATCAAATGTATATTATAAAAATGTTATAAATCAAATACATTCTAACAATTTAATGTTTATACAAGGTAAAACCAAAAATATCATGGATTATCATAATGAAAGGGTAGTCTTTTTACATAATCAGATAAAGGTTATGAGAGATGATTTAGCTAACTATTAAAATAAAATAATGTTAAAAAAAATAGTTTTTCTTTTTTTTGTAGCTCTATTAGTGTGCAATTCTTGTGCTTATTTAAGAACTAGGGCTAATTATAAACCTCATTTAGTTCAACCCAAAAAAACTATTGAAGAAAACTGGGGTTTTTTATATTATAAGTATGATTCTGATTTTCCTCCTAAAAAAGAAATCGATAATAAAGGTTTTGGGACAGGTTTTGTGGAAGAATGGTTTAAAGAAGGTGGTGTGAGATTTGGAAAAACAGGCATGAATAATTCGAAAGAGGGCAAATGGTTGGGTGGCGATGCAGATTTTGATGAAAATGGGAATGTTTACGCAAAAGGAAAGATATGGCGAGAAGAATATTTCAAAAACGGATTAAGAGACAGTATATATAGAAGGTTTGATAATAACGGAAAAATTATGTATGAAACCACTTTCAAAAAAGGAACAGGTCTTTGGAAAGAATTTCACAGCAATGGAAAATTATATTTTGAAATGTATACCAAAGAAGGATACTTCACTGATACTTTGAGATTGCACGATGACAACGGAAAGATTGTAGGTAAAAGATTATACAAGAAAGATTCATTGGTATACAGTGAAGGATTGCCTTGTTTTCCTTATCGACCGGAGAGTGTTCCAAGCGATTAATGAATTTTTATTCAACTATGGGAAAAGATTATGAGAATTATTAATTATCTAATTATATTTCTATTCTTGTTAGTTTCATGTAGAACTAACAAGAGTATAGTATCAATGGATCCCTTTCCTTGTGTCAAAATGGTATACCCTTCTAATAAAAAACAATATGTTTTTTATAATTGGTATAAGGTGAAATATTCTATCTGTGAAGTAAGTCGTTTTAAAATAAGGCTATATCAAAGTTTTAGTCTATCTTAATTTTAAACATTTATGAATATTTCCAAATCAAAAAATATACGTTTAATCGGGCTTGTATTAATATGTTGTGCTCCTGGTATTGCCTGTCATTCCAACAATCCTAAAATAGAGGAAAATAATAAGGTGGCAGAAGTATTTAACAATACAGAGCTTTATCCGAACCAAAAAACAGCCTATATTAAAAAAGAAAATGTGGTTTTGTTTTATTCTCCAACTTCGGACCATAAGCAGTATCTGGAAACCAACCTGAAGACGCGCACTCTTACCATACAGGAACCTGACTTACTGAATCTTACCGGATTATTAAAAATTAATAATTTCAGATACATTTTTCCAAAGAAATATACAGACCATTACCTGTTTCCTTTAGGGACTGTAGGGACGGGTGGCGGAGATTTTGCAACCTTGATAGAAGTCAATGAATTAGGTCTGATTAAAACCATAGAAAGAAATTTTCCGGAAGGAAAAGACAAGTACCTGTATCAGTACAATAAATACGGGCAGCTCTTGAAACTGATTGAAGATAAGCTGCTCGATAAAGTAGTGTTGGAGAACAGATATGATGAAAAGGCGAGGCTTATCTTTCAGAAAAAAAATGATGAGAGCTATGAATCGGAAAGAAACCTGGTTTACAGTAAAAACAATCAGATACAGAAAGAAACAATCTGGCAAAAAGAAGTAGCACCTAATGGAAACGTAATTAAGGATGACATAAAAACATTTCTCTATGCGTATAATAATCAGGGACAACTGATAAAAAAATATACCCCAAACCGGAATGATGTTATTGAATATACTTATAACAGTGAGCATCAACTGACCGGTATCCTTGAATATTCAGGAACCATAAGCACAGATGATCCTCAAAAAATAGTCAATCATTTTGTTAAAAAGACATATGCTTATCTTGAAGATGAAGTTATTGAAGAAGTCACGAATGAATACAATATTGTAAATTCCTCTGTTTTAATGAACGGAAAATGGACAACAATATCCATTGAAGAACAAAAGAAGCAGGCATGGGAAAACCTGAAAAACCAATCCGCAATTCCTTTACAGAGTACTGAAATAAAATATTCTTACCAGCCTGCCGAAATCAATATAATAATCAATAAATACCACATTTATACAAACTATAACGGAAAAAAAGGTCCAACCAGACAACTTGTTGATTCAGATTCCATAAAATACAGACCAGATCATACAGGCAGGATCATTAAAAAAGAAACCTATAATCACGATACAAAAGAAATGGAGGTACAGAAACTTTTCTATTGAAAATATGGGATTATTACGGATTCCTTTAAGATAAAAATATTGATTATATTGTACCACTTATTAAGGAAACCCCTTAATTCTCATAAAACTAACACCATGTTATTAAATTAAACGTTAATGAATAAGATCACAGATCATCTGAAATACTTTTCAAAACTATCGGCTGTATTTATCTTCAGTTTATTTAAAATTTATGCCATAGGAATTCTTTCAACCGTCATTACTTTCTGTTTGGGAATCTATATTATGGCTGAAAGTTTAGGTTCATCATTAGGACATAGTGGAGCTCTTGCATTCCTGATAGCAACAGTGATGGCAAAACCGGTTTCTGCAGGTCTTTTCTATCTGTTAATGATTGCAGCACCATTTTGTATTGGTATTTTTTCTACAAAATATGGGATGGCGAGGATCATCAGCAGGCTTGTACAGGATCATTCCAAAACGATTTTGGTTCCCTTTATCGATAAGATTATTAATAAGATTAAAAACAATGAGCCGGTGGTAGTCCGTAACAGTACAGATTATGCCTTGGCAAAAGTCAGGCTCTTGAATGAATTTAAAAACAGTTCAGAAAATAAAATACTTAAACGTGTGATAGGATACGCACTGAATAAAGTGAAATTTGATGAGCTGAACCTGGGAGACGAAAATCTAGACTTTTATGATATCATCAAAACCACACTGATCGAAAAATTGCACGAACTGGCAGAACCTTCAGCTATGTTGTTTTATATCTATATCGGACTTCAGTGGGTAAGTCTTATCCTGTTATATTTTTTAAAGATATAAGGAAAATAGAACTTTGATAACAAAAATCCGGGATTTTAGAACAGGACTGAGAAAGGGTTAAAGATAAAAAAAACCGGTTATTACTTCTCTAATTGAAGAATTAACTATCTTTATCACATCTAGAATAAAATATTTAATTTTAGCAAAATAAAGAACCGCTTTGATTCCTGAACTATCAGTGATGAAAAGCAAAGGTTCAAAAATAGAAAAAACATCAAATCATCTCGTAAAAACAGAAAACAGAACGCAAATATTAATATAAGAAAAATTATAAATGGGAGTACTAGTAACCAACGAAACAGTAAAGCAGCTATTTCATATTGCTCAGTCGATAGCGAGGGAAAATTATAATGGCACTTATGGAGGTCCGCATATTTTGCAGGCTCTGATGCATAAAGATATTGGTCTTAATGAATTTTTAAAAAGCATAGACAAAGATCCCGGCTATTTCTACGAATGGGCAGATGTACGTATTGAAGAATATCCTAAAACCAGCCATCTACCTGATGAGGTAGGTCAGGATGAAGCCATGGATACACTTATAGAAGAAGCTGATGATATCCGTTTAAAACTGGGACTGGATGAGATCACTCCGATCTGTATCCTTACCGCTATTGTAAAACCTCAGGTAGTATTTTCACTTCAGCAATTGAAGTCTTTACCATTGAGAGAACATGATATCTTTAATTTATATAGAAAAGATACTCCGTTTACAGTTTCTGAAGACGGTGACTTTTCATCATTATTTTCCAACGGATCAGACTTTGCAGATGCATCTCTTCCATCCATTAAAAGCTATTGCGTAGACAGAACAGCACAGGCCAGAAAAGGAGACCTTGAAAACATTATCGGTAGAGATAAAGAGCTGAGAATGTTAGTAGAGATTCTTTGCCGAAGAAGTAAACCCAATGTAATAATCATCGGAGAACCTGGAGTTGGGAAAACAGCCTTGGTAGAAGGATTCGCTATAGAAATTACTAAAGGGAACGTTCCGGAAATGCTTAAAAACGGAACCCTTTTAGAACTGGATACCGGAGCATTATTAGCAGGAACATCTTATAAAGGTGAAATAGAAGACCGTCTGAAAAAAGTCATCACCGAGTGTAAGAAAATTGAAAAAGCGATTCTTTTCATTGATGAAATTCATACCCTTTTAGATCCGAAAGGAAGCATCGGAAATGTGGCTAATCTTCTGAAACCTGAATTGGCAAGAGGAGAAATTACCGTAATCGGAGCAACTACTCAGGAAGAATACAGAAAAATTATTGAACCGGAGCAGGCTTTCAACCGTCGTTTTGAGGTTCTGACTGTAAACGAACCGGATGAGCAGACTTGTGTAAAAATGATTGACGTTCTTCTTGAAGGCTACAAAAAGCACCACGGCATTGAAGTTGAAAAAACAGCCATTCCGGAATGTGTACGTTTAGCGAAAAGATATGCAAAAGGTAAAAAATTACCGGATGCTGCCATCGATTTGTTAGACAGAACCATGGCGGCGATCAAAATGCTGGACGAACTTTCTGAAAAAGAACTGGACAGCTGGAAAGAAAGCTATGATGCTGTTTTAAAAGAAGAATACCTTGACAATAAAGATAAGGCAGATGAGCTAATCTGGACTTATAATCTATTGAGAGACAAAATAAGCCCTATTTTATGGGGATCATTAAATGAGCAGCCTGCTCTCGATAATTCAATGCCGGTAGATCAGATCCAGAAGATCATAGAAGATACCTATGCAGAGCTTTTACAGCATGCTGCTAAAAAAAGAGAAAAAGTAGACCGTCTGGAACTTGCTGCTGTAATGGCTGCTAAAACTAATATTCCGATCGGGAAAATCCAGGCTCAGGAAAAAGAAAAGCTCCTGAATATGGAATCCCTTCTATTGAATAGGGTCGTAGGGCAGGATCACGCATTAAAGATCCTTTCCGATGCCATTGTTGAAAACCGAAGCGGATTAAACAAACCGGGACAGCCAATTGGATCTTTCTTCCTGTTAGGACCTACTGGAACCGGAAAAACAGAACTTGCCAAATCAATGGCAGAACTATTGTTCAACGATGAAAAGGCAATGGTTCGTTTCGATATGTCGGAATTTAAAGAAGAACATTCAGCCGCATTATTATACGGAGCGCCTCCAGGATATGTAGGATACGAAGAAGGAGGGATGTTGGTCAATAAAATAAGACAGCAGCCATATACCGTTGTTTTATTTGACGAAATTGAAAAAGCCCACCACTCTGTATTTGATGTATTCCTTCAGATCATGGACGAAGGAAAAGTACATGATAAACTTGGAAAAGAAGGAGACTTCAGCAATGCTTTGATTCTATTCACCTCCAATATCGGAAGCGAAGAAATCGTAAAGCAGTTTGAAGAAGGAAAAATTCCTGAATCATCTTCACTGATGCAGATCATGTCAAGTTCAGGAAGATTCAGACCTGAATTTTTAGCCAGAATTACAGAGATTATTCCTTTTGCACCGATCACGGAATCTATCGCAGAAAGAATTTTCAATATTCAGCTAAAATCACTTCATACCTCATTAACGAGACTGGGAATTGCTTTAAAGATCACTGATGAGGCCGTGAAAAATCTTGCTCTTGGGGGATTCAGCAGTAAATATGGAGCCAGACAGATTTCCGGAGTTATTCGTTCACAGCTGGCGAGACCTATTTCCAAAATGATTGTAAGGGAAGAAGTGAAAACCGGACAGACTATTCATGTAGACTGGATTAAAGAAGAAGAAAAACTAAGCTGGAAAGTAGATTAATAAGAAAGTAAATAGCAAAAAGGCAATTGATAAATTCGCCTTTTTGCTTTATAAATAACATTAAGATGAAAACAATTGTCAGAAATATATTTACAGGGATAATGCTTTTCGGAACTGTTGCTTTGGTAAACGGACAGTTTCTTGCGGCATCAGATACCTCGGAAAGCAGTGTGAGAAAATACCAGGGAATCATTAATTCAAACAAAGATCTTGTTGAATTTATTGAACAGTTGCTTCTTCAGAAGGGGCTTCCCAAGCATTTAAGAAACCTTGCTTTGATTGAATCTCATTTTGACAAAAATATTACCTCCGGAGCCGGAGCTGTAGGAGTATGGCAGCTGATGACAGCACATGCCAACCAGTATGGTCTTGCAGAACATCAACGTACAGATGTGTATAAAAGTACAAAAACAGCCGTTATTTCACTGGCAAATCTGTACAAAAAATATAATAACTGGGTAACAGTAGTAGCTGCTTACAACTGTGGCGAAGGAAATGTTGCAAAAGCTATGCAGGCGGCGGGCTCCAGTCAGTATCATGAATTCTATAAATATCTTCCCGGAGAAACCGTTAATCACGTTAAGAAATACCTGAATGCATGCTATGCAACAGGAGAACTTCAGAGTGTATTAAACAATTATAATTCAGCAAGAATTAATAAAGTTTTTTTTGAAGACGGAAACAGAAAGGCAACCGGCGCTGCTCTATCAGAAACAGAGATTAATGCAGGGTTCAGCCTGAGTGTAATTGCTGATGAACTTGATGTGAAAGTAGATGAAATTCTTGCCTGGAACCCGGGAATTACAGAAGAACTTCAGAGAAAAGGAGAAAGTTCTTTCTACCTTCCCACAGACCTGATGCCTGATTTTCTTCTGAGAAAAAATAAGATTCTTACCAGATCAATAAAAGAAAATGCCGGAGCTGGCATACAGCCATAAAATTAAATCATACCAGCCAAACCTTATTAAAGGTTTGGTTATTTTTTATTCAATAACCGTTTTTCAATAAAATATATCAGAATCTTTGTGGCGGTTTTGGAAAATTACTTTTGAAAAATTGCAGACATTAAGCTTTATAAGCTCTAGTACAGTACATTTAGAAAACATCCTTAATAATACTTCTTTAGCAATGAAAAAGATACTTGTTTGCATTCTTGGATTTATTATGGTTTCCTGTAATAGGGGAAAAACAGAATTTGTACAGTCTCAGGTGTATAAAAATCTTTATCTGGTAAAAAATATGCCTGATAATCTTATTTCAAGACAGAAAGTTATTCAGGAGTTCATCATCGGAAATTCATTGAATAATGATACTGAATTCTATAAATACTCGGGGGATACTAAATATTTCCTTGATCATGAAGAGGATCCCGGGGGATTTTCCAGTGAAGAACTTCAGAACTATCGGGAAAATGATGGTATTGCTTCCTTGTTTTTCATGAAGTGTAAAAAAGATTCTATGAAAAAAGAAGGAATTTTAAGATATTATCAGGATGAATATACAGGATTTTATGCTCCTGATACCATTATTTTTGAGTGCAGATGACATATGTTAATGTATGTTAATTTTTACTTAAAGAATATTAATATTTCTCGTTGATGTGGAAAATGTTCCTTTTAGTCAGTGTTTTATGAGGTTTTTAAAGCCTTTGTTATAGCGCTCTTGAGTAGAGTTATTAAATCCAAAGTCGTAGAATTACTACAAAAAGTCGTAGAACTACTACAATTTTTCAGATTTATAGTTAAAAGTTTTTTTTCCGAAAAAAGACCCTCTATATTTGCTAAACAATCACTGAATCACAAAATATTATTAACGATTAAAATTTACAAATCATGGCAGAAAGAAATTCAAGAGGAATCTTAAAATTCAACAACGGAGAAGGTCAGAAATTATTAAAAATGAACTACAGCGTATCAAGATCAACTGATGTATCAGGACGTGTAGCTTCAGATCCTTCTAACGCACTTATCAAAGTTACAGTAGAAGCTACTGAAAAATCAGACATCCTTGAAAGCTTACTGAACGGGAAATATAAGCCTACAGTAGGAGAAATCGTTTTCAACAAATCTCACGAAGAAGGAACATTAATCAACCTTAAGTGGGAGAATGGATACGTTATCCAGCACGAAGTAGATTTCGATGCAATCGACAGCAACAGTATGTTGATCAGCTTCGTAATCAGTGCTGAAACTATCGACTACGGTACTTCTCAATACGCTGGACTGTGGCCTTCGGCAGGTAAATAAGCCTATTCATCATCTTAGTAAAAATAAAATTGGTACAGGACAGTGCACTCGGAAGAGTATGCTGTCCTGTTTTTATATATAAGGACATCATAGATTTTAGGAACCCATTTTTTTCATAAACAGATTTTATAGATCTAACCTTATATTTTTTGATTCTGTTGCTGTATAATCAGCAGTTTATTTAATTTTTAATTTAAACACAAGCACTATGTTTCAGGATGACAAAACAATTAAAGTAGATAGCCCAAAGGCTGATATCAAAGGCAGCAAAGAGCAGTTGAAAAATGCAACCGAAAATGTTGCAGGAAAAGCAGAAGAAAAGATAAATAAAGCGGGCAGTAAAGTGAAGAAAGCTGTAAAAGCCGGACAACAGGGCATGAGCACTGTACAGGGAGCCAATATGTTTATGAATCAAACATTTGTTCCGAATAATCCTTCTATCATTGAAAATAAGGTGTGGGCCAAGCAGCCTACCTCAAAAATACATAATGCCGAAGCCATTCCTCAAAGTATTATTGCCGGAATCAACCGTGTGGTAAAACTGGATGTGGTGATTGAAGGGCAGATTATCAAGCATTTTAAACATTTTAAATTGGTGCAGAGCGCTGCCAAGCATCATGAATTCAGCCTTACTCTGGCTCATGACACGCTGGGGAGTGTAGAAAACCATAATCTTCAGGAAGCTCAGAATTTCCTTGGAAAAAGGATAACGGTGGTTTTCAAATATAAAGATATCATACAGGGTGCCGAACGTAACTTTGTAGGCGTAGTAACGGAAGTAGGGTTCAGCCAGGAAAAAGGAAGTCTTGGAAATATCGTTCTTAAAGGATATAGTCCTACCGTACTGTTGGATGCGGCCCCTCACATTCAGAGTTTTGGAGGAAGTCAGCCAATCAGTCTGAACAGTATTGCGTATCACGTAATCAGTGAAGGACTGGGACAAAATAAATTCGATTTCAGAGTAGATGCGCAGCATGGAAACGTTTCCTACAGCTGCCAATACGAAGAAACGCATTACAATTATCTGGCAAGAATGGCGGAAGCTTATGGTGAGCAGTTTTACTATGATGGAGAAGTGTTGCATTTTGGAAAACTTCCGCCTCAGGAAAAACCGGTGAAACTTACTTATGGAAGCAGTGTAAGTGATATTGCGATTAAAATGAAAGCTCAGCATGTAAGCCCTTCTTTCTATGGTTACAACAGTAGTAAAAATGAGAAGATGACGGGTGGAAGTGCAAAAATTAGTCATACCTCAGATATTGCAAGACGTGCTTATGAAATATCAGAAAAGACGTTTACCACTCCTTCATTAAGAGTGGCTCCTATAAAAGCTTCATCTTTTATGGATATTGATGCTTCTCAAAAAGGAACTGCCGGAAGTAAGGCCTCTGAGGTGTTCATCACTTCAGGAACTACCACTGTGCCTTTCCTATATCCGGGATGTACTGCAGATATTGAAATGCGTAAATCCGATAGCAATGAAACTTCTTATTTCACGAAACTGATGATCATCGAAGTTACCCATGAGGTAGATGCCAGAGGGTATTATGATGGTAAATTTGAAGCCATTGCTGCAGATACAGGTTATATTCCACGTCCGGAGTTTGAAACACCGAGAGCGGAAGCGCAGTTTGCCAAAGTGGTTTCCAATACAGATCCTCAAAATCAGGGAAGAGTTCAGATACAGTTTGACTGGCAGAACGGACCGGATATTACCGAGTTTATCCGCGTAATGTCTCCTGATGCCGGAAGCAGTGATAAAGTAAGTAAAAACAGAGGATTCATGTCTATTCCCGAAGTAGGAGACCAGGTGATCGTCAATTTTGTACACCAACACCCGGATCGCCCGTTTGTCATGGGAGGAATGTTTCATGGTGGAATTGGTGCCGGAGGTGGTGCCGGGAATAATGTGATGAGCTTAAGCAGTAAGAGCGGAAATATTATCCAGTTTCATGATGGATGCGGAATTGAGATTAAAGACAGAAGCGGAAACCATGTGACTTTAAGTGGAACCGGAGATATTAAAACAGAAGTAAGTAATAATAGTGAAGAATTTATTGGAAACAATCTTACAATAAACGTTGCAAGTAATACTACAATAGATGTAGGAAAAGGAAAATCCAAAGTTACCATGGATAATGCCGGGAAAGTAAATATTACAAGTGCTAAAGAAATAAAATTTGAAACAGGAAGTAGTTCCATTACTCTGCATGAAGATGGATGTATCATTATAGAAGGTAAAAATATTACAGTTAAAGGAACACAAAGTGTTTGTAATACTTCAGATAAGGAAGTTCATATTAAAGCATCTGGAAAGGCAGAGGCTAAGTTTAACGGAACCACTGTAATTAATGGTGATCAGGTCGATATAAATTAATACTTAAAATGGGATTAAAAGAATATATAATTCAAAAAGGAGATAATTTAAAAAAAATTGCTGAGCATCATTATGTTTCTGTAGAGGAATTACTGAAATTCCATAATGAAAACTGTACACTAACACAACAAATTATAGGAAATGAGATCCCTCTACACATAACAAAAATTTTAGTTGAGTTTGCCAATCATAAGAGTGGAGAAAGGAAATTATCCGACTTTAAAAATCGCAAGGCAAGATATCGTACAAAACAGATAAATATCGTAAAAATTAATGATGTTATTAATACCCATACGAGTGTAAGATGTGAATATTTATTAGAACTAAAGAAGAATCAAGCTAAAGTAATATTACAGGATAGTGTTTATAATTTTTACGCAGAAGGGACACAGGATTTAGAACAGTTTGTAAGAACTTCAGATTCTTTGAAAAAAGAAGTCGATTATCAATTAAATAGTAATGGTGAAATTGTAGAGATTCTTAACCTTGAAGCCTTACAGCAGGGTTGGCATCGGTTCAAAAAACAATTACCATTGAATAACTTAGTTAAAAATAACAAACCAGAAATTATTAAACAATTAATTGATGCCGGGAATATAGAATTTGGTTCACCGGATATTCTTTTAAAAAATTGTAAAAACAATTTATTTAATCAAATTATATTTGGTCAATACTTAAAGAGGCAATTTGATGAATTTACTAATGAGCAGTTTGAAACTTTATCCCATTTTTTTCCAGAAATTGCTTTTAAGGTTGAATGTGAAACAACAGTTCGTAATACGACTGAAAATCAGACTAATTTTCTTAAAAAAGGAAGACCATTATTTGTCGATATTGATAATATGATTTTATTATATGAAAAATATTACAAACCTCAGATTCAGTTTAAATTTACAGATCATATCTATGAGTACGAAGTATTTTTTACTGTCTCAAATGAAGATGGTTTAATTGATGAAGCTACAATTCATCTGAGTGAAAGAATTAAAAATAACGTTGAATCTCAGGTAGTATATCAGCTAAAAAGAGTAGAACTATGAAAGGTTATATAGAAGATGGAGCATGGTTGTCTTGTTCTTTTGACTTGGCAGGAACTCCAAAACAACTTAAAAGACATCTTGATAAAGAAGATAACAAGGTGCAGTATTCGAATGGTAAAAGATTGCTTACAGTTGCAGATAAAAATACTTCAGAATGTTTTAAATGTAAATTGGCAGCAAAAAAATGGGGTGGACTTTTGTCTCTGGTAGGAGGGATTGTTGTGGGAGTTGCCCTTGTATTCTCTGGTCCTGTAGGTTGGATTGCTTTAGGAGCATTAGCAGTTGTAGCAATAGGAACAACTATAGCCGTTTTTGCACATGATTGTGCTGATCCTCAAAGCGGAGGAAATTGGATCAATTTTCACCAGACTACTTTTATTAAAGGAAAAGAAGCTATCTTGTACAATAAATCAATTTTGGAATGCAAAGATTTAGGTTTGTTGATTGCCTCAGAAACTGAAGCTCAGGCACAGACTGTCTCTGATAAAATGAAATGGCAGGCAAGAGGTGAGCTTGGCTTACAAATTTTGTCTAATTCTTTAATTGGTTTTGTTACAGGATATGGAATGTTTGACAGAACGCCTCAAGGATTGGATATGGATTTATCGACAGGGCCTCTAGCAGTTGCAAGTTATATTCATACTGATTTTGTACATCCTGAATATAGTTGGCAACAAAGTACTTTGGTTGGTTTAGGATATACTTCTGCTAATTTTGGTTTAGGATCAGTTCATCGTATCAACCGGATGCCAGATTGGTCAAAAAATCTTGGAACAGAAATATCTCTACAGGATTTAGGAGTTGCGGCATTAACAACAGGAATTGGTGCCGGATCTGATTATCTTGAAGGTGAGTTGGCTAATTCTTCCAATAGTATAGTCCAGGAATTATCAGCTTCTGTTTCTGGTATTTCAGGTAAAAAAATTGTCTCATCAAATTATTAATATAGTGAAAGGTTTAAATGTGTTAAAAATTGTTGTTATTTCTATTGTAACTCTTTTAATCATGTATTTGTTGTATGGATTTATTAAGGGATTTTTTGTAAATATTGATACTTATATAAGCAATTCTAAAAAAATAGAACTTAATAACGTACATTTAATTTCAAAGCAAAGACTGGGTTATGGGCTAGGAACTGGAAGCGGAACCGGAAAGCAAGAGGTTAAGATTTTTGATGGAAAAAAATATTATAATTTATGTTATTACGAAAAAAATAAAGCTGATAATCAATTTCTGAAATTTGAATATAACAATATTCCCAGTCACATTTTTGTTATCGTTAATTCGGATGAAATGAAAGACAATAAAGGTACCTTAGAAAATCCTATTCCTGTATTCAATTTCTCTGTAAATTCAAAGGAGATGATTTGGGATGATCACTCTTATCAAGAAAATATCAAAAAATATTTGACTTATGAAAAGTAAAAGACTAAATAATAAGACTTTCATCCTTCAAGTCAATAAACTAGACAATATGATTATTTAAGATAAAATATTTACTATTTGTTATATCCATTTTTTATCTCTAAAGGTTCAGGAAGGTAAGCAAACTGCTGTTATAATAAAAAGAGCAAGTCTTAATGACGATTTTTATTTTACTGATAACAGAGATTTGTTTACCCAATGTTTGTTTGAATTTAAACAAGAAAAAGTATAGAACTTGAAACACTGAAACAAATTCTATATTCATTCAACAGTATCTATCCCGTTTTATACCTAAGGAAGAGTATAAGGTAATGTTTAATAAGTAAATGAAGAAATTATCAGATGGTTATATCATTGGATTATCAGTTCTACTAACCTACCATGAAAAAAATAGCATCCATCATCATAGGAATCATTGCTGCTTTAGGGATAATAGCTATTGCAAAAAACAATTACGTCTTCTCGTTTGGAGATAGTGAACGACTGGATAAAGGCTGGAAAGCATATGAACGTAAAGAATATAATTTTGCAATTACTCAATTTGTAACAGTAGATTTAAAGGAACATCCTGAAATTGTATTGCCATTAGCTGATTCATATCTGGAAGTAGGGGAACCCTATAATGCGATCCGGTATTTGGAACCTGCGTATAAAAATAAAAGCTACAGTACAGATGACCATACCAAGATTATCAATCTATTAGGAATTGCTTATATAGAAGATAAAGACTATAAAAGAGGAAGGTTTTTCATGGAAGAATCACGCAAACAGGGTAATCCATACAGTGAAAGGAATTTAAAGATCCTGGATTCTTTGGAACGAAATCAAAATAAGTAAGGCATTCCTAAGCAGAAATTAAAAATAGTGATAACAGAAACCAATGAAAGACAGAGAATTTAGTTTCCAGGGGTTAGATTTTAAAACAGAATTGAAATTGGCGCTGGTATTAATTATTCCTGGCCTGTGTACCATGTTGGGTGTCTTATTTGGTGGAGAACTTCTTTTTCCGAAAATTCATTTTCTAAAATCAGTTGCCTTTGCCAGTGTTATGACAATAGGA
Organism: Chryseobacterium pennae; assembly: GCF_003385515.1. GTDB lineage: Bacteria > Bacteroidota > Bacteroidia > Flavobacteriales > Weeksellaceae > Chryseobacterium > Chryseobacterium pennae. The sequence continues at coordinate 1,803 of NZ_QNVT01000051.1, read as the reverse complement.
ATATGTATGATTACTTTGAAGCAACTGAGCCGACTTGTAAAAGAAAAAAACTGGACTATCAATATAAAGGATGACCATTTCCATATTACATTTAGAAATCTGAACTATCAGTTCCAGGCATCTGAAATCAAGATGATCAAAAATATAGGCAATGTAGGATTACGCTACCTGACGATTAAAACAGCAGATCAAACCATCAAGATAAGGGTAGGAGACACAGGTTTAGCTCCCTTTTCTTCGCAAAAAGATATTGATGAACTGGATGCCTTTGTTCAGCATATCAAACCCTATATCACTAAAAAATTCAATAAGAAAGAACTTAGAAATATAATCAATCCTACCATCATTCCTAACCTTGGAGTGTATGTTGTAAAAGGAGAAAAAATAAAATATTCAATCATCAATAAAATGCAGCCATGGCAGGTTATTTTATTTATTTTAGGAATTGCAGGAGCGGTAATGACCCTCTTAATGACAGTTTTTTTTTATTATATTGATCATAAGTAATACTAAATTTATAGACGGATTTCTTGTGTATTATGGAATATGTTTTGGTACTTAACTCAGAGAAATGAAAGGAAAGAGAGAATTCATATTAAAAAATGTTTTGCCGTTTCATACAGGCTGGACCATTCTGGTAATTATACCTTCTATGGCTTTATATGGAACTCTTTATTATGTTTTATTTGATTTCAGTGTTGCTTTGATGGTATTTTTTACCCTGTTCTATTGGGGAACTTGCTATTTGATTCTGAAAGCTATTTCTGTAAAAATCACCATCTGGTTTGATCATAATTATCTTTATCTGAAAAAGAATAACAACAGGTATATAAAATATGCCAAAGCTGATATCATCGGATTCTGTTCGTATGACTATGAAACCAAGACACCACAATTACGGAATTCAAAAATATATTTTAAGATTTTCCTGAGAGATAAACCCAATATTTACCTGCACGATGTAGAGTACAGAATTCGCTATGATGAAGAGAAAGGAGCAGAATTGAACCGGCTTCTAAAGGAAGTTCAAAAAGAGCTGCACTTTACAAAAATTAAAAAGAAAAATAACTTCCAAAACATATATTGGTATTCCAGTCATTAAATGTCGCCTAAGCGAAACCCATTAAAAATGGTACAGAAAAATATGAGGTTCGGATGATTTTTAAATGGCCATAAAGATGATTTTTTAATATAATATTTCTCTTTAAGGTGTAATAATTGATGTTTTTCTGTTAATTTTTAATTATGGTTAAAATATTTATTAATAATAAGTTGTGTTTATCTTTAACTCCATTGTCGTAGAATTACGACATAAAATCGTAGAACTACTACAATTTTTCAGATTTCCATCCAAAAGCTTTTTTTTCAACTTTAAGGCCTTTATCTTTGTCTTACAATTATTGAATAACAAAATTATTACTAACGATTAAAATTTACAATCATGGCAGAAAGAAATTCAAGAGGAATCTTAAAATTCAACAACGGAGAAGGTCAGAAATTATTAAAAATGAACTACAGCGTATCAAGATCAACTGATGTATCAGGACGTGTAGCTTCAGATCCTTCTAACGCACTTATCAAAGTTACAGTAGAAGCTACTGAAAAATCAGACATCCTTGAAAGCTTATTGAACGGAAAATATAAGCCTACAGTAGGAGAAATCGTTTTCAACAAATCTCACGAAGAAGGAACATTAATTAACCTTAAGTGGGAGAATGGATACGTTATCCAGCACGAAGTAGATTTCGATGCAATCGACAGCAACAGTATGTTGATCAGCTTCGTAATCAGTGCTGAAACTAT
>NZ_QNVT01000050.1 GCF_003385515.1 Chryseobacterium pennae | reverse complement strand
CCCCATGATAGGCTTGCACCCCAGCCCCAGCCACGGTTCCAGCCCCAATATGGAGAATATCCTCCATACCAGCCTCCAGGGTACCCCCAGGAGTTGTCATAGTAATTGGTTTGAGAACCTGCATACATTCCCCAGTCAGAGTTGGTAGCATTTCCCCAATTAGGATCTACATCACTCCAATCATTATATTTATTTTGCTGTTCTCTCGAATTCGCCTGTGCATTCTGAATCACATTGGAATCCTGATAGTAGTCGTAGTAGTCTCCTACTCTGTTTCCGCCACCATTAATGATAACTCCTTCCGGTAACGTATCCTTATTAGGGTCATAATATACCCCATCCGTCTCGCTATACCCTCCCATCTGAGCACCACAAGACATAAGCAATAATCCACCTGATATTGCTAATATCCCTTTAGATTTTAGCAGACCAAGCAAATTTTTATGTATATTTCTTTTCATGATAACGTAAAAATTTTTAATTTAAATTATATTTGCAATCTGTACCAAAAATGTACCAATACTGATTAAAAAATCTATCAAAAATAGATTTTTATTTTTAGATAACAATAATGTGCAAAAGTTAAAAAAATTTTAAAAGATAATGGCAAAATTAACCTCAAGAAGCGAAGATTATAGCAAATGGTATAATGAGCTGGTTGTAAAAGCTGACTTAGCTGAAAACTCAGGAGTACGTGGATGTATGGTAATCAAACCGTATGGCTATGCAATCTGGGAAAAAATGCGTGATGAAATGGATAAAAAGTTCAAGGAAACAGGTCACGTGAATGCATACTTCCCGCTTTTTGTGCCCAAAAGCTTATTTGAGGCTGAGGAAAAAAATGCAGAAGGTTTTGCAAAAGAATGTGCAGTGGTTACTCACTACAGATTAAAAACCGATCCTAATAATCCTTCAAAACTGATTGTAGATCCGGATGCAAAACTGGAAGAAGAACTGATTGTTCGTCCTACTTCTGAAGCAATTATCTGGAATACTTATAAAAACTGGATCCAGTCTTATAGAGATCTTCCTATCCTTATCAACCAATGGGCGAATGTTGTACGTTGGGAAATGAGAACCCGTCTGTTCCTTAGAACGGCAGAATTCTTATGGCAGGAAGGACATACCGCTCACGCTACAAAAGATGAAGCTGTAGAAGAGGCTGAGAAAATGAACAAAGTATATGCAGATTTTGCAGAAAACTTTATGGCAATGCCAGTAATTCAGGGATTAAAAACACCTTCTGAAAGATTTGCAGGTGCAGATGAAACCTATTGTATTGAAGCATTAATGCAGGATGGAAAAGCTCTTCAGGCAGGAACGTCTCACTTCTTAGGTCAGAATTTTGCAAAAGCGTTTGATGTAAAATTCACCAACAAAGAAGGAAAAATAGAACACGCATGGGCTACATCTTGGGGAACATCTACCCGTTTGATGGGAGCTTTAATTATGACGCACTCTGATGATTTCGGATTGGTACTACCTCCTACACTGGCTCCAATTCAGGTCGTGATTGTTCCGATCTTTAAAGGTGAAGAACAATTGGCCCAGATCAGTGAAGTAGCTTTAGATATTCAGGCTAAATTAAAAGCTAAGGGTATTTCTGTGAAATTTGATAACGATACTCAGAACAAACCGGGATGGAAATTCGCTGAATACGAATTGAAAGGTGTTCCGGTAAGAATTGCTATGGGACCAAGAGACCTTGAAAACAATTCTGTGGAAATAGCAAGAAGAGATAACCTGACTAAAGAAGTTCGTTCTATCGAAGGTATTGATGTTTATATTGAGGAGTTATTGAAAACAATTCAGCAGGATATCTATAACAAAGCATTTGAATTCAGAAAAAATAACATCACCAAAGTAGATACTTACGAAGAATTCAAAAAAGTTCTTGAAGAAAAAGGAGGATTTATCTATGCACACTGGGATGGTACAGCTGAAGAAGAAGAGCAGATCAAGGATGAAACGAAGGCTACGATCAGGTGTATTCCTCTGGATAATGACATCGAAGAAGGTATTTCTCTACTTTCCGGAAAACCTTCTAAGAGACGTGTGTTATTCGCAAAAGCGTATTAATAATTTTAACGATTTTAAAAAAAATCGTTAATTTTCAAAGAAATATTCAAAAAAAAATGACATTTGGACGGATTTTTGTTTAAATTTATCTCAACATTAATCAAAAAAATTTATTATTATGTCTTTAAATGTCATTGATTTAATTAAAGGACAATTAGGTCCCGCTTTGGTTTCACAGGCTGCATCACAGTTTGGAGAAAGCGAATCCGGTATTTCTAAAGCAATTGGTGGCTTATTACCTGCTGTAGTAGGTGGTTTAGCCAATAACGCAGACAATCCTGGTGTTTTGGATGCTATTACAAAAGCCTCTTCAAGTGGAATCTTAGGAAATCTATTAGGTGGATCATCTAGTAATCCTATCATCACCACTTTATTATCTTCTCTTTTTGGAGATAAGGTAGGTGGATTAGTAAATTCCATTGCCAGTTTTTCAGGAATCAGCAACAATTCTGCAGGTTCTTTGTTAAATCTGGTTACCGGGGCTACAGTAGGCACAGTAGGAAAATATGCAGCAGACAATAATTTGGGTGCTTCAGGTATTTCCAGCTTACTGAATGATCAGAAAGGCATTATTTCTTCTTTACTGCCGGCAGGTCTTTCTTTGGCTTCCTTTGGATTGGGAGCTGAAAATTGGTTCGGCCAGGCTAAGGAAACAGTTTCTTCAGTAACTTCTACTGCTAAGGACAACATCACTGAAGGTGTAGCTACAGCAAGAGAAAACGTGAGCGAAGGAGCAAGAAAAATAAGAGAACAATTTGAAAATAACAATAATAATAATCAAAGCGGAGGTTCAATCTGGAAATGGTTGCTTCCGCTTTTATTATTAATTGCAGCAGGATATTTCCTTTGGAAACAGTGTGAGAAGAAGCAAACCACAACTACAATGACTTCTACTTCAGACTCCACAGGAACATCTGTAGACACAGCTTCTGCAACAACTTCCACACCAGCTACCACAGCTACTCCTGTAGCGAAAACCGATGAAAACATCGATCTTAACGGAGTAATGCTGAAAGGATACAAAGGCGGTATGGAAGATCAAATGATTGGATTCCTTAAATCTGGAGGGTATAAAAATGCAGCAGATGATGCCGCATTAAAAGACAAATGGTACGATTTCGACCATGTAAACTTCAAAATGGGAAGTTCTACTGAATTAGAGACAGGTTCACAAGGCCAGTTGGATAATTTGGTAGCCATCCTTAAAGCTTTCCCTGATGCAAAAATCAAAATCGGTGGTTATACTGATAAAACAGGAAACGAAGCTTCTAATGTGAAATTATCTCAGGCAAGAGCTGATCACATCAAAGCTGCTTTAACAAAAGCAGGAGTAGGTGCCCAGGTTCTTGGAGCTGAAGGTTACGGAAGTAAATTTGCTACTGTAGACGCAAAAGCTTCTGATGCAGAAAGAGCTGCTGACAGAAAAATGTCTGTAAGATTCTCTAAATAATCTTTAGAATCAATAAAAATTGAATCCCGGAAATTACTTTCCGGGATTTTTTATGTTCTTATTTTTTGTGTTTACATTTATTTAATTAAATTTGTTAGTCATTTCTAACATTTATGAATTTCAATTTAAAAAACGCCTGGCGAAAAGATAAAACATCCCACTCTTTATCAGAAGTTTATTCTTCTATTAAAGTTCCTAAAAATGCCAGTTTTTGGAGAAAATACCTTGCTTTTGCAGGGCCGGGGCTTATGATTGCCGTAGGATATATGGATCCGGGAAACTGGGCAACAGATATTGCCGGAGGGGCCCAGTTTGGGTATACCCTACTTTCTGTCATTCTTATTTCCAATATTTTTGCAGTGGTTTTACAGCATTTATCCGTTAAGCTTGGTGTAGTAGCTGAAAGAGATTTGGCGCAGGCCTGTAGAGATCATTTCAATCCTACGACCAATTTTATTCTCTGGGTTTTCTGTGAAATAGCCATTGCTGCCTGTGATCTCGCCGAGGTCATCGGTTCAGCGATTGCCTTAAACCTGCTTTTTCATATTCCATTGACTTGGGGAATTGTGATTACAACTGTAGATGTGTTGGTCATTCTTTTACTTCAGGCCAAAGGATTCCGATGGATTGAGAGTATTGTGGGTGGGCTAATTTTCATAATCCTCGCCTGTTTTGCTTATGAAATCGTTATTTCTAAACCTGCTTTTAATGAAATTCTGGGTGGATTGGTTCCTCAAAAAGAGATTATTCAGAATCCGGCCATGCTTTATATTGCTATAGGTATTTTAGGAGCCACCGTAATGCCTCACAATTTATACCTTCACAGCAGTATTGTACAGACTAGGGACTATACCCGCGATACGGAAGGAAAGAAAGAAGCCATCAAATTTGCCACCTTAGACAGCACCGTATCATTGATGCTGGCTTTCTTTATCAATGCTGCTATTCTCATTCTGGCAGCTGCTACATTTCATACTACAGGAAACCAGCATGTAGCTGACATTCACGATGCATATCAGATGTTAACCCCAATTTTAGGGGCTTCAATGGCTAGTATTGCATTTGCAATCGCGTTATTGGCTTCCGGGCAAAACTCAACACTTACCGGAACACTTGCAGGCCAAATCGTCATGGAAGGTTTTTTAAATATTAAACTAAAACCATGGTTACGAAGATTGATAACAAGACTTATTGCAGTTATTCCTGCATTGATTGTTGCTATTCTTTATGGTGAAAAGGGAACAACAGAATTATTGGTTTTAAGCCAGGTTATCCTGTCTATGCAATTAAGTTTTGCAGTGGTTCCACTGGTCATGTTTACCAATGATAAGGCTAAAATGGGGGAATTTGTGAATAAACCGTTCTTAAAGGTTTGCGTATGGATTATCTCAGCGATTATCATTGTTTTAAACCTGTATCTTTTGTATCAGACATTTACAGGAGAACAATAGCAGATATAGGAATTCCTGTTATTCAAGATTCAGAGCAGGATGATTCTAAGTTCAAGGTTTAGCTTTTAAGATTGTCGTCTGTAAATCTAAAATTAGAGTTCATTCTCTTCTTTCTCAGTTTCTTGTCTTTTATCTATTCGTCTATTATCTCACTGTCTATTTGTCTCCGGTTAAAATAGTCAATTTATCTTCTATTATTTTTCTGCCTTAATGTCCTGTTTTTTCCTTTGGCAGAGTCTTTGCGAAACATTCATGTAAATAAATATTGAATTATGGAAAATCAGGATATTAACGAAGAAAGCATCAATAATCAAGAAGATAACAATGTTCAGAATGAGGCGACGTCTCAGGAAAATGTGACAGTTACTCCTTCTGCTGAGGAACTTTTGGCAGAAGAAAAAGACCGTTACATCAGATTATATGCTGAATTCGAAAACTATAAAAAAAGGACTTCTAAGGAGAAAATGGAATTCTTCCAATATGCCAATCAGGATATGATGGTTTCTATGTTGGGCGTTTTGGATGATTTTGAAAGAGCATTAAAAGAAATCGCTAAAAACGGAAATCCGGCTGATCTTCAAGGGGTAGAGCTTATCTATCAGAAATTCAAAAATAAGCTTACTGAAAAAGGACTAAAAGCAATGGAAGTAAATGCTGGCGACAGCTTCAATGTAGACTTCCACGAAGCTATTACTCAAATTCCGGCTCCATCAGAAGAACTGAAAGGGAAAATCGTAGATGTTATTGAAACAGGATATACTTTGAGTGATAAGGTAATCCGTTTTGCAAAAGTAGTAACAGGTAACTAAAATTCATAAATGATAAATGATGAGTGATAATGGATGAATATTTCACTTATTAATTTTTAAAATATCTTTTATCATTTATCAGTAATCAATTATATAATTGTCATGTCAAAAAGAGATTATTACGAGATTCTTGAGATCAGCAAATCTGCATCTGCCGACGAAATAAAGAAAGCATACCGTAAAATGGCCATCAAATTCCACCCGGATAAGAATCCTGGGGATAAGGAGGCTGAAGAAAAATTTAAAGAAGCTGCTGAGGCTTATGAAGTATTGAGCGACGATCAGAAACGTGCCAGATACGACCAGTTCGGTCACGCCGGAATGGGTGGAAATGGAGGTTTCGGAGGCGGAGGCTTCGGAGGCGGAATGAACATGGAGGATATTTTCAGCCAGTTTGGAGATATTTTCGGCGGTGGTTTCGGAGGATTTAGCGGTGGCGGCGGTGGTCGTCAGCAGGTAAAAGGTTCTAATTTAAGAATCAGAATCAAGCTGAACCTTGAGGAAATGGTAAACGGAACTCATAAAACCATTAAAGTAAAAAAAATGAAGATGGCAGAAGGAGCCACTTCAAAAATATGTCCTACCTGTAACGGTTCTGGTGTTCAGCTTAAGGTAATGAACACCATGTTTGGTCAAATGCAGACTCAGACCACATGTGGTACGTGTCAGGGAATCGGAAAGGTTGCTGATAAAATTCCTGCCGGAGCAAATGCTCAGGGTCTTATAAAAGATGAAGAGGAAATCACAATCAATATTCCTGCCGGAGCAAGAGACGGAATTCAGCTTAATGTAAGAGGAAAAGGAAATGACGCTCCGTTTGGAGGAACTCCGGGTGATTTATTAGTTATCATTGAAGAAGAAGTAGATCAAACGATCAAAAGAGAAGGCGATAACCTTCACCAGGAATTGTATGTTTCTTTTGCTGAAGCGGCTTTAGGAACGAAAAAAGAAATTCCTACCGTTGGCGGAAAAGTGAAAATCACGGTGGATCCGGGAACTCAATCCGGAAAAATCTTAAGATTAGCAGGAAAAGGTCTTCCAAGCATTGACAGCTATGGTAAAGGAGACATGTTTATTCACATCAATGTATGGACTCCACAAAAACTTACTAAGGAGCAAAAAGACTTCTTTGAAAAACAGATGTCCAGCGGAGAAATGGTTGCAGAACCTTCCGGAAAGGAGAAAACTTTTTTTGATAAAGTAAAAGATTTATTCAATTAAATATAGAAAGAGGCTTAGGCCTCTTTTTTTGTATAAAATTTAAGATTTGGATGTTCGCCAGTTAGAGGCCCGACAGAAAATAGATAGTCGGTACTTTACCTTTCGTCCGGGTAGAATTTAAAATTGTCTTCTAATTTTTCAATCATCATATCGCTCATATCTGGATAGTAAAGAAACGGTTATAAAATTACCCAGATCTTACATCAAAAAATCCTACATGTTTTTGATGCAGGATTTCTTATATATGGTGGTGATAGTTTATTTTTTTGCAACTAAAGAATACATTCCTTTTCCTAAAGTGAAGACAGCAACCGCTGCCAATCCGCCAACAATTCCAAGCATAAGCTTTTTCAAAACATCCGGCCAAGCTGGAAGTAATCCATGAAAAAATTCTATTCTATGTAGAAAAATTTCACCAGCAACCATTACTAAGGCAATTGTTCCTACAACTCCTAATATTTTAATAACAATAGGCAAAGCCTTCACTAATATATGCCCAAGCTTTCCAAAAAAACCTTTATCGTTACTTTTCTTTATTAATTTAAACCCTGCATCATCCATCCTTACAATAAGAGCTACAATTCCATAAACTCCAACAGTCGCAATAAATGCAACCAAGCTCGTTACTAAAATCTGTGTAATGAAAGGATGACTTTCTTCCAATACGGTTCCTAAAGCAATAATAACGATCTCGATTGATAAAATAAAATCCGTTGTAATTGCCGATTTTACTTTCTGTTTTTCTATTTCTTCTGAACTTTTTTCTTCTTCTACAATTTCCTCTATAACTTCATGCCCCTTTTTGTGACGATGAAAAAGAAATTCTATTATTTTTTCAACTCCTTCAAAGGCCAGATAGAATCCTCCAAGGATCAACACATAATTAATAGCCGGAGCATACAACCAATTGAGTAAAAAAACGATAGGAAGAATAATCAGTTTATTGATAAATGATCCTTTGGTGATAGCCCATAGAACCGGAATTTCTCTGGAAGAAAGAAAGCCTGTGGCTTTTTCTGCATTTACAGCCAGGTCATCTCCCAAAATTCCTGCTGTTTTTTGTGTAGCTATTTTACTGGTAACCGCTACATCATCCATCAATGCAGCAATATCATCTAAAATTGCAAAAAAGCCTGATGCCATATTTTAATGTTTTTTTAATCTCTGTTAAGTTCAGCAAAAATAAATATTTAATTCCATTTTCTGATTCATAATATGACAATAATTTTAAGAATGATGAGAATCACAAAGGAACTCCCCTTCAATAATTTATATCTTTGTTTAAAATCTATACAATGGATGAAAACTGGGAATCTCAATTACAAGATATCTGGCAGAAGCTTGGAACAATAAACAACGAAGAATTTATTCTACAACTTAAAGATCATATAGCTCTCCTTGTGGATTCACAAGCTATTGCAGATTTTGAAATAGCCTGTGCTTTTGACTCAACCGGACATGAAAAGGAAGCAGAGCCCTTATATAGAAGCGCATTAGATCTGGGGCTATCCGGCTTACGAAGGAGAAGAGCAAGGATTCAACTGGCAAGCACATTGAGAAATAATGGAAAAACAGAAGAAAGCATTCATATTTTGAGAGAAGAAAAAGCAAACTACTCTGATGAACTTAATGATGCTGTGGATTCTTTTCTAGCTCTTTCCCTTTCTTCAGCAGGGGAATATAAAGAGGCATTATCACTAACCTTAAAAGCAATTTCCCAACATTTACCCCGGTATAACCGATCTCTTTATAATTATGCAAATACTTTGCATAAAGAATGATTCTAAAAATTATTTTTTAATAAAAAGAAGCTATCCAACCGACTGAATAACAAAACAAAAACGGATACAAATCATATAATTTCACTAGATTTTCACCTTCTTTTTCTGTACATTTAATCTATGAAAAAGCTCATTCTCAGGTACCATTTTTTCGTTATGGGATGCGTCAGTTTCCTGCTGCAGTCCTGCAATACGAAATTCAGAGTTTGGGTAGGTCCTGATGGCCAGCAGAAGATCTATAACTTAAAATATGGAGAGCATAAAAGACAGAAAATGGATGTTTTTCTTCCTAAAGATTATGCTGTAGATTCTCCTGTGGTGCTTATTGTACATGGTGGAGCCTGGACGCTGGGGAAAAAAGAACATATGATCCAGATCCAGAAAATGCTTTTCCAAAATAAGATCCCAAGTATCAACATGAACTACCGATTGGTTTCTCAAAAGAAAAAGATCACTTATAAGCAGCAACTTGAAGATATTAGCCTAGTTGTTGAAAAGTTCAATTCTCTAACGGAAAAAGCGGAACTGCAACCTAACAATTATGTTATTCTTGGTGAAAGTGCAGGTGGACATCTTGCTTTGCTGTACGGCTATCAGCATCCGGATCAGATCAAAAAGATTATTTCTTTAAGCGGTCCTACAGATTTTTACAGTCCTGAATATCTGAATTCCTTTTATTCTAAATATACTTCACCTACTATTCAAAAGGTAGTGGGAACAAAGTTTGACCGTAAAAATATCTCTGAAGCTTTTAAGCAAGCCAGTCCTATTGCCAATATTACCGCTGTTCCTACTCTATTATTCCAGGGAAATCATGACTTTCTGGTCAACCAGCATCAGGGAATTTCTATGGATTCTGCATTAACCCGGTTGAATGTACCCCACAAATTTATCTTTATGGAAAGGACAGGTCATGTGCCGAGATTTTTCAGCAAAAGAAAAAGAGACAGTATTATTTACCCCAATATTCTGGATTGGATCAAAAAATAATCTATTAAGCCAACATAATAAACGAAGGTATACTTATAAATTTTATAGCCACAAATGTACCAATACAAGGATTCGTATATTCGTGGCTAATGAAAAAGGCTATCTCAAAGTGAGGTAGCCTTTATATTTTTAATAGGTTTGAATTCTATTCAAAGTCTTTGTTTTCGTATTTAGAGAAGTCTTCTTTCTTTCCGAACATGAATTTTATAATCACCGGAAGTGTTGTTACCAATACAATCACAATGATGATATATTCTAATTTTTCTTTCAGATTGATACCAAACTGCTCCATGAAAAGCTTATCAAGATAGTGTCCTGCAAAGATCAAAATAAATGACCATAGAACAGCTCCGATGACATTATCCCTCAAGAATTCTTTTTTATCCATTTTTACAATTCCTGCAACAATCGGAGTAAAGGTTCTCACAACCGGCAGGAATCTTGCCATGATAATAGCCAGTGCTCCGTGTTTCTCAAAGAAATCATGTGCCTGATAAAGATATTTCTTCTTAAACAACATTGAATCCGGTCTTTTGTACAAAGCAGGTCCGGCTTTTCTTCCAAAGTAGTATCCTACTTCATTTCCTATAATAGCAGAAAGTGCCACTCCGGAGGCAAGAATTGTTGTATCTAAGAAATCACTTCCTGTAGAACCAAAGGTCTCTTTGATGATTTCAACTGCGTAAATTCCTGAAACGAACAGTAATGAGTCTCCAGGTAGGAAAAATCCTACAAACAGACCTGTTTCAGCAAAAACAATAAATAAAATAAGCCAAAACCCTCCCATTTTAATATAAAACTCCGGGTTTAATAAATCCTTCCAGCTATTGAAATCTTCCATATATATCGATGAACAACAAAAATAGGTCTAAAATATCTGAAACAAAAATTAATTATAAGATTTTAACTAAAATTTCACATGATATTTATAAGTCAAGATCATCATCGGAAACTGCGGTCCCATCGGCCATCAGGAAAGCTTTAAGGAAAGGGGTAAGATTTCCGTTCATTACCGCGTCCACATCTGATGTTTCATGGCCTGAGCGTACATCTTTTACCAATTTGTAAGGATGCATCACATAATTTCTGATCTGGCTTCCCCATTCGATTTTCATTTTGTTAGCTTCAATCTCGTTTCTTGCCTTCATACGCTCTTCCAACTCCATCTCATATAATCGGGAACGTAAAAGCTGCATGGCTTTCTCTTTATTCTGAAGCTGAGAACGGGATTCTGAGTTTTCAATGATAATTCCTGTTGGAGCGTGACGAAGACGTACAGCTGTTTCCACCTTGTTTACGTTCTGACCTCCGGCTCCGGAAGACCTCATCGTTTCAAAGGAGATATCAGCAGGGTTGATATTAATTTCAATGGTATCATCTACTAAAGGATAAACATATACGGAAACAAAACTGGTATGACGTTTTGCATTGGAATCAAAAGGTGAAATTCTTACCAATCTGTGAACACCGTTTTCTCCTCTTAAATATCCGAAGGCAAATTCCCCTTCTATTTCAAGGGTAACGGTCTTTACTCCGGCTACATCTCCTGCCTGAAAGTTCAGTTCACGGATCTTGTACCCTTGTTTTTCTGACCACATGGTATACATTCTCATCAGCATGGATGCCCAGTCACAACTTTCTGTCCCTCCGGCTCCGGCAGTGATCTGAAGAACAGCAGAAAGCTCATCACCTTCATTGGAAAGCATATTTTTGAATTCCAGGTCTTCAATTTTTTCCACCAATTGTGGAAACGTTTCATCCAGCTCTTTTTCTGAATCAGGATCTTCTTTAGCAAAATCAGCCAGTACCTGAAGATCTTCAAACTGGGTATGAATCTCATCATAGCCTTCTACCCATTTTTTCTTGGAACGAAGCTGCTTCAGGAAAGCTTCTGCTGTTTTAGGGTTATCCCAAAACTCAGGAGCTGCTGTTTTTTCATCATCATTGGCAATTTCGATCTTCTTTTTTTCAATCTGAAGGTATTTGTGTAATTCTTCAATTCTGGATTGAACTTCTTTTATCTGGTCGTTGTTAATCACGATTCTTTCTTTTTTACAAAAATAAGGGATTTCTTTCAGAGTGGAAAACTAAGAGTTCAAGGTTTAAGGTTTGATGTTTATAGTTTAAGGTTGTATTCTTCAATATTCTAAAATCACTTCTCTTAAATTTCTTTTCCATCTCCTAATCATCGTCTCCACATTTATTACCTCTTCGTCTATTATTTATGCTCTCTACCTTATCATTTCTCTCACAATCTCCCCAATTTTCGGAGCCAATGCCACTCCCATTCCGGAAAGTCTTACTGCACAAAACTGTCTGTCTGAAATCTGCTTCACAATAGGTGTTTTTTCATTCCCCATAGCCATAATTCCTGACCAGCGAAGAGCAATTTTGAATTCCTGATTAGGAAGAATTACTTCTTTTAAAAAGTTTTCCAGATGGTTTTGAAGGAATTCTGTGGTTTCAAAAGCTGTTGTTTCTTCCGTCTTAAAATCCTGATTTCTTCCGCCACCCAACAATATGCGGTTTCCTAAGTTCCTGAAATAATAAAATCCTTCATCATAATGAAAAGTACCCTTTAATTTTAAATTTTGTATAGGTTCAGTAAGGAGAATCTGGCCTCTTGCAGGAATGATATTTTTTTTCTCCAAAAACTTTGAACTAAATGCATTGGTACAATAAATTAACTGATCTGCTTTTACAGTGAGATTTTCTGAAAGATCAACATTTACTTCATCCGAAGTTTCCTCAATATTTTTAACTTCAGTTCCAAACAAAAACTCAACTTTCAATTCATAGCATCTTTCCAAAAGCTTCTGTAGTAACTTTCCGGAATGCAGACTTCCCTCACATGGGTTTTCAATCAAAAACTGGGATTTACCCAACCCAAATTCTTTTATTTTATTCTGATTCAAAGAGTAAGTTTCCTGAAGGCCTGTTATTGATCGCAGTTTTTCATTAACTTCGTTTATATGGAGTAAAGGTTCATCATTATTCAAAATTTCGTACCCTCCGCTGAGTTCAAAATCTATTTCTTCATTTTTAAAATATCGTCTGATCTTCTGAAGACCTTCAAACCTCATTGTAACAAGATTCAATGTTTTTTCCCAGCCCATTTTCCGGGAATCAGCAATGACTTCTGTAAGGCTTCCAAAACAGGCAAAACCGGCATTCCGTGTTGAAGCGCCTAATGGAACAGCATTTCTTTCAATAATTAATACAGATTTTTCGGGAGATTTCTCTTTCATGGAAATCGCAGTCCAAAGTCCGGAGAATCCAGCTCCAATAATGACAATATCTCTTTTACGGTAGAAGGTTTCCTGTTCCCAGATGCTGATCATGAGTAATGGGTAATTAGTGATGAATAATTTATGAAATGGACGAAAAGATAATAGATGATAGACAGAGGGATGATAGATTGAAGGCCGGAGAAGTATCTAAAGCCTTAGTTTTTAGATTTTAAACTGTTGAAATACCACAATCTTAAACATTAAACTTTGAACCTTATCCCCAATCTCAGCTACTCTTCCTTCTCGCCGTTGTGATGAAAACCAATCTCCCGTCTGGGTTCTTCAACCACTTTATAAGTTTCAAGCTCCTTTCTTAAAGTCTGGATTCTAAACTGGAATTCGTCAAAATTATTGATGATAACATCTGCTAAAAACCGGGCTATCTGATCAAGATATTCTTCTGTAAGTTTTGCAGCAGCATCCCGTAAGGCTCCATTGATCAGATTCTGATCAATTTTAAGTTTTTCATTTCGGGTCCTTTGATAAAGGTTTTTGATCCGTTTCTTCAGACTTTGGGTAAAATCAATCAGCATGGTATTGCTAAAAACTTTCATCCTTGAAGAAACATCATGCCAGAAAGGTACTTTATCTGCTTTATTATTTTTAAGAATTTTATAGAGTAACGAATCTTCTTCAAGCCCTCTGGTCATCGCATATAAAATAATTTCCGAACGTTCTGATGCATTGGGCGGAAATATAGGAATCATGACATCAAACCTTCCGGGTGCTAAAATTTCTTCATCAATTTCTGAAACTGAATTGGCTGAACCCACCATTAATACGCCTTCTTTTTCAAATTTTCCGATATAATGAAGAATCAGTTCCTGCGCTTCAAGATTACAGGACGCAATATCATTATCTGCTTTCCTTTGCATCATAATTTCATCAAAATCATCAAGGAAAAGGAGCATTTTATTTTCCTTCATCATATTAAGAAGAAAATCACTGAAATTGATCTGATTTCCGTCAACCAATGAAGTTCCCAGATAGTGTTTTTTAACTTCTTTAAACTGATATCCTATGATTTCAGCAATTTTATTGGCCCAGAAAATCTTACCGCTTCCGGGAGGTCCGTACAAAATAATCCCTGCCGGCTTATTGATTCCCCAGTCTTTGATCTGCTGTGGATTTAAAAACGGTTCAAGCACTGCTGATGTATAGAAAAACAGATCTCTATATCCTATGAAATCTCTTTGCTGTAAACTGGTTTTATGCCCGAAATAGTCATATACGAACTGGTAATTTCCACCCAACTTGTTATCAATCCCATAGCTGGAAATCGAAGACTTAAAAAAGCCATTATCAAAAATATTAAGATTATTTTCTTTTATCGCTTTTTCAACCTTATCTTTAGGCTGATTGATCACTTCAGCAATCTGTTCCAGCGTTTTACTTTTGTCCAGGTCTTTTTCATATAATCTCAAAAAATCTAAATTTTCGCGGGCAAATTTTTCAAAGTCCTCCTTTACTTCAAAATTTGTAGTGATACAGTCTACTAATTCAAGATCAAAATCCTGTATAAACTGTTTGATTGCTTCTGCAGAGACATTCAGTTCTGCGGCGAGTTCAATTAGCTTCATAATTCCCTATTAGTTCTATCAAATTTAATATTTTAATCTTGAAAGTCTATGAAAGTATCAGAATTTAATATCATTTTAATGTAATTATTATCAACGCACCCACTATTTTCACTCAATTTTGTTAAATATTGAAGTTATTTGATCATTTACTTTTTCATTTTGACATTATTTTTTAATTTTATCAAAACGAAAGGGATGAAAAAAATATATTATGCACCGGGTTTAATCAGTGCTATACTGATACCCCTTTTATTCTGGTATTATGGAAATCAAAGGGTTCATCCTCAATATACCGCTATAGATTTGGGAATACCTGGCAAAATCATGCCCAAAATTCCTATACAATATACTTTTGAATTTGTGAGAAACTGGAATTATAAAAAGATTACCGTATCTCCTAATACTGCTTTACAGAATCAGGAATATTATATTTCTGAACTGAAAAAGATACAGACAAAGAATGAGAAAGAAACAGGAATTGAATTTATAATTAATGACGAAAATAGCTATCAGGACTTTATAACTCTGATTAATGTCATGTTGATTTCCAAGCAAGAGTCTTACACTGTTGATATGGAAAAGACTGGTCATGTGTTTGCTATTCATTCCTATAAAGATCCTAATAAAATAGAAAAAGACCATTATTTTCCTTGTGGTACCCAAGCTGCTACCATTCATTACAAAGAAGAAACTCAATACAAAGGTTTTGACAGATTAAAATCTTTCGCAGAACTTCCGAAACAGTCTTTTTATATAATTTTTGGCTTTATGCTTTTTTTAAATATATCTATGTTAAGTATTAAAGAAAACCTTCAGTTTCATAAAAAAGAATAATATTAGGGAAGTATATTAAAGGTATCAATCCCTGGATACAACTTAAGATAAAAGGCTGCCAAATGGCAGCCTTCCTTTCACATTACTTTTTATCTAACAACGGAAGATATTTTCCGTATCCTTTTGTTTCCATTTCAGCTTTGGGAATGAACTTCAGGGAAGCACTGTTGATACAGTACCGAAGTCCTCCCTTATCCTCCGGTCCGTCATTGAAGACGTGTCCCAAATGAGCATCACCGGTTTTACTTCTTACCTCTACCCTTGTCATTCCGTTCGTACGATCCATTTTTTCATCAATCAGACTTTTGGTAATCGGTTTTGAGAAGCTTGGCCAGCCACATCCTGATTCAAATTTATCTGTTGAAACAAATAATGGTTCTCCTGTGGTAATGTCTACATAAATTCCTTCACGGGTTTCATTCCAGTATTCATTTTGGAAAGGTCTTTCTGTACCGTTTTCCTGAGTTACACTGTATTGTTCTGCTGTTAATTTGTCTTTTAAAACCTTTTTATCCTGTTTTTGATAAGAGGTTGCTTTGGGAAGTGGATTTGCTTTTTTAGCCATTTCAAAAAGTCCCGGTTCAATATGGCAGTAACCGCCTGGGTTTTTATCTAAATAATCCTGATGATAATCTTCTGCTTTATAGAAATTTTTCAAAAGGACAGTTTCTACCACGACTGGCTTGTTGTATCCTTTTGCTAATTTCTGAACTTCTGCTTTTACCAAAGACTCATCAGCTTTGTCTGTAAAATAAATTCCCGTTCTATATTGGTCTCCTCTGTCATTTCCCTGTTGATTAAGACTTGTAGGATCAATGGTTTTAAAATACAGATCAATCAACAGTTTCAAATCTACCTGCTCAGGATCATACTTTACTTTTACTGTTTCCGCAAATCCGGTTGTATGACTTACCACTTCTTCATAAGTAGGATTTTGAGTTTTACCGTTAGCATAGCCAACCTCTGTCCCTACCACTCCACGAATCTGCTGAAAAAAATGCTCTGTTCCCCAGAAACATCCGCCTGCAAAATAAATTTCCCTGACATTCTTATTATCCATAATTTCCTGTTTTTCTTTTTTTACGTTTGTTTCAACGGGCTTATTCTTTTTAAAAAGCCCACTTCCGGCAGCAAAAACTGCGATACCCAGAATAATCCCGAGTACGATTAATATATTTTTCATATTTAGCTTTTTGTTCATTATTTATTTTTTTGTAAGATCATGAATCCAAATCCTAAAAGCATCAGATCCTTCAGTATAAAAAAATCTGTAACAGGAACTCCATCCACTATTTTCCACATTCCCGGAGTCGTAAACAAATAGCTTAACGTCACCAAAAAAGTAGCAATCATACCTATTCCTGCGTACTTTTTTAATACAGCAAATTTCGCACTAAATATCAGTAATAAAGCAATGATAATTTCTATCACTCCGATAAGATTTGATACAGTCTGGACGCTCATAATCTTATATACGAAAAAAGTTAAGAAATGGTTTTCCACCAAAGGTTTTATCGCTGAAGCTTCTGTTGGAGTAAATTTGAAAACCCCTATCCAAAGTAAGATGAGTGCCGCACCGAAAAGCGAAATATAATATCCGAGAGTGTACGCTGATTGATTGTTGCCTGAATTTTGTCCTGTTCCTGTCATTTTTTTAGATTTTGAATGAATACTTTTATTGTTTTTCAAAAGTATAGTCGGTGCTATTTCAAAATCCTGACAAAATTTTCTTAGAAATTTAGTTTTTCAATCATTTTATTTTTAAAATCCTGAATTTCAGATTCATTTATTTCTGCTTCTTTTTCGGCAAGAGTCTTTTTAAAAATCTTATCTAATAATTTCAGCTTTTCATTATAAACTTTACACCATTTACAGACGAATATATGAATGCTCAGTCTCCTGTTTTCTTTGGCAGAAATTGTTTGGGCACTACGTTTTTCCATCAGTAAAGTGGCTTCACTGCATGGTAAAAACAATATATGTAGGATTTTTTTTATCATCTCTATAATCTTGAAAACCAATTCACCTCCAGGCATTCTCTCAGTTGCATCCGGCTTCTCTGAAGGATCTTCCAAAGGTTAGTCGTAGAAACATTCAATTCCTGACTTACATCGGGTGCTTTTTTTTCTTCAATGTAATACATTTTTAGTAGAATTTTCCATCTGGCAGGTAATTCTTCGATACATTCTTCAAGCGTTTTATTAAATTCCTGATTGTCCAGAAGCTCAGATTCTGTTGAAACATTCCAATCGTTTAATACATCATTATTTTTCCATGATCCTGTTTCATCGAAAAAATGATCCAGCTTTACATTGGGTTCCGATTTGTATTTTTTTCGGTAAAAATCAGCAATTTTTCTCTGGAGAATGGCCATCAGCCAAGTGAGTGGCTGGCTTTTCCCTTCAAAGGAATCATAATTGGAAAAGGCAGCAATAAAAACATCCTGAACGACATCCTGAGCATCTTCTTTATTGGAAAGCATATATAACGCCTTCTTCAAAAGCGGTCCGGAATATTGATCTATCCAGCTTTTCAGAATTTCGTTTTTCATCATTGGAGGTTGTTTTTATCTTACTTCAGATCTTAACGAAGGTAATAAGTTAAATGGAAATGAACAAAATATTCTTGGAATGAATGTTTTTTGTTGGAAAACGCTAGGTCGCGATGATTTTAGATAATGAGTCTGTTTTTAAGGCGCAAGGATTTTATCTACGATAAAATTTTACACTGTTTTTAGAGTAGCCACGAATGCCTTTAGATTTGCAAAAGGATTTAGAAGTAAATTAGATAATAATTAAATACTGAAGAACCAGAGAAAATAAAGTGAACTAAACGAATGC
>NZ_QNVT01000005.1 GCF_003385515.1 Chryseobacterium pennae | reverse complement strand
GGATAAGGCTTAATCTAAAAGGAAAGAGTCCAGTACAGTACCGAACTCTTTCATATAATAATATTATTTAATTTTGTCTAAACTTTTGGGTGCAGTCTATAATCATCAGGATTTTTTCTTTTATAACAATCTCTTTTAATATTTCCGTAACTTTAAAGACTTTTTTATACTAATTGTAAAAAACAACTTAATGCTAAGAGCTGAACATATTAAAAAGACCTATAATGCCGGAAAAAAGGTCGCACTGGATGATTTCAGCATCCATGTTCCCAAAGGCAGTATTTATGGACTTTTAGGTCCCAATGGCGCCGGAAAAACTTCATTCATCCGTATCATTAACCAAATTACCCAAGCCGACTCCGGAGAGATCTTAATCAACGGAGAAAAACTGAACCCAAGTCACATCAAAGATATTGGTTATATGCCTGAAGAAAGAGGGCTTTACAAAAACATGAGCGTGGGCGATCAGATCCTCTATTTCGGAGAACTGAAAGGGATGAGTAAAAATGATGCCCTGAATGAAGCTAAAAAATGGTTTGAAAAGCTGAACATCGATCAATGGTGGAAGAAAAAGCTTTCTGAACTGTCTAAAGGAATGGCACAAAAGATTCAGTTTGTGGTAACGGTACTTCACAGGCCCCATCTTTTAATCCTTGATGAGCCTTTCTCAGGCTTCGATCCTGTAAATGCCAACTTAATCAAAGACCAGATCATTGATCTTAAAAATAATGGAACCACTATCATTCTTTCTACTCACAGAATGGAAAGTGTGGAGGAAATGTGTGACTATGTAGCATTAATTAATAATTCCAAGAAGATTATTGACGGAAGAGTTTTTGACGTAAGAGAAAAATTCAAGAAAAATATTTTCGGAATTACGCTTTCTGAAGTCAACAATGAACAATTGGAAAGCTTTAGAAATAAATATGAGATCTTCAATTTTTCTAATGAAAACAGCCTGGTTTCTTTTGATCTGAAAAACGAAAGTGAGCAAAACAATATCCTTCTTGATCTTGTGCATGTAGGAAAAGTAAGATCTTTTGACGAGAGAATACCTAGTATGAATGAAGTGTTTATTAATGCTGTAAGTAACCATTCTTAATTTTATGAATAATATTTTTTTAATTACAAAAAGAGAGTTTCTTACGCAGGTTAAGAAAAAATCCTTTATCATATTGACCTTATTGGCACCTGTTATGATCATTGCTTTTGGAGCAGTAATCGGATTGATGTTTAAAGCCAATGAATCCCACAGTGTTATTGAAGTTGTTGACAAAAGCGGTTTATTCATCAATCAGCTGAAGTCTAATGATAAACTGAACTATGTATTCGTTTCTGCTGCGGATGAAAAGTCTAAGATCAATAACTTAAAGGGAAATGAATCTCTGGATGGAATCCTTATTTTACCTGAATTAAAAGAGCAGAACTATGAAGAGCTTGAAACAGGCACAAGACTGGTTATCAACAGTAAAATGGGTTTTGATACGAAGCAGAAAATTGTTTCCGATATTGCTAATGTAGTTAAAAAGGAAAAAATCAAGCAACTTGGAATTCAGGAAACCCAACTTAATGACCTTGATAAAAGTTTCAGCTTAAAGACCATTAATGTTGCTGATAATAACAAGGAAGATTCTGACCTTACCTTTGGTGTTAAATCAGGCCTTAGTATGGTTTTGATGTACGTCACCTTCATGTTCATCATTATCTATGGAGTAAGAGTAATGCGAAGTGTTCTGGAAGAAAAGAACAACCGTGTTGTGGAGATCATCATTTCTTCTGTAAAGCCCTTTGAGCTGATGATGGGAAAAATCCTTGGGGTAACAATGGTTGCTCTTACTCAGTTTCTGATCTGGATCACCATGTCTGTTATCGGAGCCTTGGTTTTAAATACGGGGTTTTCACCTCTTCAACAGGCTGTTCCTGGTGGAAGTGAACAAATTACAAGTAAGCTCGATATGACACAGCTTGCCACTCAGATTTCCCACAGCCTACTGGAACTGAATTTTCCTTTGATTATTTTTGTATTCATTGTTTTCTTCCTTTTAGGATATATTTTCTACAGCTCAATTTATGCAGCTATTGGTTCTGCGGTGGATAATGAAACAGAAACCCAGCAGTTCACTTTATTTGCGATCTTACCCCTAACTTTAGGAATGTACGGCAGCTTCTCATTGATGAACAATCCTGACGGTCCGTTAGGCTTCTGGTTATCTATCATCCCTTTTACTTCACCGGTTGCCATGATTGCAAGGATACCTTTCGGAGTTCCCGCATGGCAGATTGCTTTATCTATTGTATTGCTATTGGTCACAACTGTATTTATGATATTCCTTGCAGGAAAGATTTATCGTGTAGGAATTTTAATGTATGGTAATAAGGCTACCCTGAAGGAGCTTTGGAAATGGATTAAAGGTTAATCTTCACACAGGAAGCTGATACAAATAAAAACTTAAAAGAGCAAATTTGCAAGTATGCGAATTTGCTCTTTTTATTTTTAAGCATCAAAAGAATTTTGTTGGCAAAAGGGTTTCGCCCAAATTCAGCTTGGGTGACAAGCTATTATATCTGTATTGGGAAGTTTAGATTTGATGCAAAGTTCCAGGATTCTGATGTATTATTTTAGGAGGCAAAGGCGGAATCAATGAAATTGATTCTTTCTAAGTGAGCAGCCAAACTATTATATTATACTTGATTTATTTTCTGCATTTAATTCAAAAAAAATCCCGGAAAAGTATTTCCGGGATTTCTTATTTATATTCTGAATAAAATGTTTTATTTGAATATATAGCTTAAGGTAAGAGCTATCACCTGTTCAGATTTTTTCTTATCAGATCCGCCTCTTTCTTTGACAAGATTTGGATAAGTATCTGAAAGACCTAAGTCATATTTTAAAGCTATTTCAAGTTGTCTTTTATAGCTATATCCTACTCCCAGTCCTATTCCCCAGTTAAAGCTATTAGCTTTACCATTTACACCCGCAGGTTGTGAAGGGTCAGTAACATCTGGATCATAATAAGGTCTTTTTGCAGGGACATCTTTAACATTTTGGCTCAGCAAAAAGTTAAATCTAGGCCCTAATAATCCAAAGAATTCAGATTCTGCTTCTGAAAAATACCCTTTGAAATAAAGTGGCACACTCAGATAGTTATTGGCATATAATGCGTTATAACCATCAATATTCTTAGCATCACTGTCTTTACCGGTTTCTCCCGCCCCATAGTATAAAACTTCAGGCTGGATATAAAACTGGTTTGTCTTTCCTACAGGAATTAAAGCCAAAGCTCCACCCTGGAAAGTATATCTTGGCCCGGAGGGATTGTGGGCATTAGATACTCTGGAATAGTTTAAACCTGCCGTAACCCCAAATCTTGTATTTTTCCACTGCACTTGTGCAAAGGATAAAGCTGAGAGGGTTAAAGCTGAGGCCAATAAAAGTTTTTTCATATTATTTGGTTTTGTATTATCCTAGAATTTTAGCTACAGTAGCACCGATATCAGCAGGAGAATCAACAACATTGATACCGTTCTCTCTCATGATTTCCATCTTAGCCTGAGCTGTATCTTCTGCACCACCTACGATAGCACCAGCGTGTCCCATTGTTCTTCCTTTTGGAGCTGTCTGTCCAGCGATAAATCCTACAACCGGCTTAGTAGATCCACTAGCTTTGTACCATCTAGCAGCTTCTGCTTCAAGTCCACCACCGATTTCACCGATCATTACAACAGCTTCAGTTTCAGGATCATTGATAAATAATTCAAGAGCTTCTCTTGTAGTAGTTCCGATAATTGGGTCACCACCGATACCAATCGCCGTAGAAATACCGTAACCTGCTCTTACTACCTGATCAGCAGCTTCGTAAGTAAGGGTACCTGATTTTGAAACGATACCTACTTTACCTTTTTTGAAAACGAAACCTGGCATAATACCAATTTTAGCTTCTTCAGAAGTAATGATTCCAGGGCAGTTTGGTCCGATTAATCTGCAGTCTCTGTCAGCAATATAAGATTTTACTTTTACCATATCAGCTACAGGAATACCTTCAGTAATACATACAATTACTTTAATTCCTGCTTCAGCAGCTTCCATGATAGCGTCTGCTGCAAATGCCGGTGGTACGAAAATGATACTTACGTTTGCTCCTGCTTTTTCAACAGCATCAGCTACTGTGTTGAATACCGGTTTTCCTAAGTGCTCGCTTCCTCCTTTTCCTGGAGTAACACCACCTACTACATTTGTTCCGTATTCAATCATCTGACCAGCGTGGAAAGTTCCTTCGTTCCCTGTAAATCCTTGTACAATTACTTTAGAATCTTTGTTTACTAAAATTGACATTTTATTGTTGTTTTAATTTATTTATTATTTTATTAATGCTCACAAATTTACTCAAATTTCTTTGATTTTGGATAAAACCTTTGGAATTGTTTATTTGAGATTTCTCAGTTTTACTTCTTTTTTCAGATATGTTTTGAAATCTTCAGCAAACATTCCGATGTAGGTTCCTTTTTCAAGGTCTCTGTTCACTCCGGTTTTCCCTAAAAGTACAGATCCGCTCTCAATTTTATTTCCGGAAGCAATACCCACCTGTCCCCATAAAGTCACTTCATCTCCTATTACACAACATCCGGCAATTCCAACCTGAGAAGCGATCAGACATTTTTTTCCAATCACAGTGTCATGTCCTATCTGAATCTGATTATCCAACACTGAACCTTCACCAATAATCGTAGAATCTGTAACCCCTCTGTCAATAGTACAGCCATTACCTATTTCCACGTTATTTTCGATCACCACGTTTCCTACAGAAATTAAACGGTCAAAATTTCCATTTAGTTTTCTGTAATAGAAAGCATCACCTCCCAATACGGTATTGGACTGGATGATCACGTTATCACCAATTACGGATCTGTCGCCGATCACAACATTCGGAAAAATTAAGGTATTTTTTCCAATTTTCACATTGTTTCCAATGACTGCTGAAGAGTGAATTTTTGTTCCTTCTCCAATTTCCACATCATGAATTTCTTCTGTGAAATTATAGATTCTTGTAAAATGAGTATTGATCTTATTAAAGTCCCTGAACGGGTCATCAGAAACCAGAAGAGCCTTTCCTTCGGGACATTCTACTTCTTTATCAATCAAGATAATAGTTGCAGCAGAATTTAGTGCCTTATCATAGTATTTGGGATGATTAACGAATACAATTTCTCCCGGTTTTACCATGTGAATTTCATTGGCCCCCAGAACTTCGAAGTCTTCAGGGCCAATAAATTTTGAGCCAATTAAATCTGCAATCGTTTTAAGCTTTTGCGGAGAATGGAATCTCATAATAATAGATTTTCTTATAAAACAAAATTCGGACTGCTAATGCAAACCGAATTTATGTAAATTTTATTTATTATTTCACTCTTTCCAAGTAGCTACCGTCTTCAGTGCTTACTTTAATTTTGTCTCCCGGTTCAATAAACAAAGGAACCATTACTCTTGCTCCTGTCTCAACGATTGCGTTTTTAAGAGCATTGGTTGCAGTATTTCCTTTTACACCCGGATCAGCTTCAATAACATCTAAGTATACAGATTGAGGAAGTTCAGCAGAAAGTGGTGTTTCATCAGCTTCTTTCAAAATGATTGTTACTTCTTCACCTGCTTTCATCAAGTTTGAGTTTTCAATCATTTCTTTATTTAAATATAGCTGAGAAAAATCATCGTTATTCATGAAGTGGAATCCGTTCTCATCATCATAAAGATACTGGAACTTTCTTGTGATTACTTTTACCTCTTCAATTTTGTGGCCTGCAGAGAATGTATTATCCAATACTTTTCCATTTGTCACAGATTTTAATTTTGTTCTTACGAAAGCAGGTCCTTTTCCTGGTTTTACATGAAGAAACTCAATCACTTTAAAAATATCATTGCTAAATTCGATGCAAAGACCTTTTCTAATATCGTTACTTGTTGCCATTAATATATTTTATCTTTTTTACTTAATTTTTAATTGCTGTCTTTTCCTGTTCCGTATCCTTTTACAATACCTCTTGGAGAGTTTTGGATAAACTGAAGAATTTCATCTCTTTCAGCAGTGGGAAGCATTTCTTTTTCGATATATGCCAACGCTTGGGAAACGTTCATTTTCATTTGGAAAATAGCTCTGTAAATCTTTTGAATTTCAAAGATCTTCTCATTGGAAAAACCTCTTCTTCTAAGACCTACTGAGTTGATACCAGCATAGGAAATAGGATCTCTTGCTACTTTTACATAAGGCGGAACATCTTTTCTAATCAAAGATCCTCCTGAAATCATCGTATGTTTTCCGATTTTACCAAACTGTTGAACTGCAGATAATCCTCCCATTACGGTAAAGTCTCCGATTTCAACATGCCCTGCAATACCACAACCATTGGCAATAATTACATTATCTCCTATAATGCAGTCATGGGCAACGTGGGAAGTCGCCATAATAAGGCAGTTGCTTCCTACTTTGGTATACCCTAAAGCTTTTGTTCCTCTGTTTATTGTTACACATTCTCTTAAAGTAGTATTATCTCCAATAATGGTTCGTGTATCTTCACCGTCGAACTTTAAGTCCTGAGGAATTGCAGAAATTACAGTGCCTGGAAAAATTTTACAATCCTTCCCTATTCTTGCTCCATCCATGATGGTAACATTTGGACCAATCCATGATCCTTCTCCGATTTCTACGTCCCCTGCAATTGTAGTAAATGGTTCTACAATTACATTTTTGCTGATTTTCGCACGTTTATCTACGGCTGCTAACTGATGAATCATTTAATCAACTTTATTTTTTGCAACTTGAGCCATAAGCTCTGCTTCTACTGCCACTGTGTCTCCTACATATCCGTACCCCTGCATGTGTACAATACCTCTTCTGATAGGCTCTATTAATTCAATTTTGAATATAAGCGTATCTCCCGGAATTACTTTTCTCTTGAATTTTACTTTATCAATCTTGATAAAATAAGTAGAATAGTTTTCAGGATCAGGAACACTTGCCAAGACCAGAATACCTCCAGTTTGAGCCAAAGCTTCTACCTGAAGAACTCCAGGCATTACAGGTTCTTTAGGAAAATGACCAACGAAGAAAGGTTCATTCATTGTTACATTTTTCAATCCTACTACATGAGAGTCTGAAAGTTCTAGAACTTTATCAATTAATAAGAACGGAGGTCTGTGAGGCATAAGCTTCATGATTCCGTTGATATCGAATACCGGTTCTTTTGTTAAATCAAAATCCGGAACGTTTTTCTTTTTCTGCAATTTCCACTGACGATTTAGTTTTTTTGCAAACTGAGTGTTTACAAAATGTCCTGGTTTGTTAGCAATAACCTTACCTTTAATTTTCACACCTGCTAAAGCTAAATCACCAATTACATCCAGTAATTTGTGTCTTGCAGCTTCGTTAGGATAGTTTAAGTTAAGATTATCGAGAATACCGTTTGGTCTGATGGATACATTATCCTTACCAAAGGCTTTTTTTAATTTTTCTGTAGTCTCCGGAGTTAAATCCTTGTCTACGTAAACGATCGCATTAGAGATGTCCCCTCCTTTGATCAATCCGTGATCTAAAAGCATTTCCAATTCGTGTAAGAAACTGAAAGTTCTTGCTGAAGAGATTTCGTCTTTAAATTCGGAAATATTTTTAAGGGTAGCATTTTGAGTTCCCAATACTTTAGTCCCAAAGTCTACCATTGTAGTTACTTCGTAAGTATCTGAAGGAATAATGGTAATTTCTGAACCTGTAGCCGGATCGCTGTAGGTAAGAACTTCTTTTACAACCAGATATTCTCTGGCAATATTCTGATCTACAACCCCTACACTTTCGATAGCTTCCACAAAATATTTTGAAGACCCATCCAAGATAGGAGGCTCAGATGCATCCATTTCCAACACTGCATTGTCTATATCACAACCCACTAAAGCAGCCAAAAGGTGCTCACAGGTAGTAATTTTTACGCCAAGCTTTTCTAATGTTGTACCTCTCTCTGTTGCTACTACATAATTAACATCAGCTTCAACCTGAGGATGACCCTCTAAATCGGTTCTTACAAATACAAATCCCGTATTTTCTTTTGCGGGTTTGATGGTAAGTTTTACTTCTTTACCAGTATGAAGGCCTATTCCAGAAAGTGTTACCTCTTCCTGAAGCGTTTTTTGCATATCACTCATTAGTATTATCTTTTGAGTTATTCTCAAGATTATTTATTCTGTTGACAATTTCAGGGAAATTTCTGAAATGAACATAGCTTCTTAAATAGTCATTATAGCTGATCGCTGGTGAACCATATAAAGTTTCTCTATCATTAACACTGGAGTTCACGCCACTCTGAGCCTGAATTTTCACCTGGTTTCCGATTTTGATATGTCCGACAATTCCTACCTGACCTCCAATTTGATTCCAGTCTCCGATGATCGTAGAACCTGCAATTCCGGCTTGTGCTGCAATTACATTATTCTGTCCTATTTTCACGTTATGGGCAATCTGAATCAGATTATCAATTTTCGTACCTTTTCCAATGATGGTAGAGCCTATTGTTGCTCTGTCTATACTACAGTTTGAACCAATTTCAACGTCATCTTCAATAATAACGTTTCCAAGCTGTGGGATCTTTTTGAATCCTTCAGCAGTGGGCTGAAACCCAAAACCATCTCCTCCTACTACTGTATTGGAATGAATAACACAGTTGTCCCCAATAATACAGTAATCGTAAATTCTGGCACCACTGTCTATTTTACAGTTTTTACCAATTTTTACTCCTTTACCAATATATACATGCGGATAAATCTGTGAACCATCACCGATCCTGGCTTTTTCAGAAACATATGTAAATGCTCCTATATAAACCTGATCACCTATCACAGCCGAATCATGGATGGATGAGCCATCTTCAATGCCTTCTTTTCTTCCTCTCATCTCCTGATATAAATTCATCAGAACCTGAAAAGATAAATAGGCATCTTTTACTACAATTAAGGTAGAGTTATAAGTATTTTTATTCAGAAGTTTTTCTGAAACGATGATTACAGAGCATTTTGAGGTATCTAAAAAATGAGAAAATCTATCCTGTGCTATAAAAGAAAGATGTCCTATTTCTCCATTTTCAATTGGAGAAACCCCTGTAATAAGTGCATTCTCATCACCTATTATTTTTCCGTCTATAAAACTTGCAATTTGCGAAGCTGTGAATTCCATATTCTGCAAAGATAAGAAATTCTATAATTTGCAAACATTTTTTGATTTCAGATATTCAATTTTAATATTATTTAAGAATCCAAATGAGAGATATCTCTTGGAAACATAAGAATATAACGTGTGGTTTTATTTACCATCAACCCTGATAAAAGCTGATCTTCCGACTCATGAAGCTTCATTCTTTTACCATTTTTCTGCAATAAATAAATTGGTTGCCTTTCTGTATCATAAGGTAAAAGTTTCCTTTTTATCTCATGAACCAATTCTTTTCCATTATCAATACCAAAAAATTCATTGGTAATTTTTATTTTTTCTTCAATAATATTCTTATCAAAAGGATGTGTTGAAATAATCGTCTTCGGAAGGTTTCTCTGAATAACGCTCTTACACCAATAGGACAGAACAAAATCTTCAGAATTCTGCCATTCTTTCATAGCCTGAATCACGTCATTATCGTCCAGCCTGGTAAATCTTTCTATATCTTCATCTGTCGCTGTACTCTTTCCACGGTATAAAAAATATTTCAGATTCTCTGTTGCCGGAAGTTCAGTCCCTTGAGAGATCAGATATTTTGCTCTTTCAAGGATCTTTACCAACAGAAATTCAGCCAAGGCAGATGTTTTATGATAATATACCTGCCAGTACATGAACATTCTGGCTGTTAAAAAATTTTCAATGGAATAGATTCCTTTTGCATCAACCACCAATTCCCCTTCTTCACATACATTCATCATGGAAATAATTCTCTGGGTATTAATATTTCCTTCTGACACCCCTGTAAAAAAGCTGTCTCTTTTCAGGTAATCCAATCTGTCTACATCAAGTTGAGATGAAATCAATTGGTTAAAAAATTTTCTGTGATATTGCCCCTGAAACATTTCAATAGCCATGGATAGCTCACCGTTAAACTCTTCGTTCAGCTTATTCATCAATAATAAAGAAAGCTTTTCATGGTGCCAGTCATCCATCAGCATACTTTCCAAGGCATGGGAAAACGGCCCATGACCAATATCATGCATTAGAATCGCCAGCATCGCTCCTTTTTCTTCTTCTTCCGAAATTTTAACTCCTTTCTGCTTTAATGTTTCCAAAGCTGTAAACATCAGGTGCATTGCTCCTAGCGCATGATGAAATCTTGTGTGAGTAGCTCCCGGAAAAATCAGATTCAAAAGGCCTGTCTGCCCGATCCTTCTTAATCTCTGAAAATAGGGATGTTCAATAATATCAAATAAAATTTCGTGAGGAATCTTGATAAATCCATGAACAGGATCGTTGATAATTTTAAGCTTATTCTGCATTGGAAGTCTATATGAGTAAACAAAGTTAGGGATTTTTAATTTGAAGGTTCATTAAATTAGTATTAAGGAGACTGGAAGCAGGAAGAGGGAGGCAGGAAGTCATTGAAAAACAATAAGCAATGAATGTCAAATTCATTTTGAGAATAATTAATATGTATTTACTTTTTGTAATAACGCACCTCTATTAACTTCTCTTTTCCAGCTTCTAGCTTCCTTATCTTTTTCCAATTATTCATCAAAAAACCTTTGCTACTGTCCCATTAATCACTTATCTTTGAGAAAACTCAACATCCTTGATGAGAAAAGCTTTTCTTTTCATTTTATTCTTTTTAAGCCTACATTTTTCCGCACAGATTGTATCTGAAAATCAAAAACTGGAATCCCTCTGCAGAGTTTGGGGATTTTTAAAGTATTATCACCCTCAGGTAGCAAAAGGTAATTTGAATTGGGACCAGCAGCTTTTCAAAAAAATGAATGAATTTGAAAGGATCAATGACAAAGCAGCATTGAACAATTTATATTCCCGTTGGATTGAAAGTCTAGGAAAGGTGAATGAGTGCACAGAATGTCTGCAGGAAACCGATAAAACCTATTTTCTGAAAAACTTTGATCTGAGCTGGATAGACAATTCAGATCTATTTACAGAAAGTACTTCCCAAAAGCTTCATTATATTGAAGATAACCGGAACATTGGCAACAATCATTATATAGGAAAAGGAGGACGAAAAATATATTTCAGAAATGAAAATTCTTATGGATCAAAGTTTTCATCCCAACAAACCAGTTTATTGGAACTGTTCAGGTACTGGAACTATGTGGAATATTTCTTTCCTTATAAATATAAAACCGACCAGCAATGGAATGAGGTTCTGACAGAAATGATTCCAAAATTTATTTCTGTCACCAATGATACGGACTATCAACTCACTTTGGCTGAATTGGTAGCCAAAACAGATGATTCACATGCTTTTCTTTTTTCAACTCTGATAAGTCTCCATCAATACGGAAACAGAAAGCTTCCCATAGAATATTCTTATGCAGAAGGAAAATTGGTTATTACAAAGATCAATGATAACCGTTTTCATGAAAAAACACTATTCGAAATAGGGGATGTCATTTATGATGTGAATGGAAAAACAATTCCTCAAATGGTAAACAGTCTTGGAAAATATATTCCTGCTTCCAATTCATGGGGAAAAGTGAATAAGGTGAAAAGCAAACTTCTTTTCAGTAATAATGATTCTCTTTCTGTTAAACTTGAAAGAAACGGCCAAAATATGGAGGTGATTGCCAAAACTTACTTTACTAAGGATATCATCATCAAAAAAGTTTCGTCTCCCCAAAAATGGAAATTTCTGGATGAGGAAAAGAAAGTCGGTTATGTTAACATGGGAATCCTTGCTAAAGATGAAGTGAATGAAATGTACACGAATCTAAAATCTGCAGAGTCTATCATTTTTGACCTCAGAAATTATCCTAAGCTTACCATCATCCCTCTAAGTGAATTATTACTTCCCCAATCAACCACTTATTATCAGTTTAACTTCCCAGAAACCGGTTATCCTGGAAAATTTTATAGCAGAAAGAACAATATTGGCAGAAAGAATCCCGATTATTATAAAGGAAACGTAATCGTTTTGGTGGACGAAAATACACAAAGTCAGGCAGAGACTACCACTATGATGTTTAAGCAGCATCCAAAGACCAAAGTGATAGGAAGCAATACTTCAGGGGCTAACGGCGATATCATCAGGTTTAAAATTGCAGACTTGGATACTTGCTTTACCGGTCTTGGCGCGTATTACCCTGATGGCAGAGAGACCCAAAGAATCGGAATCATTCCGGATATTATTATAAAGCCAAGTGTAGAAGGGCTCAAAAGCGGAAAAGATGAAGTTTTGGAAAGAGCTCTGTTATATATAAAAAATAAGAATTGAAGCATACAAAACAGGAAATACTGCAGAGTATTTTCATTTAACTAATATTTAACTTTTAAACTCTCGATTTTGTGAGATTTTAAAAGGATTTGGTCAACATTTTGATACAATAACCATGTAAAAAATAAATTATGTCAGAAAAGATATTA
Source organism: Chryseobacterium pennae (assembly GCF_003385515.1). Taxonomy (GTDB): domain Bacteria; phylum Bacteroidota; class Bacteroidia; order Flavobacteriales; family Weeksellaceae; genus Chryseobacterium; species Chryseobacterium pennae. Next base: position 211,158 of record NZ_QNVT01000005.1, on the reverse strand, counting down.
TGGATAGATGATGAAATAGATTTACTTAAACCTCATATCGTATTTTTAGAAAAGAAAGGTTATCAGGTAACCCCTGTTAATAACGTGAATGAGGCTTTGGAACTTATGGATTCAGAGAAATTTGCCTTAACACTCATTGATGAGAATATGCCTGGCATCTCCGGGTTGGAAGCCATTCCTATGATCAAGGAAAAAGATAATTCCTTAAAAATAGTAATGGTCACCAAAAGTGAAGAGGAGCACATCATGGAAGAAGCTATTGGTTCCCAGATTGCAGATTATATTTTAAAACCTGTAAACCCTAATCAGATACTACTTTCGTTAAAAAAGAATCTTCAGGAGGATAATCTTGTAGAACAAAAAACCATTTTACAATATCAACAGGAATTCAGAAACCTTTCTATGGAACTTTCTTATTTAAGAACGTATCAGGAATGGGCGGAATATTATAAGAAAATTCTAAGCTGGGAAATTAAATTCGATAAAGTGGCAGATAATGAATTTGCCGACCTTTTGCAGTCCCAGAAAGAAGAGGCTAATATTCAGTTTGCCAAGTTTATTGAAAAAAATTATGCAGACTGGCTTATAGACTCTGATAAACCGCTGATGAGCCACACGCTTTTCAAGGAAAAGGTAAAACCTGAAGTTGAAAAAGAAAAGGTTCTTTTATTAATGGTTGACAACCTTCGTTATGACCAATGGAAAGTTATCGAACCATTATTTACAAAATATTACAATAAAATTTCGGAAGATTATTATTACAGTATTCTTCCAACCGCTACACAATATGCGAGAAATTCTTTCTTTGCAGGTTTAATGCCTTCTGAGATTGAAAAACGTTTCCCTGATAAATGGTTTAATGATAATGAAGAAGGAAACAAAAATGAATTTGAGCGTGACTTTCTGGAAGATCAGATGAAGAGAATCGGTCTTGGATCTAAATCTATGAAATACCTGAAAGTATTGAACGCAGATTTTGAAAAAAAGATCTATGATGATTTCAATCAGCATAAAAATAATGATCTCCTTGTAATTGTCTACAACTTCATTGATATTCTTTCACATGCAAAGACAGACAACCATATTGTAGACCAGCTTATCCGTGATGATAAAACATTCCGTTCTCTTACCTTCAACTGGTTTGAAAACTCTTCATTGCTGAAGATTATCAAAACTGCTGCTGAAAACGGATATAAATTAGTGATTACAACAGACCATGGAACAGTATACGTTAAAAAACCAAGCAAAGTAGTGGGTGACAGAGAAACCTCTACCAATATCCGGTACAAAACAGGTAAAAGCTTAACCTATGATGACAGTGATGTTTGGGCAATTACCAATCCTGAAAAACTTTTCCTTCCAAAAGGAAACTTAAGTTCGAAATATATTTTTGCCAAAAACAATATATTCCTTGCTTATCCTAAGAACTACAATCATTTTGTAAATTACTATAAAGAAACCTATCAACACGGTGGAATTTCACTGGAAGAATGTATCATTCCTATCAGCGTTTTAGAACCTAAGTAGTTTATTTAATTTTGGGTTTAAGCGGGAAAAATCAGTTGATTTTTTCCCGCTTCTTTTTGGAACACCTCCAGAATACCCCAGATATAAACTTAATTATTTCCTACTATAGAAACAATCCAATTTATATTTTAAACTCTATTACTTTAAATATTGGTAAAACAAAATCCAGGTTACATCAAGCTATTGCTTTACTGGATTAGTAGTTCGTACATTTACCATACATAAAAATATCAAATGAAAAAAAACATTTTTGGAATGGCAGTATTGACTGCATTGACATTAACATCCTGCAAACAGGAAAAAGCGACTCCGGAGGCAAGCTCCGAAACACAAAGCGCAGAATCTGTTAATAATGATTCAATAATTGCGGCAGCACCCGCAAGTGATATAGTAAAAAGTACTTTAAAAGATAATTCAGGAAAAACACTGGAAGTAACTTTTGACAATACCAAAGACATCGCTACTTTAATTTTTAACGGTGAAAGCCTGGAATTAAAAGGACAAAGACCAGCTTCTGGAATCTGGTATAAAAATGACCATTATGAACTTCGGGGAAAAGGAGATGATGTTCAGCTTTCCAAAGATGGCAAAGTAGTTTTTGCAAACATTAAATAAGATTAATTTTAATTTTCTTAATATTAATTCGGCTTTACAACATGTAAAGCCGTTTTTTATTCTAAAATAGAAATTCATCCATAATATTTTTTCACTTCTTTTTTATACTCTGCAAGAGTTCCTATCTTCGTAAAAAAATAAACATGTTTATTATTTCGCTAACGTATAAGATGGCTATTGAAAATGTAGAGCATCATATCCCGGAACACAATTCCTTCCTTCAAAAACATTATAACTTGGGAGTATTTATTGCGTCCGGAAGAAAAGAGCCAAGAACCGGAGGGATTATTATCTGTAACGCTCCATCTAGAAATAAAGTGGAACAAATCATCAGAGAAGACCCTTTTTACATCCATCAGATAGCGGATTATGACATCACCGAATTTATCCCATCTAAATACAACGAAAACTTTAAAATATTTATAGAAGACTAATGAGATTAATTACATACAATGTCAACGGAATCAGGGCCGCATTTACCAAAGATTTTCTGGGTTGGTTAAAAACTGCTGATCCGGATGTAATCTGCATCCAGGAAAGCAAAGCAGGAAACGATCAGATAGACATCGAAAGCCTTGAAAAATTAGGATACCACAGTTATTGGCATTCAGCAGTAAAAAAAGGCTATAGTGGAGTTGGAATTGCATCAAAAGTAAAACCTAATCATGTAGAGTACGGTTGTGGTATTGAAAGCTATGATAATGAAGGAAGAATTATCCGTGCTGATTTTGATGGATTCTCTGCTATTTCAGTCTACGTACCTTCTGCATCAAATATTGAAAGACTTGATTTCAAGATGCAGTTTTGTCATGATTTCCTTGAATACATCAGGAATCTAAAGAAAGAAATTCCCAACCTGGTTATTTCCGGTGATTTTAATATCTGTCATGAGGCTATTGATATTCACAATCCTGTTGGCTTAAAAAATGTTTCAGGATTTCTTCCTATGGAAAGAGAATGGATGACCAATTTCATCAATGAATGTGAACTGATTGACAGCTTCAGATTTTTCAACAATGAACCGGACAATTACACATGGTGGAGCTACAGACAAAATTCAAGGGAAAGAAACAAAGGATGGAGATTGGATTATAACTTCACCTCTTATAGTTTAAAGGATAAACTTACCCGAGCTGTTATTTTGAAAGAAGCAGTACATTCGGATCATTGTCCTGCCCTATTGGAATTGGATGTATAGTATTCCTTTATATCTATCAACACAAAAGCCAGCTGAAATCAGCTGGCTTTTTTTAATTTAAATCATAAAATTAATCGACAATTTCATATTCGACCGGAATTGTACCATGATTGATATCTCCGATCTCATCGAACGCTGCTTTAGACATGTCTAAAGATCTTGATGAATGGAAAGGCCCTCTGTCATTTATCCTCACTATTACCTCTTTCCCATTCTTAAGGTTAGTAACCTTAACGTTTGTTCCAAATGGAAGCGTTCTGTTTGCTGCAGTAAACTTTGAATTATCAAAGATTTCTCCGCTAGCAGTTTTTCTACCGTTAAATTTATCGTGGTAGTACGATGCATAACTTGTTTTTTTCGCATCTAAGGCATTACCTGTAAACGAGTAAACACCTAAGGTTGAAATCATCATTATGATTACGAGAATGAATCTTTTCATCATGTTGAACTTTTATTGGTTTTGACAGGGCAAAAGTATCAGGAATCCTATTAACTCCCTACTCCAATTGTTAAAAACTGTTAACGAAATTAAAAATATATGTTAACAACCTCTGTAACTTACTATGGATAGGGATTTTAAAAGCACCTGTTAAAAAGTGTTAAAAAAACAAGCGAAATGTTAATTTAATTAACTAATTTATGCATAATTTAGAATACACTGAATTTTAAAATACTGCAAGTCAATCAGTTGTAAAACAGTAAAATATTGATTATGAATCTAAATTCATTTTTAAAAAGCAGAAAACGTTAAGACATAATATAGGGTAAATCGCTATTAGAATAGGCTCAGGGCAATAAAACCGCATTATAAAACTTTTTTTTAACAACAATATTAACTGCAACATTCAGAATTGATGAAATCCTGCCACGTTTTTGATGCACCGTTTGTGTAAAAGATCATATTCGCTTATCAAATATTCTTCAAAAATAAGTTTTAAGAATCAGATTAAAAAGCTTATTACTAGAAAAGTAAGCGAGCCAAGTTGAATATATGTTATAATATGCATCCATTTCATATGACAACTTACCTTAAAAAGCATCAATTTATATTTCAACACTTCTTAGTAATTTACTTTTTAATTCGTTTTAAAGCAACAGTTATCAAATCTTCTCTATTACGAATTTTACTTCTTAAAAACGTAAATGATTTAAATATCCTATATATTATATCTAAGTAATCAATTCACAGCATACTAGATACAAAGAAATTCAATCCAATTTGCTTACTCGTTTAATTTTACCAGATCCGCTTTAAAGATACATTCTTCCCATTCTTATCAATTAATATTAATTATCATTAGAAATCATAAATAGCTTGAAGGTAAATCTTATAACAGGATAAAAATAAGGGTAAAACAAAATAGCTATTCGTTTTAATTTTTTAATAAAATGCTTTTATGGTCTTCCACTATAAATCGGGTAATATTTGGCCGGGATGAAATAAAAAAAGCCGATGAAAATTAAATCATCGGCTTCTATAAATTTATAATTAATCAAAAATTAATTGTTTGTTTTTGTATACTCTACAGTATAGTTATATGTTCCTGCAGGATAAACTACAGACATACTTGGTGAACCAGTTACAAAAGAACCATCAGCGGCATATGAATATACACTGTTTGAGTATACATTATTTGTTCCGGACTGATAAATTGTTATTCTATAAAGGCTTCCCGGACTTGCGATTGCAGCCTGATTTGAATATGCTGTAGGAGCTGTAGAAGTTCCACTTGTAGTGAAAGTTCCTCTCTTTGCATATACCTGATTTCCGTTGACTGCTGTATTTGTAGTTGTTTCAGCAGTAGCAATATTCACTTTTGGGTTTGCTCCCAATGGTAACCATTTACCTGTTGCAACTGCAGCACTACCTGTAGTACTACCTGCAGCTATAGGATTGGAAAAATAATAAAAACCTGGCGCAACAGTAGATACTGTACTTGGGTTATTAGCTCCTGTTAGAGTATTTCCAGTTCCTGTATTATAAACAATCATACCGTCAAAACCAGTAGGGAAATTAATACCGTCAACGTTATCTGTTTTAAAAACCCAAGTAGTAAGGTTTGTTCTTGGATATACTAAACCTTTTCCTAATGTATTAGATGAGTTAGCACTTATATCAAAATTTGAACTTGCATCCATAAATGCGTTCTCATCCGTAATGGTAGCAACAGTCTGTTGGTTAGTTGCTATTTGAGCATGAGATAAATTAGAAGAAAGGAAACAAAATATGCTGAATAAAACTATTTTTTTCATTGTATTGGATTTTAAAGTATTAATTATAGGATATTGTAACCCATCTTGTACCATCAGAAACATACTGTTTTCCTCTAAACTGTAGAACAGTATTAGTACCAGCAACAGCAACACCGTTTGCAGCTACTACTGTAACAGTAGAACTGGCTGTATTCTGATTAGAGACTACTACTACTCTACCAGCATTGGTAGGATCAGCAGCAGGCAAAGTAATTGTAAGTCCAGCTGCAGCATTTGTTACAATAAAGTAATCATTCCCGGTAACCGTGTAAGCAGCATTAACTGTAGTAGCAGACCCTACAATACCTTCATACCTTTGAGTAACTGACCTCCTCCTACAGGTTTCCAAACGTTATTACCGTTTGTACCATCATAGTAATAAAACCCAGTAGCTGTAACGTTAACTGTTTTACCAGTTCCATTACCACCTAATGCATTAACAAATACAAGTGCGCCATTTTGAGCACTGGCCACAGTAGATGTACCATTGGCATATGCATTAGTTTTAGCTTCTAAATCAGCTCTTGACAAACGAGGGACTAATAAGGCATCAGGTCTAGTAGCATCAGCGTTAGCTACTACATCTAGAGTTGCGGCAGGTGTGGACGTGTTAATCCCCACTCTACCTTGCTGAGCCTTGGAAAGGGCCGTAAAGGCAACGAGCATAGTTGCTGTTAATAAAAATTTTTTCATAAGTTTTTAAAGATTTTAATTACATTATTTTTCATCAAAAATTTCCCTAAAGGAAAATGTATCTCAACTTGCGATTATTATCTTAAGGCTAAGATAAATAAAAAAAACATATTTTTTAAGTTTTAGCCCAATTTTAATAAATAACTTATTGATAGCATATGATTTAAAAAACATTGCTTATGCCGCATAATTTAAGATTAAATTTTTTAATTTGCGTACTTTATAGTAGAAAATTAAAAAATCTTAACACCAGAACAACCAAAATACTGAAAATCAAATAATTAAAAAACTCAACATAAAAGTATTTATATTAAATTGTATTAATATTTCATTTTTTCATATTTCAGGAACTAGATTTTTCTCTCTGATTAATAGCGTTTTATATTTTTATATTAGTTCACCATACAAGTCAAATTCTTCTGCTGAAGTAATCTTCACATCTGCAAACTCCCCAATAGAAATATAGGTATCTTCTGCTGAAACCAGAACCGTATTATCTACGTCCGGGGAATCATATTCTGTTCTTCCGATAAAGTAGTTTCCTTCTTTACGGTCGAAGATACATCTGAACACTTTTCCTACTTTTTCCTGGTTTTTTTCCCAAGAGATCTGAGACTGCAATTCCATAATCTCTTCTACTCTGGCTTCTTTTATTTCTTGGGGAATATCATCCTCCAATACATAAGCTCCTGTATTTTCCTCATGAGAATAGGTAAAACATCCTAATCTGTCAAATTTCTGTTCTTTCACCCAATCTTTAAGCTCCTGGAATCTTTCTTCAGTTTCTCCCGGGTATCCAACAATAAGGGTTGTTCTGATAGCCATATCGGGAACTTTTTCTCTGAATTTACCTAAAAGAGCATCCGTTTTCTCGTGGGTAGTTCCTCTTTTCATTGATTTCAACAGGTCAGAATTGATATGCTGAAGAGGAATATCTATATAGTTGCAAACTTTGGGTTCTTCACGGATAATATCCAAAACATCTTCCGGGAAACCGCTTGGGAAAGCATAATGAAGACGAATCCATTCTACACCTTCTACTTTCACCAATTCTTTTAATAAATCTCCTAATGCACGTTTTTTATAAATATCCAGACCGTAATAAGTAAGATCCTGAGCGATAAGAATTAATTCTTTAGTTCCTTTTTTGGCCAATTTCTGAGCTTCAGAAACCAACTTCTCAATAGGAGTGGAAACGTGGCCTCCTCTCATCAAAGGGATTGCACAGAAAGAGCATGGTCTGTCACAACCTTCAGAAATTTTAAGGTATGCGTAATGTTTGGGAGTTGTGGTTAATCTTTCCCCTACTAATTCATGCTTGTAATCTGCTCCCAAATGCTTTAACAATACCGGAAGATCTCTTGTACCAAAATACTGATCTACATCCGGAATTTCTCTCACCAAGTCCGGCTTATATCTTTCGGAAAGGCAACCTGTAACGAAGACTTTTTCAACCTCACCTCTGTTTTTGGCTTCTACATAATCCAGAATGGTATTGATGGATTCTTCTTTAGCATTATCAATAAATCCGCAGGTATTAATAACAACAATATCTCCACGGTCTTCATGAACCACTTCTTTGCCGTTGGCTTTCAGCTGACTCATTAATACTTCGGAATCATATACATTTTTGGAACACCCAAGTGTAACTACATTGATTTTCTTCTTCCCTACAGATTTTGTACGCATCTTTTTGATTTTGAGTCTGCAAAGATACAAAATATTAAAGAGTAAAGATTACAAAAATAAAAACCACTTTAAAAAAGTGGTTCTCAATAATATACTTTAAAAGTTTTTTTCTTTAAATCCAGGTGCGTTCTGGTCCTTTTCCGAAAGAACAGCGTCTTTATCTTCAATTTTCCAATCGATCCCAAGATCAGGATCATTAAATTTTACGCTTCCCTCTGATTCTTTATTATAAAAATTATCACATTTGTATGAAAATACAGCATGCGTGCTCAAAACAGAAAACCCGTGCCCAAAACCTCTGGGTACATACAACTGTAATTTATTTTCAGCAGTAAGTTCAATTCCAAACCATTTTCCAAAAGTTGGAGAATCTTCTCTAAGGTCCACAGCAACATCCCACACACTTCCTTCGAGACATGAGACTAATTTTGCCTGTGCATGCTCTCCTTTCTGAAGATGCAGTCCTCTCAATACACCATAGGAAGACTTGGAAATATTATCCTGAACAAAATGCCCGTTCATTCCCGTAAGTTCTTCAAATTTTTTTTCGTTGAACTTTTCAAAAAAATAGCCTCTTTCGTCTTCGAAAACGGTAGGTTCTATAATATAACAATCTTTAAGTGGGGTTTCTTTGATTTTCATGTTTATAGGTTATATTTTTTTTTCAGACTCCATTTTAATCCCAAATATACTCCACCTGTCGGAATAAATATAATTAAAACAACAGCCCAAATTGGAAGTTGTGAATGAATTAAAAATATATTAATGATTAATTGACATAATGCATACACAAAGCTTACTATTAAATGGGAAACTTTCTTCTCATTGGCAAAGAGCTGATATAAGTGTCTTCTATGGGCTTCAAAAATATTCTCTTTCAATAACAAACGTTCAATAATAGTGAGTACCACTTCCATCCCATAAATAGACAGTAACAAAATAAATTTATATTCTCCTGTTCTCATGATTAAAAGAGTAATAAGGCCTATCACCCAAAAACCAATCCCCATGCTGCCTACATCTCCAGCAAAACATTTCGCTTTTTTTCTGAAATTAAAAAATAGAAATACAATACAGGCCAATATTGGATAATATATAAAATTATGATCTGTAAATTGAACAACTTCTCTATTGATATAGGCTAATGAACTTAAAGTAACCAAGCTGTAAAGGCCAGTCATCCCATTAATCCCATCCATAAAGTTATAAGCATTTAAAGTACCGATGATTATCACAAATAATACAGGCCAGCTCCAAACGGGCATTAAAGTAAAAGCTCCGGTAAAATAAAGCAGCAATATGACTGAAATCAAGTGAACAGAAAGTCTGATCTTGTTGGATAAAGTTCGGACATCATCTATAAAACTAATCGTACAAATTGCCAGTAAACCTAATCCAAAAGACCAATAGTTTTGTATAGCTTCATCAAGATTAAATAAGCAGAAAATAATAAATGCAATAGGAAAAATAATTCCTCCACCTCTTAAAGTGATCTGTGTGTGTGCACTTCGATGGTTGGGTTTATCAATGATATTGTATTTATCTGCTATTTTGAAATAAAAGATTTCTGCAATAAAAAGTAGTAAAAAAACAATAAAGAAAATTATCATACTATCCATCAAACAAAATATTAATTATTGGTATATCTAACCGAAAAGAAAAGTTTATGCAGCATTTCCTTAATATTATCACCTTTTTTAGTGGGTAATAACCCTAGCAGACTAAGTATCGGTTTAATCAATACTCTATTGATAACAATTTTAGGTTTATTTATATTAAAAAAGGCTAATAAGTCTTGCTGACCATAATCATTAGCATCTTTTACAATCATAATAGAGCTTTCTGTTTCGGATATTGATTCTTTTACTTTAAAAACTACCTGATTCAAATGGCATAACGAATACCATCTATCCTGCTTTGTAAAAAATGGTATTTTAAAGACAGGTAAAAAAACTCTTTTCCCTAAGTCTTTCAAATTATTCTCAGTAAATACGGGTGCCAATCTAAGAATGTGTAAATTTCGAATACCTTGATTCTGCAAAAATTTTTCACAGATTAATTTACTTTCACCATATTGAGTTACCGGAATAGGTTCATCTTTGACTGATATATATTCTTTATTATTTTTATAACTATAGACTGACACTGAGCTCAGATAAATCACTTTACTCTCACTTATATCTAAATAATTAAATATATTTTTAGTCATAAGAATATTAGCATCTTCTATAGACATATCATTTACGTTATTCTTTCCATGAGCAATTGCTGCTGCATGAATAATAACATCAAATTTTTTGTTTCTGAAAAAATCTTTACAAGCTTCAGTATCCAATAAATTCAGTGATATAAATTCTATTTTTTTGGGCGAAGATGATAATGCAGTAATTTCAAAATCTGTTTTTAACTCTTCAAAAATTCGAGAGCCAATAAAACCACTAGCACCTGTGAGTAGAAGTTTAGCCTTCATTCTTGATAATTTGGTTAAAGGTAACAAACTCGTAATTATTTTCTTTTAATAATTTAATAAGTTTATGCATTTTTTCTTCTACCGACTTTCTTCCTCTACTGAATCGTACTTTCGTTTTGAAATCAGTATTTTCCGGAACTTCTATATTATAATTTTTTGAAAACTCAAATGGATGAATGTAAAAGAAATAATGCTTATTGGTTTTAAAATACTTCTTCAAAAGGGCCTTTGTAAGCATCCATGGAAAAATTCTGAGATATCCGCCACCTGATACTGGAAGGTTTTTCCCCATAATTTCAACAGTAGAAGCTTCAAACTCATAAAAGTTTCCCTGTTTATAAATATTTGGATTAGAAGATTTGAAGCCTTCAAGATCTATTCTTCCATAAAGGTCATGGGCGTCAAATTTAATTTTACTTGAGTCGAAACCAAAGCCTAATTCTCTTAAAATATCTAAACGATCTCTATCCAGGCTAAAACAAGGTGCTCTATATCCTTTCACATCCATATTGGTAAATTCTTTAAAAGCTTCAATACCGGCGATTGTATCTTGTTTGAATTCTTCAAGGTTGAGTTGGAGAGGTCTAACATGAGCATAAGAATGAAGACATATTTCATGTCCTCTTTCTTCTATTATCTTTATTTTATCTTTTAATATTTCAACTAATTCCCCTACAATAAAAAAGGTTGTTTTGATATTATATTGATCTAAAAGATCTAAATAAATATCCAACCCGTCTAAAGTGGATTGGCTTTGATTGCATTCATCCTTATTAAAATAATCAAGATGATACCAATCTTCAACATCCATACTTAAAACTGCATATTTTTTCATATTAATCTACCTCCGTTTTTTGTAAATTCTTGGAATTGTTCTACTGTTGGCCACGTAAAGTAACTACCGTTTTCAACCAAGTTTTCTTTTATATTAAGATTTGAATTTTGAATTCCCTGAATTGTTTCACACATTAGGTTACCACCAATTTCTTTGCTTTTAAGAATTAATGAGAACATTGTTTCATCGTTCGCTATATCTATTTTTTTCTGGTTCAAAATTTTTCCGTTATCAATTTTTGAATCCATATAGTGTACGGTAGCACCTGTATATTTTTCTTTTTTGTAGAGAGTCCAGAAACTAGGCATTACTCCGGCATAGTGTGGAAGTAAGGAACAATGTAGATTTATACAACCGTGTTTGGGTATTTCCAATAAAGCTTTTTTGAATACAACAGGGGCAGAATAAGACACAATAAGATCGGGTTCCAAAGATTTAATTTGCTCTAAAAATTTAGGATCATTAGGATTCTTTATTTGTTCAAAACTTATATTATATCTATTGGATACTGCCTTTAAACTTTTGGGTACTATGTCAAGTTTATACTGTGTTAATGAATCCAGAATATTAAGGGCTTTTGCAGAAGCTACTTTAATTCCCATTTTTACAGTCTGAAAAATTCCAAATCCTTTAATAAAATATGATTTTTTATTAACTAAACTATAATCGGAATCAATATCAACTACTTTAAGTATTTCAACTCCTTTAAGACGTGTTATTTTTTCTATATTTTTAGGTACAACAAATGCATCTTCCTGAGTGATAATAATTATTTTCATCTAAATTTCGATTAGCTATTAATTAAATTGCTTATATGTTTAAAATATTTTTCAGTAACTTTTTCTTTAGTATATTCTTTTTGTACTAAATCAAATCCTTTCTCTCCCATCTCCCTGAGTTCATCTTTATTATGGAGTGCTTGTTGTAAAATTAGGAATAATTCTTCATTTACATTATTGGACAAATTCTCTATTAAATAAGCAGCTCCTGTATTTTCTAACAGATCATAAAGAGGGGTATTTTTATTGCTAATTACCAATAAAGGTTTTTTGCAAGCCATGATTGTATAAACTTTGGAAGGCAAACCATCTTTCTCTAATTTTTTATTCATAAAAATGAAATGTAGATCCGCATAGTTAATAATATGAGGAATACTTTTTCTTTCCTGGTAATCAATCAGATTTATATTATCCAGTTTATATTTTTCGATTTCACTTTTAAGCCATGATCTACAAGCCCCATCTCCAATTACAAAATAAGTTATAGGCATTCCTATAGTTTTTTTTGCCACTTCAATAAGAGGAACCCAATCCTGAGCAAACCCAATATTTCCGGCATACATTACTTTAAGATTTTCGTTGGCCGGAAATATTTGTTTATTTACTTCTGGATATTCTATGGGATAGTAAAGTTCAGTATCTACAAAGTTTGCTATAATTTCAATTTTCTCCGGATGATCCATCCTTGGTATCAGAGTGTTTTTAAAATTCTGGTCTATAGTAACTAAAGAATCAGAATGCTTATATACGAATCTCTCAAGTTTTTTCAAAATTCTAAGTACAAACTGAGATTTCATTTTCCCCTGATTCACAAAAAAATCCGGATAAATTTCCTGAACATTGTAAATGAATTTCGCTTTTTTAAGTTTTGCCAAAGCAATAGATACCAAAGCGATGGTAAGTGGTGGAGAAGGACTGATAATAACATCTACATTTTTAATTCTCATTCCGAGAAAAAAAGACAACAGATGCCAGTATATCATAATAAAACCACGCAAAAGAACACTTTCATATTTCTTTTGCGGTACATGATACACTTTAATTCCTTTATAATTACTTGTATAATAAAGTCCAAGGAACTTTTTTTGAAATTTTGTTTTACTCTGATCTACTTTATTATAATGAGGCATTGTAGAAAGGACTTCTACTTCAAATCCATTCTTTTTTAAATTATATGCAATATCATTATATAAATATGCTGTAGACACAGCATCAGGAGCAAAAACAATACTATGTATTAATACTTTTCTACTTACCATTTCTTATTTTCTCCAGACTACTCTATTGATATAATCAGTATAGCTTAGAATAATTCTCACCATTTTTTCAGAAACATTCGGCATAGAATAATCCGATACCAATCTATAGTTTCTTTCTTTACCTATTTTTTGCTGTTGAAGCTGAATCATACCCTGTAAAATTCTTTCTGGTGAAAGCCCTACCATCATCACAGATGTCTCTTCCATAGCTTCTGGTCTTTCATGCGCTTCTCTGATATTAAGAGCTCTGAAGTTTAAAATTGAAGATTCTTCAGAAATGGTTCCGGAATCTGAAAGTACAGCAAATGATCTCATCTGAAGAGCATTATAATCATGAAAACCAAGAGGTTTAAGGAACTGAATTTCCGGACGCATTTCAATCTGCATCTTATCAATCATATTTTTTGTACGCGGGTGAGTTGATACAATAATTGGATATTGATATTTTTCAGCGATAGCATTTAAAGACTCCATTAATCCTCTGAAATTTTTCTCAGAATTAATATTTTCTTCTCTATGTGAAGAAACAACAAAATATTTACCTTCTTCCAGATTCAGTCTGGATAATACATCAGAATTTTCTATTTGAGGTAAATAATGATTCAGGACTTCAAACATTGGCGAACCCGTCTTAATAATTCTGTCAGCAGAAAGGCCTTCTCTTAAAAGATATTCACGAGCAATATCTGAATATGTTAAGTTGAGATCAGCTGTATGATCTACAATCTTACGATTGGTTTCCTCAGGTACGCGCTGATCAAAACATCTGTTTCCTGCTTCCATATGGAAAATTGGAATTTGACGTTTTTTTGCAGGAATAGCACACAAGCAAGAATTAGTATCTCCTAAAACTAAGAAAGCTTCTGGTTGTAATTCTTCCAAAAGCGGATCAATTTTAATAAGGATATTTCCTACAGTTTCTGTAGCTGTTTTACCAGCAGCTTCAAGGAAATAGTCAGGTTTACGAAGGCCTAAATCCTCAAAAAAGATTTGATTAAGTTCATAATCATAATTCTGTCCTGTATGGACAATAATATGTTCTACAGCCTCAGAATTATCCAATGCTGATAATACTCTTGATAATCGTATAATCTCCGGTCTTGTCCCTACGACCGTCATTACTTTTAATTTTTTCATCTAATTAGTTAATTTATAATATTTATACTTCTAAAAAATAGGTATCTGCATCTTCTGGATTAAATGGTTCATCAATCCAGAAAATAGTATATAATTCCTCTTCTCCAATATTTTTAATATTGTGAGTATACCAAATTGGCATATCTACATAAGCAGGTTCAGTTCCATCCAAATAGAAATCCATCACTTCATCAGTATCAATTTTTCTTAATTGGATTAAAGCTTTACCCTTTATTACTGCAAATCGTTCTATTTTTCGGGTATGATAATGATTCCCTCTTGTAATTCCCGGAACTGTTGTTGAAAATGAACACTGACCACCTATTCCTAATCTGATAACTTCTACAAACGCCCCTCTTGGATCAGTATGTTGAGTAAATTTCATTGGATAACGTTCTTTATGATTGATATAAGAACGATAGGTATTAAATAGATTATGTTCAAAATTATCTTTTAAAACAGGAATTTCACCTCCATCCAGATATTTCGTTTTAAAATCATTTAATAGAGCTAACACTTCTGAAACCTTTTTTACTGCGGTTTCTTCAACTTGTAGTTCCGGTTGATTTTTTTCTGAACGAATTTCAGAAATAATTTTCATCACAAGTTCTTGAACGTAAATTAGCTTCACTTCACCATCATTATCAATTTGTGGTGTTTCACCATGCGTTAACAGATGACAGAAAGTTGCAATAAAAGAATTGTAAAAAGGCTTTCCAAAAGCACCAAATACATTAGGAATAATCAATCCTGTCACAATCCCTCCATTTTCATTTGCCCAATTTACAATGGCTTCTCTTCCTTCACGCTTCGATTTACCATATAGATTATCACGTTCTTCTTGTGTAGACGATGAAATAAGAACATGAGCTTTAGAAGCAGTTCTCTTTAAAGCATCTACTAATTTTTGGGCTAAAGCCACATTAGTCTGGTAAATAACATCCTGGCTTTCATGGCGGTTCATTGCTGCTAAATGTACAATAACATCACATTTTGATACAAAAACATCTAAATCAGAATCATTTTCAAAATATTCTTTTTGAAAATCAATACGTTCAAATTCTTCAGGAAATAGACCTAAAGTATTATATAGATGACGGCCAACAAAACCATTTTGGCCGGTAATTCCTATTTTTTTCATAGTTTAATATTAAAATAATCCAAAGGGAAACGGTACTCATCCTTGATTTCTCCCAATCTATAATCGGCAAGCACTAATAATTTACTATTGTCTTCTGATGCTTTAATAGCGGTAATACATCCAGCTTCTACATGTAGAAAGTCTAAGGTATCATCATTTAAATCGTAATATTTCACATCTAAATCTGATGAAGGATTATTGAAATTATCAATATGGATTACAGCAATTCTGAAGCGACCTTTAATACAGGAAAACCAACGTTGTTCAATAGCATGCCCCTGCCATCCTCTTATAAAGTCAGTGCTTGAATTTTCTATTGTATAAATCCTTTTAACAGCAGAAGCTTCAAAATCATTATTAAACTTGATAATCCCTCTTTCGTCCTCGAATTTATTTCCATTTATAAGCATACTTTCTTTTTTATTGTTTTTCCAGAAAACAGGAAATAGAATCCTAATAGGGATATTGCATTACATCTTCTCCGAACACCTCTTTACGTATTAAAGGCAATTTTGAAACAAGGTTTTTAAGGCCTTCTACTCCTTGTTGATCTGTATTGTGTGAATGATAATCTTCCACTTTAGATATATCTTCTTCTCCTTCTGAGAAATACTTAGCGTAATTAAGATCACGATTATCAGCTGGTACACGGTAGAAATCTCCCATATCTTCAGCTTTCAACATTTCTTCACGAGTACAAAGAGTCTCATAAAGTTTCTCACCATGGCGCGTTCCTATCACTTTAACAGGGACTTCTTTACCTGTTAATTCAATTAAAGCTTTGGCTAGATCGCCAATACTTCCTGCAGGAGCTTTATTCACAAATAGGTCACCCGGATTTCCGTGTTCGAATGCAAATAATACCAAATCTACAGCATCTTCCAAAGACATAAAGAAACGGGACATGTTAGGATCTGTGATTGTAATAGGTTCTCCTTTTTGAATTTGGTTTAAAAACAATGGAATAACTGACCCTCTAGATGCCATTACATTTCCATAACGGGTAAGACATACAACAGTATCTGTAAGATTTCTTGCTTCAGCTACAGCAACTTTTTCCATCATTGCCTTAGAAATCCCCATTGCATTAATTGGATATGCAGCTTTATCTGTTGAAAGACAAATTACTTTCTTTACACCATTTGCCGCTGCTGCACGAATCACGTTTTGAGTTCCTTCTACATTTGTTTTTACAGCCTGCATTGGAAAGAATTCACAAGAAGGAACCTGCTTTAATGCTGCTGCATGGAAGATATAATCTACCCCCCTCGTAGCTGGCTCAACACTCGTATAATCTCTTACGTCACCGATATAATATTTTATTTTCCCATTTTTATAAAGGTTTCTCATATCATCCTGTTTTTTTTCATCACGCGAAAAAATACGGATTTCCTTAAAATGGTCAGTTTCTAAAAACCTATTAAGTACTGCTGTACCGAAAGAACCAGTTCCTCCTGTTATCAATAGAACTTTATTTTTTAATTCAGACATATATTATTTATTTTTTATTGTGTTCCAATATTCTTGTAATACTCCTGTTTGGTATTCTTTAATATCTTTTACATTTCTATATTCATTTCTCACATTCATGTTTTTATTTGTTTCATAGATATATGTTTCTGAATTCCAGAATATTACACCATCTACCTTTCTTTTATTATAAGTAAAGTTTAGTATCTGGCTTACATACCATTGAAAATCAGAAGGATCTATTAAAGTGTTTTCAGATGATACATTATGATATCTGTTCCAAACAAATGGATAGACAGGCTTATTGAATTTTTTTCCTAGTTTTAGAGATAAAGTAAGATTTGAGGATACAAACGTTTTAATTATATCTAAGTTTTCTGATGTTTTCTTATCCTGCAGATACATACTTGGAGCAAGAAAATCCAGTTCTCTAAGCAAAGGATATGTTCCTACCGTTATATCATTTTCATGCCCATCAGTAACATAAGGATAGCTTGTTAAATTATAACCATAGAACGACCATTTGATATTAGGTCTTAGTGACTTTGCATATCTAATCATATTGATATGATTATTAATAATTCTATTATATTCGTTGATACTTACTTTTTTTTCCTTTAAAATAATAAGTAACGACTCTGCTTCTACATCCAATGCAGCATATCCTGATGCTTTTGTACTAGGAATTTGCCTGTCAATTTCTTTTTTTAATTTATCTTTATCTAAATTTAAATCTCTATCAATAATATAATCCTGATAAAAGATATAAAAATTTTTAACTTTATTTTTCCTTACAAATTCCTGTTGTGTAGGATTATGTATTTCTGAGCAGAAAAAAATCTGTTGCTTTTTCTGAGCATCTATAAATATGCCAAAAAACAACAATAGGGATATAATAAACTTTAAATTCATAATAATCTACTTATTAGGTTTATAATTTTTAGGCTTTGAACAGTTTCATTTTTATTGTTTATAATAAAATCTTTTGCACGTATCCCCATTCTTTCTCTCTCTTCTTTTGAAATATTCAGTATTTTAACTATTGTATTTTTCAATCCCATTATTCCTTCTTCATCACATACATAACAATAATGATAATACTCATCCGGAATACCTTTAAGCTTATATAAAACGGTGGGAGTTCCCGAACTTAAATATTCTATAGTCTTGGATGGAAAAGAGTATTTTGTAAATTCATCTTTACCATCTCTTGGGTTTATTAACAGCGTTGCTCTTCTTTGCAATTTAAGAATTTCTGACCTATCTAGTTGCCCCTTGAAAATAATCCTGGAATCCTTTTTAGCATATTCTCTAACTTTTTCTTCTCCATCTCCTGCACCACAAATCCATAATCTTATATTTTCATTCTCTATCGATGAGAATGCTTCCAATAAGCTTACGATTCCGTATCTTAATGCTAAAGTTCCTGAATAAAAAACTGTTGGTAAAGATTCTTTTATCTCTGTAATAATTTCCTCACTGGCATTGTAAATCCCTTCAATAATATCAAATGGCTTTTTAATTTTAAAATATTCGTCCATATATTTTGACAAATAAATATATGAATCGACATTTTTTATATTATGATCAACAATCTTTTTTGCGTAGGCATTATAGAGTTTAATATGTAAACTATTATTATTACCACCCATCAAATGTGGAAGGTCAGGAATAATTAAACATATTTTTACATTGGGTAATACTTGTTTAATAAAAGTAGTAATTTTCAGGAAATAAGAAAAAACGCCATATATAACTATTGCATCTACAGGATTTTGCTCAACTATAAATTGCTTTTTTATAGCCTGTTTAAGTGCTTTATATTTAGAAATTTCATTGAAAAACTTTATATTTTTAAATCCTAATTGATGAATTGGTTTCTTATTCTCAAGAAACCTTTCTTCATTAACATATTGAAGGTCATAAGATTTTGGGAAGTCTCCTAAAAAAGGTACAGTAATGATATTAATTTTCTGATTATTATTCTCCAGCCCCTCAATAATATTTTTTTGCATTACATCAGCTGCATATTGAAAGATTCCTTTAGAATGTACTCTAAAGAAATCTATATTTTTTTCAGGAAACAATCCACCAATAAAAGTAATGTTCATATCAAATTTCATTTTCAATACTTTTACGAAAATTAATACTTATTCTTTCTTCGTCAAACTCTTTTTTTCCGTATAAATATGCATTTTGAATTAATTGAGTTTGATCTTCACTGTTTAAAGTTTTTATAATTTTTTGTATATTAATCTCATCAGATTCTTCACTATTTAGAATCAGAGCCAAATTATTATTCTCTAATAGTTTTATAGACGCAACATCTGTGGGACCATAAGCTAAGATTAGGTTTTTAGATAATAAATATTCAGGAATTTTGGTTGAAACTGAAAGCCTGGTTAAAGACCTGTCAAAAAGGTCATCGCTTTCAGTATGAAGCAGAATATCTGTATTTATAATTTCCTGAGAAAGTTCATTACCCTGTACTTTATTTTTCAGAGAAATATTATTTTCAGAAAAAGCATTCATTAATGTGCTACTCATTTCTGTAGGTGTAAATACATTAATTGTTATTTTATTATTCTCAATTTTAGATAATATTTTAGCCAAACGAATAATCATTTTGTCTCGATTAAGGTGTAGACCTCCAAAATATGATATTACAATTTTATCTTTCGGTTTATTTTTATCTTTTTCTATTCCTTTATAAAGTTCAAGATTTATACTGTTCATAATGGGGTAGAATTTTTTACCATAGTTTTTAGAATAAATCTCACACATTAGGTCGCTTATTCCAAAGCATAATTCAGCCTTAGAGATTGTCTTCTCATATGCTCTGTAGAGTTTTTTATATTGTAATTTTTGTAAAAAATTTTTCTTTTGTGTAGAAAAAATATAATCATCCGTAAAATAAACTGCTGATTTCAAACGATATTTTTCTACTATTTCAAGCATTATATCGTGAGAAAACACCTGATTTGCCCCCACAAAAAAAACAAAATCTGGATGTTGTTGTTGAATCCACTGATGTAGTTTCTCATTATTTTTTACATTTTTAAACTTCCAAAGATAATCTCTGAAAATAGCCAGATTATGCTTATATTTACGTAGGCCTGCTTCTGTGTTAGGTATCTGAGTCTTTGAATCTGTGGATTTTATTTTCTCTTCTTTACTTTTTACAAGAAGATCTTTATCAGTAATTTTAAAGTATGAGGCGGCATAATCATTATCAATATCCTTATCCTCAACAAAATAGAGCTGAGCTAATTCTTCTCTTTTAAAATTTCTAAAAATAGATTCCAATGTCTTTCCATTGTTAGAAATTTTTGAAAAAGGGTTATGGCTAATAATCAGGACTTTCATTTTATCTATTTTTTTAAAGAATATAAAACTTCTAAGAGTTTTTGACGTTGGTTTTTTCTATAATGATTCTTAAAAAATATGATCTTACCATTCTCTATATTTTTTTTCAAAAGTTCTTTATTCTTAAAGCTATTTTCCAGTATATTATTCCATTCTGATCTGTTTGTATCATCACAGACAATGGCAATATTATTTTCTTTAAGATAGATGATGGATGCTATATCTGACGGGCCTACTGCTATAATTGATTTTCCTAATGACAGATATTCTGGAATCTTTGTAGATATTGAAAAACGAGTATATTCTTTAATATTATCATCGAATGACTCTATAAAAATGAGAGCATCATAATGACTAAGACTTTTCAATACATCTTTTTGTTTAATAAATCCTTTATAGGCAACAAATGGATATTCCTTAAAGTAATGCTCCGTACTCTTCCAGTCATTCGGATTTGTATATACTGCTATTTCTTTAATATTTTTATTATTACTAACAATTTTACATAACTCCAATAATGAAGCCCAACGATTGAGATGTAAACCACCAGCATAGCATAGTGATATTTTCTCCTCATATCTATCTTCATCTATATCAGAACCTATATATTCCTCAACGTCATTCATTAAAGAAAAAAATTCACATTTTTTATATCTCCTCTCAAATTCATTTTTCATAGCATCTGATATAACCAAAGCTTTTTCACAATGATCAAACAATGTTTTCAAGGTTTTCAATGTAAGTTTTCTTTGTACTGAACTGAGAAATGAATTATTATAAATGGTTGAAGGCCAATCATCCATAAAATGAGGTAAAACAGGAATTCCAAACTGACGTTGAATATTCAAAGCTAAATTTATAATTCTTCTTCCATAGGGAAGTAAATAAATGATATCCGGATTATGCTTTTTAATAAATTCACTAAGCTGATTATTCAGCTGATAGTTGAGCATATCAGCTGATGAGGATATACTTAATCTAAGATTCTGCTTGAATTTTGTTATTTTATTTACATTTGTTTCGGTAATCAATACAGGTGGAGCATCTGTAAGATTTCCCGATTGTCTTCTTACTTTTGTTAAAAATTGTCCGAACTGTAAGTTTCTACTGTCTAAAACAAATTTATTATTTTCAATAATTTCACCTGCATGGTAAGATTTTAATTGTATAAATGACAAATTATCAACAGGCCAACCACTAAATATATTTCTAACTGTGATAGCAGTAGCATCTGTACCATGATGAAAATCACAGTCACTTATAATCAAAACATTAGGATATGTGGTTTCAGACATAAATTTAATATTTAGGATATTAGTTATTTTTTATAGAATAATAAATATCTTTAAGAGTTTCTCCGTTATTATGTATACTATGTCTTTTATGCCCTACCTCTTTCTCATTTTCAGAGATTTCTATATTAGAGGTGTTATAAAACAAATCACAAATGATACGTGCAAGTGATTCTACTTCTTCATACCGATATAAATACCCAGTCTTTTGATCTTCTATCATATTAGGAACACCTCCACAATATGAAGAAACAACCGGAACACCCAAAATTTGAGCTTCACCTACAGAATTTGGGCTATTTTCAATTGACGAGGGGCATACAAAAACATTTGATTTTAGATATCTTTGTATCATTTGTTCCTCGTTCAATCCTCCAAGGAATATCACTTTAGCCTCAAGATTATATTTCTTTATAAGGTTTGAAATATAGCGGGCATAAGGTCCCATTGTTAATTTTTCTCTAAAAGAATTGCTTTGGATAATATTTTTACCTCCAATATATATTTTTGTGTCTGGATAGGTTTTCAGAATTAAAGGCAGAGCCTTTATTACCTGATGAATTCCTTTCAAAGGTACCATTCCCTGACTTAAGAATATAGAATATTTATCACAGTCTTCATAATTCCAAGATTGTTTATAAAAACCTTCTCTAAGAGTTTCATTACAAAAATGATATTTAGCATTGGGGTTTATTGCCCAAGTATGGTCTTTGTCCCAGTCTGTTCTTCCAATAATATTCTTAACTGTTTTGATATATTGTATTTCAGTCTGACCTCTCATCTGCATTTGTTTCTGCTGATGGTAAAGCGTATTTTTTCTTATTTTATCATATAATGAAGTATTGCTGCTTATTTCATCCTTACTTAAACTCCCTAGAAAATACCTTGTGTAAACATCGGTAAGGCCTTGTATAGAAACTACACATTTTTCAGCGCCATAAGCTTTTATATAAGATAGTCCGTAAGGAAATTCTGTTCCATGTATATGAACAATATCCGGACTAAAAGAATCATTAATTGTTTTCCATACTTTTTTTGATGTTTGACTATCTTCCAGTATATCCTTTGTTGGTATTAGAAAATAAGTAATATTATTCACTATTATTTCCTGAAGTTCTGTTCCTTCATATACTGATGCCACAGCTAATGCAACATCCTGCTGAGATGCAAGGTACTTCGAAAGGGCAAACATCCAACCACCAACAAAAGGTTTGGGCAAACTTATTTTTTCACAAATATCTGGCAACAGAATATTTGTAATCCAAAGAACTTTAATTTTATCATTCATCTATACTAAGTGTCTTTCAATTTCCTGATCTGTAGCGTTTACAATTTTTTTATTCCAGCACATAGCAATACAATACCATACCAAAAAAAATCTTATATTAAACATCAATACCCCGGCAGGTATTGTTTCAACCACATACAAGATTAAAAAACCACTGCAGACCTTCAAATAATAATTTTTAGATTTAAAAATCCCATTTCTTAAAGCGATTAAAATAATGAGTCCAAAAGGGATAATATATACGTAACCTCCTTTAAGGATTAAATTAAGATAACCTGCTTCAACAATATTTCTGGTATCTGACAATTCATCATCAATTCCAAAAATATAATCTGTTTCATATAAATTATATTCACCACTAATTCCCCTTCCTATAATCCAGCTCATAGTGTCCATATCTTTATTAAAATCTCTCAAAACAGCTCCCCTACTATCAGCATCTAGTCTTTCTGCTAATTCACCAAATAGCGTTTCAAAGAAAAGATTATAAACAATAATAGCACCAAACCCCATTACTAAGGTCATTATTATAAGCATAAGCTTCTTAAGTTTACTAGCACTTTTATTAAGATAGTTTATAAATATAAACAGCATGAATGTCCAGCTAAATATCCAAACTAAACTTCTTCTTGCTGCCATCACTGCAATTAAGAAGCCAACAACAAAAACTATAACAGAAACAATTTTTTGCTTTTTTGTTAATTTACTAAAACTCAGAAACAAAAAGAAGTTAGGAAAGCATAAATATTTTATACTATCTTCAATATACCCCGTCATAACTAGCATATGGCTATCTACAATAAGCGTTAATATCATTGTTGCCAAATAGAATATATTTACAACATGAATACATTTTAATACATCCTGAAAATCTTCAATTCGAAAAAAACGAGTAAAAAACATTAAAAGGTATGGGAATAATACATAAGGAGACAAGGTTATGCTTCTTATATAATCATAGCTAAACTCAAATCCTTTTAAGCTCATATATAAAGTCCAGATTGCTAAAAAAATATATAAAATATTCTTTCTAAGTGCGGAATTATTATTTCTATATCGAAACATTTCAAAAGCACTAACTCCTATTAATAAGATTGATGATAATAATGAACCATAGTAAAGCATTATCTTAGCATTATCGTACAAAAGAGCTAAAACATTAAGTACAGACAATAATGTTAAGAAAAAGAACTGCTGTTTTATTAGTGAAATCTTCTTTATAACTATCATCTACTTTAGCTTTTACTTTTAAAAATTTTCACATACTGTATTGGAGCTAAAATTATTGCATTAAAATTAGAAATTGTTGCAGCAATAATGACTGACTCCACTCCCCAATTAAATACCTTTATGAACAACATTGTAAGCCCAACGAATAAGAAAGGAGATACTAATGATGCTTTAAATTGTACATCCAATGCACTGATACCATTCAATATAATACAATAAACACTTCCAAAAAATGATAGAGCTGTAAACAAGAACATACATAATGATATTGAAAATGGAATTGTTATATGATCTTTTCCTAACCAAAGATCATAAACTAAACTTGCTCCCATCAGCATTATTAATCCCAAGACGGCAAGCCCTAATGCAATATTACGATACTTCTTTTCTGCATCTTTTATCCATTGATAGTCTTTTTTAGCATAAGCATCTGTTACCGCTGACCAAAGTGGAGTCATGAAAATTGCCATTAACATTGTTAAAATACTAAAATATTTAAAAACAATATTGTAAACTGTAACATCGTCTGCTCCATAATTTCTTATGATTATAAAATTAGCAGTCTGATATTGTATGATACCTGCTATTTGAATAATAAAGAACTTAAATCCCACACCCATTAAATCTCTTGTCAAAGAAAATTTCACAGAGGATAAAGAAGGTCTTATCTCTTTAAGTTTTGTATAAAAACTAGATAAGTTAAAGAATAATAAAATTAATACCGGAGCAATACAAAGACCATAAGCAAGATTTGTAAGTGACCCTGTAGTATATTTTGTAAGAAGAAAGATAACAATTAAAGAAACAGCCTGCTCTACTAATGTTTGTAAAGAAGCTTTAGCAGGGGACTGATATGCTAATAAAATAATATGAATAGTAGACAGTACAAATCTTGCACAGAAATATCCTACTGATATTATAGCCACTTTAGTTAGTTCTCCAGATAGCCCAGCCGAGACCTTAAGTAAGTCTGACCAGTTGATAAATAGGTTTGCAAAAAAAAATACAGAAAACAGACCTATAGAAATTAATGTTAAAATAGCATAGGTTGTACTTACATATTGTTTTGCTCTAGCAATATCACCAGTAGCTAAACTTTCTGCTAGTTTATTTCTCAGTCCATTATTTAAACCTATATCAAAAAAACTCATCCAGCCAACGATAGAACTTAGAGTTAACCATACTCCATATGATTCAGCATCTACGTATTTAATAGTAAGCGGTAGAATCAGAAAAGAGATAGGTAGAGATAAAATTCTGGTAATAAATAGAAAAAATATATTTTTCTTTGCTTTAATAGACCTATTATCACCACTTTTAAAAAAAGTGGTGATATATCCTAGTGCTGTATTTTTTAATTGCGTAAACATTCGAATAATTAAAGATTAAATCCATTATTTAAAATAATGAAATTACAATCTTGCGTCAACTAGTTTTCTATCCAGACAAGCCTTGGTATCAAATATTATGGCATTGTCTTTCTTTAATTTATTTAAATCCATTGCAAGGAATTCGTTATGAGAAACAGCAATAATTAAGGAATCATACTTGATGTTTTCATCAAGTACATCTAACATATCAATACCATATTCATGTTTAACCTCTTCTTTGCTGGCCCAAGGATCATAAATATCTACATTAATACCATAGTCTTCAAGCTCTCTGTATATATCTACAACTTTTGTATTCCTTACATCTGGACAGTTTTCCTTGAATGTAACTCCAAGTATAAGTGCTTTTGACCCTTTAATGATACCACCTTTAGTAATAAGTAATTTAACAACTTTAGAAGCTATAAATTTGGCAATAGAATCATTTACCCGTCTTCCGGAAAGTATAACATCCGGATGATATCCCAGTTGTTCTGCTTTATGGGCTAAATAGTAAGGATCAACAGAAATACAGTGACCTCCTACTAATCCTGGTTTATATTTTAAAAAATTATATTTAGTACCGGCTGCTTCTAAAACATCATTGGTATCAATTCCAATTCTATCAAAAATTAAAGCTAATTCATTTACAAAAGAGATATTAACATCTCTTTGTGCATTTTCAATGGCCTTTGATGCTTCAGCTACTTTAATACTAGATGCTTTATGAGTACCCGCAGTGATAATTTGTTTATAAAGATTATCTACTTCTATTGCAATATCTTCTGTAGATCCTGAAGTTACCTTCATAACACTCGTAAGGGTATGTACTTTATCTCCGGGATTAATTCTCTCTGGAGAATAACCTACATAAAAGTCTTCATTATAAACTAGTCCTGAAAACTTTTCAAGTACAGGTACACATTCTTCTTCTGTACATCCTGGAAAAACAGTAGATTCATAGATTATTATATCTCCTTTTTTTATTATTTCACCCAGCATTTTAGAAGCTGAAATTAAAGGAGCTAAATCAGGTGCATTAAACTTATCAATTGGAGTAGGAACCGTTACGATATAGATGTTAGCTTCTTTAATATCTGATAATTCGCTTGTTCCTTTATAACCAATTTCTCCGTTTGAATTTTTGTACCTTTCTAATCCATCAGTAAGCTTGGTTATCTCGGCTTCAAGTGTTATATCCTCTCCATTATTAAGCTGTTCTACTCTCTGTACATTAATATCAAATCCAAAGACACTATAGTGCATCGAAAATTCTAATGCTAGAGGTAGTCCCACATAACCTTGTCCTATGACGGCTATTTTATAAGTTTTCATCGTTTGAATATTTTTGTAATCTTGCTAAACCAAGTCGTATGTTCTACATTATTATATCCGTATCCATATTTATTACTATATCCTAAACTTTCTCTACTAACATCATTTAAGACAAAACCAACATTCTTAATTTTACCAAGATCAATATTAGTATTAGCAAACTCTGTCAATGCTTTCTCTGTATATCTTGATCTAGAAACGTAGATAGTCACATCAGCCAACTCAGCAATTAAGAATGTATCTGTTACTAACAGTAACGGTGCCGTATCTAGAATAATATAATCATACTTACTTTTTAATTCCTCTAATAAGTTTTCGTATCTACCATTCGATAGTAATTCCGTAGGGTTAGGAGGGATCATACCTGAATAAATTACATCCAAATCAGGGTTAAAAGATGATACATGTACAATATCTTTCAATTGGATTTGATCTGAGTACAGATATTCTGTAAGGCCTGCCAGTCCCCTTCTAGAAGGGTTATATCTTTGTAATTGAGGATTTCTGATGTCTGATCCAATGATAATTGCTTTTTTCTTAGGATTTGCTAATGTTAAAGCTAAATTAACCGAAGTAAATGTCTTTCCTTCTCCTTTTACAGTAGAAGTTACAAACACAACTTTACCTTTTTTATCTTTAGGAAGCATAAAATTCATATTGGTAATAAGAATTCTGAATGCCTCTGCCATAGGTGTTATATCATTTACCTGTACAACATCTGAATCTCCTTTTTCAAGACTAGGTAATTCTGCAATTACAGGAGCGTGTACTAGTTTATCTAAATCATGTTTAGTAATAATCTTATTGTTAAATAGCTCGATCAGGTATATTAATAAGAACGGAATTAATAATCCAATAAATAATGCTCCAACATAAATGACCATCCTTTTAGGAGATACAGGACCACTTGATGCGTAAGCTACATCTATTACCCTTGCCTTTGGTGCTGTAATAGATTGTGCTATTGCCGTTTCTTCTCTTTTCTTAAGGAGTAACAAATACAAGTTTTCTTTGATCTGCTGCTGTCTCTCAATACTTCTGAAAATCTTTTCAATAGACGGCAGTTTCGAGATCTTACCTGCAACTTTATTTTGTTCTCCCAGATATTCATTTCTTGCTAATTCCAATCCATCCCTATTCTTTTGTAAACTTTGTACAATAGACGTGCGCATTGAATTTATTTGTTTGGTCACATCTATTACTGCAGGGTTTTCAGGTGTAGCTGACTCTAACAACCTGGCTCTCTGTAATATTAACTGATTATAAAGAGAAATCCCAGATGTTGCATCAGCATTACTTAAACCTACATTAGATGGTAAGACCTGATAAAGTCCTTGTTTATTAACAAACCCTATTAATGTATTTGTTAGTTCTAATTGAGAATCAAATTCTAGCTGTTTCGTTCTAGCTGAGGCTGAACTTTCCAGGCCTATTCTGGCCTCGGTTTCTAGATCAGTAAGATTATTCTTTGTTTTAAAGTTTTCTTTTTGATCTTCGACTTCCCCCAGTTCAACAGAAAGCTTTTTAATTCGATCTTCTATAAAATCTAATGTTTTTTTAGACTCGAGATTCTTATCAGTGATCGCATCATTATTGTAAGCAATAACAAGCGAATTTATTATATCTTTAGCTTTTTCAACCTGTGGGTAAAGTAATCCTAATCCCACTACTGTTGATTTTTTACTATCCACTCCCACACTTGAAATACCTTGAAGACTTGTTACTTTAGACTCCAGTGATGAAATAACCAAATCAAGTTCATTAACACTTATCCCGTTAATTGTCAACGGATTAAAATTAGGATTTTTAACAATAATAATATTAGCGTATGGTAAGCTTATGGTTTGACCAAAGCCGGAAACAATTTTTTTACTAAGTTCTTTTGATGATAATGTCAGGCTATTACCATTAATAGTAAGGTGTAAAGGTTTACTTGGAAAAACGCTCAATGGTTTTTCATTAATTACTTTTACTAATATTGGAGATGAACTTTTATAAAGTTCCAAACTATTAAATCTATTTTCAACATAGACACTTGTCTGCAAATCTAATGATGTAACAACATCCCTCATTAGTTTTTTAGATTTCAGAATCTCTATTTCATTATCAATACTATTGGTCTTCATTCCTCCAAATCCGGATAGGTCTTCAAGAACACCGAATTCACTATTAGAGGCTGCATTTTTAGAATCTTTAATAAGAATACTACTCCTAATCTCATAAACTGGTGTTATCAATTTCATTAAGAAATAGCTTAGAAATAAGAATAAAAGAGCTGAAGAGATAAACCATGGCCATTTTCTTATGTATGGTTTTACGATTTCATTAATATCAATATTAGTTTGGCTAGTTTCCACTTCAGAAAAGTGTATAGATTGCTGATTACTCATTAATTTATTATTTCTTAAATAAACCTACTACTACCGCTATGGCTGTAACTGCAATAGAAGCAGCTGTTAAATAAAGTGCAGTATTTGGATTTTGTCTGGATGTCAATTCTTTTGTACCATTAGAAGAAACTATTATTGCATCACCTTGCTTTAAGTAATAGAAAGGAGAATTAATGAGGTTAGCATCATGAAGATTTATTTTCCCATGAATAACTTTTCCATCTTCATTGCGTATTACCAACAAATCATCTCTTTTTCCATACATTGTTAAGTCTCCTGCCAAACCTAAAGCTGTTAAAACTGTTCCTTGTCCATTAGAGATTGTATAATCCCCTTGTCTGTTTACTTCTCCTAATACTGTAACTTTGAAATTTGCAAGTCTGACATTTACTGTTGGGTCAATAACATATTTTGTCATTCTATCTCTTACTTCATTCTTAAAATCAATCAAAGACTTCCCAGATGTGTTTAATTTACCCAGAATAGGAAAGTCTATATTTCCATTCGTGTCTACCTGATATGTTGGGCCAGCAATCGTCACACCTCCTTGATTAGGCGTATTTCCTCCTGCAAAACTATTAGATTGAATTAATTCAGATGACGAATAATTTTGATTAAATGGTTTAACAACATCCATATCTTTTGCTGTGATCAGAATAACAAGTTGATCACCAGACTGTATTGTTGAATTCGAATTTTTTGCAGAAGCTTCAATAGCAACGTTCTCTATATTCTGCATGTAATTCAATTCATTATTTGCTTTATCTTTAACCTTACAGGAAACCAATATAAATACTGATAATATGGTCAATATTTTACCTTTCATCTTATTTTAAAATTGTACAAATATACATTTATATTTTTCTATTTATCTAACGCCTCGTAGATAGAATTATTACTCCTAAATTCAGGCACAATATTTTTCAGAATTTTAACAACATCAACTTTATCTCTGACAACAGAAGCTTCCCCAATTAGATTAATCAACCCATCAATTTCATTAAATTCCATTATTGGATCCTTAGATATCATAATCTTATCATTATGAGTAGGGAGAGTCTTAGCATTATCACTTAAAAGCTCTTCATAAAGTTTTTCTCCTGGTCTTAATCCAGTATAAATAATTTTAATATCTATTTCCGGTTCAAAACCCGATAATTTAATCATCCTTCTTGCAAGATCTAATATTTTGACAGGTTCTCCCATATCAAAAACAAATATCTCTCCTCCATGTCCCATAGTTCCAGCCTGTAACACAAGTTCACAAGCTTCTGGAATAGTCATAAAATATCTTACAATATCCGGATGTGTAATTGTTACAGGACCACCGGCTTCAATTTGTTTTTTGAAATGAGGAATTACAGATCCATTAGATCCTAAAACATTACCAAACCTTGTAGTAATAAATTTTGTTCTGTTACCTTCTACATTTTGTAATGACTGTACAAACAATTCTGCTGCTCTTTTCGAAGCCCCCATTACATTTGTCGGATTTACAGCCTTATCAGTAGACACCATAACAAATCTATTTACATGGTATTTACTGGATAGCATTGCAATATTCTTTGAACCCAGAATATTCACAGAAATTGCTTCATGTGGATTTTCTTCAACCAAAGGTACATGCTTATATGCCGCTGCATGGTATACCATCGAAAAATTATAGGTTTGAAATAATGTTTCCACCCTATTCATATTAGAAACATCAGCCAGAACAAATTTAAATCTGATATGAGGAAATTTCTCCTTCATTTCAAGTTCAATATCATACAATGGTGTTTCGGCCTGATCAAGTACAACAATTAATGAGGGAGTAAATTGGGCTACCTGTCGGACAATTTCACTCCCAATAGACCCAGCTCCACCTGTAACTAAAACAGTTTTGCCATAATGTCTGCTCTTAACTTCTTCGTTTTCTATTTTTATAGGTTTTCTGTTAAGTAAATCTTCAATCTGAAGGTTTCTTATTGATCCTCCTAAATCACTATCTCTTAATTTTTGAACAGAAGGAGCCTTAAATACATTCAGATCTTTTTCCAGAAATAAATTGACCCAGGAATTCATTTCATCCTTTGCCATCATTTCTTTGACAATAATAATCCCATCTATAACGAGATCATCTTTTGTACTGGTTTCAATCTTTTCTTTTGCATAGATTGGTTTTCCAAGAAGTGAAGCTCTCTTTGAATCTGTCCTCTGAGTCAAAAAACCCACAACTTGGTAAGGTAGATTTGGATTATCCAAAATAGCTCGGGCAATAGCAATAGACTGTTCATCAATACCCAGTACTAAAATCCTTTTTTTCAAAGCACTTCTTCTATATTCTCTTACAATGTGAAAAAACTCTTTGACATAAAGCCTAAAGAGAAATAATCCCATAAAAGAGATTACAAAATATAAAACCAGATAGGGAGTTAGAATAAATTTACCTCCCGTCACCCAGAAATACGTCATATTGATTGTAGCTACAACAAACATGGTACAAAAGCATGAAATAAGGAGCTTAAATAAATCTATAAAAGTAGAATGCCTAATAATCCCTGCATAAGTCTTAAAAAGATACATAAAGATTGTATTCACCAGTATAATAAAAGCAAAAACTACACTTTTATCTTCATGGTAAATAAACTCTTTTTGAGTGATTTTTTCTATAATATACGTTGAAAGAAATAAGGATATAACCAGAATAATAATATCTATTATGAGTATTATCCATCTGGGAAGATATCTTACATCTGAGAGATTGACAACATTATCTCCTCCAAATATTTTTTTTCTGAAAGAATTATACATTGTCTTTATTTGTGTTCATATTATTATTCGGTACAAAACCCCTTTATTAAATTAATATCAATTTCTAGGGATCATGCAAAATTAAAATAAAATCTCATCAATTCCCTAAATCTGAAAAAAATAAATCTAATCCTTGAGATTAATCAGGATATTCTTTATTTTATCTTTATCCCCATCAGTCAGATTAGTCCCGGATGGTAGACATAAACCCTTGTCAAAAAGTATACCACAAACATTACTGCCAAAAAATTTATACTTTTCAAATAATACCTGAAGATGCATCGGCTTCCACAAGTATCTGGTCTCTATATTACTTTCAGAAAATACTTGTTTCAACTTTTCTTTTGTAATTTTCGAATCCTTTTTTTCAAAAGTGATCGTATTCAGCCAATAATTTGAAAAGAAATCTTCATTAGGTTCTTCGAAGAGATTAATTTCTTCATATTTTTCAAAAATATCACGATAGAATCGATGGTTCTCTCTTCTTTTTATTATCCTGTCTTCTAAAACTTCCAGCTGCCCCCTTCCTATTCCTGCAGAAATATTACTCATTCTATAATTGTATCCAACTTCTGAATGACTATAATAATCTTGGTTTTCTTTTGCCTGCGTAGCAAAGTAAAGTATTTGGTTTTTAGATTCCTGATCTCTTGATATAAGAATTCCGCCACCAGAGGTTGTAATAATCTTATTTCCGTTAAAACTAATAATTGATAAGTCTCCGAAATTTCCGCAAGGTTTATTTTTGTATTTACTTCCTAATGCTTCGGCACTATCCTCAATAATCGGAATCTCATATTTTTGTGATATTTCTAAAATTTCATCTACCATAAATGGCATCCCATATAGAGAAACAGTAATAATTGCTTTGGGCTTTTTTCCTTGCTTCAAGCAATATTTAATGGCATCCTCCAATGCGTTTGGACAAATATTCCAGGTAGTGGATTCACTATCTACAAAAACAGGAATGGCTTTTTGATAAAGAATGGGATTAGCAGAAGCAACAAATGTAAATGACTGGCACAAAACAAAATCACCTTCCTGAACATTCAATAATCGCAAGGCTAAATGTATTGCAGCTGTTCCTGAAGACAAAGCCGTTACAAATGAATTATTTCCAAGATAGTTTTCAAGTGTTCTCTCAAAACTATCTATATTTGAACCATATTGAGATACCCAATTGGTATCAAAGGCATCTTGTATATATTTCAATTCATTTCCTCCTAAGTGGGGAGGTGACAGCCAAATCTTCTTTTCTTCCAAGCTTTTTGCGTTTTGGTGTTTTGGTCAAATTTTTCAGTCAAAAATATCATTTATTTTCTCATATTCAAAACCTCTGCTCATCAAATATTTTATGGTCTTCGCTTTTTTCTGATATTCCTGCAGTCCTTTTTGTTTAGAAGAGTAATCATCGTAGATTCTTGTGATCGTTTTGGTATAGTCATCTTCATAGATTTCATCAAAACACATATTGATCAGTTTTTCAGAGATTTGCTTTTGCTTCAGATTCATTCTGATCTTATTTCTTCCCCAATGTTTGATATAAAATTTACCTCGGATATAGCTTCTGGTAAACCTTTCCTCATTGAGATAATTTTCTTTCATCAGATAGAGAATAATTTCTTCTTTAGCCTCTTCAATCAGCAGAAATTCCCTCATTTTCTGTTCCACTTCAGCATGACAACGATCCTGATACACACAATAGCTGACCAGTTTCTGCTTGATTTCAACAAAAGTAAAAGATTTCTTTTCCATATGAATAAAAAAAGAATGAGCTTCCGCCCATTCTTTATACTATATTATATTTTATATTAGTAGTTGAACAATGCTTTTCCTTCCATTAATTCATTTACTTTCTTTCTTACCGATGCAAGAACTTCTTCATTTTTGATATTATCTACTACTTCAGAGATTAATCCTGCAATAGTTTCCATATCATTTTCTTTAAGCCCTCTTGTTGTAATAGCAGCTGTTCCTAATCTGATACCAGATGTTGTAAATGGAGACTTATCATCAAAAGGAACCATGTTTTTGTTACATGTAATATCAGCAAGTACTAATGCTTTTTCTGTTTCCTTACCGTTTACGCCTTTATTTCTAAGGTCTACCAACATTAAGTGGTTATCTGTACCTCCGCTCACGATATCAAATCCTTTGTCGATCATTGCTTTTGATAATGCCTGAGCATTAGCTCTAACCTGTTTTGCATAAGTTTCAAACTGGCCATCCAAAGCTTCTCCGAAAGCTACAGCCTTACCGGCAATTACATGCTCTAGCGGACCTCCCTGAATTCCAGGGAATACAGCTCCATCCAATACCTGGCTCATCATTTTTGTTTCTCCTTTTGGAGTTTTATGACCATAGGTATTTTCAAAGTCTTTACCCATCATGATCATTCCTCCTCTTGGACCTCTTAAAGTCTTATGAGTAGTCGTGGTTACTACGTGACAGTGTTCAAATGGTGAATTTAATAATCCTTTTGCAACCAATCCTGCAGGGTGAGCAATATCAGCCCAAAGCGTTGCTCCGATTTCATCTGCAATCTCTCTGTATTTAGCATAATCAAGATCTCTTGAATAAGCAGAGAATCCAGCGATCAACATTTTTGGTCTTTCTCTTAGAGCAACTTCTCTCATTTGGTTGTAGTCGATAAGCCCCGTTTCTCTTTCTACTCCGTAAGAAACTACTTCATACTGAATTCCTGAGAAGTTTACTGCAGAACCGTGGGTAAGGTGTCCTCCCATTGAAAGATCCATTCCCATGATTTTATCTCCTGGTTTCAAAACGGCAAGATATATGGCTGCATTTGCCTGAGATCCGGAATGCGGCTGAACGTTTACATAATCTACTCCAAAAAGTTCTTTTGCTCTATTGATGGCTAAAGTTTCAACCTCATCCACAACTTCACATCCTCCGTAATATCTTTTTCCGGGATACCCTTCAGCATATTTATTTGTAAGTACACTTCCCATTGCTTTCATCACATTTTCAGAAACAAAATTTTCCGATGCGATAAGCTCTAATCCATGGGCTTGTCTTTGTCTTTCCTTTTCAATCAGGTCAAAAATAATATCCATTTTACTTTTAGTTTTTGAAATTTTTCACCCCAAATGTACGGATTTTTCGTTGAGATTTTGGCATCAAAAAATATGATTTTAGACCTGATTGTTCATAAAAGCGGTAAAGGATTGCCTATTTATAAATTTTCTTCAATAAACTGTCTACAGTAATTTTTTATCTGATCACGTACTCTTCTGAATTCCTGACTGATTTCTTCTGGTGTTCCTGATGCTTTAGCTGGGTCCTGAAAATTATGATGAAATGGCTGTGCTTTTGAAGGAAAGTAAGGACAATTTTCTTTAGCATGATCACAGACCGTGATTACATAATCAAAGTTGATATCCTGATACTCATCAATCGCGTTTGAAGTGTGTCCGGAAATATCAATACCATCCTCTGACATGGTTTTAACGGCTCCTGGATTTAATCCATGTGTTTCAATACCTGCACTATAGATTTCTGCTTTATTTTTAGCAAAGTATTTCAGATATCCTTCTGCTATCTGGCTTCTACAGCTATTTCCGGTGCAAAGAACTAATATTTTAGTTTTCATTACTTCCAATATTAACAACAACCTGAACCTGGTGTACAACCTGAATTTTGATTCATTGTTAATTCACTTAAGCTTAATTTTTGTTTCTGAGGCGGAATTCCGCATGCATCTGTAGCTAAACAGGCTGTTAATTTATTTTTCAACACAAAATTTTCTCCATTGAATTCCAGATTATATTTTCCTATGGTATTATCCTGATACTCCACTTCAATTTCAAAATCGCCAATGCCTAACTTTTCTTCGGAAAGGTGAATGATGTGTAAAAGTTTTCCGGACTTCAGGCGATGCTCATAATCATCGGCATTCCAAAGCTGAAAATTTACTTTTTCTTCTTTTCTGACGACTCCGCCACAATCGATGAAATTCTTGGTAACCACTCCTACTTCTGTTACGTGAAAATGTTCGGGAACCCATGTTCCGTTTTCTAATTGAAATGCTACATTTTCCAGATTTGGCAAGATGCTTTTGATTTTAGACAGTTTCATAATTAAATATTTTAAATTGTTATAATGCAATATTGCGATATACTTATATAAAAAAATGTCTAACAACATTTTCTTTTTTTTACGGTTGAAATAATATTTGAGAAATAGTCATTCAGATCTTCAAAAACTTTTTCGTCAATACAATAACATATTGAATTGCCTTCAATATTCCCTTTGATAAGACCAGCATTTTTTAATTCTTTCAGGTGCTGGGAAACAGTAGGCTGAGCAAGAGGCAGTTCATTAACAATATCTCCGCAGATGCATTCGTTTACTTTAAGCAAATACTCTATAATAGCAATTCTTGCAGGATGTCCCAGTGCTTTTGCTATCAGGGCTATTCTATTTTGTTCTTCTGTAAAAAAATCTGTTTTTGTAGCTCCCATAATTCAAACCATATCGCAATATTACAATAATAAATTTTATTACCAAATTTTTTATCATATTTTACAAAGAGAAATAAGTGATTTTTATCTATTTAGAATTCTTCTTCAGAAAGCTCTTTATTCATAACAGCTCCTGTTAAATTACCCTGTGCAACGGCATTGGCTACAGACCTCATCATCATTACATTATCTCCACAAGCGAAAACTCCGGGAACAGACGTTTTCTGCATAAAATCGGCTTTGATAAACCCATATTCTGTTAGCTCACAGCCTAATTCTGACACATCAACATTCTGCTCAAAAGGGATTTTTGCATACAAGGCTTTTAAAGGTGCAACGCTACCATCCTTGAAAATTATTTTTTGAATATACCCATTTTCATGTTCAATCTTCTCTATTTCTTCTTCATTAAGATTGATCTTATTCTGTTTTAACTTTTCAACCTGCTCATGAGTAAGCTTTGTTTTCCCATTAGTGAATAAGGTGAGCTCTTTTGTCAAATTAAAGACCAACTTTGAAAATTCAAAAGCTAAGTCACCGTCTGCTAAAATGCCTGTTATCTCATTTCTTACTTCATAACCATGACAGTAGGGACAATGGATTACTGAAATCCCCCAACATTCTGAAAATCCTGGAATATCCGGCATCATATCTTTTACTCCGGAAGCCAGAATAATCTTTTTAGCATAAAACTCATCACCGGAAAACAACTCAACACAAAAGACATCTCCATTTTTTTCTATTTTCTTAGCTTCACCTTCATAAACCTGTACCGTCTTATATTGTTCTACATCCTTTTTCGCTAGTTCTCTGATTTCTTTTGGAGTTTTTCCATCATGGGTAATAAAATTATGGGAATGCGGAGTCTGTCTGTTACATGGCTTTCCGTGATCTATAATCAACACGTTTCTCAAAGATCTACCCAATGCCATTGCTGCAGATAATCCGGAGTAGCTTCCTCCTATGATAATAACATCCATTTTTTTATTTTGCATACTTTCTGTTGAGATATAATTTATTGATATACAAAATTACAATAAAAATTACTTAACGCAACTTTATTGCATTAAATAATTAATAAATAAAAATGATTCCTGAACATCTGAATTCAGGAATCATTTTTTAACAAAATATCTATTCAAAAGATTAGGGTGCTTTTGCTAATTCAGGATTAACTTCACCTGTTAATGATTCAAAAAAAGCATATATATTATCGACTTGCTCTGATGTTAATTCTTTATCTAATTGTATTTTTCCCATTATTCTGATGACTTCCTTCAAATCTGTCACGCTTCCATCATGAAAATAAGGTGAGGTTTTAGTAACATTTCTCAAAGAAGGAACTTTAAACATATATTTTTCGGCTTCATTTTTACTAATAGCCGACTTACCTTCATCAATTTTAGTACTTTTAGTTTCCTT
The DNA here is from genome assembly GCF_003385515.1 of Chryseobacterium pennae. Classification (GTDB taxonomy): domain Bacteria; phylum Bacteroidota; class Bacteroidia; order Flavobacteriales; family Weeksellaceae; genus Chryseobacterium; species Chryseobacterium pennae. Next base: position 173,122 of record NZ_QNVT01000005.1, on the reverse strand, counting down.
CCAATATTCTTTATATACTCCGAATTTCTGAAAAGAATTACCTCCTAAAGCCGGACCAGTATGACAAGTAATACATCCAACATCAATAAAGTTTTGAAGTCCAAGTTTTTCTTTATCTGTTAAAGCATTATTATCTCCCTCAATGTATTTATCAAAACGGGAAGGAGTTATTAACTTTCTTTCAAATGCTCCAATTGCGTTGGTAAGATTATCCCAATTGATAGGACTCTTATCCTTTGGAAAAGCAGTAGCAAACATTTTTTGGTACTTTTCGTTTTTCTTAAGTCTTTCAATTACAAAATTTTCATCAGGAATTCCCATTTCTATAGGATTTAGGATAGGCTTGCCAGCTTGTTCCTCAAGAGACTTTGCTCTTCCGTCCCAAAATTGTGCTGTATGAAGCGCTGCATTCAAAGTAGAAGGTGAATTCCTTACTCCTACAGATCCTTTAGCGTCTCCAGGAGAAAAAGCTTTATTATCCACTCCATAGGTGTTTAGATTATGGCATGTATTACAACTTTGGGTTCCATTCTTCGAAAGGATAGGATCAAAATACAATGCTTTTCCCAATAGTACTTTTTCGTCACTTATAGGACTGATTGGATTATCTACGAAGCCAGGTAAAGCACCAAATATAGCTTTTGCTTTATTTTGCAACTCGGTAAACATTGGAATTAAAGGAATATCGGTTTCTGTCTTCTCTTTATTTCCCTGGCATGAAAATAATATCAGAAGGCCCAATATTAAAATTAAATTTTTCATATTATGTTTTTAGGGGAAATTAAAAATAATAAAACCTATTCACAATATTAAATCAAAACTAAAGGATATAACAAATCAGAAATAAATAATATATAAAACATACTATTCTCAACAACATTCATTAATCATAAACCTCAAGAATAAACTATTCTAAAAATTAACCTGACTTGAGCATTTTTTTTTCAAATCTCTTAAACCTATTAGACTCAACTACAGCTATATGTTCGTTAATTTCTACTTTTCACTTCATCTATTTCATTCTGAAGTCTTCTGCGTATGTCAATTTTTGCATCTTCAAAACTAAAAATAACAGTTCCTTTTTCTCTTGCATATGGATTAGTGACAGAATCCGCCAGTATCGAATAATTGAAAAAAGCTCCGGTTTTTTGGAGTTCATTTTCTGGAGTATCTTTAACTCTAATCAGATTTTTATACTTCTTACTTAAATCCATCCAATTGATATAATCTGCGTTGAATGAAACGGCCTTCACTCCTTTTTTTGAATAAAAATTAATAGCTCCTGCCTGCCCATAATTATCACAAAGCACTAAGGTATTTCCGGATTTTGACAGTCTAGAATATTCTTTATCTACTTTTTGAGCTAATTCTTTCCAGCCCAGCATGTCTGCAAAATCCTGAGGTAAAGAATGATCTTTACCATCTTCCCAACGCAAGAGTCCAAATTTCTTATAAGAATCTGGATTCTGAACTATAGATTCCGGAGGTTTATTAGGAAATGCTAGATTGTATATTGGCAAAAACAAAAGGATAGGATGTAAAATACAAATAGGTTTGAGAAACCTCTTCCATCCGCTTTTTAAAATTTCCTCAAGGTAAACAGCCCCGAAACCTATATAAATAGGGTAAATACCTACAGCATAATAGTCTTTTGCTCTAAAAAACATAAATACAGATATGGTGATCATATATCCCCAAAAGAAAAACCTAATTTTTTCGAAAGATTTATAAAACAACAAAGCATAAAAACCAAACAGAATAACAAAAGTTACCCCGATAAAGAATAAAAACTGAGATTTCAAAAAGTCAAACCTATTGACATTTACTAACTGATATTCGGAAAGCTCTTTCATGTGATGAACTACCGGAAAATTATTATTATACTGCCAGATGAGATTGGGAAAAATAATCACTAGGGCTAAAAGTGAAGCACCATATGTATGAGGATTTGCAAAAATCTTTCTTTGCTTAGTCATTAAAAGAGCTGGAATAAATCCTAATGCAAGAAAAACGATATTGTATTTATTCAAAATTCCAATCGCGAAAATGAAACCACCCCAATAGAGCCAACTTATTTTTTCAGTATTGACATATTTTATCAGAATATAGAAAAAGGAAGTCCACAAAAGAACATCTAATGAATTGGGTTGATACAACATGTTCAAACGAAGTAATGAGGAAAACAACATTCCCAATGATGCAAGAAGACAAGCAAAAAGGCCACCTTTTAATTCTTCAATAGCTTTCCAGACAACAACCATTGTCAATGCTCCGAATAAAGCCGGAAAAAATTTAATCCAAAATACAGAATCACCGAATGCCTTTATCAGCCATGATATCCATGAACTTACAGGAGGAACGGAAATATAGCCCCAGGCAAGATGATTCCCCTGGTCCAAATGTAAATATTCATCTCGTTGCAGGTCGTATTCAGGACTTATCAGCGAATATTGAAGAATAAATTTGACGATGATAAAAATAATAAGAATAAGGCTGCTTTTCTTCATGGCTATATTTTAAAACTAAAAATAAGACATTTTAAACTTCTGATCTATTACATTTTGAAGATGAAAAAATATTAGAAACTATATGCTGGGAGATATGATACCTTTACTATTCTATAAAAAATCCCGAAGAATATATCTCCGGGATCTAACAGTTTAAAATGTATAGTGTAGTTTATTATTTTGCTTTTGATTTTTCTTTCAATTCTTCTTTGTCTTTATCTGACGGGTTCCAAACTTTTATTTCAGAATCTTTGGTAATATTAGATCCCGGAAGAACCTGAACATTAATTCCGTCACTAGCTCCAAGTTTTAAATATACTTTTTTAAACTTTCCGTCTTTCTGCTTTACTTCTACAAAAGGAACATCTTTCCCTTGCTTTTTTTCATACTGAACTAAAGATTCGTCCAGTAATAATGCATTTTTCTGAGAGCTTAATACAATTTCTCCGTTAGCAGAGAATCCTGCTCTGATATATTCATTGTTAGGGTTTTCTACGTTACCTTCAACTGGGAACTTGATTGTTCCTACATTATCTTTTCCTTTTGGAGCAATCATGGTCAGTTTTCCAGGGAAAGTTTTGTTTTGTAAAGCACCAATTACAATGTTCATATCCATACCCTGCTTTAATTTTCCAGCCTGAGCTTCATCAATCTCTCCTTTAAAGATCAGAGAATTCAGATCTGCTACGGAACAGATTGTTGTTCCGGCATTAAAGTTATTCGCTTCAATTACCTGGCTTCCTAATTTTACAGGAACCTCAAGAACTGTTCCTGAAGCTTTGGAACGGATTTGCGTGGTAGCCAGACCTTGACCCTGAAGTTCAGGAGTAGCACCGGTTTTCGCAATCTGTAATCTTTTCTGGGCTGTATTCAGCTGTTGCTGAGAATTTTTAAGAGTTTGCTGCTGAGAGAAAAGCTGCTGCTGGGCATTAAGAAACTCCTGTTTAGAAGCTACTCCCTGCTTATACAGTTTATCCTGCATTTCAAACTGCTTCTGCATATTGCCTACATTCATCTGCGCATTGCTGATCTGAATCTGTGCATTCTGAACTTCCTGCTGAGCAGCGTTTACTTCGGAAATACTTGGTACAATTTTCACAGTAGCAATGAGTTGGCCTACTTCTACTTTATCTCCTTCTTTTACTAAAATTTTATCGATAATCCCTGTAATATTGGGCTTAATTTCAATTTCTTCCTTTGGAACAATTTTTCCGGTGGCCATTACCTTATCATCCATATTCTGAATACTGGGTTTACGGGTAAGGAAAGCCTCGCCTTCTTGGGAATTCGATTTTACCAGATAACCGATCCCTGAGAACAATGCCACTGCAAATAAAAGCCCCAATACAATATAAATGGCTTTTTTCCAAGTGAATTTCTTTTTCATATGTATAGTTTATTTTTTATTAAAAGATTGAATGATTTAAAAATTACAAGATGATACTTTTATATTTTTAAATACTCAAATTATTTGATTTTCAAATTATTATTCTGTTCTTAATGCTTCAATCGGCCTGATTTTCACTGCTCTCTGCGCAGGGATCATCCCAATAATCAATCCTAATATAACCATTACAGCCATGGCAGCAAATACATTTCCGTAGTTTACCGTTGGATTATAGAAAGGAAACGAGTCCTGCCCCTGCGTGGCCATATTTAAGATCATCAGCACAAAGATTCCAAACATAAATCCCAGCAACCCGGAAGAGAGTGTAATCACAACACTTTCCAGCAGGATCTGATTTCTTACCTCAGCAGGCTTGGCTCCCAATGCTCTTCTGATGCCTATTTCTTTTGTCCTTTCTTTTACAGTAATCAAAAGAATGTTTGAAATGGCAATAACTCCTGCCAGGATCGTTAATGTTCCAACAATAATGGTTAAAAGCTGCATCCCTGTAAGGAAACCTGTCAGTTTTTTAAACTCTTTTCCTAAGTTGAAACTTCCAAAAGCATTGGTATCTTCAGGGGAAATTTTATTTTTCACCTTCAAAACCTGCTTTACTTCTTCTTCTACTCCATTAACGTTGGCATTAGGTTTACTGACAATAGCAAACATATCAATCTGCTCTCCCGCATTGTACATCTTAGTATAAGTGGATAGTGGAATAAATGCTGTTTGATCATTTTCAAAACCACCTCCTTTTTTTACTCTGAAAACACCAATTACATTGAAGAATATTCCTTTTATATTGATAGACTGCCCTATAGGATCTTCTTTTTTCTTGGAATCAAAAAAGTTTTTATAAATCTCTTCTCCGATCACTACCACATTTTTGTTACCGGAAACATCTGCATCGTTGATATAACGTCCGAAAATCAGCTTCTTTTCTGAAATCTTGTTTCCTACAGAATAATCTCCCGTCAAAGAATAAGTAGCACTTTTCCCGTTTCTTGACATAGATTCCCCAGGTGTTCCTGTAAAACTTCCTCTTGCATTCTGAGGTGATATATAATCAATATCGATTACTTTTCTTTTCAGCATTTCCATATCCGGTAAGTTCAAATGAACATCTCTTCCCTTCGGAAACCCTTCATACGGAATAGATGTTTTCTGTGCCCACAGGAAAATGGAATTGGTAGCAAACCCGGAAAACAACTTATCAAAACCATTCTCCATCCCTTTTGCTGCCCCAAGAAGGCTCACATATAAAAACATGCCCCATCCTACCCCAATCATGGTAAGAAATGTTCGGAGCTTATTATTTCTCAATGAATAATAGATCTCCTGCCAAGTATCTTTTTTAAATATGATATTCACCTTTCTGAATTATAAATTATTAATAGTTGTAAAAGAGTAAATAAGCAAATAGCTGTCATTACTACATTTACAGATTATCTTATTTTCAATTACTATTCTGTTCTCAATGCTTCAATCGGTTTAATTCTTGAAGCTCTGTATGCCGGAACAAACCCTGCGATCAATCCGGAGAAAACTAATGCTATAAATGCCATAAAGATGGATCCCCAACCTACACTCGGACTTTTAATGAAGAATTCTTCAAGGCTGTCACCAATCAGGCTTAATGTTAAAACACCCACTCCTATCCCCACAAATCCGGAGACTACAGTAATCACGACACTTTCTTGAACAATCAGGGCAACAATTCCTGCCGGTTTCGCTCCAATAGCTTTTCGTACTCCGATTTCCTTGGTTCTTTCTTTTACAATATAAACCATGATATTACTGATCCCGATAATTCCCGCTAATAATGTTCCCAGTCCAATAAACCCTACGATTGCAGTAAGAACCGCCATAAAGGTGAATGTATCATTCATATTCTTGGCATTATTCCATACACGAACTCCATTTTCGTCATCAGGAGAAACATTTTTCCTTGCTTTCAGTTTATCTCTCAGCTCGTCTCCATACTTGATTGCATCCTGAGGGTTGAGCAGTTTATCATTATAGGCTATATAAACCGTATTCACGGTATCAGACCCTTTTTTCATCTGCTGTAAAGTGGTAATGGGTACGGTAATGTGTCTTTCATCTCTGTCCCCGCCATCATCTGAAAATACCCCAACAACTTTAAACATTGTTCCGTTAATATCCAGCTCTTTCCCGATAGAACCTCCATTTTTAATAAGGTCTCTCTGAACCATTCTTCCGATAACCGCTACATTCTGTTTTCTGGCTAAGTCGAAAGAATTAATGTAACGTCCATCAACTAGCTTTCTGTTTTCAATAACCTGTTCTCCCGGCTCTGCACCATGTACCTGATAAAGTCCACTTTCTTTGCCATATTTGACCATTAAATTGGTCGCATATCTTGGACTGGATGCTCCTACATTTTCTTTATCTGCATTGACAAGAAAATCGTAGTCATCATTGTTCATACTAACATTTCTATCGGATTGTAATCCTTTATAAGCTAAGGTAGTTTTTCCTGTATAAATGGTAATCAGGTTTTTGGCATCTCCTGCAAATCCTTCCGAGAAAGCATTCTGAAGCCCTTTTCCTATTCCAAAAAGAACAATAAAAATAAACAGTCCCAAGGCTACCGTAAATCCCGAAAGTACCGTCCGAAGTACATTACTACGGATAGAACTGAATATTTCCTGCCAACGATCTAGGTCAAACATTTTTATTAATATTAAAAGATTGAAAAATTAAAAGAATAAAGTCATTCAATTTTCAAATTATCTCATTTCCAAATTTTCAAATTGTCTAAAGTACAATCTGCTTAATAAACTCATCACTTTCAATGATACCGTCCTTCAGGACTACGTTTCTTTTTGTCTGTGCGGCTACATCCGGTTCGTGGGTTACCACAATGATAGTTTTTCCTTCATTGTTAATATCCTGAAGAAGCTTCATAATATCATGGGTCGTTTTGGAATCCAATGCTCCGGTAGGTTCATCTGCCAATACCACTTTCGGATCTGTGATAAGAGCCCTTGCAATGGCTACCCTTTGTTTCTGTCCTCCTGAAAGTTCATTGGGAAGGTGATTGGCCCATTGTGCAAGACCTACTTTCTCCAGATATTCCATGGCTTTCTGATTTCTTTCTTTTCTCGGTACGTTCTGATAGTATAGAGGAAGTGCTACATTTTCCAGAGCTGTCTTATAGCTGATAAGATTAAAGGATTGAAAAATAAACCCTAAAAACTTACTTCTGTATTCTGCCGCTTTCACTTCTGATAAATGCTCAATAGGAACACCATCCAATTCATAGGTTCCTGAATCTTTTTCATCAAGAATCCCAATGATATTAAGAAGGGTAGACTTTCCGGAACCCGAACTTCCCATAATGGAAACAAACTCTCCTTCTGAAATATTCAGATTGATCCCCTTCAAAACATGAAGTTTACTTTTCCCTGTATCGTATGACTTATGTAAATCCTGAATTACTAACATTAAGTGATGTATGTTTTATACCCAATAAGTAGATGATAATTTCAAATTGTTACAAGATTGAAAATTTATTCAAATATTTTTTTGTTTAACCCTTTAATCCTTTATTTAAAGCAGGTTAATAAATTTTGTTTAACTGTAACTTAAGTTTTCCATGTATTTATCCCCTATATTGCCTTCTAGCCTATTATCTGTGCCAGTTTCATGTAAATGTGGAAAACTTTTACAGCTAAAAGTCAGCCTATTAGTATTTACCTCTTTCAAAATCAGTTCTTTTTTTCGAACTTTGTCATTAGATTTTGCTCAGAAAAGAAAACTTACAGTGTGAATAACTTAAATTCACAACCATCACAAAAACAAAAAGTTACACTTATTCTGAACATTATCCACAGAGATCTGAATTATTTAATTATAAAGATATTTAATATGGGAATTTTTGATAAGAGAGTAAGCTATAAGCCATTTGAATACCCGGAAGTTCTGCAATTTGTAGAAGCTATCAACAAATCATTCTGGGTACATTCAGAAGTGGACTTTACTGCAGATGTACAAGATTTTCATTCGCAGTTGGAACCACATGAAAAGCATGCTGTGAAAAATGCGCTTTTAGCCATTGCACAGATCGAGGTGTCTGTAAAGACATTCTGGGGAAACCTATACAACCACATGCCAAAACCTGAATTGAATGGACTGGGAGCTACTTTTGCAGAATGTGAATTCCGACATTCTGAAGCTTATTCCCGTTTATTGGAAGTGTTGGGATATAATGAAGAATTTTCAAATGTAATAGAAATTCCTGCCGTAAAAAAGAGAATTGATTTCTTATCAAATGTTCTTAAACACGCCAATTCTACAACACCAAAAGAATACGTTTCTTCTCTTTTATTATTCAGTATCCTTATTGAAAATGTATCGCTTTTCTCACAATTTGCCATCATCCTTTCTTTCACAAGATTCAAAGGATATATGAAGAATGTTTCCAATATTATTGCATGGACTTCTATTGATGAGCAGATCCACGCTAATGCAGGAATTTATCTAATCAATAAAATCCGTGAGGAGCAACCCGACCTATTGACAGATTCAGATATTGAAGACATCTACACATTGGTAGACCAATCTATAGAATTGGAAGGAGAAATCTTAGACTGGATCTTTGAGCTTGGAGAATTAAATGTTTTCTCAAGAGAAGATCTATTGAACTTTATGAAATACCGTGTTGATGACAGTTTAAAGAAGATCAATATGGAAACCCGCTATAATGTTTCTCCTGAGGAATACCGCCCTATGAAATGGTTTGAAGAAGAGGTTTTTGCCAACTCTATGGATGATTTCTTCGCAAAAAGACCAGTAGATTATACAAAACACGATAAGAGTATTACAGCAAACGATTTGTTTTAGTTTAAGGGCGCGAGCGAAGCGAGCGTCAAAACAGACTGTATTATCATGTCATCCATAATACAATTAAAAACAGAATCACAGTTGACTTAATAAGCACAAATATAAAAGATGATTAATGTAATTGTAAGCTACACCGTAAACCCTGAATTTGTTCCTACAAATAAAGCCAATATTCAAAAGTTTTTAGAGGATTTTAAAAATCTGGATCAATCAATATTTGAATATAAGGTGTATGTAAAGGAAGATGGTGTTACCTTTGTGCATTATTCTAACTACATCAATGAAGAAATTCAGCATGAGGTTTTGAATATACCATCTTTTAAAGAGTTTCAAAAATTAAGAGATGAAAGTGGACTAAACGGTTCCCGCAAAGTAGAATTTTTACAATCAATAATATAAAAAATACAAAATTCCTGAGTGATTATCTCATTTTGGAATTCGAAAATATAACATCTATGGAAGAGCAAAATTCAAATATATGGTGGCTCAATGAAGAGTCTGAACAGATGCTAAACAGAGGATATCTGTTGAAAGGAGAAACAGTAGACGGAGCCATTGACAGAATCACCACCGCTGCCGCAAAAAAATTATATAAGCCTGAATTACAAGCTGCATTCAAGGAAATGATCACCAAAGGATGGATCAGTTTCTCTTCACCGGTATGGGCTAATATGGGAACACAGAGAGGTCTTCCTATCTCATGTTTCAATGTTCACATTCCCGATAGTATTGAAGGAATTACTCACAAAATGGGTGAAGTAATCATGCAGACTAAGATCGGAGGCGGAACTTCAGGATATTTCGGAGAACTTCGTAACAGAGGTACTGCTGTGACAGATAATGGTAAGTCTTCAGGAGCGGTTTCTTTCATGAAATTGTTTGATACAGCAATGGATGTGGTTTCTCAGGGAGGAGTGAGAAGAGGTGCTTTTGCTGCTTATCTGGACATCGACCATGGTGATATTGAAGAATTTTTATCCATTAAAGATATTGGAAGCCCTATCCAAAACCTATTCACAGGAATTTGTGTTCCGGATTACTGGATGCAGGATATGATTGATGGGGATATGGATAAACGTAAGATCTGGGCAAGAGTTTTAGAAAGCCGTCAGCAAAAAGGTCTTCCTTATATTTTCTTTACAGATAACGTAAATAGAAATAAACCACAGGTTTACAAAGACTTAGGATTACCTGTTAACGCAAGTAACCTTTGTTCTGAAATTATGCTTCCATCTACAAGAGAAGAATCTTTCATCTGCTGTTTATCATCAATGAACCTAGAATTATATGATGAGTGGAAAGATACGGATGCAGTAAAACTGGCTATTTATTTCTTAGATGCTGTTTTATCAGAATTTATCGAAAAAACTGAAGGGAATTATTATTTACAAGGAGCTAGAAACTTCGCTATGCGCCACAGAGCTCTTGGGTTAGGTGTTTTAGGATACCACTCCTATTTACAGAAAAATATGATTCCTTTTGAAAGCTTTGAGGCAACTCAGTTTAACGCAAGAGCTTTTAAACATATTAAAGAACAGGCAGAACAGGCTTCAAGAGAGCTAGCCAATATTTATGGCGAACCTGAATTACTGAAAGGTTATGGATTGAGAAATACCACTACAATGGCCATTGCTCCTACCACTTCAAGTTCTGCAATTTTAGGACAGACCTCTCCAGGAATTGAGCCTTTCGCATCTAATTATTATAAAGCAGGTTTAGCAAAAGGAAACTTTATGCGTAAGAATAAATATCTGGCTAAATTATTAGAAGAAAAAGGATTGGATAATGAGGAAACCTGGAGAACGATCATGTTAAATCATGGTTCTGTACAACACCTAACTGAATTAACTGAAGAAGAAAAAGCTGTATTCAAAACGTTCAAGGAAATCTCTCCGATGGAGGTTATCTCCCAGGCTGCACAAAGACAGCAATATATTGACCAGGCACAGTCTCTGAACCTTCAGATTCCTTCTACAATGCCTGTAAAAGATGTAAACTATCTCTATATCGAAGCTTGGAAAAAAGGAGTAAAAACTCTTTACTACCAAAGAAGTTCTTCCGTTTCAAAAGAAATGATGGTGAACTTTGTAACATGTTCAGCTTGCGAAGCATAGACTACAAATAATAAACACGCTATATTAGCAAAGGCACGTCGTAAGGCGTGCTTTTTTATTTGCAACTCAAAATATAAAAAACTCTTGAGAGACATTCACTCCGAAAGTTTCGGGTCATTTTAAATTGATTACATTCCCAATCAAAGCAATGTATCTATTTTTTAAACAAAAGGCCCGGAAAAAATTCCGAGCCTATAAAAAAGAATTATATTGAAGTAAAATAAAATAGCATTTAGAAATTATATCTCACCCCCACCTGTGCCTGAAATCTTGATGCAAACTGATCAATGGTATAAGCTGATCCCGGCGTTTTGAAGTTATAAGTAGGATCTCCGGCTGAAGGTTGGCCTGCCGCTATATTTCCAGTTTTAGTAAGTCCTACACTTGCTGTAGAATTAAACGTATTAGGTACAAAGTATACTTTCCCCCAATCTTTATTCAAGAGGTTAGTAAAGTTGATGATACTTAGAGAGATCTGGATATTATTTTTAGATTTCTCGCTCAATCTGATCTCATCCATAATTCTGATATCTGCCTGAATATTCCAAGGCGTTGTATCTCCATTTCTTTCCGTAAATTTCCCTCTTCTTGATTTCAGATAGTCATTATTATTAACGAAGTTCTCATAATCAGCAACCTGCTGCTGGGTACTTACCACTACGTTTCCTGATCCATCTTTTATAGGAACAATATATTTTGCAGCTTCGGCAGCATCCTTAAAGATATAAGCAAGACCCGCAGCCTGTCCCGTATTGGCAATTGTACTGTTTATAAATCCCCATGAGAAAGGGTTTCCTGACTGTGCATTAAAATATACGTTGGTAGATAATCTGTTGGATTTGGAAATATTAAACGCATATCCAAGGTTAGCTACAATTCTGTTCTTGATTGCAAAATTGGAAGTTGTCAACTTAGGGTCATTTGGTGTCAACGATTGATTCATCTGCCAGTTACTTTCCATTGAGTTTCTGATACCATTCGTAATATCTTTCGCATCACCATACGTATAGGCTGCAAAGAAATTAAATCCAAAATTATATGATTTTGAAATCTGAGCCGTCAGGTTGTAACGATATCCCTCTTTTGTATTGGATAAAAGGTAGGCGTTAGAAAACTTGCTATTGATATTGGTTGTGTAAATTGGCATTTCATGATTCACATCATAGCTGTAATACGTTACATTATCTGTTTTATTCACCTGCTGAAATTTCAGATCATACAATACTTTCGTATAAATACCTTCCAATGTCAACTTATATCCTGCAAGAGTATAATCGAATGCCAGGGAACTTCTCCAGACTCTTGGCATTTTAAAATTATTATCAATAAGGTCAACCTGTACTTTAGAGGATTTTGGATCTTTGTTTGGATTCTGCCAATTCGGAAGATTAGTTCCTACCAATGGATCTCCGTACTGAGCAATCTGTGCTGTTGTTGGTCCATTGATATCGTAACTTCCAAAACCAACTCCATCATTATAATAAGCATATCCTAACCATGCAAACGGAATTCTTCCTACAAAAATACCGGAACCTCCTCTTAATACCATAGATCTGTCTTCTGTAACATCAATGGTAAATCCAAGTCTTGGGGATAGTGTCGGCTTGTTAAGATAACTATTGGTTAGCTGGCTCAACGGAGTATAGTTGTAAGTATTTCCGAAATAAGAATCCTGAGGAGATTGGTTTACAAGCGGACTAAGCTGTGGTTTGTTAGGTAAATCTGTATAATCTACTCTTACCCCTGGTGAAAGTCTCACTCTTCCCCAATTAATTTCATCCTGCAGATATAATGAAAGCAGGTTTACTTTATATTGAGCATAAGGATTGTCAAAAAGATCCTGTCTGCTGTTTCCGCCAAAAGGATATGTCCCTCTTACTCTTGCAGGAGTGCCATTATAAAAATCATTTAGTGATTTATAAGATATCCTTCCATTTAAAGCATTTACAAAACCATAATTGATATTGTATAACTCATTGTGAGTTCCCAGCAAGAAGGTATGATTCCCTGTTTTATAAGTTAGGTTATTCGTAATTTCGAAGGTCTTCTGTTTCATATTGAAGACAGTTGCCTCCCTGTCATTTCCTAACAAAATAGTTCCACCGTTATGGGTAATTTCAACCTGTGGAAACATTGCATTACCAGAAGTGGGATCTCTATAATCATGAATAGAAGAATACCCAACCACCAAATTGTTGTTCCATTGATCATTAAAACGGCTTTTCAATTCAAGAGTAGTTGTAGATGCTGTATTTTTCTGCACAAAATCCATACTGGAAAATCTGAAATTAGCACCATCCCTTTCAAGATTGGATGCCTGGGAAAAGACTGTATTATTTTTGATGGATAAAGTATGTTTATCATTGATTTTCCAATCTAACTTATTAAAAAGCTTAGCACTTTCAGAAAAATTATTATATCCATTAAAACCTCCTACATTGAATCCATATTTCTGCTGTACAAAATCTGAAAGTTTCCGGGCAACGGATTCATCTATCAGTGTATTAGGATCATTGGCATTATAAAATATCGGATCTACCCTTTTGGTATATTCCAGGTTAGTAAATAAGAAAACCTTATCTTTTACTATAGGCAGGCCCACTCTACCACCATATATAAAATCGGAAAAACCACTTGGCATTTTGGAGTTATCACCTACTCTGTTTCTACCTGTGATTGCTGCATTTCTACCATACACATACAGGGAACCTGTTACGTCATTACTTCCGCTTCGGGTCACCGCATTGATACTTCCTCCAAGAAAATTTCCCAGCTTTACATCATAAGGAGCAATATACACTTGCACATCCTGAATAGCATCCAAGCTAATAGAATTAGAACGAGTACTGCTTCCAGGCATCCCTGAAGTACTGGTCTGACCTCCTAATGAGGGACTGAAACCAATTGCATCATTATTGATAGAACCATCAATTGTCACATTATTATAACGAAAATTGGTTCCATTAAAAGAGTTATTGGCACTTTGAGGAACCAATTTGGTAACATCCTGAATTCCTCTGTTAATATTTGGAAGTCCTGAAATTTGCGTCTGGCTGATCCCAACTCCATATTTTACGTTAGCTTTTTTTGAAGTAATCTTTACCTCATCAATAGACTTCTCTTTACTGCCAATCTCTACTATTGGCAAGTCATTGCTTCCTAAAGAAAGTTGTAAATTAGGATTTTCATATATAACCTGTGAACCATCATATATCTCAATTCTATAAGGCCCTCCCGGTTGAAGATTATCTAAACTAAACTGTCCTTTACTATTACTTTTAGTTTCAAAGGTACTATTGGTAGGGACATGCACTACCTTTATCGTAACTTCAGAAGAAATTCCTTTTAATCTTCCAAAAATTCTAGAGCTGGTTTCCTGTGAAAATGCAAATCCAAAAGATAATAAAGCAAAAGCACAAATCAATTTTTTCTTCATAATTTTTAATGCTACAAAACTTGTCGTAAAATTAGATTGATAAAACATGAAGTATGGTAACATACAATTAACATAGCGTGACACAAAGTTTAACATTTCCTTAAAAAAAACTTAATACACACAAGGGATTTATGATATCTTTTTTCGGTCTTTCCATGAAGATTACAGCAAAAAAATGCTTAATTTTAAAGTTTAAAATCGCTTAATATGAAATTCGGACAAGTAGAAGACCCGTCAAAAATAGACTTCACCCTTCCCAAAGATCACTCCAGAACCAAAGAAATTTTAAGCCTTAATAAAAAAGGTCTGGAAAATATTTCTATCGGATGTGCCAAATGGAACAAAACAGATCTTAAAGGATTCTATCCTAAAGGAACCAAGGATGAACTGACCTATTATGCCACTCAATTTAATTCCATTGAATTAAATGCAACCTTTTACGGAATGCCTACTCCGGATCAGGTGAAAACCTGGAAAGAAAAAACACCTGAAAATTTCAAATTCTTTCCAAAAATCATCAATACCGTTTCTCACTTCAGAAGACTCATTGATGTTACAGATCCCGTTACTCATTTTGCATCAGCTATAATTAATTTTGATGAAAAACTGGGAATGGCTTTCCTTCAGCTTCATGATAACTTTAAACCTAAAGATTATGACAGACTGGAAAAATTTGTAAAGGAATGGCCTAAAGAAGTTCCACTTGCCATAGAACTCAGAAATACGGAATGGTTTACTGATGAGGAGATTCTGAATACAACCTGCGAGCTCTTTGAAGCCCATAACATTACAAATATCATTGTAGATACTGCAGGAAGAAGAGATATGCTTCATATGCGCCTTACAACCCCCAATGCCTTCATCCGTTATGTGGGTGCCAATGCAGAAAGTGACTATGAAAGACTGAATGATTGGTTAAAACATCTTTCCCAATGGAAGAAAGAAGGTCTTCAAAATCTATATTTCTTTGTTCACCAGAATATTGAAAAAGCATCTCCCCTCCTTTCCGCTTACTTCATCAAACAAATGAATGAAGAATGGAAAACAGACATTCATATTCCGCAAATGGCTACTGAAAGCACAGGAACCCTGTTTTAGTCAAAATTTTAAATAGACTAATTTTAATTTACTGCTCAAATTACAGTAAATACCTTTTCATAACAGAAAAATTTATACATTAGAGTAATACCCTATTCAGTATGGATAAGGTATACTTAAAAAATAAATGACATGAAAAAGGAAATCTGTAAAATCAGTGTCTCCAGCAACTGGCTTGGAGATGAATATATCTTTTATGAAGACCATACTATAAAAAGAGTATATGACAATCACAGTCTGAACTCCAATAAAACGGAATGGTTAGAACCTCACCAGATCAGTAAACAAAATATGGATAAATTAATAAAAGCATGTCCTGAGGAATGTAAAGAAGAAATTATGCACATTCTGGATTATCCTTAAAAATAAAACTCTCACAGATTTTGCAAATAACGGATCAGCAAAATCTGTGAGAGAATATATAATTTATTTATTCTTTTTCAGAAGGAGAACAAGGTTGAGAAATAAAAGCAGAAAATCCAATGCAATCCAGATTCCAAGCTTTGTATTTTCATAATTATAGGAATCCACCTGCTTTTTGGCAGCTTCGGACAGCTTCATGCTTTGGTTGATATAATTCTGTACTTCTACAATCTGGTCAATATTTTTATTAGGAACCGAATGTTGTGAAAAATAAACCAGATTCTTCTTTCCAAGATAACCTACAATCCAGTATTCATCAGACTTATCCATCTTCAGGTATTCTACCCTGTAATATTCCGGACGTATTTTTCCGATATGCTTCGGCTCAAGCTTAGTATTCTTGTCAATTTTATTGACGTTGATCAGATAGAAATCCAGAGCTTGCGGAAGTTTGTTGATGACCTGTAATCCTACAGAATTATCAACAAATGCCACAGCACTCTTCTTAATAAACCAGTACGTAAAAATAGAGATTGAAGAAACTACTGTCACAATACGGAACAGTCTTGCCCATTTTGCCATTCTTCCTGATTTTACTTTATACAAAATCAAAGAAAAGATACACGCCCAAAAGATAACAAGAATGAAAAATACCATAATGCAAAGATACTCATTTCAGAATTTTTGAGAGAATGTTAATCTACATTCCACTCTTTATAGAACTCATCAAGGAAATTCAGCATATAATCATGCCTTTCCTGAGCCATTTTTTTACCATGTTCAGTATTCATCAGATCCTTTAGCAGCAACAATTTTTCATAAAAATGATTAATGGTTGTTCCATTCGATTTTTTATACTGTTCCTTAGACATATTTAAATCGGGCTGAACATTGGGATCATACATCGGATTATTTTTAAAGCCTCCAAAATTGAATGTTCTGGCAATACCAATGGCTCCAATGGCATCAATACGGTCAGCATCCTGTACAATTTTCAGTTCGATAGGTGGATTTTCCGGTGCCTGACTTCTGTTTTTAAAAGAAATATTTTCTATTACAAATAAAACCTTTTCAATTGTTTCATCAGGAACATTTTGTTTTTCTAAAAATTCTCTGGATATTTTAGGAGCTATCGTTTCATCTCCGTTATGAAATTTAGGATCTGCAATATCATGTAATAATGCAGACAGTTCTACCACATCAGGATCACAGTCTTCTGTTTCGGCTATTTTTCTGGAAAGCTTCCATACTCTTTCAATATGGAACCAATCATGTCCTGCTTCGGCTCCCTCTAGTTTTTCCTTTACAAATTCTACCGTGTTGTCAATTGTACTTTTCATTAATCTATCAGTTCATTTAAAATAATATTCCAGAGCTTGTGATTATAGCTTCTAAAAAAATTAATGTGTCCGATTTCTTTTTTCTCAGACTCTGCAGTTTTTACCAGCCTGTATGTAGGTTTAAGATTAGGATAGGTATTGTTTAAAAGACTCATAACCCCCTTCTCTGTCAACCAGACATCATCCTCAGCACGAATTACAAATACTTTCTGCGTTAAATTTTTAGAATAATCATCAATTTTCTCCAACAGCCTGTTGGTTGATTTTTTGTTTAAAATTAAGGTTCTCCAGTCATATGCACAATTTTTCGGAAGACTTTCTCCAAGCCCGAACCAATTTGCAGGAAAATACCCTAATAATGAAGTAGTTAATGGTTGTACAATACCGAATCCCAAATAGGCCTCAATCTTCGTTTTCAGCTTTAAATTTCCTACAAAAGCGTTTTGGGTTCCTACAAATACAAATTCTTCAAACATTTCAGAATCTTTATTCATACCCAGAATTAAAGCCCCTACAGAATGTCCCAGGCAAAATTTCCTATATTCCGGAAACTGATCATTAATATATGTCGTTAATCTTTTATAATCCTTTGAGCCCCAAATTCTCATAGATCCATGGAACCCTTTCATATTATCAGGTTTAGACAACCCTATTCCTCTGTAATCATAAGTAATTACAGTAAACCCCTGATCTGAAAAATATTGGGCAAATGAAAAATATACCTGCTGCTTCACACCGGTTGCCGAGTTGATCAGCAATAACTTTCCATTATTCTTCTCAGGCTGAAAAAGATGAGCGGTCACGGAAGCTTGGTCCTCTGTGGTAAATATTAGTTTTTCCATAGGATAAAAAGAAAAAATCCACTATAAAAGTGGACATTTTCGATATATTTTAATGCTTAGTTTTAAACTTTCGATATGCCGTAAATAACGTTAAGAAAAGAAATCTGACATTCTCGGCAAGCCTGTCTGTGAACCTTTACCTCCAGAAACGCGCGATGAAACCTCATTTCCAAACTTCACACAATCTTCCACAGAGTTCCCATGGCAAAGTGCAATTGCAAATCCTGAAGTAAATGCATCTCCCATCCCCATCTTATAAACAGTCTTTTCTTTATTCTTCCTGTAATACTTCATTTCTGTCCCGTCAAAATAAATGGTAGAATTGGTATCATCCCTTACAAACACCTTATTAAAGTATTTTTTTAGAACTTCTTCTCTTTTTTCTTCTCCAAAAATAATGAACAGTTCATTGCTTTTAGCTACAATAAAATCTACATCTTCCAGAACTTCATCACTTACTCTCATAGCGGGAGAAGCGTACAAGCCTACTTTTTTGCCATATTTTTTGGCTTTTTTCACTGTATATTCCACAACATCCATCGAAACCTCAAGCTGTACAAGGACAAGGTCCGAAGTATGGAAATAACGGTCAGCCTCATCAATATGAGATTTATTAAGATATTTATTGGCTGCAGGGACTACTACAATAGCAGCATTTCCCTCAGAGGTTGTTACATAAGCTGTTCCCGTTGATTCTTTATCGGTTTCATGTACAAAGCCTACATTCACATTTTCGCCCACCAGATTTCTCATGATTTGCTGCCCAAGAGGATCCATTCCTACACAACCTATAAAATAAACGCTTGCCCCCAATCTTGCGGTTCCTACTGCCTGATTGGCTCCTTTTCCTCCGAAATAACTCTCTGAGTTTACAGCCAGTACTGTTTCATTAGGTAAAGGAAGTTTATCGGTTTCCAAAACAAGATCTATTGAAGAGCTTCCTACAACGATAATTTTTGGTTGTTCTGATGAGAAATTCATTGTGTTTGATATTAGTTTAAAAATTATAACAGACTAAATTCCGTGCCAAAAATAATTAATTTTACCTAACTTATTTCAATAAATTCTGTAATAATTTTCACTGGTGTTTGATTTTTATCATAAGCAATGTAGCTGGCATAAAAACCTTCCCCATATCCGGTCTCAAATGCGAATATAGTTCCGGGATGATCTTCCGAAGGTTTTAAAAATGCATATTGATCTATTGCTCCGTTTTCATCGAAGAAATACTCATGGAAAAACTCTTCGTAGATTCCCATGAAATCGGCACCTTTGTTATGATAAAGTTTCTGTTCCAGCTCATTAAGACTGCTCTGGGTATCCACATCCATCAAACAGCCCATACCACTTTCTACCGGATATCCAAAAACCTCTTCTTCTGCCAGTTCTTTTATGTTCTGCCCCGCAGTGGTAGCCAACTTCCAATCTGTAATTTCGGCAGTATTGAAAACAATTTCGGCATAGGCTACACAATTGCTTTCTCTTTCTTTATGCAACATTACAGAGAATTCTCCTTTTGGAAATTCTATAGAAAAAGGAAGCATATCATTTGTGATCAAAGGATCGCAAGCCACCAGTTTCCCACTGGAAAGATAGATCTTCCCTACTTCAAAACTTTCTAACAAGGGACTTTCTACAAAGTCCTTCGAAAATAGTTTTTTTATGTTTTCTATATGTGTCATTTTATTTCTTTTCTTTAAACCATCAGGCTGGATACAAGTTATCCATCTGTACCCAGCCTGATTATTAAGCAACGCATTGCCTATATTTTAAATTTACAAAGTCTTCAGCTTCTCTTCCAGGATCGCAATCTTGTCAAGAGCATCTTTTTGTTTCTTACGCTCTACCTCTACAATTTCAGGTTTAGCATTAGCCACAAACTTTTCGTTGGAAAGCTTTTTATCTACTGAGATTAAAAATCCTTTCAGATACTTTAATTCTTCTTCAGTTTTAGCCTTTTCTTCTCCTAAATCTAAGTTTTCACTTAAAGGAATAGAAACTTCTGTTGCTCCAACAAGGAATGTAAAGCTTGGCTTATCTGTTTTCTGTCCGAAATGGATTTCAGAAACATTGGCCAATTTTCTTACTACTGCTTCGTTAGCGAATTCAGCAGCATTGGTATAAATTTCAGCGGCTTCCCTTGGTGAAATTCCTTTGGTCTGACGGTAATTTCTAACTCCTGAGATCAATTCTGCTGCGGTTTCAAAGTTTTTAATAACAGCTTCATCAAATACACCAGCCTCTTTCTGCTGGGCAACGACTAAAGCTTCCTCAATATTTCTGCCTGAAATCGTCTGCCATAATTCTTCTGTTAAGAAAGGCATGAACGGATGAAGTAGCTTCATCAGTTCTTCAAAGAAATATATTGTTTTGTTATACACTTCCTTAGAAATACCTTCTCCATAGTTAGGCTTGATAGCTTCAAGGTACCAACCACAAAAATCATCCCAGATTAGTTTATAAATCAAATGAAGGGCATCAGAAATTCTGAATTTTTCAAACTGATCGTTGATTTCAACAATGGTTTTATTTAATTTATTTTCGAACCATTCGATTGCCTGGTTATCTGTAGCGATTGCTGGCTTATCTTCATGATTCCACATGTTGATCAGACGGAAAGCATTCCAGATCTTCGTCATGAAGTTTCTTCCCTGAAGCATCAGGTCCTCATCAAAAAGAAGGTCATTTCCTGCTGCAGAACTTAATAAAATTCCTACACGAACTCCATCAGCTCCATATTTATCCATTAGCTCAAGCGGATCCGGAGAGTTCCCTAAAGATTTAGACATCTTTCTTCTCTGCTTGTCTCTCACAATTCCTGTAAAGTAAACATTCTTAAATGGCACTTCTTTTCTGTACTCCAATCCTGCCATGATCATTCTTGCTACCCAGAAGAAGATAATATCCGGTCCTGTTACCAGGTCAGAAGTTGGATAGTAATAGTTGATATCTTTATTTTCAGGATCAAGTAATCCGTCAAATACAGACATTGGCCATAGCCATGAAGAGAACCAGGTATCCAATGCATCATCGTCCTGTCTAAGATCTTCTACAGTGAACTCCTGATTTCCTGTTTTTTGTTTTGCCAATTCTAAAGCTTCTTCTTTGGTTTCAGCTACTACAAAATCTTCATCTCCTGCCCCATAATAATACGCAGGGATTTGTTGACCCCACCAAAGCTGACGGGAAATATTCCAGTCACGGATGTTTTCCATCCAGTATTTGTACGTATTTTTAAACTTCTCAGGATAGAATTTCACTTCGTCATCCATTACGACATCCAGTGCAGGTTTAGCAATTTCAGACATTTTAAGGAACCACTGTACTGAAATTTTAGGTTCAATCACTGCCCCAGTTCTTTCAGATGTTCCTACTTTATTTACATAATCTTCTGCTTTTAGTAAAAGATCTTTTTCTTCTAATTCTTTTGCGATCTGCTTTCTTACCTCAAATCTGTTTTGTCCTGCATAATGTAAACCATGTTCGTTAAGGTTACCGTCATCATCCAGCGCATCAATCATTTTCAGCTGATGTTTCTGCCCGATCTCATAGTCATTGGTATCGTGTGCAGGGGTAATTTTTAAAGCTCCCGTTCCGAACTCGATGTCAACATATTCATCCTCAATAATAGGGATTACTCTGTTAACGATAGGTACGATTACATTTTTACCTTTTAAATGAGCATATCTCTCATCATTCGGATTGATACATACCGCAGTATCCCCGAAAATAGTTTCAGGACGTGTAGTGGCAACTGAAAGGAATTCTTCTGAACCTTCAATTTTATATTTAAGGAAATATAATTTTCCGTTCTGCTCTTTAAAGATTACCTCTTCATCTGAAATATTGGTTTTCGCTTCCGGATCCCAGTTTACCATTCTGTATCCTCTGTAGATCAAACCTTTGTTATATAGGTCTACAAAACTTTTGATAACTTGCTGAGAAAGCTTATCCTCCAATGTAAAACGGGTTCTGTCCCAATCACATGAACATCCTAGTTTTTTAAGCTGTTCAAGGATTGTTCCTCCGTACTTATTCGTCCATTCCCAGGCATGTTCAAGGAATTGTTCACGGGTAATATCCGACTTATTGATTCCTTCAGACTTCAGTTTAGCAACAACTTTAGCTTCGGTAGCAATGGAAGCGTGATCTGTTCCCGGAATCCAACAAGCATTAAACCCACGCATTCTTGCACGACGGACCAGAACATCCTGAATGGTATTGTTCAACATATGTCCCATGTGTAAGATTCCCGTCACGTTTGGCGGAGGAATGACCACGGTATATGGTGGTTTGTCATTAGGCTCTGAGTGGAAATACTTGTTTTCCAGCCAGTAATTGTACCATTTCTGTTCTGTTTCCTGTGGATTGTACTTTTCTGAAATCTGCATAAATTCTATTTCTTTGGCTTGCAATTTGCAAAAATAGTCTAAAGAAAAAAATTTTTAAGCATGAATTAAAATAATTTTTAACTTTGTTTCACAAAATTTATCTAACAAACATATTAACATTCAAGAATATGAAGAAATTAATCGCAGGAATTGCATTATTCGGAACATTTGCCCTTGCATCTGCACAAACTATTACCTTTGATAAAACTACTTTTGACTACGGTAATATTAAGCCTAGTTCAGATGGTACAAGATTCTTTACAGTAACAAATACTGGTGATAAGCCTTTGATCATTTCAAATGTAAAACCATCTTGTGGGTGTACTACTCCTGAATTCAGCCAGGATCCGATCATGCCAGGAAAAACTGCTAAGATCAAAGTAGGATATAACACGGCTCTTACAGGAGGCTTCAACAAAATGATTGAGGTTTTCTCTAATGACCCTGCCAACAGCAGAAGTGTAATCTACATCAAAGGAAACGTAGATGCTAATGCTCCTGAAGCAAAAGTGTTAACTCCTGCTGAGCAGAAAGAAGCTGCTAAAGCTGAGAAAAAAGCTGCAAAAGTTGCTAAAAAGGCTGCTGCGAAATAGTTCTCTACTAAAAAATAAAAAAACCGTCTCTATTGAGGCGGTTTTTTTATTATATTTATATTTAAGTTTTGGCTAAAGCCCGCCTCTATTGATGTTGATATCAGTGTGGATATACATATGGGAATTGTTGTTTAACGACAAGATCTTTTATCTTTTATCTTTTATCTTTTATCTTTTATCTTTTATCTTTTATCTTTTATCTTTAAATAAAAAAATATTATATGAACACCAATTTCTCAGATGACTTTAGGGTAAATGGAAAATTCTCAATTAAAAAAGCTTCTACTTCTTACAAAGGAAAGCTTACCAAAGAAGAAGGAACACAATTATTAATTCAGGAAAAAGAGAAACTTCGTGAATTACAGGAAAGGCTTTATGCTGACGGAAGCCAGTCTCTTCTGGTCGTTCTTCAGGCCATGGATGCTGCTGGAAAAGACAGCCTGATAGAACATGTTTTTGGAGGGGTGAATCCTCAGGGCTGTAATGTAACCAGCTTTAAAACGCCAAGCTCAAGGGAATATTCACACGATTTTTTGTGGAGACATTATCTGGCCTTACCTCAGAAAGGAATGATCGGCATTTTTAACCGTTCACATTACGAAAGTGTTCTGGTCTGTAAGGTTCATCCTGAATATAATTTAAGTGAAAAAACATGGTCTTCTGTAAAGGATTTTGACAATAAATTTTGGGAAAACCGCTATGAAAGCATCCGTAATTTTGAGAAGCATCTTGCCCAAAACGGTACTACCATTATCAAAATTTTCCTGAATGTTTCTAAGGATGAACAAAAGAAAAGACTATTGGACAGAATTAATGAACCGGAAAAAAACTGGAAATTTTCTACAGGAGATCTTCCGGAAAGAGCATTATTTGATCAATATATGGTAGCTTATGAAACAGCAATCAACGAAACATCAAAGGATCATGCTCCATGGTACGTGCTTCCTGCGGACAATAAGTGGTTTGCCAGAACGGCAGCAATTCAGATCATTATAGATACTCTGGAAAAAATAGACCTTAAGTATCCTCAACTTTCGGAAAAAGAAAAAGAAGCTCTTCAACAGTCTAAAAAACAGTTACTGGAAGAGTAATTTGGAATTAATTTGTTTTTAGACCGATGTACCGTGAATATATTTAAAGACTTTTGAATGCAAATTTTCAAAGGTCTTTTTCCATGTAAACTGTTTGGTAGTTTTTATTTTACTTTCATTTTCCGGTAACAGGAAAGGTATAATTTCATTGGGAATCCTCCAAAAAATTTCGGGTGGGTTCTGTCTAAAAATATGGATGTAAAGTTTTAAGGTTTCCAGATACCAGTCCTGATGCTTATGATAATCATTAATTCCGCCTACATTCGGGAAATGATGCAATTCTTTTTCGAGGATTTTCGGGCAGAATTCTTTCCAGTATTCGGTGGTATACAGTAGATGCAGATGCCATACTTTATCTACTGTTATAGAAGGAGATGCTCCATTTTTGGAGATACAGCATAAATAAACAAATTTTTTATATTCTTCAATGGCTAGCATACAAAATCTTCTTGCCCAACCTTCAGTTTGAGCCAATTTTCTGGAAAAAGGAATAACTACTTCTGCCTGGTCAATCTGATAATCTGAAATCCTTTTCCATAAAGGGTTTTGGAGATAATCAAGCTGGGTATTGTCTAATAAAACGGAGGTAAATTCAGGTTTCATAGGTTAAAATCTTAATTGATTAATGCTTTTTTAAAACAAGTATTCAATCAGCATCCACATCCGCAGGATGATGGAGTATTGTAAATATATACGTCTTTTTTATAATGATATTCCAGTAATTTTTCAAAATTGTCCTGCGTCATTTGTTTTTGAAGATCTGTCTTGAATAGGTTCAGTTTAAAATCTTTTTCTGAATTAAGATCCACAGTTACAGAAAGTACCGCATCTATAATCTGTATTTCTGAAATATCTTTCCATTCTGTTTTCTTGCTTTCTGTATAATAATTTATTCCCATTTCTGAAATACTCAAAACAGGAAGAATAACAGGACTTCTTCTTTGTTTCTGTATCAGATAAAGAAAATATTTTACAACTTTATAATGTAAAAACATATATCCTATCCATATAATATTATTGAATATTTTTACTAATAGTTCGTTTGTTATATCACGGAAAAGATAGATCAGGCCTTGATTAATTACCCAAAATAATCCGTATATAAAAGCCAGATAGAGTATGATAGCAATAAAGCCAGGTTTTTCTTCCGGAACTGATTGTAAAGTTATTTCTGTTTTCATCTCGGTCTCTTTAAGACAAATTTGAGATAACAGAAAAATATAAAAGTCGTTGATAGGTCTTATTTAGCCTGCTAAAGGTCTTATATTGGAATTATAAAAACATAAAATACTATATTACAAATACATACAGCAATGATAATTTCAGGAAAAAGTACTTTAGAAAATTGTATTGTAAAAAAACGAGAAAATCTATAAGCCGGATTTTGTACTTCCGAAGAAGTGCCTGTTATTTATCTACGTCTTACATTGCTGCAAAACTTGAGCTGATTACCCCTCGGTTTTCAGGACGAGCCGCCCCTATTTCCATTACTGAAAAGAACCGATATACTTACCATTGCACCGCAAAGAGTTTACCTGGTTTCACTACAGCCGAACTGTACTTGCTTTCTGTTGCACTTGTCCTACCCTCACGGGTGACGGATGTTATCCGTTTTGCTGCTCTGTGGTGTCCGGACTTTCCTACCTCCCGTAAACGGGAAATCAACAAGCCGATTTTCTCGTGGGCGCAAAGATACGTAAATTTCACAGGAAATGAGCGCACGCACGAAGAAAGCTAAGAAGGTAATTTTACAAATCAGGTTATTTCTTTATCCTTTTTTCAAGTTTTTTTGCCATTTCTTTTTCTTTGCTTTTTACCTTTCTTCCCGTTCACAATAATTATTCTTCTCCAATTACCACATTATTATTATCTTCGTGCCATTATACATCTATGAATTCCAGAGAAAAAGAATTTGCGCAGCTCATCAAAGATAATCAGGGCCTGATTATTAAAGTATCGCGCTTATATACCAATTCGCTGGAAGATGAAGAGGATCTTTTCCAGGAAAT
The DNA here is from genome assembly GCF_003385515.1 of Chryseobacterium pennae. Classification (GTDB taxonomy): domain Bacteria; phylum Bacteroidota; class Bacteroidia; order Flavobacteriales; family Weeksellaceae; genus Chryseobacterium; species Chryseobacterium pennae. The sequence continues at coordinate 147,082 of NZ_QNVT01000005.1, read as the reverse complement.
TGTATTGCAACTCTGGAGAAGTTATGACTCTTTCAAAGGAAACTCCAAGATTTCAACATGGATGTACCGTGTAGCGCTTAATACAGCCATTACCCTCTTTAGAAAAAAAAGCAAAAGCCTTCCTACCAATGAACTGGATATCAACCACAGAGATTTTGTGGAAGATGATGATGAAAAACAACAACAGATTTCGCTTTTGTACACTGTCATCAAGACTCTTCCTAATATAGAAAGAGCCATTGTCATGATGTATCTTGACGATCTGCCTTACAAGGATATTGCAGAAAACCTCGGAATCACTGAAGTCAATGCACGTGTGAAAATGAACAGATTAAAGAAAACCCTTAAAGAACAGATGGAAAAATATGCCTGAATTTGATTTAGATAGCTTTAAGAAGACTTGGCAGGAACAACCTGTAGAGCCAAAATATGACAACAGTGAGATTCTTCGGATGTTGAACAGAAAATCACGCAATTATGTAAAGTATATTTTCTGGATCAGTGTTGTAGAGTTTATGTTTTTTTCAGTTTTGGGGTTATTTTACTTCTTTCAGGAGGAAGAATCGGATAGCTTCCGTAATGTGCTTGAAAGGTTGGGAGCCCAGGAAGCCACAGAAGTAGAAAACAACTTCGGACATTTTTATCTTGCTATTAAAATTCTAAGCTTACTGATTACGGCGTATTTTGTACTGAAATTTTATCAGAACTACCGAAAAATCAAAATTGAAGAAAATCTTAAAGGGCTTATTACCCGGATTATTAAATTCAAGAAGACCGTCAATGCATTTATTCTTATCAGCATTGTATTGCTGCTTATGTTTACATTTGTATTAATTGCCTTTATCTTTTATACTTTAAACACTCAAAATATACAGCCTACCAACTCTAATCTCACCATCATTATTGTTGGAATTACAGTCAGTACGCTTCTTGCTGTATCTATGATCTGGTTTTACTACAAACTGGTATATGGAAGTATCATCAAAAAACTGGATAAAAACCTGAAACAGCTAAAGGAGATCGATTCACAGGAAAATTAGCATTCATAGGCTATAGTTCAAGATATTATTGTTAATTTTATTTCACCAAATCTTTTTACTATGCCTTTATCATATGTTTATGGAGCATCTGAAATTCCATTATTAGGACAGACTATTGGAGGAAATCTTAAAAGTACTGTAGAAAAATTCCCCAACCAAGAAGCACTTATCAGTGTTCATCAGGATTACAGAGCAACTTATCAGGAGTTTTATAATCAAACAACTGCCATTGCTAAGGCCCTGATATTTTTAGGAGCCAAAGCAGGAGACAGAATAGGAATATGGTCTTCCAACCGTTATGAATGGGTTCTTTTACAGTATGCTACTGCCAGAATCGGTACCATTTTAGTGAATATCAATCCGGCTTACAGAACCCATGAGCTTACGTATGTACTCAATCAGTCTGAAATCCGTTTTATTTTTTCTTCTTTAAGCTTTAAGACCAGCAATTATAAAGAAATGGTGGAATACGCCAAGGAGGTTTGTCCTACTTTGGAGCACGAAATTTTCTTTGATGATACCTGGGAAGCATTTGTGAATAACGGACAGGAGATTTCTGATGAGGTTCTTCATAGTTTCGAGGAACATGTACAGTTCGATGATCCTGTCAATATTCAATATACATCAGGAACCACAGGATTTCCAAAAGGAGTTACCCTCTCCCATCACAACATCTTAAACAACGGATATTTTATCGGCATCCGCTTAAAGTATACAGAAAAAGACCGGGTATGCATTCCTGTTCCCTTTTATCACTGCTTCGGAATGGTTATCGGAAATATCTGTTGTACAACCCATGGAGCCTGCATGGTCATACCAAATGATAGTTTTGATCCGGACATTACATTAAAAGCTGTTTCGGATGAGAAATGTACATCATTATATGGAGTCCCTACTATGTTTATTGCTGAACTTGCGGTAAAAGATTTTGACACGTATGATTTTTCAAGCTTAAGAACCGGTGTAATGGCTGGGTCAGTATGTCCTCCGGAAATAATGAAGAAAGTGGAAAGCCTTATGAATATTAAAGAAATGAGCATCTGCTACGGAATGACTGAAACATCTCCGGTATCTACTCAAACTTTAATTGGCACTCCATTGGAGAAACAGGTCAGTACAGTAGGAACCGTTCAGGATCACCTTGAGATCAAGATTATTGATGAAAACGGAAGAATCCTGAAACGTGGTGAACATGGAGAACTTTGTACAAGAGGCTACTCTGTTATGCTGAAATACTGGAATGATCCGGAAAATACAAAAAAAGTGCTGGATGACTCCCGATGGATGCACACCGGAGATATGGCAGTAATGGATAAAGACGGTTATATTACCATTTCCGGAAGAATTAAAGACCTTATCATCCGTGGTGGAGAAAATATTTCACCTAAAGAAATTGAGGACTTTTTATATACCTATACCCATATTCTGGATGTTCAGATCATTGGCATTCCGAGTGAAAAATTCGGCGAAGAAGTAATGGCATGGGTAAAAGTAAGACAAGGATTTACAATCACTGAAGAAGAACTTTTAGAATATTGTAAAGGAAAAATTGCCCATTATAAAGTTCCGAAATACTGGAAATTCGTGGATGAATTTCCAATGACCATTTCAGGAAAGATCAGAAAAGTGGAAATGCGGGAGATTTCTATGAAAGAAATGGGACTGGAAAATGTAAAAAATCTATAACTAAAAACACCGGTTAAACATTAGCAGTGTAAAAAAATCATATTTCCACTGAAAAAATAAGATAAAAAAGACAAAAAATTCACCTAATTCAAGGTGAATTTTATTTTTTTAATAAAAAATGAAATTGCAATTTATATATATCATTAAAATTAGAATTATTATGAATATATACAGGCTAATCACCCCTTCAATAAATAACAACAAACAGATTTCACCCGTTTACAAATTCAATATTATTTTTTGATATATTATAAAAATAACACACATATTATGATCAAATAATACATATACAATAAAAAAAACACCACCATTTTATTCCTACGATGGTGATTAATACAAATTAATTCCTATATTGGCTCAAGAAAAAATTAATAATTAAAATCTAATAACTACGATGAGGATTGTAATGGCCATCTGTGCCTTATTACTTACTATGCCTGTTTTTTCACAAAAAATTTCAGGTACTGTCACGAATGAAGATAGAGAAGCTGTTTCATATAGTTCAATAAGTATAGGGAAAGAAAAAGTAAGTACGATTACCGATATCAATGGTAACTATTCTTTGGAGATTCCTAATAACACGAATAAAAATGATTATGTCATTATTGAAGCTAACGGATATGAAAGTAAAAAGCTTACAGTAAATGAAATCATCAAGAATGCTGATATCAAATTAGGCAAAAAGGTGAATGCCATTCAGGAAATTAATCTGACAGGACAAAAAACTAAAAGAGAAATAATAGGGGCAAAAAAAAGACCTATGTTTACCTTCTCTAAAATGTTTGATCAAAACGTTCCTACCATTGAACAAGGTCAAATATTCAATATTTACAACTGGACTAAGCTTAACAGCTATAGCTTTCATATTATTCCCAGTTCAAGATTTAAAGAAATTACTTTAAAGCTAAATATATATAGCGTTAAGGATGGATTGCCTTATGAATCTCTTCTTAATGAAAATATAATATTCAAAACCACCACAACAGGCTGGCAAACAATTGATCTTCAAGAATATAAACTCATCTATACTCATCTGGATAAACTGGCTATTACCTTACAACTCGTAGAAAGTATTCCTCAGGAGGATACAGCTTTCATATTTGGAATATCAGCCAAGAAGACATTGTCAAATGATCTGTTATATCATTATCAGAGTCAGGGAGATTGGGAGACCAGCATGGGAAGTTTTATCTCCAATATAGATGTTAATTACAATAAAGATAAACGCAAGTAATTCGTTGGATAAAACAAGAATAAATTTTGTTTTGAAGATTTTTAACACCTCCAATTATTCTCCAAAACAAGGTATTACAAATAGCATTAACAATCAATAAGGTATTACAATTAATACATATAAAGCGGAAACCGAAAAGCTAACGAGTAGGTAAATTTTAAATTTTTTAACCATGAGCAAAAAGCTTACAAAAAAGTTAACTCTTAAAAAAGAGAAGTTATCACAATTGAACTCTGACGAAATGAAGTCTGTAAAGGCAGGAAAATTAGCATTCACATCTATTGCTGACTGTACACACTGGACATGTACAGCTGGAAGTACTAGATCTTCTAATGCATGTATCTGCGGATCATTCTAAATCAGAACATTTTACAAAAGAAAGCTACTCCCCAGGGAGTAGCTGCTTTTAAAAGCTTATCATGGCAAAAAAATTAAAAATAGGTCTTTTAGAGTTTGGAATCAGAGAAAATTCACTCAACAATTCTAAAAAGTCATTATACGACATCATCGATTATGCTACAAGAGCAGACGAAATTGGTTTCTCAAGATTCTGGGTTACTGAAAATTATTTTTCAAAAGCACATGATATGGCCTGGTCTACTCCTGAAATGCTACTTCCCATCTTATTAGGATTAACAGATAAAATAAAAATAGGAATTGCAGGAATTATTCTGCCTCTGCAAAGTCCATTCAGAGTAGCTCATAATTACAAACTGTTGTCCAGCTTATACCCAAAAAGAATAGATCTTGGATTTGTAAAAGGTTTGGTTGGTGAATATGATTTTCAATACTTTAATGCAGGTGTTGATAAGGATACCTACTATTCATCTTTCCTTCCAAAACTGGAATCTACCTTAAGTTTCTTAAGGGAAGAAAGTGAATTTCTTAAAAAAGATTTAATTATTCCGCCTTATAAAGGTAATATTCCTGATGTATGGTATATGGGCTCTTCACATTCCGGATTGAATGTGTCTTTACAGCATGATCTTAACTTTGCAAGATCTATATTTCATGTAGGATCCAACAAAGACTATTTAAAAGAAGAGTTACAAAACTTTAAAGCAGAATACAAAGCAAAACATGGAAAAGAACCTTCAATGGTATTGACCTTTTCTGGCTGCTGTCATAAAACAAAACAAAAAGCAATAAAAGTTGCCAAAAGCAGTACCAATAATGATTTAAATAGTATAAATCTTATCGGAGACGGAAACTTTTTTCATGAAAAACTTCTGGAGTTCAAAGAACTTTATGGATACAATGAATTTATCTTTAATAATATCTCCAGAACACACAAAGATTCTTTAACCGCTATCGAAATATTAAGCCAATATGTATAAAGATAAAATTGATTTTTTTCTAAACGAAATTTCAAAAAAATGCAATGAGGACAAAGCTGAAAACATTACCTTCAGCCTGGGCAGTAGTTATTATTCATTATTTTACCATGAGGATGTAGAGATTGAAAGAGTTGAAAATCTCATCGACCTGGCTTCTGAAGCTCCTCATTATTCATTTGCCAGTGGCAGTCTGGCGGTAACCTATTTTATGAGGCTTTTACATACTGCCAACATTATTACTGATGAAGATATTGATGCAATAGAAGAAGATTCTATCGAATTTTTCTTAGAATTACTAGCTACCTGTGTAGACAAAAAAGAATATGATTTATTCACAGGTCTTATTGGATTAGGTCTTTATTTCATTGAAATTCAAAGATTTGACACAGTAGCAAAAATAGTGTCATATGTTGACCATTTAAGACATGAACAAAACAATTCATTTTTTTGGATTGATCATATAGTAAAAGAGGATAATATCTGCGATCTTGGCCTGGCACATGGTTTGCCATCCATCATTTCTTTTTTAGCAGAATGTTATCATAAAAACTGTGAGAAAGAAACCTGTGAGAAATTAATCAGAGGAACTGTTAATTTTCTTATAAACCTCTATGAAGAAAATAAAAATGCAACCCATATATTTCCTTCCAAGATAAATGTGGTTACCGGTGAAAAACAACTAGCAAACAGGCTGGCATGGTGCTATGGCGATTTAGGTGTAGCACTCAGTATATGGAAGGCTTATATCGTTTTGCAAGATGAAAATCTTAAAGACGTCTGCCTTTATATGGTTTTAAATTCTGCAAAAATCAGGTTGGATAAATCAGGCGTATTTTCTAGTACAACACATGATTGTATCGACACAGGAATCTGTCATGGTACATCGGGAATATCACATATTTTCAATAAATTTTTCAAAATTTTTCAACGAGAGGAACTCAAAGAAGCTCACGATTACTGGATGTCTATTACATTACAACAACTGGAAAAAGGAATAAAGTTCCCCTATGATCCTAAAAATGATGTATGGGTGGAACATACCGGGCTTCTGGAAGGTATTTCCGGAGTAGGAATGGTATTATTGGATTATCAATATCCTGACAAAGCTAAGGATTGGGATAAAATTTATTTAATGAACATAGGATGAAATACAACGATATAGAAAGATTAAACTTTTATGTACTGAGAACTCCTTCGTTTCCACAAACAAATATTGAAGAGTGGGAAAAAGATATCAATACAGAGAGTTTCCGAAAAGCCATTTATCTATCTTCACCAGACTTATATGACCAGCTTATTCTTTGGGATGAAAAAAAACTTCCAAAGGAGAAAGTTGATAAAATGAAAAAATCATTACTTAAGTATTGGCTAAGAATACATTTCAGAACGATTCCATTTGGAACCAATGCCGGAGTAAGCATGGGACAATGGGGTGATCATACTCAAGTAACATTGGATAAAAAACAGGATAAAGTGCATGCCAGATTAGACATGCAGGTTATTCATGATATTGTTGAACGATTAGAGCAAAAAATATTTATAAGACAATTCTGTAAATTCTATACCAACAATACGATATACAGCACTAAAAACAAATATCGCTATATTGAGCCTTCATCAAAGGTTGCAATGCTGAATTATGAAGTTATTTCTACAGAAAAAAATAAATACCTAAACTCAATTATAAAAGCCTGTCAAAGTGGACTAAAACTTTCATCCATCATAGAGATATTGGTTAATCAGGATATTTCTTATGAAGACAGCTTTGACTACATCAATGAACTTATCGATTCAAAAATTCTTGTCAGTGAACTTTCTCCAAAAGTGACTGACAAACATTTTCAGGATTCCATCTATCAGTTTTTAAAAGAAATAAAGATCCCTGCTTCAAAAAATAATAATGATGATGTACAGCTTATAACTAAGCTCATTTCCATATTTGAAATTGTACAGGAAGTAAATAAAACCCACGAAATAGGTAATGCTATTGATAAGATTTATCAAATCTTAAATACTATAGGAATTATAAGCAACAAGAAAAACATTCTTCAAACTGATTTATTAAAAGGCAATACTTCTAATTCACTTCATAAAAATATCTTTAAAGATTTTAAAAAGGTAATTTTCTTAGCTTTTCAAATTGGAACAGAAGACACTATTGAGGACCTGGAAAATTTCAAAAAAGCATTTACAGCAAGATACGATCAGCAGGAAATTCCTTTATTATTAGCACTTGACCCCTTATCAGGTATCAATTATCCATTACATTCGGATCACGACACTCCTGATTTGATTGAGGGAATTCAGTTTAAATCTGAAAACACTTCCAATGTAGTTCGAGGATCTCTAAAATGGAATGAATTTTTAGGTAAAAAATTAATTGATGCTGTCCAAAACAATCATCATTCAATACAGCTTACACAGGATGATTTGGCACCATTTTTACATGAAAATAAAAATGTTCCGTTTTCAATGTCTTCGCTCGTACAAATTTATGAGGATCAGGAAAAACAACCTATCATTTTCAATAAATTCACAGATGGACCGTCATCATCAACGTTTATCGGACGTTTTTGTCATCTGGACGACCAGTTGGAAGAATCTGTAAAAGCAGCTTTATTGCAGGAAGAAAATTTCTTTGAAAATCAAATCATTGCCGAAATTGCTCATACTCCACAACCAAGAGTTGGAAATATTCTTCTTAGACCTTGTTTAAGAAAATACGAAATCCCAATTCTTACTCCTCATAGCACTGGTAGTGAACCAATTTATCTGAATGATCTGATGATTTCTATCAAAAATGATAGAATTATCCTTCGTTCTAAAAAATACAATAAAGAAGTTATTCCAAGTCTTTCGTCTGCTCACAATTATAATTTACATAAAGTACCTCTTTATCATTTTCTTTGTGATCTCCAGTATCAAAATGTTAGTCCTTCTTACTCCTGGAATTGGGGCATGTTTACCAATTATGACTATCTTCCAAGGGTCATGGTCAATAATGTTATTTTATCAAGAACATCATGGCAACTGTCTTATGACAAAATTTTTAATGGAAAACAAGCATCTATAAATATTTTCAGAGATTATTTAAAGGAAAGGAAAATTCCTGAGATCTTTACATTTGCAGAAAGAGATATGGAGCTTCCTGTATTTATGAATGAGGATGTGTCTCTGGAAATATTACTTGATCATCTTAACAAGGAAAAAAACATACGTGTTTTTGAAAGCCTATCTCATCAGTATGAAAGCATTGTAAAAGATATTGATGGAAATAAACACAGTAATGAATTTCTCATTCCATGGAATAATATAAGCAGTAAAAAAAATAAAATACTGCCACTTCCTACTGTTAAAAATATGGTAATTAGAAATTTCGTTCCAGGAAGCGAATGGCTTTTCTATAAGATCTATTGCAGCCCAAAGGCTACCGATCAGATTATCAAAAATGTCATTTGTAAATTTGCCAATAACCTTATTAAAAAAGGGATTATCAAAAAATGGTTTTTCATGCGATATAGCGATCCGGATCACCATATCAGACTTCGTTTTTTAACTTCATCTGAGAATCATAACATTTCAAATCAGGTTTATCAGCTGCTTGATAAATATTTGACTCAGGAAATGATCATCCATAAAATCGTTATGGATACCTACAACAGAGAGATCGAACGATATGGAGAATCTACTATTGATCACATGGAAAGTATTTTCCATTTTGACAGTGAATGTGTTTGCAGTTTATTAAAAGAAGCAGAATTAACAGAAACAGTTACCTGGAAATTCGCCATTGTAGGAGTTGATAGAATCCTGGATGATTTTGGCTATAACCCAACTGAAAAGAGAGATATCATGAACCAGCTAGCCCATGGATACAGCAATATGGTGGATGAAGATTCTAAAACAGCCCTAAAAGATAAATATAGAAACAACAGAAGCGATCTACTCAATCTTTTGACGGAAAATAATGACTTTAATAAAATAGTAAACATCAGGACAAAAAAAACTGCCAGCTATATTGTTGACATTAGAAAGCTACAGTCTGAACAAATGGTTAAATCGTTAGTAATAAGCTACATTCATATGTTTATCAACAGAATGTTTGCCTCAAAACCTAATCTCTATGAGTCTATTTTGTATTATTTTTTACACAAAAGTTATGATTCATTATTAAATATGAAAAAACTGACATAGAATGACTAGAATTGCTTTAATAAACTGTTATTTCGGGAAAAGATGGCCCTCCTATTTCGACCATTTCTTGTTCAGTTGCCAATACAATTCGGATGTAGACTTTTTAATATTTACCAATCTGGAAGCCCCTTTTCATATAGCCAATGTTCATTTTATAAAAATCAAAGATCTAAGTGAATTCAGTAAAATTGCCAGTGAAAAACTGAACCTTTCCATCAATATTTTAGATGGCTATAAATTATGTGATTTTAAACCTACTTATGGTCTTATTTTTCAGGAGTATTTGAAAAATTATGACTTTTGGGGATATTGTGATATTGATATTGTTTTTGGTAATATCCGATATTTTATTACCGAGAAAATGCTGAAAAAATATGATGTGATATCGCCTCTTAAAAATTATCCTGCGGGATTCTTTACTTTATTCAGAAACAATGAGCAATGCATTAATCTTTTTAAACAGAGTAAAGATTACGCTCATATTTTAGAAAATAGACGACATTTTTGTTTTGATGAATGTAACTTTGAATTTATCCTTATTCATACCAAAGACATTACAGATATTGCTACTGAAATTGAAAGCTTTACTCTTGTTTTAAGAAGGCTTGAACTTCAAAAGGAAATTAAGTATTACCATAAAGATATAGTACAGGAATTCACCTATTCAGAAGTAGTTCATCATTGGATAGAAGGAAATATTATTAATAGTATAACTGAAAAGCAATACCTATTGATTCATCTTATCAATGTTAAAGACAATCCGTATTTCTTTATTGATCAGATTAAATTTAAAGGCAATTTTTCAATTTCTCCACAGGGCATTCATTATTCATTCAATAAGTTTACTTATTCTTTAAAGAAAATAAAAGAAAAAATAAAGGAAAACAAGAGACAGATCTACTACAGTTTTTTATTGTTCAAATCGAAGCTTGTTTCTTACCCACAGAAGCAACACATTAATTTTCTTGAAGAACAATCATATAAAATTGGAAAATCCCATATTACATTTTATCCGCAAGATCAGAACAAACTTATCATTATCAATGTACTAGAAAAAACTCTTCATTACAATCAATTTTCTCTTTATAAGCTTAAAGATAATCAGTGGATAGGAAAAAGTAAAAAGGTAATTAGTACGATTGATTTTCATTTTAAAAATGAAGAAAGTATTCCTTATAAAATAAGTATAAATAATACCAGAAACCGTATCAGCGAAAATGCATACTATATCTATTAAAAACTATCCGCATTTATGATTGAAAAAAATAACCACTTAATCTCTTTTAATTTTTTGCTGAAAAAGTTTATACAACAAAATATAAAAATCAGGAAAATAAAAGACTACCATATTCCAGTAGAAGATTACAACTTTTTCAGTTTTTATAATATATTAAAAGATGATTTTGACATCGAAGCTATGGTAGTAAAACTGGAGCATGAAGAGCTGGAGGAACTGCCCTTTCCTGCTATCGCATTCCTAAAAATCAATGGTGGCAGTTTTGCTCTGGTTAATGATTATAAAGACGGAAAAGTGTATTGGGAAAATAAAGAATTTGGAAAACAGATCAATACATTCAGCCTCTTCAAAAGAATAAGTGATACTGTATTTCTTATTTCTTAATAGGTATACTTATCAAATCGTATAAAACAAAAGGTGAACAAATAATGTTCACCTTTTTATATTGTTGGATATATTACAAGTTATTATAATTCTTTTCTTAACCTTGCAACCGGAATATTGAGCTGTTCACGATATTTTGCAATCGTTCTTCTGGCAATATTATATCCCTGTTCTTTTAAAATGACAACCAAAGCATCATCTGTCAATGGTTTTCTCTTATTCTCTTTGCTGATTACTTCCTGAAGGTGGGTTTTAATCTCCTTAGTGGAAACCTCTTCCCCATCATCATTCGTTAAGCTGTCTGAGAACAGATCCTTAAGATAAACAATACCATTGGGAGTATCTGCATATTTACTTTTTACTACCCTTGAAATTGTAGAGATATCAAATCCGGTAATATCTGCCACATCTTTTAAAATCATCGGTTTCAAAGATTTTTCATCACCTGTGATAAAATAATCTTTCTGGAACTTCACAATAGCTGTAATCGTCTGTAATAAAGTATTCTGACGCTGATTAATCGCATCAATATACCATTTGGCAGCATCCAGTTTCTGTTTAATAAACAAAGCTGCCTGTTTATGCTCAGAAGAATTTTTATCGTGTGAGTAGGTAGTAAGAATATCTTTGTATTCTTCAGAAACCCTTAATGTAGGTGCATTTTTACTGTTAAGCATAGGAATGACCAGCCCATCTTTCACCTGAATGACAAAATCCGGGATAATTTCCTGATTGATGGTAATGGTTTGGGTATCAAAATTTCCTCCAACCTTCGGGGAGAGTTTTGAGATTTCGTCCAAAGCATCTTTCAGATCTTCTTCTTCAATATCATATTTCTGGATAATTTTGTTATAATGCTTATTGGTTAAGGCATCAAACTGATATCTCAGAATATTGGCAGCTAAAGAAACAGCTTTATCTGAACTTACTTTCTTCTCGATCTGTAATAATAGACATTCCTGAAGGCCTCTTGCTCCTACTCCTGAAGGATCTAATTTCTGAACATAATTTTCCAGGATATCATCTACCTTTTCTTTTGTGGTATAGATTCCCTGTGAGAAAGCAAGATCATCCACAATAGATTTGATCTCTCTTCTCAGATATCCGTCTGTATCCAGGTTACCGATCAGGTATTCCGCAATTTTAAGGTCTTCTTCACTGATATTGACAAGGTGAATCTGTTCAGTCAGATAATCATATAATGACTGTCCTTCAGTCAGAAGGCTTTCATTGTCAAATTCTTCATCATCCGGAGAGTAGTTACTGGATGCAGTTTTATAGCTTGGTTCGTCGTCGTAAAGATATTCGTTAACGTCGAAATCTGTTTCAATGCTTTCTGTACCCTCATCCTGATAAGCATCTTCCAGGGAAGAATACTCATCTTCCTTAGAATCCTCCTTTACAATTTCCAAAGCAGGGTTTTCTTCTAACTCTCTCTCCAACTCCTCTTCAAATTCAAGAGTATGAAGCTGAATAAGCTTCATCAACTGGATCTGCTGAGGGGCCAGCTTCTGTCCTAATTTGAGTTGTAAGTGTTGTTTAAGCATATTAATATTGGCGTTTTAACATAACATATTCTACGAATTTAATAAATTTATTTGACAAAAAATACATTTAGCATGATTTTTGCTTTATACTTTTTACATATATAAACTATTGAAAAATAAAAAAGCCTTAAACAATTGTTAAGGCTTTTTTTTATAATTCTAGAATTCAGCGCTTTTCGGGGTTCTAGGGAAAGGAATTACATCTCTGATGTTTGTCATTCCTGTTACAAAAAGAACTAGTCTTTCTAATCCTAAACCGAAACCTGCATGCGGTACAGAACCGAATTTTCTAGTGTCTAAATACCACCAAAGTTCGTGCTCATCTACATGCATATCTGCCATTTTCTGTTTTAAAACGTCTAATCTTGCTTCTCTTTCAGATCCACCGATGATTTCACCGATACCCGGGAAAAGAACATCCATTGCAGCAACCGTTTTATTGTCTTCATTCAGCTTCATATAGAAAGCTTTGATTTCTTTCGGATAATCAAACAATACAACCGGGCATTCAAAATGTTTTTCAACCAAAAATCTTTCATGCTCAGACTGAAGATCTGTCCCCCAGCTTTCAACAGGATAAGCAAATTTTCCTTTTTTGTTCTCCTTTGAGTTCATTAAAATCTCGATAGCCTCTGTATAGCTCACACGCTTAAAACGTTTAGCAATTACATTTTCAAGTTTCTCGATAAGTCCTTCTTTTGCTCTTTCTTTTTCCGGTTTTGTCTTTTGTTCTTCAGCAAAACGGTTGTCTAAGAACTCCAGATCATCTTTACAGTGATCCAATACATACTGGATTACATATTTTAAGAAATCTTCTGCAAGATCAATGTTATCTTCAAGGTTGTTGAAAGCAACTTCCGGTTCAATCATCCAGAATTCTGCAAGGTGTCTTGTTGTGTTTGAATTCTCTGCACGGAAAGTAGGTCCGAAAGTATAGATTCTTCCTAATCCCATAGCTGCAGTTTCTCCTTCAAGCTGTCCGGAAACCGTAAGGTTGGTTTTCTTACCAAAGAAATCCTGTGCAAAATCAATTTCCCCCTCTTCAGTTCTTGGCATATTGTTCAGATCAAAATTCGTTACTCCGAACATCTCTCCTGCACCTTCTGCATCAGCTCCAGTAATTACCGGTGTATTGATATAGAAGAACTGGTTTTGGTTGAAGAATGAGTGAACTGCAAAACTTACTGCATGACGTACTCTGAAAACAGCCCCAAATAAGTTTGTTCTGAATCTCAAATGTGCCTGCTCACGAAGCTTCTCCAGGCTATGTTTTTTAGGCTGAAGGATCGTACTCTGAAGTTCTTCTGTGAAGTTATCTCCTAAAACAATAATCTTTTTAGCAACAATTTCTACAGATTGTCCTGCTCCCTGACTTTCCACTACTTCACCAACTACTTTAAGAGAAGAAGCTGTGCTAATATTTTTGATGATCTCTTCATCAAAATTTTCGAAATCAACAACTATCTGCAAATTATTAATCGTAGAACCATCATTAAGAGCTATAAAGCGATTTGCACGGAATGATCTTACCCATCCGTAAACTGTAATGTCATGATGTAATACTTTCTTGTAATCCTTCAGGATTTCTTTGATCGTTTGCTTTTTCATTTGTTGATAATAAATTTTCGTATAAAAATTAATGGTTGCAAAGTTACAAAAAAATGGCGCAACTTAATGATTGCACCATTCTTAAATATCATTTATCAACTATGAATTACTAAGTAACAACTAATACTTAATAGACCTACTTTTCATTTGCTGCTTCTGGCCAGGCAAACCCTGCTCCACCATGTCTATATCGTTCAGTTTCTTGTAAGTAAAAAGTATTTACTCCTTGAATTCCAATTCCAGAATAATATATAAATTGATCCACGTGCTCCTGATATTCACCAAATTCACGATATTCATTCTGTAAAGCAAGTAATTCTTCCAAATCTTTATTGTGAATACGAAGAGCTTCTGCACTGGCTTCTTGCAATGAAAGTTGATTTTCCTGCTGCAGGACAAAGATTAAATTAAAAATCTCAGTTCCTTTTGCCAGTTCTTTTGGTAAAGAGTGAATATCATTTTGCCATGCAATAATTCTAACCAGCAAGGTAATCATTCTCTTTACTACAGGATGCTCTAGAATGTGTGGAGGTAAGATAAGGCCGGATTCTATCTCCCCGAATGTTAAATAAGGAAACATTAAAACCGAATACTCACGAAGAACCTGGAAAAGAGCAAGTGAAGGAGGTCGATTAGCTGTTTTGTAAGGGTGTTCAAGCTCTATACCATATCTGATAGTAATATAGAAGGATTCAATGAAGCGTTCCACCCAGACTTCAGGCATGAAAGCCTTAAACTCATCTCTAATTAATGCCATATGCTGATACAGTGCATTTTCTTCAGAAGTTGGCTGATCTCCTCTAAGTATTGCTGTACATCGAGTCCGCAAGTACTCAACTTCTTCCGGAAGTGAGTCTTCAACCTGGTCATCAAGCACAACGTACTGGAGCATAAACCTGTTACAGGGAACAGCTTGTTCATAGGTTAAATGTGGCCACATACAAGCTGTACAGGCATGCAGCCTCATTTTCTTATACCTTATTTTTTGCAATTCGGTTAAAAATGTATAATCATTATCAATCCAAGCATCCATATCTTTTCCCATTTGTTCTACATGAGGATTCATAAGGTTGGGCCATGGATAATAATTGAGAGGAAGATAGTCTTTTGATTTATAATCTAATGGATTCATTATTGTACTATTTTGGTTAGCATTTTATTATTTTTCTCACACACATATTTTAAGCAAATTAATGACCTGCCTTTTTTACTGTTTCTACAGAAGGAAACCCTTCCAAAGTATTGTATCTTTCCATTCTGGCGGAAATATTTTTCCAGCCGCTTAATGTCATGCTGATATAGTGTATCCTGTTCACAACAGCATCATGCCATTCACCAAAATCAGGAAGAGACCTTTGCAAATGAATAAATTCCTTCAAGTCTTCGTCATGAATGCGTAAATCTTCCAGGCAAGCTTCTTCCAATGAGATATTGCGGTTATGCTGAATTGTTTTTACTACATTATAATAAATACTTCCCGTTGCTTCATCTTTCCTTACCGACTGTACTTCATTATAATAAACCATCATTCGGCTAGCTAAAGCTTTCAGCCGCTGTATTACAGGATGATTATAAATATCTGCAGGAAGCGGTAATTTTGTTTCCAGATCCATAAGCTCCAGAAAAGGGAAAAGACAAAGTGAATCTTCTCGGATCGCAATACATTCCTCAACAGTGGGAAATGCTTTTTTCTCTTTATAGGCAAGTTCTTGCTCCAGGCCTTTAAAATATTTATCAAGAGCAGAGATAAAGCGTTGTAATGATTCATCAGGTATAAACTGAAGCAATTCCTCACGTAATGAAGCAAGCAATGGGGCTAAAGGAATGTCTGCTTTTTCTGCAATCAGTTCACCCTTCAATACTGCAATCGATTGTCTGTGTACATGTTTTATTTCCAGAGGAGTTCCTTCTTCATACATATCATCATTATAAAGTGTCCAAAGCATAAATCGACAAACAGGCCGAAGTCGTTCCAGGCTTGCAGTAGGAAACCATTGTGAGGCAATATGTGCTGTTTTTGTTTTTTTGTACTTATATCTGGTATCAGGATCATCCTTATATAAATAAAGGTATTCATCATCTATCCATTGGTTGTCGGTAATATCCTGCAATTGCTCAGCATAGGGATTCTTGAGCATGGGAAACGGATACTGAAATCTTGAAAGCATCTGTGTGTTCATGGTAATAAATTTTTAATGTTTTGGGTTCTTTTATTTTTATTGAGTTTTTTATTTTTCAATAGGCATATATATTAATTCAAATAATAGTGAAAAGATATACTATTTCCTGTAATACATGCAATATTTTAACACACAATATGTTATAGATTAAAAAAACTATTTAAAAACACAGTAAAATAGCATATTTTAAACAACAACACAGACTTAAAATTTGAGGAATTAACCATTTACATTATTGTTTATTGTAACTAATTCTTCCAAACCAATTACCCAAAATGATCATCAGTAATCATTTTTAATTTTAAAAGCTTTATCCTGAACTTAGAAAGTCTATTACTTTTTTATAATAAACTAAGTTTACTAATTAAAAAAAACAGTCTTTGCTCTCTGTTTTCCATTCCTGATTTTCAAAGCATGATAACAACTCGGAACATCATACTGCCATTTTCGAAGAAATACAATAATCAGGATGACATCAATATGCGAAATCAATCCTAAGATGACAGCAAGATCAAATGTCCAGCCTGCTTCCTGAAAACCTATGAGGTAAGTAAATGTCAGCAACAGACTCAATCCCCACATTTTGGCTACAAAAGCATGAGTACAGGTTTCTTTTCCAAACTTCCAGATGCTTACGATATAACATAATGCTTCCATGACGAAGATCAGCAGAATGCTTTTCCATTCATTGATAATCAGATCCGGATTCAGAAAATAAGAAGCAAATCCTAATGAGAGCCAGAAAACAAGATCGGTCTGGCTATCCATCCTTCGCAGTTTTTCTGAGGAAATACCAGCTTTACGGGCAATAATCCCATCAAAAATATCAGTCAGCAAACCAAAATACATGAGAATCAGAATATAATGGCGAACTGATTCTCCTACAAAATATCCCAGATACAGAATCACCAATGCTGTCATAAAACGGGACAAGATCAATAAATAAGGTATATTTTTCATGATTATTATTTTTAAAAATTAATTAAGGGTAAACTTCTTTTATCATTTCTGTTCCATATTCCAATCTGAAGCCCTTTCATTTTTTTAGATCTGTTAATAATACCTATCTGAACTCCATTCATTTCATTTGAATAATTATAAATCCCTATCTGCATTCCCTGCATTTTCTCTGAAGTATTAAAAGCTGAGACGCTTAAACCTTCCATTCCAGCTATGTCATTTCCCATTACGGAAATTAAAACGCCATTCCCTCGATCTGAAGAGTTCGCCCATCCAGCTGCCGAAATACCGCTTACTTTTTTCCCATAATTATAAAGAGAAACGGATACCCCGTGATGAATTACTTTTTTCCCATATCCTGAAGTAGAAACTGTAAGTCCGTTTACAATGAGAAAAGTCCCATCCTCTCTTTGTTTGGCTGGATCAGCAAACATCCACATGAGAAATCCTAAAGGGTTAGGTTCTAGATTTAACCCATTAATTTTCTGAGTTTGTCCCGCATGATTTTCTATTAAACTTCCCCCTAATCCTATGGCAACTCCATTTACTTCTTTTACTTTTGTACTCAAAGGGGTCAGTGAAACTATTTTACTTTTTACTGCTGTAAGTGAATCCTGTGCGTATATTGCTTCCTGTAATAAAAAGAAGCAGATAACTAAAATCTTTGTTTTCATAAGTCTTTATTTTCTTGTTTCTTAAAATTCCAGTTGATAAAAGCTAGTTTCCGCTTTCCATTTTCGTTCCATACCCCGATCTGAATCCCGCGGAAGTCTTTGCAGCTGTTGTAAAGCCCGATCTGAAGACCCCTACATTTTTGCCCAACATTAGCAAACGGCGCCACAGAAACACCTATTATTTCATGATGCAGATTATACAGCGGTGAAACAGCCAGTCCATTCGTTACGGCATATGTATTCATATTACTCGAAACATTAATTTCCAATCCATTCGTAACTGTTGGTTCCATATTAACCAATGATAACTGAACCCCATTAATCTTATTCATTTTATTTTCAGGGGCAATTTCATAGTCATTGTTCAGGCTTCCTTTACTCAAAGCGTCGGGCAAATTAAAAAACAATAAAAAGGGATAAAAAATGCCAATCATATTAAAGCCCATCCCCAATCCGTTTACTTTTTTAGGAGCAAAATTTCCATCTTCTTCAAAATATTTAAATAAAACTCCATTAATATTTTTCACCTTTTTTGAAGGTGAAAATCCAAAAACTCTGGGTTTTAAAGAATCTACTTTTATGGTATCTGATGCATAGAAAAGACTACTGAATAAAAGGATCGGTATTAAAAAAAATTGTGCTTTCATAGCTCATGATTTTAAAATTATGTTTCAAAATTATCAGCAGAAAATGCGAATCTCAATGTGAAAAAAAATTAAAAAAAACAGGTAATTTGTGAAAATCACAAAACAAAAATCCTTTTAAAAGCTCAACAGTGTAAAAGCATACAGGGAAACCCCCATTAAAAAACAGGGAAATCCCTAATCAATTTATGGGGTTTTTCTCTTTTGTCTTCCCTTGGGTATTGTGATATTTGATATAGCTATCAATAGATGTCGCAAATATCATTTTTAATTCAAACAATTGTCAATTAAATTTTGTGAGCGCAATCAGATAGAATTAGTAAAAAGGCATTTTGCCAATTTTAATTTCATATTAAAAAATAAATATTATGTCAGAATTATTACGAATTTTTACAACAAGAGCTGTTGAGATGCTAAGTCCTAATAACACTCAATCCTTTGGCATCCAGTCTCATCCCGAAAACTATCAGTCAGACAGATTTAAAAACTGGCAGATGTTATGCAGGGAAAATAATGTAAGCACACTCAATATGGAAATGAAACAGTTTTTACAAAGCAAAGATTCCATAAAAAAAGCAGATGATCTCGGTAAAGAATGGAAGAAGGCAATTGAAGGCCTTAGTTCGGTACGAAATACACCTGATAAAAGTAAGATCTACAGCACTATTAAGGAAGCCGGGTTAGACACGGTTTTTGCAAAAGATAAAAAAGATAAAAGTCTCTATTTTACACAAAGAACGGCAATTTCCGATACAATTTTGTGCTTGTCACAGCTTAAAAATTTAAGCCATCCTTCCAATATGGATTATCTTTCAGTTTTTACCCTGATGACCTTTGTAGAAAGATGCTATGATTTCAACATGAAGCTGCCGGATTATAATATTTTGAAGTATTTTGACAAACGGGTTTTGCTTCCTTCCTGTTTTTTAAAACTTGATCCGTGCAATACCGAAATACGCTCTGCCGAATTTCCTTTTTTGAATGTGAAGGACTCTCTCGCTGAAACCAAGATTCCGGGCTGCATCAATGAAAAATGCACATGTAAAGTAAATGATGACTGTGTACCACAAAGTAAATGCTGTGCCAAACCCAGAATTGACATTATTGATTTGATGATTGTTAAAGACTATACAAAATCTTATCAGGCAGGAGATTTATCTTATATAAAAAATGTGTTGGAAGGAGAAGAGCTAACCACTAAACACAGACGCCTGGAAAGAACGGAAGAACTTGTGGAAACCGAAGAAGAAATAAGACAGTTTGAAGAAAAATATCTGCAAACCGAAGATAAAGCCTCTCTACAGAAAGAGACCGAAAATATCGTAAAACAAGATTCAGCTTTTGAGGCGGGAGTTACTGCCAATGCAGACTGGGGAACCTATAAATTACAGGCAGATTCCAAGTACAGTAATAACCAAGCCAAATCATTAACGAATAAAGAGATCGTCAACTCTTCCAAAGAGGTTATTGACCGTGCTACCAAACAGGTTGAAGAAAAAGTAAGAAAACTGATTTCCACTAAAAGACTTTTCGAGACAGAGGAAATCAATGAGCACTCTTTCAATAATGTCAGCGGAGGCAATATTTCAGGACAGTATCTCTATGTAAATAAATTATCAAGAGCACAGGTTTATAACTATGGAAGAAAGGCCGTGATTGATCTGGTTTTACCTGAACCTGCTTCTTTATACAAAAGGCTTTTCGAAACTAAATTCCAGGGAACAATACCTGTAAAGCCTGTCGCTCCCGATATTAAGCAGGAAATGATTACCCCGGAAAATTACAAATCCCTGATTTCCAAG
Source organism: Chryseobacterium pennae (assembly GCF_003385515.1). GTDB lineage: Bacteria > Bacteroidota > Bacteroidia > Flavobacteriales > Weeksellaceae > Chryseobacterium > Chryseobacterium pennae. The sequence continues at coordinate 126,555 of NZ_QNVT01000005.1, read as the reverse complement.
TACGGACTTAAAGATGTACCTGCTCCTCCGGATTTTTTCATAGAAACTATAGTCCCCCTGGAAGGCGAACCGGGTGATCCGAAAGGCAAAAACAATAAATCCGGGTCATGGACCTCAGCATTTCCCTGCAACATTCCTTCCGGTTATGCAGGAATCAGCATGCGTGTGGTTAATATTCGCCTGAATTATAATGAAGGCGGCGGGGTTTCTATTAACGCGAGCTTAGGACCTAACGGCGACAGCATGTGGCATCAGGACAGAGGACTGAATAATCTCGGAAATACGGTACCATTACCGTCCATAGAAGGTACGCAAATGGTAAATGTGCATGCCTGGGACGTCACAAATTTTAAATGGGATCTGATCGTAAGATGCAAATTAAAAGACGATGTCAAGGAACAATGGCAAACGGCAGTTTTCTCCAAAATTACCGAAGTTTATAATAAAGCAATGGAAAAGTACAATAAAGAATTTGCTGACTATCAAAAAGCCAAAGAAGAATTTGAACTGAAAGAAGAAGAACTGAAAAAAGAGCGCTACAACAAAAATCCATTCATTAACAGAGAAACGGAAAAGGCTGAATTGAAAAGAATGGTCATCAGTTATATTTCATGCCAGTTTTTTGACAGGTTTGATGCCATGAAAAACAGAGTTGAGCCATGTGGATATCCCGAAATGAATATTAAGGAAGCAGAACAGCAAGGGAGATTTATCCAGTTTTTTGAGCAAGCTTTTAATTGGAATCTGATTACTTATATTTTCTACCCTTACTTTTGGGGAAAGAAATGCAGCTGGTCCGAAAAACTGAAAGAAGAATCCAATGATCTGATCTTTAAAAAGTTTTTAGAAGCCGGAAGCTGTAGGGTTATGGTTCCTATAAGAGACGGATATTTCGATTATGTTTCTCATTTTATAGCTTACGGGGAAATTTGGGGTGGTACAGGTATTCTTCCATTACCTAATGATCCACATTATGTTTCCATTGCCCAGGAAATAAAGGAACAAAAAGAAAACTTTTATTCAGACAGAGAGGGAGCGCTGAGTGTAACCAATGCCTCAAATATTGTAGTGCTGAGCAATACTGATCATTATTGGGATTATTACGGTCCGGGAGTAAGTGCATTAAGAATCAATGCCGATATTGACAGGGAGATAGTAATAGACTGCAAAGTGTACAGAATCGTAAGCATTACAGAAGATACATCGGTATCTGCACACACTTCCTGGTTGATCACGATCGATCGAAACTACGAAAGAACTACAGCATCTGGCCTTAAGTGGTCTACGGGAGCTGTTTTTATAGGTGCTCCCTGGGAATTTATTACGCCAACCACTTTAACTTTCTTACGGGATAAGTCTAAATGCTTGCCAAGTTATCCATTAAAAAATTGTTCAGAATAAACAGATTATGGGCTACAATACATTCGCAAATCCGAAAGGAGGGTATTCAGGAGCTGCTACCAATGCAGCTCCCACGTACCAGACCACTCCCAAACCACTTTCTATGGTTCCTCCACCAAAAGGGAAGCTAGGAGAATTTACGGAAAAAAACGTGTATGAAGGAGTGGGCAAATTTCACGGGAATCATTTCAGGGGATACTTCAGCTATATTTCCAATCCTTCCCAGGATCAGATTATAAAGATGAATAAGCATTTGTTGGAAAATTTTTGTGCCATATTTTCGGTATCAAATGTTGCAAAAGCAACCACAGGAAAATATAAATTTAACTCAAAAGAAACCATTGCATTTCAAATGGGGGGAACCATTAAGGTATTCCCTGATCTTCCCCAATTGGATTTTTTAACAGCAGTAATCCATACAGACTGGGTGGCCATAGAAAAAGCATCAGATTCCCTGAGTCTTTTCGCTACTACTTTAAAACGGGAATGGATTGAAAAACAGGAATTTGATTTGTTTTCAAATTTAACCAAAATAGCATCTTCTCTGGGTATAATAGATAAGGCAAAGGCCTTTGAGATCATAAACAATATCATTGATGTTAACCAACGTCATTTTTTAGCAGGAAGAAGGTCATGGGCTATCGGGTTTGACCATTCGGTAAACTTGTGGTATATTGAAACTGCTGCATTTGAAAGAAGCTCGGCGTGCGAATTTAATTTGCTCGATAAATACGGAAATCTCAGACAAATGATAATAGATCTGTGGGTTAACCAAATCAACAACTATTTCAACGTTTTAAAAAATACAACAGGCATAATGGCGAAAATAGCAGGTATCCCAGCAAAAGTAAATGGTAAACCGGTTAACGAATATGCCGATTACCATTACAGCAAAAATGTTTTGTATAAAATTACTGAAGAAAAAACAGCTACGGCATTATTAAATACTCCATGGTACTCAAAGTGCCTTTCCAGGCATCCGGGATTAACCAAAGGTTTATGAAAGTTTAGTTTATTTGAAATTATCTACACATTCCCCTCAATAGTAGGTATAAGAAAATAAAAAATATTACATTTGTGAAAATCACAAGGCCATGCATCAGGAAGCTTTACTAAAAGAAATCCGGAGAAAAATTGGTAATAAATCTTTGAATGATGAGATTGCCAATATTCTTAATATAAGCTATGATGCAGCCCATAGAAGGACTTCACTGAAGGCCAAATTCAGCTTTGAGGAAGCGCTTGAGCTTGCCAGATATTATCAAATATCATTGGATCAGTTTCTGGGAACGGAAAATCAATTGGTCGTTCAGAGAACACAGCCGGTAAGAACTACTGATGATCTTTTGAATTACTTTGAAAACTCTCTTAAAATTCTAAACGTTTTTCAGGATATTACCAACTCCAAAGTCTATTATTCAGCTAAGGATATTCCGTTTTTCTATACCATTTCAGATTCTGTTTTGTCCCGTTTTAAGTTTTATGTATGGATGAATTTACTGAATCAGGATAAGTTTTTAAGTCCTTTTCACGAGTTTAATATGGAATATCATTCTGTAAAAAATGAAATGCTGAAAGACCTTTACGGCAAACAAAATGTAACTGAAATATGGAATGACACTACGATTATGAGCGCTTTGAGGCAAATTTCGTTTTATTATGAAATGGGATTGTTGAAAAAAAATGATGCTGACCTGATCCTTGATGATTTAAGAAGATTACTCGAACGATTGGAAAATAAAACTTTGGAAAAAACTAATTTCCAGATATATGTCAATGATTTAGTAATTTTGAATAATAGTATTTTATTTAAGAATGAACAGCAATGTTCCTTTTTTATCCCATTCAGTATGTTTGGATATATGATGACCAATGATAAAATAACCTGTGAAGATTCACTGAGCTATTTTGAGCATCAGATTAAAAACTCAAAATCTTTGAATGAATCCGGAAACAGAGAAAGGAAAATGTTCTTTAATAAAATGTATGAACAAATTGACCGGTTAAAACAAAATCTATCATGAACAGTCTTTGTAACGGCGAATATTTTGGGGAAACCAATCAAATGATCAATTTAGAAGGATTAATTATCACTGATACGGAATATACCCATCCTTATGTAGACTGGCATTATCATGAAAATGCTTACTTTACTTTTCTCCTTCAGGGCAGTATGACAGAGGGAAACAAAAAAGAAACATACGGATGCTCAGCCGGAACATTATTGTATCATCACTGGGAAGATCCACACTATAATATTAAACCGGATATTTTTACCAGAGGCTTCCACATCGAAATCACTCAAAATTGGTTGGAACGGTTTGACATTCAGAAAAACAAAGTTGAAGGAAGTTTCAATATAAAAAATCCTGCCTTCAAATTATTGATACATCAGATCTTTAAAGAAACAAAAACCAATACTACATCTTTCGAACTGGCTGTAAATCAGTTACTGCTGCATCTTTTCAGTCAATTAACCCATGAGAGGGAAATCAAAGACAGAAAACCATTGTGGGTAGGTCAGATTAATGAGATCTTACATGAAAACGTTGCGGAAACCCTAAATCTGGCTGAGCTTTCTAAAACGTTGAACATCCATCCTGTTCATTTAAGCAGAGATTTTCATAAATATTTCCATTGTAATCTGGGAGAATACCTCCGGAAACTAAAGATTGAAAAATCGATAAAACTTCTCAATTCGCCATCTTCTTTGACGGATATTGCTCTAAACTGCGGTTTTGCAGATCAAAGTCATTTCATCCGGTGTTTCAAAGAAAATATGGGGATCACACCATTGAAATACAGGAATCTCCTGAAAATCCGCTGAAATCTTTCCAAATAAAATTACCATTCACGATTTGGATACATCATTCTCCGATTCGGCTACATTTTCATTTGGGTAAGTTTTCATCTTTGTACCATCATTTAAACAAAAAATTATTTAAAAATGGAAACAAAAAAAGTATGGTTCGTGACAGGGGCTTCAAAAGGCTTAGGATTCGAATTGGTAAAAAAATTATTATCCGAAGGATTTCAGGTTGCTGCTACCAGCCGTACCGTTGAATCCCTCATTTCTACCATTGGAGAAACTTCAGAAAACTTTCTTCCGCTCAGCGTCAACATTACAGATAACGATGATATAAAATCCGCGATTGCCAAAACCGTGGAACATTTCGGCAGAATTGATGTAGTTGTCAACAATGCCGGCTACGGACAAATCGGAACTTTGGAGGAACTTACTGATGAAGAAGCAAGAAAAAATTATGCTGTGAATGTTTTCGGAACCTTAAATGTGATCAGAAATGCCATGCCCTATCTCCGTGAGCAAAGATCAGGAAACATCTTCAATATTTCTTCTGTTGGTGGATATTCTGCTAATTTTCCAGGATGGGGAATTTACTGCTCAACAAAATTTGCTGTTGCGGGATTTACAGAGGCTCTGGCTGAAGAAGTAAAAGATTTTGGAATTCATGCTACAGTTGTTTATCCTGGTTATTTCCGTACAGATTTTTTAACGAAAGACTCTGTGAAAACTCCGGCTAATCCTATTCAGGCTTATGAAGCTGCAAGGCTTTCCGAGCAGGCTCATCTTAATGAAATTAATGGAAACCAGCCCAATGACCCCAGAAAAGCAGCTGATGTGCTCATCCAGATCAGTAAAGAGAAAAATCCCCCTGTTCATTTATTATTGGGTGTAGGAACGATGGAACTTCTCAATAACAAAATTGATATCTTAAAGAAAGATGCTGAAAAATGGGAAAACCTGACTGTTTCAACAGCAATTTAGTAACATCAGGATATCGATAAACTCCGTTCGTTCTGAGCGGGGTTGATATCTTTCTGAAACAATACGTTATACTTTTACAAAAACAATTAAATTAGCTATGATGAAACAACCTGTCCGTTTTAATTCTATTACAGATTTTCATGCTTTCTGTAGTCTCCCCAGTCCTGAGCATCCTCTGATCAGTCTGATAGATTACAGTAAAGTACATTATATTGTGGAAGATGAAGAATTGAAATGGATTCAGAATTTTTATTCAATTGGGTTGAAGAAAAATGTCAATCCTAAATTCAATTATGGGCAGCAACAATATGATTTTGATTCGGGAGTATTGTGTTTTGTTTCGCCACAGCAGTTTTTAAGTCTGGAAATCAGGCAGGATATCCAGGTAGAACCCACTGGATTTTTATTGCTTATTCACCCTGATTTTCTTTGGAATACATCATTAACAAAAAAAATAAAATCTTACGATTTCTTCAGCTACCAGGTAAAAGAAGCCCTTTTTCTTTCAGATAAAGAAGAAAAAATAATTGTTGAAATTTTTAAAAATATTGAACGTGAATATCAGTCGAACATTGATAAATTTACACAGGAACTGATTATTGCACAGCTTGAATTACTGCTGATTTATTCTGACCGTTTTTATGAGCGTCAGTTTTTTACCCGAAAAAAATCAAGCCATGAATTGCTCCATAAATTTGAAGAAATTCTCTCCGGATATTTTGAAAGCGGAAACCTTATAGAAAATGGAATTCCCTCTGTAAAATGTATAGCTGAGCAGATGAATATTTCACCCAATTACCTGGGAACCTTACTTCGTCTTCATACGCAGCAAAATACACAGCAGCACATTCAGAATAAATTAATTGATTCTGCCAAAGAACGTTTAAGCACCACAAGTTTATCCGTGAGTGAAATTGCATATGAACTCGGTTTTGAGCATCCACAGTCTTTCAGTAAGCTGTTTAAACAAAAAACAAATCAGTCACCGGGAGAATTTAGAAAGCTGTTCAATTAGAATACATGATGATAAAATAGCAATGTTAATTTCATTCTATTTTACTGTAAAGAAGTTTATTATTTTTGTTCAAATACTTCTTGCTATGAGACCAGCTCTATTATTGATCTTTATTTTCATCTTCTATCTTTACCAGGGACAAAATAAAAATATAGTCAATCCTGAAAAAATTGAGAATCCGATTCTGAAAAAATATTCCGGAAAAATTGTTTTCCTTAATAAAACTGTTGCCCTTGAAAATCTGAAAGATTCAGATTTTATTACTTCTTCAACGTTTCAGGAAAATGGTGACCTTGGGATTCATGCTTTTTTTGACAATTCACTGATCAACTATCTTCATCAGCTTGAACCCAATTGGACCGTAGAAGAACTTCTTAAAAAAGGAAATTTTCAATTTTCATTCTATGTTGATGGAAAACCGATCTACACAGAAAATCTCAATGCAGGTGCCGGAACTCCAGAAAATAAAAAGATGAAAACCACATTAAGAATTCCTCTTCTCAGCAGCAAGAATGAAGATTCGTGGGGCAGATATTTATGGATGCGTTTTTATAGAGGTCACGATGGAATTGATGCACTGACAGACGGAAATCACGCTTTAAAAATTGAAATTCGTCCTTATCTGCATACAGGAAATATAATTACAGGACCTATTATTGCAGAAGGGCAAATCAATCTTAATGTTCCTCAAAAAAATATTTCAGAGCAACAGACAGCTGTTCAACTTATTCAACCTAACCACGAATGGAAAATCTCTAAGGAAAAATTGAATACTGAAACGATCAGAAATCTGAATAAAAAAATTGCAGAAGAAAGATTCAAAAATATCACCAGCATTGTTGTTATTAAAAACGGAAAGCTTCTTCTGGAAGAATATTTCAATGGGTCCGGAAGAGACTCTTTGCAGGATACACGTTCGGTTGGAAAAACATTTGCTTCTGCATTGATGGGAATCGCTATCCAAGAAGGATTTATTAAAAACGAATATCAAAATCTGAAGGAATTCTATGATTTAAAATCATTTGAAAATTACTCATCCCGAAAAGATAGTGTTACCATCAAAAGCCTGTTAACGATGAGCTCCGGTTTTGAGGGGAATGATCAGGACTCTGAATCTCCAGGAAACGAAGAAAATATGTACCCTACCGATAATTGGGTAAAATTTACCCTGAACTTACCTATGACTGAAAATAAAATCGGGAAAAACTGGAATTATTTTACCTCTGGAGTTGTAGTAACAGGTGATATTTTAGATAAGTCACTTCCCAAAGGACTGAAAGAGTATGCTGATCAAAAATTATTTCAGCCTCTTGGAATCAAAAACTACAAATGGCAGTTTACTCCTCAGCAAAAGCCTTCTTTAGCAGGTGGTCTGCGGATGAGAGCCCTAGATTTTGCAAAATTCGGACAATTATATAAAAATAATGGGATCTGGAATGGAAAAACGATCTTAAATATGAATTGGATAAAGAAATCTTTCACGAATTACTTCACAGATAACAAAGATTTTGAAGGTTATGGATATTTGTTCTGGAGGAAAATTTATAAAATAGGAAACAAAAATCTGGAAGCTTACCAGTGTAGCGGGAATGGCGGAAACAAGATTATTGTATTTGTAGATATACCAGTTGTGATGGTTATTACAGCTACAGCATATAATAAGCCTTACGCTCATTCACAGGCTGACAAAATAGTAGAAGAATATCTTTTACCTGCCTTAATGATGGGTAATGAATAATTTCAAAAAAATAATGATAGAAAGAAAATAATAAATGAGACGGAATGACTGCTACAGCAACAAACAGAGTTATTCGTCTTTCTTAGAAGGAACCAGAAAAACATCAATAAGACCTTCAGGAAGTTCCATTTTGATTGTTCTTTCGTCTCTGTCAACTTCAAGAATCCAGTCTTTGATCATAGGAATTACCACTTCTTTTCCGTCCAGATTGGTAACGAAATACACCTGAGCCGTCTGATCATTTACAGATCTGATCACCCCACAGTTGTTATCATTTTCATCAAAAATTTCAAATCCGATGATTTCGTGGTAATAGAATTGTTTTCCTGAAAGTTTAGGTAATGAAGCCAGAGGAAGATAAACACTTTTGCCTAAAACCTGGTCTACCATTGCTTCAGAAGAGTTTTTGAATGCAAGATTCAGAGCATCTAATTTGCTCCATGATGATTTTTCAATAAAAAATGGAACCAATAATCCGTTGATTTCAACGAATATTGATTCCAATTTATTGTAAAGCTCAGGCTGGTCGGTATCCAATTTAAGAATAACGTTGCCCGCAAGTCCATGTCTGCGTGTTATTTTCCCCAACAAATAGCAATCTTCTTTACGCATAACCGGAAATGTTCTTAAGCTTCAGTGTTTTCTTCAGTTTCAGCAGCAGCTTCTCCTTCTGTAGCAACTTCTTCAGCAGGTGCATTTGCAGCTTCTAAAGCAGCTTTAGCATCAGCATCAGCTTGTGCAGCAGCAGCGATTCTAGCTTCATTTACTTTTACTTCAGCTTCTAAAGCAGCTTTTTTAGCATCAGATTTAGCAGTTGCTAAACCGTCAACTTTACCTTGCACTTTAGATTCTTTAGTTTCTAACCAAGTATTAAATCTTTTTTCAGCTTCAGCTTGATCAAAAGCTCCTTTAGCAACACCACCTTGTAAGTGTTTTTTGTAAAGAGCACCTTTGTAAGATAAAATAGCTCTAGCAGTATCAGTAGGCTGAGCACCGTTGTTTAACCACTGTACAGCAGAATCAACGTTCAACTCGATAGTTGCTGGGTTAGTAATTGGGTTATAAGTTCCTAGTTTTTCGATGAATCTACCATCTCTTCTAGCTCTAGAATCTGCAACCACGATGTGGAAAAAAGGTTTTCCTTTTTTACCGTGTCTTTGTAATCTGATTTTTACTGACATAATGTTTGAATTTTATGGGAACTCGTCCCAGTTAAATATTTAAGAGTGCAAAGATAAATAAAAATTCTAATCTAACAATCTAAAAATGTAAGTTTTTCTACCTTTTCTTATTTGTTTCCGTCAAAGGTCTCTTCCCTGTTGTTCAAACGAAGGGTATAGATATTGGTTTCCTCATCCAGAACAATCTCATCATACTGAATAGGAAGTACAGTCTTACCTTCAACATTTATGATTCCAAACTTTTGATTGAGTCCTACAATAAAATATTTTGCTGTTTTATAACGCAACAGATATCCTTGACCACTTCTCTGTTTATAAAAGCGTCCGATAGTGTCTATAGAATCATACATAAACGGTGTTATTTCTCTTCCATCCTTTATCAATCCCCATTTACGGTCTATGGATGCCATTATCACATTATTATAAATATTGGGATAAGAATATTTATCTGTTAAAGATGCTCCATTCTTAAAATAAAAAGTCTTCTTTCCTGAGCTGTCACTTAAAACAAGCGTAAAACCATTGTTCACAACAAGATTGTTTTTTGTTTTTAAGGCAAGTTTATATTGGTTATCAGTATCAAGAACGTAAATGGATTTTTCTCCCTTATCAACCGATACGAAGGTATCATCTGATATAAAGTTCACTTCATCCACCGCAGTTGGCAAAATAACTTTATCCAAATAAAAAACGTTAGTCTTTCCAGATATTGTAAGGCTGTAACGGTCTTTACCTTGTTCCCAAACCTGGTCATATTCAGCTTTCAACAATACCCCTTCCCTATTCCTGATTCCTAGCTTGCTTCCTTCTGAAAATTGGTAGGTATTGAAATTAGGCACAGATATAGGAATCTGGGCAGAAACAGGTTTACATATCATTGCTCCAAACAAGACAAGAAATAATTTTTTAACCATAAAAAATTCAGTTAATCTAATCTTCCCATATAGAAAAGTCCCAGACATTTCTGATTTTCCTCTATCGTCAAAGATTCTTTCAAATGGTCAACAATTTTAGGAGAACTCCAGTAACAGCCGATGTTATTAGCCGTACAACTCAGATACATATTTTGTACTGCCATAGAGGTAGCAGCAATTTCTTCCCATTCGGGAACCATTCCGCTAAAGTTCACTACAATAGAAACAACTACATTGGCTTTATTGATTTTAAACCCTATATCATTATATTTTTTCTCAAGGAATAGCTGCTCAGGTTGAGTGGTTTTATAGATAGCCTGCATCTCTGAAGCCAGTTTTGCCTTTTCCTCTCCTTTGAATATTTTGAAACGCCAAGGCTTAGTACGCTTATGATTGGGAGCCAAAGTTGCTGAATGTAAAATTTCATCAATAACCTCCTGAGAAATTTCTGCATCAGTATAATCTTTCGGAAAAATACTTCTTCTTTGCTCTATGATTTCTTTTAAAACTTCTGCTTTGTTCATAGAAGCAAAAATACAACATGTAAGTTAATTTCCGGGAGAATAGAATGAGTTTTTGATTTGGGATTCAGGGTATGAGGTTTTGAGAGAGAGTTTTATTGTTGGCTGGGAAATTGTAAAAGTCAATGCTGAATAGTCAATTCACAGCGCCTGTCAATTTTTATGTACAGCCGTGATTTACTATTCACTCGCGAAGCAAAATTCACTATGGACCATAAAAGCCTACAACACTTCCACTATCTTCTGGTGAATTTTGTTTAATGTAAACTCATCTCCGGCTTTCATTCCCATTATTTTTTTGGCCATGGGACTTTCAGGAGAAATGGCATAAAACCTGTCGCCTTCAAAGAAAAACTCGCCTAATGAAACTGAAATATAAAAACGGGCTTTATTCGTGATTACTAAAGAGCCCAACTGAACACGTTCCGTTGCACTGTTTAAAACCTTTCCCATGTTTAGTCTGAGATCATTTAAAGCACCTAGCTGTCGCTGCATCTGGTAGATCTCCTCCTGCATTTCTTCCCGCATACTGTCATACTTCGGTGTTTTTTTGATGTCACGGCTGGCCTCCAGAGTAAATTCGATGAATTTTTTAAGCTTTTCAATTTTTTCTGTTATCGTGTTTTTGACAAAATCTCTGATATCGCTTTTTTCAAATACAATCTTCTCCATAGAAATCGTTTCTTTATATAAAGATAATATTTTTTAAAAATAATTTATACTTTTGAAAGTATAAAAACTAAAATAGAATCATGTTTAAAAATCCTTTCGCTTTTGAAGGAAGAATTTCAAATAAAGAATATGCACTCACTTTATTGATTGATTTTGGAATTACCACAACACTTAAATTTTGTAAGGGAATCGTTCCTCCTTTATTATTAACTGTTTCAATCTTTGTACTTATTCCAGGACTGCTTTTTCTGTTGGCTCAGGGAACCAAAAGATGTCACGATATGGGTGAAAGCGGCTGGTATCAGTTAATTCCTTTTTATGGTTTTCTGATGCTTATCAACGAAGGAGATACGGGAAAAAACAAATATGGAGAAGCTCCTGTTCAATAAAAAAGCCCTGTAAAATATTTACAAGGCTTCTTATTTATTTTTCTGATAATTTCTTCAGGTCATCCAGGCCCTGTCCGAACATTTTATCCATATTGCCATCCATCATAGGTTTCATGATTTTCATCATCGCATTCAGTTCATTATCTATCATCCAGGTTACTTTTGTCCCATTCCCTTCAGGAGCCAATACAATATTACTTTTAGCATTTCCTTCAAAAGGTTTTATGAAATGAAGCTGAGTCGCCAATTTTTCATTGGGTACTGTTTCTATAATAGATTGTTCCCCTTCACTGTCATCTCCTTTCCAGTGATAAGAATCTCCCATTTTATTACCCTCTCCGGAATAAGTGATCTTTACATTTTTTATTTCTTTCGAGAAAGGATCCCACATGTTATATCCTTTTAAAGAACCTGCATATTGCCAAACTTTCTCTTTGGGAGCATTAATGACAATAGATTTTTCATAATGATAATCTTTACTGAAAGCCAACATGGCAACGACAGCATATACAATAACAAGCAAAATGATAATTCCGATCAATTTTAAGAGTGTTTTCATAGTCTATATATTTAAGGTTATTTATTTCAAAATGAATCTCTCATCTGTTTTCAAAATTAAATATTCTGACACCATCCCCTCTTTGCATAGGACAAGATTATTTAAAGATAAGGCATTTTTGTCATACCTTGGCTTTCAGGCATTATTTTTGAGCCTTTCAACCGGGATTCTCCGATGAATCCTTACATTTACGTTTAACTAAAAATCGAAAAATGAATATTTTAACAGAAAAATTTAACACACCATATCACTCAGCACCGTTTGGTGACATTAAAAATGAAAATTATCTTCCTGCTTTTAAGGAATTAATTCAAAAATCTGAAGAAGAGATCAATGCTATTGTTGACAATCCTGAAGTACCTACTTTCGAAAATGTCATTGAGGCACTGGCTTATTCCGGTGAGCAACTGGATGTGGTTTCTAATATCTTTTTCAATTTAAATTCTGCTGAAACCAGTGATGAGATCCAACAGATCGCTCAGGAAGTTTCTCCGATTTTAACGGAATATTCTTCCAAAATATCTCAAAATGAAGCCCTTTTCAACAAAATCAGAAAGGTTTATGATGAAAAGGAAAAATATAACCTAAATGAGGAGCAGAAAATGCTTCTGAATGAAACCTACAAAGGTTTTGTAAGAAGTGGCGCCCTACTGAATGAGGAAGACAAAGAAAAATTAAAGAAGATCAGCATGGATCTATCTATAAAATCCCTGCAATTCGGACAAAATGTACTCGCTTCTACGAATGCTTATTTCAAACATATTACAGATAAAGAACAATTAGCAGGAATTCCTGAAGCGATTGTTGAGCAATTTGCAGAGGAAGCTAAAGAAAGAAATCTTGAAGGATGGGTGGTTACCCTACAATATCCAAGCTATATCCCGTTCATGACCTACGCAGAAAACCGCGAACTTAGAAAAGAACTGGCATTGGCTAATGGTAAAAAATCTTTTGATGGCGGAGAATATGACAACCAAAACCTTATCAAAGAACTTCTTCAGCTAAAACAACAGAAAGCTGAGCTTTTAGGCTATAAAGATTATGCAGATTTTGTATTGGAAGAAAGAATGGCAAAATCTCCGGTAAAAGTTATTGACTTTTTAAATGAACTTTTAACGAAGGCTAAACCCTATGCTGATAAAGAAATTGAAGAATTAAAATCTCTGGCAAAGAATGATGGAATTGAAGATATGCAAAGCTACGATCACGCTTTTTATGCTGAAAAACTTCGTAAAGCAAAATATGATCTTAATGATGAAGAACTGAAGCCTTATTTCCCGTTAAACCAGGTTCAGGATGCTGTTTTCGGGCTAGCTGGAAAACTGTTCGGGTTAACTTTCGAAGAAAGAAATGATATTCCGAAATACCATGAAGATGTAAAAGTATATGAAGTAAAGGAAAACGGAACATATAAATCTTTATTATATGTAGATTATTTCCCAAGAAAAGGGAAAAGAGCCGGAGCATGGATGACCAGCTATAAAAATCAGTACAAGCAGAACGGAGAAAACTCACGTCCACATATCTCTGTTGTTTGTAATTTCAGCAAACCAACGAAAGATACTCCTAGCTTATTAACCTTCCAGGAAGTAACGACTTTATTCCACGAATTTGGTCACGCTCTTCACGGAATAATGGCAGATACTCAATATCCAACTCTATCAGGAACTTCAGTAAAATGGGACTTTGTGGAACTTCCGTCTCAGTTTTTAGAAAACTTCTGTTATGAGCCTGAGTTCCTGAAAACCTTTGCAAAGCATTATAAAACCGGAGAAGTTCTTCCTGACGAAAAAATTGAAAAAATTGAACAGTCTAAAAACTTTATGGAAGGCTACCAGACCTTAAGACAATTAGGTTTTGGTTTACTGGATATGAACTATCATACAAAAGTTGCAGAGCTTGAGAATGAAAGTGTAAAAGAGTTTGAAGATCAATATACAAAAGCGACAGCGCTTTATCCTACCAATCCCGAAACCGCGATGAGTCCAAGTTTTTCCCATATTTTCCAGGGTGGATATTCCGCAGGATATTACTCTTACAAATGGGCTGAAGTATTGGATGCTGATGCGTTCCAGTATTTTAAAGAAAATGGAATCTTCAACCCGGAGATTGCAGCAAAATACAAAGTACTTCTTTCTTCCGGGGGAACAAAAGATCCTATGGAACTGTATAAAGCATTCAGAGGAAGCGAGCCAAAAGTGGAGAGTTTGTTGAAAAGAGCTTTTGGATAGGAAAAACATTCAGATATATCTCAAAAACAAATGAATAGTATACCACAAAGACTCGAAAACGTTAAAAAACTCCAGGCAAAAAGATGGGAAAATGAAGATCATTGGGATACTTTAAACGATCTTTTAGTCAAAGAATTAGATGAAATTCTGCTTATTGAACCTGAGAACACTTCTGCGCTCATCAACATTGGTGCAATTTATTCTGATATGGGAGAAAATGAGAAGGCTTTAGATTATTTAAAAATGGCTTTAAACTTAGGCTCTGAGGATAAAAATCTTTTTGTAAACCTTGCTATTGTTATGGTTTATATGGAAAAACATCAGTCAGAATATTTAGAATATCTGGAAGAAGCTGAAGATAAAGTGGAGAACCCTCTTACTTTTAAAGCCTATTTTGACCCACAATCTCATTAAGAGCTTTTGGATAATATCTTTTTTAAATAATGACAAAAAAAATACATAAACTGGAAGCAGCTTTTAATAAATCATTAAAAGCTGCTCTCCAAAATATTGATCCTGAAAACATTGATGAAATACTGGACAACAGAGATCTTCCGAAATTTTCAGATGCATGGATGAAGGCTTATCATGCTGTAGAAGAAAAAGTAACTGATGAAGAAACCGAAGATGCCATTACCCATATCCGAAAGGAAATGTTTATCTCTGTTTTCAAAGCTACCGGTTCATCTGAACTGCCTGCTTATATTTCCGATGATTTTGGACTAATTTCTTCTTATTATATTCATGATATTGAAAACAGCTGGGTAACCCATTTGCTGTTTACTTATCTTAATCATCAGATTCCTCAGGGTGAGTTGTTGACAACGGATAAGGTCATGAAAAATTTAATCTCATAAACAGAACAAGTACAAGTAATAATAATTAAATTAAAACTGATAAAAACGATGCAATCACAGCTCTAGAAATAAGATAATATTATATATCAAATTTCATTAGTTTTGCATTATAAAAAACGATAAAATTATGTCAAAAAAACTGACTATTAAAAATATTGGTCCCATTAAAGAAGTTTCTATAACTATAAAAAAAATAAATATTTTTATGGGGAGACAAAGTAGTGGTAAAAGTACTATTGCTAAAATTCTCAGTTTTTGTAGCTGGGTTGAAAAAGAAATTTCATTTCATCAATCTCTTGATAAATTTACTACTCAATATTTTATTGAGAAATTAGAAACTTTTCACAAAATGAAAGGTTATTTTTATCCAAATAGTGAAATAATTTATAAAGGCGAGGCCATTGAAATTAAATACTCTAATTATGAACTAGAAATAAATTGGTTACACACTAGATTTGATTATAAGAGAACAAAAATTTCCTACATACCTTCAGAAAGAAGTATGGTAATTCTACCTGAAATGGAAAAAATAGAATTACCCAATAATTATTTAAAAAGTTATCTTTACGATTGGTTTGATACAAGAAAAAATTATAATTCTGAAAAAAAATTCTCAGTATTAGATATTGGTGCTAATTATTATTATTCTGAAGATAATAAAGAAAGTCATATAGTTAGCGATGACTATGACATACTTCTTTCACAAGCATCTAGTGGTTTACAATCTGTAATTCCATTATTAACCATGGTTGATAATTTAATTATAAATCTCTATAAAGGAGAAAGTTCTTCTTCATACGAATTAGATGAAGCAAAAATTAAAGTGACTCAACTAATTGTAAAAAAATTCATTGTTGATCCCTATTTTAAGGATCATGATAATAATGAAAATAGAGAAGAGAAGTGGGCAAAATTAAATAAATTGACAATGGACAATGATAATAGTGTCTTACCACTTATAGAAAAGTATAGAGAAGTAAGTAAAAATTTATTTAATACACATAAAACAAATCTAATTATTGAAGAGCCTGAGCAAAATTTATTTCCTTCTACACAAAAACAGCTTTGTTATAAATTATTAAACTATTTAAATAATGAGTATGACCACTCTTTAACTCTAACGACACACAGTCCTTATATATTATACGCAATAAATAACTGTATGTTAACATATTTAGTTAAGAATAAAATTCCTTCCAATTTAATTGACAGAATAAATTGTTATAATTCAGCAATATCACCTGACAATATAAATATTTTTGAGATCAAAAATGGAACGATTAATAACATTCAACAAGAAAATGGATTGATTGGTGAAAATTATTTTGATTCACAAATGAAAGAAGTAATGGATGATTTCTACTTTTTGTTAAATTTTTTAGACTAATATGATAAAAACTAATATCCTAACTAAATATACTCACCACACCATAATTGATAATGATAAAAACATTTATGTTGCGGATTACACTAACCAGACAAACCACCTTCCAATAAAAAGATCGGTTGAAATATTTTCTCCTACTCCACCAACTGATATTTCATATTTTACTATTTTAAATAATAGCAATCTTATGATAAGTACAATAGTCTTTGATAACAATAGTTTCACCCATACTAATGGTAATTCTAAATCTCAATGTGAATCATCAAGCTTTCCTAATATTAGTAATCGCAAAAGTTGGATTTTATTTACAGAATTAAAATATAGCTCTAACCCCCTTAATAATCAAAAGAATTTAGAAAAAGCAATTAAACAACTATTTAGAACTAGATATCACTATATTCAATCTGGAGTTTTTAACAAAAAAGAAAACACTTCTTATTTATTAGCTTCTCTTCCTGAGCAAAGAGAACCTTTTGCAAATTTTAGTTTATCCCCTACTTATGTTTTAAATTTAAAAAATAAACATAATATTATTTTAAGACAAAAAAATTCTATTGAAGTTATTGATGAATCAATAATAATTATTTAATTCTAAAGTCAACCAATAATTAACTACTTAAAAGAAATATAGAAAGGAAATAAACGATCAACCAATATGATTCGTAGTGTAAAAATAATTTGATAATAAATATTTTTTCCCCTTAATAATTGTGAGTACCATTGAACAACTTTATCTATCATTAGATCAGCGCCGCCGTCCCGAAGATGTAGCGGAAATGATCGTTGAGCTAATGAGAAATCATCTGAAGATTCATGAGCTTGCTACTTTGAGTAAAGCAGCCAACCGTTCTCTGAAAAACAGCATCTATGGATATACTTCAATGCTTGAAACTTTTGGTACAGCCATTGGTGCAGAAAAACAGATCAAAAAGGCCATCGAAATCTTTAAGATTAATGAAAAAGAAAACACAGGTTATCACAGTGTAACCGGGATTGAAACTTTTCTAAATGAGGTTTCCCCATTGATCCACAAAGATTTTGGACAAAATAATTTCAAAAGCGACAGGCTTAATAAGGATTTGAGAAAACTGGCCGGACTGGATATTTCCAAAAGGAATTACAATAAGAAGTGGAGGCTTTTAAAGCGAATTGAAATAAGACTTCAGAAATTCATTCATGAATCAAAGAAAATTGAACTTCAGAAAATAGCCAAGCACGGACTTTCCCACACCATCAGTTTTGATCATTTCAGTAAAAATCTGAATACAGCCTGCTTTATCGCTTACTTCAATGCCAGAAGTAACCTAAGAAGTACTTTTACCAATCAAAGTCAGGAAAGACCATTTGATGAAATATGTGAAATGCTGTTCAACAGATGTTTGGAAGCGTCAGACAATACCCATTGGGAAGCGATTTCCTATATTTATTCTGATGCTAAAGTTTTAGAACATCTAAATGATGAACAAAAGGGGAACCTCTTAGGCAAATGGACAAAGATTCTTGAAGAAATTTCAGATTTTCTTGAAGAACTCTGGAATGAAAACGATATTTACAGGAAAACAATGGCAGTAAAGAAAGGCAATGATTCCACTACCTGGAACAATACTGCAGGAGCCTGGAATAAAGCCAGAGATAACTGGATGAACCTCATCTATGCACTGGGATTAGAATCTATTCTTGAAGATATCTGTTTTGGGAAGGTGATGCGTCTGATGGCTGCAGATGTTATTGCATGGCATTTATCCAGCGGAGGAAAAATAGATCCCAATACAGAAGTTTGGAATGTAGTACCTTTGCCTTGGGAAGTTTTTCAGGAAAGAGCTTTCTGTAACAAGGAAATGATCATCAAGGCCTGTCAGGAAGCAGGTATTGATCCTGAAAAATCAGGTTGGATGGCTCCTAGAATTCATGGGGTAAGCGAATTTAAGCCCACCCCGGAACTGGTACATGGAGTAACCGTTTCCAATCCTTTCCTGGCTAAAGTCTTAAGACAGAACAAGTATTTTTCAGGAAAACTCTGAAAACAAAAATAAAAAGGATAGGTTAGTTCAGTGGCAGAACACCTGGCTCTTTAACCGGGTTGACGCAGGTTCGAGCCCTGCACCTATCCTGATTTCTGATATAGTTCAGTGGCAGAACACCCGGCTCTTCATCCGGGAGGACACAGGTTCGAGCCCTGTTATCAGATCCAAAATAATCTATGAAAAAAACGCATCTGCTCTATTGCCTTCCGTTTCTATTCTTTTTAAACTGTAAAGAAGAAAAGAAAGACACTCTATCAGAAGCTCAATCACCGGAAGTTAATCAGATAGAAAAAACAGATTCTTTGATCACTACAAAAATTGATTCTGCTCAGGTACCTCAATCATTACAATATAAAGGAAATTTCAAAGAAGGGTTCCGTTGGAAGGATACAACTGGAGAATATATTGTTGTTACGTCTGAAACAGGAGTTTACATCAATGAAAATTTTCAACATGAAAATGATGGTGGTGATGCTGAAGTATTCGCCCAGTGCTATTCTTTGGAAAATAACCAACAAATCTGGAAGGTTAATGATTTTATCAAAGACTGTATGGTAGATATTGATGCAGCATTTAAGAAAAATTCTTTAAGTGTAACAGATCTTGATAAAAACGGTATTGCTGAAATCTGGATGATGTATGAAATTGCCTGTAAAGGAGATGTAAGTCCTTCAGATTTAAAGGTCATCATGTATGAAGGAAAACAAAAGTTTGCCATGCGCGGAGAAACAAAAATTCGAACAGGAATGGAAGATCATGGGAAACCTGTATATGAAGGGGGATCTTATACTTTTGATAAAGCTTTTCAACAGGGACCAAAAGTTTTCAGGGACTACGCTGAAAAATTATGGAATGAGCATATGGAAGATTAACGGACTCTATTTTCTCCATTAAACTCAAATTCAATACATTTGACAAATAAAACTATATAATAACCTTAAAATTTCAATTATGTTCTTAGCTATCGTGCTTCCCTTTCTATCTTTTATTGTTAGAGGAAAAGTTATTACCGGAATTATCTGTTTTATTTTACAGATTACCTTAATTGGATGGCTTCCTGCAGCTATTTGGGCAGTGATGTCTTTAAATAATGAAAGAGCTAATCAACGAAATGAAGATTTAATCCGAGCAGTTCGTGAGGGCAGAAGATAAAATCATTTACATCTATAACATTCAATCCTTTATTTTGTAAAGGATTTTTCTTTGACAAATTTTGAATCAGCGCTTTAAACTTTTCCAGCTAATATTCGTAAATTTATTGTTCATTAATTCCGGTTTTAAAACTTTAAATGTTCCTGTCATGAAAGAAAATAAATACGACAACCCGTCTTTTTTTGACCAGTATGAAAAAATGCTCCGTTCCCAATTGGGACTGGAAGGAGCCGGAGAATGGCATGCCCTGAAAAATATGTTACCTGATTTTAAAGGAAAAAACATACTTGATCTTGGCTGTGGATTCGGATGGCATTGCCGGTATGCCATAGAAAATGGAGCAAAATCTGTAATTGGTATTGATCTTTCTGAAAAAATGCTGGCCAGAGCACAGGAAATCAATAATCTGGAAGGAATTCTATATGAAAGAAAAGCCCTGGAAGATATTGATTATCCTGCAGAACAGTTTGATATTATCCTAAGCTCATTAACACTGCATTATGTAAAATCTTTTGACATCATCGCTCAAAATATTTATCAATGGCTGACTTTAGGTGGACATTTTGTATTCTCCGTGGAACATCCTGTTTTTACTGCTGAAGGAGGACAGGACTGGGTTTACGATAAAGACGGAGAAAAAACCTGCTGGCCGGTTGACAGATATTTTATGGAAGGAAAAAGAAATACTACATTCTTAGGAGAAAACGTTACCAAATATCACAGAACTTTAACTTCTTATCTGAATACTTTACTGAAACACGGTTTCAAAATAAGAGAAATTATTGAACCGGGACCAAGTCCGGAAATGCTGAAAGAAATTCCGGAAATGAAAGATGAGCTCCGAAGACCTATGATGTTACTGATCTCTGTAGAGAAATAAAATATCGTTATCTGGTTATAAAATAAAAACATCATTTAACCTGAATAAAGGAAGCTATTGATGCCTAGGAAAACAACTATAACAGGATTTTATTTATTTTCTGGGACGAATCTGTCAGGTTTTACGGTAATCCGAAGAAATATTCAGTCCATCTGTTAACTTCCTGCCTCTCTCTTCCAGCTTCCAGCCTTTTCCATCTTAATCTTCTTACCCCGAACTCAGATTATATTAAACACCATTAAGTATATTGTATAACATAGTAATTAAAATATTTTATATCTTTGTATAACAAATTACATAATATGATTACTCAAAAAACAATAACCTTTTTGATCTCTCTGCTGATCTGTGGTACTATAAGTGCACAATTGCCTACAAAAAAATACGAAAAGAAAATAGACAGTCTCATTCTTACCGGATTTGGAAATCAAAATGAACCTGGCGGTGTATTTACGGTCACTCAGAAAGGGAAGACTCTTTACCGCAAATCCTTCGGAAAAGCCAATCTGGAACTTGATGTCAATATGACTCCTGAAAATGTTTTCCAAATCGGTTCTATGACCAAACAGTTTACTTCAGTATCCATTTTAATACTTGAGCAACAGGGGAAACTTAAAGTAGATGATCCCATATCAAAATATATCAAAGACTATCCGAACGGTGATAAAATTACGGT
The DNA here is from genome assembly GCF_003385515.1 of Chryseobacterium pennae. Classification (GTDB taxonomy): domain Bacteria; phylum Bacteroidota; class Bacteroidia; order Flavobacteriales; family Weeksellaceae; genus Chryseobacterium; species Chryseobacterium pennae. Next base: position 105,171 of record NZ_QNVT01000005.1, on the reverse strand, counting down.
TCACCATCTTCTTACCCATACTTCAGGAATCAAAGATTTTACAAAAATGAAATCTTTATCTTCCATTGCCCAAAAAGAAATGGAACCTAAAGCCATGGTTGATTTTTTCAAAAATGAACCTGTTGATTTTGCACCCGGCGAAAAATTTGATTATAATAATTCAGGATATGTTGTTCTTGGCTATATCATAGAACTCGTTTCAGGTGATACCTATGAAAATTTCATCAGGAAAAATATCTTCGACAAAATAGGGATGACTCATTCCTATTATGCGTCGGACCGGAAAATAATTCCTCAAAGAGCCTATGGCTATCATAAAAAAGAACATGGGTTTGTAAATAAAACCATTATCAGTTTCAGTGTTCCTTTTTCTTCAGGTTCGCTCATGTCTACGGCTGATGATCTATTGAAATGGCAGCAGGCTTTAAACCAAAATACCCTATTAAATTCTCAGGAAACTCAAAAAGCTTTTCAAAAATATAAGCTTAACAATGGAGAAGAATTTACATACGGATATGGATGGCATTTGAAGGAAATCAACGGAACTCCGGACCGTGAGCACGGTGGAAGTGTATTTGGGTTCAAAAGCATGGGTGTTTATATTCCTGAAGAAGATATGTATATAATAGGACTCAGCAATTGTGACTGCCATTCTCCAACCGAGATTACCCGGGATATTGCCAAAATAACATTAGCTGAAATAAAGGCCTCAGCAAAGAAACATTAAACTTAAATCAAACCACATTAAGAAAAAGTGATTCACCATTTTGTTGGATGAACAGTTCAATAGTTATTTTTGCTTTTGGGTAAAACATCATCAGGAACTTTAAAAATACTGACCAATACAATAATCAGGCAAAGGATATTAATCAAAATGGCTATTGTAAAAGCTTTATGATAGTGTTCTATTAAAGGTTTTTCTCCTAAAAAATAATAGAAAACGCTTCCTACTGCCACAATTCCTATGATGGCTGCAATCTGCTGAAAGGTATTGTAAACTCCGGACGCGTTTCCTGTCAGTTTTTCAGGCATTCCAGAAAGAGCGATATTTGCCAGAGAGGGAATTACAGAGCCCACTCCTACTCCATGCAGAAATAATAACAGGTATAGTTGATAAAATCCAGTAGAACCTTTGAAAAAAACAATCTGAAAAATCAAAATCAGAATGATAAAACCAAGTCCTGTCATCAAGGCTTTTTTCCCATATTTAAGGATCAGTTTCACTGAAAAAGCTGCAGCCAGGATAAACCCCAGCCCCTGAAAAACGATAACTTCTCCTGCTCTCATCGGACTAATCATTAATCCATCCTGAAAGAATAAGGACAAGATATAGAAATAAGAATCCAGCATAATAAAAAAGAAAGAAACAGCTATAATACCCAGCTTGAAATTTTTGTAACGCAACAGTTCAAAATCAATCAGGTAAGGTTTCTTGTTTTTCAGCTTATCTTTCTGATTTTTGATAAAGTAGATTAAAATTCCCACAGCAGTAGTCATGAGCAATACATTCTGAACACTAAAAATTTCCTTTTCAGAAACGGTAAGTGTGTATGTCATACTGAAAAGCCCTATCGACAATAGAAACACTCCCCAATAATCAAAGGATTCTTTTATACTGGTTCTGGACTCGTCCAAATGTCTTACACTGAAGAAAATAGCGACAATACATATAGGAATATTAATCAGAAAAATAAGCCGCCATGGTTCATCAAAAGCCATTAATGATGAAAAATAGCCGCCCAGAAACTGGCCGAGAATTGTCCCGATGCCAATGGTAATTCCATACATGCCCATTGCCTTTGTACGTTCTTCATGAGCTGGAAATAAAATCTGGATCATGGAAAGGACCTGCGGAGCCATCAATGCGGCACTTACTCCCTGAACAAGTCTTGAAATCATCAGCTGGATCACACCTTGTGAAATTCCACAGGTTATGGAACTGATCATGAAAAAGGTTAATCCTATAATGAAAATCTTTTTTCTTCCGTATACATCACCTAACCGGCCACCTGTAATGAGAAAAGAGGCAAAACCGATAAGGTAGGCTGCGATCATCAACTGCATTTCTCCGTTGGAAGCATTGATATCGCGCTGAATGGATGGTATGGACACATTTATGATAAAAATATCCATAATAGTCAGCAATTGACCAAACAATATAACAAACAATTTCAAATACTTACTTTTCATTTTTATATAGATATATCTATTTTTAAATTCATAAAAAAATTAGGGTAATAAACCCTGAATGATTTTTTTGATCTGATCAAACGAATCATTTTTTCTGGTGATTGTGGAGGTTACTACTGCTCCTTCTATCAGTAAAAATATATTCTCAGTGATTAAATCGGGGTCTGACAACTGATACAATTCATTATATTCCTTCACAATATCATTGATTACTATTTTCTGTTTTTCTTTATGATTTTTTGCAAAACCGGATACTGCAGCATTCCCATCTCCTGTTTCTGAAACTATTTTGATGAAATGACAGCCTGAAAATTTTGAAGATTGTTGCAGCTTTTTACGGTAATCAATGATTGCTTCTATTTTTTCTTTCGGATCTGAAATAGACGTTATGCTCTTTTCCAACCCTTCAAACCAATTCTGTTCTTCTTTGATTAAATAAGCCTGAAGAAGGTCATTTTTGGATGCAAAATGATTATACAATGATCCAATGGCAATATCGGCTTCAGCAATAATCTGATTAATCCCGGTAGAATTATACCCTTGTTTATAGAATAGATCTGAAGCCACTCTGATAATTCTGTCACGTACTTTTTCTTTTTTCAACCTGAAAATTTTAACAAAGCTACATAAAAAATAGAGAAGTCACTCTATTTTTTTTATTATAGAGAAATTCTATCTATTTCATTAAAATTCTGTTCCTGAAATTCTTTTAATTGTCAAAATAATACGATCTTTAAATTAAAAGATCAGCCATGTTCAAGTTTTTCAGAAAGAAGAAAAAAATTAAGGTCAATCTCCATTCTGTAACCATTCCCGACCAGGGATGGGAAAAAGTATCTGAGGACCATGATGCTATCAGATGGGTAAATCCCCAACAGTCTGCCCTGATTGTCCTTCACTATTTTGATAGAGAACCTGACCTCCCTACAGCAAAAGATCTTGATTATCTGAAAAGATTTTACAGAAATATTGCAGCTTCTTCCAATGGTGGCAGCATTGAAACAGATATTATTCATATTCACAATATCCCTTGCGTAAAAACAATTATTAAGACTCCTCAGCAGGAAACCGGAATGGCTTATATTGCCTCCATCACTATTCCTTTTGAAGACTGCAGCTATGTAATAAAAATTCAGACTGATGAAATTGGCATTACCGGGATGAGAGATGCGCTTATTCTTGACAGATTACACCAATCCGGAGAGGTAGAGATTGATGAAGAAAGCATGAAAAACTGGTTTGAAGATCCTTATGATCCTGATTTCAGACAGGGAACTTTAATGAATAAGTCTGAACTGGAAAAGTATGACCATGAATTCCCGGAACACCCGCTTTCCATTGCCAGATCGCTGCTCAGATCAATAATTGCAACCCTCATTTTTAAGTCTGAAATAAAACAGCTTCCTTCATTTAAAAAATAAAACCAATTCCCATGAATTCATCCAACCCTGTTGTTTATTTTGAAATTCCTGTTCATGATCTTGAACGTGCAGAAAGATTCTATTCTGCGGTCTTCAATTTCAGCTTTGAAAAGGAAATCATTGATCAGTACGAAATGGCTCTTTTCCCTTTTGAAGAAAAGAATAGTGGTATTACCGGTGCGCTGGCTAAAGGTAATGTTTATAAACCCACAAAAGACGGGGTTATCATTTATTTCAAAACAGAAAATATAGAGGCTACATTGGAAAAAGTTCTTCAACATGCAGGAAAAATTCTTTATCCCAAAAGAACAGATGAAAAATATGGTTTTGCAGTGGCTGAGTTTGAAGATTCAGAGGGAAACAGGATTGCGCTGCATGAAACAATTAAGTAAGGAAGATGGAGACTGGGAGATGGAAGTTACTAAGTATGTAAAAGCAAAACTTTCCACTATTGAGTTATACTAAACGAATTATTTTCTAAGTATTTCCCCAAATAATTATTGCTTCTGTCTTAAATATGAACCATATAGATTTCTATGTGGTTTAAAACTTCCAGCCTCAAAGCGCATTCCATTCATCGCATAACATTTTTTAGAGTATGTTTCTGCTTATTTTGTATCTTTAATTACCATTTCTCTAAAAATATTTGGTAATTCGTTATGACAGAAGAACTTTATTTCATCAAAACCAATCCAAATATTGCCAAAATCAATTTGTACAATAAACTTTGCCGTGAAGAAGAAAATTTTCTGAGCTTCCTGCAGCCTGATGGAAAAGCAAGTCTTGAGATCATCAAGGATAAGGTAAAAGATTCTGTGGAAGAACTTACCCGGGAAGAACTTTTAAATATATTCTTATGGTTCAGTAAAGCTTATCCTTCAGATCATGAAGAAATAAGAACTCAGCTGTTCATTCATGGGATTGATCTTTTTTATGAAATTCAGTCACCTGTACATACTGAAAGCTATCTGCAACTACTTTCTGATTATGAAAAACTTTCTCAGGAAAATCTGAATTATATCGTCAATGCTCAGAATTTCAACCAATTCATGATCTATGGAATATTCCTTACTGAAATGATCAACCGGGAACAGGGCAAAGAAAATATTCTTTCGGATTATCTGAAACCGGATTACAAATCTTTATATGCTTTGGCAGAAAGTCATTCAGGGCTTAACAATATTGATGAAAAAAGCAGTATACATCTTCAACGTTACTTTAATGACCTTTATGACCTTACTAAATTTTATAAAGGATCTATTATTCAGTTGTAATCCAATAAAAAAGAGATTTTTATGTCTCTTTCAAAAGTTCAGGGTGTTGTATTAAATAATCAAGAGCTTCCTGTACAGCTTTTTCAGGGCTTTTGGGATTAAAGCCCAGTTCATTTCTGGCTTTTGAAATATCAAAATCCTGCTGCAATCCGGAAAACATTGAAATATCTTTTCTCGTCAGTACCGGAGCTTTTCTGCTCAGCTTTGCAGAGAACTCCATCATTGCTGCAATGGTAAAAAGAATGCTTCTTGGAACAGAATTTGGAACTTTCAATTTTAAATCAGGGTAAAAAGTATTGGCCAGAATCGTTGTATCTGTAATGGACATACATTTTTCATTCGCCAGAATATAACGCTCGCCTGGCCGTCCTTTTTGGGCTGCCAGATAGCATCCTTCTGCAACATCTTTTACATCGATCCAATTCAGGGTAATTTTTGTATCTACAGGAATTTTTTTGTTCAGAATAAGCTTCAGAATACCATAGGAAACATTTAAAGGCAAAAAGGCTTCACTGCCAATCATTGCTGATGGCATGACAGAAACAAGCTCTATCCCCAATTTTGCAGCCCATTCAAAAGCAAGCTTTTCACCATCATTCTTGGAGTTATAATACATATCTCTCCGATCCGGATTGTACCCGTTGCTTTCCTTTGTTGGCAATTGGGTATAATCAAGAGCTGCGATAGAGCTTACGTAAACGATTCTTTTCACTCCGGCTTCAGCCGCTGCTTCAATGGTATTTTGAGTTCCTTGGATATTGACATCGTAGATTTCTTTCTTTGGATCTTTAGCCCATAACTTAAAGGATGCTCCTACTGCATAAAACGTTTCTACTCCCTGAAGTGCTTTTACAAAAGATGCCTTATCAGTAATATCGGCTTGTACCAATTCACAGTTCAGTCCTTCAAAAGGTTTTGTATTATGGATATTCCGCACTGTTGCGCGCACCGGAATGCCTTGTTTTAATAAAAATCTGACTAAATTATTTCCCAGATGTCCATTAGCTCCTGAAACGAGGCTTAGATTGTTCTTTGTCATTACATTAATTTTAATGCAGCAAAGTTCAGTCTCTTGCTTCCGGAACTGCTTGACTTTTGTTAGTTAATTATTTTTCTTCTGATTCTGCTCAAACTCTCCGGTTTCATTCCCAAAAATGAAGCGATATATTGAACAGGCACATGCTTAATAATTTCAGGGTAGTCCTTCAGAAGTTTAAGATATCGTTGTTCCGCATTGAGTGCAGACAATTCTCTGGAACGATTTTCATTATAAGCAATGGAGTGTTGAAATACGGAAATACTGAAGTCTTTCATCGTCTGACTTTCATTGACCAAATAATCAAGATTTGCCTTTGTAATCCTTAGAAGTTCACATGCGGTAATACATTCCACATTATGATCCGAGACTGTTCCGCTGATAAAATGAGAATAAGAAGTAAAAAAACCTGGTGGGCAGTTGATATGTGTCGTCACTTCATTTCCGTTTTCATCCACATAAAACAATCTGAGGTATCCTGAAACAATATAATAAAGATAATTGGGGATCTTACCAACTTCTTCTATCACAGTATTTTTTGAAAAAGATACAGGCTCAAAATACTGCTGAACTCTTTCAATCTCTTTTTGAGAAAAATCATGATTGGAACGGAGGTATTGTAAAAGCTTGTCGTGCATCAAAGTCAAATTTATGTCCGGTACAAAAATAACCAAAAGAATAGCGAATATTTTTTAAATAAAAAACATTTTTCACAAACCGATGTAATATTCTCATTAAAATAATTGTCTTATACTAAAAGCTAAATATGAACCGGAAAATTATTCTTCTTTTAAGTCTTATTTCATCTTCTTTCGCATGGGCACAAAGTGTAGAAGGGGTTGTTACAGATAAAGAAAATAAACCAGTAGCAGAAACTGAAGTGCTTATCACAAAAAATGAGGCTAAATTTTCTGCTATTACAGATGACAAAGGATTGTTCAGAATTCCTTTAAAAGAGGATGGAAATTATATACTTGAGATTATAAAAGACGGGGTAAAAACCAACAATGAGAAAATTGCGGTAAAAGGAAATACCAAAAGGGATATTCAGATCAAGGAGGAACCTGTGGTACAGAAAGTAGAAGGCGTAACCATTACCGCAAAGAAAAAATTATTCGAGAGAAAAGTAGACCGACTGGTCTTCAATGTGGAGAATTCTGTAGCTTCCCAGGGTATTGATGCTATAGAAGCTCTGGCTAAAACACCGATGGTAAAAACCAGTGATGAAGCAATAAGTATTGCCGGAAAAAGTAATGTAGCGGTGATGATTAATGACCGACTGCTGAACCTGAACGGGCAGGAACTTATCAATTATCTGAAGACAATCCGTTCTGATGATATTCTTAAAATAGAAGTGATTACCACACCTCCGGCAAAATATGATGCAGAAGGAAAAAGTGGATTGATTAATATTATTCTTAAGAAAAATACCAATCTGGGCTGGAACGGATCTATTCAGACTTCGGGAAATTATTTTTGGGGCAAACCAACTGTTTCTTCAAGAGGGGGTGCTACTTTTAATTATCAGGGTGAAAAACTTTCACTAAGTACCAATTTATCTGCTGGTGATAATTACTGGCAGTATAATACTTACAATAATATGTCAGCCATCAGCAATAACAATTTCTGGAACAAGGATGGTGACAATCTTAATAATTACAAATACAAAAGTGGAAATATAAAAGCAGAATATAAGATCAATGATAAAAATCTTATCGGAATCAATTATAACTATTCACACAGCAACCCTTTGGAAATAGGTAAAAGTGAATCTGTAAGGTTCAATGGAAAAGATCTGATCAATATTTCTTCCGACTTTAGAAACAGAAATAACAGAGATGTTCATAATGCAACAGCATTTTATGAGACAAAAATAGACAGTGCTGGAGGGAAACTGAATATCACAGCCAATTTAATGCTTAATAATTCCAACGCAAGAAATTTCTCCAATACCTATACTCCACAAGAGATCTATACCATGGCTAATCCTATCAGTAAATACAGAATTTACTCAGGACAGGCTGATCTGGAAAAAACATTTGGGAAAATAAAAACAGAATCCGGGCTTAAGTATACGAAGATCAAAAATGATTCTGAGTTTAATTTTTTTGATATTATCAACGGACAAAATCAGCTTAACGCAGGTAGAACCAATACATTCCTTTATAACGAAGAAAACTATGCAGCTTATGTGTCCACCAACTTTAAGATCAATGATCAATGGGATGCAAAAGCTGGTCTTCGCTATGAATACACAACATTGGAAGGTGTTTCTATGAATGATAATATTTCAACACAAATAAAATATGGTAAATTCTTCCCAACCGCATATTTAAGCTACAAGCCTAATGAGAATAATTCATTTTCATTAAGCTATTCCAGAAGAATTTCACGTCCCTATTTTGGAAACCTGAATCCGTTTAAATATTTCACTTCCAACTTTGAATACACTACCGGAAACCCTTATTTATTGCCATCATTTTCAGATAATTTTGAATTCGGGTATGTTTTGAATAACAATCTCAACATTACATTATATCACAGTTACAACAAAGACAGCTGGGACAGAATTCAGATGATTGATGAAAATTACAGATATACCATCGCCAAGAATTTCTATAATGAAAATCAGACCGGAGTCAATATCAGTTATAACTACAACAAACTGAAATGGCTGGAATCTACTATTTTTCTGAATGGATATTATACCAAAGCAAAATCTTATGATCCTTCCATTCTTCCTGTTCCTCCGGGATACAGTGCCAATGTAAACATAGACAATAGTTTCTTCCTCAATAAAGATAAAACAGTGACTTTCTTACTGGGATTATGGGGAAGTCTTCCGAACAGGGATGGAAATACCTATTACTATACCAATGCCTCATTATATACAGGGCTAAAATTAGCATTCATGGATAAAAAACTTCTAGTTAACCTGTATTTGAATGATGTTTTGAATACCAACCGTGAAAAAGGAATAGAATATTATCCGGACTATAATATTGATTATCAATACAAGGGAATCACAAGAAATGTTCACCTTTCCCTTACTTATAAATTCGGGAATAATAATGTAAAAGGAGCTACAAAACAGGTAAAATTTGAAGACTCCAACAGGGCAAACAGCGGTAACAATTAAAAACCCGCCCTCACTTTAGCACAAAAACAGGATAAAAACAATAACCCCGACCGGCAGCCCCTTTTCAATAAGGTTCTGCCGGTCTTTTTATGATGATTAAAAATCATTTTCCCATTATTCTTTTTTGAAATATATTCTGATTTTCCTTAACGCAAATGTTTTTATTTTCTTCCTTCATACTTTTAAGATAAAGGAAGTGTATCCATCCGCTTCATCCAAATCGATTGTAAATCGATTCCATCTTAGCTCACTTAAAAATAAGGCGTATTTTAAATAAACTTTGCGTCAAATTTATTGATCCAATTTAGTCGGCCTCTTTTTTTAAGCAGAAAATGATCTGATCTTGAAAAAGTAATACACCATTCCTCCAAGAAAATAAGCCAGCACATCCAAAATATCTCCGGTAAATAAAGGTGATATTTTCGGACAAAGGAGTTCAAATAAAAAAGACAGGTATAGAATTGAAGTGAGAATAAACTTAAAATCCGGTTTCCAGTGAAAACCCAACAGAGAATTCATGATATATTCTATCAGATAGCAGTACATAGGAACGGTAATAAAATCAGTGAAATGATTATTGATAACAGGAATAAAAATACCATTCTTTCTTAGCAGGATCATGACTGCCCAGGCTGCCAGTCCCAACAAAAACCAATATGAAATCTGTGTTTTCATTACATGTGAAGCACTGCCATAATGAATCCAATGATCACCTGCAGGACTTTTGCCATAATATCCTGAATATCGGTTTCATTTTTCTTTTCACGGTTTCCGGCAGTCTCATAATCAAACTTTTGTTTTCCTTCCATTGTAATAAGATTTGATATTGCAAATATATTCAAATTAGAACAAATGTTCTAATTTTGAAAATATGATTTTTCACATTCTGATTATTCTTATATTTGAAAGATGAGTACCAAGGAAAAAATTTTGGCCAAAGCACTGGAACTCTTTAATGAAAAGGGTTACAACAATATTACCACAAGGCATATTGCGGCTGATCTTTCCATAAGCCCTGGAAATTTGCATTATCATTTCAAACATTCGGAAGATATTATTAAGATCCTTTTTACAGAACTTATCCTTAAAATGGATGAATTACTGAATAAAATAAAGAAAAAAGAGAACAAAACTCTGGAAGATCTTTACCTACTGACTTTTTCTACCTGCGAAATATTTTATCATTACCGGTTTATCTTTATCAACCTTGTAGATGTATTAAAAAAAATACCGGAGGTTGAGGCAAAATATGAAGGGATCAATTTCAGCAGAAGAGAAGAATTTCAATTGATTTTTTCTGATCTTCAAAAGAATAATATTTTTAAAAAAGATATTCCGGACTTTATCATGAACAGTCTTACAGAGCAGATCTTCATTATTGCAGATAACTGGCTTACCCACAACAGACTGATTTCAAAGCTTAATAAAAAAGCAGCTATTCAGTCGTACACACTCTTACTGATGAATCTCTTCTACCCTTTACTCAATAAGGAACAGCAAACACTCTATGAACAACAATACATCCGATAACCTGAAGATCATCCTCAGGGAAGGAAATCAGTATGATCTTCCGGAAATGCTTCAGCTTTTTAAAGACACCATTACAACAGTATGTAATAAAGATTACAATACAGATCAGCTTGAGGCCTGGAAATCCGGTGCTGACAATCAGGAAAGATGGGAAAAGGTGATCAGTAAGCAATATATTTTAATTGCGGAGTCTGAAAATAAAATGGCAGGCTTTTGTACTCTTGACCAGGGAAATTATATTGACCTTCTGTTTGTTCATAAAGATTATCAACATCAGGGAATTGCTTCGAAGCTTTACAGACTGATTGAAAAAGAAGCCTTACAGCAAAATCAAAAGTTCCTGACTGCCGATGTCAGCAAAACAGCAAAACCTTTTTTTGAAAGGATGAATTTTAAGATTATTCAGGAACAAATTGTGAGTGTAAAAGGAGTTGATCTCGTCAATTATAAGATGGAAAAGAGCTTATAGCATGATAAAAAACATATAAATTCATTTTAACAGTTTCTGGCACAGAATTAGCTTAAGAAATTGCAAGTAAAATTGTTTTGAACCATTATTTTAGACCATTAAGATACGTAAATGGTTAAGTTTTTTCTAAAAAAACAAATCTTGTTATAATCACTTACACTACATCTTAATGGTTTAAATATTGGACAACTGCAACAATTCTTTACATTACTTAAATAACAAGATCCCGATAAGAGAAATCTTTTAAAGATAAATACCTTACTTATCCTCCATCAGTAATTTCCTTTATTTCAATATGTGGCCTGAAAATAACTTCCTGTTGTTTTGATTCGTCTGCAATATTAGATAAGATGATAACTGATATTTTTGTTTTGGGATAATAAACAAGCAAAGATGGAGCCCCCTTTACATAACCACTATGGAAATAAGCAACAGGAGCCTGCGTATTCCGCATGATTCCAAGGCCATATCCTGTTTTACCAAAAACAGAATGTTCTCTTACAGAACTTTGTGTAGTGAGAAGTTCAAGAGTCTTAGGCTTTATAATTCTCCCTCCATAAAGAGCCTGGTTCCAATTCAATAAATCATCAACAGTTGAGAGGATTCCTCCGGCAGGAATCCCAACTTTAGAGCTATTCAGTCTCTCAGGCATATTCCGTACTTTTTCATAACGATTCAAGCTGCCTACATATACTAATCCAAAATCCCCTCCATTGAATGAGCTTCCGGTTGAAGAATTAGTCATACCTGCTTTTTTGAATACCTTCAACAGATTTTCATTATATGATTTTCCTGAAGTTTTTTCGATAATCCTCCCTAAAGTGTTATACCCATCATTAGAATAATAAAACCCTGTACCACTTTTAAACATAAGTTTCCCTCCCAAAGTGTTAAGCCCTGAAGTATGATTTAAAAGCTGCCGGATTGTAATACTTTCATATTCTTTTGTTTGAAATTCCTTTACATATTCTGAAACTTTATCATCTAAATTCAACCTGTTCTGCTCCATCTGAAGTAAAATAAGAACAGCTGTAAACTGCTTGCTTATGGAACCAATCGCAAACATGGTGTTTTTATTAATTTTGGTTTTATTACTGAAATCAGAAAAACCTTTATTTTTTCTATACACTTGAACAGTGCCATCAAAAACAGCAACACTACCGTTAAAATTATTTCTTTCACAAACTGCATCCAGCTGTTGTGTCAGTTTTCCGGTCTTGCTTTTACCAGAAAAAGAAAACAGAGCAATAAGAAATAAGAATAGGAACCCTAATTGTATTTTTATATTATTTTTCATTTGTGTTTTTTTGATCATAATTTATGATACAAACATAGATACCCGGATTTTGCAATAAAAATATGAATGATCAACTTATGGATTTTAATGACGAACGTAATTGATCAAACCCTATCATCATAATTCGAATGGCCAGGAAGATGATTGAAAACTGCTTCCAAAACTTTTAAAAATATCAGTAACAGTTTGCTTCAGCTCTTTCCTGTTTATAATTTTCCCTTTATTTGGAGGCGTGAGCTTCCGGGGTTCAATTCTAATATCATTAATCTTCTTTGCAAACCATGTAACGTTTTCGTGCGGCAAAGCTACTCCGAGAATCATTCCCGGTAAACCGTTGAAAGATTCGGGGCCACCAGATACCGGTATCTGATCTGTATAAAAAGCGACTACATAGATAGAATCCATGATCAATCCGTTAGCTCTCCGGCAGTTGAATCCCGCAATTTCTCTGAATTCATCTGTTATTTTCCATTTTACAGGCTGAATAGAGTCCTGTACAAGAAATCTGTCTTCAAACACTTGTTTTTCTGTAATTTGCTTGTGATTATCATAATCTGTGTAGGTTGTATTTATTTGATTAACAGCTGGATTATTTTCAAAAAAAATATCTGAAGCCGAATCATTTTTTATCGGAGTGAACAGACTCTTTTTTTCTGAAAACTGCAATGTACTTTTCGTGCGTTTAAATTGAGGAAAAGTCTTTTTATACTCTTCAAAACGCATGTTTGAAACAACATCATCATTCGTGATTCCTCTTTGAATTAATGCGTACATATTATTGCTCCGTTCATATTCTATTATTCCTTCGGTTATAAATTTTGTTTCCTGTGCATAATATGATTGTATACTGATTATTAACAGAATACAAATCTTTGTAATATTATTTTTTTTCATAAAAACAGTTTTTAAAGGTTTTGATCTCCACCCATTTTATTAAAATCCCAGATAAGCGAAAGCATAAAGTACCTTTTTATTGTGGTAAAGCTGGTTTGGCTTAACATATTCCCATTGATATTTCTGGTAAAACCGGTATTTTGATTCAAAAGATCATTCGCTGATAAGCTAAGTTTTAAACTCTCTGACTTCAGAAATTTTCTACTGATCTGAGCATTTAAGATCAACATGCTGAAACTGGTATTAAATGATGCTGTTTTTGCTTTATACTCATAACGGGCATCTGAACTCAGCTCAATTTTCCCAGGTAGCTGCACAACTATATTAGTATTTCCGTTTAACCCCCAACCATTATTATTCGCCTCTTTCTGCAGAGAAGATTCATTCGTTGTATAAGTAGGTCCGAAACTTATAGAACCCTGATAAGAGGTATGATCATAGCTTGATAGCATAAAGTTTCCTAAATAGGTATTAGACTGCATTTTATTAAGTACATTATTGACGTAACTGTAATAAGTATTTCCGCTGGAATTAAAATACAGTCCTCCTGTCATTCCAATAAATTTTAATTTTTGCTGATAACTGGCTCTCAAACTATAACTATGTGTTTTATTGTCCTCCAGATTTACCCACCTGTAGATACTTTTCCCTACATCATCTATTTCAATACTGTTGATGACAGGACTTGAAGTTATCCCAAAATTTGCTCCCAGATAAATGCTTTGTTCGTTCAATGTTCGGTAAGCATTATAGCTTGCTTTTATTTCTTGATTGAAAGAAGGTTTCAATAATGGGTTGCCGGTTATAATATTCAACGGATCATTATTAACCCTTACAGGTTGAAGCTGATCAAAAGTTGGTCTTATAGTGTTTCCTGAGTAACCCACTTCAAGCTGTTTCTGAGGTCCAACCTCATATGACAGATTAGCTTGTGGATTCCAGTTGGTAAAATTTCTTTTAAAGGAAGATTGCTGAACCCAGTCAGACTGGTCAAGATCCATACTGATTATTTTTGTTCCGAAATTAATCGTTGCTTTATCTTTCTTTAGATTAAAAATTGCACCTCCAACGTTCATACGCTGAGTCAGCGTATAATTATTGCTATACTTCTCATCGGGAATAGTATAATTACCATCGGCAGAAAGATTAAACGTCTTTCTGTCTGCCCTGTTCTTATTTATTCCATAAGCATAGCTCAATACAAGACTTAATGAACCCGTTAAAGGTTCCGTATAGGCTAGGTTACCTATAAATTCAGAACTTTTAATTGAATTGGTTTTAAATTGATCAATGACCTGTACGTTATCTGGACTACCATTAATTCCTAAAAATTCGTTATGAGTTCGTAAATATCCGTCTGTTTTAGAATCTCCCAAATTTTGTTTAAGATTGGCAGATAATGTTCTTCCTGCTTTTTTTAGTTTTTTTGTCAGAAATACATTTGCATTCAAAGACTGATCATAGCCTTTGTTTGTTATTGTCCTCAAACTTGTATTTAGCAATCGCTCCTGAGAAAAACTTTTCCCGCTGAAGAATTGCTCATTACTGATTCTTTTATGATTTCCGGCGACAGATACCTTTACACTAGAAGTGGAATCCGGCTTTATCTGATAACTGATATCCAACTTTTGTCTGGATGTACTGTTGGAAAAAGACTGGTCCGAATTTGAGGAAATAATTCCTGCTAACAGGTTATTTTGATTTAATGTATTTTTAGAACCGTCAACTGAAATAGATCCATTCTTATAATTAACATTAACTGCTTCTTTATTATTATTCCACTTGGTATCATAATGTATTCCTCCCGATTTCACTATAGGAATCCCTTCCCCATTATATTGTCCGGATTGTGCATCAAGTCCGTTTTCATCATCTGTAGTCATAGATCCCCGTCCTGCTTCATCGAATTGAATATCATCTGCTGATCCATACTTTTGATTATCTTCCCATCCGAGACTTATTTTTCCGGTATTCCCAAAAATTCCATAGGCAGAAAGTTTTTGCTTTCTTTTAAAATAATTGATCATTCCTTTAATATTGTAAAAGTTTCTTGTACCTCCACCCACATCGGCTTGCCCGAAATATCCGTTTTTAGCATCTTCCTTCAATTTTATATTAATGGTTTTCTCTTTCACTCCATCATCAATTCCCGTAAAGGCAGCCTGATCACTTTTTTTGTCGTATAGCTGAACTTTAGAGACCATATCTCCCCTAATATTTTTAGTAACCAGCGTAGGATCATCTCCAAAGAATTCTTCACCATCCACCAGTACTTTATTTACTCTTTTCCCCTGTGCCGTAATCTTACCCTCCTGGTCAACCTGTATTCCCGGCAGCTGCTTCAGTAAATCTTCTACCTTAGCATTAGGTTTAATGATATAGGATGATGCATTAAATTCTGTGGTATCTTTTTTTATCCTTACTGCTGCTGTCTTTCCTTTTAAAATAACCTCTTCAAGCAACTTTTCTTTCCGGAACAGTTTTATTGCACCAAAATCAATATCATTTTTTGTCTGATCCGGGCTAAATGACAACACATGGTCAGCATAATCATGATAGGTGATCAAAAAAAATATTTTTTCACTTTGATTTCCGGACATATTAAAATTTCCGTTTTCGGAAGCTCTGGTAAATTTGACTAAAGTAGAATCTTTTGCTTTCAAAGCTGTAATAGTGGAACGGTATAGTGCCGAACCGGAAATACCATCCGTTACAGTTCCTTTAACACTCCAGTTTGATTGCGCCATACAATACCCTGAAAAAATAAATGTGAATATGAACAGAAAAGCTGCATTATATTTTGGCTGGTAATTCATCAGTTTATATTTTAATAACACAAACATAGCGGCTTACCTTTTGCAGGTAAAATATAAATGATCAACATTTCTATTTCCATGATCAACTTAGTTTGTCATCTATTTTTGACAATCATGAGTAAAATGAAGAGCTTTGTAAATAAAAAATGATGAAAAAAAATGCAAACTGGCCCATAGAAAAAATATCCTTCGAGGTCGTTTTCTTTGTGACAGTATTATTCCTGACAGTTCTTCATCAATGGATTGCTTCAAATACTTTCGGATATTTCTTTAGTCCTGTCCTATTTTTTATCGTCGTTTATTTGCAGGCCCAGCTATATCAATATATCGCGTTACCGTCACTTATCAATAAAAAATATGTTCAGTTTGGGTCCATAACTATTGCTTATCTATTGCTTGTAGTATTGGTATTCTCAGGCCTGAACAGATATTGGCCTAATCAAACTTATCATCATGGCGAACGGAAAACAATCAAGTTCATTATATACTATGTATCAACCTGTGTTATCAGCAGTATTTTCATCATTTTTCTGGCTTTGATCAGGCAATATTATCAAGCATTGGAAAAAAGAACCCGAGATCAGCTACTTCTTAATGAAATGAATACTAAGCTTCTTCACTATCAATTAAATCCCCATTTCTTTTTTAATATGTTTAACAATCTGTATGGGGTTAGTTTAACTCATCCAGAAAGAATTCCGGAATTAATTCTTCAACTTTCCAATCTCATGCGTTATCCTCTTGAAAAGGGAAACAATGCTGCTGTAAGCATAAAAGAAGAACTGGAATACATTAAAACTTACGTTAATATAGAAAAAGAAAGAAGTGGTAAGCGCTGTAAAATAACACTGAATCTCCCCAATGATAAAGAATCTATTTCCCATTATCAAATAGCACCTTTGCTATTAATAACACTGGTTGAAAATGCCTTTAAACATAGTGCAGGCTCCCTTAACGAATGGTTTGTCAAACTTCATTTTGAAGTTAACGCCAATGAGTTCAAGGTTGATATTTCAAATTCTCTCCCGGAAACACCTATAAAAAAAGAATCACTGGGAATGGGGCTCAGCAATATCCGTAAACGTCTGGACCTTTTATACTCTGAACATTATACTTTTGAAATCTATCAGCTAGATTCAGAATACAGAACCATTTTAACTATTCAATTAAATGCCTTATGAATCTCATGAATCCTCTAAACTGTATTATTGTAGATGATGAAGACGGAGCCCATCTTGTTATTGAACATCACCTGAACGGATTACAAAGTCTGAACCTTTGTGGTAGTTTTTTTAATGCAAAAGACGCCATGGATTACTTATACAAAAATCCTATAGATCTGATATTTTTGGATATCAATATGCCGGGTCTTACAGGGATGGAAATGCTGGCTGCCATGAATCATCCGCCATTAGTAATCCTTACAACTGCATATAGTGAATTTGCCCTTGAAAGCTATAAATATCAAGTGGTAGACTATCTGATCAAACCAATCTCTCTATCCAATTTTTTATCCGCGATAGACAAAGCTATTTCCAGATTCAAACCAATTGGTTTCCTTCCTACCCAAGAGCAACCACTTTCTCCCATTGAATGGTTAACTTTAAAAGTTGATGGAGATTATATACGGATTACTACTGATAAGATTGAATATATACAAAGCTGGGGAAATTATGTAAAAGTATTTACCGATGGACATTTTCTTTTATCTCCAATAACAACCAATGAGATTGAGCAAAAGCTGGATATTTTAAAATTCATCCGTATCCATAAATCTTATATAGTAGCATTAGATCAAATAAAAAAAATTACCGGGAACAGGCTTTATTTAATGAATGACACTGTTATTCCTATCGGCACAACTTATCGCAAACAACTTTTAGAACGGCTAAACTAAATAATTATTCCGGTAAAAAATATTATATTTGTAAAGTGAAACACTTAAACAGCATATTACGTCTTCCATTCTTCAGTGAATATTACACTCCGAGCTATCGTTCGGGAAGACTTTCTATATCTGTAATCTAAATTAAATAATCTAATTAACATATAGAGCCCGGACAGTACTGTCCGGGCTTTTTTCATTTAAAATATTTCAACATGATCAATACATTACAAGAAAATGTCTCTATCATCCTCCCGGAAAACGGATTGGAAGAGAAATTAAAACAGGCAAAAGAAGAAAACAGAAAACTTTCCATTAAACTGGGCTTTGATCCTACTGCTCCTGATTTGCATCTCGGGCATGCCGTTGTTCTTAAAAAA
This sequence comes from Chryseobacterium pennae, assembly GCF_003385515.1. Taxonomy (GTDB): domain Bacteria; phylum Bacteroidota; class Bacteroidia; order Flavobacteriales; family Weeksellaceae; genus Chryseobacterium; species Chryseobacterium pennae. Next base: position 86,840 of record NZ_QNVT01000005.1, on the reverse strand, counting down.
CTGAAGCAGTTCCAGGACATGGGTCACCAGATTATTATTGTGGTTGGTAGTTTTACAGCTAGAATTGGTGATCCAACCGGAAAAAATAAGGCAAGAAAACCTTTAAGCGCTGAAGATGTTCAGCATAATGCACAAACTTATATCAACCAGTTATCTAAAATTATTGCTGTTGAAAAAACAAAGATTGTTTTCAATTCTGACTGGCTTGATGCATTAAATTTTTCAGAGGTTATTCAGCTGTTATCAAAAGTAACAGTTGCACAGCTGATGCACAGAAATGACTTTAACAAAAGGTTTACAGAAAATACACCCATTGCCATGCATGAACTGGTATACCCCATTCTACAGGGGTTTGATTCTGTAAAAATTGAATGTGACATTGAAATGGGTGGAACAGATCAGCTTTTCAACTGTACAATGGGAAGACAACTGCAGGAAGTTCATCAGATGCCAGCCCAAATCGTAATGTGCATGCCTTTATTGAAAGGTCTTGACGGAAAGGAAAAAATGAGCAAGTCTTTAAACAACATCATCGGCCTGACTGATGAACCGAATGAAATGTTTGGAAAAACCATGTCTATTCCGGATGCTCTCATTGAAGAATTTCTTGATCTTACCACCGATTTTTCAATGGAAGAGAAGACCAACTTGAAATTAAAAATGGAAAATGGGGAAAACCCAATGAACATCAAAAAACGGGTTGCCAAAAATATTATCAGTCAATACCATGATGATGAATCTGCTGAAAACGCTGAATTGTTCTTCAATAACCAGTTTCAGAATAAGAATTTTGAAGAGAAAAGTTTTGAACCTGTTCCTATCAATACGTTAACTCATATTCAGCATAAAACGACTGTCCTTGAGCTTTGTCATCAGTTAAAAAATGACCTCAGCAAATCTGCCGTCCGAAGACTGATACAAAGTGGCGGAGTTCAGATCAACACAGTTAAAATGATAGAACCAGATGAAGAAATTGAACTTGTAAAAGAAACTAAAATAAAGATCGGCAGAAGATGTTTTTTTGAACTGGCTTAAAAATATGGATTGGAAGCCGGAATACTATACAATTTCCGGTATTCCTTTCCTGCTTAAGGTCAACTTTTATTTCCAAATCCAATTAAATCAATATCTTCGTCCCTAGAAACAAAAAGCAATGACGCAGGCTGAAATCCTTACCCTGATTGATGAAGAATTGTTCACTGACAACATTAAAACGGAGCTCAGTGAGCACAAAATTGTATGGACAGATCCTTCAGGTACGGAAAATTCGGTATCCCCACATCAGACAGCTATCAATAATGAAGGAATTATTGCATGGTGGCAATGTAATGAAGCAGGAAAAGAAAAGGTTCATATCAGACTAAGAGAAAAGAAAGTCATTACCTGGAAACCACCCATCAATACTCTGGGACAACCAACATTTCGGGATGGTATTTTGTATTTTTATGAAAACTATCTGATCATTAAGTATAAGGACACTCATTACCAAAGGCTTTTTATTTTTAACATCCGAACCTTAAAGGATGAAGAAATTCTTATCAATGCCCTTACCATTCAGGTTAAAATAATAGGAAATGAGTTATTTTTAGGAGGTCTTTACCAGGATGAAGAGTTTATAAAAATCACAATGTATCCGGATCATCTTGAAAAAGAAAATATTAATGAAGCCTATCTTCAGCAAAGAAAGATTACATTTGATTAAATAAAACAACTGTCAGCAAACAGGTTTATTTATCATTAAAGTCAGGAATTAATAGTACAACAAACTTGTATATGAAAAGAAATATTTCGATCTATATGTTTGACGGTATAAAAGCTGCAAGGAATCTTTATGAGGACCTCCAGCATAGAATCTATCACACCATTACATTTAAAAATTATATTGAAGAGAAAGAAAATGGTAGCATAACCTTCAACAGGATTCTGGAATATATCAGAAATGATATTAATATGATGCCTCCCAATGACTTTTATGAAATCATCCATTTCTTTAGAAGTCAAATATATCCGTTATTTGCCCATGATTCTTTAGAAACAAGAGAAGCATATCTTAAAACCCTGTACGATTATTTAGGAATCACTCGACTCTATGAGCTTGATACACTTAATGCGGGCAAAGCTTATGCTTATCTCTATGAAAATTATGTTGATTATTTTCCTATTGCCAGAATAAGGGGAAAGTATTTCAGTGCCAATATACAATCCGAAGATTTTTTACACTTCAATGATTTTCTGATTCTGATGACCAAAAGAATTATTGAAAGTAAATTATATGATTATGATGATGTGTTAACAGAAGAGGAAGAAAGCATCATTGAAACAATACGATTAGAAAACCAGCAAAACTTACTTTTATCTGAAGCAATTGAAGATCAGATGAAATTTCTTATAAATGTATTTTTTCCTGATGACAGACAGGATTTCATCCAGGCCGTTTATCATGCCTACACCTTCTTAAAACAAGCCATCAGAATAAGATCAATGATTGATCTACAAAAAAATCCAAGGGTTATTATTGTAGATATTTATTAATTCTTTTCTCTCAACAGGGGAAATATGGCCTGAAATTCGAATTCAAAAAACCTATGAAAACTCCACTTACCTACCAAAAAGCAACAGAAAACGATATTGATTATCTTCTTGATCTAAGGACGAAAACCATGGTTCCGCATTATGCAGAATCCAATCTTCCTACAGACCGCGAAACGACTCTCAACCGGATTCTTGATCAGTTTGATAAAGCAAATATTATTTTTCTGGATCATCAACCCATTGGGCTTTTAAAAATAGACCGAAAAAATACAAATATCGATATCCTACAGCTTCAGATTGATCCCAGCCAACAAGGCAAAGGACTAGGAAGAATGATCCTGAATGATATTCTGGAGGAAGCTTCTGCAACTGGAAAAACAGCTTCTTTAAGTGTTTTAAAAACCAATAAGGCTCAAAACCTTTATTTAAGCATGGGATTCAAAACAGTAAGTGAAGATGAATATTCTTTCTTCATGGAGTTTACACCGGATTAAACACGAATAACACAAATACTTTACACGAATAATCACAAAAATAGCCTCTCACTGATTAGGCAGATTGAGCAGTTTTTTTGATCACATGAACGATGATCAAAAAATCTGCGAGAGTATAAAAAATATAAGTTTTGGTCAAAGCCATTGGATTTGGATAGAATATAAAAAATCAGGCTAAAGTACATTTCTATTGAATTTAAATACTTTCATTCTATTTTTTTTACTGCTATACTTCCAACTTCACTCTTCCAGCTTCCAGCCTATCTCTATCTAATGATTCGCCATTGTCACATAAATCAGTCTTCCTCCCTCTTCTGCAGACAACAGTATTTTTTTCCCATCAGTGAGTTCTACCATAGATCCAGGCAGAATTTCTTTCTGTTCTGTAATATCCTTCATTCCTGGTAAACTTTGATTTACCAATACCCATTTTCCCTGATGAAAGGTAAAATATCCTACAGGCATTTTGTCCTGCATGGTGAGGTTTTCATTTCTGATCACCTTTCTGGACACATGCCATTTAAATAAATATTGGTTATGATATACCATCAATCTGTGGTTTTCAGGTTTCCAAACCTCATCATCAAACTTAAAATACAGATCCAGAACCGGAAGCGTTCCCTGGTGTGGAGTTCCACAGAAAGGGCATTTCGGATTGCTGGTATTATCAAAGACATACCATTTCTCTGTACAGTCGGAATTCCGGCAAGGCTGTATCAGGTCTACAGTTTTCAGTAAAGCAGTTTCCCATTCATTAGCAGTGGGACGTCTGATTGGATCATGTAATCCCTCAATAAAAGTTTTTCTGAATAAATCCGCAAGGTACGGACCTGTTATAGTATAGGGAATTTTTTGCGGATCACCCCAAAAGGCATCCCATTTTCTAAGATGTTCAGTTCTTACATGATTGGAAGGATCATTAGGATGTTCCACAAACAGGGCTTTTTCACCCATAGATATCATTTCATCCTTTTCAGAATCCAGATCCCAGATCTTCCCACCACGGAGAGGGTGTCTTCTCAACAGGTACATATAGATCAGCACTGCAAGAGCATGAAGATCAGTTTTTTGATCGGGCAGGTACCTATTGGGATCCTTAAGGCTAAGATGTTGGGTTTTTAAAACTTCAGGCGCTATAAAATCAGCTGTTCCAATGACTTCCGGTGGAAATAATTTGGGAACAACAAGGCCATCAATATCAATAATACATGCAGATTTCGTCACCGGATCTACCAGGATATTATTATAGGAAAGGTCTGAATGTGCTAATCCCATCTGATGAAGTTTTTTCACTCCCCTACTGATGTTAATAGCAATCTGAAAATAACTCAGCCAATCCCCTAATTCAGACTGATCAAGCCTTAATGGATACTGTGGGTTTCTGAACATCGGAGCCGTAAACCACTTTCCGACTTTATCTTCACTCTGAATAGTATCAGAACCTACATACCCTTTAGCAAAAAAGAATTTTTGATGATAAACAGGAACAATAATTCCTGTCAGCCTGTCTTTTTCCACAATATCATATGGCCATCTGAATATTTCGTTTAAAAAGTATTCTGCAGAATTACCGTTCTGAATGTTTTGCAGATAGGTGGAAACAATTCTCATAATTCTTTCTTTCTGCCCTTCATCCAGTGGATTTCTGTAAAATGCAACTACATATTCTCTGTCCGGCGAAAAGTAAACATCTTTTACTCCTCCCTGAATCGGTTTTTCATCTACATATTCATAGGATTTGGCTGCATCCAGAATGGAGACAACCCTGATGGTCTTTTTCATATTGAATTTAATAAATTATGGCCAGTGTACGGTCGTCATGGTTTCCGCGGCTCCAGAAATCAGTCCAGTGGAGAAGTTGTTGTGCAATTTCGGTATCATTGATAAAGTTTACTTTAGCAAGATCGTCGTTAACACCATTAAGATCGTTAAAAAATGTTTTCCAGCTTTCTGTATCTTCCAGCTTGTTTTCGGTAAGGAATTTAGGATCATAAATCCCATCTGTCATAAGTACCAGATATGAAAAATCCTCCACACAGCTTATCCTGAAACGGGAAACAATATGATCGTTGAAAATTTCCTTCATGGTCATAAAACGGGTACCCCCACTGAACTCACCGACATCCATGGTATTTAAAAGCTTTATCTCTGAAAAATCAGTATTGACAAGACTGATGGGACAGTCTCCTACTCCAAAATTCAAAATAACATATCCAAAACTGAACTTCTTAACCAAAGCAAAAATAAGAGTGGTATGCAGATCATTCATGGAAAGATTATTTTCAGAAGCTGTTTTCTCCAAAGCATGATGTACATATAAAACACCTTCATAAAGACGTCTTATTACATGTTCTTTGGCTCCATCCTGCTCTTTTTCTGAATTATCTGAGGTATAAATGATCTCGATATTATTTTCAATTTCATTTAAAACTTCCGGAGAACTGAAAAACTCATTGACAGAAATTGTTGCCAGCCTTGAACCTTCTCTTGCCATGGTAGCAGAGCCTGCACCATCAGAAACGGAAACAATATTCCAGTCTGAAGGAAGCTCATTCACAGCAAAATCATCCTCTCTGAATTTTCCTTCATGGGCATGAGAACGGCCTCTTTTAGAAACCACAACAATTTTTTTATCTGAAAATCTTCCCTGAAATGAAGCCTCATCTTCTTTATAAAAATCAGCTTCCTTGTCAGCAGGAACATTTTTCCATAAGTCTTTGGGATCAATATTAACCAGTAGCTGAACTCTTTTAATCTCAGTATTCTCCTTATCCTCAATATGGAAAAATTCAATATCCAGATGATAAAGATTATTGGACATCGGAGTTCCTGAAATTCTGTTATTTTCAAACATAAGCCCGGTTACTTCTAAATTCGTGATGGTTTTAATCTTTATATTCGGAAAATCTTCTATTTCAAAACTGAATTCATAAAACTTTCCTGCATTAGCATTTTTTAATACCCAGTGAATTTCTTTAAATTCTTCTTTTTCTTTATAGATAATTCCTTTTTCCATAGGTTTTTCCCCAATCCCAAAATAAAATGAAGGTATTTTCATGGCCTAAATAATTTAACCTAAAGTTCTGTTGATATCAAATCCTCCTCCGGAATATCCGTAATAATCGGAAGTACCGCACCAAGGGCATTTATTATATCCTTCTCCCTGCAGGCAATGAATTCCACCACATGAGCAGGTTGCCAGAGCAATAGGATTAGCACATTGAGGACAGGAAGTTCCCCCCTGAAGTTCTTCTATTGAAATTTTCAGATTACTCCTTTGGGCAGAAGACAGCCTGTAATAAGATTTTTCATCAATTTTGTAGGCTCCTTCCAGTTTATAATATCTGGTTGACATCCCTGGAATACTTGATTCACCGAATGTTTTTTTAAATTTCATCAGATAGAGTTTATCCGTCTCTGAACATTTGCCATTCAGAACCACAAAATTATTATCCGGAAAACGCTGTTCCATCTGTGGATCTACCTTTTCAAGGATGACAGAGTCTATTTTAGACAGGTTAATTCCCTCTTTCTTTGCCTCAGTAACACTTTGGCTTGTAGTTTTAATAGAATCAGTTACCCATTTGAAAAATTCTTTATAGGAATTTTCATCTGTATTATTGAACAGTAAAACATTATCTGCCAGCGAGCCCAGAAGTTTATAATTGGTATTCTCTCCTATGGAAACCGCAATGGTATTAGCCTTTCCGTTATACTTACTCTTCCATCTTTCGATGGCCTTAGTAGCATCATCCGTAGGAACACCGTCTGTAAACAGAAAAACAATAGGTTTCCAGTCTCCTTTACGGTCATACGTCGTTTTTATAACCTCCTTATCAATACAATCCATGATTTTTATTAAACCCTGGGATAATGAAGTTCCGCTTCCAATCGGAATTTTGGGTGGATAAAAACTGATTATATCCTGAAGCGGTGTAATCACTTCAGCCTCTCCGGCAAAGCCTACCACTGAAATATAAACCGTTTCCAATGAATACGGATCCTTCTTCAGTTCCCTGACGATATTGGAAATTCCTTCCTGCACCTGTTCAATCGGGTCTCCTACCATAGATTCGGAGACATCGATCAAAAAATAAATGGGTAGCCTTCTCATACCTGTAAAGACAATTTTTTAAATAATAATAGTAAGCTCCGATGGTGGCGGAGGCAATGTTATGTGATCTGTTGTATTCTGCGAATGTCCGCTCTGAGTAATAGAAGAACTCACCCATCTGAAAAAGGAAGAGAGCGTTATGGCATCTGTAGTATCCAGCTTTACAACATGATCTGTGAGCTCCTTAAGATACTGTTCATCCGCTTTAGGACCAGCTGCACATCCTACAATGGCTCCAAATTCCAGCCCTCTAAGTACAGGAATCATCTGTCTGTATTTCTGAATATCAGAAGGTTTACCATCCGTAAATATAAAAAGTAACGGCTGCCAGTCTCCTTTTTCATCACCAGATCCTTTTACCAGATCCTTCTGAACAAGTTCTGCAACCATTTCTAAAGCCGCTCCTGTATGCGTTGGCCCACTATCCGGACAGGTAATCTCCATGGGATAAAAATTGGATAAAGCAGTTAAGGGAATGATATTTTTAACCTCTCTATCAAAGGTAATAACGCTTAAATGAAGGCTGTCCATCGCTTGTGGATCTGTGCGGAGCATACTGATAAGGCCGTTGAAACCGTTATTCAGTGCCTGGATAGGCTCTCCATTCATGGAACCGGAAGTATCCAGTAAAAAATAGGCTAATAATCTTCTGTTCATAAGGCGGTTATTAATTCTGAAGCCGGCGGAGGAAGTCGAAGACTTCCCAGCCGGCTTTTATGTTGAATAGAAATTTACAATCTAGTTTGAATACGAATACTGCTGTCTCAGAATATCAATAAAGTTATCCGTATTGTGAGGTTCTCCCACGGCACGGAACTTCCAGTCTCCATTATGACGGTATGCTTCAGCAAAAACCATCGCACACATTCCGTTCATACTCGAATCTCCGGAAAGGCTGTATTTCGTAATTTCTTTACCTGTAGCATCCACAGCACGGATAAATGCATTTTCAATCATTCCGAAATGCTGGTTATTGGTTCTTCCCTGATAAATGGTAACCAGAAATACAATTTTTTGGTAACTTTGATCCAGCTGGTCCAATTTCACAATGATCTGCTCATCATCCCCATCTCCGGCACCGGTTCTGTTATCTCCTGTCAACCATACATTTCCGCTTGGATGCTGCATAGAATTAAAGAAAATCACGTCTCCCTGATACATTCCCATTTGTCTTCCGTCATTCGTCTGAACCGTTCTCCCCAGATTAGCAACCTTTCCGTTACCATCTAAAAGAAATGCTACTGCATCAAGATCATATTCCGCTTCTTTATTAAAAAGTTTTCCAAAGAATCCTCCTTGCTTCCTTACATCCCATCCTAAACCGATCGTTACCTTTGAAAGGTCATAAACACTTTCTCCACGGTCGTTTTTTCTTAAATCAATCGTTTGACCTTTCTGTAAATTAATTGCCATAGCTATCGTTTTGTGTATTTAATGTTTATTTGATGATCTGTCCCTTATAATATTTTTCAAGGAAGAATCCAAGATCTGCTCTGTATCCTATTCCTGAAGCTTCGAATTTCCAGCTTCCGTTTCTCTTATACAGTCTTCCGAATTCAACACCCGTTTCAATAGAGAAGTCTTCATCCAGCTCATATTTTGCAATCTCCTGATTGGAGCTGTTGTCTACCACTCTGATGTATGAATTTCTTACCTGTCCGAAGTTCTGTTTTCTTCTTTCAAAATCTTCAATAGTAACAACAAAGAGGATCTCTTCTACTCTTGAATCTACTTTATCAAGGTCAATAACAATAGCCTCATCATCATCCCCATCACTGTTTTTTCCGCTTGGATCATCTCCGGTGTGGGTAAGAGCTCCATCCGGCGAAGTCAGATTATTATAAAAAACAAAATATTCCTCGCTTACTAATTTTCTGTCAGAATCAATCATGATTGCGGATGCATCAAGATCGAAGTCATAGCCTGTCCCTTCATTAGGATCCCAACCAAGTCCTATCGTCATTTTTGTCAGCCCGATCTCGATCTTTTGTCCTTTCTGTAGATTAATTGCCATAGTATTTTATATTATGAATTATTTTTTCCATTAAGATAGATTTGATTTACGAATTGACCAAATTTATTTACTAAAAATAATGGATATAAAGCAATTAAGTCTAATTTTCCCGTTTAAATTAACGGCAACAAAAAAGGTTCAATTAAAAAACTGAACCTTTATATCGTATAATTATTGAATTATTTTTTAAAACTCCTTCTCTGAAGCTGCTTTATTTCTGGCTTTTGCCAGCATAGGAATAGAAATAAGTCCCATTACAAGCATAATCACAATCTGAAGCGGCAAAGAAATAAAAGAATAGGTAAGTCCCATTTCACCTCCAAGATCTGCACTCTTCCCTACTGAGATAAAAAGAGCCATAAAACCATATTTCATAGCCAGATTATAGGCTCCGATCCCACCACTGGCAGGAATAATCATTCCCATTGTTCCCACAACAATAATAAAGAAACCGTCTGCAAAGGTAAACGCTGAAGTTTCGGGCAATGCAAAACATACCAGGTAAGCGGCGAAATAATAGGAGATCCAGATTCCCAGAGTATATAAAACAAACTTTCCTTTTTGTTTTAATTTAAAAATGGTCATCAGTCCCTGAAAAATACCGTCAATAAAATTAACGATCTTACCCAGAAACGGAACATTCGCCAGTCTCTTTTTAAAGGCAAAAAACACAACTGTACCTCCGATTAATACAGAAAGAACAAGCAGTATCTTATTTGGATTAATATGTACTCCTGAGTTTTCATAAAATGACAGAATTGCGTCATATTTAAATAATAATGTCAGCCCTAAAAAACCAAGCATACATATAAGATCCACTACCCTTTCCAGGATGATCGTTCCAAAGGATTTGTCCACAGGAACTTTTTCTACTCCATATAGTGCGGTAGCTCTTGCCAGTTCTCCACTTCTGGGAATAGTAAGGTTCATTAAATATCCAAATGAAATAGACCAAAGCGAATTGGAATTAGAAATACTATGCCCCATCGGCTCCAGCATCAGATTCCAACGGATTGCCCTGAACCAATAAGCCAGAAGACCAAATACAGAGGCAAACAATACCCAAAGATAATTGGCCTTAGCTAATGATTGCTGAATCACTTTAAAATCAAGACCTTTTAAAGCAAGCCATAAAAAAAAGCCTGCAAAAGCAAGCGATATTACTATTGTAAGTACTGATTTTAAAGGATTTTTTGATGTTTTCTCCATGAATTATGTAAGAAGGTTTGTTTTTTCATCCGGGAAAACGATCTTCGGCTGGAAATCTTTTGCTTCTTCAGGAGTCATCTGTGCATAAGCAATAACGATGATGATATCATCCTTCTGTACTTTTCTTGCAGCAGGCCCATTCAGACATACTTCTCCGGATTTTCTTTTCCCTTTGATAACATATGTATCAAAACGCTCACCGTTGTTCACATTAACGATATAGACCCTTTCTCCCACTACCAGGCCGGCAGCTTCTATAAGATCTTCGTCTATCGTTATACTTCCTATATAATTAAGGTCTGAGGCTGTCACTCTTACCCTATGGATCTTGGACTTAAAAACTTCTATTAACATGCTGCAAATTTATTAATAAAAATTAATAAAACAGACGTACACTACCATTAAAAAACTCCCATAAACAACGGGGTTTAATTTTATAAAACACAAAAAAAGAGACCATTACTTATATTATTGTCAATTATATTCTTAAAAACATCAATACTTTATACACAATTTAGGATTTAATAAATACAGGAAATAATATTAACTTTTTGCTAAAGTCAATAAACATAAGCATTTGGCATGATTTTAGTAACCCGTAACGTAGATTTTTCGTTAAAACACGAATTATCATATTTTAACTGTTTTCACTGAAAAGTAAAAAAATTATGTAAGTTTTTATAAAAAAATTGCACAATTAGAAAATAGTATTATATTTGCTATAATTACGAACTAACTTTAATATTAAAAATTATGAACAAGTCTGAATTAATCGACGCAATCGCAAAAGATGCAGGTATCACTAAAGTTGCAGCAAAGGCTGCTTTAGAATCTTTCATTGGTAACGTAACTTCTACTTTAAAGAAAAAAGACGGAAAAGTTTCTTTAGTAGGTTTCGGTACTTTCTCAGTAGCTGAGAGAGCAGCTAGACAAGGGATCAACCCTGCAACTAAAAAACCAATCAAAATTGCTGCTAAAAAAGTTGCTAAGTTCAAGGCTGGAGCTGATTTATCAAATGCAGTTTCTGGTGCTAAGAAAAAATAATCATTCAGATTACGAAAATTCAAGACCGCTTCTCCGAAGCGGTCTTTTTTATACTCAATATTACTGACATTGGATGGATTATTAATTATGGCTTCGAATTCCTAAACTGAGAATTATATTCAAAAATTGAGTGATTAAGATAGAAGGAACCATAAAGAAGAATGAAGGTATTAAGATTATTTAGTCTTGGCCAAAGCCTTTAGAATATATATAATAAATAAGCGGACTAAAGCCCGCTTCTATGGATGGTTTTAAATCCTTTTTATAATTTACTGAAAATAGGTGTAACAAACCCTCTACCTACTCTTTTTCGCTTTTCATACTTACCTATGGAGCCAATCGAGAAACCTTCCAGTCCAGCCCGTCCAGCTGATATACAATTCTATCGTGAAGGCGATTAGGTCTTCCCTGCCAGAATTCAATTTCGTAAGGCTTTGCAAGATACCCCCCCCAATGAGCGGGTCTTGGAACTTCAGTGTTTTCGTATTCTTTTTCCAGATCCTTTAATTTTTCTTCTAAAAACTCTCTGTTCGGAATTTCCTGACTTTGAGGAGAAACCACAGCACCCAACTGGCTTCCTTTGGGCCTTGAATGAAAATAACCCTCACTTAGATTTTCTGCCACTTTCTCAAGATTGGCTTTGATGATGATCTGTCTCTCCAGATTAGGCCAGAAAAAATGCAGACAGGCTTTATGATTATGCTCTATTGCTTTCCCTTTTTTACTGTTATAATTGGTATAGAAAACAAATCCTTCGTGAGTATAAGCCTTCAGCAATACCATTCTTGTTCTTGGACAACCGTCTTCCTCTACCGTAGAAACCGCCATAGCATTGACTTCTGAGATCTCAGGACTTTCAGTTGCCTCCAAAAACCAGTCTCTAAACTGCTCAATTGGATTTTGTTTTATCTCACTTTCAATAAGTTGGGATTTGTCATACACTTTTCTTTTGTCGTGCAGGTTTTCCATAAATATTTTTTATTAAATTTGAGTATGAATCACTCATACAAAGGTAAAATATTAATCTCGACACCTGACATTTCCGGCGATATTTTTTCCAGATCGGTAGTATTGGTTATTGAACATAACGAAAGCGGAGCTTTTGGTTTGATACTGAATAAAAAGAATAGTCAGATGAGCAGTAAATTCAAAGATTTCTTTGATTTTAAGATCGAGGTATACGATGGTGGCCCTGTGGAAAATGACAAGGTATTCTTTATTGTAAAGAGTGATGAAAAAGTAACTGAAATCTATACTGATATCAACGATGAATACTACCTTACCGAAGATATCGAGCGCATCATCAATGCTGTATTAGCCAATGAACTGGATATTCACAATATAAAAATCTTTTCCGGATATTCCGGATGGGCTCCTAACCAGCTGGATAGTGAAGTTCAGAGAAAGATGTGGACTGTGGTAGATGTTTATAACCTTGACTATACCCTTCCAAATGACCAGACATTATGGAAATCAATCATGCAGAATCTTGGGGGTGAATTTTTACTTTGGGCCAACTCTCCTGAAGATATCTCATTAAATTAACTATATCCTTTTCAGATCAATAAAATAATTAACAAATTTTAGGATTTTGTTAACCAATTTTAAAGAAAGTTTTCCCGTTCTTTGAAAAACCAAAATTACTGAAATGAAAGGTATTCCATTACTTGCTTTATCAATCTTTTCGACTGTCTTTTTATCATTCACTCCTCTCAGCAAGAAATACATTGTCATAGATGCCGGTCATGGCGGAGATGATTATGGCGCGGTGTATGGCAGCTTCAATGAAAAAGACATCACACTAAGTATTGCGAAAGAAATTCAAAAACTTAGCGGAAAGCAAGAGCTATACGAGGTCATTTTAGTGAGAAACGAAGACACTTACCCCAGCCTTTCCGAAAGAACTGATCAGATCAATAAACTGAATCCTGAAATGGTATTTTCACTCCATGTCAATACCTCTTCTCAGAAAGAAACCTCAAAGCATGGTACTGAAATATATGTTCAGAATGCTGAAGACTCAAAGAAACTGGCGGGAAAAATTTATAAAAAATTTGATGTCCGTAAAATTGAAGAACGTAATCTTCATATTTTGAGAGAAACCAAAGCTCCCACGGTATTGGTAGAACTTGGATTCATCAATAATTCCACAGACAGGAATTATGTCACCAGTGAAAAAGGACAAAAGGAAATTGCACAGAAATTCGTTGACATTATCAACGGAAACTAAATAAAAAAAACAATTTCTGATTTACTCAGAATAAAACCCGGTAAAGGACTTTATAACTTGTTGTTTACCGGGTTTGTCAATTTTTATGAATTAAAACTCTTTTTCCAGCTTTCTACCAATTCTGTGAATCGGGAAATTTCAAAGGTCTTATTTCTTATTTTACCTACAGAAAATATGCCTTTCTCATCAGAAATCATCAAAATCTCTTCTGCTTTCTGAGATTCAAAAGCAATAATTTCGTGTTCCTGAATATCAGCCAGATTATTTTTATGTAAGAAAGTAACAAAATTTTCCATCAAAGGAGAAATGTAAGCACCTTCTGTCTGCTTTGGAACTTTAATAATATTACCTTCCATGAATAAAAGGTTTCCGGACGTGGTACGGGCAATTCTTTTATTAGGGTTCAAAAGGATTACGTCATCAAGGTCATTTTCCTGAGCATAAATTTCACCATAGATATTTTCCGGACAATGTACTCTAATGTTACTTAAGAGATTATTATTTACATTAATTTCCTTGATCAGATCCAGGTCCAAAGGTCTTTGGTGAACAGCCAGTACATCATCCATTTCTTCAACTTCATAAAAGTAAGAAATTGAAGATTTTGCCAATGTCACAGCATCCTGATTTCTGAATACCTGAAAATTGATAATTCCGTTTTTTATTCCTTTACCGTCTATGATATCCTTTTGGAATAGTAACTGGAAAAACTCCAGTGTATAGGTTAAGGGAATATTCATTCTCATCTTTCTCATGGAAGCCATCAGGAAGAAGTAACATTCTTCATCCATGATCAATCCGCCGTTTCTTACAAAGAAAGAAACCTTCACTGCGTCGCCCCAAAGAAAGGCTCTGTTCTTTACATTTAATGCGTCTGATGTAAAATATTGATTTTCCAATTTTTGATGTGATTTATTTACAAAAAAATAATGAACGATAAATCGTTCATCAGTTTTATCATTTAATAAAGCTCTGCATTACGCAGCACCTAATTTTATTCTGAGATTCTCAATAAGATTTTCCCAATACATTGCGTTTTCCTCTTCGTCACCTTCTTCACAAAAATCTGTAATATTCAGTGCAAGATCTTCTGTAATATCATCTATTGTGATAGTCATTTCAAAGAAGTTTTTAGTTCCCTCATCTTCTTCCCATCTGAAACGTACGAAACCTTCAGGCTTATATCTGATCAAAGTGGCCTTCTCTGCAGGTCCTCCACCCCAGCTAAAAAAGAAATCATCGCCTTTCTCTGTTACCTCATCCGCAAACCATTCAGACAATCCCTCCGCAGTAGCCAGATACTCGTATAAAATCTCTGATAAACAGTGCATTGGAAATTCGTAATGGACTTTATGTTTCGCCATATAATCTTTGTTTTTATCGTCCCGCAATATATAAATTAATTTTTTTATTACACAAAATTGCAGTTACTTTTTTAAAGAATCTGCATGATATTTATCAGAGATTATAAATACCTATTCTATTGCATATAAACCGTTAAAATTACCATGTTAAGCATAAAAAAAATCTCTCAATTCTGAGAGATTTATATCAACTGTTTCGAGTTATTTTTAGTTTGTTTAAAAGTGAAAATTTAATTCTACAAAGCCTACTTTTCCGAATCCTGTTTCACTCCACCCGGTCTTCTTATCCTTTTGGAAAGTATCGCGGTCTACAATATAAATGTATTTATAATAAAACATAGGTTCTGTAGAAATGGAAAAATGCGGAGAAATGAAGTACTGAACGCCTATAAAGGCCCCTATTCCGTTATCATACTGGGGTTTATTAATATTCTTGTAATTAGAATATCTCATAAAAGCATCTGCCCCATAATAAAAGTTCCAGTTACGGTATCTTTTAAGGTTTCTGTCAACCCCAAGCTTCATGGCAAACTGTGTAAACCCTCCTTCACTATCATCCTTCTTATAATCAAATCCTGTTCTATAAGACCATTTCCCTTTCGGAGAATACCGGTAATTGATCACCATTGCATTATCATCGGATGCAAAAATGGATTTAATAAACTTATTAATCCCAATACCTATCTGATGTTTCGGGATCGTAAATAAAGTATCTTTCTGAGTCTGGGCCAGGCACAGGCATGAAAAGAAAAGAAAGAAAAATGCTGTAATAATACGTTTCATAATAAAAACATCTCAAAGACTTATAAGCCTTTGAGATGTGTATCTTTTTTAGTTATGTTATTTTATATAATTTGCGAATATAGCTTTGATCTTCTGCTCAAAATCACCAATATACACATCTGTATTTTCGGTAGTTCCATCAGCATATACAATAAAGAATTCTCCTTTTCCATTTACTGTTTTATAAATGATCTCCCCAACCTTTTGTCCGGAATAGGATACTACAGCTTTAGAGTTTGCATTAATCTGGCTATCTGTCGGATCATTAATTGCCGCTAATGCTTCTACATTCATGCTGCAGTTAATTTTAAGATTCCCTTCTGTTACAGATGCTGTGATTGCTTTAAAATCATCTTTAGAAGATATATTAGCATAGTCCGCATGTTTTAACGTAACATTGGCAATAACTTCACTGTTTGCTCCCTGAGGTGTAGTAGCATTATATTTGAACTGGAATTCTTTACTTGAATTTCTCTGCCATGTAATCGTCTGTGTCCAAGGGGAAGCAAAGATCTTGATATTGGCACTGATCGGCATACTGAAGTTAGTACTGTTATCAAAAGTTACATTTGATAAGTTCATGCTAAAAACTGTATTATTACTTTTCTTTAATGTAAGATCAAAAGTTTTCGGAAGCCAGATTGTTTCAGAATTGTAGCTTGTCTGAACATCAGTATAAGAAGTAAGTGTTAATTCACCGTCAACAGCTGCCTGATTCTTAACTGATGGAAATTTAAGAACAACTCCTGTAGAATTTCCTGTCTTAGCCCATTGCCCTGTAGCATTATTAAAAGTATATTCACCCAGTTTTGTAGCAAACTGCAGCTTGTTATTGATCAGAACTTCTCCATATTGGTTTTCGAAACTTTCGATAACATTATTTAAGTGGCTATCATCGTACTCTTGTGCAGTATTATTGAACATGGTGTACAATATATATTTGGACAGATCACCATCATCCAATACATTCAGCTTATCATAAAAACCATTAATTGTTTTCTTGATATTTTCTTTGTCCTGTGCTACTGTTGTGGTACGATTTTCAGTAATAGAATCGTCTGAGCTCCCGCAGGCCTGAATTCCCAAGATAGTAGCAAGTCCTATCCCAGTGAATAAAATAATTTTTTTCATGGTTATTTTTTTACGCTGCGAAAGTAAAGATTTTTTTTATGTATTCAAAGTTTTATAAAAAGAGTCTTATTCTTCATCCAGAATCTGTAAAATAATTTCACAGCCTTTTCTGATCTCTTCTTTTGAAATGGTTAACGGTGGAGATATTCTCAAATATTCATTTCTGTACAACTGCCAGAAAACAATAAGCCCGTTTTCCATACATTTTTTAGCAACATTTAAAGTATATTCAGGTTCCCCAAGGTTAACGGCAAGCATCAATCCTTTACCATTAATATTTTTAATCTTCGGATGTACCAAAAGCTCCCTGAAGAGATTTTCTTTTTCTTCTACTTCTTCCATCAGACCACTTTCCAGAACTTCTTTCAAGGTGGCATAGCTGGCTGCTGCAATCAGTGGATTTCCTCCAAAAGTCGTCACGTGTCCCAGTTTTGGAGAATGAGACAGGGTTTCCATAATTTTTCTGGAACTCATAAAAGCTCCTACAGGAACTCCGCCCCCCATTCCTTTCCCCATGACCAAAATATCAGGAACGATTCCGAAATGCTCAAATGAAAACAGTTTTCCTGTTCTTCCAAATCCAGGTTGAATTTCATCCAGAATCAAAAGTGCACCTACTTCTTCACATCTTTTTTTCAGTCTGATCAGATAGTTATTATCAGGAACCAGGAATCCGGCAGCTCCTTGAATGGTTTCCAGAATAACACAAGCCGTTTTTTCTGTGATCTTTTCAAATTCGCTTTCATTATTGAATTCGATAAAAGACACCATTGGCAACAATGGGCGGAATTCCCTTTTATGATTTTCATTTCCTGAAACACTTAGTGCTCCATGAGTATTTCCATGGTAAGAATTTTTAAAGGAAACAATTTCTTCTCTCCCGGTATATCTTTTAGCAAGCTTCAAACTTCCATCAATGGCTTCAGCACCACTATTTACAAGATATGTCACCTCCAAAGGCTCAGGAGTAGCCTCCGCCAGTAACTTACATAATGCAATTGGTTTTTCCTGCGCATATTCTCCGTATACCATTACGTGAAGGTATTTATCTGCCTGTTCTTTGATGGCATTCACAACTTTCGGATGCGAATGTCCCAGTGTATTGGCCGATACTCCCGCTACAAAATCAAGATATTTTTTCCCATCTGTACCATAAATATAGTTTCCTACCGCTTTTTCAACTTCAAAACCTGCTGCAAATTTTGTGGTTTGCGCCTGATATATAAAAAAATCTTTGTGCATTTCCATTGTCTCAAAAAATTTCAGCAAAGCTATAAAAGATTCAGCAAACGCCGAAATTATTGATAGGGAATAAAAAAGCCACACTTACTAATGTAAATGTGACTTTTCATTGAAATATTAAGATTTGTTTTATCTTATAACACCTTCTCTACTGTTACATAACTGTCATTGGTAACTGTATAATTGGTTGCACCACTTACTTCCGTAATGGACTCTAGTGTAATATACTGTCCCTGAACCGCATACACTGAAATATCCAAACTAATCTTCCGGTTGGTACCATCAAAATTAACTGTATCTTCAAGCAATTGAAATCTTTTGACATCATTCAGGTATAAACTGGCTCCTAATCTGTTACTAAATGATCCGGCAGGACCTGTAAAATTAAGATTGAGATTAACTCGATATAATCCTGTTTGCCTAATGTACAGTCTATTCAGGTTTGCTCCTGTTGTAGGAACGTTTGTTTTAAGCTTTAAAGGATCAGCAAGAAAATTGGGTTTATCGATGGTATTATTTATTGGTAGTAAAGCTGTACCATTGGTCGTTGATACAGAATTTAACCGGAATCTTGAGATATTATCAGATTCTATTTCAAAAGCCTTGCTCCATACGAGACCGTCAAAAACCATTACCTGTCCTGTAGCTTTAACAAACAAGAGCATTCCTCTTAATTCCTCTATCCTGGTTGCCGGAGCACTTGCTCCTGTATATGGAAGATCTGTTTCTGCATTTACAGCTGGAAGTCCAAGACCTTTTACACCAGTTGCTTCACTGGTATTGGTAACATACATCATTACCCTGTCGTTCCCATTCGCGTTAGAATCGGGATTAGAGATATTGGTGAAATTCACCTGTGCACTGTAAATATTGATCGCCAATAAAGACAGTCCGAATAAATATTTTTTCATCTTAATAAGCTTTAATTAAACGTGCTGCAAGGTAAGAGTTGATTGAGCTGGCATCTGTACCATAAGCAGATAGAGACCCTCCTGATCCACCAATAGTTCTGATTGTAGGAATAACCCTTAATTCTGCACCTACCGGCAATGAAAGCGTCTGGGCAAAACTGCATGTTTTATTTCCATTAGTATCAATAACAAATATGAGTGAATAGTTTGACTTGGTAACGATAGTTTCCCAATTTCCTGTAGGTACATACCTAACCTGTAATGTCAGTTTAAACTCTGTAACTCCAATCTGGGCTCCAAGCGATCCACCAGTAAACCCTAAAGCAGCTCCTACATCATAGACTCCAGCCTGTTTTATTGTTACATTACTTGCATTCTTTAATGTAAGATTATCAACAAGAACTTCGCTTTTATTATCCGGAGCTAAATAAACGGCAGACCCTGTTGAAAGACATATTCCTAAACCGAAAGCAATACAAGGAATTGAAATCCCTGAAGAGATTCCCAGTCTTGATCCTTTAGGCTGGTATATCCCCTGGATCTGTCTTGCAGGATTCCAGGCATAGCCGTCATATTTGTAATATTGATCATCTGTCTTATTGTAGATAAGTCCTCCTATAAGGTTAGGATAGTCATTAAATACATCTGTCACTCCAGCATTATATTGTGGAAATGAAGTAAAGCTATTAGAATAAGGAAGTATTACTCCTTTAGTTCCGTCCAGAACTTTTACTATATTTTTTGTGCTATAAATATCACCACCAATACCTACCTGCGCCTGTAGAAAGTATTGGCTAAAAAGCGCTATAATAAGTGTAACCTTTTTCATCTTATTGCATATTTATTTTTTCAACAATAATATCCGATATAGAGTTTCCTGTAGTGTTCATCGAAAAAAACATATTACTTCCCAGACAACCACCTACCAGCATTGCCTGGTTACCATAAAATCTTAATCTAGCTCTGTCATTAGCATTAAAAACACCTACATAGGTAAATGCAAGCGACTGACCTACGTCTATAGATCCAATAGGTATTGAACCCAATGAAAGTAATCCGCCTGTGGTATTACTTACTGTATTATTAACAGGCTTCCAAGATGTACCATTATCAGAACTGATTTCTAAGTTCAATCTGGAATACAGGTTGGTTGATGCACCTATACATGTAGGTGTTCCCACGTTAAGTGTACCACTTTTAAATGATATTTTATATAAACCTCTTGTTTTAAAATTAATCACATTACTTGTGGTACTTAGTAAATCTACATCAGTTGATATTTCATTCAGAGCAGGTATTCCTGTAGTAAATGGTACATCTACTGCTGCGCATTGCTGATTAGATCCTATAATACAATTGGGGAATGGTAACAGCACACAGGGATCACAAGTAGTAGTTACAGTACCATTCCTTATAAAACGGGCCATTTTGTTATTCTTCATGGTGGTTACAATAGGATCTGAAATCTTCCAACTTGTTCCGTCATTCTGAACAACACTTCCTGTTTCACGGTTAAAGATGATAGAACTTTGAGTTCCATCTCCCGTTGTACCAGCTAATGAAGCAGGCAATACTGAAGTGGTATTGGCTCTTGGTAATCTGGCGGCGTAATCATCTTGCTTTACGTGCAATTGAGCTCGAACGTCTGGCTGGAAGCCCGCGGTTTTGGAATTTTTAGATTGGCTTGACCTATTAAATGTATAAAATATTATAATTATATAATTATGTCATTATAAAAAAAATAATAATTCCAATATACTAGAATAAACATAACCCATAAAAACAGCTGTACACAACAGAAAATTCTATGTTTATGACAGAAAAAAAATATTTTTAAATTCTGAAATTTAAGAGTAAAATTCGAACTTTTTCAGGCTCTTTTTTATGATTTTACTCGTTAAAAATTCACCATTTATTGATATGAAGAATGATTTTTTAACATTTTGTATCACAAAATAATATTTAAATATGGCTTTTACCCAGATTAAAATCCAATTACCAACAATAAAAAATACCCCGCAAAATACTGATTTACAATATCATAAATAAAAATTAAATAAATTTATTAATAACAATAAGATGTTTATACAATTTATTCTCTATTGTTGCCAATCTGATTAATAAATTTTATTTAACATATTATTTTTTCACCATTAAATGATATAAAATATAAAATTATACTTATTTTATTTAAATATTCATAATCATCAAAAAATTGAATCTTTGTTTAACCAAAACCTAGCTGAACAAAATTTCAAAACCTTTATTTATAATTTTTTTTCTTCAAAAAAATATCAAATTAACCATTATAAATAAAAAAACCGCTTTACAAATAAAGCGGGTTCATTTTATGTTATTTTCTTACTCTTTTCGGTTTCTTAGCCTCTTCTTTGGCCCGTTCTTTCTCTATAGCATCCTGTGCCTGATCGTACAGCTCATTATCTGAAGAATACTTGATTTCTTCATAATTCGGGCTGTCTACCAGTATATCCTGCCATTTCCTGATCCTGTCTTTTGTATTCCAGTTAAAATCGGGGAACTTCCTTCTTACAGGTTCTAATTTACTCATCGGATAGGTATCTGCTGTAGCCCCAATACTGCAGGAAATAATCTGCAAAGTTCTTTCCTCAAATAAAGCACCAATAATACCACAGGCAGAAAGTGTGATTCCAATTCTTTCAGGCTTTTGAGTTTCTTTGTTTACATCATCTACATAAGCAATAGACTGGGCATTTCCTACTACCCTTGCCTCTTTAATATCATTCCCCTGATAGTAAACCGTCATAAATTTACCTTTCACCTGGTTGAATTCATCTTTCAGGGTTAAGGAATCTACTTTGCTGATCGCTAAAGCATTTCCAGTTACTTTTAAAGAGTCTATATTTTCATTCTGGGTATTGAAATAGGCTTCAACCTTATCTCCTGTTACCTGTTTCTCCCCACTCCATAAAATAGGTTTTGTATACATGTGCAAGATACCATCCGTCTCATTAAACGCAATGGAATCAGCCCTTCCCTGTGCATTGGATTTGTATATTCTAGCCTTTTTGTAAGCTCTTAAAAAGCTCTTCTTTATCCTGATATCTAAAGAATCCTGTTTCTGGTAAGATATAATCTTCTCTGCTGCAAAATACGCGGTGTCTTTTTCCATGATTTTGACAGCATAAGGATTTTTAGTCATCATGGAAGAATCTTTTTTCTCAAAGATTTCACCATATCCTCCTTTCATATATCTCCTTTCTTTCGGATCATCAAGCTTTACATTTCCAGTCGCTTTTCCAAAACCTGTGATCTGGTTAAAATACATATCATCACCGGTAAGGATTTTGTCATTATAAAAGATCTTGGAATTCTTATTCAGGAAAGCTTCTTTGGTTTCCATCCTATAGGTTCCTCTTTCTGTATAAACCCTGTTTTTAGGATTAGCTCTGTTGGTGATGGTAGTAGGTCCGAAAAATTCGGCAACTTTGGTATTCTGATTCTGCTTGATATTAACTCCTTCAATAATGTATTGGGCATTGTCTATTTTCACGTTTCCAACAAAATCAATCATTTTGGTATCGAGAAAATAGGTTGCAGACTTAGTATACATTATATTCCCCTGACTATCAGAAATAGTACCTCCCGTATTAAAATAAGCCTGACTAGAAAGTTTATCATAATACAGAATATCAGTTTTAATAGTCTGCTTGGGATCTGTTAAGACAACATTTTTCCGGGCAACACCTTTTTGGGTATTCCCATCATATTCCATTTCTCCTGCTGTAATCACAGAGCCGTCTGCATTCTGAAGTTTTGTATTTCCAATTGCTTTGGCAAAGTTTTCTTCACTATAAAGAACAACTTCATCTGCGGTAAGTATAGACCCCTTTTGTTCTATTTGAACATTTCCTACAAAATATTGATTACCATCATATTTCGTGGGATCTTTAATAATTTTATCTGCGTTGATAAGTTTTATTTTATCTTCAGGTTTCAGGGGCTGTGGCTTTGCAGGTGAAGGAGTCTGTAAATAGGGATCTCGCTTCACAGGCGTCTTGTCCTGCGCCAAACTGAACGTAGAAATAAAGATAAACAGAAAAAGGATTATTCTCATTAATTAGTCATTCTTAGTGCCATAGAAATATAGCGAATGAGAATCAATTTTTACGCCAAATGCTTCTTCAATGGCTTCTTTGATTCCTTGAATTCTTGGGTCACAGAACTCAATAATTTCTTCAATTTCTTTATCAGAGTCTTTTTTGTAGATTACCAGATGGTCATGCTGCTTGTCAAAATAAGACTTTTCATAAGATGAAGAGGTAAGGGTTTTTTCTCCAAACTGATGCTTACGGATTAAACCTGCATCAAGGAAAATCTCAATAGTATTGTAGATGGTAGCTTTAGAAACATGGTATTTCTTCTGCATCATCAGAAGATACAGATCATCAACATTAAAGTGATGATCCATATTATAAATTTCTTCTAATATCGTATATCTTTCAGGCGTGTTTCTGAACCCTTTTTCTAATAAGTAGTTTCTTAAAACATCCTTGATCAAAGCTATATTTTTTTCTTTTTGTACTGTATCCATTAAAAAAATTATCTACAAATTTATTGAATTTTATTTAAATAGATAGTATGGTTAAATACTCCGGGTATTAAGAGTTGTGACGGAAGTACCCAGACTGTTCAATTTTATTATCATAAACAGTAAGTTCTGTAATAGGGGCAGACTCCACTTCTACGTTGTGTGAAGATACTCCCCAGGCCTTAAAGTCATCACTTCCTATATACTTCACAAAGTTGTAAATATTAAGGGTAATCTTCTGTTTAACAGTTAAAAGTATATCGTTGATATAGGTGTTATCAATGATAACATACTTCAGATCCGGCGGTATATTATGAGCTCTTAAAGACGGATGACTGCTTCTTGAAGGGATGGTTCCTTCAGCCATTAAATCTTTAAGCACCATATTGAAATAATCATTAATTCTTCGGTCTACTTTAAATCCTAAAAGGAAATTGATCTTATAAACGGTTCCAGGCAGAATTTCATCTACTGTGTATTTGAATGTATATGGATCTTCCTGGTTAACAATACTTAAAATAAAGTAATGATCTGCTCTTTTCGGCTGTTTTTTGATGATGGAATAGATAATTTTGGATTCCACTTCATCATTTCTTTTAGCGCGGCTCAGATAAGCTAAATTGGTGGCATATTTCGGAATGGTTTCATCCAGTTTCATATCCTTAAGAATAGAAACGTATTTTTCTATTTTCACATATTGGATAAAATTAGCTTTAATTAATCTTCCGTTATACCATGCGTACATACATACAGCGATAAACCCACCTAATACCATTGTTAGCCAACCTCCGTCTACAAACTTGATTACATTGGCATAGAAGAATCCCGATTCCAGGAAAAGATATACAACTGCAAAACCGGCAATAAAAACTTTATTGACCCTTGTACGGCTCAGCCAGAATAAAAGAAGGATTGTTGTCATCAGCATCGTAATGGTGATTGTAAGCCCATAGGCTGCTTCCATACTTTCTGATTTCTGGAAGAATATAACCACTACAAAACAGAAAGCCATCAACCCCCAGTTAATTCTTGGGATATACATCTGTCCTTTAACCCCTGAAGGGTATTCAATATGCTGATTAGGCCAGAAAGAAATAGACATTGCTTCTGAGAACATGGTAAATGAACCGGTAATTACCGCCTGACTGGCAATAATTGCCGCTGCAGTTGCCAGAATTACACTTGGTAAAACAGCCCATTCCGGCATGATTCCAAAGAAAGGATTTACTCCGTTGTGTACCTGATGATAATTATCCAATAACCAGGACCCCTGTCCTAAATAGTTCAGGATAAGCATAAGCTTAACGAAAATCCAACTGATTCTGATATTCTTTGCCCCACAGTGTCCTAAGTCTGAATATAAAGCTTCCGCTCCTGTTGTACACAGGAATACAGCTCCCATAATGACAATGGCACTGGATGAATGTGTAATCAGATTATAGGCATAGATCGGATTGAAAGCTCTTAAGATTTCAATGTGGTCAAAAATATGCATTGATCCTGAAATTCCTAATACCAGGAACCACGTCACCATGACGGGTCCAAAGAATTTACCAATAGATGCGGTTCCAAACTGCTGTACAACAAAAATTATGAATAAGATGACTAAAGTAATGAGGACTACCGGAGTTTCTGGATTGTAGATTTTTAATCCCTCAATTGCAGACATCACCGTTAAGGAAGGGGTGATTACACTATCTGCGACGAGCGTGGATGCTCCAATAATGGCGACTACGTACAGCCATTTTTTCTTGAGTTTTTTTACTAGTGAATACAATGCAAGAATTCCACCTTCACCCTTGTTATCTGCTCTTAAAGCAATAATCACATATTTCAGGGTAGTCTGAAGCGTCAATGTCCAGATGATACAGGATAATGCTCCTTCAATGTATTCATCAAATGGCATGGTAGCGCCGTCTTTTCTTGCGTTCACAATCGCTTTCATTACGTAAAGCG
The DNA here is from genome assembly GCF_003385515.1 of Chryseobacterium pennae. Lineage (GTDB taxonomy): Bacteria > Bacteroidota > Bacteroidia > Flavobacteriales > Weeksellaceae > Chryseobacterium > Chryseobacterium pennae. The sequence continues at coordinate 61,246 of NZ_QNVT01000005.1, read as the reverse complement.
GTGACGTACCTATATCTCCGAAAACGATCCCGAGAGAAACGATAACGCCTACAAATGAAAGCTTCTTTAAGTCAAAGTGATGACCGCCTTCTGTAACTTCTGCCATATCAGCCAATTTATTTTTTTTAAAAGCGCAAATTTATATCAATTTTATGACCCCAAGAACTTTTCTTCATGAATATAATAAATGAAAAAACTTCCTTTCGGAAGTTTTTCTCTATAATCTATCATTATTTTACGTACATCGCTTTTTTGATTTCCTCTTTTACTTTTTCAAGTTTAGGGAACCATTCTGCAAATAATGCAGCAGAATAAGGCGCAGGTGCATCAGGAGTAGTAATTCTCTTGATTGGAGCATCTAAATAATCAAATGCTTTTTGCTGTACCATATAAGTAATTTCAGAAGATATAGACGCAAATGGCCAGGCTTCTTCTAAAATCACCAATCTGTTTGTTTTCTTTACAGATTCTAAAATAGTGTCAAAATCAAGAGGACGAACAGTTCTAAGATCGATAACCTCAACAGAGATTCCTTCTTTCTCCATATCTTCAGCTGCCTGCATCGCTAATTTCATGATCTTACCGAAAGAAACTAAAGTAACATCCTTACCTTCTCTCTTTATATCTGCTTTTCCTAATGGTAAGTAGTATTCTTCTTCAGGAATTTCCATTTTATCTCCATACATCTGCTCAGATTCCATGAAAATAACCGGATCATTATCCTGAATTGCAGTTTTCAACAATCCTTTCGCATCATAAGGATTTGAAGGAACCACTACTTTAAGGCCAGGAATGTTTGCAAACCAGTTTTCAAAAGCCTGAGAGTGCGTAGCTCCTAATTGCCCTGCAGAAGCTGTAGGTCCACGGAAAACAATTGGGCAGTTCCACTGTCCACCGCTCATCTGACGGATTTTTGCAGCATTATTAATAATCTGATCAATTCCTACCAATGAGAAATTGAATGTCATATACTCTACAATTGGTCTGTTACCATTCATCGCAGCACCAACAGCAATTCCTGTAAAACCAAGTTCTGCAATTGGGGTATCGATTACTCTTTTAGGACCAAACTCATCCAGCATTCCTTTTGAAGCTTTATATGCACCATTGTATTCTGCAACTTCCTCCCCCATTAAAAAGATGGATTCGTCTTTACGCATTTCCTCGCTCATTGCCTGTGCAATTACCTCACGAAAAGTATATTCTGCCATATTTATTCGAAAAATTTAGACTACAAAAATAGTGTTTTTTTATTATACACATAATAAAAAGGCATCTCATTTGAAGGAAGTTTCTTAATATTAATAATAATTTAAACTCAGAGATTTCTGAAAAGAAGGACGCTGAAAGCTATTGAAGCCTGAGAGAACAATTAGAAATTAATTTTTAATAATTCCCGACACCTTCATCTCAAAACGTTCCAGGGATAAGAGATTTTTCCGGGTATACTAAAAAATGACATTCCATTTCTGAAATGCCATTTTAAAATTCTATTTAAACTTATATTAATTAGCTTTCTCCCAAACCTGGGTTCTTCCTAATAATGATAATCCTAAATACCCTCTTACATTAAGCTTATCTCCGCTCTTTGTAATGGTACATTTGTAAGTTTTTCCCGTTTTAGGGTCTGTGATATTACCTCCTGTAAATTCATCACCTTCTTTTTTCAATCCTCTGATGATTTCCAGTCCTACAATTGGTTTTCCTTTTCTGTCATCTTTACAAGCGGTACAGTTAGGCTCAGCAGGTTTTATTAATAATTGAGAAACTTTCCCGTAATACTTTCCGTCTGACTTCTTGAAAATCTCTACAATAGATTTAGCCTGTTTTGTTTCATCGTCTATCGTCTTCCACTTTCCTTCTATCTGTGCGAATGTCATCACTCCAAATAAAGAAAGCGCGAATGTTAACATTATTTTTTTCATATTTCTTATAGTTTTAATTTTAATACAATATACTTTTCTATGTATTGATAAAAATATAAATTAATTCTTAACGAACAAAAACTTTTATTATACAAAGCATAAAAGACCTGGTAAATGAATTTATCTAATTCAGCTTTCTATTAATCACTCTGTCCATATAATCCTGATACCACGCTTTTGCTGTTTGTTTTCCTTGTTCTACTTCAGGTGTTTTTAGCTGGCCAATCAGATTCTTTTCAAGAGCAAGGTCTGTTTTATCATATACTCCCACAATATCCTTGCCATCAAAACGATAGATATAATTTCCAATCATAAATTGTTCATTATTTCCATCTGAATTCACCACAATACCTGGATATTTTTTATCACTTACCAGACTTCTTCCCCAGCTTCTGATGGGTTTATTATAGCCTATTAAATCTGCAAGTGTCGGATAAATGTCTATTTGCTGCGCCATTTCCGGATTTTCTCCTTTCAGTTGATATTCCGGATTTGGAGAATATAAAACCAGCGGAACAGCAAAACGGTTCATCGCTTTTTCATATTCCGGATAATAAATCTGATTGGTATGATCTCCCGTGAATACAAAGATTGTATTGTGGAACCAAGGTTCTTTTTTAGCCGTTTCAAAATATTTTTTAATCGCATAATCCGTATACTGTATAGGTTCATGCATTTCTATTTTACCTTTTTTGAATTTTCCCTGATACTTCTCCGGAATTTTGAATGGATGGTGAGAAGATGCCGTAAATACCGTAGTCATAAAAGGTTGTTTCTTTCCTACATTTTTAGCAAAATACTGAAGAAATGGTTCATCCCAAATCGCCCACATTCCATCAAAATCTTCATCATGATTATATTCTGTTTTCCCAAAATAATGCTTAAAACCTAAGATATTTCCAAATCCCAGGAATCCCATAGAACCATTAGGTGCCCCATGATAAAATGAAGTATCGTATCCCAGATCATTGCAGACAGAAACAATAGACTGAATTTTCTGGTTAGAATATGGAGAACCTGTAAAAGCATCCGTAAGACTCGGAATTCCGGCCAGCACACTGCTCATTCCATGGATGGATTGCCTTCCGTTCGCAAAGGTATTTGGGAAAATAAGGCTTTGTGTAGCCAGACTGTCCATAAACGGAGTATATGAAACGTAATCTTTAATATTTTTATCTTTATTAAAAGCTCCGGAGTACTCTCTACCGAAAGATTCTACAATGAAAATAACAATATTGGGACGGTTCTCTACTTTTCTGTCGTATTGTTTATAAGGCTGAACATTTTCTTCAATATACTTCTCATCCACAAAGTGAACTTCCTTGAAATTATTAGTATTTAAAGTCCTGAAGAAAGAGAATGTACTGTTAAGAACCAGATTTCCCTGCAATGGATTGGTTACAAAACGGGTAGCATCCACCATATTGATCGGTCTTGTACTGTGTTTGAAATCTCCTCTGATTCCGCCTACCACCAAAACTGCAGTAATACACAGAGTAACAATGGAGGATAAAAAATAAGGTAGTAACTTAACAGGTTTTACTTCATCAACTTTTACTTTTTTATAAAGGAAAACCCAAAGTCCCATTAAAACAATAAACCAGATCAGTACAAAAGGATGTTGCTGAACAGAAATCATCAGGGTCTGAGAAACATTAGACTCATGCTCTGCTACCTGAAATACTGCTGAAGTAAGCCTTGATTGGGAGAATTTATAATAAATAAAATCCCCGAAATTCATTCCATATGCTACTCCGTTCGTCAGAAAATAAACCCAGAAAAGGAGTTTCTGAAATCCTTTCTTTGTATTGATGACTAATGGAAGGAGACTTAACAGTATAAATAAGGCATTCACATACAAAATAGCTGTGGTATCGAAGGCTGTACCATGATATGCCAGTTTAAGATACTCTGAAACAGAGTCTACCTTAATGAGGTCTTTATTAAAGTACCAGAATAAAAGTCTTGCGATCTGATAAAAAACATAGGCTAAAAAAATTCTGTAAAGCAGTGCCAGAACTTCCTGTTTTCTAAATCCTTTTAAAAATTTCATGGGGCAAATTTACATCAAAATCACTTTATGGCGTTTTTTAGTGCATATTATTTTGAGTTAGAATTTTTAAAAACTGTAATTTTGTACTTATGGATTTTATAAAAAATAATCTGGCTAACGCCTTGACCCTGGCCAATCTGTTTGCTGGCTGTGTGGGTGCAATACATCTTATTTTAGGAGACTATCAAACCACGGCAATATGCCTTATCCTCTCCTCTATTTTCGATTTCTTTGACGGATTTGTAGCCAGAGCCGTAAAATCAAATTCCAACCTGGGACTTCAACTCGATTCTCTTGCCGATATGGTGAGTTTTGGGGTTATTCCTGGATTAACAATGTATAAAGCTCTTGAACCATTTGGAGCAGAACTTCTTGGAATACATTTTCCTTTTGAAATTAAATATATAGGATTAGTAGTAACCGTTTTCTCTTGTTTAAGGCTTGCTATTTTCAATCTGGATGAGGAACAGAGATATTATTTCAAAGGTTTAAATACACCTACCAATACTGTTCTCTTGTTCGGTTTGTATTATGCTTTTAAAGAAACCGGGACTTTCAGTTTCCTGTTTGACAATGCATTACTGCTTATCATACTTTCGTTCCTTACTTCATGGCTTCTGATCAGTCCTATCAAAATGATGGCAATGAAGTTTAAATCCAAAACTCTAAAGGACAACTATCCAAAAGTAGTATTATTGCTGGGTGGAATTGCGATTCTTGTGATCTTCCAGATTGTAGGAATTCCAATGCTGGTCATCTATTATATACTGGTATCGCTTATTTTTCAAAGACAATTAAAATAGAAGCCAAACAACCTTTTATTTTTAAATAAATACATATTCAAATTATTATTGATTAACATGAACTTAAAACTCCATAAACCACTTTGTATTTTTGACCTGGAAACTACAGGAACCAACATCGGAAAAGACAGAATTGTTGAAATCTGTATTTTAAAAGTAAATCCTGATGCTTCCAGAGAAAGCAAAACATGGCGTGTGAATCCTGAAATGCTGATTCCAAAAGAAAGCAGTGAGATTCACGGAATCTATGATGAGGATGTAAAAGATGCTCCAACATTCAGAGACATTGCTTCTAAAGTGATGGAAATGATTACCGGCACTGATCTTGGCGGATTCAATTCCAACAGGTTTGATGTTCCTCTTCTAGCTGAAGAATTGCTAAGAGTGGGAATGGATTTTGACCTTAGCAAATTCAGACTGGTAGATGCACAGACTATTTTCCATAAAAAAGAACCTAGAAACCTTGGAGCTGCCTATCAGTTCTATTGTGGAAAAACTTTAGAAAATGCCCACTCTGCAGAAGCTGATGTATGGGCTACTTTTGAAGTTTTGGACGCTCAGGTTGGAAAATATGACGATATACCAAATGAAATAGCGCCATTAAGCGAGTTTACATTCCATAATAAGAATGCCGATCTTGCAGGATTCATAGGTTATAATGATAAACAGGAAGAAGTTTTCAACTTCGGAAAATATAAGGGACAGGGAGTAAAAGCTGTCTTCCAGAAGGATCTTGGATATTTCGGATGGCTGCAGAATGCTGACTTTCCATTGTACACCAAGAAAGTTTTCACAAAAATTCAACTTTCAAGCAAATTTTAAATATGTCTGATCTGGTTCGCTTTAAATTTTATGAAACTGCCCTTGAAGCTAACAGGGACAAACAGATTCTGGCTGAAAACGGAATCAATAGTTTCATTGCGAATGAACAGCTTATCCAGTCGGATTGGCTGCTTTCTCAGGCTGTAGGCGGAATCCAGCTTCAGGTTTTTGAAGAAGATCTAGAAAAAGCAGGTAAGGTTCTTCAGGACTATAAAGACAATGAGCAATATTCATTGGAGGTAGAACACACTATTGAAAACCCGGAATTTGATTTTGTATGTCCTAAATGTGGCTCCAATCATATTTACAGAGATGACAGAGCGACCAGCTTTTTCGGAATTTCTTTTCTGACGAGCCATAAGTTTGTGTGTTATTATTGTGGCAATGAATTTACCCATGAATAAGTACAAGATAAATATTTACATTAATAAAAAGATTGCTTCGTTCCTTGTATGACGCAGTCTGAAATAAATAAAGAATTATGAAAATCATTTGCATTGGAAGAAACTACAGCGAACACGCTAAAGAATTAGGAAACGAAATTCCGGAGAATCCTGTTATTTTCATGAAGCCGGATACAGCCATTTTAAAGGGAAATGATTTTTATATCCCTGAATTCTCCAATGATATCCACTATGAGCTTGAAGTGGTGATAAAAGTATCTAAAGGAGGAAAATACATTATGAAGGAAACGGCTCACAAACATTATGAAGAATTGAGCTTAGGGATTGATTTTACAGCCAGAGATCTTCAGAGTGAATTAAAATCCAAAGGCCTTCCTTGGGAACTTGCTAAAGGATTTGATGGTTCCGCAGCAGTAGGAAACTTCTTCAAAAAAGACAATTTTAATCTCAATGATCTTTCTTTTTCATTGCTAAAAAATAAAGACAAAGTTCAGGATGGAAATACAAAAGATATGCTCTTCCATTTTGATGACATCATTGCTTTTGCCTCTCAATATTTTACTTTAAGAGTAGGTGACCTTATCTACACAGGGACCCCGAAAGGAGTTGGAAAAGTAGATGAAAATGATATTCTGGAAGCTTACCTTGGTGAAGAAAAAATCCTTGATATCAGAATATTGTAAAACAAAGGATCATTAATAATCCATATTAAAATACAGTACAGAAAAGTTTTCTGGAATCAGCCTCATTCAATCCTGAATGGGGCTTTTTTCATACAACACTTTAAATGTTGGACTGGGACTAAAGCACCATGAATACTTATCAGAAAAAATATTAACTCCCACAATAAAGAATTAATATTTTTTGTATTTTACATTTTTTTGTATTTTAGTTTAAGAGATAACTGTCTGATACAAAATGAAATCAAATTGTATTGCAGATTCATCTCAAATAATACACCAATAATCTTGGTTTACTTTCTGTGTGCTTCCAAAGGGGAAAAGATTCCATAAGAGCTAACGGGGAAAGATTACTATATGAATATCAAATACAGAAAGCTGATGGAAACAACAACTGATTTATCGGGATTAAATGATCAACAACGGAATGCAGTCATCAGTAACAGTAAGCGCCTTCTGGTTCTTGCAGGAGCAGGTTCTGGTAAAACCAAGACCCTTCTGCAGAAACTGATCTATCTGATTGAAGAAAAAGGAGTAAGCCCTTCCAACATCATTGCGGTCACCTTTACAAAGAATGCAACCAACGAAATGATCGACAGGCTTATCATTTCTGCCGATGAAAGTGGTGAATATGAAAAATTATCCGGTGATAAAAACCTCAGTAAGTCTGAAAAGGACCGTTTCAGAAATGAATATCAGAAAAGATACAAATGGATCGATGCACTTACCATCAAAACGTTTCACAGTTTTTGTTACAATACCCTCCGTCATTATGGAGTGAATGAGTTTGACAATAAGTTTAAAATTATTGGAAACGAGAATACTGAAGAAGGAGAATTTATTAAAAATAAAGCACCAGAAACGGCTTTTGAAGTCATCCATAAACTCCTGATTGAGCAATGTGAGGATGTAGAATATCTTTTAAAACTTAAACGTTATATTCTGGATTACCTTATTGATAAAATTCATTTAAAAGAAAACGATCGTATTCCCAGGGATAATAAATATTACACAACCCTCAACGGTACCAGAGTTACCTCTAAATCTGAACAGTCTATCTCGGATTGGTTGTATCGTCATAACATCAACTTTGAATACGAACCAAAGATTAATGTAAAAGAGTTCAGCTTCAATCCTGATTTTTATATTCCTGCAGCCAATTTATACATTGAGCATGTCAGCAACAAAAGCTATCCTATGGAGGCTAAGGAGCAGCAATTCAAAATAGGAAATATCCTGTATGCAAAAACTCCGGAATCAATGACAACAGATTCTGCACTCATTAATCAAACACTTGATAAGCTCTTGAAGAATCGCTTACCTGCTGACTACAACAAAAGTTTCACAGTCAATTTCAGGGAAGAATTTAATCATTATCATGAAAATGTGAAAGATTTTATACGGCAAATCATTCGGGTGACAAACATGATCAAGGTAGAGAATATAGGTCTTGATACCGTTTTGGAAAACGCAGAACAGGATCAGCATGAGCGGGTACGTCATTTTTATGAATTAACAATTCCTATCGTAAAAAAATATAACAATTATTGTACAGATAAGTCTTATCTCGACTTTAATGATCTAATTTCACGCAGTATTTCATTATTTAAGAATCACAGTGATATTGCAAATAAATACAGAAATACCCTCCAGTATATTCTTGTAGATGAATTTCAGGATGTTGATAATTTACAGATTGAACTTATCAGGCTGCTGCTTACAGATAATACCCAGTTGTTCTGTGTTGGTGATGACTGGCAGAGTATTTATGGATTTAAGGGCTCTAACCTCAGCTATATCGTTGAATTTGAAAAGTATTTTAAAAATGCAGAGGTCATCAAGTTTAATCTGAATTACAGAAGCACACAAAATATCGTTGGAGCAAGTAATGAGGTAATTAAGCATAATAAGTTTAAAGTAGACAAGGACATTCAGGCTTCAAAAAAATCTGAACATAAAATTGTAATCTATTCAGGTAATAATGAAAAAGAAAATATACAGTTCTGCCTCAACAGGGTAAAGGAACTCATGAATGAAGGGATCAGTAATGATGAAATTCTGTTTCTTTACAGAAGAAATAATATGTTTTTACCGTATGACAGAAAACTAAAAAATGAAAAGATTTCTGGTAAAACGATTCATGCCTCTAAAGGGCTTGAGGCAAAAGTTGTATTCATTATTGGATTAACAGAAGGTAGCGGAGGGTTCCCTGACATCTGGCTCGAAGACAGAATCTATCAGGTGATAAAAAAAGCCGATTATGATCTCCTGATGGAAGAAGAAAGAAGATTGTTTTATGTTGCCATTACACGGGCAAAAGACAAACTCTTCCTTGTCACTGAAAAAGGAAACGAATCCAGTTTTCTGAAAGAAATTCCGGAAATTTTCACTGTCCGGACCACAGCCTCTGTAAAGTCTGTAGTGGATAAAGTAATCCTATGTGGCAATTGTTTCAGTCAATTGGAAAAGCTGTTTATCTATTGTCCTTATTGCTGCCAAAAAATAGAAGGAGTCTCATCCTGAAAATGTTCAATATTTTTTAAAGGATAAGCTCTGTGAGATGCATCAATGTTAAATATTATAAGTATTTAACATAAAAGTTTGGTAAATTTTTCATATCTTTAGATAACAAAATGAAAGGTTATGATAAATATTATTTTACCCGTAGATTTTGGGGACAAAACTGACCAATTGGTGGACGGTGCCATAAAATTTGCAAAACAACTTAATGGTAGAATTTACCTGATCCATGTTGCTCCATCAGATATCGGCTTTGCCATTGGAGATATGGGATTTCAATATTTTCCGGAAGTGGAAGCAAACGAAATCAGGGAAGAGCTGGTTCAGCTTAATAAAATAGAACAAAGAATCATTGCCCATGATATCGATTGTGAGCACCTTTTAAAACAAGGGCTGGCAAAAGATATTATCCTCGAATATGCCAAAGAAAAAAATGCAGATTATATTGTAATGGGATCACATGGAAGAAGCGGAATCTATGATGTATTTGTAGGAAGTCTTACCAAAGGACTCACAAAAAGTTCAAATGTTCCGGTTTTGGTACTTCCGATCCACGACTAAGTAAAAGAAAATTTTAATCGTTAGTATAAAAAAACCGATCAAATAAATTATTTGATCGGTTTTTTACTATATAACCAATTAATTAACCTTCTTTTTTGTAGATATTCGGATCGTAGTAAGGGTGCTTACCTTCCGTTGGAGAATAATAGTCTTTATCTTTGTCACCACCTAATGTTACAACCAATACGTAACACCAGTAAATGAATAATACACAGCAAACTGTAAATAAAATCCAGTTTAAAACATTTCCGAAAGTATCAAAGAATGCGAAACTCGATTTGAAAACTTTGCTTAAGAATAGAAAGAAAGACGTCATTATTTTCCTTTTTTAAATTAACTTTGTACAAATTTATAAAAAATGTTTAAATTACTTTCAAAAGAAAGCAATATTTTTTCAATTCCTGTTTATATTGGTTGTCTTCTTTTAGTCGTTGTAATATTTAACATATTGAATTTCAACACTTATGAAGCAATTATAGCCGGAATTACATTTTTAGGAATTGCCTTGGGATATTTTTGTTTTCACAGTATTGCTCTTAATTATCAGACCCATCTTCCCTTATTCTTATATACATTTTTTATTTTTGGCCTGTACCCGGGTAATTTAGACATAGGAATTGCAGTTTCGCTGCTTACCAATTCATTCCTGATCTTGCTCTTAACAAGTGCTGATGAAGATATAAGGAAGAAATCATATGTATTGGTAGGTGCCATTGTTGCACTGAATTTCATTTTCCTGCCCACCACCTGGCCAATGGCTGTTTTTGTTATTATTCACGTGGTAGCTACCTCTGCCAAAGTAGGTTTAAATCTGTTCAGATTCCTTTTAGGGGTTATTCTGATTGCATTCAGTTATTTTTCAGTGATGTACTTTGTGCAGTTCACTTCATGGAATATTGATTATTTTCCGTTTGGAAAGATGAAGCCGGTAACAGATTATATGGAATTATTGCCTTTGATTCCGGTTGCCATAATGCTTATTTATGCAGTATATGACCATTTTCAAAATTATAATAAGAAAAGTCCGATAAGCAGATATAAATATACTTTTCTGCTGGTTTTTTCCCTCGCTCAACTTGTCACCATCATCTTATATATGAATAAAAGCTATGAATATTTACTGTTGCTGGCATTTCCGTCAAGCATTATTCTGAGCAGGATGATGAGATTTTTACCGAAATACTGGATGCAGGAGGTGAGCTTATGGCTTATTATTTTGAGTTTACTTACCTTTAAAGCAGGTACAGTTTTTGATTTATTTTAGAAAATTATGATTCAGATAGACAATAAATTGATTTCTGAGGAAATCTTTTCCGAAGAATTTGTGTGCAACCTTAGCAAATGCAAGGGTGCATGTTGTGTGGAAGGTGATGTAGGAGCTCCATTGGACAAAGGTGAGCTTGAAATACTGGACGGTATTTTTGACAAAATCAAACCTTATCTTACTCAGGAAGGCATCAAAGCCCTTGAAGAGCAAGGTACATGGACTACTGATCCGCACGACGGAATGTATGTTACTCCCATGGTGGAAAACCGTGAATGTGCTTATGTAACTTTTGATGATAAAGGAATCACTAAATGTGGTATTGAAAAAGCGTACGAAGATGGAGCAGTAGACTGGCAAAAACCTATTTCATGCCACCTTTACCCTATCCGGGTTACAGAATACTCTGCATTCACTGCTCTAAATTATCATGAATGGAATGTATGCAGCGACGCCTGTACGCTTGGAAAAGAGCTTCAGGTTCCTGTTTATAAATTCCTGAAGACCCCATTGATCAGAAAGTATGGTGAAGAATTCTACACAGTTCTGAGCGGAGCTGCTGACGAATGGAAGAAGGAATATGGTTCTTAACCGATCCATATTTGAATACAATAATAAAAACCGCAGAGAGATCTGCGGTTTTCTTATTTCTTCCTGTAAATAAAGAATGAATTAGTGCACTGTTTCTGCTTTCTTGGTTTCATCTTTTTTAGCCTTTCCCCAACCATCTTCCGGCATTAGTATTGCTACACTTTTTTCTTTTGTAAGGTATTTTTTAGCAACATCCTGAAGGTCTTTTACAGTAAGTGCTTTTACTTTATCCGGATAATTCAGAATATCGTATTTATCACTTCCGTCCAATTGATTTTGGGCAATTCCCTGTAACCAGAATCCATTGTCTTTAAGGCTAGTTTTATATTCGTTGTATTCACCTTCTTTATATTTATCCAGATCTTTTTGCTCAGGACCTTTATCTATAAATTTTTGTAATTCGGCCATTGCACTTTTTGTAAGCCTATCTGCATTTTCAGGACCACATGGGAAATTAACACTAAAATCATAAGCACTGTACGGGATTTTACTGAAGCTTCCACTTGCACCTCCGCCGTAAATACCGCTTTCATCTTCTCTTAGTTTTTCAAGAACTTTAATCGTAGCTACTTCTCCAAGAGCTGAAAGTGCCATAGCTTCCTTCTCATTATAAGGAGCTTCTCCGCTGTAAGAAATTGTTACAAGACTCTTCGGCTCTTTTCCTTTTTTATAAACCTTTGTATATCCTCCTTTCACTGGTCTGTAACCCGTATCTTTAAATGTTGATGATTTTCCTGTTGCAGGAAGTGAAGCAATATACTGCAGGACTTCGTTTTTAAGCTGCCCTTCATCTATATTCCCCACAAAATAGAAGTGAAAATTACCAGCATTGGCAAATTTCTGTTTGTAGATATCGTAGGCTTTCTTATAATCTGTATTCACCCAATCTTTTTCGGTAGGCTCAAGTCCGGTAAATCTTGGATTTTTCTGATTGATAAATTTAGAGTATTCATTAGAAAAGTAGTATTGCGGATCTGAATCCACATTCGTCAGCATTGCGGATTTCTTTATTTTATAAGTGTTGAATGCTTCAGGGTTATAATTTAAGTCTGTAAAGCAAGCATAGATCAGCTCCATAGCTGTCTTCAGATCTTTTTTCGAACTTGTTCCTGAAATACCATCTGTAAGTCCACCTACATAAGAGCTTGCACTCATCTGTTTTCCTGCAAGATAGTGTGTAAGATCTGTCTTTGAAAGCCCGCCTAATCCAGCTTCCAGCAAAGCATCAAATGCGAATTTTGTTTTATTGTAATCGGCATCCGGAATGACAGACACTCCTCCCAGGCTTATTCCTGCAAAAACAATCTCATCATCTTTAAAATCTGTTTTTTTGAAAGTCACTTTAGCTCCGTTGTTCAAAGTCCAGGTGGTAGTTCCTAATTTGTTGTCCGCTTCTACTTTAGTAATTTTCCCTTCTGATTTAAAAGGCTTTACTAAGCTCTCCGTTTTCGTTTTTTCTTCATAAGGTTTAAGATCAGCCATTTTTACGGCATCAAATGTGTTCAGGACCATAACCTCTGTTGGCATGGCAATATTTTCTTTTTCTGGCCCTGTAATCACGATTACCCTGCTGTCATCCTTTACAAGCTTTTTGATAATTCTATTTGTCTGTTCCAGAGCTATAGTTGGAAGAACTTCTTTAATATGCTCGTATCCCCAGGTAATTCCAGGTATTGGTTCCTTTCTCAGGAAATGGTTCACAAAACCATCTATAAGTTCACCACTTTGGTTTTTGTCTTTGTTGTTGTAAGCCCATTCATAAGAGGAAAGCATCTGGTCTTTTGCTCTGTCCAGTTCAGATTGGGTAAATCCGAATCTTTTGGCTCTTTCCACTTCTTCCAAAAGAACTTTCAGCGCATTCAGCTGATCACCGTCTTTTGTAGCTGCTGATCCCTGAAATGCTTCTTTGCTTCTTGCATAAGTTCCTCCATGGTAAACCGAACCATAAGTAAAAGGTGGGGTCGCAGAGTTAACCAATTCTGCCAATCTGCTGTTCAGCATAATATTTACAAGACCTTCTACAACACTTTTATCATACTGCTGAACTGTTACATCCGGTTGGTACATTTCAGAATCTTTGATAATGAACTGCACTCCGGAACCTGTAGCATCAGGATCTGTCTCGATGGCTACCAGTGCTTCTTTATGCCCCGGAAGATCAAAAGATTTTCTTTCTCTGGGGTTTGAAGGGTTTTTATATTTACTGAAATTAGTCTTTATTTTTTTTTCTATTTCATCTACATTGATATCTCCTACTACTACAATTGCCATCAGATCGGGTCTGTACCAATCCTGATAAAATTTTCGGATAAGATCTGGTTTGAAATTTTCCAGGACTTCTTTTTTACCGATTGGAAGTCTTTCTGCATACTGAGATTTGTATAAAAGTTTTGGAAGATATTTATCCATCATTCTCTTATCCGGTCCAAGACCTAATCTTAATTCTTCCAGTACCACTCCTCTTTCTTTATTGATTTGTTCGTCAGAAAGCGTTGCGTTAAATGCCCAGTCTTCTATTACTTTCAGACCAGCATCCAGATTTCCTGGTTTATCCAATGGGACAGGAAGCATATAAACGGTTTCATCAAAGCCGGTATAAGCATTAAGGTGTTGCCCAAATTTTACTCCGATAGATTGCAAAAAGTCTACTAACTTATTGTCCGGAAAATTTTTAGTCCCGTTGAAATTCATGTGCTCCATGAAGTGCGCCAATCCTCTCTGATTTTCGTCTTCAAGAATAGATCCGGCATTGATTGCCAGACGGAACTCTACTTTTTTTTCTGGTAAAACATTCTTTTTAATGTAGTACTTCATTCCATTGGAAAGAGTACCGATTCTTAGGGACGGATCCACAGGGATGTTTTGTCCATAGACATTGATAGACATCAGGAAGATGACTGAAAACGAAGATAATATTTTTTTCATCTGCATTATTTTTTGACGCCTCAAAAATATCGATTCTCTCTGCAATTCGCCTTTTACTACTGGGTTAAATTCGAGTTAAAAAATTTAAATATTACAAAATGAAAATATACAATGTCTTTTATATTATTTAAAACAGTTTTTAATTAAAAATATTCATCAATTAATTAAAATAGACTAATTAAAAATAATACCATTTACTTCATTTATCCTGAAATTAAGGTAATCTATCATTATATTATTCATCCAAACCAAAAAAACCATTGTAAAATACAACGGTTTTTTAATTTTGATTAAAAAATTTAAATCGCAATCCTGATTTCTGAAATTCAGCAATAGTACTTTTAGCCTAAAAAACCGGGAATTCCCGGTTTTGATCACTTAAAAAGTAATTTATTATTTAAAATCTGCATCCGTTACTCCGGAATTAATTGTAATCTTAGTGGTTTTAATATTCACTTTCTGACCTCCTCCTTCTGCTTCTACATCAGCAGGGAATTGCAATCCGTCTACTGTCATATAACTTTTTATCGTTACATTTCCTTCTCCGGCAATCGTTTTATATAAAAGCCCTGTAGCAGTATCAAAATAAAATTTCCCTTTATCGGAAGACAATACATTATAGTCTTTACCATCCAGTTTTTCTACTGCAACATTTTGAAAAGTAGCTCCGTCAAATGCTAATGCATCCACTGGTTTTGCTTTTTTCAGTTCTGCTACTTTATCTGCAGGAATTGCAGTTTTGCTTCCCATCTGGTCAAAATATCCTTTTTCTCCATCAAAAAACTGGACCATCTGCTGTCCCATAAGCGACTGTACAGACTTGAATTTGTTTCCCATTTTTTTGGTAGTCATAGTAATTTCCATTCCCTGAGCAGACATAGTATTTTCCATATAAAGAGTTTTTACCCCTTCTAATTTTTCTTTTCCTCCTAATGCCTTAAAGTAATTATCCAGAACTTCTTTAGCCGTTGTTGTAGATTTTACAGCCTCTGTTTTTACAGAAGCGGCATCTTTCTTCTGAGCTGCTGCCGGAACAGAGAAAAGTACGGCACAGAAAAATGGAATGATGATCTTTTTCATAATATGTAATAAGTTTATGATGTAAATATAGGAATATTGACGGACATGAATACATTATGGGTCATGAGTAATCAGTAATGAAGAAATATAAAGATAAATAGTTAGTTCAGAAGCCTGAGGTAAAGAATATAAAGAGAACAGGAAAGGTCGAAAATAAAAAAACCGTCAAAAAATTGACGGTTTTGAAATATTTATATCTGTATATAATTATTTTTTAAGCTCTTCTAAAAATTCGTCGTGAGAAATTTTAGTTTCTTTTTTGCTAGCTTTTTCAAGAATTACATCTTTTAATTTAGCCATCGCTACTTCAGAAGAGATTTGTCTTACCTGCTCCTGATCTTTCAACATTTCAACAGCATATTTTTGGATCTCTTCATCCCCTAAGTGGTGGATTCCGTAGATAGCCAATTGGTTTTTCACTAATTGCTCAGCTTGTGCCAATACATCAGCATAGTCAAGGTTGATTTCGTTATCAGTCATCAATTTACCTTCGATGATCTGGTATCTCAACTGGTTTTTCTCGTTTTCAAGAATTTCTTTTGCCTGCTCTTCAGACTGGATATTCTGGTTAGAGAATATTAACCATTTTACTAAGAAAGTTTCAGGAAGTGCTACTTCTTCTTTTTCAGTAACCTGCTCTAATACTTTATTCACGAAGTGAACGTCAGCATTTTGTTGGAAATACTCGTCTAATTCAGTCTTAACTTTGTCTTTAAGCTCGTCTTCAGATGTGATGTTTCCTTCTCCATATACTTTGTCGAATAACTCCTGGTTAAGCTCAGCTAAGTCTAATGAATAGAAGTCTTTTACTTTAACTTCAACTTCATTGTGGTGTAGGTGCTCTACTTCTTCTTTGCTGAATCCTAATTCTTTAGCTAATTCTTCATCACCTGCAAGAGTTTCTTTAGTTACTTTTACAGATCCATCCATTTTTAAAGCTTTTACTAATTTGAAAGCTTCTTTGTTTTCACCTGTAATGGTAACGTTCTTTGGATGGTGGGGGTGTTCTCCTTCAGCACCTTCTTCTACAACCTGAGAAACTTCTAAAGCGATGTAAGAATCTTTAGTGATTTTATCTTGAGGAACCTGCTCAGCGAAACGCTTCTGCATGTTTTCAATACTCTTGCTGATTTCTTTGTCAGAAGCTTCTACTTTGTAGTGAGGCGCTTCATATTTAGCTAAATCTATAGTGAATGCAGGCTCATATCCTACTTCGAAAGCAACTGTTACCTGATCAGCATTGTAATCTAATTCGTTTACAGGCTGAGGAATAGGCTGACCAACTAATCTTAACTTGTTTTCGTTAACATAGCTGTTCAATGCATCAGAAACCTGTCTGTTGATTTCTTCAAATGCAATTCCTGCTTCATATTGTTTTTTAACCATACTCAAAGGCACTTTCCCTTTTCTGAACCCAGGAACTTGCGCATTTTTAGCATAATTAATCAATTGCTTTTCTACTTTTTCTTTGTAGTCAGATTTCTCCAATGTTACAGTAAGTAATGCACTTACATCATCATGGTTTTGTGCGGTAACCTTCATTATCGATTAAAATTTTAGGTTGCAAAAATATGAATTTTTTATGAAAATCACTCATTTAAAATCAACTAATACAGCCAAATATTGTTAAATAAAAAAACCACTGAAAAAATCAGTGGTTCTCCCAAATTAATATGACGATATGTATGCCCTTTTTCTTTGAAGAGCTTACTTCTTAATTAATGAAAATCAATAAAGATATCTACATCACTTTCCCCTCCTACAGTACTTCCTTGCTGGTTATCTGCTGAAGGCGAGTTGTCATTCACGGCCGTTGCTCCGTGTACAAGAGTAATGTTTGCTTTACCTGCAGCAGCCGTAGCTACAGTCCATTCAGTTTTAAGTCCCAATTTCTTACCATCAGTTCTTACCACATCATCAGCCGTTCTTTTTACTTTGATATCTGCTCCAGAGAATTTGTAAGTAACAAAGTGCATATCTTTTTCTTCTATAATTTCTTCTGCATCATGGTAATGATCTCCGTGTTTAATCTGGAAATTAACATCTATAGCATATGTTGCTCCCTGAGTAAGATGAAAGTGGTCTTTTGTCTGGCCGTTAGTAACGGTTACAGTCTGCTTGGCTCCATCAGCTTTATTAATAGCTGTCACAATCACCTGCCCCACCTCTTCATGCTCATGAATATCTTCAGGAATATCATTATTCCCGTCACGGCAGGAAAACAATAAAACAGCAGCGAATAATAAAAGTGATATGTTGAATAATTTTTTCATTGTAATTTAAATTTTAAGAGTTAAAAATTGTATTTAAGAGTAACCACAAAGTTTCTTCCTGGTTCCGGCATATAATATCTCAATCGGTTAAGATATTCCTTGTACTCTTTGTTAAAAATATTGTTGATTCTGAAATTCAGATTCATGTTTTTGAATAGATCCGCACCAATAGATGCGTGAAATATCGAAAATCCGGCAGGAGGAGTACTGTAATCTATTATTTTAGTTACCATTTCTCCATCCTCAATAAACTGTACAGATTGATCTCTGATAGGGAAACGATTTTGTTTAAATACATTTTCGTTTTCCAGTCTGATATAGAAATTGGTTGGTTTGTTCAGTTTCAATTCCAATGAATTTCTAAGATTCATAGGCATCATGAGAATAAGAGGTTCATTGTTAGTCAAATCATCTCCTCTCAGTGCACTGAAGCTGGTTGTCCATTTAAGATTATCCAGAATATTAAGCTGTGCATCAGCATCTATTCCATACATTCTGGCTTTTACCTGCTGATAAGCCCAAACGGCAAAGGTTCCTCTGCTTGTATTCTGGATTTCCACCGGCATTTGATTAATGAAACTATCAGAGAAAATAATATATGGATTTGCTTCTACCTGCAAGCCTTTCAAAACGTTGAAACGACCTGTTAATGAGAGATTGGCATTATAAATCTCCTCTTTTTTAATTCTTAAATCTCCTTTTTCAATAATGGCAGCAGAATGGTGAAGCCCGTCTGCAAATAATTCTGCCGGGTTTGGTGTTCTGCTCATTCTTGAGAAATTAAATCTGATATCAAAGTTTTTAGAAGGATTATAATTCAACCCTACATTCGCTGAGAAGTTATGATTGTCAATAATTGGTCGAGACAGTGTTCTGCTTCCACTTTCTTTCACATAAAATTGCGGAAAAACGTTTGCATACTTATCGTTCCATTCTTTAGTATCATAATATTTATAGGAATCATATCTGCTGAAATCGTATCTTACTCCGGCTTCTGCATTCAGTTTTGGAGTAAAACGGTATTTAAAAACAGAAAATGCTCCTGCATCATAGCGGTAATAATCGGGAATCAGACGTCTGACTTCTGTCGCCGGATTAGGATAATTATCCTGAAAACCTGCTGAAATTCCACTTTCCAGACTCCATTTTGAACGCTCTATAAGATGAATAAGACTTGCGGAGTGCGTAATCAGTCTTAAATCCATAGAAGGAGTATCTTTCAGGTCTCCTTTTCTGATATCATATTCCTTACGTCTGTTCAATTGAAAGCTATATTGAAAAGTAATTTTACCAAAATCAGCAAAACGTTTATAAGCAGAAATCTTCGCAATATGATGTTCCACAGTCTGTTTCGGATAGCCAATATTATAGCCAAAATCATCCAGAAAATAAGGTTGTCCCAACGTCATTGCTTTATAGATATCATACCCATTTCCAAGGTGTGCGCCTCTATAAATTCCAAAATCCTGGTTGGTCCCGCTATAGGAAACATCAAATCCCTGCATAAAACCATGATTCCCGAATGAAAAATTGAAAGAATTCGTCTCTGCTCCGGTATTTTGAAGCGTATGATGCGGAGTGTATAAATCTCCCAGCTTCTTATAACTTCCTCCTGCTTTTACAAACCATTCGTTTTCCCAGGATTTAAGCACGTTGGCAGAAATTTCGCCTCCTTTTCCATTGGAAATCCCCGAAAGTTTCACATTTCCCATGATTGTATCCTTCTTTGGCGGGATTGCAGGTTCTAAAAGAACAACTCCTGCCACTCCGTCATTTCCATATTTCAAAGCGGATGCTCCTTTGATGACATCTATATGTTCAAAGTCATTCACATCCACATTGGGTGCATGTTCTGCGCCCCATTCCTGTTCTGCGAGCTTCACTCCATTATTCATGATAGAAATACGGCTTCCATAGAGACCATGAATCACAGGTTTGGTAATATTATTTCCTGTTTTCAACGCTGAAACTCCTGAAATTCTCGAAAGAATATTCCCCAGATTTTCCGTAGAGTTTCTTTCAATTTCGGCTTTATCCAGTGTTTTCATTACTACAGAACCTTTATTTTTATGGCTTCCATGTAATGTAATGGTTTCTATATCACCCGAGTGATGTTCTAAAATAATGGTAAGATGAAGATCCTGATCAACTCCTATATTTTCAGTATAATCATTGCAATCAGGATGTTTTGCAATGAGTGTATACTTCCCTGCAGGGACTTTATCAAAGGAAAATGCTCCTTTTTTATCTGTTTTTGCTGTAAGGTTCCCAATTTTCACCACTGCATTTTCCAGCATAGTTTTATCATGAAAATCCTGAACCGTTCCTTGTACAGTATACGTTTTCTGTGCACTCGTAAATACCGATCCACAAAAGATCAGCAACAGGCAATATATCAATTTCATTGTAAAATAGATTGATTGATGTACCCTTTTAATGAGGGGTACATTTTCGTTAAAATTTATTGAATGGGTTTAGGTTCATGATACAATGCATGATGTATCACGTAAAATGAATTAATGATAAGAAGCCAAAATGTAAGATTACAGAAATAAGTCACAAGTACTTATCTATAACGAACTACAGCTGTTTTTCAACAACTTTAAACATTAAACTTCAAACCTTGAACATTCAACTCTACAGTATAGAGCCAAAAACCCAATAAGAATGTATTGATTAGGAAATTGTGGGCGGTCCCCGAAGCTGAAAGGTAAATTTGGTCTGAGACCAGATTTTTTCCTGAATCGCGATAATCTGCTTTACTTCGTGCGTGTAATGCTCGAAGCTAAAGCTGAATTCTTCAGGAGCTAATGTGTGTCCGGTCACCAAAAAGTGGCAGGCCAGACAGTCACCCGCTTTCTCTTTAGTAATGGCTTTCGTTATAGAATTTTCGACTTTTTTAAGATTAAACGCCTTAAAATAATCTACAGATTCATGATGGTGAAAGCTTTGAGAAAGCAGCGCGATGAAGTATACCCCAAACAATAGTCTGGAGATAAATACTTTTAAGTTTCTGCTTTCTTTAATCATGAGTCAAAATTATGAAAATAATTTAATACTTCGTGTTAATTTTGGATAGTCTCTTACTATTATTTAATTTAAGTTCAATTTTAGAACATTTTCCTGATTTTTTAACGCGAAGAATCGCAAAGGAAAAATGAAAGTTATGCTGGATATTTCCGTCCGCAAAGGCATTTCATTCAGCTATGTACATTATTATTTTTCATTTGCTGAGTGTGAACGCCTTTGCGAACGAAAAATTTTACATTTAAAAATATCTTTGCTAATCTCTGCGTTTAGATAATATACATATTTAAATCATAAGCTATCTTAGCGTATATTTAATTGATATATAATCAATACTCTAAGATATAGATGGGTAATTATGGGGTCAGCTTTAACCACATCAAAACATCAGATAAAAAAATTCGGGACTCATATCCCGAGCCCCGAACCTTAGTCCTTTATATTAATCAAGTTGGGTTCCTAAATATTCCCATTCCTGCAGAGCGTTATCCAGCTCTTCTTTAGCTTTATTGTATTTTTCTAAAGTTTCATCTGATGGGTTTTCTTTAGCGAAAGAAGCTTCCATTTCCTCTACTTTAGCTTCAAGCTCAGAAATTTTTTCTTCTACCTTTTTGATTTTATTCTGAATATTTTTTTGTTCTTTGCTGACAATATTAGATGCCTGGCTGTTGCTAACAACAGGTTTTTCTTCCACTTTCTTAGGTTCTTCCTTCACATCACTATGAAGTTTTGCTTTTTCTGCAGAAATCTCTCTGATGGTTTCCTTTTGCCTGTACTCAAGATATTCATTGATATCCCCAAGGAATTCTTTCATCTTTCCGTCACGGAATTCATAGATTTTATCACAAAGTCCCTGAAGGAATTCCCTGTCGTGAGAAATTACGATCAATGTACCTTCAAAATTCTGTAAAGCCAGCTTAATGATTTCCTTAGACTGAATATCCAAGTGGTTGGTAGGTTCATCCATAATCAACGTATTGAAAGGACGAAGCAACAGTTTACAAAGTGCCAGACGGTTTCTTTCCCCTCCGGAAAGTACTTTTGTTTTCTTGGAAACGGCATCTCCCTGGAACAGGAAAGATCCTAACAAGTCTCTTACTCTTGGTCTGGTTTCTTCTGTAGCAGCATCTTCTGCTTCTTCAAGAACCGTTTTGTTCGGTGTTAAAACCTCTTCCTGATTCTGAGCAAAGTATCCGATGTTTACATTGTGCCCAAGGTTCCAGACTCCTGAATAATCTTTAATATCTCCTGCTAAAATTTTAGCTAATGTTGTTTTTCCCTGTCCGTTTTGCCCTAATAGTGCAATTCTGTCTCCTCTCTGAACGATAAAATCTACATCGTCAAAAATCTGTTTCTGACCATAAGCTTTTCCAAGGGTTTCTGCTTCGAAAATCACTTTTCCAGGAACCATAGACTGTACGAAACGGATATTGAATTTTGAAACGTCTTCATTATCAACTTCAATACGTTCTATTTTATCCAGTTTCTTAATAAGCGACTGAGCGAAAGATGCTTTGGTAGCACTTGCACGGAACTTATTAATATTATCTTCCATTTGTTTGATCTCCGCATCCTGATTCTTTTTAGCCTGAATCAGTTTTTCACGGCGGTCTTCACGCATCACAAGATATTTGGTATAGTTGGCTTTATAATCATCAACCTTCTTATTGTTGATATCAAAAGTACGGTTACAAACAGCGGTCATGAACTGCTTATCGTGACTTACCAGAACAATTGCTCCCGGATAATCTTTTAAGAAGTTTTCCAGCCAGATGATGGATTCCATATCCAGGTGGTTGGTAGGCTCATCGAGAAGCATGATGTCATTCTTTTGAAGCAGCAGTTTTGCCAATTCAATTCTCATTCTCCATCCTCCGGAAAATTCATCAGTGATTTTTTGGAAATCATCGGCTCTAAATCCTAAACCAAACAACACTTTTTCCATATCACCTTCAAGATTGTAGGCATCATGGTTCATTAAAAGGTCATTCAACTCGGTCATTTTATTAATCAAATCCGTGTAAGAATCACTTTCGTAGTCTGTTCTTGTAGCCATTTGGTGATTAACCTCTTCAAGCTCATTTTTCCAAGCATTGATTTGCTCGAAAGCCTGCATTGTTTCATCCCAAACTGTTCTTCCTTTTACGAAATCAAGATCTTGCTTCAGGAAACCAATGGTAATGCTTCCTTCTGTTACAACTTCTCCTTCGTAGAAATTAATTTCTTTGGACAGCATTTTCAATAAAGTAGATTTCCCTGCTCCATTTTTTCCTACGAGCCCTACTTTATCATCCTTTTTAATGGTGAAATTTACGTTTTGAAATAAATAATTTCCTGAATGATGTAATCCTAAACTTTGAACCGAAAGCATTTTAATTGATAATTAGTAATGAATAATGAATTTTCGGGGGCAAAAATACGGAAAAAGAAATGAATAGCCCAGAAATAAAAAAAAGCTGCCCTAAACAGGCAGCTTTTGCTTTATCATAAATTGATTTCTGAACAAGATTTATCCCGGAATAAGTGGCGGTGTTTTCTGTCCTGACAGTACCAATCCAATCATATTGCTAAGGATATCTGAAGCTTCCTTATAACTAACCGGAGCAATTCCGTGGCGATAATGTATTTCATCTTCCAATTCTGTTAATGTCATCATATGGGTATTTATCATTATTTTATTCCCGTTTCTAACACTAATCTCGTAATTACAAATATTTAAAAGCTGTTTAGCTTTATCAAGCCATTCTGAAACTGTCATCTCATTCTATTTTATCTGATAATAATTTTAAAAAATATTGAAAAGTTGTAGTAATGATGACCCAGGGGATACAGGCTCTACGGATAATCTCCCAGGCACATTTTCAATCCCGTAAGTTTCTGGGATCATCTGTAAATCAAACATAGTATTTTTAGCATTCCACATAAAACTACAACCTGGATTAATGATATGATCAGCAACTGATCCTGAGGTCATATTTGATTGTGCTGCAAATAGAGCTATTTTTGCGTCAGGCTGTATACTTACAGTTCCTTGTGCGGCACACGTAAAGGCGCAGAAAGGTAAAAACTGTCCATTTACTTTTACAGCCAGCCCTATTGTTATAGGTGATGTGCCTGCAGGTCTGCTATTATAAACAGTAATTACTTCTTCGGAACCAACT
The DNA here is from genome assembly GCF_003385515.1 of Chryseobacterium pennae. GTDB lineage: Bacteria > Bacteroidota > Bacteroidia > Flavobacteriales > Weeksellaceae > Chryseobacterium > Chryseobacterium pennae. The sequence goes on along the minus strand of NZ_QNVT01000005.1, from coordinate 37,157 downwards.
GAATCTGAATGAAAAGAACCATCCGTATTAAACACGACCTTTGTTCCCAAAGAAACTTCATCCGATAATGCATGCATTGTAATCGTTGTATTGATCGTAATATCTCCTTTATTAAAAACATATACTTTGTATCTGGGTTCATAGTAAATTTCAAATCGTCCAAACATATTAACATAAGGCATAGAAAACCAAGTAGGTACTCCTGAAGAAACTTGGTTGGGCCCAGATGCTCCTTTATATCCTAATAGTCTGTAATTATTAACCTGTAGATAGTGCAAGATTTCTTTTTGTTCCCCAGAGGTAAAATCAAACTCGGTTGAAAATATTGTTGCTTTTTGCATGAGTGTCTTTTCCATTGTTTTAATTTTTGGTGTTCTTACTCTTTTTGATATCAGGCTTTTCAGAATACGCCTTTGTTCATATTTCCATTGTAAAGCCTATTGAAATGAACAATTTCAAATTAACGGGAATGAGAATCCAAAAACTACAGTATAATGTACCAAATTTACAGTTCAGTAATTATACCCATTGAATTCAAAAAGACATATTATAAAATAAAAGGGAACATCTGAAATGACGCTCCCTAACCTAAAATTTAAAACTAAAAAAGGACTGACATTAATTATCTATTTTATCCAGCCTTGTTGCCGGAGTTTTGATAATTGAACGGGTCCAGATATCATTATTAGGAACACTGGTTCCATAAAGAAAATCGGCTACAAAGCTATCTTCAGGAAGGTGAAGCTCAGCAGAAAGTCTTGCATGACTTTTCTGATCTACAATTGTACTGCTTGAAACACTCATTCCGTTGTTGAGAAGTTCAACATTTACTTCATATTCGGACCGTTTCGATAAACCGTCTTGATAGAGCCCGAAATTGGCAGCAATATGGATATAATCAGCCAATTTACCGTAATTGTATATTGGTTTTTTATCTATGGAAAGATCTTGTACATAAACTTTCATTTTTTCATATAAGTTTTGTAATAAAGGATGCCTGTTATAATCTGTCTCCAAATCTTTTCCTGAGATAAACACCTGCGATATTCTATTGGTTTCCTGCAGCATGAGTTTTCCATATAATTTTGAAAGTTCATTGTAAACTTTATCTCTACTCATGTAGGCTTTAGCAAAAGCATCTTTTTTTTCCACTCCAAATCCGGAAAGTAAAGCATCCCAGATTTTATTTCCTTCGGTATCTGTTTTTGTGTTTCTGATGTTTTGAACATAATTTTTCAGATCATCCGTATTAGCAAAATCTGTAGAAATATAAACCGATTGCGGTCCTTCCAGATAGCCTCCTCCAATATCAGCATGAGCTCCCGGAACAAAAATTTCTTTCCAAACAGAAATATGATTCCGAAACTGGTAATCCTGCATCATTTTTGAGTTTTCAAAAAAACCAGTCAGTGGAAAAAAGAATCTGCATTCATTGAGTGCGCAGATATGAAATACATTTTCCACCTGATGAGGAATACTCAGATCGTAGGTATTAAATGGTTTCGATTCTACAGTATCAAAAGCGCCCAAAAATTTCACTTTCATCTTAGCAAAAGAATAGTTTGAGAAAAGCCAGTGACAAAAGGTTCTGGCCAGCATTGCCCCTCTTCCGAAGCCATATAAGTAAAAGTGATACTCACAGTCTTCATCATGAATAATCCTTTGTACAAATTTTTCTGCTTTCTGAAGCTTATCATCTGAAGAATATCCTTTTCCATAAGGTGGATTGGCACATGTTGTCATGGCGAAATTACTGTCTTCCCCACCTGAAACTGTTCCTATTCCTTCAATATATATTTTTTCGTTACCGATAAATAGTTTGTATAATTTATAGATATTGGTGAATGCACCATGATAGCTTTCATTGTTATTCAGTGGTTTATCTGATGAAAGTGCATTTACTCCATTATTTCCCGTACCGTCAAAGAAAATTCCGACGGAAATCACTCTACTGCCATTCATTCTTTTGTTAATTTTTTATTACAGATCTTCTCTGTACATTTATGTTTTTATTTAAAATCCCTAAAAGAGACATTTCAAAATAACGGAAGAAAGAGCAGTCTGGCTAGAGTGAAAAGTACCAAATAAAAAATTCCGTATTTCTACGGAATCTAATCAAATTTTTTCGAGTGAGTAAATATTGTTGACAATGGCATAAATGACTATTCCCACAGTGTTTTTAGCGCCTATTTTTTCCAGAATACGCTGCCTGTGACTTTCAACGGTTCTGGGACTTATAAAAAGTTTTTCTCCTATTTCATTGTTGGTAAATTCCTGACAAATGAGCTTTACCACATCTTTTTCTCTTTCAGAAAGCTCATCCTCGGTTTCAAAGAGTGAATTTTTCTTAGCTGAACTATTCATATAGGTAAATAACATCTGATGATCTTCAGCTGTAAAGAAAACTCCATTTTTATCTACCATAGTAATCGCGTCAATAAATGTTTTCTTATCCGAGTTTTTAGGAAGAAAAGCAGAAACGCCCAGTTTCACCATATATCCTAGTATAGATGTTTTATAATGAGAAGAAAGGATGATGACTTTAAGATCCGGATACCTGTCTTTAAGAATTTCTACCAGCTCAAAACCATTCATGGGCTTCATCTGGACATCTACGAGTGCAATATCAGGAAATTCTTTTTCTGAGAGATTTCCCAGAGACTCTATAAAATCGGGTCCGTTATCTGCAGTAAGGCATACAGATATATTTTTCTCATTGGACAGCAGCATTTTCACCCCTTCAAGGATTAGCTGTTCATCATCAATCAATGCTATTTTGATTTGGGAACTCATAATGTTTCGGAATTTTAATGATTAAACGACTTCCTTTATTTAAAAAAGATTTTTTCCATTTGTGAACGGCATTCATCGATTTGATTCTGGATTCAATATTTTTGATTCCCATCCCTTTTTTCACCTCTTCATACTCGAAACCCTGTCCGTTATCTGAAATAATGACAGCCATATTTTGCGGATAATCTTTTATATAAATCCACAGGTCTGTGGCATTAGAATGCTTGATTACATTGGTGGTAAATTCCTGAATAATCCGGTACAGCTGTACTTCCACAAAGAGATCTTTCTTTTCATATCCGGGCATTACCTGTAAGGAAATATTAATTTTATGGGAAAGATTCGCAATGAGTTCTTCCGCATACAATACGAGTCCCACCGATTCAAGATTCACCGGATATAATGAATGGGAAATGCTTCTGGCTGCATCAATCAGCGAAGACATCTGGCTGTGGATATTTTTTTTGATCAGCTCATCGCCCTTGGTATCAAGATTATTAAGCCATAAAGAAAGAATATTGAGCCTGTTTCCTATATCATCATGAATCATCACAGCCATTCTTTTCCTTTCTTCTTCCTGAGCTTTGATGTTTTCCAATGCCAGTTTTTTCTGATGAAGAACTTCTGCTTCATGCTGTACATTTTTTTCCTTCATAATCCTGCTTATAAAAGCTCTGTAGGCAAGCATAATAAAGGATACTATAACTGCTATGGTAACAACTATAAGGATCAAAAGGTTGATATTTAAGGTTACTTCTTTAATCGGATAAAGGTATATATAAGTGAACAGTATAAAATACTTGAAAAGATATTATTGGCACTGAAAAGAATATAATAATTGTTTTCTGAAAGATTAGCAATCTGATGCTGGATGATAAAAATAAATACTGAAACAGAGTAATAGAAAAAAATACTGGCATCTACCCAAAGAAACCGATTCTGATCTGAAGTCTTTTTAATCTCATTAATCAAGGCTATTCCCGAAAGACAGATGATCATGATATTGGAAACTACCTTTGCTATATCTGCATTGGCAGGATAATCAAAACCGTATTTTGAGATCATAAAACCAACTGCAATCGCAGCACTCAATCCCAAGAGGTATTTGGGCCAATCCAGTTTTCTGATAAACAAGCCCGTCAGTAAAAAGAATTCTCCGCCAATATAGAACGGATAAAGAAATGAGGTATCATTGAGCCTGAAAATATAAGGCAAAACAAGATTCAACAGTTCAATAAAAAAAAGAAAAGCAATACAATAAAAATACTGCCTTTCTTTATAATTTAATATACGGTATTTAGCAGCTCCCAACACTATAACGGCAAGAAGCAATCCATAGTTTAGGAATAAAATCGTCTTATAAAGATCTGCCATTCCTTAAATTATTATTTTAAAATTCACCTTCCATTCCCGGTATACGGCATATAGGCGGACATGGTTTTGCCCAGTCATAGGTATTAGATATTTTTTCTGCACGTTGTGCATTTTGTAGATTCTCATGGAAAGAGATAAAAATAAGTGTTACCAACATTTTTCCGTACACATCATTATATTTAAGTCCGAAAGAACATTTCATTTCCATCAACCCTTCATCCGAAAGGCATAAATCTGCTGTAGGAACATAAAACCTTTTAAATATTCCCATTCCTTGAGATTCGTTACACTCTTTGTAAAACCAATCCATTCCGGATTCTCTCCAGCTTTCAATGGCTTCAATAGCTATATCCTGCTCAAGAATAGGTTTATCGGATATAGGAAAAGCCATATTTGCATTTTTCTCTATTTTTTCAAGCCCTTTGGAAAGGATCGTATTTTTAACAATGGTATACTCTTGTATCTCCTGTAGCTTCACATCACTAGTCAGCTCGGCAAGAGCACAATAGGGATATTCTTTCTGATCTATTCTGTCTCCTTTTTCATTCATAGGATAAAAGATCAGAATCAACTGGTCTTTCCATATTCCCATTGTGGCACAGAATTCAGGATAGTCCTTATAGCTTTTCATCCACTCGAGCGGAGCATCAGAAATAGTAAAGACATACGTGGTAGGAATAAGATCCTTTATTTTTAAGAAATTAGAACGGCAAAAACTCCATTCATCTGCAGCAATTTTGCATTCTTCTACAGGAAGTAAATAATCTACGATGTTTAATGTTGTCATAAGCATGGTGGTTTTTAGTTGTATAAAATTATACAAACTAAACATGCTGTGCAAGTAGGAATTTAATTAATAATTCCGCACTGTAATATGATAACAACTTTGCTGTCTTTCTTTTATGTAATAAATTCTACCAGCATCAGCATAATGCTTTAAAACTTTCTCCAAAGCAACTTCCATTTTAGGGTTATTTTTGAGAACATTATTGAACCTTACATAAGAAATATCGAAGGAGTTGCCATAGTTGTGAGAACTTATTCCCAGTGAAGCATTGGAATTCACCCTTCTCAGCCTGCATTGATCTTCCAATGTTCTGGTAATAGATGAAACCGTAAAGGTTCCCCCTTTTGTTGCCTTACTAAATTTAGACCCAATATTTTCCAACGTAGTCTTTCCTTTAGAAACCATATAAGCTCTGCTATAATCAAGCCTCTGAATCTGGTATCCTTTTCCGGATTTCTTTATTTTATGAAACTTTCCTTTGCTGATATATTTCTGTATGGTTTTGGAGTCTTTCAATAAATGTACTCCAAAACTTTTGGAGGCATCCAGATGGGATTTATAAAGTGCTGTAGGTTCCACCTTTAAAACAGTTGTAAGATCATAACAGGGAAGCGTTTTTTTTACTGCCTGCGAATAATGTAAACTATACATAAAAGGTACAAAGACCACACAAAGAAACTTTCTCATTAACCACCACTTTAAATTAGTACCGAACAATAAAACGATTATGTTAGCTCTTTCATCAGCAGCTATAATCGTATTCCGACAAATCCCAAACAAACATTAAACCAATTTGTTTAATTTATAATATTTATTCCTTTAATTTTGAAATATTTTTTCAGTTTTAACTTTTTACTTTAAGATATAAATTCTACATTTGAGTTACATTTTTAAAATAAACAACATGATAAAAAAACTTTTTGCTGAATTTTTCGGCACATTTTGGCTTGTTTTCGGAGGTTGCGGGAGCGCTGTTTTTGCAGCGGGTGTTCCTGATATCGGGATCGGACTTTTAGGAGTTGCGCTAGCCTTCGGTCTTACTGTTCTTACAATGGCATATGCTGTAGGTCATATTTCCGGCGGTCACTTCAATCCTGCAGTTTCTTTCGGGCTTTTAGCTGGGGGTAGATTCTCTGCTAAAGACCTTATCCCTTATATTGTAGCGCAGTGTCTTGGTGCTATTGTAGCTGCAGGATGTCTATACACGATTCTTAACGGAGCCGGGGTTGTAGATTTCTCAGCACCTGGAGATTTTGCTACCAATTTCTATGGGGAAGCAGTCTACAACGGGAAAGCATTCAGTATGGGTGCTGCATTTCTGGCGGAGTTTTTATTAACTGCCTTTTTCCTTATCGTGATTATGGGTGCTACAGATAAATGGGCTAATGGTAAATTTGCCGGTATTGCGATTGGACTTGCCCTTACTTTGATCCACCTGATCTCTATCCCTATTACGAATACTTCTGTAAACCCTGCAAGATCCCTTTCGCAGGCAGTTTTCACAGGCGGATTGGCTATGTCACAACTTTGGTTGTTCTGGGTAGCTCCTATTCTTGGTGGAATTGTAGGTGGATTGATCTACAAATTCTTACTTCAGAGAGATTCTGAGGAAGTAACGGATTAATTAAATTAAAGATAAATTTTAATCAAAATAAACTATCTCGATCGAGATAGTTTATTTTTTTTATAACAATTGTAAAGTCGGAAATTTATAATAATCAATATAAAATTCCAATATTAGGTAGAAAACTGATATACAATTTTATTTTAGAATACCCAGATCCTTAAAGGCTGCTTTTGTAATTTATTTTCTACAGGCACCAAAATTTGAGCTGTTTACCTTTCTATTCTGCAGGAGTCTGGTTGCAAAAAAATAAGTTCCATCCCTATTTTCTACAAGCCAGTGCTTATTCCATTATCTCTTGTCCGGCCTGTCTTTGATCTAATAGTAAAGTGATTAAAATCTTTATTTACTGAATCCAACGATACTAATCAATTGAATAATTTGTCCTACTCTCATGGTATTAATATAAGTTCTAAAAATAAAAGACTATGTAAATAAAGACACCTTAAAAAGTTATTATTTATTGAGATTCTGCCTCTTAATAATATTTTCTAATGTTACTGATATACGTTCAATATCCCCACCATCAGGATGAAAAATCCATAAAGAATTTTGATCTCGGTAATCAATACATAAGAGCTTTGTATTTTCTGAACCGATTGTTAAGCAATTCGAAATATCTTTATAGTTCAAATCTTGTCCTTTTGGAGAGATTCTATCAGTAATCTCCAATAATGAATGTACAAACCCTTTTAATTGGCTAATGGTAAGATAAGACGTTCCGTCTACATTTATTTTTTCACAAAGCTGGTTAAGATCATACAGATTAAAGTTCTCTTCATTTGAAAAGATTGAAATTTGAGAATCGAATTCACCACTGATCAAGTAATCAAAATAGGCTAATGGGATATCAACTTTTGCTCTATCCAGAATAGCTGTCAGTTGTTTTATTGTTTTTCCTTTTTTTTCAATAGTGATATTGGGATCAGAATACCCAAACTTATCTGATTTCCATTGTACTGTATTAAACTTAAACTCTCTTGAGCACTCCGGGCAATGTATGATCATAAAAATCATTTTTTTTTCGGATGCTGAGCTTAGAAAATCATAATCATGTTTGCTTAGCTTCTTGGGTTCAATTGTTTTTCCACAATCCCAAGGGTAAGGACAAATAATATCTTCCATATTCCTTTTTCAATAGTAAATCATCTCAATGAAAATTATATAAAACAATAACTATTTACGGACAATATGATTTATATCTAACTCTTAAATAGCATCGTTATCCTGCTAATATACAAAAAGAGAGCAACAAAAAATCCTGTCTTTCCGACAGGACCTCTATTTTCTTTTTTTAAGATCAAAAGGATTTTTAAAAATGAGTTCTTCCTGTTTTCCTTTGATTTCCATTTTACGCTGAAGTAAGTTTAAAGCTATTTTTCTAATAAAAAGATCTTTATCATTAAGTTTCCAGTAAGAATCTTCGTGAAGTCTTTTTGGAGGACGGATAAGATAGAATTCCGTATTCCAGGTATCTTCATTATGATAAAACTCAATAATTCCACAATGCTCAGGAATAAGACTGGAGTCTACCATTCCCATCGGCAATAAGAAACTGAAAGCGTTGCATACATAATCTCCACAGGAAATTTTATCGTGTTTAAGAAATTTTTCTCCGGTATCTTTATTGATATATGATTTTTTAAAATCATTTTTAAAATCGCTTTTTGAAAGTTTGATCTCTATTTCATGACTTATTCCTTCTGCATCAACAATAAGAATATCGGCCTCCCAATCCGCCTGAAAATAATTCGTCAAGACGAGTTCTTTTTCAAAATCGCAGTGGGTATGGATGTATGCGTGAACAAGTTCTTCTATTTTAAGCATAATTTAGAATTTAGACCGGAGACCTGAAACCTCATACAAAGAATGTTCTTTGTTAACTAACCAACAGGCTGCAACCCCTGATGTCAGAGTGATCTATTCTTCCCAGCACCTGAAATTTATCACCTGTTATTTTACCCAGATCCTGAGTTGCAATAAAGGCACAGGAATGGATATTGGCTAAATCAATGATATTGATCGCTCCTGTTCTTCCTTCTTTTTCGTAAGAGAAAGGATCTTCTGCGTTTCTGATCTTAATCCGCATCCAATTGGGACATTGATATTCATTATTTCCAAGAGAATAAGCCTGGGATAGCAATTCTGTCATTGAATATTCTGAATAAATCGTATCGGTTTTAAAGCCCTCCTGCAATATTTTCAAAAGCTCATCTTTCGTCATTTCTTCTTTTCGCCCTTTCATTCCTCCGGTTTCGATAACGATTAGGTTTTCAAGAACATTTATAGATTCCCCGCTTCGCTCGGAATGGCAGTAATCTAAGAAATCTAACAGGGCAAAAGAAACCCCGAAAAGAATTACTTTTTTATCACGCAACTGATTTAAAAGATCAAAAAGATCGGAATGATTGTAAAGGAAATAACCGTTTTCTGACTTGTCAGATTTTTTCATCAGATAATCCACCATGTAAATTAGGGATGAATTCTGTTTTTCCAGATAACTTGGAAGCAGCCCAAGGAAAATAAAGTCTTCAGGTTTTCCAATAAACTGATCAAAGCTTTTATAAATACTTTCTTCATACAAACCTGTATTGGCTATGAAGTGTTTTGAAAGATTCATCTGCGTGGTTCCGGAACTTTGAAAAAAGAGATCTGTACTCACATTTTTATCAAGAATCTGATGATTTTTAAACATTTCAATCGGTAGAAAAGGAATTTTAGACAGATCGTCAACCTCATCAGGATTGATATTTAAAAAATCTACAAACTTCTTATATATCTCAACATTTTCATACTGATAACGAAATGTTTTCAATGTTACATTCAGGAAATCCTGCTCGGTCTGTATGTTGAATATATTCTTCGGCTCCATAATTTTTTCGATCTTCTTATTACCTCTGTATAAAGCAATTATCTTGATAAAATATTTTTATTTAATGTTTTTTTAATATATGAATCTGACTTTGGTAAACTTCTTGCAATTACTTAATCGGAATATGGATTAAAAACAGAATGAGTCCCCCACTCATTCTCAAATTACCTCTTTTTAGGGGTAATTTTTTTGTTTTATTTTTCAAAAGTCTTCAATTCAATGTCTTTTTCAAAAACGCCATAGGTAAAATAGGAAATCCAGTCTCCCAGATTGATATATTTTGAGTTTTTCCCCAAATCCAATACCATGGGAAGATGGCGATGTCCATATACGAAATAATCTATATTCTCTGTCTTCAGCTTCTCCTTAGAATAGATAATTAAAAATTCTTTATCCTCCCCTAAGAATGCTTTGTCTTCTTCTCCTGAGATCATTTTATTCTTCTGAGAAAGATACAATGCCACTTTCATGGCAATATCGGGATGAAGCCATTTAAAAAACCATTGTGCCACCGGATTGGTAAAAAGTTTTTTCATTCTCTTATAACCTTTATCACCAGGCCCCAATCCATCTCCATGGGCCAGCAAAAACTGTTTTCCACCCATTTCAAAATATTGTTTCTGGTAAAAAACCGTACATCCGATCTCTTCTTCAAGATAATCTTTCATCCAAAGATCATGGTTTCCTACAAAGAAATAAATATGGATTCCTCTGTCTTTCAGTTCTGCAATTTTCCCTAAAACACGGATGTATCCTTTAGGTACCACATGTTTCCATTCATGCCAGAAGTCAAAAAGATCACCCATTAAAAATAAAACCTGTGCATCTTCCTTGATCTGATCCATCCATCGTATAAACCTTTCTTCACGAACCTTACTTTCTTTAGGAGTAGGGGCACCGAAATGCTGATCTGAAGCAAAGTATACTTTTTTTCCAGGTTCTAAATTAATTGTTGTTTTTAACACCGTCTGAACTTTATGGGATAATATTTATTGATTGTCTTCTGCAAACCATTCTCCATAAGAGTTTTCAGTCTCATGAAGTTTAAGATAAGCCAGAGAAATTCCTTCAGGAAGTCTTGATTTTATTTTAGCTGCGATAGCATAGAGCATATTTTCACAGGTTGGCTGGAAACTGCAATAGATTACCTTGTGTCCTTTCTGTTCAAGATCATCTCCCAATTCTTTATGGGGAGTCAAGGCATTTAAAAGCACTGAATGATCCCAAACGTCTACGATCTCAGATTTTACGATACTTTTGATATCTCCGAAATCAACTACCATCCCGTTTTTAGGGTTTTCAATGTCATTAATCGGTTTTCCTTTCACTGTTACAAACAGCTTATAGGAATGTCCATGCATATTTTTACATTTCCCATCGTAGTTGTACAGTACGTGGGCTGTTTCGAATGTAAAAATTTTTGTAATACGTATCATATTGCAAAGATATGACAAAACCACTTAACAAAGAAAAGACTGTCTCTATTACAATGATTTTCAAATAAAGTTCTAATCAATTTTCAGGGCGAAATTATTATCCGGAGTTCCGTCTGTATTAGCTGTATTGTAAGGAATGGTGAGCCATCCGCTTTTATTCATCACAAACTTAAAACCATAAGTTTTTCCTTTTTCGAACTGGGATTTGGGTACTGCAACCTCAAAGACATTATTCTTTTTTAGAGTCAGCTGATAAGATACATCATTCATATTCCAGCTATTAAATGCACCTGCTACAGAAACATTCTTAATAAATTCTGTATTTGAATTTTCAGGATATTGATAGGAAAAAATCACTTTATCATTTTCTATCCTATATCCATATACTTCCTTCTTCAGATTTGGATGAGCAAAAGGTTCTGCAATCGTGATTTCTTCAGCCAGCATATAAGGATTCATCAGTTTTTTATCTATAATTCCCGCAATATGATTCACCATCTGATACATCACAGGAAATCCTTTATTTCCGTTATACATCACAACAATCGCCATATTATTATCCGGGAAGATGCTGTATGCACTTACATTTCCACCGGAAAAACCGTATGATCTTATATTATTAGAGTCTGTAATTTCCCAGCCATGCGCGAATTCCCAGTCATTATTTTTATAATTAAACGGTTTCCACATCATCTTTTTTGTTTCCGGTTTTAGAAAATCGTTTTTGCTGAAATGGATACTCCACTGTAGAAAAGCAGGAAGCGTAATCGCCAAACCATTTGCTGAATGAGATCTCACTCCATCAATAGTCATCAATTTCTCATACTGTCTTTTTTCCGGATTATAATTATACTTCCTTACTCTATTAGGAATTTTTTCAACTGAGTTGGAAGAGAACACGACCTGGTTTCTGGAATCAGAGAATTGATTTTCCAGAATATATTCTTCAAAGGTTTTGCCTGTTATTTCTTCAATGATCATCATAATCAAAAGATAATTGGTCTGATTATACCGGTAATGATCTCCGGCTTCAAACTCTATTTTTTCTTTTGACAGGCGATCAATGACTTCATTATGCGTTGCTTTCTCGGCAAAATCTTTAATATCAGCCATATCCGTTAATCCTGAAGAATGGGAAAGAAGGTTTTTCACCTGTATGTTTTGCCAGTCTTTTGGTAAATTCTCTATATATTTTGAAATCTTATCATCCACCGACAGTTTTCCTTCTTCAACAAGTTTAAAAAGCCCAACATTAGCAATTAATTTTGTAGTAGAGTAAACTCTGAACATGGACTTGGAATCCACTTTTTTATCACTTTCAAGATTTTCACGTCCATAGTATTGCTGGAATGTTACTTTATCATCTTTTACAATTCCTACAGCCATTCCAGGGATTTCATTAATCTGGATAACATTTTTTATATAACTGTCAATTATTTTTGACTGTTCTGCCGTCTGGCTGAATCCTAAAATGGATATATTAAAAAATAAGGCTGCTAAAACAGTCTGTTTCATTGTGTATCTATTCATTTATTTCTTATAAGACAAATACTAGCTTTATTATGTTACACCGAATAACATTTTTTTGATCATTGCAAAAGCTTTCATCTTTTATTTATAAAGTTTTGGCTCTGTAATTCCCCTCTGTAAAAAGACTTTTTCATTCATTTTAAAATGCCTCTCGGTCATTCCGTTATAGTATTCTTTAAGCGTAGGCAAATCATATTTAGCACGCAGTTTTTCAACATTTGCACTGTCTATTAATCCATTTTTAGGAACAGCCTGTTCAAAATTATTATAAGTTACCTGTGTACCAAACCTCTGTTTTTGATGAGTATTAACAGCTATTCGATCTTCCAGTAATGCATATTCATTTTTAGAAGCATTATTCCTATTGACTTCTTTTTGCATAGCCACAAGCATTGTTTTCTGAAATTCAATATCATGATCCGCATGCTGAATGGGCAACCAAAATTGTGTTGAATTTTCTTTTCCAACCTGTTTAAAACCTAAATAACCATACTGAGAGTAAAGCTTTTTAATTCTGTTTTGGTTATCTTTTCCTACACTGTCTCTTTTTGCCTCAAATATTTTCCAAACATTTTTCCCGTATTTTTCTGTCATATCTGCCGGGGGAATTCCTGCAAATTTCTGATCTATTTTTCCGATATAATTTAATTCGGAAATAATTTTTTCACGTTCGGAAGCAGATATATTTTTATTAGAATTACAGCTGATAAAAGTTATCGCAGCCCATGATAGTAATATTTTTTTCATATTAATTATTTATAATACTTCGAATACCAACATTCTCAACTAAATTTTCAGTTTCTCCAGCCAATTAGTTTCCAGCCGCTTTATCTTCTTCGCTTCTGTATCAAACAGAACCCAAAGTGTAGAAGAATCCACAACCAGCTCATTATTACAATAAAATTCTACTTTTCTTGGCTGCTTTGCGCCTTCAGGAGTTTGTGGATAAGTTTTTACTGTAATCATATCATTCAGGTACACCTGCTTTTTGTACCGGATGTGATGATCCAGAAGCATCCACGCATCGTTTACATATTCTGTTTTTTGCTTTAAGAGATTCCAATGCTCCGCTGCCACTTCTTCTACCCAATGCACATACTGAACATTATTAACGTGGTTGTTCTGGTCTATATGATCTTCTGTAACTCTGATCTGCTTTTCATAGACTAAATTCATTCCAATGAAATATTTACTCAAATGTATGGTTTTAAATTAAAGAAAAACGGAACCAGATGTTGATCTGATTCCGTTTTTACAATATTCAATATTCTGAATTTATTTTTTAGCTTTTCCTGCCGGCTTTGTAGCTGTTGCAGAAGCTCCCAGTTTTGCTTTTACCAGATCCGTAATATCCTCACCTCCCTCAGTATAAACAAGGTTGGAACCACGTGTTGAAACGTCAAATATATAGTTCAGCCCTTTTTCCTTGGCTACTGCAGCAACAGCATCTTTTACTTTCTGTTGTAAAGGATTGTACAGCTCAGCCTGCTTAGCTGAAATTTCTTTAGCCGCCTGTGCTCTTGTATCTTCTATCTTTTTAGCCAGATTATCCAATTCCACTTGTGCTGCTTCTAATTCTTTGGTTAAAACAGCCTTATTAGCCTCAGTTAAAGTCTTCTCTTTATCCTGTGCTGTTTTTAATTTAGTTTGATATTCAGCAATAACTTTATCAATTTCTGCTTTTTTAACTTTTGTCAGATTATCAACCGTTTCACTGGCCATTTTTACATCAGGTAAATTAGCAAAAACCTCATCAGTGCTTATATTCCCGATCTTCTGTTGAGCATTTACAGCATTAGCCGTTAAAGTTAATCCTGCTGCAATAAAAAATAATTTAATTAGTTTCATTATAATATATACTTTTTTCGAAAAATTTACTTTTTTTTTCCGTGTCCAAATATAATATAATTTTTCATTTGCTGTCATCCTGTTTTTTAGACTTAATTAAGTCATCAATATCATTATAAATCCTTCAGATCCTGCAAAGAGTTTTTCATAAAAACTGAATAAAAAATAAAGTTCTCCCCAAAAACTGGGGAGAGCTTCGAAAATATGTATAATGTAAAAAACTGACTATTTAATGAAACTGTGCTGTTTCTGTAGAATCTTTCATCGCTACGGTAGCAGAGGATCCATTGGTAACAACATTCTGAACTTCATCAAAATATCCTGTACCTACAAAAGACTGATGTTTTACTGCTCTGAATCCTTTTTCCTGTAAAGCAAATTCACGTTCCTGCAATTCTGAATATCCAGCCATCCCTCTTTCTTTATATGCTAAAGCCAATTCAAACATCGCTGTATTCAACGCATGGAAACCAGCCAGTGTAATAAACTGGAATTTGTATCCCATTTTAGCCAACTCTTCGCGGAAAGTAGACATTTCCTCGACACTCAGTTTAGCAGCCCAGTTGAAAGAAGGTGAACAGTTATAAGCTAGCATTTTTCCCGGAAACTGCGCATGAATTCCATCGGCAAATCTTTTTGCCTGCTCTAAATCCGGGTTTGAAGTTTCCATCCAGATCAGATCTGCGTAAGGCGCATAAGATAAACCACGGTCTATCCCCTGCTCTACCCCGTTTCTTACTACATAAAAACCTTCAGAAGTTCTTTCTCCTGTTACGAATTTTTTATCTCTGTCATCAATATCTGAGGTCAGTAAGTCTGCCGCATCGGCATCTGTTCTTGCAATGATGAGACTTGGAACTCCCAATACATCAGCTGCCAGACGTGCTGCAATTAATTTATTGATAG
Organism: Chryseobacterium pennae; assembly: GCF_003385515.1. GTDB lineage: Bacteria > Bacteroidota > Bacteroidia > Flavobacteriales > Weeksellaceae > Chryseobacterium > Chryseobacterium pennae. The sequence goes on along the minus strand of NZ_QNVT01000005.1, from coordinate 21,987 downwards.
CCTCCTGAGTAGGAACCAATACTTTCCCGCCCAAATGCCCGCATTTCTTTGCAGAAGAAAGCTGATCTTCAAAGTGTACACCGGCAGCTCCAGCCTCAATCATCTGCTTCATCAGTTCAAAAGCATTCAGATTTCCACCGAAACCTGCTTCAGCATCTGCAATGATGGGCACAAGATATTCTTTATCTCCGGTTCCGCTTACAGACTGTACCTGATCTGCTCTTAATAAAGCATTATTAATTTTTTTCACCACAGAAGGCACTGAATTCGCTGGATATAAAGACTGGTCCGGATACATTTCTCCAGACAGGTTAGCATCTGCAGCTACCTGCCACCCTGAAAGGTAAATGGCTTCCAGTCCTGCATCTACTTCCTGTACTGCCTGATTACCCGTTAAGGCTCCAAGTCCTGCCACATAATCCTGGGTATTTAATTTCTCCCAGAATTTTTTAGACATTTCTGTCGCAATGGTATAATCAATTGTGTAAGAACCACGAAGTTTTAAAACTTCTGCTGCTGTATATGGTCTTTTTACACCTTTCCAACGTGGGTTTGTCAGCCAATCTTGCTCCAGAGTCTGGATTTGTTCTTGTCTTGTTTTCATAATATTTGGATTTTGTTTGTTGAATTACGGGTTCGAGATACGAGATCTGAGGTTTAGAATAATGATCTACAGATGTAAAATTCAAGCTGTAAAACACTCAAAACCCCTACTCTCAGGTTAAATAAAAGGATATGCTTTAAGAGTTAAAAATTCTTCGAAGTTTTCTGAGAACACCAGCTCATTGAAAAGTTCTTTGGCAAGATTGAACTTTCCATTTTTAAAGCGGGTTTCACCAACATATTTTTCAATATTGTCCATTTCTTCGGACTCCCACTGAAGAACCATATTTCTGGTTAATGTTCTGTCACCGCTTAATACAGCTTCATTTTTCAGCCATTGCCAGATCTGTGTTCTTGAAATTTCTGCTGTAGCAGCATCTTCCATCAGATTGTAAATAGCTGCTGCCCCTACTCCCATCAGCCAGCTCTCCAGGTACAGAATCCCTACATTGATATTTTTTCTTACTCCTTTTTCTGTAATTTCTCCTTTAGGGATTTCCAGCAGGTCACTTTCCTGTATGCTGTATTCAAATTTCTTATCGATCTGGTTTTTGGAAGGCATATACTGATCAAAAATATCTTTAGCTACCGAAACCAATGCAGGGTGGGCTACCCAAGTTCCATCATGACCGTTTTTCACTTCTCTTTCTTTATCACTTCTTACTTTTTCAAAAGCAATAGTATTAGCTTCATCATCATCCTTTACCGGAATCTGTGCAGCCATTCCACCCATAGCATGAACGTTTCTTTTGTGACAGCCTTCAATTACACTTTTTGAATAGGCACTCATAAAAGGTGAAGTCATAGTAACCTGATCTCTATCCGGAACAATGAATTCCGGAAGGTTTCTGAATTTTTTGATATATGAGAAAATATAATCCCACCGGCCACAGTTAAGCCCTGAACTATGTTCTTTTAATTCATATAAAATCTCATCAATCTGAAATGAAGCGGTAATGGTTTCTATTAAAACAGTTGCTTTAATACTTCCCTGAGGAATCCCCAGATAATTCTGTGCGAAGACAAAAACTTCATTCCACCATCCTGCTTCTTTATAATGTTCTAATTTTGGAAGATAAAAATAGGGTCCGCTTCCTTTTTCCAAAAGGTTTTTTGCATTTCTGAAAAAGTAAATTCCAAAATCAGTTAATGATCCTGATGCTTCTTCATTATTAATCTGAATATGTTTTTCAGGAAGATGCAATCCTCTTGGACGAACCAATAAAACAGCTGTTTTTTCATTCAGTTGATAAGCTTTCCCTTTTTCGTTGACAAAATCAATAGTTCTGTTAACAGCATCCGTAAGATTAATCTGTCCTTCTATACAGTTTTCCCAAGTTGGCGAACTGCTGTCTTCAAAATCTGCCATGAAAGTAAAAGCTCCTGAATTCAAAGCATTGATGATCATTTTACGGTCAACAGGTCCTGTAATTTCAACTCTTCTGTCCAGCAAATCTTCCGGCAATGGGGCACACACCCAATTTCCATTTCTGATCTCTTCTGTTTCTTTTAAAAATTTCGGAAGAATCCCCTGATCGAATTCTTTCTGATTTTTTTTCCTTTCTTCTAAAAGTTCTGCTCTTTTATGATTGAAATTCTGATGAAGGGCGATTAAGAAATCGATCAAATCCGGAGTGAAAATTTCTTCAAACTGCTTCTGAGCTGTTATTTTTAATTGAGTCTTAGTTTCCATAACATATTGATTTTGTGATTTGATGTTACAAAGATAAATAAAAATTTTCACAAACAGCGAACGTTCGCTAAATTTATTTAAAAATTATTATGCGAATAATCGCATCTATTTATTTATATTTGAGTAATGAATTCAGACAGCGACTTTATCAAGACCGTTTTCGGGCTAAAACTGAAACAGCTGAGACAAAAGAAAAATTGGTCTCTGCAGGATCTTGCCGTAAAAACCGGATTATCAAAATCTTACCTTAACGAAATTGAAAACGGAAAAAAATACCCGAAACATGACAAGATCATCCAGCTTTCTGAAGCCCTGAACTGCACTTTTGATGATCTGGTATCCACAAAGCTGGACAAAAGCCTTGCTCCGTTTAATGAAATCCTCCAATCTGATTTCTTCAAGGAAGTTCCTTTGGAATTGTTCGGGATTAATAAAAACAATCTCATCAGTATTATCAGTGACGCTCCTAAAAAAGTAACTGCTTTTATTAATGCACTAATAGAGATTTCTCAGAACTATAATCTCGGGAAGGAAAGGTTTTATTTTGCAGTTTTACGATCCTTCCAGGAATTGTATGACAATTATTTCCCTGAAATTGAAGATAAAGTAGACCTGTTCACTGAAGAAAACCATCTTCAGATTGATAAGAATTTAAAGTCTGACATTCTGGAGAATATCCTTACGGAAAAATTCAGCTATACTATTCAGTCTGAAGATTTTGAAAGATATGGAACATTAGACAATCTAAGATCCCTGTTTATTCCTGAAAAAAAATTGCTGCTTCTGAATAAAAAACTGGAAAAGGATCAGAAAACATTTATTCTGGCTAAGGAAATAGGATTCAATGTACTGGAGCTAAAGGTCCGTCCAACCACCTATTCATGGCTTGACTTCGGAAGTTTTGAAGAAATTCTGAACAATTTTTATGCTTCTTATTTTGCAGGTGCTTTATTGATTTCAAAGGAGCCTACAATTGAAAAGACCTCAGAATTTTTTCAGCAAAACACCTGGGAACCTGAGAACTTCGCCAGTCTTATCAACAGCTTTACAAACTCACCTGAAACTTTTTATTATCGCCTTACTAATATCCTTTCTGCCGAAATGGGTATTAAAGATCTTTTCTATTTATGTCTGGTAAAAAAGAAAGGATCTGAAAAGATTCAAATTCTAAAAGAGCTCCACCTTAATCACCAACAGGCTCCCCATGCCAATGCAACCAATGAGCACTATTGCAGAAAATGGATCGCTGTGAAAAACCTGCATTATTTAAAGGAAAATGAAACTCTGACAGATGCTCAGATCTCCCATTATAAAGATCAGGGAATAAGCTATCTTGTTATTTCCACCTCTCAGAAAAACCCTTTTTCTGATGGCAGCAACAGAAGTTATTGTCTGGGTATTTTACTGAATTCACAAACAATAAAAAAAATAGGCTTTATAAAATCTCCATCACTAAAAACCATCAATGTAGGAGTAACCTGTGAATCCTGCAGTATCCCGGATTGTGAAGTAAGACAGGCTCCCCCAGTTCGGTTGGAGAAGGAGCATTTCAATCTCAGTATGAAGAACTCGATTGAGAAGATAAGGAAAGAGTTCTGAACCTGAAATTTTAGAGTGGGAGCTAAAAACTATTTCATATCTTAGTAAAAACACACTTATGATATTGGACCTACTCTTCCCCAACCGATGTCTTCATTGTAACAGAATTATTGAGTCTAATCTTTTGGTTTGTGATATCTGTTTCAACCAGATTCATTTTACCCATTATGACTATTTCGAAAACAATCCTGTGAAAGAAAAATGCAGGCTTCTTTTTCCTGTTGAGAATACTTATGCTCTTATACAGTTTGAAGAAGAAAGTTTAAGCCGGAAAATTATTCATGAACTGAAATACAGAAGCAGAGAGATAACCGGAAGAATTCTTGGTGAATGGACAACCGACCGACTTGATTTCAAAAACCAAAAACCGGATCTTCTGGTAAGTGTTCCCCTTCATCCTAAAAAAATAAGGGAAAGAGGCTATAACCAGCTTCATTTATACACGGAAACCCTTTCAAAATATTATAGAATTCCCTTTGACCATCAATTAGTCAAACGAAATTATTATTCCAAAGCACAAGCCTTAAAAGATAAGCAGCATCGTCTGGAAACCATCAATACCTTTTCTGTTACTCAACCTGTAAACGGAAAACACATATTACTAATTGATGATGTCTTTACAACAGGAACCACCGTTTCATCTATTGCATGGGAGATTTTAAATGCCGGTGAGCATAACAAGGTAAGTGTGCTGGTAATGGCAATGGATGTGTAAAGAGGTTTAAAGTTTTAGATTGTGATTTACAAGCACCGTTCTTTCTATAGAAGGACTTCAGTATAATTCTCCTGTTTTTGTGTTCCGATTCTTTTGCTTAATTTTCCGGAAACAAAATAATCATGCCGAACCTGGTTTTACTACACGGAGCTTTAGGTCACTCTGAAATATTTACCCCTTATCTGGATAGTCTCTCATCCTATTTTACAATTCACACTCCTTTATTTTCAGGACATGGAAGTAATGATCTTCCTGCGGATGGAATCACTATAGAAAAATATACTCAGGAGTTGACAGAATACTGTACAGAAAATAATCTAACGGATGTACACATCCTAGGACACAGCATGGGTGGCTATGTTGCCCTTTGCTATGCTGTAAAACATCCTGAAAACATAAATTCTATTATGACTTTGGGAACAAAATTCGACTGGACAGAGGAACAGGCTTTAAAGGAAAGTAAAATGCTTAATCCTGATGTTATTCTTGAAAAAATCCCAAAATATGCACAAACTTTAGAGAAACAGCATGGCTCGAAATGGAAACAGTTACTTCCGGCTATTGCTGATTTAATGATTGCTCTGGGCAAAAATCCACCATTAAAAAATAATCTGGCTACAATTAATATTCCGGTTCAGATTATGGTAGGAGATCAGGACAATATGGTAACTATTGACGAAAGTACAGCTGTATACAGAGAGCTTCCAAATGCAAAATTGGCCGTACTCCCGGATACAAAGCATCCACTGGATAAAGTACGACCTAATTTATTGTTGAATTTAATGAAAGATTTCTGGAATCTTTCTTAAAATTATCGTTGAAGTTTTTCTCCGTAGCTTAAATCTCCGGCATCACCCAATCCTGGTGTAATATATCCTTTTGAGGTCAACTCTTCATCAATGGCCCCTACCCAGATGTGAGCGTCAGGATAGGCATTTTGTACAGTTTCTACCCCTTGTCTTGAAGCAATGGCTGCTACAATGTGAAGCTGAGTTGGGTTCCCGTTGGTCAACAAGTCTTTGATTGCTTCAATCAGGGATGCACCTGTTGCCAGCATAGGATCTGCTACGATTAAAGGTCTTCCTTCAATATTCGGACAAGTAAGGTAATCCTGTTTGATAGAGAAATAATCATTGGCATCGTGCTTTCTGTAAGCAGCCACGAAACCACAATCTGCTCTGTCAAGGTAATTAAGAATTCCTTCAAATAACGGAACTCCTGCTCTTAAAATGGTTGTAATCACCGGTTGTACTGCAATTTCCCTACTTTTAATAGTATCTAAAGGAGTTTGGATTTCAACATCTCTTACTTCCAATCCTTTACTGATTTCAAAGGCCGCAATTTCTCCGATTCTTTCCATATTTCTCCGGAATCTCATTCGGTCATGCTGAACATCAACGTTTCGAAGTTCATTAATCCATTCATTAACAAGAGAAAAATTTTGCGATAAAATAGTAAGCATGAAGATTTAGGTTTTTTAATTACAGTTAGTAAAACATTAATTGCTGCAAAATTACAACTAAAAAACGAATTTGAAGATTAGGGCATGAACTTATTGAATAACAAAAATCCCTATTTTAGGAAAACCTTAGTGACAACAATGGAAACTGAAGATTTCTATTTTGTTCTAAAAATACTGTCATTTGAGATGGAATTCTTCAAAATAAAAAATCTGGTAAGTTTCCTTACCAGATCTTTATATGAACACCTGTTCTTTTATTTTTGTCTGAAATATACTTCAATCGGAATTCCGGTAAATCCGAATTCTTTTCTCAGCTGATTTTCAGTAAATCTTTTATATGGCTCCTTCACATACTGTGGCAGGTTGCAGAAAAATACAAACTGCGGTGACGGTGTAGGAAGCTGAACACAATATTTGATTTTAATATATTTTCCTTTAAGCGCCGGTGGTGGAGTTCTTTCGAAAATAGGAAGCATTACTTCGTTCAATTTTGAAGTTTTGATCTTCTTTTTACGATCCTCATACACTTCCATTGCTACTTCTACTGCTTTCAGAATTCTTTGTTTCGTCAATGCAGAAACGAAAAGAATTGGAATATCCTGGAACTGACCGATTTTATCTTTGATCGATTGTTCGAAGTCACGCATTGTATTGGTCTGTTTATCTTCGATCAAATCCCATTTATTAACAAGGATAACGATTCCCTTTCTGTTTTTCTGAGCTAATCCGAAGATATTCATATCCTGAGATTCCCATCCCTGTGTAGCATCTACCATGATAATGACTACATCAGAATATTCAATAGAACGGATGGATCTCATTACGGAATAAAATTCAAGATCCTCATTTACTTTAGACTTTCTTCTCATTCCAGCCGTATCTACCAATACAAATTCGTGTCCGAATTTGTTGTATAACGTTTGAATACTGTCTCTTGTAGTTCCTGCAATATCAGTTACAATGTTTCTTTCAACATCCAATAAGGCATTGGTCATTGTAGATTTTCCTACATTCGGACGACCTGCGATTGTAATTTTAGGCAATCCTTCAAAAGGATCTTTGTACTCTGTTGTTGGGAAATCATTTACAATATCATCCAATAGATCTCCGGTTCCTGAACCAGTAGCAGAAGAAAGAGTGAAATATTTATCGATTCCTAACTGATAAAATTCTGTTGCAGGAAGTTCTTCTTTTGAAGAGTCTACCTTATTGATAACAATATAAATAGGTTTATTTGATCTTCTAAGGAGTCTGTAAATTTCCTGATCGGTATCGGTAAGACCTTCTTCCACATTCATCATAAAGATAATGGAAGTCGCTTCATCTATTGCTAACTGTACCTGCTTACGGATTTCTTCTTCAAAGATATCATCAGTACCTACATCATATCCTCCGGTATCAATTACGGTAAAGTCTACCCCATTCCAGTCAGATTTTCCGTAATGACGGTCTCTGGTAACACCGGCTGTAGAATCTACAATAGCCTCTCTTCTCTCTAATAAACGGTTAAAAAGCGTGGATTTCCCTACATTGGGGCGTCCAACGATTGCAACAATATTTGACATAAAAAATGTTTAATAATCCTTTTGCTATGCTAAGGATACGTTATTAATGGGTTACTCCAACTTTTGGAGCCCAATTTTTTGCAAAGATAAGTTTTTATTATTTAACATAAAGAAGGCTAAGATTGGAAGGATGAAAGATGAAAAAATGACGATGGGAGTTACTATCCTACAGTTAATCTCAGAAAATGATGTCATCAAAAAGCCTTCTGACTCTACAATATAACTTTAAAAACAGATTTATCGAAAAAAATAAAAAAAATAATTATTTGGCTATCAATAAGTAAAGCTATTCCCGCTCTATTATGTTAATTAATCTTCGATTTTGATTTTCATATTTAAAATAAATTCTATAATTTCGCAGCATCGAAACAGACCTATAGTGTAACGGTAGCACTCCGGTTTTTGGTACCGTCAGTCGGGGTTCGAATCCCTGTGGGTCTACATAAAGCCTTGTTAATCAATTGATTTTCAAGGCTTTTTGATTTTTCACTCCCGACTTTGTTCCCGACTTGAAATATTTTAATCTATCTGAACGTATTTTAATCTAAGTGACTCTAAGCACGGAAATAATGCCCGTTAATCTCAAAATAATCATACATAATGTTACGTGCTGTGGCTTCCCAATCTATCACCACGAAATTAGGAAGACCAAAAGGAATATCATTTTCGTATAATTCCTGTACAAAGTCTTCATCACTCGAATATTCGCCGTAATAAAAATTATTTACATATTCATAAATGCTTAGAAAATCCATTTTACCGAAATTATCCAAACACGCTTCGTACACTTCTACTTCATGCTCTGAATCATTAATTTGTTCAAGTACTTCGTAAATATCTTTTGATATATGGCACTCGCTCAATAAACCTAGTTTTTCAAGAATCGGACATTCATAGTCCTGAAACATAAATTCAGGATTTTGTTCATCAGAATGCAGTTCATACATTGCCTGTTGTAATTCTTCAAAATCAGAATAGTCCGAAAGGTTTAGCCATTTTCCAAATAATGAGCCATTGTTGTACTTTGCGTACGTTCCTACATAGATACTAGCAGTATCAAGACAATTTCGTAAATTTGTCATGTCAGTAATTTTAGAATAGTTAAAATTTATTGATACGCCTTGTCGCATTGCAGTGCTTCAAGGCTTTTTTATGTAAATATTGAGATATATTTTAGTAGTAAGTCGCTCGCGAAAGCAGTATAAATATACAACAAAAAGCCCATAAATACAAGCACTTACAACACTTTTTAACCAAAATATCAACCGTTGTTAAAATCTTTTTAACCACTCCGAGCACAGGAAAAGTAAAACAAGTCTGAGAAAAACAAAATCCGAGCATAGGGGACACCACGAAAAAACTACTACAACCCACACCCAAACCGTTATAGTAGGTACACACCCGATACATATTCAAAATTTTGAGATTTGGTATAGGGGCTGCATTTTTACATGAAAATTGATAGTGGGGTAAATAGTAGACCAAGTATTATACACTTTCCCGAAACTCCACAGACAAAACCACCACTCCACACACAACATCACAATCCGTCTACCAGAGTTAACCGAAATGTAGGTTTATGATGGTTAAAAGTGAGTTAGAGAGTCGATAAATATTGATATAAATTGTAGAATATATTGGTACTACGTAGAAGAAACTCTGAAAACACCTCTTTTTATAGCAGTTTGCAAAGATTGTCTGGTAAGATTGTGTAGTTTGGTTTTGGGGTAAATCGGCAGATAATATATTGACAAAATCACAGCTACAAAAAATCTATTTTTTTACGCCCAGACCAAACCGTAAACATTCCTTACCACACCCTTTAAGAATATGTATTTGAAATTAAATGTCAAAATACTTTCTAGAGGCAAATCTTATTCACCTCAATAAGTTCTTTATTCGATAGAATATTTTTTCTATAAGTCGGGTATCTTGTACAACAATCTCTGCATTTCCTTTTAATTCTTTATTTGCAAAGATGCTTTTATCATAAGACGTTCTCAAGCCATTTGGAAACATAATATCTATATAAGAGTTTTTGCTGTTAGTTGATACCTGCTGAACTTTTGCATTTAAAACTCCATATTCCTGATAAGGAAAATCATAAAGTTTAACTATAACTTTCTGTCCTTTTTTTACTTTAATTAAATCGTCTTGAGCCACAATAAGTTTCCCAACTACAATTTCATTATGATTTTGTTTTTTGGAAGGATTTATAATTACTTTAGAGTTTACAAGATTTGGATATTTTACACAATAACACACAACTAATAAAGAAAACAATAACACTATTGAAATGAAAAGATTTCCCTTTAAAATTACCCAGTGAGGGTGTTTATTCAGTAAATTTCGCATATCAACAGAACGTGATTCAGTATCATTTAAACTATTTTTCATTTCTTAATTTCCAAGTTCTAATTGATTCTTTACTAATCTGTAATATTCACCTTTTAAAGCTACCAGCTCTGCATGATTACCTTCCTCTACTAATTTTCCTTTGTCCATAACAATAATTTTATCTGCATTTTTGACAGTAGAAAGCCTATGAGCTATAACAATTGCAGTTTTACCATTAAAAAATTGCTCCAGATTCTCCATAATAATTTTTTCATTGCTAGCATCTAAGGCACTGGTTGCTTCATCAAAGAAAATATATTTAGGAGATTTATAAACTGCTCTTGCTATGAAAATTCTTTGTTTCTGCCCCCCACTAATACCTAATCCCTCATTTCCAATTTTAGTATTATATTTTAAAGGCAAATCCTCTATAAATTCCCTAATATTAGCAATTTCAACAGCTTTTTTTAATTTAAATTCATCAATATTCTCATCACCAATTGTAATATTTTCAGCAATACTTTCATTAAAAATATATCCTTCTTGCATTACAACACCACAATTTTCTCTCCACTTTTTTGGGGAAATATTAATTAAGTCAGTACTCCCAATGGTAATTCCCCCATTTTCAGGCTCGTAGAATTTCATTAGCAGTTTTAAAAGGGTTGTTTTGCCACTTCCACTTGCTCCAACAATAGCAGTAGTCTTTTGATATGGAATTCTTAAATTAAGATTCTCAAAAACATAGTTATCCGTACCAATATATCTAAAGGATAAACCATTTATTTGAATATCTTCATTAGGAATATTAATACTACTTTTATCCTGATGACTTTCTTCATCATCTTTATCATGAATCTCACTTAATCTTTCTAATGAAATCTTTGCATCTTGTGACTGTTTTATAAAATCAATGAACTGATACAATGGGGTATTTAATTGTCCCATTATATACTGAACAGAAAGCATCATTCCTAAAGTCAAATCCCCACTTAAAACCAGTTTTGCAGAAAGAAAAGTTATTAATACATCTTTAATTTGGTTTATAAAATTACCTCCAACAGATTGCCATTGTTCTAATGAAAGAGATTTAATTTTCAATTTAAACAATTCTACCTGTATTGACTCCCAGCTATATCTTTTATACTTTTCTGCATTATACATTTTAATGTCCTGCATACCATTTATAAGCTCAATGACCTTACTTCTTTCTTGTGCAGTCTTACTAAACTTTTCATAATCTAATTGCCTTCTTTTTCCTACAAAAAATAAGACCCAAATCATATATAAAGCTGCTCCGAACAGATAAACTAAAAACAATCTATAATCATAAAATAGCAAAACGATACTGAAAACAACCAAATTCACTAAAGAGAATAAAACATTAAGTGAAGTATTTGTTAATAATTGTTCAATCCTACGATGGTCATCTATTCGTTGTAAAATATCACCTGTCATTCTGGTATCAAAAAAACTAATAGGTAGTTTCATCAACTTAATGAAGAAATCTGACACGATAGATATATTAATTCTTGTTGAAAGATGCAACATTACCCAACTCCTAATCACATCAAATCCCATTTTCCCAGCAAACAACATAATTTGGGCTAATAAAATCAAATAGATTATGTTAAGGTCTTGATTTTTTATTCCAACATCAACGATACTTTGAGTAAGAAAAGGAAAAACTAGAGTTAGCAAACTTCCTATAAATAGCCCGAATAGTAATTGAACAACTAATCTTTTGTACTTTAATAAATACTTAAAAAGAAATGAAAAACTAGCTTTGCTCTGCTCATGCTCAAACTTATTCTGAAAAAAATTTTGAGTAGGCTCCAACATTAATGCTACTCCTTCTTCAGTATCTTCATCCGAATTCTCATTAATCCAATGTTTTATAAATTCTTCCTTAGAATAGCTAATTAAGCCATAGGCGGGGTCTGAAACATAAACAGTATTTCCTTTTATTTCATGCACAATAACAAAATGAGCTTTCATCCAATGAACAATACAAGGAAATGGAGCTTCTTTTGACAAAGAAGAAAAATTAGTTATTGTACCAAAAGATTCAAATCCTAAATTTTCAGCAGCTTCACTTAGTCCTAGCAAGCTACTTCCTTCCCTTGTCGTTTCTGAAATCTGTCTAATATATTGTATAGAAATATCTTTCCCGTAATATTTTGCTATCATCCGAAGACAGGTTGGCCCACAATCTTTAGCATCATGTTGTTTATAAAATGGAAATTTTGACATCAAAGATTGTTTTTATCTAAAATTAATTGAGGAATAAAGTTTTCTAACATTTTTATGTCATATTTCAAAGGATACTCATAGCCTTTAATTAGGATAGTAGGAAAATACGATATTTCGTTATTGTCACATAATTTGCTTTGGTTTAATAAAAACTCATCAATTTTAACCAAATCTGAAAAATTAATATTATCATTTATAATATCTGTGTTATGTTTATTGCAAATGAAATCGAAAAAAGATTCTTTTTTATTCATTAAATATGAATATGTAATTAACCTATAATAATTAATATTCTTATCTGCTAAATCAACATTAAATAAAAAATTAATATTCAAATTTTGAGAATAATTTTCTAAAATAGTTCTTATCATTTTATTAGTTGATTTACAATATTTACAAAATGGGTCTGTAATAACTGTAATATTCAAAGCATCATCATTAGAACCGAATGAAAATAAATATTCATTATTACAAATATTTTTATCTTTTTGTTTATTTAACAGTAAAATAGCTTTAAAAGTATCATAATCATTCACAATATCATTTAAATACTCATTTTGGCCTGTTAATTTTTGATTTTTTTGTAAAGTTTTTTTTAATAGTGGAGACCATAAAGTAAAAACTATCACATAAATTATACTAAATGTAATGAAGGGGTAATATTTAAAATCAGGATAACCCAAGAAACTATACAAATAAAAGGCAACGACCAACTGAATAACCAAGTTTAAAGCGATTAATAAACATATCCTGCACCACTTTTTCTCAACAAATAATTGATAGAATATTGATAAAGCTAATATTGGAATTATAACAAAACCACACATAAGGTAGATTTCAACTATAAAACCTAAAGTAACATTTAGAAATAGGCATAGAAAAGTCAAAATTTGAGTAAAAAAAAAGACCAATCCCAAATCTGAAAAATTAATGTAGTTAAAAACTTTCCATTTTTTCGAAGATGAAATAGTTTTACAATTACTAATTTCATTTTTATAGCATATTTTATTTAAAATATCAATTCTTATATTGAAAAGTGACTCAAAAAAATAAAAAGACATGAAGAGTCCTATTAGTGGAAGACTTAGTAATATAAAATATGAAAAAAATGTAAAATCATATAAAAACAATGATACCCCCAATAATAAAATTACTCCGCATAAAATAAAATTATTTCTTAATGTAGTATTCTTCAATTCTACAAGAATAAAAACACCAGTTGATAATTGTAAGAATTCCTCTGAATTTATTTGTTCACTATCAAAAAAGAGCAAATTATGTTCTTTTTTAACTAATACCATTTCATTAGTACCATATTCACTATTTTTAACTTGAGCTAAAAAAAGATGTGGTAAAGACTCAAAATTACTCGAATTTAATTCATATCCTGTGCTTTTAAATCCTAAATCACTAATAACATCAACAATAGATAACAAAGAAGGATAGCTTGAGTGGCTTTTTAAACGTTCGTTTAATTCAGAAGTATTAATTTTTACGTTACTATTGATGTTTTGTAAATAAGATAAAATATTTTGAACATCTTTTGGAGTAAACATATATAGGAATTATTTTTTTAAGTTATTAGGTGCTATTTTGAGATTTTCTATTTGATTTTGAATATTGAGTGGCAAGGGATGAATTTTAATATTTTCATTCCAAAATAAAGTATCATAGTAACTTTTATCCTTATCTACTTTAGTATTTGTTTTTTGCGGAACCGTAACATTGTTGAAATTAACATTATCAATAAATATTTCATTAATTGTTTCCTCAATACTATCCTTAACTAGAGACTTTTGCCTATCAAAAACATAAGAAACATGTCTTGAATTTCCTTCACCTTCCCATTTTTCTAAATTATAAAATTGTCCTGTTGCTTTCCATAAAAGAACTTTAAATGCTTCATCTTTTTCAAAAGATATATTTTTTTGCACTTCTTTGATTAAATGGTTTTTATCATATAATATTTTCCCTCTTTTAATAAAAACATCATTTTTATTTTTAGAGTATAATATTGAGGTACTGTCATTTAATTTTTCGAGCTTAAAATATTTATTGTTGTCATAAATATTAGCTTTATCATTTTTAGGTATTTTATAATACAAATATCCATCACCTAAAGAAATTATTCCTTTTACCTTATCTTTATAATTATCTTTTTTTAAAGTTCTATAATTTTCTATATTTGTTTCAATAGTCTTTTTGGAAGAATAAGGAATATAATATGAAATTAGTCCATCATTATATTTAACAAGTTCATTATTTATCACTTTCCAACTTCTAAAATAGCCATGCAATACGAAATAGTCTCCTTTTTTGTTACCAGATATTACTACTGGCTCTATATCGTGAACCTTATCTAAGGAAATTGTAATTGGGATTTTATCGATTGAATATTGTTGTGAAGCATAATTTCGATGATAAAATGTAACATCATTAATTCCATTCTTTTTGACTTCACTTAGATTAAGTGTAAAAATTCCATTTTCATCTGTAAATCCAATCTGGCTTCCAGAATCTGAAAGCACCTGGATTTCTGATATAGGTTTTTCATTACCTGAATCTACTACCTTTGTTGTTACTGACTGGCTTAAGATGATAATTGGAAATAAAAAAAGAATTAATATATAAGTATTTAATTTTAACATATACACATTATTATAAAAAAAGAGGCTGTTATCAGCCTCTAAATTGTTTTGAATTTTTCAAGATTTAGTTTATGCTGCTCTACAAGCATCCCAATCTTGAGGTCTGTCAGTAGATTCACTTTGCCACGGCCACTGAAGAGCTCTCGTCATACATCTGAACCAGCTATATCCTCCTTTAAAACTTTTCAATTCAGTTCTTGACATTTTCTTGAAATTGTTCATTTTTTTCATTTTGTATAATTTTATAATTAATAGTAAGACAAATCTAAATGTTTTTTTTGTAATTACCAAATTTTATTTTCAAATTGATAAATAAAACATCCATTTCTCTAACATTTATAATTTTTTAATACTATTTTTTATTTTTCAGATAATCTTTAATTGATTTTTTTAACAAATTGTCAATTTCATTTTTTTTAAAATTATTCCAATATTTTTCAGATAAATTATATTTTCTATCTATATGTATAACATATTCCTCAAATTCAAATTCATTCAATCCATTATTTACAAAATAATCACCATAAAGAGAGTTTTTAATTTTCTTATAAAACTCTTGTATCTGTGCATATGTAGGTTTTACATTTTTTTTAATACTTTGTTTCAACAAAAAACCAACTAATCCTCCAGATGTTCCTCCTGAACTAATACTTAATAAATTTAATTGTCCCTCATAGGGGTTACGTGGAGCAAAAGAAGACGGAATATTATTTTTAGGTTGAGTTTCTGCCATAGGTTTTTTCAAATACTCACTAATGTCATTATTAAGTTTAGCTGTTTTCTTAGATGAATTAAAATTCATGTCCTTTTTAATGTCTCCCGAAGAATTAAAAGCTAATGTTACTTCCTCAATTTCGGTTGGTTTTTGTATAAGTGTAACAGAAATTAAATTGGAAAAATCCTGACTGAAAATTTTTCTTGAACTCCTCTCATAATTTTCTTTTACAAATCTCAATTCATCATTAATATTAGCTTTTATATTGAAAAACCCTTTTGTATCAGAGAATTTTTGTTCATTGGTTCGTACATTAATAACTAACACTTTTTGTATTATATACCCTTGCTCCGAAACGGTATTCCCAGAAACACTACTCTGGGCATAACTGAAAGTGCTGAATAAAAGAAAAAAAATAAATCTCATAAGAGACAACATAGCATATTACTTGCCAAATATAGCAAAAATAACTCCTTAACAACTTTTAACCATTTCATTTGGTCATGAATTAAGATTATTATGCTTATTTTCTTAAACAATATTCTTACTAACTAAAAAGAGAGCTATTAAAGCTCTCCGTATCTTGTTTTATAATTTTTCAACTCTTTTTCTGTATTATTTAATAATTTTTCGAGTAGTGAAATCTTATCTTCATACAATTTCTTTATCAATTCAGTCTCATCCGCTCCAATGATAATGCTTCCGTTATTGCTTCCTTTAACGTTATTGAAACTGTTAAAATATTTTTGACTATCAAAAGATGTTATATCTTCTGGATTAACATCTAATATTTTAGCAATTTGACATAGTTTCTCAGATGAAACCTTTATATCTCCTTTTTCTAATTTACTATATGCAGCCTGAGAAATATCTAATTTTTCAGCCATATATTCCTGAGTAAAATTCTTTAACTCTCGTATATTTTTTATCTTGTTTCCTATCATAACGGTTATGAATTATAACCATTTTGGTTATATTATACAATGATACAAATATAACAAATAAGATATAAGTCTGCATTTTTGTTTTCAAAAATTAAAAAAATGAGAACAAAATTATCTCTTGTGTTTACTGTCGCTCTTACTGCGAATATATTTTCCCAAGCTATTGTAAATTTTACCGATAATACATTTAAATCAAAACTGGTGTTTTCAACTCCCTCTGCACATATAGCAAAAAATTCTGCGGGTAATTGGATTAAGGTTGACACTAATAATGATATGGAAATACAAGTCAGTGAAGCACAACAAGTAGCCGAACTGTGGCTATTAGGCAATAATATTTCGTCTTTGAATGGTATTCAACATTTCTCAAATTTAAAAGTCTTAGAGATTGGTAGTAACAATCTGACAAATCTTGATTTAAGCCAAAATAGTCAATTGAAAACAGTATTTTGTGATAATAATAATCTTGCAAGTCTTACTGTAAATCAAAATTTACTTTTAGAATACTTATCATGTTCGTGGAATAATTTGTCAACCATTAATTTACCAAATTCAAATTCTTTTCAGAAATTATATTGTACCAATAATCAAATTTCAGCATTAAACACATCTAATAATAGCGGTTTAAAAGTTTTGCGAATTGAAAGCAACCCTATTGCAAATCTTTCTTTAAATGCCAATATTAATTTAGAGGAACTAAATTTTTCTGTAACCCCTATTTCAAATATAAATCTTAGTTCCAATATAAATCTTAAAAAACTAACAACTAGCTCTAATTTAACAACTTTAAATGTCGCTCAAAATACCAGCTTACAGGAATTATATACACAAGGCAGTAATTTAACTAGTGTTGATGTACGCAATGGCAATAACAGCAATATGTTAAACGTCCTATTTGGAAACGTAACGCAATCTCCATTATTGAGATGTATTTTTGTTGATTGGAAAGATAGTTCTACTCTCACAAACTTTTGGATAAAACCTTACACTGCAACTTATGTAGAGACTGCTACTGAATGTAATTCTGTACTAGCAACCGCAGAAACAACAACTAAAAAACAGTTTAATATTTATCCTAATCCTTTCAAATATTCACTTAATATAGTTTCCGATTCAGATTTTACAAAGTATGAAATTATCAATTCAGAGGGCAGAATTATTCAATCAGGCAATTTACAGCAATTTAAAATTGATACTTCATTATTGATTAACGGGATTTACTTTTTAAAATTATTTAACGGAACAGATTTTATAACAAAGAAAATTATAAAAAACTGATAAATTAGAATTCCTGTATTACACATAATATGATTGGTTCTATCGAAATATCAAGGTATAGCCAATCTTTTTTATTTACAGTACAAATTACTCTTAATATATAGTCCGATTTTGTCCTTTTTAACCTCCCCCTAAACTCCCAAACCCAAACCTACCTATCCCCTATCAAAGTTCTAAACTTAGCCACAAGTAAATCCCGTAACTCTAATTTTATGGTATCAAGGTTATACTTTCTTAGTAGGTTATTAAACCTTGTTCTTAGGTCATAATAATGGCTAGATGATTTACTGTTTTTTATTTCCCGCCAATAATGAGGGCTTTTGCCAAGTTCAATAACTGTTTTTTCTTCCCCGCGGATTTCCTGAGTAGCGAGACTATCAATGATATTAACCTCATCAAAGCACTCTAACAAGAAGTTAAACATCAATTCCAGCTTATTTTTATCGTAAATATCCTGAACCGTATGGATTCCAAACCGTTTTTTCAGTAATTTACTGTCCGTAACCTTAATTTCCACACGCAACAGGTTATAATCCAGCTTATACTGCAAACCTTTGTCGTAAATTTTAACGTAATACTCACTACGGTTGTACTGTTTATACATTCCTTTGCCCTTAAAAGTATCTTTTTGGTTAAATTCATCAAAATTGAACATCAGAATATTATTATCCAACATATATTTAGGGCTTAAAGAGGTCTGTATATTCAACCCAAACTCCAGATTAGTAACATTGTAGTCCGAAATATCTTCGTCCAGGTCAGCTTGAAGCTGCTCAAAAGAAGTCATAATATCGGGGTAATAAAAATCTGTGTAATTATTGTCACCAAAGCCATTTTTAAGATTAAAGTATTTGTGCATGGAGTTACGGACAAATCCTGAAACATTTGTAATCCGTACCTCAATATTTTCAAAATACCTCCTACACGGATATACTATTTCCCCTGTACCAAAGTCAAGGTTACATATAGTCTCACTATCTTCATAGCTTTTTATCTTATTTTCTAAAGATTCTTTTGTTTTTGTATATGTTTTAATAAAATCTATCATAATATTTACTGTGTTAATTTTAGACATACCAATAGCTCCCCCCTATGTAATTGTACTAAGGTTAGGCATTGTCTTTATCGTTAAAAATTGATTTAAGGGGTATTTAAGAGATTATTACAACCCAGATATAGAAACTATCATTTGAACTGTAAAACAGGAAATTTAAGCCGTTTGAAGAGTTTTTGCGGCATAATAATAAAAAGATGTTTCTTATGCGCTCACCTGTCCCCCTCTCAGCCTTGCTAATACCTCATCTTTAGAATAATACACTCTTTTGCCGACCTTTGCAGAGGGTTTTAAAATCCCTTGCTTATTCCAGTTATGGAGTGTTGTTAGGCTTACATCTAGTAACTCTGCCGTTTCATCACGGGTCAAAGCTAGTTTCTCATCTTTTGAGGTTTGCCTGTCAACCTGCATTTGATTAACTACTTTACGAACTACCTGCTCAAAATCCTGCATTAGCTCATCTTTTGTCATTTGGACTAGTAATGTGTTGTTATTACTCATAATGTATATTTTTTGTTGTTATAAAATTCAATTACCTGACATACAGGCATAAAAAAAGACTGCCCTTTTTGGACAGCCTCGTTGATGTTTAGACATAAAAAAAGACCCAACTTATAAAATTGAGTCTGTATATTTTTTGTTAATAGTTGTTAAATTTTTGTTGTTTGGGCATAATTATTCCCGAACTAGGCGCAGAGTACGTGTTTTATAAGGTGTAGCCCCTTGTTACGGTTTGTGTGACCGTCTCTGACTTATTTTAAAGACATAATTATTCCCCTAAAACTTGCAGAACACGTTTTTTATAAGGTGCGACCCCTTGTGCAGTCTGTGCGAACTGCTTCCGACTTATTATTAGGATATAATTATCCTTTAGATATGTGCAGGACACGTTTTTTACAAGGTGCGACCCCTTCTCACGATTTTTTACGACCGTTCCCGACTTCTTGCTAAATTAATTAGCTTCGTTAAAAATTGTTGATTATTTCAAGACCAGATATAATTTCTCCATTGAAAAATACAACTTCGCCTCTTATTTTAGTTCGGAGTGATTCCCGCAACCTTCAAAAACTATATTTACACAATTTTTGGCGTAATTATCCCTCTGAATTAAAAATTCCTGCTCCCCCAATATTTAGCATTATGCTCGGTATGGTCGCTCCAATGAAGACTTGTATAATTACTTGAAATAATCTTAAAGAACTTTTTCGCTCGTTTCGATTCTTACTTACACGCTAATCACTATTAGGTGATATATCTTATTTTTCAGAATTGAAACTTTTAAATCATATTCAAATACTGTGCCGAAAATTATTTTTTCTTTGGTTTTACCTGAATTCTTTTTGTTTTCTTTGTTTCTTCCTGCTGTGCCCAATATTGCTCTAATTTTTCCGCATGTTCCCTTTTGGATGTTTTGACATAATCTAGGAACTGACTATGTGACTTATGCCCCGTAATTGCCATAATGGTTTTATCGTCCAGCTTACCGTAATGGTTTGATACGAAAGACCTACGGCAGGTATGAGATGCTATTAACTTATGTTTTGGATAATACCCTTTCTCCTTTCGGTTTGTTTCAGGGTTTCTCAAACCGCCTAAAATCACTTCATCAATTCCAACCAATTCGCATAACTCCTTGACATACAGATTGAACTTTTGGTCGCTTATTTCTGGTAATACCCCCTCCCTTTTTTCGATAATCTGTTTTAACTGTGGATGGATGGGAATTTCAATAAAACTGTTTGTTTTCTCTGTTTCTACAATTTTGATTCTGTTATTGGAAATATCAAAACTGTTAATACGTTTCAAATCCGAGATTCTGAGTCCCGTCCACAGCCCCGTAATGAACAAGTCTCTGACTTTATCTAGTCTGTCATTATCCGAAAGGTCGTAGTTAAAGATTCTTTCAATTTCACTCTCATTCAGGTAGGTATCAATGGTTTCATCTTTTTTAATGGTAAATTTGTCACTGTTCAATTCAGGATTTATTTTAACGCCCTTTGCTACGGAAGCATTCAAAACCTGCTTTATCTGACTGATAGACTTATAGATGGTGGTATTGCTGTATTTACTGACTTCCTTATGATAACGGATGAACTCATTACAGAAAACCAAATCTACCTCCGAGATTCTTATTTTTTTGCCCAGGTGCTTTTCGACCTGCTGAATATGTGTTTTAGTGTACTCAAACCTCGTTATTGTCCCTTCTGCCAACGGCTCACCTGTTACAGTATTGATTTGTTTTTTTTGATTGGCAATGTATTGGTCGAAAAGTGGGATAACAAAAAATTTAGGGTCGTTTTCTCCGTCTGGTCGCTCGTGGAACTCATTAATAATTTTGAGTAACCAAATCGGAGTGATGGGATGACCTTTCGGAAAATCTTCGATAAACCTTTCATACACTAGCTTTTTTAGTTTATCCGTTTTCGCTTTTACAGAATCGTTGGTAATATCTACGCTCCGTGAACTTTTCTTGCCTTTCGCAATTTTCTTATATTTGAAATCCGTATCAAAAACAAAGATGTTAGTTTTTGCGTTAATATCGATTTTATTGTGATAAAACCTTATATTGAGATTTACAGGTATTTTTTTACTGTAAACTCCGAATTCTATATTTGCCATAAATCGCCTGTTTTAGGGTTATACAAAGATAATTAATTTTCCCGACCTACTCCCGAATTTATACTTTATCATATTAAATTCAGTTGTATTCATTTTAATTCAAATCAGTAAAAAAGCCCATTATTAGGGCTTTTAAAGATTCATTCAAATACAGCTAAATTCAACGGTTAAACCCTGTGGGTCTACAAAAAGCCTTGTTAATCATTTGATTTACAAGGCTTTTTTATTTTCATTCAAAGCAATCAAGCATTAGATTCACTTTCTACAATATCTAATTAACAAACTGTAAAGCTAATGATATCGTTCCAGTTTTAAATTCAAAAAATTCCTGTCATCAGATTCCACAGAAAGATAATATCCTATTCAAAATAAAATTTTAATGAAGAGGTAAAAACGGATCAGTACCAAAAGTTGTGGATTACGCAAAAAGTTTGGTTAATCTAAAAAGAAAAAAAGATTTATCTTTTACTCCTCTGAGCTGTAATCTAAAGTTTTTGATTTT
>NZ_QNVT01000049.1 GCF_003385515.1 Chryseobacterium pennae | reverse complement strand
AAAATCAAAAACTTTAGATTACAGCTCAGAGGAGTAAAAGATAAATCTTTTTTTCTTTTTAGATTAACCAAACTTTTTGCGTAATCCACAACTTTTGGTACTGATCCCTCATTTTTCTATTCAAATATATCTCTAACCTAAAAACAAAAACCATCCTTAAAAAGGATGGTTTGTAGACCCACAGGGATTCGAACCCCGAATGACGGTACCAAAAACCGGAGTGTTACCGTTACACTATAGGTCTGTTTTATTTTGGTGGTGCAAATTTACAGCTTTTTTCTTTAGATGCAAGAACTTTTTGATTTTTTTTTTAAATTTACTGTGGATTTTATTTACGGAAAATATGCTGATAGACTTCAATAATCTCAATATTAATCAATTATCCTTTCATTCGGATTTTGAAAAAAAAGTAAGAAATTTTTTAGAAGAATGGATTTCTGAAGGGAATACTGTAAAAGTACAGACTTCAGGATCTACAGGAATTCCTAAAATTTTCGGAATCGAAAAAAAGAAAATGATGAATTCTGCAGTAATGACCTGCGATTTTTTAGGCTTAAAAGAAGGTGATAATGCATTACTATGCCTGCCTGTAGAATATATTTCAGGCAAAATGATGGTGGTACGTTCTATGGAAAGAAAGCTCAGACTAATAGTGAATGAACCCTCTTTACATCCTGTTGATCATTTGGATCAGGAAGTAGACTTCTGTGCCATGACCCCACTTCAGGTGGAAAATTCATTAGATAAACTCCATTTAATCAAAAATTTGATTATTGGGGGAGCTGCTGTTTCTGAAAGTTTGAAAAATAAAATCCTTCAGATGAATCTGGACCTGTCAAATAAGATCTTTGAGACCTATGGAATGTCTGAAACACTTTCTCATATTGCTTTAAAACAATTAATGCCTGAACCGGAAGATTATTTCACTGCTTTTGAAAACGTTACCATTTCCCTGGATGGAAGAGGTTGTCTCAACATCTTTGCTCCTAACGTTAATGCGGAAGTTTTGGTAACTAATGATTTAGTTGAAATTAAAAATAATAAACAGTTTAAATTTCTGGGAAGAATAGATAATGTAATTAATTCTGGTGGAGCGAAAATTTTTCCGGAAGCATTGGAAGCACTTGTCAAAAAAGAAATTCCGAATGAAGCAATCTTTGTAGGTTTACCTGATGAAAGGTTAGGCCAGAAATTGATATTAATTGTTGAGGGAGATCAATCTGATGAAATGGTTCAGAAAATGTCAAGGGTTTCTTTTGAAAAGAATTTCCACAAACCGAAAGAAATTATTTTTATCGGTAAAATTCCAAGAACACCTAATGGGAAGGTTAACAGGATGGAGCTATATAAACTTATTAGTAAAGATATTTAAAAAGTGAAATTCAGCGAATCTAACCTCCAAAATTAAAAAAAATGAAAGATTTTTCAAGAGAGCTCAGTTTCAAAACTTCCCGAAGCAGTGGAGCAGGAGGACAGAACGTTAATAAAGTAGAAACTTCAGTTACTGTACTCTGGAAAGTGATGGTTTCTGAATTTTTTAATGATGAAGAAAAAGCATTGATTCAGGAGAAACTTAAAAACAGAATCAATGCAGATGGCTTTTTGTTTCTAACGGTTTCTGAGAGCAGAACGCAGCTTATGAATAAAAATAAAGCCATCGGGAAAATAACAGAAATTGTTAACAAATCTTTGATCATTCCTAAGAAAAGAACTGCTACAAAACCATCAAAAGGCCAGAAACAAAAGCGATTGGATGCAAAGAAAAAGCTTTCTGATAAAAAGGAAAACAGACGCTTTAAACTTTAATGAAACTCTTTCGCTGAATTTTATTTTTTGCCGAAATTATTAACCATGATAAAAAACCAATTCTATTAGTAATTTTTCAAGTTTGCTGGCTTCCTTTGTTCAACAACAGGGTGCATACAGGAATAGAATATCAATATCAGGTTTCGAAGAATTTTCTGATAGGTTTATGGTACATTGAATGAAATAGGAGCCATAGATTTGAGCGAAAATAAAGTGGAGATTACGAGAGTTTCCTTAAGTGCAGTGGCGGCATTCCGTTTTTAAGTTCTATATTTGTAAGAATTAAAAACAACATCATAATGACAGCAACCATCTTTTTATCTGAGGATCGCCGACGAGCAGGATTGTTGCTGTCATTATTGTATCTGCATACAGATTCTTTTCTGAAAAGTTCTAAGGACTTTATCAATTAAGCCCTGTCAGGATCCAAGACAGGGAATTATTCCGGATTTTTTATTTATTGTTTTTTGCGGTTTTCTATGAAAGAAGGCATATTTGCGCCTGGATTTTACATTGGATCGTTTGGGAAATACTGCATTTTTAATCTTAAAATTGAAAAAAATGTCCGATCATATTACGGTAACCACGGGAATTTATGATGCTATAAAAGATACCCTTAGAAGGAAAAAAGTAAGCATCGAAGAAGAGAAAAGATTAACTGAAGAACTGAGAAAAGCCAAACAGGTACTGAGAAGAAACCTGTCTGAAGATATTGTTACAGTTAACAAAAAAGTGACTTTAAGAGATCATACACTGGATTTTGAACACGAATATATTTTTGTGCCATCTACCAGAGAAAAGCTTAAGAAAAATAAACACTCCATCCTTTCAAATATTGCATTGGCTGTAGTTGGGTATAAAGTAGGAGATATCATCAGCTGGCCTTTCAGGGAAGGGGAAAGAAAAATTGAAATTGTAAAAGTGGAAGCCTGGGAAGGATAAAACTTTGTCATATAGGGTTGAATTTACGAAGAAAACGTAGTCCATGTTGGGCTGCGTTTTCTGTTTCTGGAGAATAAGTGTTGGAAAACGCCAAGGCGCAAGTTTTTTACATACATGATGTTTTAAGGCGCGAAGATTTTATCTACAATAAAATTGTATGCTGTTGAATGATTGCCACGAATACACGAATAATTTTAATTATGCTTGTAATCTATGTGGTGAAGATTTTAAACCACATAGGCACATAGATTTTAGATAAGATAAGGAGTTATCTGATTTTCATATAAAGAGCATTCATAAAAGAAATTCGCGCATTCGTGACTAAAAATAAATGTTATTCTTGCTGAAGATCTTTGATCTTCTTGCGCCTTTGTGTTTATCCAACAAAATATGTCCTAATGCAATTTTGAGTCTGATTATTTAACAAATGATAAAAAAGCATCTTGGTATGAGACTTTCTTCAAGTGCTTGGGCTGCATTCCGTTTTTAAGTTTTATCTTTGCAAAAATTAAAAAAATGAGCAAACCGATAACTGAATTCATAGAAAAGTATTACCTGCACTTCAACGCAGCTGCATTGGTGGATGCTTCTAAAGGATATGTTGCACATCTTAAAGATGGCGGAAAAATGATGATTACTTTAGCTGGAGCAATGTCTACTGCTGAATTAGGAAAGATTCTTGCTGAAATGATCCGTCAGGGGAAAGTAGATTTTATCTCTTGTACAGGTGCCAATCTTGAAGAAGATCTAATGAACCTTGTAGCACACTCTCACTATGAAAGAGTTCCTCATTACAGAGATTTAACTGCTCAGGATGAGTGGGATCTTTTAGAAAGAGGTTTGAACAGAGTTACAGATACTTGTATTCCTGAAGAAGAAGCTTTCAGAAGACTACAAAAACATATCGTAGAGATCTGGAAAGATGCTGAAGCTAAAGGAGAAAGATATTTCCCTCACGAATTCATGTACAAAATGATCCTTTCAGGGGTATTGGAGCAGTATTATGAAATTCCTAGAGAAAACTCATGGATGATTGCTGCTGCAGAAGCAAACTTACCAATCGTAGTTCCGGGATGGGAAGATTCTACAATGGGTAACATCTTCGCTTCTTACTGCATCAAAGGAGAGCTTAAGGCTACTACAATGAAATCAGGTATTGAATATATGACTTACCTTGCTGACTGGTATACTAAAAACTCAGCTGGAAAAGGAGTTGGTTTCTTCCAGATTGGTGGTGGTATCGCAGGAGATTTCCCTATCTGTGTAGTACCAATGCTATACCAGGATATGGAAATGCATGACATTCCTTTCTGGTCTTATTTCTGTCAGATCTCTGATTCTACAACATCTTACGGTTCTTATTCAGGAGCTGTTCCAAATGAAAAAATCACTTGGGGTAAATTAGATATCACTACACCGAAGTTTATCGTTGAAAGTGATGCAACAATCTGTGCACCATTGATGTTCTCTTATATTCTAGAGAATGCTTAATTAATAACTCTTTACGAGATTACAATATTTAGCGCTTCAATCTTTTGAAGCGCTTTTTTATTTGGGCTTCTGATACTCTTTTTTTTGCGCTCGCAGATTTTGCAGATAACGCAGATTCTTTTTTAATGGTTAGAAACTACAAAACCACAAAATTTTTTGCCACGAATGCACAAATATATGAAGTATGATATTCTATGTGCCTATGTGGTTCAATCTTTTTAAATCACATAGGCACATAGATTATAAGTGTAATTTAAATTATTCGTGCATTTGTGGCAATCATTCAACAGTATACAATTTTATCAGAGATAAAATCCTTGCGCCTTAAAGCATTATGCAGGTAAAAAAACTTGCGTCTTAGCGATTTCCAACAAACTCAGAGTTAATATAAAAATAAACATTTGAGTTATCCGCCAAATCTGCGAGCCAATAAATTTATTCTCATAAATATCTATTGTTATCTGTGAGAAAATAAAATTAATCCAAAGAATTAACCAGCACGAAATAACGATATGCCAGAATTCCTTTTTCAACTTTTGTCAGCTTGTTCGGATCCTTCTTACTCAGCTTTGGAAGAATTTTTTTATTGATTACATTCAGTAAACGGAAAAATGATTTTTTCATATCTTTATCTTTTAATGAAACATCATTGAGGTTGTAAGAGTTCAAAAATGATGCAAAAACTCAAAATTCTTTTCCTAAGACTTTAGATATGGACGAAATTTTCAAACAACAGGTATACGAAGTAGCGAAGCTTATTCCAAAAGGAAGGGTTTCTACCTATGGTGCTATAGCGAAAGCAGTGGGGTATCCTAATCATTCCCGTCATGTAGGAAAAGCAATGGGTGGTTGCCCTGAAGATGTGCCTGCGCACCGCGTCATTTCCAGCTCAGGAACCTTATCTGTCCCGGAGTTCCAGAAGAAGCTAGAAGCGGAAGGAATTACTGTGGAAAACTTAAGGATAAAAGGGTTTAAAAAACTGTTTTGGGATCCTATGGTGGAATTGTAACCATCACAAAGTGATTATTGGATTTGCTTTAATAGTATATCTGGTTAACTTTGCGAATAAATATATTATTTAAATATTTTATAACAAAACCATGAAAAAAACTCTACTATTACTCTTAATCACTGTAAAGTGTTGTCTTTTATATGCCCAAACAGCTCCAACTATGGAATGGCAAAAAGTAACAGCAACAATAGGATTCCATACTCGAACCAATGATATTACCCAAACTTCTGATGGTGGATATATTTCAATAGGACAAACAAATACAGTACCCGGATCTAATTATGATTGTGTAATTAATAAGATCGATGCAAATGGAAACCCTGTCTGGAGTAAAACTATTGGTGGATCCAGTGTAGACTACGGTAGAAAAATTATAAAGTTAGCTGATGGTAATTTTATGATTATTGGTGCTACAAAATCTACAGATGGCGATATGGCTGGTCATTATGATACTGAAAAGATGTGGGCTTTTAAAATGGATGGGACAGGAAATTTTATTTGGAAAAAGTTTTATTTTGGAGAAGGTCTTTATGATATACTACCTGTTGCAGACGGATATATTTTGCTTGGAGGAGTATTGAGTGGCGGTTTTTCAGATATCAGAGTTAATAAAATTACTTTAAATGGAGATTTAGTCTGGTCTAAGACATATGGAGGTACTGCTGATGAGGTGGGAGCCAGAATAGGCAGAACTCCAGACAATAATTATATCATTTTTGCTGATACAAGATCTAATGATGGAACAGTTACTAATAATCATGGAGGACAAGATATATGGATACTCAAGTTAGACCCTTCAGGAAATTTACTGTCTCAAAAAACGTATGGTGGCTCTGGATGGGAATATGCTTCAGATTTTGTAAAAGACACTGATGGCTATGTATTTTGGGGACAAACAGGCTCTATGGATGGAGATCTAGCTGGTATTGCTACTGATGCTGATAATGATTTCTGGATTTTCAAAACTGATTTTGACGGTAATATTATCTGGCAAAAAAAGATTGGAAGCGAAAACATGGAATCTCGTAATTGGAGTAAAATTATTAAATCTACAGATAACAATTATATTGCATTAGGAGTTGTATGGAATGGTAATAAAACGGTATATGAAAGTGGGTACCATGGTGCGTCTGATATTTGGTTAGTGAAGTTTGACCGATTAGGAAATATTCTATGGAAGAGATGCTGGGGGGGATCCTTTTATGATGATGCTGTGAATTTTGTACAGAATACTGACGGAAGTCTCGTTGTTGCAGGGAGTACACGATCTGTGAATGGAGATTTGGTAGGTTCAGGAAAAAATACAGAATGGGAGGATGGATGGATTTTTAAATTATATCCGGAAGCTGTTTTATCAACCCATGAAATTGAAAGTAAACAGGTAAATATTTATCCAAATCCAGCTTCTGATTTTGTGAACATTGAAACTAATACAAAAATAGAAAATATAGAAATCTTTACTTCAACCGGGCAGTTTCTAAAAAGGTCAAAGGAAAGTAAAATTGATATTTCATCTTTTACAAAAGGAGTTTATGTCTTTAAATTACAGACTTCAGAAGGAATAAAAACCTATAAAATCATTAAGAAATAATAAAAGAATCCAGTGGCAAATGCCGCTGGATTCTTTTACTTTATATGCGAATTTAAATTTCGATTACTTCTTTGCTCTTGTTGAAGGAGTTTGAGGACCTTTTAATTCCTCTTTCAGCCTTGCATTTTCCTCTTTTAATAAAGCAATATATTCTTGAAGGTTTTCAACAATTGATCCCGGGATATTATTATATTGATGCTGAGTATTAATCGCACCTGCAGATTGGTCATTAAATACAGGATGATCATTATTAACAACTATAGCAGCTGTCTCTTCTTCATAAATATCTTCTAAAGGAACATCTAAAAAACGGGCAATTTTGTTCCACTCATCAGGAATAATTTTTACATCACCACTTTCTTTTCTGCTATAGTTGGATACATCTGTAGCGATAAAATCAGCTATCTGCTGCTGAGTATAGCCTTTTTGCTTTCTGATAAGACGTAATTTTTCTTTTTGCATGACCGACATTTTATACAAAAATGGCGAAAAAGCACAATGTATACAATAGAAAACTGAAAAAAGAGCCGATAAATTTTCACTAGGGAGTGAAGATGAACTACAAAAGTTACAAAAGCTTTATGATTAAACACTTTGGTTTACTTAAGTAAGTTCAACAATAATGCCGCATAAAAGTATACATCAGCAGAAAATCTTAGATTTTCAAAAACTTAAGTACCTTTTCAACAGAATCATATTTACTTCATAAAACTTAAGTGTTTAAAATCTTTTGTGACTGTTGGGGTAAGGGATTAAAGGCTTTAGTTTCAAAAAAATAAATGATTAATCATTCTGTAATGTTGGAAAACGCTAAGACACAAAGGTTTTATCAGGATTATGTATACTTTAAGGGGCAAGAAGCTCAAAGATCTTCGGCAAGAATAACACTTATTTTTAGCCACGAATGCACAAATTTTTTATTGAAGCTCATATAAAGTATGATAATTTTATATCCTTATATTGTTTAAAATCTTTTATTACATCGGCGCATAAATTATAAGTGTAATTAATATTATTCGTGCATTCGTGGCAATATTCATCGGTCTACAATTTTATCGTAGATAAAATCCCTGCGCCTTAAAACCTCATGCATTAATAAAAAAAATTGCGCCTTGGCGTTTCCAACATTTAATACAAAAAAAAAGACTGCTTCTTTCGAAACAGTCTTCTGTAATTTATTTTTCAAGTTGCTTATAGCTTCTCTGTATAAAATCTGTAAGGTCTTTTCCTTTCAGTAGATTTTGAGATAACTTAGCAAGATCTAAAGCGTATTTAATCAGGCTTTCTTTCTCTTCAGTATTCTCAGTTTTCAAGATCTGATTAGAAAGTTCACTGTTGGAATTCACAACAAGGTTGTACATTTCCGGGAAACCACCCATTCCAAACATACCGCCACCACCTGTTGCCTGCATTTCTTTCATTCTTCTCATGAATTCAGGTTGAGTAATGGTGAATGGAGCATCGCTGCTGTCAAGATCCTCTAACTGAACAGTGAATTTAGAATCATGGATCGCTTCTTCTACGTTCTTTTTCAAAGATTCCTTTTCAGTTTCGTTTAGTTTTGAAATAACAGGTTCATCTTTCTTGATAAGATTATTGATGTGATCTGCATCTACTCTTGCGAATGAAATATTTTCCTTCGTAGTTTCCAGCTTCTGGATAACGTGAGAGGTGATTGGAGAGTCTAATAACAGGACTTCATATCCTTTATCTTTTGCAGATTGGATATAACTGTGTTGCTCATCGGCATTGGTTGCATATAGAATTACAAGCTTGTTATCCTTATCCGCTTGAGTAGGCTTGATTTTATCTACCAATTCATTCCAAAGGAAGTATTTTCCGTCTGTTGTTGGGTATAATGTGAATTTATCTGCTTTTTCAGCGAATTTTTCTTCAGTAACCACTCCGTATTCGATGACTACTTTAATATCATTCCATTTTTGTTCGTAGTCTTCACGGTTTTCATTGATTAAGGAAGCCATTTTATCAGCTACTTTTTTAGTGATGTAAGAAGAAATTTTCTTTACAGCACCGTCTGCCTGAAGATAAGAACGGGATACATTCAATGGAATATCCGGAGAATCAATTACACCTCTTAGAAGCATTAGGAAATCTGGAACGATCCCTTTTACTTCATCCGTTACGAATACCTGGTTTTGGTATAACTGAATTTTATCCTTATCAATATTTAAGTTGTTGCTTAATTTAGGGAAGAATAAAACTCCGGTAAGGTTGAAAGGATAATCTACGTTCAGGTGAATGTGGAATAAAGGTTCTTCAAACTGCATTGGATATAGTTCGTGATAGAACTTCATATAATCCTCGTTGGTAAGATCACTTGGAGCAATCGTCCATGCTGGGGTAGGATTATTGATAATATTATCTACTTCCTCAGTTTCTGCAACGGCATCTTCCGGAGCGTCTTCCGGTAAAGGAAGCGTATGTGTTTTTGTTCCGAATTTAATAGGAACAGGCATAAATTTGTTATACTTTAATAACAGTTCACGGATTTTTCCTTCTTCTAAAAACTCTACAGAATCTTCTGCGATGTGAAGAATGATTTCAGTTCCCCTTTCTGTTTTATCAGTCGTTTCTTCAAGAGTAAATTCAGGACTTCCATCACAGATCCATCTTACTGCAGGTTCATCTTTGTAAGATTTGGTAAGGATTTCCACTTTTTCAGCCACCATGAAAGCAGAGTAGAACCCAAGTCCGAAGTGCCCGATAATCCCTGAATCCTTTGCTGTATCTTTATATTTTTCCAAAAACTCTTCAGCTCCTGAAAAAGCTACCTGATTGATGTATTTTTCAACCTCCTCACTGGTCATACCGATACCCTGGTCAATGATACGTAAGGTTTTTTGCTCTTTATCAATTTTAACCTCAAGTTTAGGATTTCCGTATTCTACCTTTGCTTCACCTATACTTGTTAAATGCTTTAGCTTTAAAGTAGCGTCCGTAGCATTGGAAATCAGCTCTCTTAAGAATATTTCGTGGTCACTGTAAAGAAACTTTTTAATAAGTGGGAAAATGTTTTCCACCGATACATTAATATTTCCTTTCGTCATAATATTTTAGATTTTTAATTTTCAAATATTTCTCAAAAAAAATACCATGAAGCAGAAAGTGACAGAATGACATTCTTTCGATGGGTAGAAATGAGGAATATTGTGAATTTGTCAAAGAAATATCATACTTTTAGTCCTTAAAAATTTTTAAAAATGAAGATGAAATGTACAGTTTTTATTCTGTTCATGATGGCCTGTTGCCTGTATGGACAGAAAAAGCCATTAGACCATTCTGTGTACGACAGTTGGCAGAATATTGGCTCGAGAAAAATCTCGAATGACGGAAAATGGGTGGCCTATTCTGTGGATGTTCAGGAAGGAAATTCTAACCTTTTTTTATATTCAGTTAAAAATAAAACTTCAAAAAATTTTGCCAGAGGAACAAAGGTGGATTTTACGAATGATTCGAGGTTTGCCGTTTTTCAAATCCGCCCGTTGTATAAAGATATAAAAGCGGTAAAAGATAAGAAGCTTAAAAAGAATAAGTTAACAAAAGATAGTCTTGCGATTGTTGATATTTTGAGTGGTCAGACAGAGAAAATTCCTAATGTAAAAACATTTAAAATCCCGGAAAAAGCAGGTTCATATATTGCATACCTTCTGGAAGATACCAAAGATAAATCTTCTAATGACGCTTCTGATAAAGAAGATGGAGAGGAAAGTAAAGAGGAAGATAAAAATGTAAAGCCATTGCAGTTAGTGGTTCGTAATCTTTTGGATGGGAAGAGTACAACTTATGATAATGTGATTCGCTATGAATTCAGTAAAAATGGGAGGCAACTCGCTTTTATAACGAAGAAACCGGACGAAAAAAAGGATAAAAAAGAGGGAAAGGATTCAGCAGATGAAAAATCTTCAGATAAATCAGATAAAAAAGATACTGACAAATCAAAACCAAAGAAATACGCACTTGAAACCGTGCAGGTAGTAGATCTGCAGAAAGGAGCAGTTACTAAAATTTCAGAAATGGAAGGTGATTTTTCACAGTTATCTTTTGATGAAGAAGGGAGCCAGCTGGCATTTGTGGGAACTTCTTCTGCACAGAATGATCTGGTGAAGCTGTATAATCTGTATTATTTTAATTTTAAAGGAAATAAAAAGGAGCAGATAACCCATGAAAGTGGGCAAATGAAAAAAGATTGGGTAATTTCTGAAAACCGCTTGCCTTTATTCAGTAAAAACGGAAAGCAGTTATATTTTGGTGTTGCTCCCAAACCTATTGCAAAAGATACTGCGATGATTGCCAATGATCACGCAGTGGTAGATATCTGGAATTACAGAGATGATTATTTGCAAACCGTACAGCTAAAGGAATTGAAAAATGATTTGAAAAAATCTTATGCAGCAGTAATGCAAACGGAGAAACCGGATTTCTTCAGAAACATTGATGGTGAAGATTTAGATACTTTAAGAGTAGTAAACCAAGGAAATGCTGAATTTGCACTAGGAGTTACCAGTTTAAACAACCGTATCTCTTCACAATGGGAAGGCTCAACAAAGAAAACTTATTTCCTTATCGATAATAAAACAGGAGACAGAACCGAAATTATTAAAAATTTGGACGGTTCAGTGGCTGTATCTCCACTGGGAAAATTTGTTGTCATTTTTGACAGAGAAAAAGGGAGATGGTTGAGTTATAATGTTAAAACCAAACAAACACTTCCACTGAGTACAGGATTACCGGTTTCTTTTGTGGATGAAGAGTTTGATATGCCAGACTTTCCATACTCTTATGGTATTGCGTCATGGACGGATAATGATGAGTCTGTGATTATCAAAGACCGTTATGATCTTTGGGAGTTTTTTCTGAACGGTTCAAAAAAGCCAAGAAATATCACGAATGGATATGGGCGTAAAAATAAAATAACCTTTGATACTTACGATTTAGATAAAGATATTAAAAGCTTAAACCGAAAGTCTTCTATTTACTTATCAGCATTTGATAATACATCTAAAGCTAATGGGATTTTTAAAACCTCTATTCAGTCGAGTGCTGATCCTGTAAAAATTCAAATGGAAGATGTATGGGGATACAGAAGTCTTCAAAAAGCGAAGAATGCAGAAGAATATATTTTAGTAAAAGAATCATATACAGATTCTCCGAATATTTTTACAACATCAGACATATCAAAACAACAAAAGCTAAGCGATACCAATCTACAGCAGAAGCTTTATAATTGGGGAACTGATGAATTGGTAAACTGGACAACACCCAAAGGAAATACATCTACAGGAGTTTTATTCAAACCGGAAAATTTTGATCCGAACAAAAAGTATCCTATGATCGTTTATTTCTATGAAAAACTTTCTGATAATCTGAATCGTTATGTAGCACCGTCTCCAACACCTTCAAGATTAAATATTTCTTATTTTGTAAGCAACGGATATCTGGTTTTCACTCCTGATATTTCTTATAAAGATGGTTTCCCAGGAGAATCTGCAATGGAATATATTAATTCCGGGGTTGAAAAGCTGAAGCAAAATGCATGGGTAGATGGTACTAAAATAGGAATTCAGGGACAAAGCTGGGGCGGTTATCAGGTAGCTTATCTGATTGCTCATACTGATATGTATGCAGCGGCCTGGAGTGGAGCTCCTGTTGTCAACATGACTTCTGCCTACGGAGGAATCCGATGGAGTACGGGAATGAACAGACAGTTTCAATATGAAAAATCGCAAAGTAGATTAGGAAAGAACTTATGGGAAGCTCCGGATCTTTATATTAAAAATTCACCGCTTTTTACTATCGATAAAGTAAAAACTCCGGTAGTTATTATGAGCAATGATAAAGATGGAGCAGTGCCATGGTATCAGGGAATTGAAATGTTTACCGCGTTACGCCGCCTTGGAAAACCAGTATGGCTTCTGAATTATAATGGTGACGATCACAACCTTATCAAACGCCAGAACAGAAAAGATATTCAAGTCCGTGAACAGCAGTTTTTTGATTACTATCTTAAAGGTGCTAAGGCTCCGGTTTGGATGACAAAAGGGATTCCGGCTACCCAAAAAGGAAAAGATTGGGGATTTGACTTAACAGATGATAAACCTAATTAAAATAAATTCGGCGGAGCCAAAGGCTCCGCCGAATTTATTTTAAAATTTCTCAAAAAAAAACAAGGATAAACTGACACAATGGCATTTTTTTTATGATGGGCCTATTGTGAGCTTTTATTATATTTACCGCCAATTTTAACAACAATATGGGAATCTTTGATTTTTTTAAGAAGAAAAATAACAGACAGGAAAATGTCAGTACTCCGGTTCAGCAGCAAGAAATGCCAGAGGAGAAAATAGCAGAAGAGAAAGTAGAGGAAATAGTAGAGACCATTCCGGAAATACCAGTGCAATCACACGCTGTAGAAGAGAAAAAGGTAAATGAATTATATGAAAAAGTCAAGATTTATAGTGATTATATCGTGTATTCTATTGCACTTCAACTGAGAGGAGATTTTGCCCCAATTTCAGCATTTGAAAAAGAAAATGGCGAAGTAGAGGGATTTGCTTATATGGTTACAGATCCTACTTATGGGCTTTCACCACAGGTGGTGCTTAGTAACATGAAAGAGAAGTTTGAAAGTGAACTGAAAGAAGGGAAGATAAAGTCATATGCTGTTCTATACCATTCTCAGTTTAATGATGATGGAAATCATGCTTTGGCTATGAATCCCCAAGATCTTAAAGCAATTACATTATCATATCACTTTAATGATTCTGAAGAAGGTAAAATTGCATTACCTTATGTTTTTGAGAATGAAAATGTCACGTTTAAAGGTTTTGCAGGATTCTCTCATGAAGAAAATAATGAGATTATGAATACTCAGTTGGTGGATGGTAAAGATTACTTCACAAACAAGCATGAAATTAAAAGTCCTGAAAGTACAAATGAAGCAGGAATTATTCTGAAGAAATCGAATGTTCATTCTCTAGCGAATATGTGGGGTGGAATTTTTGGGTTTCAGAATTTCCAGACTCAGGAGAAATTTGCTCAATATTTAATGGAAACCATGGCTTTATGCAGAGTAGATGAGATTGATGCAGAGGAAAAGGCTAAGCATACAGAATTTGGAGATATAAAGTTCAGAACGATTATTTCAGATGATTTTAATGGTATTTATCCGGAAGTAAAAACTAATTTCTCTCTTGATTTTGAAACAAAAGAAATTCGTGAATGGGAAAATGTGGATCATAATGAAGCTATTGTAGGTGGAGTTGCGAGAGATACTTTTGGACTTTGGTTCTTTCCTACAGATTATGCAGAAAACAAAGATAAATATTTTACACAAAATAAATTAAATGTTACGATCAGTGGGATTGTTTTCGTTTTAGATCTTCATGAAAGTTTTGATTTACCGGACGGTACAAAGACTGATGAAGAGTTTACTGCATACAAGCCAAGTCAGGACCTTCCAGATTATGGGTGTATTGATTTTATTGGTAAGGTACTCGACATTAAAGAAACTGAAGTATTGGAGGATGGAAGTGTAAAAGGATATATGCTGAAATTAAGGCTGATTACCCATCCGGAAATGGAAGACTTCTTCACAGTTGATGCTTTTGTGAACAAAGAAAATATGAGATTTGAAACGCTTACAGTAGGAATGCAGGTTGCAGGAGCAATGCAGTTACAGGGAAAAATTACTGGATAAGAAATATCTATAAAATAAAAACGGTCTGAAAAAATTCAGACCGTTTTTTATTTACTATTTGTTTTTCAACTCTTCTTTGATCTTGTTCTCCAATTCCTCGGCAAGTTCAGGATTGTCTTTTAAGACATCTTTTACAGCATCACGCCCTTGGCCTAGTTTAGATTCTTCATAACTGAACCAAGAACCACTTTTCTTCACAATTCCCATATCAACAGCAGTATCAAGAATTTCTCCTACTTTAGAAACTCCTTCACCATACATAATATCGAATTCTGCCTGTTTGAAAGGTGGAGCGACTTTGTTTTTCACAATCTTCACTTTCACACGGCTTCCGATTGCTTCATCTCCATTTTTGATTGGTGCGCTTGCTTTTCTGATATCAATTCTTACAGAAGCATAGAATTTAAGAGCGTTACCTCCGGTAGTAGTTTCAGGGTTACCGAACATTACTCCAATTTTTTCTCTTAACTGGTTGATGAAAATTACAGTACATTTCGTTCTTGAAATGGTAGCTGTAAGTTTTCTTAATGCCTGAGACATCAATCTTGCGTGAAGTCCCATTTTAGAATCCCCCATTTCCCCTTCAATCTCAGCTTTTGGAGTAAGAGCCGCAACAGAGTCAATAACAACAATGTCAATAGCTCCTGAACGGATCAGGTTATCAGCAATTTCTAAAGCCTGTTCCCCGTTATCCGGCTGAGAAATGATAAGGTTCTCCAAATCGATTCCTAATTTTGCAGCATATGTTCTGTCGAAAGCATGCTCAGCATCAATGAATGCAGCAATACCACCAGCTTTTTGAGCTTCAGCAATTGCGTGAAGGGTTAATGTTGTTTTACCTGAAGATTCAGGTCCATATATTTCAATGATTCTTCCTTTTGGATATCCTCCTATACCTAATGCGATATCTAATCCTAAAGATCCGGAAGGAATTACTTCTATAGTACTGTCTATAGCACTATCACCTAAAGTCATTACTGTTCCCTTTCCGTATGTTTTATCTAGCTTGTCAAGCACTAACGCGAGTGCTTTCTTCTTATCATCAATGTTACTCATCTCTATTAAATAATTTCTCAAAAATACATAATTTCCCAATCAAAAACTAATATTATTTCTCTGTGAAACCGGTTTTTAGAGTTAAAAAATGATAAAATTTTAGGGCTGATGTTCTTCATAACGAGATAGATGTGAATGCAAGCTTGAAGAGGCTTGAAAACATAAATTTAAGATAAGAAAGTTACGGTTGGAAACAGGAAGTGTGAGGATGGAAGTTATATTGAACCGGATGATTTCTAGGAGTTATAGTCTTTACAATTTATTTACTATAAAAAAAGCTTATCTTAAAACATTCTTTTAAAGATCATGCTATGGACAGAAAATTAAAATTATTCCTGATTAAATCTTTTGCTGTATTAGCTGTTATCCATCTGGCTTACTTTATATATGGATATGTAAAGTTTAAAGGTCTTAAAGAAATTTATGATAACACAGAATTTTACAGGTTTAAATTTTACGATGATGTTTCCATTTCTCACATTTTCGTATCCGGTCTTTTTTTGTTTTTCTTTATTATTTTTCTTCTTAGAAATCATTCCAAAAAAAGAAATACGCTTTCACAAAAATTGGGGATTGGCATTATCCTTCTATTGGTGTCCTTTTCATCCCTGACCTTTTTCATCAGTTATAGTTTGGGGCTAAATGCCAAATTACGAACCGAGTTACCCGAAAAGGATCTTAATAAGGACAAAGAACTGTTGAATGTCTTACAACCTTTTTTATACAACTATACTTCTTATAGTTCAGAGAAGCTCTTTAATCCCGAAAATATTTTATATCCCAAACCTTACCCAGTGATTGAACAGAGAGATACGTTGTATTATGATCCAGGCAATATGGATTATTATACAACAGAATCTAGTTATTACAGTATTGACACACTAACAATGTTGAATGCCAATCACGAAAAAATAAACAGCAAAGCAAGATTAGTGCTTGACATTCTTGGACTTGATACCAAGGAGTTGGAAAAAAGGATTATTTCTAAAAAGAAGATAGGGGATAGTACTCAAATTATATTTAAAGGAGTGGTCGTACATCCTGATTACGACGATAAAATGTGTATTTTTCTTGAAAATAAATATTTGTTTTTTCCATTACATGATATTCCTGAGCAGAAGCAGCAGTATCAAAATGCGATTAAAAGATACAATTTGCTTTACAAATACAGTCAGGATTCCTTACTTGCCTCGTTTCAGAAACTGGATATCCTTTTAAAAAAATATCATATAGAAACACAGATCGTTCCGAAAGACCTGACTAAAGATGTCTTTTATTACCGGGATCATCGGCAGGAACCTCTGAATGCAATACGAAATACTTATGAAAGAAAAGACTTAAAGGATAAATTTGCAACCCTTGACCGTCTGTTCTACAAACCGAATTATCTTCATCCTTCCATCAGGGAAATTTTTTTCAGTGCTGTCATTGGTGTCTGGCTTATTTTATTGGGAATGTATTTGATCTGGAATTTCATGAGCAGAAAAGTTTCTTCGGATAGCTAAGGGAAATGAGCAATTGTAAATATTACATCTTGTTTCAATTGAATTGAGAGATATCAATTTACAGATGAGCATGGTTTCCTGTTCCTTAAAAACTAATTTTAATGAAAGTTTGAATTTTTGGTGATGTTCAGATAGTCTTTCAAAACTTTCATCTGATCTTTATTTCCTCTCTTTATCCTTGAATCCCTACTTACAAGACGATCATAAATCCTATTGAAAAGTATTTTTGATTTTGGAAATAACAGTTTATTAGAAACTTCAGGAATTTGTAGTCTTTTACAAACTTCATCATCCAGCAGAAACCAGGTACAGCAGATGTGAAGGTATCGCAAATTTTTTCTTTGGAATTCAAATTTTAAAATAGGATTTTCCAAAGATTCATCTAATAAAGAATGAGCTAAAAGAACAGAATCTTTATCTGATGGAGGCTGAATGGAAGTCCATAAATAAAAATATTCTGTAGCCTGCTTTTTATCATCAGGAAGAAGTTGCTCCGGAATTCCGAGAAGATAGCCCACATATTTCCACAGGTGGAAAATTCCCTGTTCCTCTTCAGGAGAAAAAGTATTTCCTAATTTCTGAAGGCTATGAAGAAAAACTAAACTGAAACCAATGTAGGTTGCCATCATATCCCAGGAATTGATAGGTTCTCCCCAGTTTTCAGTATCCCAATCTTTATAATGCTTTTTAATCGAAAGTCTTGCGTAGGAGTGGATTAAACGGGTTTTTATAGCGAATTCGTATCCCTTGGCGTGGATCTCCAATGCATTGTAACGGGTAACGTTCACCCAAAAATCCAATGTTTCCGAAAGACGCTTTACTGCTCCTTTCTTCAAAGCTTCTGTAACAATAAGTGGTTTGTTGAGATAAGCATAATCATATCCTCCGATCAGACAGTAATCTCTTAAGGAAATTAATGAATCGAGATTACTTCGCATACAGAGTTCAGCACCACTTTTTAATAAATTATAATCCAGCCAGTCAGGAGTTTTCTGGGTTTCAGAGAATAGTTTTTTTACACTTTCAGGGATATTATCATTTTCAGAAACGCCATTCCGGATATAACCTTCAATCTCTCTCGATGCTTCATGGAATTTTTTAGTGAAATAAACATCCTTTACAACATCATCACCAGTTTCATCTACATGATAGAAGAAAGAGGCATATTGTTCAAAATCTTTAAAGCTCACTTCAGCAGCGGAAAATTCTATTAATAATTTTCCGTTACCGTTTTCCCAAAAATTTCTGAAATGAGGAGAATCCTTAAATCGGGGTTGTATCATTGTTCATTCCTTAGATATATAAAAGTACAAGTTTTGCACCGAAACTATTAAGTGAGATTTATCAGTAATATCGTTAATATCATTTTTTAATGAGGAATTGATCTGTTTTAAGTTATTGAAAAATACCACAAAAGGGTAATTTACTTGTGTTCATTGAATTTTAAAATTTGTGTTAAAAAATAGCCATGAAAAAATATTTATTATTACTAGTACTTTTAGGAGTTGTAGTTTCAGCACAAGAGAGTTTTAAGAGGGTGTATCATATCCCGGCATCGAAAGGTGAGATTTTATTAAAAAAGGATGTTTCAGTAAAGTTTGACAAATGGAGTAAAGGTGAGTTAGATTCCATTAAACAGATTTATGTTCCTGAAAGCATGATTAAAATTAGTGAACAAATTTCAATTAATAGTGTATTGCAAACTGTAACAAGAGAAATTAAAGTTGACACAGCCTTTTATAAAACTTTAACTGTTAAAAGAAGTGAGATTGCTAAATGTGGCTTTTGGGGATATGTTAAGTTTGATGATAACAAAATTATAGCTAATAAAAATAGCTGTAAAAAAGATGAAAAGGATAATATTTATTACTATCAGCTTAAGAATCGGGATCAGTTAAGTCTTTATTTCATTGAAGGAACAGTTTCAGCATTTACAGTACCAATAAAATACAGGTTTAAGCAACCAAATGTTTCAGAAGAATTTTCTTCAGCAAGCTTAAATGCCAATCTATTTGGGGGAATTTCTTTTGGTATGTCCAGCTTTTTTTATAGAGATAAGGTTGGAAGTGTAACAAATAATCATAAATTAACACTAGGTACATTTGTCGGTTCTTCTGTTGTTGAGCTTAATAGTAATAATACCTCTGCTTCTGTAGATCCTCTCCCTAATGATAGAAAAATAATAAAAGGGTTAGCCAGTATAGGATTGGGAATTGCCTATTCTTATAATAAAGTAAATTTTGCAGGGTTTTTAGGGTGGGATTATGCAATAGGAGATGAGGCAGAAAAATGGAATTATAATAAAAAACCCTGGATAGGAATTGCAATCGGTTATTCTTTGTTTAATTTATAAATTTATAGTGAGGACTGAACAAAAAAGCCTTCCCCATTAGACTGCACCCAAAAGTTTAGACAAAATTAAATAATATTATTATATGAAAGAGTTCGGTACTGTACTGGACTCTTTCCTTTTAGATTAAGCCTTAT
>NZ_QNVT01000048.1 GCF_003385515.1 Chryseobacterium pennae | reverse complement strand
CCAAAAAATCAGGTAACAATAATTTTAATAGCTCGTCGGGAATATGCATCCTCAAAGTTAATCTCTTATTTGTTCCTCCACAACTTTTAGCACTGATCCGAGATTTGAAGCTGATTAAAATAAAAAGCCCTGACCATAAAATGATCAGAGCTGTATTTTTATTAGACGATGGTCTTTAATAATGTTAATCCAGATGCATATTATCTATTAATCTTACTCCATCCACAACGACAACGATAAAGGCTCTGAAATTTCTGTCTTTGTAAAAGAAATCAGTTTCCTGTAAGGTATTTTCGTCTGCGATCAGGAAGTATTCCAATTGCATTCCCTGTTGATTGTCAAAAATATCAGTTACCCTTTCTTTAATTTCAGGAATACTGACAGTTCTGAACCAGTCATTTACTTTCTTTAGTGTTTCGTAAATAATTTTAGAAGTATCTTTTCTGTCTTCATGAAGTCTTTGGTTTCTTGAACTTAAAGCCAGTCCGTTATCTGCTCTGTAAATAGAAACCCCTTTTATTTTAACGGGAAGCTGTTTTTTGTCAACCATCTTTCTGATGATGGCAAGCTGTTGGAAATCTTTTTCTCCAAAATAAGCATTATCAGGCTTTACCTGTCTGAATAACTCCTCTACAACGGTTCCTACTCCATCAAAATGTCCTGGTCTGGATTTACCTTCCATTTCATTTTCCAGGCCATCAAAATCATAATGCTGACTTTCTGCTTTTTCGGGATA
The DNA here is from genome assembly GCF_003385515.1 of Chryseobacterium pennae. Lineage (GTDB taxonomy): Bacteria > Bacteroidota > Bacteroidia > Flavobacteriales > Weeksellaceae > Chryseobacterium > Chryseobacterium pennae. The sequence goes on along the minus strand of NZ_QNVT01000048.1, from coordinate 19,095 downwards.
AATATCTATGATTTCAGGAATATAAACGGCATCTACAAGTCCTGAGCTTTCTAGAATCATGATGTCTCTGTTGATATCTCTAGGGTATTTTTCAAGATCTTCAGGGTTGTTGAATTGGGTTGGATTTACAAAAATTGAAGAAATAACAAGGTCATTCTCCTTTTTTGCTTCTTCGTACAGGGAAAGATGTCCCTTGTGCAGAGCCCCCATCGTAGGGGCAAAGCCAATTCTTTTTCCCATTTCCTTCTGTCTTTCAATGAAATCCTGAAGTGTTTTCCTGTTTTTTATAACTTCCATAGTTTATTTTAATACTTATTCAAAAATACTAAAAATATCATATAATAAAATGTGTTTTTACCAATTTGGAAAAGGGAATTTTCGTAAAAAAATGTTAATTAAAATAATGTTGGATGTTTTTTTGTAATTTTGCACATTAAAGCATTTTTACAAAAATTAGATAGAAAGTTTATGCCGAATCAAAAAATACTGTACATTACTACAGAGATGTATCCGTACCAGGAAGATACAAATATGGCCACTGTGGTAAACAAAATGGCGCTTAAGATGCACAATGAAGGCAATGATGTAAGAGTTTTTATGCCAAGATTTGGACAAATAAGTGAGAGAAAATTCCAGCTTCATGAAGTAATCCGTCTTTCAGGGATGAATATTATTATCAATGATCTGGATCAACCACTTATCATTAAAGTAGCGTCTCTTCCGGGGGAAAGACTTCAGGTTTACTTTATTGACAATGAAGAATACTTCAAAAGAAAACAATATTATTTCGATGATGAAGGAACTCCTTTCGAAGATAACGACGAAAGAGCTATTTTCTTTGCAAGAGGAGTGATTGAAACGATCAAGAAGCTCAACTGGGTTCCGGATGTTATTCATTTGAACGGATGGATGTCTTCATTTGTTCCTGTTTATCTTAAAACTTACTACGAATCAGATACTTATTTCAAGGATGCTAAAATTGTTCTTTCCCTATACAATGAGAAAGACGCGGATCTTGATAAGAAGATCGATGAAAAGCTGAAGTTTGATAATATTTCAGGTCTAAAAGCGTTAGATAACCCAACAATCAAAAGTTTTGTTATCGAAAGTATGAACTATGTAGATACTGTTGTGAAAGGAGATGAATTCCTTGATGAAGACCTGGATCAGGCCTTTAATGAAACAGCGACTCAAAAGTCTGAGTATCTGGACGTAGATTCTATAAATCAACTTTATTAAAAAACACATTTTTAATGACTCATACTCTTAAAAGAACGTTCGCCATGCTTCTATTGGCGGTTTTCGGAAGTGCAATACTTTATAACTGCGAACCTGATCCGGATTCTCTTGGTAAGCAACTCTTTGATCAAGATGCGGCTACAGGTAATGAAAGCCTGCGTGAGGTTATAGCTTATAATATCAGTAATAATGATTCCATCAGAAGTGATGCTGCGAGACTTTTAACTGGAGTAACCCAGGCAGGATCAAATTTCTCTGCAGTTCTGGGTGCCTTTAATGAAGGTCAGTTTGGAATGCAGAAAGCTTCTTATATTACTCAGTTGAGAATGCCGGTGGATAACTTCGATTTTGACGGGCCAAAACCACAGGTCGATTCTGTAGTTTTAGTTTTAAAAACTCCAGCAAATACTGCGGAGAACACCTACTATATTGCTGATTCACTAAAAGCACCGGGTGCTTATGATAAAGATGACTTCATGATTGGTACAGAAAAAGTACCTGTTTCAATAGAGAAAAAATCTTACCCGGTTCGTAAATATGGCCGTTATGTTAAATCAATGAAAATTAACGTAAATGAGATTACTACATTTTTGAATCCAAACATGCCGGATGTTTTCAGCCGTTCCAATGTAACAGTTGGTATAGGTGATTTGCTAGGGTCTGCTTCTTTTGATGGAAATATAAGCACTGTAACAGTTACCAAAAGATCAGATAATTCTAATGTATTTACCGGAGCACTGGGATTCAGAATGCCGTTGGATAAAGATTTTTTCCAGAAGCGTATTATTGATAAAAAAGGATCTGCTGATCTGAAAGATGCAGCTAATTTTACAAGATACTTTAAAGGAATCAGAATTTCAGTTGAAGATAAAGACGGTTACCTTTTCCAGATCTCTCCTAATGATACAGATATTATCATGTACTACAAATATGATAAAACAGATAATGGTGTAGTAACCAGACCACAGACTTCTCTTAAATTTAATTTGGGAAGTATCAATACTCATATCGGTCAGTATGAATATGAAAGGTCTGCTACTTATCAAGCTGCATTGCAGAGTCCCAACAAAACAGAAGGAGACAAAGTTCTTTTCCTTCAGGGAATGGGAGGTGCTTCGATAGGGTTGAAAATTCCTGATTCAACTATTGATAGTCTTAGACAGATGTTTGTTGATAAGAAAGCAGGTATTGTGGGTGCTAAGATCAGATTGTTCGTTGATAAAAAGAATACGTGGACTCAACCTAATTTTACAGATGCTGACCGTAAGTTTATCGTTTCTCCAATCACCTTTAAAGATGATAAAGTAACAATAGACTACTCAAAATGGGCTTTTACATCAGATTCACAAAAAGGATTCCCTATATACTACTATAAAAAGAATGCTAATAATGAAGTTGATTATTATGATTTTACAGTAACACAAGCTCTTAAGGATATTGTTGAAGTTAAAGATTATAGTGTTGCTAAAAATGCTCCGTTAATCATCAACGCAGGAGGATTTGTGAAAAATCCAGCTGGAGCAGCATATGGTCCGCTAGTGACAACGCGTGCTACAGACATGAACAGAATGGTATTTATAGGAACAGACAAGACTAAGCAAAGTACTAGAGCAAGGTTGAGAGTTACTTATTCAACAAATAATAAATAAAACACAATAAACACAAGACAAAATACATATGTGCGGAATAGTAGGATATACAGGATTTCAGGATGCTTATGAGATCGTAATCAACGGTCTTAGAAGACTGGAATACAGAGGGTATGATAGTGCCGGAATTGTTTTAGAAGGTTCAGACAATAAGCTTGAAGTGGAAAAAACAAAAGGTAAAGTAGAGGATTTGGTGAATATTTCGAAGCAGTTGAAAGGAACAGCCAATGTTGGTATGGGACATACCCGTTGGGCTACCCATGGTGTTCCAAGCGATAGAAATTCTCACCCGCATTTGTCAAATAATGGAAAAATAGCACTTGTACATAACGGGATCATTGAAAACTATGATACCATTAAAACAATGCTTTCTGAAAAAGGATTTACTTTCCAATCAGAAACGGATACTGAAGTATTGGTGAATTTAATCCAGTACTTTATGGATCTTAATCCTGAAATTGATTTCCCTACAGCGGTGAGATATGCTTTGAATGAAGTATATGGAGCATATGCAATCACAGTACTTCATGAAGATCATCCTGGAGTATTGGTTGTAGGTAGATTAGGTTCTCCGTTAGCGATTGGAATTGGTGAAAAAGAATACTTTATTGCATCAGATGCTTCTCCTTTTGTAGAATTTACAAAAGAAGCTATCTACCTTGAAGAAGGTCACATGGCAACCATTTCCTTAGAAAATGGGGTAGATATCAGAACGATTAATGATAATTCTAAAATTGAACCTGAAATTCAGGAACTTAAATTAAGTTTAGAACAGATTGAGAAAGGTGGATATGAGCACTTCATGCTGAAAGAAATCTTTGAACAGCCTAAGTCTATTCATGATACGATGAGAGGAAGACTTATTGTAGAGGAAGGAGTTATCAAAATGGCAGGGATCTGGGATCATGTAGAAAAGTTCAAAAATGCAAACAGGATTATTATCATCGCTTGTGGAACTTCATGGCATGCAGGTCTTATCGGAGAATACCTTATTGAAGAATATGCCAGAATTCCGGTAGAAGTAGAATATGCTTCAGAATTCAGATACAGAAACCCAATCATTACGGATAAAGATGTTGTGATTGCCATTTCTCAGTCAGGAGAAACAGCTGATACAATGGCTGCTTTAAAACTGGCAAAAGAAAGAGGTGCATTTATATATGGAATCTGTAACGTAGTAGATTCTTCTATTGCAAGAATTACAGATGCAGGTTCATATACTCACGCAGGTCCTGAAATTGGGGTGGCTTCTACAAAAGCATTTACTGCTCAGCTTACCATTCTTACTCTAATTGCTTTCAAATTAGGAAAGCATAATGGAAATCTTGGCAATGCAGAATTTATGAGCTTAATTGCTGAGCTTGAAGCGATTCCTAAGAAAGTTGAGGAAGTATTAAGTGCCACTCATGAACTTACTCAGGATATAGCTAAAAACTTTGTGAAAGCAACAAACTTCCTTTATTTAGGAAGAGGATATAACTATCCTGCTGCATTGGAAGGAGCTTTGAAATTAAAGGAAATTTCTTATATCCACGCAGAAGGTTATCCGGCTGCAGAAATGAAGCATGGTCCAATTGCCTTGATTGATGAGAATATGCCAATTGTTATTATAGCTCCTAAGAAAGGGCATTATGATAAAATTGTAAGCAATGTTCAGGAAATCAAAGCCAGAAAAGGAAAAGTTATAGCTGTTGTTAACAAAGGTGACCGTCAGGTTAGTGAGATGGCAGATTATGTTATCGAAATTCCTGAAACCTCAGAATGTTTCTCTCCAATTATAGCATCAGTACCGTTACAGTTGCTTGCTTATTACATCGCAGTATATAGAGGAGCAAACGTAGATCAGCCAAGAAATTTGGCAAAATCTGTAACTGTGGAATAAAAATTAGTTGTAAATAAAATAAATTTAGATTTCTTCCGTTATTTCAAAAAAAATCTTAAAAGTTTCTTAAAAAAATTATATATTTACGGCTTAATTATAAAAATTAACATGAAAAGGATATTTCTTTTATTATTGTCTGCGTCGGTAGCATCGGTATCTTGTTCAGGTGGTGGCAGCTCTTCTGTAGGGAAGCCAGGAACAAAAGGAGAATTGATACCAAGAGAAAAAACGAAATCATTTGTTGCGGAACGACCATACGGAATGGTTGCAATTCCTGCAGGTTCATTTGTTGCTGGTTTAGCAGACCAGGATCCAACAAATACACCTGAAAAAGCATCATTGAAGACAGTTACTGTTTCTTCTTTCTTCATGGATGAAGCAGAAACTACCAATGCAGAATACAGGGTATTTATCAACTATGTAAGAGATTCTATTGCAAGAACTCTACTCGCTGAAGCTGCCGGAGAAGGTGGTGACGAAGGCGGAGGTAGAGGGGCAAGCATAGGAGATTATGCATACCTTGCTAAAAAAGAAGAAAATTTAACACCTTATCAAGAATATATGGAAGGGCAGGGTGGCCGCGAAGAGGGTACCTATGATGCAAGCAAAAGATTAGACTGGAAAATTCCTTTACACTGGAGTACTTCAAAATACCCGGATGTAGAATACGCAGAAGTTTTAGAGTCTATGTATCTGCCTGCTTCTTCAAGAATTGGAAACGAAAGAATTTTAGATGTTAGTAAGCTGAAGTATACTTACCGTTGGGGAGATATGGATGCTGCACTTGCAGATAACGAAAGAGGAGCCAATTACCTGAAAAGCCAAAGTATCGCGATCTATCCCGATACTACGGTTTGGGTAAAAGATTTCCACTTTGCTTACAATGAGCCATTATTTGAACAGTATTTCTGGCACAAAGCTTATAAAAACTACCCTGTAGTAGGGGTTACCTGGGATCAGGCAAGAGCTTACTGTAACTTCAGATCTAAATTGAAAACTGATTACAACGAAAGTTTAAAAAGAAAAAAACAAAGACCATTGCAGTTCCGTCTTCCAACAGAGATCGAATGGGAATATGCTGCAAGAGGAGGCATGCAAAATGCCACTTACCCTTGGGGAGGTCCATATTTAATGGACGACAGAGGTTGCTATTTAGCAAACTTTAAACCTAAGAGAGGTAATTATATGGAAGACGAGAAAAAAGGTACTTATACATATACAGCTCCAGTTAAGAAATTTAAGAAAAATGGATTTGGGTTATTTGATATGGCTGGAAATGTTTCTGAATGGACAGAATCTGCATATAACAACTCTTCATATGGATTCTCTTCTACATTAAATCCTTCTACTAAAGATAAAAAGGATACTAAGAAATCTGTAAGAGGTGGATCTTGGAAAGATATAGGATATGCGTTAATGACGGGTGCAAGAGATTGGGAAAGAAAAGATTCAGCAAGAAGTTATATCGGATTTAGAACTGTACAGGACATTCCTGAAGCAGCTGTTAAGCCAAGAAGAGTTAACAGATAATCAACCAAAACAATTATTTTTCAATACAATTTTATTTAACATTAAAAAAACTAACTCAATATGTTTAAGACGAAAGATGCTTGGATGAATTTCTTCTATTCATTCGGTGCTGCAATTGTAATTCTTGGAGCTTGGCTTAAAATTACTCACATTACACTGGGACCAATTAACGGTAATATAGCACTTACTGTAGGGCTTATTACAGAAGCGATTATCTTTATTATCTTCGCTTTCGACCCTCCAAAAACTGAAGAGTCTTATGCTTGGGAAAATGTTTATCCTGAATTATTAGATAAACATGCTCACCCAAACCCATTACACTCAAATGTAACAACCAGAAATACAGGTAACCAATTTGCTGAACTAGAAAATTCTCTTTCTACGAAATTGGATAAAATGCTTGAAGATGCAAGATTAGATGTTCAATTATTCGAAAGACTAAGAACAGGTATCGATAAATTTTCAAGTTCTGTAGATCAAATCAACCAAACTGTTGACGTTTCTGCTTCTACTCATAAATATAACGATCAGTTGAACAAGGCTGCTCAGCATATGGAAAGTATGAATGCATTATATGCGATGCAGTTGGAAAGCGGTAAGAAACAAGCAGAATTTGCTACTAAATATGTTTCTGACATGCAGAAATCTGTTGAACATTCTGAAAAATTCAACCAAGAGCTACAAGGTTTAACCTCTAATCTTAATAACTTAAATAGAGTTTATGGTGGTATGTTAACTGCTATGAAGTCTTAATTCCTAACCATTTCTGAACTTAAACTATTTAATCAAAAAACAAAGAAAAGAGAATGGCACAAGGAAAACAGACCCCTCGTCAGAAGATGATCAACCTGATGTATCTGGTGTTCATCGCGATGATGGCCCTAAACATCGATGCAGAAATCATCAGATCATATTATGACTCTACCAGAGCATTAAATGAAACCAGAACTTTAACTGAGAGAAAGAACGAAAAGATTTTTGAAAAAACACTGGAAGCTAAAGCACAACAGGTTCCGGATACGTATTCAAAACCTTGGCAAGATTATAAAACTTTGAAAGGTAAGATTGATGCATTGGTAGAACATGCTCAAAAAATCAAAGATCTATTAAAGAAACAATCTGAATTTCATGATAAAGATCCTAAAACTGGAAAAGATATTGACGTAAGTGAAAACTTTGCTGCATTAAATAACAATGAAGCTACTACGGAATATTTCTTTAAGGAAGGAGACGAAAATGCACCATCAAAAAATGCATTAGATCTAAAAGCTAAAATTGATGATGTAAGAAATTATATTAATACTACTTTTGGTAATAATGACCAGCTTAAAGATTTAGTAGATAGGGCGAACAAATCTCTTATCGCGGAATATCCTAAAGGAAAATCTCCGAATGATAAGACTTGGTTCCAAAATAAATTCTATCATCAGCCACTAATTGCTGCTATATCTAATTTGGAAATTATCCAAAATGATGCCAGAAATGTACAATCTGATGCATTAGCATTAATGCTTCAGGAAAAAGTAGATGCTAGTATCAAATTTACAAGCTATGAAGCAATTGTTGCAGGTCCGGTTGATATCCAGGCAGGTAAACAAGCTGAAGTAAAAGTAATGTTAGGAAATTATTCTAATAGTAACAAAATCAGTATCTCTAATGTAAGTAAATTCGAGAATGGAAAAGGTATTATTCCTATCTCTGGTAATGGCATTGGTGAACATAAATTAGGTGGAGTAATTACATTAACAGATGCTACAGGTAAAGCGCAAACTTTCCCTTGGACGCATACTTATAACGTAATTGCTGGACCTAGAGAAGTAAAACTTGAAAAAGGATTATTACTTTCTGCTGATAAAATGAATGTAATGTATAGAGGATTGGAGAACCCTGTATCAGGATCTATCTTAGGTGCAGATAACTCTAAACTTTCATTATCAGCTCCGGGAGCTACTGTAAGAAATACAGGCCCTGGTAAATGGATTGTAAAACCTTCAACAGGTACTACAGTGAAATTGACATTATCTGGAGTAGACCCTAACGGAAAATCAGTGTCTCAGGTATTTGAATATAGAATCAAGAATGTTCCGCCACCGCAAGGTCAGATGAGAGGACAGAATGTATTGTCGATGCCGGCAACTTCTATTCCGAACCAATCTGTACAGGCTGCTATTCCTGACTTCGACTTCCCGGTTTCGTTCAACGTAACGCAATTCATGGTAAGAGTACCTGGTAGAGCTGCACTATTGATCCACGGAAATACATTAAGTGATGCAGCAGGATTGATAAAAAATCTGAGAACGGGAGACGTTGTATCGATCTTCGATATTAAAGCAACAGCTCAAGGATTGGAAGGACAACAGATTAAAAACATTACTCCTATAATTATTAATGTTCAATAGGACTAAAATTGTAATTTATTATGAAAAAATATATTAGCACCCTTTTAGTATTAGTTTCGGGATTTGCATTTTCCCAGACTATTCTGAACGCTTCTTCTCCAGAAGAGTTTAGACAGATGAGAGCGGAGAACAAACAAAAAGTTGGTGATACTATTATTGATAAAACAGTAAAGCCTCTTGAATATGGATTTGTAGAAGATAAAGATATCCTTAAGAGTATGTTTGTTTGGGAAATCATCGATATGAATGATAAAATCAATCAGCCATTTTACTATGATAACCCGGATGGTCTTCTTTCCACCCCTACAAGATCCCTATATCAGTTACTGTTAGATGCAGCTTTAACTGGTAAAATTGAGCAGGTGTATGATGACGAAAACTTTACTGTAAAACTTTCACCTGAAGGAATACAGAAAAGATTGGAGAACGTTAGAATCAATGACGCTGCCATCGATATCTTAAATTCAGGGAGACAATTGACTGAACAGGAGAAAAAAGAATATACCGATGTATTTAAGACGACTACCGATAAAGTAAAAGTTCTTAAAATTATGGGGATGTGGTTCGTAGATAAGAGAGACGGACAGATGAAATACAGACCTCTTGGTATTGCAGCTATGGGACCAGATCCAGCAGTACAGGGAGTTATAGGACCAGACGGTAAGCCTATTGCAAGCAATGACGAACTTATTGACCTATTCTGGATTTTCTATCCGAATGCAAGAGATATTTTAGCAAACAATTATGTTTTTAACAGAAAAAATTCGTCTGCTGACCTTTCTTTCGATGATATCATCAATGCAAGAAGATTCTCTTCAATTATCTATAAATCTTCAAGCGGTTTAGGAGATGGTACTATTAAAGATTATATCCCTAAAGATGCTGATGATCAGTTGGATGAAAGCGACAGAATCAAGTTGCAGATCCTGGAAATGGAAAATGATATGTGGAATTACTAAATTTCACTTGATATTTATACAAAACCTGAGTATTTTTACTCAGGTTTTTTTATTATGAGAAATGTAGATTATATTATTGTAGGAGATGGATATGCCGGACTCTTTTTAGCTCATCAGCTGATTAAAAACAATAAATCCTTTGTGATCTTTTCCGAGGGAAGAAAAAGTGCTTCACAGGTTTCCGCAGGAATTATCAATCCGGTCGTTCTTAAAAAGTTTACCACATTCTGGAAAGCTCAGGAACAGATTGATTTTTTAAAGAGTAGCCTGAAAGAAATAGAGTCGTATACAGGAGAAAACTATCTTATCAATGCACCTATTCACAGAATTTTTCATGATGAAAATGAGCAGAAGCTTTGGCTTAAAAAATTTGGAAATGAAGAATTATCTAAATTTTTGGATGAAAAATTTGAGTCTTTAGATGTGGTAAAAAACGATTTTCTCACAGGAAAGGTGAATCAGTCTGCCAGATTAAATGTTAATGGATTTTTCACGGGTTTATTCGGTTATTTTGAAAAAAAAGGTTTTCTCATCAGTGAAAAATTTGAATATACTAAACTGAGCCCATCAGAATCCTCTTACAAAGATTTTAAATTTAAAAATATAATTTTCTGTGAAGGAATGGGAGTGAAAGATAACCCTTACTTTTCAGAAATTGCTGTGGTTCCCAATAAAGGGCATCATATTAAAGTTGAGCTTTCTCAGCCGATCCCTGAAAATATAACCATTAAAAAGAAACACTTCCTTTTCCCAACCGGTAACGGACTTTATTTCTATGGTGGGACCTATGATCGTGAGCAGCTTCATCATCACATTGATGAATCAGCGGTGAATCAGCTAATTAATGGGCTGTCTGAATTTTATCCTTTTGATTTTGAAGTAAAAGAAGTCAATTTTGGATTCAGGCCGACGGTTAAGGACAGGAGACCAATTATTGGAAGACACGAAATCCATCATAATCTTTATGTATTCAATGGGTTGGGAGCAAGAGGGATTTTAAATGGCTGTTATTTCTCAAGAGATCTGTTTCGTTTTATGGAAGAAGGGATTCCATTGCATGAAGAAGTTTCATCAGAGAGATTCAGATAATTATCAGATATAATCTAAAATCAGACAATCTATGAATGAAAACCTACTAGGAATTATTGCAGGAGTACTTACTTCCATATCTATGATTCCACAGCTTATAAAAGTGATCAGGGAAAAAAATGTGGAGGATATTTCTCTGCTGATGCTTTTGGTACTTATTTCCGGATTGTCTTTATGGGTTTGGTATGGTTTTATGAAGGATGAGCTTCCTATCATTGTATCAAATTCTTTTGCAGTCCTGGTAAATATAAGCCTTTTGATTTGCTACACGATATATAACAAAAAGTAAAAAAGACGTCCCAATACAAGGACGTCTTTTTATATTAAATCTAATTATTTTTTTCTTATTCAAGAACGAATTTGGCTAAAGGAGCCATTCTCGCTTTGTTTAAAGTCAGCGTGTTTCCGTTAACAGAATAGTTGTCAGCAGCAAGTATTGCCTTTGTAAACTGATTTTCGATATCAAGATCTTCACAAGCCATCATTGTAGACATTCCCTGATTGAATTTGATTCTCATAGCATCCTGTTTGATCTCAAAAGTTCCTCCCAGTCCGTTGCATCCTGCATGACCTTCATATTTCATTCCGTTCATATCAAGTTTGAAATAAGGATTGTTCTTTGGATTCTTTAATGCAATCGGCTGACCGTTAAGCTCTGTTAATTTCCATTTTTTTCCTGTAATATCTGTAGCAGGTTTCTGTGCAGTCTGTGTCTGACAAGAAACAAGAAATACAGCCAGGAAAAGAGCAGATAAATAGTAATACAAGCTTTTCATAAATTTTAAATTTTAATTTTTCTGTTTGTACATAAGCTAATACGATGCCATTTTTGCAGGACCTGATTCTTTTTTTGTCTGTTTAAGATGGAAAAGTACCATATCTACATTCTTCTTTAAAAAAGTGATATTTCCCTTAATTTCAGAGTATTGATACTCCTCGTTGGAAGCTGTATAGTCTGGCAAAGCCTCACTTTTTTTAAGGTCATAAGTTTTGCCGTTTAAATGTACTGTTGCTATATTTTTAGTACGGTTTATCGTTACTTCTATTTTTTCTCCATAGCTGTCAACATATACATCTTTTGAAATGTCATCTGTATTTTCAGGAGTAGCAGCGGTAATGGTTTCAGCATCTTTTCCGGGATGTTTACACGCTGTTTGGGAAAGAACCGCCAATCCAAAAAGAAGTGCTGTTAATAATTTTTTCATAATGATAAGTGATTTTAAAGTGTTTCATGAATTATGGTGTTAATGCTATATAAAATTACAAATATTTTCGATAATTATATGTTAATTTTACATAAAATAACATTATATTTTGATTGATTGGTTTTTTCCCATTCTTTTCAAAATATTTTTTCAGTGAAACAAAACTGATTATTTAGAGTAAGAAATTTGTGATTGAAAGTGGTGAAGGCGATTTTTTAACCGATTTATTTTCAATAGGATAGAGGGTAGTTTTTTCGTTGTTCATTTGTAGTTTAAATTTCCGGAAAAAATAATTCAAAAATAAGAGAATAACAATACGCTTATGTTAATAATTTGAAATCATGATAAAGTTTAGTTTTTCAGATGAATATTTTTTCCGGATAGTAACATTGTTCAGAATAAAATATCGAAAAACAGGATACAAGCCCATTGAAAAAGAAAGAACCTCGAGATATTATCGTATTGATAAGGGATTTTAATAATTTATAAAAGTCTGTATTTCATAGTGTTTAATATTCGATGGGATTTCAAATTCAGGTTATTTAAAGGAGCGTTAAATTTTGTTAATCTATATGAAGATATGATAATCTAAATGTACATTTGCCACTTCAAAATGAGAAATTTTATAGTATATTTTTTAACCGGTCTTTTTCTGCTCTTTGTAGTAGAAAGCAGATTGAATGTTAAAACGCTCAGAAATGACTATTCCGGTCATGTTTCTCATCATTTGCCTAAAAGAGCCAACCGACTGAATCAGACGTATGAAAAGCTGTCAGTACAGCAGATGGCCGATACTGTGGATAATTCAACTTTAGAACTTGCCGAAAATGATTTTCAGCTGTCTGATGTATTTCAGGCCATTGTTATTTTCGCCGGAGTTTTCAGTTTAATCTATATTTTTGGATTAAAGAACAATAAACAGTTTAAACCGGATATTCACGGTTTCATTTGGGGGCTTACCACCAAAAAGTTTATTCTGATCCGCTCCATTAGAATTTAAAATTTCATTTTTTTCCAATGAATTTCTGTCTGTTTTCAGGTAGGAATACTTTGCGTTGTGTATGCTGGTAATCATCACATCGTACCATCCTCTATTGCCATTTTATTTCTATTCAAAACATTAACGATTTATAAAACTCTAGAATTATGATAAAAAGAGTTGCCTCAGGTATTGCACTTAGTGTCCTTTTACTGGCTGTAAGCTGCAATAAGAAAAAAGAGGAGAAAGAAGAAGTAACCACTTATCCGGTAACATCTCCGGTAGTGATGGACACTGTAATTAATAAGGAATATGTAGCTCAGATCCAGTCTGTAAAGAACATTGAAGTTCGGGCTCAGGAAAAAGGATTCCTTGAAAAGATTTTTGTCGATGAAGGGCAGTATGTACAGGCAGGGCAAACCCTGTTCCGTATTATGCCTAAGCTTTATCAGGCAGAATTATTAAAAGCAAAGGCGGAAGTAGAACAGGCTTCTATTGAACTGAAAAACGCCAGTACATTAGCAGGAAACAATATCGTTTCTAAAAACGAGAAAGCAATGGCTAAAGCAAAGCTGGATGCAGCCAATGCAGAAATGAAACTGGCACAGATTCATTTATCTTTTACTGATATTAAAGCTCCGTTCTCAGGGATCATCAACAGAATTCCTTTAAAGCTGGGAAGTCTGGTGGATGAAGGTGATTTGTTGACTTCATTATCAGATAATACAAGTATCTATACTTATTTCAATGTTTCTGAGCCGGAATATCTGAGTTATCAGACTCACGCTGCAGACAGAGGAAGTAACCAGGTATCCCTGATTACAGCAAATGGAGAAACGTATTCACAAAAAGGCGAAATCCAGACTATTGAAGGAGAATTTGACAATGAAACCGGAAATATTGCGTTCCGGGCCAAGTTTCCTAACCCTGATAAACTTCTGAGAAACGGAGAAACCGGAAAAGTACAGATGACCATGCCGGTTCATAATGCACTTATTATTCCTCAGAAAGCTACTTATGAAATCCAGGATCAGAAATATGTATTTGTTGTTGATAAAAACGGGACAGCAAAATCCAGAAATATTAAAGTTGCCTATGAACTTCCGGATCTATATGTAGTAAGTTCAGGAATTTCAAAAGGAGATCAGATTCTTTTGGAAGGTGTTCAGAAAGTGAAGGATGATCAGAAAGTAAAAACAAAATTCCAGGACCCTAAAAAGGTTCTTCAGTCATTGAAATTAAAAGCAGAGTAGTGGTCTCTAAAGTGAAGTAGTATGTTTAAGAAATTCATCCGCAGACCCGTTCTGTCTATCGTAATCTCATTGATTATTGTGTTTATGGGAATACTGTCATTGGTAAAGCTTCCGGTGACGCAGTTTCCCTCCATTTCTCCCCCTAAAGTAAATATTACCGCAGAATATCCCGGAGCCAACAACGAATTATTGATTAAATCTGTTGTTATCCCATTAGAGAGAGGATTGAATGGGGTACCGGGCATGAAATATATGACCTCAGATGCCGGAAATGATGGGGAAGCTTCCATTCAGATCGTATTTGATCTGGGAACAGATCCTAACGTTGCAGCAGTAAACGTTCAAAACCGTGTATCTTCCGTAGTGAATAAATTACCTCCTCTGGTCGTTCGTGAAGGGGTGAAAATTACCCGTGAAGAACCAAACATGTTGATGTATATTAACCTGTACAGTGACGATCCTAAAGCCGATCAGAAATTCCTGTTCAACTATGCAGATATTAATGTAATGTCTGAATTGAGAAGGGTAAGCGGTGTAGGTTTTGCCGACATTTTGGGTACCCGTGAATATGCAATGCGTATCTGGCTTAAGCCGGATAGGTTAACGGCCTATAACATTTCAGCAGATGAAGTGATGGAATCACTGAACGAACAGAGTCTGGAAGCCTCTCCAGGAAAAACAGGAGAAAGTTCAGGAAAACGTTCACAGTCATTTGAATATGTACTAAAATATCCTGGTCGTTTTAATAATGAAAAAGATTATGGAAATATCATCTTAAGAGCAAAACCGGATGGTGAATCCATCAGGTTAAAAGATGTTGCCGATATTGAATTCGGAAGCTCGATGTATGATATTTATTCCACTTTGAATGGAAAACCTTCTGCAGCCATTACGGTAAAGCAGTCTTATGGATCCAATGCCAGTGATGTTATTAAAAATGTAAAAACTTTAATGGCAGACCTGGAAAAAAATACTTTTCCTAAGGGAATGCATTATGATATCAGCTATGATGTTTCAAGATTCCTGGATGCTTCCATGGAAAAAGTAATCCATACTTTATTTGAAGCTTTTATACTGGTTGCCATTGTGGTATTTCTTTTCCTTGGAGACTGGCGTTCAACCTTAATTCCGGCATTGGCGGTTCCGGTTTCATTGGTAGGAACCTTTGCCGTGATGTCCGCATTTGGTATCACACTGAATATGATCTCACTCTTTGCCCTCGTAATGGCAATCGGGGTTGTAGTTGATGATGCTATTGTTGTAATTGAAGCAGTGCATGCCAAGATGGAGGAGAAAAACCTTTCCCCTTTAAAAGCTACGGAAGAAGCCATGCATGAGATCAGCGGAGCGATTATCGCAATTACCCTGGTAATGGCGTCTGTATTTATTCCGATTGCATTTATGTCCGGGCCGGTTGGGGTATTTTACCGTCAGTTCTCAATTACCATGGCATCGTCCATTATTTTATCGGGAGTGGTGGCTTTGACTTTGACGCCGGCATTATGTGCTTTAATCCTGAGAAATAACCACGGAAAAGCTAAAAAGAAGACACCGATTACTGTTTTCCTTGATAAATTCAATAACCTGTTTACAAAAGGGGCTGGGAAATATGAAGGAATGCTGAAGAAGACTGTTACCAAAAAAGGAATCACATTGCCATTGCTATTGGCGTTTTGTGCCTGTACATTCTTCCTGAGTAATTCTCTTCCTTCCGGATTTATTCCGGCTGAAGATCAGGGGATGATTTATGCGATTATCCAGACGCCTCCGGGATCTACTCTGGAAAGAACCAATCAGATTGCCAGAGAGCTGCTGAAAGAATCTGAAGATGTGGACGGAGTAAAATCTGTTTCTTCACTGGCAGGGTATGAGATATTAACGGAAGGTACGGGGTCCAACTCGGGAACCTGTCTTATCAATCTTAAAAGTTGGGAAGAACGTAAAGAATCTGCCGCAGAAATCATTGAAAAGCTTGAAGAAAAAGCTAAAAATATTCCGGGAGCCGATATTGAATTCTTCCAGCCACCTTCTATTCCAGGTTATGGTGCCGCAGGAGGTTTTGAACTTCGTTTGCTGGATAAGGCGGGAAGTGGTGATTATCATAAAATGGAGCAGGTGAGCAATGATTTTGTTAAGGAACTGAAGAAACGTCCGGAACTGGGATCTGCATTTACATTCTATTCTGCGAGTTTTCCTCAGTATATGCTTCGCGTGGATAATGACCTTGCTGAACAGAAAGGAGTCACCATTGCAAAAGCGATGGATAACCTGTCGACGCTTATCGGTTCAAACTATGAGACCAGCTTTATCCGTTTTGACAGGCCATACAAGGTTATTGTTCAGGCAGGACCTCAATATCGTGCCCTTCCAACGGATCTTTTAAAACTGTATGTGAAGAATGATAGGGATCAGATGGTACCTTATTCAGACTTTATGCACCTTGAAAAAGTATATGGACTGTCTGAGATTACAAGACATAATATGTACAATTCTGCAGAGGTGAGCGGAACTCCGGCACCTGGATACAGTAGCGGACAGGCCATTAAAGCGATTCAGGAAGTTGCGGATAAGACACTTCCCAGAGGTTTTGGTATCGACTGGGCGGGGATTTCGAAAGATGAAGTAAGCCGTGGGAATGAAGCGATATTTATATTTCTTGTGTGTTTAGGATTTGTATACCTGATCCTTGCTGCACAATATGAAAGTTTTATTCTTCCGTTACCGGTGATTTTATCCCTTCCTACAGGTATTTTTGGAGCATTTTTATGTTTAAAATTATTAGGATTGGAGAACAATATCTATGCTCAGGTAGCTATGGTAATGCTTATCGGGCTTTTAGGTAAGAATGCCGTTTTGATTGTGGAATTTGCAGTACAGAAGAAAGCTGAAGAAGGCATTCCGGTGGCAAAAGCTGCTATTGAAGGTGCTGCTATTCGTTTCCGTCCGATTCTAATGACCTCATTTGCCTTTATTGCAGGGTTAATTCCATTGGTAATTGCAACGGGTCCGGGAGCTATTGGTAACCGTACAATTGGAACGGCAGCAGCAGGAGGAATGTTGATAGGAACTGTTTTCGGATTAATGATTATTCCGGGGTTGTATTACATTTTCGGAACTATTGCTGAAAAATCAAGACTGGCAAGATATGAGGAAGAGAATCCTTTAACAGAACAAACAGAACCTTATGAACACGATGGAAAATTCGAAGACTAAAAATATTATAACAGCCATTGCCTTATCTCTTGTGTTAGCAAGTTGTAAGGCGCCAATGGCGACGGTTATAAAAGACGAGGTAAAAACAAATATTCCTCAAAACTTCAATCAGGAAGAGCAGGAAGATGGGAATAATAACAGTGGAACGACTCCGTGGAGACAGTTTTTTACTGACCCGAACCTGGTAAGCCTTATTGAAACTGCTTTAAAGAACAATCAGGAGCTGATGATTACCCTTCAGGAAATTGAAATTGCCAAGAGTGGAGTTTTAGCTAAAAAAGGGAAACTAAGTCCTACTGTTTCTGCAGGAATAGGAGCCGGATTGAAAAAAGCGGGCCGATATACGAGTGAAGGAGCCGGAGATGCCACTACAGAAATAGAACCGGGTAGAGAAATGCCGGATCCTCTTGGAAATTTTGAAGGGGGTTTAATGGCCAATTGGGAAATTGATATCTGGAAGAAACTGAGAACAGAAAAGGAATCCGCAGTGGCTCATTATCTTTCTACAGTGGAAGGGAAAAACTTTGTTCTGTCTAATCTTATAGAGGAAGTTGCTGATAATTATTATGAGTTGCTGGCTCTGGATAATCAATTGGATATTATTCAACAGTATATCAAGCTTCAGCAAAGAGCATTGGAAATTTCCAAGATTCAGAAAGAAGCTGCTGCTGCAACAGAATTGGCGGTGAAGAAATTTGAAGCAGAATTGGCAAAATCCAAAGCTTCAGAATATACCATCCGTCAGCAAATTACTGAGAAAGAGAATGAGATCAATGCCCTGTTGGGAAGATATCCGCAGCCGATTGTCAGAACGAAGGAAAACTTTATGTCAACCATTCCGCCAACGGTTTATACGGGAATCCCGTCACAATTGCTGGCCAATCGTCCTGATATCAAGCGGGCTGAATTAGAATTGAAGGCTTCCAAACTGGATGTAGAAGCAGCGAGAAAAGAATTCTACCCATCACTGGAGATTTCTGCAACCTTAGGATTGGAAGCATTTAAGCCATCTTATCTGGTAAAAATGCCTGAGTCTATTGCTTATAATCTTGTAGGCGAGCTGGCGGGGCCACTCATTAATAAAAGTGCAATCAAAGCGAACTTTCAGACCGCAGATGCTAGACAGGTACAGGCATTATATGAATATGATAAAACTATTTTGAATGCTTATCTGGATGTGGCTAATCTGATGTCGAAAGTTAAAAATATAGACCAGTATTATCAGTTGAAATCTCAGGAAACAAAAGCCCTGGATCAATCGATTGATATTGCGAACCAGTTATTCAGAAACTCCAGAGCAGATTATCTTGAAGTTCTTTTGAACCAAAGAGATGCTCTTGATGCCAAAATGGAGCTTATAGAAGCAAAAGAAAAACAGCTGAGCACATTAGTAGATATATATAAAAGTCTGGGTGGAGGCTGGAAATAAAGAAACATCATAATTCAATCAATAAACAGTTAATGTTTTGAGGGTTGGCTCTTCGGAGCTGGCCCTTTTTTATTTCTAATGCGTCAAGTTCTGTCGCCGTGCTATGCTAGATTTGTATAATTAGAATATGATAATTAATCTGATATTGAAAACTTATATTAAATCATACTAACGTGATATTTTTGTGTTAAAAAAAGTTAAATTTGCGAAAATTTGAAAACTAATCATTAAACTCAAAAACAACACGGGAATGAAAAAGATTTATCTCA